>CP000875.1:4800000-6346587 GCA_000018565.1 Herpetosiphon aurantiacus DSM 785
CCAACGAGCTAACCCATTAGCAGCGGTATTGTTGATATTGCTAAAGGCTCCGGCAATATACAAATTCTGGTCTGGGCCGACAATAGCATGGCGAATCAGCGCTGGATTGCGTAGATGGCTCGCAAGGTTGGGGTTCCATGAACCTTCAATTGGGGCACCAGCTTGTGATTTGGGATTATGCTGCAGGATGCTGATTATGAAGCTTGTTCCATGAACCTTCAATTGGGGCACCAGCTTGTGATGAACTTGGTGGAGCCTTGGGTATTGCACGAGTTGGGGTAATCATATTCAACATGATGATTAAGCCAAAACAGCCGATCATGCTGCGAATCGCACGAGACATATGCTTCCCTCCTGAAAAAAGATTGAAATTAACCATGGGGGAGCGCTTACGAGTAATCAGGTTGGTTGTGGGGTATTTTCATGGCGGGTTCCTCATCGACACAGACAATCGACACGACCATACAGGAGCATTCACGGGCCAGTCTCGTGTGGCACTGCTGGGCGGAATGGAGGGCACATACGCGCTCCACTACCGCTAGTATCACTGATTTCAGCAGCGATGACCATCAAAAAAGCTCGTGAAATTCGTTGCTTTTTTGCTAGGCTAGCTCTGGGTTATGACTCGATTCTGAGTGTGAGGATCGATAGCGAAATAGTTATCTCGGTTATCCGATTCGTCCAATCAATCGGTTGATCGTAATGCCAAATTGCAAAAAAGCGCCGATGCGATGCTCTGGTATAATGGCACGTTGTTGTCGATGAAACGATTTGAGGCTGGCTTGGTACAAGACTGGTGGCAACGCCGCGCTGCATGGTCGCTGCGTCAATGGATCATTACAATCGCAAGTGTGTTGCTGATGGCGCTATGCTTATTAACCGCGCTCTATCAGTTGCCGACTCATGTGCGGATCGCCAGCGACGGCTTGGGTGATCAGCCGTTTTTGGTTTCAAGCGAGGCACTAGGCCAAGCTGCCACCGATCTTGGCACGGTCTTCCCCGATGAACTCGACGCAACTGGCGGGCGGTTTCGCTGGACACGCGGCAGCACCCAAATTCAGATTCCGGCACTCGGCGCACATAGCAGTTATAGGCTTGAGCTTGATGTAGTTGGCTGGCCCGACGATGTGCTACGCAGCGATGTACGCCAGCCATTTGTGCATGTGTTGGTCAATCAACAGCTGATCGCCGTATTTGAGGCCAGCAGCCAACGCACCATCTATCAATTAAATACTCCAGCACTCAATCAAAGCAACCTTGAGCTTGAATTACGCCTGAGCCACGACCCACAGCAGCTTGCCCCCTTGGATAATACTGCCACCTTCACTGGCACGACGCTCTATCCCAACGACCGCCGCCCCCATGGTTTGCGCTTGTATGGCCTTAGCGCCACGACCAACACTGTAGGCTTTAATTTGCCTGCCTGGAGCTTGATTTGGCGTGTAGCAGTGGCCTTGGGCTTGATCCTCCTGGCTGGTTGGCTCTATCCGCGTGAGCGTTTGCCATTGTTTTTGCTTGGGTTGCTCTTGGTCGTTTTTTGGCTGACCCTGGGCTATCTTGCCCGCCACTGGCTGTTGCCATCGTTTGAGTTGGTGCTGTTGGGGCTTGGTTTTGTGGTGGTTTGGAATTGGCAACGCCAGATTATTGATACCTGGTTGCATTTCCGCCAGCGCTTGTTGCAAGGCCAAAATCTTGATTATGGTTTAGCTGTGGCTGCACTGATTGGCCTGCTGGCTATCAGTTGGCCCAGCCTTAGCCAAGCCGCCAACGAATGGCTACCCAAAGCCAAAAAGCTCGATCCTGGGGCGATTATTGTGGTTTCGTTGGCAGTAGCTAGCTTGTTTATTGCAGGCTTCTACTGGGGCGATCTCAATCGGTTGCTCGATCGGCTCAATCGGCGTTTGCGCACCCGCCAAGGCTTGGGCTGGGCCTTGCTAGGCTTAGTGGTTGGGGTTTGGTTAGTCTATAGCTGGGGCGTAATTCGCCAAATTAACTACCTTGGCAACGCCGATTACTCCGATAACGGTGTAGTTGCCCGCAACTTGGTGGCGGGGCGTGGCTGGGTCGTTGATTATGTCACCCAATTTTTCAAACTGTATCCCGATGGCAGCGTGACCCGCGTGCAAGAAACCTGGCCAATGTTGCAGCCAGTCTGGATTGCGCCATTCTTTGCCTTGTTTGGGCCAGAACCGTGGGCCGCCAAAATCCCCAACCTGATCTTTTTTAGTTTGCTGTCGATCGTGGTCTATCGTATTGCCCGTCAGTTGTGGGATCAACGGGTTGGTTTGATTGCGGTGCTGTTGGTGCTGATCAATCGACATATGTTCCGCTTGATGATCTATAGCACCTCGGATTTGGCGTTTGTGCTGTTCTACACAGCGGCGATTTGGTTGCTCTGGCGTAGTTTGGTAACTCATAGCAAAGAGCGCTTGCTTGGCTCAGGCCTGATCATCGGCCTCATGTGTTGGCAAAAAACCAGCGCCGTAATTGTAGCGATTGGCATGGGCTTGTGGCTGATTTGGCGTTTGTGGCAGGTCGAAGATCGCTGGAAAGCCTATCGCACTGCTGCTTTGTGGTGGGTACTCCCAGCGGTTTTGGTGTTCTCACCTTATATTGCCCGCAACCTGCACGAATTTGGCAAACCCGCCTTTTCGACCGAAAGTTATGATGCTTGGATCATCGGCTACACAAATTTCGATTCGATCTACAATATCTACACCAACGAGCAAGGCTTGCCCGGGAGCAACGGCTTACCTGAACCAAGCTGGATTCTGCGTTGGGGCTATCAAAAGACCTTTGATAAAATTGGTAACCAATTTGAAGCGACTCGCAACTATTTGTTGCCAGCTAGCCCAGCTTTGGGCATGTTCAGCGGTCGCGGCAATTTGATGGGCAATAACGATCAGGGCGTTAATGGTCAGCCCTATGTGTGGTTGATGTTGGGTGCGTGGCTAAGCTTAATTGGTTTGATTGCTGCTCGCCGCCAACAAGCCAGCTTGATCGCCTTGGTTGGAGCGAGTTTCACACCATATATTATCTTCTTGGCGCTCTATTGGCACGCTGATGAAGAACGCTATTTTGTGCCATTAGTGCCATTTTTGGCCTTACTGGCGGCTGGGGCGTTGGTGGCAATTCACGATGCAATTGCTCGTTGCTGGAACCAGCGTGGTCGTCCGTTGGCCTTGTTGGTAGCGGCTCAATTGCTGGTCTTGGCGCTCACCCCGGGGTGGGTTGAGGCCGCTAACAAAAGTGCTACCGTCGCAGGCAGCGAGTATGCCGAATGGCAACCCGATTTGCAGGCCTTTGAATGGTTGCGCCAAAACACACCACCAGAGGCGGTGGTTATGACCCGCGTGCCATGGCAACTCAATTTTCATGCTGAACGCGCTGCTGTGATGAACCCAAATGTGGCCGATTTAGCCGTGATTAAACAGGTTGCTGACTATTACAAGGCCTCGTTTATTCTGGTCAATGCTGTGCAAAACAACAAAGATCAAGCTCAAATTGGCTTAGGCCGCTTGCTCAAAGGCGAGGAGCTACCTGGGTTTGTGCTACGAGCCAGCTTTGCGGGGCCGAAAAACCGCACAGTCTATATCTACGAAATTCAATAAATACAGTTTGCTGGAGCCAAAACTGTAGCTGCAATGTTCCAACGACTCCAAACTGATTGATCATCATACACGGCTATTGCATGTTGATAGCCTATGAGCGAATAGCAAGTTATGCGCATACTCATGATTGCGTCGTCGTTTCCCAAATATCCAGGTGAGATGACCGCGCCCTTTATCGAAGAAATTGCCGCCGCCGTGGTCGAGCGTGGCCACGAGGTGCATATGCTTTTGCCCGATCACCCCGAACTCAAACGTGGCGATCAGGTACGGGGCATGCAGATCCATCGCTATCGCTATGCGCCGCATCCGAGCTTAAATGTTTGGGGCTATGCTGGTGCGTTGCATAATGATGTACAAATGCGCAACGCCGCGCTTTTGGTTGCACCCTTGGCAGTTGCTTCAGCATGGCGCACCATGGCCCAGCTTACCGCCCAACAACCCTTCGATTTAATTCATGGTCACTGGTCGATTCCGAATGGCTTTCCGGCTTGGTTGCTAGCGCGGCAACGAAAATTACCACTGATTATCAGCACGCATGGCTCGGATGTTTCGGTGGCTGAGCGCACTGCCCCAACTGGCTGGATCAATACAGCGATCATGCGCTATGCCTCGGCAATCACTGCGCCATCGAGCGATCTGACGACGCGGGCAGCGGCTTTGGGCGCAGAACCTGCTAAATTGCATGTACTGCCCTATTGTGTTGATGCCGTTGATTTTCGGCCCGATCCCGCCGTTGGCGCGGCCTTTCGCCAACAACATGGCCTCGATACTGCTACACCATTGTTATTTACGGTTGGGCGCATGGTCGAGAAAAAAGGCTTTCGCTATTTGGTGCAGGCCTTTGCTCAGGTGCTAGCCCAGCATCCAACCGCCAAATTGATGATCGGTGGCTATGGCCCAGGCCTAGAGCAACTTATGGCTCAAGCCGCTGATCTAGGGATTGGCGAGGCCGTGCTATTTCCCGGGGCAATTGGTCACGATCTCATCAATAGTGCCTTGAATGCTGCTACAATCTTCATCCTGCCTTCGGTGCGCGATCGCAGTGGCAACGTCGATGGCTTGCCCAATACCCTGCTCGAAGCCATGGGCGCGGGTCGGCCAATTATCGCCAGCAAGATTGCCGGAGTGCCTGGAGTAATTACTTCGGGCGAACATGGCTTGTTGGTAGCACCTGCCCAGCCACAAGCACTGAGTGCCGCGATCAACGATCTACTCAATCAACCAGAACGGGCTAGGCTGCTAGGTAAAGCGGCGCGGTTACGGGTTGAAACCGAATTAACTTGGAACCGTTATGCCGCGCGGCTTGAACAGCTGTATACTGCGGCGATACAATCGTCATAATTCGGGATGGCTATTCCCTCCCCCCTAGCCCGCTCAGCAGGCGAAAGGGCGCTTACAAAGGTCGGTTTTTGATCGTTTTCATTTGCGAACCACCAATCCCGTGGTTCATCGGTGAATGCCTGTTCACCACCCCATGTCTTTGAGGGGGTGCAGGGGGATTAAAGCCCACTGCGTCTCCCGCCTGGAGGCGGGACGGAAGGGTGGTGATCAATGAATTGTTAAAAACTTACCCTTGTAAGGCGTGAGTGAGGGGGCTTAACAACAATCGTTCTCGTGCCAAGCTTATTTGGCACATGGGTTTCAGTTTCGCATAGATGCCAATCTATGAAACAATAAAGGATTTAGTGTGAGTACCTTTGCAGATTTACGCAGCGCGATCGAAACACGACGTGCGCAAGTTGGGGTTATTGGCATGGGCTATGTTGGCTTGCCAATGTTGGCTCGGGCTGGCAACGTTGGATTCAATGTGCTAGGCTTCGATATTAGTGCTGAACGAATTGCCAGCATCAACGAGGGCGTGAGCTATATCGGCGATGTGCCAAGCAGCGATTTGGCCGCGCTCCGCAATAATAAGTTGATCGAAGCAACCGCCCAATTTGAGCGATTGCGCGATTGCGACATTATTATTATTTGTATGCCGACCCCACTCAACGAAGCTCGCGACCCCGATATGAGCTATATCGAATCGGCGACCAACGAGATTGCCGCGCGACTCCGCCCAGGCCAATTGATTATTCTTGAAAGCACCACCTACCCCGGCACCACGGTTGAAGTGCTCAAACCAGCCTTTGATGCTTGCAATCTCAGCGTGGGCGCAGATTATTTCTTGGCCTTTTCGCCCGAGCGGATCGATCCTGGCTCGGTTAATTTCAAGGTGCACAATATTCCCAAGGTGGTTGGTGGAGTTACGCCGCAGTGCAACGAGCTAACCTCGTTGTTCTACGGCCATATCGTAACTGCGGTAACCGAAGTTTCATCGCCAGCCGCCGCCGAAATGACCAAATTGTTCGAGAATATTTTCCGCAACGTCAATATTGCCTTGGTCAACGAATTAACTCTAATCTGCGATCGCATGGGCTTGAATGTTTGGGAAATTATCGATGCTGCCGCAACCAAGCCATTTGGGTTTATGCGCTTTACCCCAGGCCCAGGTTTGGGCGGCCACTGTATCCCGCTTGATCCCTTCTATTTGGCTTGGAAGGCGCGGCATTACGATATTTCGGCGCGTTTTATCGAGCTAGCAGGCGAGATCAATTTGACCATGCCGCGCTTTGTGCGCGATCGCATCAGCCATGCGCTGAATGATCAAGAACGTAGCATCAAAGGCTCAACGGTTGTACTGCTCGGGGTGGCCTACAAAAAAGACATCGACGACTACCGCGAATCGCCAATTTTCAAAGTAATGGATTTGTTGGCGGCTGATGGGGCCAATGTGTACTGTTGCGATCCCCATGTAACCGTCTTTTATGATCACCATAATCATGAATACCAAACCGTGCCACTGACTGATGAACTACTACAGCAAGCCCATTGTACGGTAATTGTGACCGATCACAGTGCCTTCGATTATGCCAAGATCGTCGAGCAAAGTCGCGTGGTTGTGGATACCCGCAACGCCACCCGCGAGGTCAAAAGCCACCGCGAAAAAATTCGTTTGTTGTAAAGCGAGCGTAATCACGAAGCCATAAATCTTTTGAGCCACGAAGGACACGAAGCGCACGAAGGACGAGGGATGAGGGATCAGCAGTCAGGGATCAGTTAATGCAGCCTGTTTCAAGTTGCTAACCCCTAGCCCCTGATCCCTCACCCCTCACATCCTCTGCGCCTCTGCTTTAAAACCTGATGCCTGACACCTAGCCCCTAATCCATCTTTTGCCTTTAGCCTTCATCCCTCATAATTCACCCTCATCCTTCCCACAGGTGGTTGCATAGTTCCCCTGAATGGTGGATAATCAACCAGCAGAATGGTGGCATCGACAAGTGTTGGAATCGTGTTAACATTGTGATGCAATGGAATGGCCCTCTGCCATGCGCGAGGTTTTTCGGGTAGACTAGAAGCATCGACCGAAGTGCGCCGATGCGCACCGTTGCAAGGAGGCTTGCTATGTCCTGGTTTCAATGGCTCTCACCTGCTCACGACATTGTGGCAGCGAAATCGCCCTCAATGGTTGTTCCCTACGTTGTAGAAACAAGCAGCCGTGGCGAACGAGTTTATGACATCTACTCACGTTTGCTCAAAGAGCGGATCATCATTCTCGGTACGCCGATTGATTCGCAAATTGCGAATGTGTTGGTGGCTCAATTATTGTTCTTGCAACACGATGACCCTGATCGCGATATTTCAATCTATATCAACAGCCCAGGCGGCGAAGTGAATGCTGGCCTTGCGATCTACGATACGATGCAGATGGTTTCGCCCGATATTGCGACCTGGTGTGTTGGTTTTGCTGGCAGTATGGCAACGCCAGTTCTGGCTGGTGGTACCAAAGGCAAGCGCTATTCATTGCCCAATTCAACCATCCACATGCACCCAGCTGGTGGTGGTGCTCGCGGTTATGCGCCTGATGTCGAAATTCAAATTAAAGAGTTGTTGCGCTTGCAAAACATTGTGCGTGGCTTGCTGGCAAAAGATACTGGTCAGCCGATCGAGCGGATTGCCCGCGACTTCGACCGTGATTTGTTTATGACACCAGAACAAGCCAAAGAATATGGTATCATTGACGAAATTACGACCCACATTGAAGCTGGGCAACAAGATTAATTGAGCAACAAGGATGATGACGCGAGCCTCGTTGCTCGCGTCGTCACCAATGGGAGCAATTCCAATGGCGCAATCCGCCTTTATGCCACCGACCTACTACTGCTCGTTTTGCGGGCGGAACCAAGATGAAGTCGATCGCTTGGTCACAGGTCCGGGGGCATTATTTATTTGCAACGAGTGCATTGAGCTGTTAAGCGCAATTATTGCCAACGAGGAGCGTAAAGAAGCTCCCCATGCCCCAATTCTCCCACCAACACTGCCGATTCCCCATGCCATTCGTGATCATCTCGATGAATATGTAATTGGCCAAGATCGGGCGAAAAAGGTGATGGCGGTGGCGGTGTACAACCACTATAAGCGGTTGCGTGCCCAAGCTCAAGGCGATACCGATGTCGAAATTCAAAAGAGCAATATTTTGTTAGTTGGGCCAACTGGCTCAGGCAAAACGCTGCTTGCCCAAACCCTAGCTCGTATGCTCGATGTGCCATTTGCCATCGCCGATGCCACCGCATTAACCGAGGCTGGGTATGTTGGCGAAGATGTCGAGACGATTCTGCTGCGCTTGATTCAAGCCGCCGATGGCGATGTTGATCGCGCTCAAATGGGCATTTTGTATATCGACGAAATCGATAAAATTGCCCGCAAAGCCGATAATCCATCGATCACGCGTGATGTTTCGGGCGAGGGTGTGCAACAAGCTTTGCTGAAAATCCTCGAAGGCGGGGTGGTCAATGTGCCGCCAATGCCAGGCCGCAAACATCCGCAGCAAGAATTTATTCCCTTTGATACCACCAATGTGCTGTTTATTTGTGGTGGGGCGTTCGAAGGCTTGGAGCATCATATTGCTGAACGGATGGGTAGTGGCGGAACCTTAGGCTTTGGCAAGACGATCGTCAAAGAAGAACGGCTCGAACGTTCTAAGAAATTGCTATCGTTGGTCAACCCCGACGATTTGCTGCACTTTGGTTTTATTCCTGAGTTTATCGGACGTATGCCGGTTGTCGCCGCGCTCACGCCGCTCGATAAAGATGCCATGATGCGGATTTTGACCGAGCCACGCAACGCAATCATCAAGCAATATCAAAAAATGTTGGCGCTTGATCATGTGCAACTCGAAGTCAGCGGCGATGCCATGGAAGCAATCGTTGAGCGAGCGTTGGCTGGCAAAACAGGCGCTCGTGGTTTGCGCACTGCCGTTGAAGAAATTTTGCTCGATGTGATGTTTGATTTGCCGTCGGAAACCGATGTAGTGCGCTGTGTAATTACCGCTGAAACGGTGCGTGATGGTGCAATGCCAACCCTGATTCGGCGAACGAGCAGCCGCAGTCGAGCTGGTAAACAACCAACCACCAAAGCTAGTTAAACGCTATTTTGCAGTCATGATGCCTCGTTCTCGTTGAGAGCGGGGCATTTTGTTTTAGCGTTTGTTGCCATGGCTTGACACACTGCGTAAATCGGGGCATCCTGCTAGTAGCACATGTAATTTGTGGCTTTTATGGAGGCACTATGAAAGGTAAAGTTTGTTTGGTCACCGGGGCTACTGGTGGTATCGGCAAGGTAACAGCCTTAGAACTAGCGCGTCAAGGCGCGACGGTCGTGATTATTGGGCGGCATCCGTTGCGCACCGAAGGCGTTACCGAGATGATCAAACGCGAAACTGGCAATCCCAATGTTAGCTATATTTTGGCCGATTTATCCAAGCAAGTTGATGTACGCAGGGCTGCCGCCGAATTTTTGAGCAAACATCATCAATTGCATATTTTGGTCAATAATGCTGGAGCATTTTATAACTCACGCCAAGAAAGTGCCGATGGCATCGAATTAACCATGGCGCTCAATCATTTAGCCTACTTTCTATTAACCGATTTGCTGTTGGATACAATCAAAGCTAGCGCTCCTGCCCGAATTATCAATGTTTCTTCTGAGGCTCATCGGATGGGCGCGATGGATTTCAACGATCTTGAAGGCAAGCGCAAATGGGGTGGCTGGCGCATGTATGGTCGTTCCAAATTGGCCAATATTCTATTTACCAAAGAGCTTGCCCGCCGTTTGGCAGGCACCGATGTCACGGTCAACTGCTTGCATCCAGGCGTGGTTTCAACCGGCTTTGCTGCCAACAACGGATTCTTTGGCATTGCCATGCGCAAATTAATGGATCTTGGCTCGATCAGCGCCGAAAAAGGGGCCGAAACCACCTTGTATCTTGCCACATCGCACGAAGTTGAGCATCTCACGGGCTTGTATTTCGATAAAAAGAAACCACGTGAATCCAGCCCAGCCTCGCACGATCAAACTGCCGCCGAAAAGCTCTGGCAGTGGAGCGAAACCAAAGTTAAGCAAATCAACGAGCAACAAGCAGCGTAAAAAGGGATGCGGGATGAAAGCTGTGGCTATAGGTAGGTTTTAACGATCCCTCACCCCCGACCCCTCTCTTACAAGGGTAGGTTGTTAACAATGCTTGGGTGGGATGGATCGTCAATTGGCATGCCCTCACCCCCTAGCCCCCTCTCCCGCCCGCGAGGCGAGGGGGAAACCCTTGATCATGATCATTGGATCGCCCCTCTCCCGCCGCAGTGTTTAAGGGCGGACAGGTTGGGGAATGGGTATTCATCAGTGTTAGGGGATGGCCGTCCCGAGCCGACCACCCCGCGTCACCGTCGTGGCCCACCGTTCGTGCAGCGCCGTTCCCGCCAACGATAGTCGCGCTCCCAGCGCTGGCTGCGTTCCCGTCCACAGCCAGCGCAGCACCCCATACCGCCCCAACCGAAACAGACTTTCTCGTGCCGCCCATGGGCGGCGCGGGCTGGGGCGATCCCCGCGTTCGGCCAGCACCGCCTGCGCCTCCGCCGTCCCGACCAGCAGCACCAGCACCGTCGCGATCGCCATGCCCAGCACCAAGGCCTCCTGCGTCGTCTGGCTCCGCGACTGGCTCGCCTCCCATTGCCAGCCCGCCGTTTTCCAATCGCGAAACAGGGCCTCAATCGCAGAGCGCCGCCCATACGCCTGCCGAATCGCCCCAATGCCCTCCAGATTGCTCACCAGCAGTAACGGCTCGTGACACGTCGCCTCCCATGCGGCCACCACTGTCACCGTTCGCCAGCCCGCCTTCTTGAAGGCATGACCCCGCCGCACCACGCGATGGCCTCGCGTGACCAGCGTGCGGATCATGGTTTCGGTGTGCCCCCGCAGTTGGATGCGGGTATGGCCTTGGACGCGCACGACCCAGCCCCAGCCGTAGGCCGCGACCTGATCGGTGAAGGCGGGGCAGCCAAAAGCACGGTCGGCCACGACGACGACGGACATGGCATTGGGCAGCACCTGCTGCACGCGCTCCAGCAGGGTGGCAACATCGGTCCAGAAGGCGGTGGCGCGGCGGGTATAGCCGGGATGGAGCACCCAGGCAAGCGGAATGGCGCGACCGTGATACCAGAGGGCGGCGGTGAGCAGGGTCCAGCGGTCGGTGTGGGTGGTTTCATCGATGATAACGGTGACGGATTCAGTGGGTGCGATGTGGAGGGTGGTGGCGAGGATGGCGCGATGGAGCGACCACGACAGCTGGGAATCCCGATAGGTGCGGCGCAGTCGGCGTTCGTGACTGGCGGCGTGGGCAGCGGTGGACAGTCCAAGGGCACAGCCCCAGGCCACGACGCGCGTGGTGATGGACGGCATGAGCAGGATGCTGACGAGCCAATCGGTGAGCCGACGGGCAGTCCAGGGCGAGAGGGTGGGCACGGCGGTGCGCAGGATGGTGTTGATCCAGTGGGCAAGGGCTGGTATACTCGGCATACGACCTCGGTTTTGGGATGGGTTTGGTTTCGTCACCACCCAGTATACCAACCCGAGGTCGTTGTGTGAACCCATGGTGTGCGTCCCTGTCCGCCCTTAAACCGCCGTGGGAGAGGGGTCGGGGGTGAGGGAATACTGGCGGTTGCCAACCTCATAAACCATTCCATCTATGTTCTATCTTCTTTGTTACCAATTTCAGCCCTCATAATTCATCCTTCATACGTTCATTAACGGGGTTGACATTTCGGGCCGGCTTAAGCATAATTGCCGATGGTATGATCCCGTAGCTCAGGTGGATAGAGCAACAGTTTCCTAAACTGTGTGTCGCGCGTTCGAGTCGCGCCGGGGTCACCAATATTAAACAACCACGAAGCCTTGACGCTTCGTGGTTTTTGTTTAGGAGTACGTAGGATGGATCTGAGTCTGTGGGCGAAACTCAATGGAACGTTGATCAATGTGGCGACGGTGGCACTTGGCACAGGCTTAGGCTTAGCGTTACGTGGGCGTTTACCCGAACGCATGCAAACAGTCATTATGCAGGCACTGGGCTTGGTGACGATCTTTATTGGCTTATCGATGGCTGGCAGCATGAACAAAGCTGGAGCAACCTTGCAAAGCACAGCCCTAGCAGCTCAGCCAATTGTAGTCGATGGGGTGGTGATTGGCTTGGTTGGTTTGGTGGTTGGTGGTTTGTTGGGGGAGTGGTGGCGAGTCGAGCAGCGTTTAGCTGCATTAGGCGATTGGCTCAAAGCTAAATTTAATGGGAGCGGACGCTTTACCGAGGGCTTTGTAGCAGCTTCATTGCTGTTTTGTATTGGCCCAATGACCTTGATTGGTAGCATTAACAATGGCTTGATCGGCGATTCACAGCTACTGATCATCAAAGCGGCGCTCGATGGCTTGGCGGCAATTGCTTTGGCTAGCAGCTTTGGGATTGGCGTGGGCTTTTCGATTTTGATCATTTTGATTTATCAAGGTGGGGTGGCGCTGGCGGCTGGTGCTTTAGCCACGATTTTGCCCAATCCAGCGGTCGATCCACGGGTGTTGATCATTACGGGAGTTGGGGGCTTGATGGTGGTTGGCGTGGGCATCAATCTGCTTGATCTGACCAAAATTCGCGTGGCTTCGTTGCTACCTGCCTTACTGGTAGCTCCGCTGTTTCATTGGCTAATTAGCTTGCTTTAGATTCCCTCCCCCTCTGCCCCCTCCTTACAAGGGTAGGTTTTTTACGATTGGTCTGCTGTGGAGCGTTCCCTCACCCCCTCTCCCACGAAAACGCGGGCGAGGGGGAGCACCCGTTTTCACCACAAATCATGCCAAAACCACGCCATTAAAGCCCCTCTCCCACGAAAACGCGGGCGAGGGGAGTTCCAATAGTTATGATACGGTGGTTCCCCCTCGCTCGCTCGGCGGGAGAGGGGGCAAGGGGGTGAGGGCACATTTTAGGCTTCGTGGAATGGCCAAGCGATTTCCATCAAAGCATCAGGGCCAGGCGGGTTGATCCAGATTTCGCGCGGTGAATCGGAAACCACATAACCATTAGCTTTGACCCAATCGCTACCAGCATCGTAGCCCGCCAAAATATGCGGAAACTCACACTGATCGCCGTGCATTGTCACAACTGCAACTTTACCAGCAGGCAAAATTCGCCCAACTATCTCGCCTTGCGACTCGACAAGCTGATCAACAGGTAAACAAACTTCAATCGGGCCATCATCATCGGCGTTAATCGTGCCGTGAAAAATGCCAAACGCAGAGCCACGCACAACTAAATGATGGTCAGCGGCAAAACGTTCCATCGTGTGGAAGGCATGCGCAATCACATTATCCAACTCGTTAACAAACGTGCGTTTGGTGATGCTGAGGATGGGCTGATCGGCTTGTTGGCGGACAGTTACTTCAAGGCTCATACAAACTCCTTCTTGACGAATTAACCCGAGGATGAGGCTTTGGGCACGACGGGCTTGGATTGCCTGCAACTCGACTGAACGAATGTAGCGGCTAAGCAAAATCTCGGCATCTTTAGCGGAAGCATTAATCAATTGGCGAATCGTGGCAAGTGGCATGTTAATTTGACGCAACATACCAATCAAGCGAGCAGTGGCCAGTTGCTCAGCCTGATAATAACGATAGCCAGTCTGTGGATCGACATAGTGAGCCGCTAAGATGCCTAATTGATCGTACATCCGCAAGGCTTTGAGCGATAGGCGAGTTGCTTGGGCAAAGTTACCAATTGAGATACGCTGTTCGTTCATAGCGCTAGTATAGGGTCATCCCCAAGGGTAGACACAAGGGTGAGTTTTGTTGGGCAACAAAAAAGCCGAAGTAAGCAACTTCGGCCTTTGATTTGAATTGAATCCAGATTTAGCGTTGGCGGGTATTATTTTCGACTGGCACATACACCGGAACCCGTTCGCCATAGCGATAGGGGGGTTGATAAATGCGCCGAGCTGGTTTGGTGCGCACGGCAAACTCTGCGCCGCCAGCAGCAAACGACAAGCCCATAAACAAGGTTGGTGGCACTAACTCAATCGCGCCAATACTCATACCCTTAACATCGAGCGAAGTTGTAAAAAAGCGTTGAAAAAGTGGGCTTAACTTGGGGGTAAGTGCGCCAGCAATGGTTAATGCCAAGAAAATACTGGTACTTGACAACATATCGAGGAAAGCAACCATGCCAAGGCCGATCGAAGCAACGGTCAGGAAACAAAAACTCAAGGCCGTTGCACAACGGCGATAAATCGCCATCGAGCGTTCGCCGCGTTGCAGGCGTAACAAGCCTTCACGGGCAGCATCGAACAACAACGCTGGATCAATCGCGGCGCGAATGCGAAAGCCTTCGGTTGTCGCACAGCCATCGACCAATTGCGAACCATAGCGCTCTTCGAGCACATTGACTGTGGCGTGCTCGATTGCGTGATTACGCCGCACAGCCACACCTTGCCACAATTGATTGAGTTGACGGGGGACATTTAACAATGACCAAATTGGCTGACCGAAGAACCAGAAGATGACTGCCAACGCACCAAATAATCCCGAAAAAATCATTAATCCATGCATAGGCTTTCCTTCCCGTGGCAGTTAACAAGCTGTAAAGTACCAATAAAAGCAGCGTATCACGCCACTGAGTAGCCGTCAAGGCAGACATAAGTACTTTACGCTATACGACCCTATTTGGTTCCGTTCACCCTTGCGAAATTTTCGCGTACAATGGTTGCGATTGTGCTCGGAGGAACCTGTGGGCTATCAATTAACTCCTGAAGTGGTTCGCGGAACCCGTGACCTTTTTGCCGCTGCCGTTCACCAACGTCAGGCGCTGATTCAGACATTAACCGCTACTTTTGATCAAGCTGGCTATGACCCGATTGAGTTGCCATTGCTTGAGCATCGTGAGTTGTATTTAAAAAAATCTGGTGATGATCTCATCGCCAAATTGTACCATTGGAATCAAGGTGGCCGTGATTTGGCCTTACGCCCTGAATGGACAGCCTCGGTCTTACGAGCAGTCATCAGTGGCATGGGCGATGCGCCAATTCCCTTACGCTTGCGCTACGCTGGGCCAGTGTTTCGCTATGAACGCCCACGTCGCGCGACCTATCGGCAATTTACCCAAGTTGGCATCGAATTAATCGGTGCACCTGGCCCGTTGGCCGATGCTGAAGCCCTTGGTTTGGCTGTCACTGGCCTGCGCGAATTGGGCATTCAGCAATGGACGTTAACCATTGGCCATATTGGTGTAATTAAGACGTTGCTCAATAGCCTCGGCTTACCCGAACGGATCACGTCGGCGCTCACCTGGAGCCTCGAACGGATTCGTTCTAAAGGGCTTGATGCGGTTAAACAACAATGGCGCGACGACGACGACGATCTGCCAGTTGATTTAGCCAGCCTAGCCCATCTCGCCGACCAAGATCTTGAGACGCTGTTGTTGCGCGTATTACCCAGTCTTGGGGTGCGCCTCGATAGCGGCGGGCGTGAGCCACAAGCAATCATTCAACGCTTGGTGCGCAAGCTGCGCCGTGGCGACGATGCGCTTAATCTTGATCGCGCATGGCAGTTGCTTTCAGCTTTAACCGCTGCCCGTGGCTCGGCACCAGATGTGATGCAACAGATGCGCGAGCTATGCCAAGAATATACGGTTGCACCCGACGCTTTGGATGAGTTGCAAACCACCCTGACCTTACTTGAGGCATATGGCGTGCCAGCAGATCAGATTGTGCTGGATTTTGGCATGGGTCGTGGCTTGCACTACTACACTGGCCTGATTTTCGAGATCGATGGCGCTGATGGCTTGCAACTCTGTGGCGGTGGCCGCTATGATGATTTAGTTGCGGCGCTTGGTGGGCGAGCAATGCCAGCCGTTGGCTTTGCCTATGGACTCGAACGAATCGTCGCAGCAGTTGCGCCAGCCGAAATTGCCCCAGTTAAAAGTGTGTTGGTTGTTGGCGATGATCATGGCTTGGTAATTCAGGCAGCAGCAGCACTCCGCCAACAAGGCTATCGCACGGCAGTTGATTTGCGCCAGCGTTCGTATGCGGCCAATTTAAATGATGCCCGTCGGCGTGAAATGAGCCATCTGGCCTTGGTTAGTGTTGATGGTATTCAACTGCGCGATTTAAATGAACAGAAACCCCAATGAGTGTGCTACACTACGCGGAGCATATTAAAAGGTAGGAATGGCAATGTTTGAGCAATTAGATCAAATTGAAAAAGAGGCCGCTGCGGCCTTAGCCAGCGTCCAATCACTCGATGATTTGGCTGCATGGCGCACCCAATGGACTGGCAAAAAGGGCGCGTTGGCCCAAGCCAGTCAATCAATCGGTAAGCTCGACCCCAAAGATCGGCCAGCCTTTGGCCAACGCTTTGGCGCGATCAAGCAAGCCTTGAGCGAACAAGAAACCACTTTAGAAGCGCGTTTGCAAAGCGCGGCCTTGCATCAAGAGCTTGAAGAAGACGCGGTTGACATTAGTTTGCCTGGGCGAGCTGCCAATATTGGCCGTTTGCACCCCAGCACTCAATCGCTGCGCCGAATTCAGCATATTTTTGCTGAAATGGGCTTTCAAGTCTGGGAAAGCCGCGAAGTCGAATCCGATGAGTATAATTTTGAATTGCTCAATATGCCGGCGCATCACCCAGCCCGCGATATGTGGGATACGTTCTATGTGCAATCCGACGATCCTCATCAAAAGGTCGTGTTGCGCACCCACACCTCGCCTGGCCAAATTCATGTGATGCGAACATTGAATCCTGAGCCAATTCGGGTGATTTTGCCTGGTAAGTGCTATCGCTACGAGCCAGTCAGCGCTCGATCCGAGATGATGTTCCATCAAGTTGAAGGCTTGGTGATCGGCAAAAACATTACCATGGCCGACCTCAAAGGTACCTTGGCCAACTTTGCGCGGCGCATGTTTAAGGATGATGTGAAAGTGCGTTATCGCCCTTCATACTTCCCCTTCACCGAGCCAAGCGTCGAAGTCGATATCGAATGTTTCATTTGTGGTGGCGAAGGCTGTCGGATTTGCAAAAAGAGCGGCTGGCTGGAAATTCTGGGCGCAGGGATGGTGCACCCAACCGTCTTGCGCAACGGCGGCTATGATCCCGCTGAGTGGAGCGGCTTTGCCTTTGGGATGGGGCCAGAACGCCAAACCATGCTGCGCTACGACATCGACGACATTCGCTGGTTCTTCTCCAACGATGGTCGGTTCTTGGAACAATTCGGTTAATTCTCCGATCGGCGCTGAATGAGACCATTCAGCGCCTTGCTTCAATGCCTGCATTACAACGCTTCCGCTATCATTGGCCTTTGCTGCTCCTCCTGCTGGTGTATTGCACGCTTGCGGTCTGGTGGAGTACCCGCATTCCCTTGGGCGAAGGCCCAGATGAGCCAGGCCATGCCGAATATGCCCTATTTGTGGCCCGCAATAATCGCCTGCCCGATCAGCGTTTAGGCGATGTGCCAGGCGAAGGCCATCAGCCACCACTGGCCTATTGGTTGATGCAACCATTAGCTCGCTCGGTTGCCGTCGAAGATCGGGTAGTGATTCTAGCGAATAATCATCGCTGGATTTGGGCTGGGGGCAAGGAGCCAGCCGCCTTTGCTTGGCGCTCAATCGATCGACCACCCTACCAAGCCGATGTGCTGGTATGGCATCGTTTGCGTTGGTTTTCAATTGGCTGTGCCGCCCTGACGATTGTTGTGGGTTATGCAATCGGTTTACGTTTGGGCTTGAGTAAGACCTTAGCAACCTTCGCCGCCAGTTTGTTGGCATTTTGGCCGCAATTGCTATTTCACTCAGTTTTAGTCTCGAATGATCCATTGCTATGGCTGTTGTGTGCTGGCTTGTTATGGCTGTTGCTTGAGCCAAATCCGCAAGCCTGGTGGCCATGGGCGGTTGGGGCAACCCTAGGGGCAGCCTTACTAACCAAACAAAGTGCGGTGCTGCTAATCCCTTTGATTGGGCTACGGCTTTGGCAATTGCGCCGCTCGATCAACCTCTGGCCTGCGCTTGGTTGGCTGAGCCTAAGTAGTACAGCAATAGCAGGTTGGTGGTATGTGCGCAATTTGCTGCTGTATGGCGACCCATTTGGTTTGGGCTTGTACAAAGGCGAATTTAGCAGCCCAACCTTTTCACCGTGGAGCTTGCACGATTGGGGCGAGGCCATGCATGCCTTGGGCAGTTCGCTGATTGCCCGCTTTGGCTGGATGAGCGTGGCCGCGCCGCAATGGCTGTATTGGTTGTTAGCGATTTGGCTTGGCCTGGCAATTTTAGGCATTCGACGCTTGCGCATCGATCAACGCTGGCAAATCGCTTGGGCCTTGGTTGGCTTGGCCTTTGCTTGGACTTTCGCTTTTGCAGTATTGAGTGGCCAAGTTGGCTGGCAAGCTCGTTTCTTATTTCCGGCGGCTCCGGTGGCGGCGTGTGCCTTGGCGATTGGGCTTGAGCGCAGCATCAAAACGGCGGCTTGGCTCTTACCAGCGTTATTAGTAACAATGGCGGTGGGCTTGCCAAATACCGTGATCAGCGCGGCCTACCCCTATTTGGTGGTTGAGCCACAGCCGGAGCGGCCAGTTTTGGCCTTGTGGCGACCCGATACTGCTAATCCAATTGAATTACGCGGCATTTTGCTGCCCCCAACCGCCAAAGCAGGCCAACCATGGCTGGTCAACACGTTGTGGCGAGCGGTTGGCAAACAAGATCGCCAATGGTCGTTATTTGTGCATTTGGCCGAGGTTGGCAGCAAAGATGAGAGTTTTGCCTTCGATGTGCAGCCGCAAGATGGGGTTTGGCATTCGCTACGCTGGACACCCGACGATTGGTGGGAAGATCTACTGACAATCAATATTCCCAGCGATTTGGCTGCTGGCGAGTATGAAGTGCGAATCGGCTGGTTTGATGAATTTGGCGATTGGAGCCGCGCCGGAGTTTGGAGCCAAGACGGCATCCTGCTTGGTGATTATGCAGTCGTTGGCAAAGTGGTGGTGGAGTAAGTAGAGCGAGGCTATCGGCTATTGACGTTAGGCTATCGGAGATTGGTTGGTGTAATGGATGATGAGGTTAACAATCGGTTCCGCCGTTCCCTCACCCCCAGCCCCTCGCCCACTGCGGCGGGCGAGGGATGTTCCACCGTTCTGATACAGTGGTTCCCCCTCGCCTCGCTCGGCGGGAGCGGGGGCTAGGAGGTGAGGGTATGTCAATCGATGATCGCTGTACTATATTAGTCTCCGATATTCTTGGCTGCGGCTAAAATCACCATCACCGGAATTAATGCCGTGATTTCCAAGGTGTAATCGCTGCGCCCACGTTGGGTAATAATCCCAGCGTTGCGTAATTCCTTGAGATGATGATATAACTGGCCCGCCGATTGCATATTCAAGCGTTCCAACAGGCTTTGGCTGCTGGCAGGGCTTTCCAGCAAGGTCTGGATAATTTGTAAACGCACGGGACTAGCCAAGGCACTTAATACACTAATAAGTTGTTCGGCAGGGTAGCGCAGCAATTCGCCTAAGCCATATTCGCCCTGCCAAACATAATTGCCAAGCGCCGAATTAATTGAGCCAGCAAAGAGAAATGCTCCATGGCCAAGCTCATGCTCATAATCGCTGCCTGTGCGTTGTTGTAATAGCCGTACCAAGCCTAAGTCTTGATTTATAATTGGCGGTATTACCGGAGTTTGGCTTTCTAAGGCACTGACCCGGGCTTCCAACGCGGCAATTCGGTCGAGCAAGGCTTGGGCTGCATCCATGAAGTTGGTTCCTCTGGCTGAAATCGCCCTATTTTAGCTGGCTTGCGACCGATTGAGCAAATGCGGGTTCTAGCGCGACTTGCACGGCAAATTGCTGCTGCATAAACGTTTGGAGCAAGCCAAGCCATGTGGCATCGGGTAATTGATTGAAAAAGAGCACGACCACCCGCGTGCGATCAGCCCATTCGCCTTGCGCAGGCTGCACAAACATGGCTTCGGTCAGCATTGCGGGCAGGCTACCACCCTTGGTGCCAAAATGCTTGAACATCGCTTCATTGCCAGCAATAGTCATCGGCCATTCTAGATATTCGCGCATAGTTTGCGAAACTTCAGGGCTGATCAATTGATTATTGCCAACCAATGCCATCACTTTAGCATAATCGCTGGCGCTACCTCTGGGTATAATGTGCGAGAAAACCTGACCTTGTTCAGCCAAGCTTAGGGTTATTTGGCCTTGATTGCGCACAGTTTCGCGCCATGCTGGTTCTGTTTTGTAGCGCTCAGCTAGTGCTAAGGCTTGTTGCTCGATGCTGGCTTGATCCAACTTCAATAAGGTTGGTAGGGTGCTTGAATCGATTGGCGCATCGGGGTTCATTACCAACAGAAACAGCCCCATAATTGGCAGAATTTTGGTTTGCTGCTGCATCCCTAGCGTTTTGATCGTTTGATCAAGCGCCGCCATGCCCAAGCGATCGATCAAATAATCGGTGGCGGCGTTATCGCTCTCGAAAATCATGGCTTGAGCAAGGGTTTTGAGCGGCACGGTTTTTTGCGGGTCATTGGCAAAGCCGCGTTGATCGGCAGGAATTTCAAGCCGTTTTAATGCCGCCGGATGTGCGCCACCATCAGTATTCGGCCAATACCACAGCTCCCAATCGGCCAAAGCAATCGGTTCTTCGGGATCAAGCGTGCCCGCCTCGACTGCTTGGGCATAGCTTGCCAAGACCACAATCTTCATGGTCGAGGCAAGTGGCAATGGCATTTCAGCATTGAATTGAATCACCGGATCAGCTTGGTTGATGCTGCCATCGCTGTTGGTGCTATAGCTGACCATCGACGTATTGGCGGCATGTTGGCGTATAAACTCCAGCATTTGCGCGGAAGTTTGAGGATTGCTAATTGTTGTAGTGGTCGCAGTCGCCACCGCTGCACTTGGCACAGCCGTTGGTTGAACACTCGCACTGCCACATCCAACCAACATGATCATTAACATGAACACCCAAAACCAGTTAGCCATGTATCCTACCTCTTGCAATATTCTACTATTCTAGATTATATGCATTTATATCAATAAAATTAGAATATTGCAAGATACAGTTTGTTTTAGCTCAGCCTGCTTGGCACAACCCGCCAATGGCTCCAGGCGACTTTGCGATCGCCTAGTTTGATTTCGCTGATTTCAAAAGCTTGATCAACAAGGCTAACCATATAAATTTCTGGCTGAATAATATCCCAATGCTGAATCTGGACTTTGACCAAATAGATTGGATTTTCGGCTGTGCTCTCAGGATCGAAGCCCCAACGATATTCCAAATCGGTGGCTGCGGTGATAATGTGTCTGCCTCGTGTTGTGCGCTCAGCATTGCTTGAACTAAATTGATAAAGCGCGAGATCGCGGACGGCTTCGGGGAGTGGTGGACGCTTTGGCATGCTTAGCTCCTTGGTTGGCAAGATGCTTTGAGTATAGCAAGCGTGATCATTAAAAACATTAGCCTCGGTCGCGAAACATGGCAACCGAGGCTAGACGCTTAATCAAACAAACGTTTATTTAATTGTCATTGGCAGGAAGATTTGGTGAATGCCAACATCGAAGGTGCCCAGCACATCTGGCCCTTGCAACTCGCCATGATCATCGCTGGCGTAGAGTTCGATATTATAGCGACCACGCGCCGCCTCGTTGAAGGTCACGTTGAAGGTTACATTCATGCTAAAGCCAGTTGGGCCGCTGCCGGCAAAACTGCTGGCTTCAACATCAAGCTCGGCAGTGTCGCTGCTGAGGATGTTTGGAGTTTCGGCAATCGCTGTGCCGATGATATCACCCTCGCTGTTGAGCAAACTAAATGTGCCCGAAACGCCCTCAGTAAAGCGTGCCCACAACCCAATTCCATCGGCATTGACCAAGCGTAAATCAAGGCTATCGATAATCCGCCATGGATCGGTGGTGTGAGTCCAGCTAATCGTGAAGGTGGTTTGCAAACCTACATCTACACCGCCTGTATCGGGAGTGATGCTGCTAAATCCGACGTTATTGCGCAAAACTGCCAAATTAACGCTATTCGAATCGCCGCCGCCAGGTGTGGGATTGCGCACAATCACGCTATGATTACCCAGTGCTGTATTGACTGGCATTGAGAAATTAATTTGAACATTATTTAAGAAGGTAGTTGGGCGTTCAATTCCATCAACAAACACCTTGGAGCTAGCAACAAAACCCGTGCCGCTGACGCTGATTTGCACTGGCAAGCCAATTGCTTGTTGCACAAAACTATTGGGCGTAATGCTGCTGATAGTTGGCACTGGGTTGCCTGGAGCAATAATTTGGGTGCTAATTTGTTGTTGATTGTTGGCTGTAATAGGCTCATCAGCCGGCGAACTAAGCGTGCCACGGCTTGTGATCGTTCTAACTTGAGTTGGCGTAGCATTGACTACCACAGTAGCGCGGGCATTGGGCGTGAGCGTGCCAAGCGTACAACGCAAGGTCGTGGCATTGCTGAAACTACATGTGCCTTGGCTAGCACTAATATTGCCAAAACTAACCGAGCTATCAAATGTTTGCTCGTAAATCACGCTGGTTGCGGTAATGATGCCTTGGTTGATTAAGCTCACATTGTATTGGAATGGGGTGTTGACCTGTACCGGATCAGCCGAATCGCGCAGACTGACCGCCAAATCAACTTCGGGCTGAGTCCATTGGGCAAAGCGCTTCGATGATTTGCTGCCAGCAGCATCAAAAATTCCACCAACAAATAGATCATCGCCGCGCACGCTCATTGCGAATCCTTTGACCGAATCGGCATTGCCAGTGCCGCCACTAATTCCGCTACCCAATGCTTGCCAAGCAGTACCATCCCAACGGGCGATATTGGTTGGGCGAGTGGGGTTAGGCTGCGAGTAGAAAAACGTACCAGCTGCATACAAATCAGTGCCACGCACTGCCAGCGTTTGAACAGTGTTGCCAATGCCAAAGCCTTGAGCCAACGGCGACCAAACCCCAGTTGTCGGGTGAACAAGGGCGATTGCGCTGGTTCCAGCCACGCCATCAGCTAAATTGAACGAGCCACCAACCGCAATCTGGGTGCCAAATGCCGCTAACGAAAATACAATATCGTCAGTGCCACCGCGCAATGCTTGCCAGGCTGTACCATTCCAACGGGCAATATTATTGGCGCTCACGCCGCTAGCAGTGCTAAAATCACCGCCTGCAAATAACGTTCCGCTGCGGAACACCAAGGCATGAACTGGCCCGCCAATGCCTGAGCCAAGCGCCGACCATGAATTTCCGCCGTTGGTACTGCGGGCAATATGATTGACAGTCGTACCATCGATTTGGGTAAAATCGCCGCCAATCACAATTTCACTACCGTTGATGGCAATTGCCCGCACCGAACCATTGATACTATTGGAAATCTCAAACCATTGCTGATCACCAATATCCCACTTGGCCACGCCTGCGGTGTTGATTCCGCCAGCCTCGCTAAAATCGCCAGCAACGATCAATTGATCACTGCCAAATGGCGCAATTGCCCGCACGGTATCATTGGTGCCATTTTCAGTTTTGCCAAATAATGGCGACCATGTGCGGGTCGTTGGGTTGAACAGCGCAATATTGTTGATCGCCTGATCGCTGGCGCGGTTGAATTCGCCACCGACAAACACGCCTGAAGCGCTGGCATGCACCGCAAATACTGCATTATCCGGCCCGCTGATTGTGCCACCCAAGGGCAAGAATTGATGCGGCTGATTGCTGCCAGTTGGCGTGGGAATAAACAAACTAACAAAACCACTCGGATTAAGTATATTGGTACTTTCACCAGTAACGAAAAATTGTTCAGTTGTGCCAATCCGTTCGATTTGGCTAATTTTGAAGGGTGAATTTGGTATAAACTGCCAGGTTGTGCCGTTCCATAGCCCCATTAAATTCCCCGTGGTTACCTGACCGCTGGAGTTCACCAGACCAAAATAATTGCCCCCAACAAAGATTCGCCCAGGTAATTCGGCAATTGCGCGAATTTCAGAATTTGACGCAATTGGATTAAAGCCGCGGCCAGTGAAGGCTTCCCACGTATTGCCGCCGCGCCAAGCTGCCGAGCCGCCCACTGGCAAGACAACGCCTGCACTGGTGAAACTACCACCAACCACCACAAAATTGCTGCTGCGAAAATCGACAAAGCGCACTCGACCATTTACCCCATTGTTCGTGCCAGTACCAAGGCTTTGCCAAGCATTGCCATCCCATAAGGCGATATTGTTGGCAACCAAACCATTGGCGCTGGTAAATACCCCGCCTGCCAAAATTTGGGCCGTGTTGCTGGGATTGAAGGCTACAGCAAAAACTTGGGCATTTGTGCCTGCTAGGCCATCAGCCAAGGCGCTCCATGTGCCATTCGTCCAGCGGGCAATTCGATTGGCGCTGACCCCATCGATGCTCGTAAAGCTGCCGCCAACATACACAATATCGCCATTCGCATCGGGCACAACCACCACAGCATCGACCGAGCCATTAACATTGGTTGCTAGCGCCGACCATT
Source organism: Herpetosiphon aurantiacus DSM 785 (assembly GCA_000018565.1). Lineage (GTDB taxonomy): Bacteria > Chloroflexota > Chloroflexia > Chloroflexales > Herpetosiphonaceae > Herpetosiphon > Herpetosiphon aurantiacus. The sequence continues at coordinate 4,824,492 of CP000875.1, forward strand.
GTTGGGTGGCAATATTCCAGCGGGCGATACTATCAGCGGCGACCCCGCCAGCACTAGCGAACTCGCCCACAGCGTAGACATTGCCGCTGGTTGAGGCATCGATCGCCTCGATTTTGGCATTTGCGCCGCTGATACCACTGCCTAGCGCAAACCAACGTTCGCCATTCCAACGGGCTACTCGTGCAGCATCGATGCCGCCGACTCGGCTAAACAACCCACCAACAAACAGATCGTTATTCAATGTTGTAATCGCATTAATCTTATTATTGGCATCGGCCACCAAATTATCGTTATTCCAAAATTGGTCGTCGGCCACCGCATTGAGTGCCGTGGGAGCCTGCAAATTTGGCTCTGATTGAGCTGCGTTGGCCTGAAATTGCGGCCAAGTGCCACCGATCACCAGCATCACGATTGCCAAAAACTGTAGCATCCGTCGCATACATTCCTCCTAATCAATAGCTGAAAACTCATCGCCAGGGCAGGATAGCCATCTGCTATCACGCAACTATCACGCTACCTAGAGAGTTTGTATGAACTAATGTGACATCGGGCAATTTATGCTGCGCTTAGCTGACCATAAGCCAAACGCTTATGGTATACTTCACGCAGAAATGCGGCAAACCACCTGTTGGGGGCGCTCATGGGCAATTTCATTAGCCAGTTTTTTCTCCTATTAATCCCAATTCTCGAAATCGCGATTTTTGTGCGAATCATCATGTCGTGGTTTGATCCGACGGGTCAATCACGCTTTGCCTTGATTCTGCGCGAAATCACCGACCCAATCTTGCTACCAATTCGGCGAGTTATTCCATCTATCGGCATGTTTGATCTCTCGCCATTAATTGCGCTGCTGATTCTGCAAGTTTTGCAAACGGTTTTCCAATCGGTTAGCTAAAGCGCTAATTGATTTTTTAGTCATGCCGTGCCGTGGATGCAACGCCCAGTGGGTGGCTTCCACGGCTTTTTGTTGAAAGGATTCAAGCATTGGCACGTCGTTACCTTATGTTGTTAGTCTTTGGTGCGGGGATCTGTACGCTCGGCATCGAAATGACTGCTTCGCGGCTTTTGGCTCCTTACTTCGGTACATCGCAGTTGATTTGGGCCAACGTCATTGGTTTAACTTTGCTCTATTTGACGATTGGCTATACCCTCGGCGGGCGTTGGGCCGACCGTCGGCCTGAATTGGGCTTGCTTTGTACGATCATTTTGGTCGGGGCAATCACTGCTGCTGTGATCCCTTGGATCTCACGGCCAATTTTGAAGTGGTCGCTTGAGGCCTTTGCCACTCGTTCAGCGGGCTCGTTTATTGGCTCGTTGCTGGGGGTTTTGGCCTTGTTCTCAGTGCCAATCACCTTGTTGGGCATGGTTAGCCCCTTCGCAGTACGCCTCGCGATTCGCGATGCTGCCGATGCGGGCAAGGCGGCGGGCAACCTCTCGGCAATTTCGACGCTTGGCTCGATTCTCGGTACGTTCTTGCCGGTGCTCTTCCTCATTCCCACGGTTGGCACAAATATGACAATTTATATTTTTGCCATGGGCTTGTTGGTGTTAATTTTGCCTGGCTTCTGGTTGGAGCGGCGCAAGTTGCTGCCAGTCGCTTTGGTGGCCTTGATCGTAGTGGTGGCATTGGCATTTTGGCCGCAAAGCGAGCCAATCAAGGTCGCCGATTGCCGTGGTTGTAGCCTGATTACTGAAGATGATTCGGCTTACAACTATATTCAGATTGTCGAACGGGGCAGCGATGCCAACAAAATGATCGGCTTGGTGCTCAACGAAGGCCAAGCCATCCACTCAATTTACTACCCAAAATTCGAGCAAACTAATAATGCTAGCGATTTGCTGACCAACGGGCCATGGGATTTTTATAATATTGCGCCTTACTTCTACCCCAACCGTAGCATGGAAAGCGTCAACAGTATGGCCATGGTTGGCTCGGCGGCTGGCTCAGTGCCCAAACAATTTTTAGCCATTTATGGCAAAGATTCAGTGATCGATGGAATTGAAATCGACCCACGAATTGTTGAACTAGGCCGTGAATACTTCGCGATGCACGACGTGCAATATTATCAAGCACGCGGCGAAACTCCCCAGTTTCCTAATTTCAATACTTATGTTGCTGATGGCCGAATTTTCTTCGCTGGCAACGACAATAAATATGATATTATCGGCATGGATGCCTACAAACAGCCCTATATTCCGTTTCACCTCACCACCCGTGAGTTTTTTGAAACGGTACGCGACCATTTAGCTCCCAACGGAGTTGCTGTGGTTAATGCAGGCAAGCCCAACACCGCTGCTGGCGGCGATTATCGCTTGGTCAATGTGTTGGCCAGCACCATGAGCAGCGTGTTTGCCCATGTCTATATGATCGATGTGCCGAATAATTTTAATACAATGTTGATTGGCATTCCTGGCGATGTTGGCGATGGCGTTGCTAACTTTGAAGCCAATCTCGCAACCATTCAAGACCCGACTCTGCGCTATGTGATGGAGCAAGCACTAGCCAGCAATAGCAGCAAAAAACCAATTCGCCGTTGGGATGGCGTAGGCGAAAATCGGGTCTTTACCGACGACCTCGCCCCAGTTGAATCGGTGATCGACCGAATTATTTTGGGGCAGGTTGATGAAGGCCAATAGTATGTCAACCAGCGATTCAGATTCACAAGAGATTAAATTGCGCCGCGCCAAGCGCCCCAAGGGCATTGTGCTGATGGTACTAGCCTTTTATGGAGCCGCCGCGTTGGTGGTGATTTCCGCCTTGGCAACGGGCGGAACTGATGTCATGCCTAGCGATGTGGCCAGTGTCGTCACGATTTACCTGATTGCATTGGCGTTTGGCTTATGGCGCTTGTGGCGGTGGGCGTGGTTTGCCACCGTGATTATGTTTATTCTGAGCACCTTTTATGTGTTCAGCAATGCCCTGCTGCTGAGCAACTCGATCATCAGCGTCGAGGTACTATCGCCGTTACTGTTGATTGTGCTGGCTTTGGGCTATTTGCTCTCCAAAGATATTCGCACAATCTATTTGCGCAATGGTTGGGAGATTGTAAAGGATGAGGGATGAGGGATGAAAGATGTGAGAATTAGCGGATTATTCGTGCAATTCGTGTAATTCGTGGCAAAAAACTAAACCTTCATGTCCTTCGTGCCCTTCGTGGATCAATTTTTAACCTATAAACACAAGTTAAGGTATCAGGTTTGGTAAGGTCAATGGGATAATTAGGGGTCACTGGCCCCTAACCCCCGACCCCCGACCCCTAAAGTTATGAAAACACTTTCACTACTAACATCCGATAATTGGCACGATTACGCCTTGCTCGATAGTGGCAATGGCCGCAAACTTGAGCGTTTTGGCCCAGTCACCGTGATTCGCCCCGAAAGTGAAGCCTTGTGGCAACCCAAACTCGATGCCAAGGCATGGGAAGCGGCTCATGCAATTTATGAATATCAAGGTAAGGGCGAAAATTGGCGTAAACTCAAGCCACACCCTGAAACATGGATGATGAGCTACCAAGGCTTACGCTTCAAAGCCCAACTGACCCCGTTTCGCCATGTTGGGGTTTTCCCTGAACATGGTGCGCAATGGGATTGGATTGCCGAGCAAATTAAGCGAAGCACCGAGCAACCACGAGTACTCAATTTGTTTGCATATACTGGCGTGGCCTCGTTGGTTGCTGCGAAAGCTGGAGCCAAAGTAACCCACTTGGATGCTTCTAAAGCTTCGGTCGATTGGGCCAAGGAAAATCAAACAGCTTCGCAACTTGCGCCCGATTCAATTCGCTGGATTATTGATGATGCCTTAAAATTTGTACGGCGTGAAGCACGGCGCGGCGCTCACTACGAAGGCATCATTATGGACCCCCCAGCTTTTGGGCGGGGCAGCCAAGGCCAAGTTTGGCAATTTGCTGAATCATTTCCAGTGCTTTTGCAAGAATGTCGCACGATTCTGGCTCCCAAACCATTGTTCTTCTTGGTAACGACCTACGATACCCGCTCCTCGGCTTTGATGTTGGCCAACACGCTGGGCGATAGCTTGGCGGGTTTGCCAGGCGAGCTTGAGGCTGGCGAACAAACCTTGCGCGAACAATCGGCAGGCCGTTTATTATCGACCTCGATTTATGCCCGCTGGAGCGCCAAATGAGCCATGAATGCTGGCTGATTCGCCATGGCGAGAGCGTTGCCAATGCTGGCGAACGCACGCCCGATCCAGCTAGCATCCCCTTGACGGCATTGGGTTGGCAACAAGCGTATGGCTTGATCGAACGCTTGCCCAAGCCCCATCGAGTGATCGTTTCGCCATATCTGCGTACCCAACAAACCGCTGAACCCTTGCTAAACCACTATCCTGAGCTCCAAGCTGAGGTTTGGCCAATCCACGAATTCACCTATCTTTCGCCAGCGCTTTGCCGCGATACCAACCAAGCTGATCGCCAGCCAATGGTTGATGAGTATTGGCAACGCTGCGACCCTGATTATCGGCATGGCCCCGATGCCGAGAGTTTTCGTATGTTGATCGAACGGGTGCAAGCCGCCATGCAACAACTCCAAGCCTTGGATGGCATTAGCTGTGTTTTTGCCCATAGCCAGATTATCCGCACCATGCTTTGGCTGCAAACCCAAACCATCACCACGCTTGATCAAGCAGTGATGCGGCGTTGGCATACTGATGGTGGCAGTCGCGTGGTTGATAATGCTGAATGTATTCGTTTGCTGTGGGAATAATCTAAAGCAACCCCGCGCTCACGTAGTTTGGGCGAGCTAGACATTCAAGGGTAGGTTGTTACCTCGTTCCCTCACCCCAACCCCTCTCCCACTGCGGCGGGCGAGGGGCATTCCACCCGTCATGCTGGGCTGCTTCCCCCTCGCTCGCTGAGCGGGAGAGGGGGCTAGGGGGTGAGGGCATGTTGTGGTTTTATAACGGCAATTGAGGCTTGGGTAAGCCTTCTAACTCGGCATATTCATAGACGATTGAGCGCAAGTGATCGAGGCTATTGAGGATGAAGTAGTGCTCGTGGTAGCCATAGGGTGCTGAAGCGGTGTCGGCAACCCGTTCAATATCAAACTCATAGCGCGGGGTTTCGGGATTGAGCGCGTGCAATAACTCGCCTGGAGATGAGAGCAACCCAGCCCCCAAAACCTTCAACTCGCCGTTTTCACGCAACAAACCAAACTCGGTGCTAAACCACCAAATCCGTGCAATGCCTAATTGCTGGCGTTCATCTTTGGCCGAGAGATACAGCGGCCCGAACAATTGGGCAATATCGGCAAATTCGCGGTTGGTAAAGGCTGGCAAGTGGCCAAAATACTCGTGAAACAAATCGGGCAGCGGCGTAAATTCGAGTTCATGCGGGCGGCGAATATAGTTGGTGACCGGAAAACGGCGCTCAGCGATATGCTCAAACCACTCGGTTGGCCCAAGATAGGCATTTTGGGCATCGCCCAAAGCCCAGCCAGTCAGCGTGTTCAGGTAATCGCTAACTGCTAATGGGTCGGGCAAGTGGGTGCGATCGAGATTCAAAATATCGATGCCTTCGAGAAATAGCTTGCAAGCATGTTGTTGCGCGAGGGGCATTTGACGCTGCCACAGCGCTGCCCATGTATCGTGATCTTCTTGTGGATATTCCAAGCGGCTGAGCGTTGGCGATGCGGTGGCCATTGATCACTCCTTTGTGTAAGCCATAGGCTGCCAACCAAGCCCAAGCATGGGAGTGGGAGTGGCAGCAGTGCCAAAATAGTTGCCTCGCTATTGTACCAAATCTCAGCCGATTCCCCAACAGCCTATTGCTAGAATTGCATAGAACCTATGTGATTTTCGGCATATTGCTATTCTTTGAGCATCGATACCAACAGGCTATCATCAAAGGGTTGGCGATTGCGCAAATTGCTCAGTTGTAGTTCATGATCTTGCACCCGATCAATCCCCAATGGGCGTTCTTGTTCAAGCACTGCTTGCATTTGGGCTTCAGCTGCTAACACATCACTAAGCTTCCAATACAGGAGGCCGATTTTCCATTGAATGTTTAACGCAATAGTCCGATTATAATGCTGCATGAGTGCATATGCTTGATTGAATCTTTGGATTGCTTGGTGATAGTTTTTTTGCAACATCGCTACATTTGCTTGGCCTTGCAACATGTAAGCGCGGCCTTCATCAAAATTCATGCGCTCAACAATAGTAAGTGCTTGATCAAAAGCTATTTGGGCTTGGTCAAGTTGGTTCAATTTGAGATACGTTTCACCGAGATTATAGAGTGCACGACACTCATCAGCTTGGTTCTCAGATTTTTGAGCGATAGTAACAGCTTCAATAAAATATTCAGCAGCTTCTTCATGGTATCCAAGCAATGCAAGGTTTGTTGCGAGATTATTCACTCTGAGGCTTTCACCTGAACCCTCATACCCGCTTAACCTAAACAATCGTAGTGCCTCGCGCTCTAAGTCCAGGGCTTTATCCAGATGTTTATCACCACCCATTTGGCTATAACATGTGGCCATATCACCTAAAAATAACGATTGTAAATAAAGATCGTTGATCTCAAGAGCAAGCGCATAAGCTCGTTCATGCCACCCGAGTGATATTTTATACTCTGCACGAGCGAGATATCTATTAGCAAGTGCTCCAGCAAATATTGCTGCTTTATAAAGCTCTTGAATACGCAGAGCTGCCTCAAACCCAAACTCATGTTCGGCTAAAGTGCTATAGCGACGACCAACTCGTATCCGACTAACTCCACCACTGGAAAATCCTAATTCAACCACGATTTTATCTATTACTGGCGAGATCGGTTGTTGTTGCGCCCATTGCCAAATTGCTACAATATGAGCATATTCGCGATCAAAATTATCAATGCTTTTAGTTTGAGTAGCTCCGCCTGCTCGAAAATCCTGATAAATAATTTTGAGAGTTTCAACACTGGCTTGGGCATAATTCAATAGAGTTTGAGTTTGTTCTGCTTCGTCCAAATAACGGCGTAGCACGCTGCGAACGAGGTCGTGCATGCGCCAGCGCTCTTGGCGATGCTCAAATTGAATCAAGTTGTGCAAGGCCAATTTATACAGCAAATTTTCGTTGGCCATGTTGAAATCCAGCCCTGCTGTTGCTAAACCCATGGCACTACTAAAGTCGGCCACAATCAGGCTGAGTTGACGCGCCAAGGCTTGCAATTCGCTGGGCAAACGGGCGTAACTCAAGGCCAACGATGCTGCCACGCTGGCCTGCGGATCATCGGGGTATTCCAAGGCGGCGAGTTGTTGCTGTTGATCGCGCAGTTGGATCAGATATTCGGCAACCGCTAACTCAGGGTTTTGGGCCAAAATACTGGCACTGATGCGCAAAGCTAAGGGTAGATAACCACAGGCAACGGCCAATTGCTGGGCAGTTTCAGCCTCAAGTCGTGGGCAAATTTGCTGGAGCAAAGCGATGGCCTCAGGCTCCTGAAACTCGGTCAGATGCAGTTGCGCCATCAGCGGCATCGCAAACCGCAAGCGGCTAGTGACCAACAAACAACTACCAACTGGCGGGGTTAAATCTTGGACATGGGCCAAATCTCGCGCATCGTCGGCCAAAATCAATACCCGCTTATCAGCCAACACCTCATGATAGATTTCAAGCAGTTTTTCGCGTTGTTCAGGCAATTTGGCATTCGGCTTAAACAGGGCAATCACCGTGCCCAGTGCTTGCTCAATCGTCAGCGGTTGCTCGCGCGAGCCATACAAATTGAGCACAATTTGGGCATCAGGAAAATGCGGAATCAACTGATGCGCCAAATAGATTGCTAGCTCAGTTTTTCCAACCCCGCCCATGCCTTGAATTCCGTTAATTACCGCACCCTGTGCGGCATTGTGGGCGATATCGATCGCATAGTGAGCTTGTTTGAGTTCGGCTGTACGGCCCACAAAATCGGCCAAAATCGGGCGCAGTTGGTGCAACGACGGCGCTTGGGTTGGCGTGTGTGCTTGCGGTTGCTCGTTATTGAGCAAGCTGGTTAGTTGTTGAATCAAGGCTTTTTGATAGCGATGATAGGTCGCTTTGTGCACATTCAGCAATGAACAATAGGTTTCAACTGGCGCACCTGGATAGGTCGTCAAAACGTTCAGCACCGCTTGTTGATTGGCTTCAAGTGGCAGTTGTTGCAATTGTTGGTAAAACGCAGTTAATCCACCCTGTTGCTGAATTATGTGCCGCCAATCAGTTTGGCTAAGCAAGCGTTCTGGGCGTTGTAACACATCTTGCACGGTGCGTTCATTCCACATTGTCATTATGCAGCCTTTCTCGTTTTATACCAGCTCAAAGCTAGGCCAAGCAAAATCAGGGCTAAACTTAGGCCACTAACCCAACCACCAACGATTAAGCTCTTGGGTCGATAGCTGAATTCGACTGTGTGTTGGCCTGCATCAACCCATACGCCGCGCAAAGCATAATTGGTGCGATAGAGTTGAGCTGTTTGGCCGTCAACGCTTACTTGCCAATCGTTGGTGTAGGCATCAGCCAAAACCAACAAACCTGCCGCTGAAGTTTCGACCTGCACCAGCGCCCGATTTGGCTCATAGCTCACCGTAGGAGTCAGCGTTTGGCTCGGTGCTTGGCCAAGCGCCGGAATTGGCTCGGCCACAATTGCTTGCTTGGCTGGGTCAAAATCGTTAGCTGCCAGCCGATCAAGTTGGGCTAATTCGTCGCTAATTACCTCGGTTTGATAGACCATCCAGGCGCGTGGCAACACCTCAGGATTGCGATAAATCGTGCCTTCATCGTTACGTTGCACCAATTCTAAGGGTTGATACAACTCAGGGTTGGGGCTATTAGGCGTAAAAATCAGATATTCCACATTCAGCATATTCAGCAAACGCCGCTGGTTGTAGGCCATGGTGAAATACGCGTGTAGGCTGTTGCCACCCTCGCCAAGTTTATGATAATCCTTGCCATCCATTAGGCGCGTTAGCCGATTGTATTGGGCTAAATAGAGCGATTGATAGCCGCGAATATCCTCAAGTCCAAAAGCACTAAACACATTCGTCGGCATGGCTTGATAATCGGCTCCAAACACGCGAAACACCCCGGGTTGGCTCAGCAGAAAATTGATCTGGCGAGTTGGCGGATACAGAATCGCCGGATCTTGCAAGGCTGGCTCGGCAGCCAAACTGGCTTGCTGATCAGCGGTTGGCTGGAAGATTGCAGGATCAATGCTGGTGTTGTAGCTGCCACCATACCAAAGCAAATCGCCCAGCAGAATCAACAAAACAGCAAGATTGCTCCAACGCCGTGGAATGCGTTTGATCAACAACCCTACCAATGCCAAACCACTCAAGCCCAGAATAGCAAGGCTGGTTGGGTTGAGTGCCAAACGCAGCATGGTGCTATATTGGGCATAACGCGAATCGACAGTGAATAAGGCGATATGTTGCAAAGCCCAGCCAGCCACACCAATTAATCCAAGCAGCAAGAGGCCGCGTTGCACCCAGAGCGCCCGATTTGGCTTGTTGCTCGGTTGCTGCAAACGTTGTAAGCCAAAGCCTGCCAACAGGGCTATCGCAAAACCCCACAGGCTAAACCACCGCTGATGATCAGCAAATTGGCGATAGGGCGGAACCAACCAAAGCAGCAATTGGAGCAACGGTGTGCCAATCGCCACCGCAAACGAGCCAAGCGCCAAGCAGGCAAACAGCCTCACGCCAGGCTGTTTGCTGCGCCAAATCGCCAAGCCTGCCAAGGCCAAACTTACGATGCCTGCATAGGGTTGAATGCCCTGCAACAAATGTGGTTGCCATGCGCTAGCAGTTTCGCGGGCGGCTCCATCAACAATCGGCAACGCCAAGCGCAGCAGCCACACCATGATTGAACTGGCCGAGCCAAGCCCTGAGCCAATATCAAGGCGTTGGCCCTGAGCCGAAAGGGCAATTTGTGGCAACAACTGCACCGCACTCAATCCGAGCGCCAAGCCAATTGCACTGCTAAATTGGCCGATTTGTTGGAAGCGTAAGCGCCAAGTTGGCAACGCCAACAGTTGAGCCAGCAGCAAACAGCCAACCCCGACATACACATAGAAGGCTAGTTGAATTTGGCTGACCAACGGCAAGGCCAGCACCAAACTGGCGAGCAGCCAATCGTGCCAACGTTGGCTTTGGCAGGCCCGCAGCACCGCCCAAAAACACCACGGCAGCATGGCACAAGCCGCACTAAACTCGGGAAAATGCAGCCAATTGAGTAAAAAGCCACTGAGCATATAGCCCACGGCAGCGAGCGTTGCTGGCATTGGCTCAAGTTGCATGCGTTGAGCAAATTTAAACGTGCCAATCCCCGCCAACCACACATTCAACAGCGTATAAATCCCAAAGGCATAGCCAACTGGCAGCAGCACAAACAGCCAACTCAAAGGGTAGAAAAAGGCCAACTGACCATCGGCCAACAACGGCGTGCCAGTTAAAATCGTCGGGTTCCATAGGGGCAACGCGCCTTGCTCAAGAATCTGGTTGGTTACCAAGCGGCGCGGGTAAATTTGGGTAACCAGATCGCTATTGATTGGATTATTGACCGCCACCCGTTCGTAGGAAAAGCGCCAAGGATGCAGGTGGGCCACGATATCCAGCGGCAAGAAAATGTTGCCCAGCACCACCCGCCACAGCAAAAGCAGGGCGACAAAGGTAATGCTGAGATACGGCCACCAGCGTTGCCACTGGCGCAAAAATAGGCTTGGTTGCATGGCGCTCATTCCATTAAAAACCCATGGGCTGAGGCTCAACCCATGGGCAACGATCTGATGCTCAATTATACGCGATTAGCTGGCTAGGCGCGGTGTTCGACGTTTGAACAACCATGTCAAGCCAAGCAGCACGATCAGGGGAATGATAATCCACAAGCCAAATTGCCAGCGTTGTTCTTGCAATAAAGCTTGTTCAAATTGGTCGATTGCCTGACCGTTACTGGCACAAAAACCCGTGCCATCAGGCCGACAACGATCGATCAGATCAAAGCGTGAAAAGCTGCTAAAGCACCAATAACAACCAGCAAGGCTGGCAAGACCAAGGCTGGCAGCAATCACAATCGGCAATAGCTTGATCGTTGCATATGGGCTGGCCAACTGACCGATACTATAGCCCAAGCTCAAGCTACTCAATAGAAAAAAGACCAATATACCGCTGATCATCAAGAGATCACTAAACCCTGCCATGTGCTAACTCCAGCCGGATCAACTAGCGTTGATTTTTGCCTGATGTCGTTTTATCGAGATTAACCAACTCGTCGCGATGTGCCAAAATTTCGGCATGCAATTGTTCAGGAGTCATCGAACTACCATATTTGTTCCAGAGATCAATCCCAATCTGCACAGTTAGCACATCGCCTGGGTCGTTCGTGCCGGTGAAGGCATCGCCAAGGTTGGCTCCATCTTGCAGGGTGCTGGTATCAAAGCCAGCGGCTGCCCCAACATAGCCATAGTGAATATTTGACCAAATATCGTAGTAGTATTCGTTGGTTTGGTCGCCACGAATCGGAAAGTAGAAATCGTTATCAGCATTGGTAGAGGGATCGCCATCAAGATCAAGCAGATCGTTTAATTTTGGCTTGTGATCCCAATCGCCGCCGCTATGGACTTTGGCTGCCCACATTGCTAAGGCCGCAATTAATTTATCACCGGGATTGCCGCCACCAAGATAGTCGTACCATTGGGGATTTCTAAATGAGTCGAGCAACGATTTGATCATGCCTACAGTTTCGCTTTGGGCATTGGTGATCATCTCTTGATGCATGTATTGCAAGGTTTGATCAAAGCGATCGTAGTTGTTAGGGTCGGCAGGTGGGGTTGGCGTTGGTGTTTCTTCGGCTGTAAATTGGGTAGTATTGCTATTAGGCTGTCCTCCAGCAGGTTTTGCTGCGGCATCGCCTTCGGTCAGCGGCCCTTGAAACAAGCGGGCGGCTTCTTCTTCGGCCTGGCGCATCAGGTTTTTGATTTGTAAGGTAACTGCTTGACTCTCGCGGAGGGCAGCGGTTAGGCGCCTAAAGGCCGGAAAAACATTGCTTTGCATTTCATTGGCAAAGGCTTTGGCGGCATCGCCTTGCCATTGGCCGCCAACTAAAGCATCGTGCACTTGACGAATACTTTGGGTGATCGATTCACTTTGTTCGGCTTGGCGGTTGAAACGGCTGGCGATTTGCTCAAGCTGCTCAAATTGAGCTTGAACGATTTCGGCGGTCATATGCTCATTCCTCCTAAATAATTCTGTTGCGAGGAATACAGTGGTGGCTCGAATAAGGCTGCGATGTGGGGTATTCTCGTCGAGGAAGAGTATAGCATGCTCTGCTATGGAAGCGAATCCATAGACGAAAAAGTACAGGGATTAATATCAGAGTGTTATCGATGCTGCTGGACTATCACCTGCTAAAATATCATTACTCGCATTCCCTCTCGATCGATGGCTGAAAAGTTCAGCCTACATAATTCATCTTTGACAAACCGCCCAACCAATTTCAGGGCTAAGCTGTTGTTTGGCAGAATCGTAGTGTGTACCAATCAAGCCAGCCACACAGGCCAATGCTTGGTTTGAGCCATCAGGCAATTCGATTGTGATTGGTACGCGAGCTAAGCCACTAGGGAAGCGATGATTAGCAATGCCCTCACCAAGGCTTTTGCTTGGAGTTGCATCACTTTCGGCGGGTAGCTCAAATAAGTACTGAATCAGCCTTTCTTGATAGATTGCGGGGTTGTACGGCCAATCAAGCTCGTGATCAAGTTCAGCATTTAATAGGCTTGAACGTGGTTGCTCAAACAGCGGATTGCGCAGCGTTGGCTGTTCTTTGGTATCTTTGATATAAGGAAAGAGGTCGGCAACCCAGCCCGTGACAACTTCGCCACCATACTGATCATAGGGTTTATAGAGTTGTTGCCAAAAACTGTGCGGCGGTCGGCCTTCGCTAGTCAAAATCAAGCCCTCGCAAATTGGGGCAATTCGCTCCGTCCACCAAGCCAAATCATACTCGGCCAAGCGTTCGACACGTTCGGCGATTGAGCGCCAATCGGCAGGCGTGCCTAGCAGGGTGATATTTGGAATGCCACAAACGCAAACCGCCCCGTAATCAAAATAATGCTCAAACCTTTCCATCAACCCAATTTGGCTGGCGGTGCGGCTAATTGAGGTTGTGGTTGAAAAATCGCATTGCAAGGTTTGGGCAAGTTGGTCGGGTAATGCTTGATTGAGGAATGCTGCCCAAAGTTCGATTGCTTGGGTCCATGCTGCTTGACTACTGAGATCATCAACCCGAATGGTGAGCTGCTTTTTAGCTTCATGGGCAACAAAACGCTGGCGCAAATGCTCAGCATGTCGGTTGACATGATTCGCAAAGCCCTGAGCGATCGTTAGCCAAAGACAATCGGGTGTGAGTACCAAGGGATAGTGCTGGCTAAAAGCAAGGTGGATTGTTTGAATTAATGGATTATCAGTATTCGTTTTGACCAACAACTGAGCCGGATCATGGCTGGTTTGGATGAGCTGGCGTTTGATCCGAGTCGCAAATTGCGCCTGAGCAGCAACCAACTCAAACGAACTTTGATAAGGCTCAACTGCATCGACCACGAACTGAATTGAGCCATGGCTTTGGGCTAAAATTGGGGCAATTTCAGGCATCTCAATACTTCTCCATTCAGTCAAATCGCACTTAACGATAAGCACCTAGCACAGCTAAATTTCATTAATACACCGCCCAACCAATTTCAGGGCTAAGTTGATTGGTATCACGATTGTAGCCTGTGCCAATCAAGCCTGCGACTAGCCTAACCTTCGTTGCAGGTCCATCTATATGCTCGCGATAGGTTGTCGTCACTTTGGCTAAACCACTCGGAAAAATCCAAGGCGCAAGACCGCTTTCTCTGGACTCAGTTTCAAACTCCAACACCTCAGGATCAAATGGCTCTATTTCCGCCAAATTTACCAATGGTTCAGGTTGAGTTAGTTGGATTGATGGTGAGGCAAGCGGATCATCCAAAAGCTGGCGTTGGTGGGCAAGCATTGGGTTACGACATAACTGGCCAGGTTTACCAACTTTCTTGATATATGGAAACAAATCGATAATCCAGCCATCAATTTTGTCATCACAAAAACCACTGGTTTGATGATAGATTTGTTGCCAGAACCTATGCGGCGGTTGACCTTCGATGGTTAAAATCAAGCCCTCGCAAATTGAAGCTAGCCGCTCCGTCCACCAGCCAAGATCAAAAGTTGCTAGCCATTTTACCCGTTCAGCGATTGAGTGCCAATCGGCAGGTGTGCCCAGCAACGTAATATTTGGAATGCCACAGATTGGCATAAAATCATAGTCAAAAAAGGCTTGAAAGCCCTCCATCAACACAATCTGGCTGGCGGTATGGGTGATTGAAGTTGTGGTTGAAAAGTCATTTTAACTAGGTTTTTAGGTAGAGCTTGCGCTAGTTGGTCGGCCCAAAACCCAATCGTATCAGCCCATGTGATCCCTTCATCAACCCGCAAGTTTTTTTTGCCTGTATGTTCAACTAAGCGTTGGCGTAATTGTTGATAGTGTTGATTTACGTGCGAACTAAAACCTTGGGCGATTGTCAGCCAAATGCAATCGGGGGTGAGCACCAGCGGATAATGTTGCCCATAGGCTAGCTCCAAACAACTCAATAATTGATGATCACTGCCCGTTCGGGCAAATAATTGAGTTTGGGTTTGCAGGGTTTTCAGTGGTGGCAGCCCTTGCCAAAGCGGCAATTCTTGGGGTTGCAAGCACACTGGCGAGCTTTGGCATGGCTCAACTGCATCGACTACAAACCGAATTGAGTCATGGCTTTGAGCTAAAATTGGGGCAATTGTAGGCATCTCAATCCTTCTCCATTAACTTGTGCGATCAGCTTGATAGGCCGATTCGATGATATTGCCAGTCGAAAAGCGCGAACGCAACGATTGTAAGGCGGCTTGTTTGAATGCTGGCGGGGCATCACGGCGTAACAATACCCGCTGGGCATAATCGCCAAGGTCTTGAATCACCCGCTCATAACGATAGTAGGCCAAGGCTTTGTAGTCAATCGTTGGTTGGCCGTAGCCCTCAAAAAACCATTGTTCTTCATGCTGCTGCACTGGCACACCGATGACAGAACCAACCACAAAACGCAAATCACGCTCTTTGGGAGCAAACATCGGGTAATCCCAATCGACGATATTAATCTGTTGAATCTGATCGAGCACAATGTTGGCGGTGTGAATATCGCCATGGCTCAGGCCAAAATCACCAGCATTGGCCCTTAGCTCATGGCCTAATGCGCTAATTCGCTTGATCAAATAACTGATTTCGACCGATTTGACTCGCCAAAAATCAATTAACTCGGCGCTATAGCTATCGCCAATTGGCCAAGTATTGATGCTGTTGTGAATTGCTTGAACCGTTGGCAACCAGAGCGGGCGAAATTGCTCCCATTGCAGCATCTGGCGTAGCGGCGCACGCACTTGCATCGTATGAATTCGGCGCAATTGTTGGCCAAAACTCCGCCATTGCAGCGCCGACATGCCTTGGTCCATGCCTGTTGCGCCTTCGATATAGGGGTAGAGCACGCTATGAAATTGTTGGCAATGGCTCCAAAGCTGCTGGGTGCGGGTATCGACTGGCGCAACCGCCGCCACTCCCCGATCCTTGAGATAGCGCGATAATAACACCCCTGCCTGATAGATTGAGCCAGCCTTGAGCTTGAGAAAGTAGGGTTGTTCGTTGGTTTGCACATGGTAAATCGCCGCGCGTGGGTCATTGCCACGATTGATTTGCTCGATGCGGTTGGGCTGAATCGCATAGGTTTGGGTAAGATGTTGACGAATCGTGGCAGGGTCGGGGGCAAGGGCTTGCTGCATAACAGTCTTCCTTCAGCGAAATAACTGGCTTGCCTTACGCCCTTGGAAAGCAAGCTCAAGCATAAAAATAGGTGAGGGGAGTGTGGAGCTAATGTGTTGGTTAAGTATCAACCTAGCAGTTTTGGATGTCAAGTATTGTCAAGGATTGGCTGGCTACGAATGGGGATACACCTACTGGGCAGCGATTGATTCGATTTACGGTGTTTACAAATTATTAAAAATCTGCTATATCACTAGATAGTTAGTTAATTTACTCAACAATTATTAAGGAGTTTGTCAATGCTGCCAACTCGCTCAGCACTCAGGCGGATGCTATTGTTATTGGTTATAGGGCATTTGGCAATTTTGGGTATTATCAACCGAGCGCCAATAGTTGCTGCGCATGATTCTGCTGCGCTTGTTGATTCAACTCAATTTGTGACTCTTAGCCAACCCGCGTTAAATCACCTCCAAACCACCCAAACGATCACTGGAACGTGGAATTCACGTTTAGCTAATAACCTCAATATTCCAGGCACGATTACTAATTTGGTGTTTGCTGACGATGGCAGATTAACGGTTTTGGGCGATTTCAACTATCTGAATGGCCAATTAGTTAACGGGCTTGCCACCATGAGCCAGCAAGGCACGTGGCAAGGCTATGGGCTGCATGCTGATGATAGTGGCACGCTGGCTACGGCGGCCTACTATCACGATCAACTCTATCTTGGTGGACGGTTTAAGCGCTTAGCTGGAACGCCACTGAACGGAATTGCCCTTTGGAATGGCACGAATTTTGCGGCTGTTGGTAGTGGGGTTAGCCGTAGCGATGCTACCACTGCTCGGGTTGGGCAATTAGGCGTGATGAGCGATACACTCTATCTAGCAGGCAATTTCAATCGCTTCAATGGTCAGCCAACGAGCGGGATTATTGGTTGGCGCAATCAACAGCTTGTGAGCATACCCAGCTATCCAATTGACGAAGTACATGGAATGAAGATCGTTGATGATCGCATGATGATAACCCATACCCATCCTGGTGAAGAGCCATATGTGGTAAGTTATGCCTTGTGGCAAAACGATGAATGGATCGAGATGCCTTGGCCGGATTTTTCCCAACGCTATAATTTCCAATGGTTATTTGCAGGAAACGACGGTTTCTATCGTCCGATCTATAGCGATTCCAACCGCACCCATACCCAAGTACAAGTTTGGCAAACCGATCAATGGACGAATAGTATTTCAACGTCGCTCAAATTTACCTATATGAGCTTTACCCAACTTGCCAACCAGCAAATTTATGTGAGTGATAGTAAACAACTGTATCAACTTACGCCCGCTGCTTGGCAATTGGTCAACTTGCCAATGCAAATTCGCCGAATTGACACGCTTGCTAATCGTAATAATCTGCTCTATCTAGCGGGCGATTTCACCCTCAATGGTCAACCAAGCAGCCTCGTCCGTTGGGATGGAACGCAACTTGAATCGCTTGCCACAACCATGCGCTATGCCAATGTTGCTAGCCTTGGTGGGCAGCAAGGCAGACCAATTGCCCATACGAAAGATTTCAACCCATTCGCTAGCTACGATCAAAAGCTTTTCACTTGGAATACGATTAGTTGGCAGCCTTTAGTGCATAAAATTACTTCGCAACCGTTCCAAGTGCTCTCGGTTGATGATCAAACCAGCTATTTTGGCTCCGAGCACGCTATTACCACGACCAACAACATTGCGCGAAATCTGTGGCAGATTCAGTCCAATGGCACGCTGAGCGATGTCTTTGGCGCGAGCACTGCGATTAGTACTTGGACTATTTCAGGCTCGCAACTTTTAGGCAATTTGTATGGAGATTTCTTAAAAGGCGTAGTTTTGATCAATCAAGGCCAAATTAGCAATCTTGCTCCTTATACCTATCCTTTAGCTATTCGCGATCAGGTATTGATGACTGGCGATCAATTGTATGCGGTTGAGCCAAGTGGCGAACGCGGCTACTGGCACACCCACTTTAAACAGTGGGATGGGACAAGTTGGCAAGAAATTGCAATTTTGGGGATTACCGATAGTCAAAGTCGTTTGCAAATTGTTGGCTGGCGCGGCTCGCTTTACTTCCTTGAGCACAATCAGCTACGGCGTTTCAATAGAACGAGCAGTGATTTGGTTGCGACGTTTGATCAAGTGCCAAATGTCTTGGTGGCTGATGACGATGACTTTTTGTATGTTGGTGGGCCATTCGCAAGCGTTGATACTGTTGCAACTGGCACGCTAGCGCGGTGGGATGGCACAAGTTGGCAAGGCCTAGCTCAGCCAGCCAATGGCGAGGTTACCCAAATTAGTGTCAACGATCGGCATTTGTATCTTGCAGGCAAATTTACTCATGTTGGGGAAACGCCCTCGTTGGGTGTGGCTGCACTCAGCTTTGGGCCGCCCGAAAATACAACATATCTGTGCTATTTGCCGCAGATCGTGCGTTAAGTAAGGCAGCGATTAATCGCTGTTGATGCTGCCCAAGTGGGTTTGATTGATGGTACTTGATCAAACCCACTTGGGGTTTAACCTACTAGCGGCGATTATGTAGAAACCTCGACATAATGTTTTACACCTTTAATCCACAGCTTATTCACGTAGTTATCCACAAGCAGCTATGGTATAATACAAAGACCAAGCGGGAGCCAGCAAAACGGGCTTTTTTACCTCAAATTCTGAGTAAACTACACGCTCCCTTGACACACCAAGCTGAGAATAAGCGTTTTCTCTACCATAGCGATGGCCTAAAAACCACCTTTTGCACTCAATTTGTGTAAAGCATTTTTTGCTATTTTGCCGCCAATTTGTGGGCGGCTTTCGCTATGGGCAACTCTAGCCATAGAAGAGGTTTGTTATGAAAGATTTTGTCCATCTTCACGTTCACTCGGAGTATAGCTTGCTTGATGGCTATGCCACAACTAAGGCCATCGCCGAACGTGCGGCTGAACTTCAGATGGACAGCATCGCCATAACCGACCATGGTGTGATGTATGGCGCAATGGAGTTTTATGCCAACGCCAAAAAAGCCAATGTCAAGCCAATTATTGGCATGGAAGCCTATATCGCTCCCAACTCCAACAAAGATCCTATGGTTAAGGGTGGCAAAAATTATTATCACCTGCTGTTGATTGCCCAAAACGAGGTTGGTTATCGCAATTTGGTGAAATTGACCTCGCGCTCGCATCTCGATGGGATGGGCAAGGGCATTTTCGCCCGACCACGGATCGATCGCCAGTTGCTTGAGCAGTATCACGAAGGCTTGATCGTTACCTCGTCGTGTATTGCGGGCGAAGTGATTCAGCAAGTTCAAGCTAAGCAACGCCAAAAAGCGATCGAAACGGTGGCATGGTTCCGCGATTTATTCGGGCCTGAGAATTATTTCATCGAATTGCAACTGCACAACAATACTCCAGAACTGGTCGAAATTAACGAAGAGTTGGTGCGGATCGCCAATGAGATGCACGTGCCTTTGGTGGCGACCAACGATACCCACTTTGTGCGCCGCGAAGACCTCGATACCCATTCGCGGGTGATGGCAATGGGCTTTAACCTGACACTCCAAGAGTTGTGCTCGAAAAATTATCAAATGGACGAAACCTACCACATTATGTCAGGTGACGAAATGTGGGATCGTTACAAAATCTATGGCACGGCTCCGATGGAAAATACCCGCCGAATTGCCGATATGTGTAACTTGAAACTGGATTTTGGGCGGGTCGAATTGCCCGAATTTGATATTCCCGAAGGTCACGATGCTGCTTCCTATTTGCGCCTGATTTGTGAAGAAGGCTTGATCAAGCGCTGCAATGGCAATCCCACTGAGGAATATGTGCAGCGCCTCAGCTATGAACTTGATGTGATCAACCAAACTGGCTTCCCTGATTATATGTTGATCGTTTGGGATTATGTCAAATTCGCTCGCTCGAATGGGATTCCCTGTCTGCCACGGGGTTCAGCGGGCGCTTCGTTGGTTCTCTATTGCTTAGGCATCACTGATGTTGATCCGGTGCAGAATAAACTGCTGTTCGAGCGTTTTCTCTCGCCCGAACGCTTGGAAATGCCCGATATCGACACCGATTTTGCCGATGCGCGACGCGGCGAAATTCTCGATTATATTGCGACCAAATATGGCCGTGAAAATGTGGCCCAAATTATCACCTATGGCACGCTAGGAGCCAAAGCAGCGTTACGCGATATGGGTCGGGTGCTTGATATTCCGCTGAGTGAAGTTGATCGGGTTGCCAAATTAATTCCAACCTTGCCTGTGGGCATGACCATCGCTAAATCGCTGGATAAAGTACCCGAACTGAAGCAAATTTACGATACCGACCCCAAATTGCGCGAATTGATGGATTGGGCGCAAAAGGTCGAGGGACGGATGAAGAGCGTCGGCACCCATGCCTGTGGGGTCGTCGTTAGTCGCCATCCGCTCGAAAACATGGTGCCATTGCAACGCACCACCAAAGATGAACATGGGGTAATGGCCGCTTTTGAAGGCCCAACGCTAGCAAAAATGGGTCTGCTCAAAATGGATATTTTGGGCTTGACCAACCTTTCGGTGGCCGCCGAAGCCTTGCAGCTGATCGAGCAAACCACTGGCAAAACCATGTGGCTCTCGGATATTCCGCTTGATGATAAGAAAACCTTTGAAGCCCTAGGCCGTGGCGAAACTGTCGATGTTTTCCAGCTTGAATCGGCAGGCATGACCCGTTATCTTGTACAGCTCAAGCCGACCCGTGTGGATGATTTGTACGGTATGGTGGCACTGTATCGGCCAGGCCCGCTAGAACAAATTCCAGTCTATATTCACAACAAAAATAATCCCCACGCGATTAAATATATTCACCCGATTCTCAAGCCAATTCTTGAAGATACCTACGGGGTTATCGTTTATCAAGAACAAATTATGCAATTGCTCCAAGCAGTTGCTGAATATACGCTTGGTGAAGCCTATATCGTGATTAAGGCCATCAGCAAGAAAAACAAAGAGCTGATGGCTGAAAACTCGGTGCGGTTTAAAGAAGGGTGTTTACGCAAAGGCCTAACCCAAGCTCAAGCCGACGAACTATGGGAACTGATTCTGCCATTTGCTGGCTATTCATTCAACCGTCCGCACTCGACGCTGTATGGTTTGCTCTCGTATCAAACGGCTTGGCTCAAAAACAATTATCCAACCGAATATATGACCGCTACGCTCTCAGCAGCTTCGGGCGAGATCGATGAAGTGGCCAAGAGCGTTGCCGAAGCCTCGCGTTTGGGCGTAGCCGTCTCGCCGCCCGATGTCAATGGGAGCAAAGAAGGCTTTACGATTGTTGATATTGCTGGCGAATTGCCCGAAGGCATCAAATACAATCGCGGGATTCGCTTTGGACTGAGTGCAATTCGCAACGTAGGGGTTGGTCCGATTCAGGCAATTTTGAAAGTTCGCGACGAAAGCGGCCCATTCAGCAGCATCGAAGATTTTTGTGCGCGGGTTGATCGCGGTGTGCTTAACAAGCGCGTAATGGAAAGTTTGGTCAAATGTGGCGCGATGGATTCGTTGCCTGGCACGCGTCACCAAAAATTAGCAATCCTTGATCGGGCGATTAGCGCCGGCCATGAAACCCAAAAAGCCCGTGAAGCAGGCCAAAATAGCCTGTTTGATATGCTGGGTGGTGGCGAGCAAACCAGCACTCCGACGATCTCACCAATTCCCTTTCCGCCAGCCGCAACTGGCCTCGAAATGCAGCGCGAATTGTTGAACTGGGAAAAAGAGCTGTTGGGGATGTATATCTCTGAGCATCCCATGGCTCAAGCCTTAGCCAATGCTCCACACGATCCAGGTCGGATCAGCCTTGGAATGATCGATAAAAAGCACATTGGCACAACCATCCGCTTGATTGGCATGATTAACAACACCAAGCGCATCCAAACCAAAAAAGGCGATTCGATGCTGGTGGGCAAGGTCGAGGATCTTGAGGGCGAAATTGAATTTGTGGCCTTTCCACGTACTTTGGAGCAATATGCCGAGCTGCTGGTTGATGATGCAATTGTGCAAATTACGGCCAAAGTTGACAATCGCCGCGACGAAATGCAGTTGATGCTTGAATCCGTCACGGCCTTTAAGGTTGAACAAACAACCAACAAAGCTGCACCTGCGGCAACCGTGGCGGTGCGGCGTTCGGTTGGCGCGGTCGAGGCCATGCCCGAGTATCTTGATGATGGCGCACCAATGCCTGAGGAACCATTCCATGACGATGTGTATGTTGAGGTACGTCCAGCTATGAGCACACCCAGCGTTAATTCAGCCCCCGCTAATAGCAATGGCAATGGCTATGCTGCAAGTAATGGCAATGGCAACGGGCATTATCCCAATGGCAACGGCAATCATAGCAATGGCAATGGTCATGCCGAAGCAGCTCCAGCCGCCGTTACAATTGTGCCACGGCCACGGCGTAAAGTCAGTGTTGCGCCAACCGCAGCGCCTGAAGATAGCAGCAACGTAGCGATTGCTAGCGGGCCGCGTTATCATCTCCACATTTATTTGCCCCGCTCAGGCAACACCGAAACTGATATTCGGCGCATGCAAGAGATTGATCGGGTGTTGCGCGGCTATGAAGGTGACCAGCCAATCACGATCTATTTGCCGAATCCAATGGGCCAAGTGATGTTAGAACCAAGTTATCGCATCAATCCCCAAGAGGGCTTATTGAGCAACCTCTACTCAATGCTTGGTCAAGAGAGCGCAGTGCTCGAACAACTCTAGATTGCACGTATCAAAAAGAGAAGCAGAGGCGATCGAATTCGATCGCCTCTGCTTCATTTTAGCTTATGGATAGGGATGTTGGGTTGGTTCGGGTCGGGGCGTGCGCGTTGGCTGTGGCTGTGGATACGGATTGGCCGTCGGTTCGGGCCGAGGCGTGCGCGTTGGCTGTGGCTGTGGATACGGATTGGCCGTCGGTTCGGGTCGGGGTGTGCGCGTTGGTTGAGGCTGTGGATACGGATTGGCCGTCGGTTCGGGCCGAGGCGTGCGCGTTGGTTGGGGCTGCGGATACGGATTGGCCGTTGGTTCTGATCGTGGGGTCTGAGTTGGTTCTGGTTGCGTTCCAGTTGTAGGCTGAACGCCAGCCGTTGGTTGAATGACAAGCGTTGGTTGGCTGCCAGTGGTTGGCTGCGGATAGGGATTGACTGGTGGAATGTTGGTTGCGGTTGGCGCTGGGCGTGGCGTTAATGTTGGTTCAGGTCGGGGCGTGCGGGTCGCAACCAAGGTTTGGCTTGGAGTTGCTGGCACGGGTGAGGCGATGTTGGTTGGTTCAGGCCGTGGGGTACGGGTCGCAACTGCTACCAGCGTTTTAGTCGGCTGAGGATAGGTGGCTGGACGCGTAGGCGTGGCTACCGCAGTGGCAGTTTTAGTTTTGGTTGGTTCTGGGCGCGGCGTGCGGGTAGTTGAAGCGATCAAAGCAGTTGCCGTAGCTTGTGGTCCTGGATAGTTGCTGGAATTCTGCGTTTGTTGGGTTGTTTGGCTACAACCTGCGATTAACAATAATCCTAGACTGCTTGCGAATAGCGTTAATCGCTTGCTTGAAATCGATCGGAATTTAAACATTGAATACTCCTTCACCAAAATAGTATTGCTATTGAGAGAAACGAAGTATTCAATCAATCGATATGTGAATTTTACAGTTCTTTAGTCCTATATTCTTGGCATTTAATTATTACTACTCGTATAAAATATTAAAAGTACTTATTTAATCTTTAGTCCTATTTTTGTAGCTAGAGCAGCGAGATCAATATGTAATCTGGCTGCTCTATAATTTAACTAAAGTGTAGGAGTTGGCGTTTTTGTTGCTTCAGGGGTGCGGGTTGGCCAAGGTGTACGCGTTGCCTCGGGCGTGCGGGTGATCGGCAAGCGGGTAGCTTCGGGCGTGCGCGTTGCCAATGGAGTGCGAGTAGCAAGTGGGGTTGGCCAAGGTGTACGAGTAGCTTCGGGCGTGCGGGTGATCGGCAAGCGGGTAGCTTCAGGGGTGCGGGTTGGCCAAGGTGTACGAGTGGCCTCGGGCGTGCGCGTTGCCAATGGAGTGCGAGTAGCAAGTGGGGTTGGCCAAGGTGTACGAGTGGCCTCGGGCGTGCGAGTGATTGGCACACGAGTTGGGCGGGGTGTGCGGGTGATTGGCACATGAGTTGGGCGGGGTGTACGAGTGACAAACGGCACGCGAGTCCGGGTTGGCATTGGGTATGGATTATCGACACCATGGTCTAAGGGGCTGGTTTTGCCGCTGGCTTGGCTCAACCCTGCAAACATAAAAATGATTACAAGGCTGGCAAGCAAGATTTTGAAACGCCATTCGTTGGTTGGTTTTGCTGACATGGGTGGCTCCTTCTGTTGCGATTCTGCTAGGTAAAACGTGAGGAGTGCTTTTTCGCTATGGCTTGCTGATAGACCATTAGTCCTATTCTCTCTTGGAAAGGTTTTCATCACATGCTAAATTTAAACAGCGGCTCTTTTTCACCAAGATACCATTGCCGAAGCTCGGTTGAGCGAGCAAGGGTATGCAGGGCACGATATTGCAACGATTTGACCGCATATTCCGTTCGACCAGTATAGGCAGCGACTTGGGCACTGGTGTAGTGGGCAAAAAAGCGTAGGTACACTACCTCACGTTGATCGGGCGTGAGCGCGGCTAAAGCATGGACTAACGATGCTTGAATTGCGTGTAATTCGCTAATTGCGGTTGGATCAGAGTTGGCCAGCGCGGTTGCCTCGTTGAGTGGTTCATAGGCTTGACGCTGGCGTTGGCGATAACCATCGGTGAGCAGATGCCGCGCAATTTGAAAAAGCCAGCCAGTAAAGGCCAAATCAGCATGCTCGAGCGGCAAATTGAAGTGTGGCAGATGCTCCACCACCCGCAACCATAGTTCGCTACTCAACTCCTCAGCCAGATCAGCACTGCTGCAATGAGCATAGAAAAAGCGCAGCAAGGCATTGCGATAATGCTCATAGATTTGGACGAACGCGCCTCGGTCGGCCTGTTTGGCAGCGATCAGCAGGGGAATCAGCGCAGCATTAGCCAATGTGTTCATACATGTGCCCATTCAACATAATTCAATCAATCAGGCTTTTAGGCTACGGCTTATTGCGCAAACTGCCTATAGCCCTAAAGGCATATCTCGCCTGCACTACAAGGCACTTATCAGCACTGTACTACTACTAGTTCTAACAAGGACTGGCATGGGTAGTCCGGCCCGTTCAATTGCTGGCAATCGGCAGATAGATCCGCCAATATTGGCTTTGTTGGCTCAAAAATAGGCTATTGGCGCTATTCCAATTGCTGGCAAGGTAATTATCGGCGGCTGGGTTGGTATGAAAATAATCATCATTGCCACAATCGAAAATATCACGAATGCTATGCTCAGGGCAGGCGATTTCTAAATCTGGATACGACGGTGCATCGGAGTAGCACATAATGTCCCATTCATCGGTGCAATGCCAACTCTTGGTGGTATGCGGCGCACTTGGCTGAACTCCACCAATCATATGCATATGTTCGTGAGCGACTACGCGAGCATTCCAACAGCCAGCATCAATCCGGGCATAGGCTACGCTATGGTTATTTAAATTGGCACTGCTTGGTTGCGTATCGTGCTGCACCGTGGCAATCCCACAGTAATAGCGGGCTTCAACAAACATCACATATTTACGATCATCACGATTGAAGCCTTGGGCCACCACGGCATTGATCGTTGCGCCAAAATCATCATCGGCTGCTGGCGGAATAACCACATGCTGCACGTCAATTTGGCAGGCTTGGTTAAGTTGCCAACGAATATGGCGCTGACCACCAGTTAATTGGGCACTTTGGTTATAGATTTCGTTTACACCCAATAAATGCTTGCGTAAAACGGGCGCGATGATCGAGCTATTATCTTGGGCATCGCTAGCCCGCACATATAAAACTTGAGTTCGATAGTCGTTGGTACTATCGTCAAGGCAAGGTTGGGATGATTGCTCTATTGACAAATGCATTTGATTGTTAGGATAAAATAATTCTTCAGCCCAACTTTTAGCCATTTGAGGTTCAGGCGAATCAGGGCCATGGGTGCATAAATCCGTAGTTTTCACGCGGAACATCGCCCGACATTTACCCGTATCTTCCCATACCAAATTTGTATAATAAAGATTCAGCCAAGGCTGATCGATAAAGCGGCGAGTTGAGGTACTCGTGGTTGCTTGTGATGATGTTGGAATCAATAAGATTGCCACGATTAATAATGTGAATAGTGAGCTTGAACGATTCATAAACGCCTCCATTTGTTTTACTCTACCTGAGATAGAGCCACAATGGAGGCATTTTGGGCGGGTACTACGGCAAAAATCACCATAAAAGCCTAACGCCACCGATTCATGGTGGCGTTAGGTGAGCTATTGCGAGGGAACTGTTGATAGCTATTGGTTGGCTTTGCGACGGGCTTCGCCTTTGAGTTCTTCAGCGATACCCTCAGCTTGCATTTGTTCGTTGTTCAACAAATCGCCAGCTACTTGTTTGAGGTTACCTTTGGCTTCATCGGCCATGCCACCCAGCCGTTCGGCGGCTTTGGCGGCCTCTTGGCGGGCTTCGCCTTTGAGTTCGGTGGCGCGGCCTTCAGCTTGCATTTGTTCGTTATCTAAGGCATCGCCAAGGCGTTCTTTGGCATCGCCATATATTTCTTCAGCCTTACCTTTGATTCGTTCGCCTAAATTACTCATTGCTAACTCCTTTGTTATCGCTACAACTATCTGTCTTTTACACAATTGTATAAAAGCAAATGCTGTGCCACGACTAGTGTTCAGGAGTGTTATACATCAGCTTAAATACGCGATAGGATGCGGTTAGCGTAATAAAGATGCCAACTAAAAGCAGGCGAACCGGCCATCTAAGGCTATTCGTTCGGTCTGGATCGAAAATCAAAAAGGTCGCAATCAGCGTCAAAATCACACCTAAAAGAACGCTAGCCACTTCCACCGAGATTCTATAGAGGTTGCGCTTAACTGGGCTCTTAAACTGCTCAGGGTAGTGGTAAGCAACCCCTTGCAAGAGCGTATCAGCATGCTCAGCAGAGCAATGAAACATGCCCATAACCGACTGAATTTGCTGATCTCGTGATACAGGGCTTTTCAGAATACTAACAATTTGGCGCAGATCGGCTGGTTTAAGCGTTGGGTACGGTGGTGCGGTTGGTAATTGATGGGCAGCACTTGGCGCGGGCTGGCGCGGATTGGCAGCCACAGCACTGCTCGGCGGTGGTGGCGCAAACGATGGTGAGGGATTGGTCATTGGCATAGGGCTATTCCAAGCATCGGCTTGTTCCCATGGCAAAATAATTTCAGGTTCAGCTATCGCTACTGGCGGTGAGTAGCCATGACGTTGCGCACGATCAAGGCAATCTTGGCGTTTTTGAGGGTCATCAAAGGTTTGGGCTAAATGCCACCATGCTTCACCATTACTAGGATTAGCCCGCACAAGCGGAATTAAGTGTTGTTGTGCTAAGGGATAATTGTGTTCTTGCAATGCCTGGCGGGCAGCCTGCAACAGATCCGTTGTCATAGGACACTCTCTCAATCATAAAATAACAGCTAGCTATTGCGATATTGGCCAAAGCGCGATTGCCATTCAGCCTGATCAAAGCTGATCGAATCGTGGATGGTGATCATCGGGATGGTATCGACCAAGGAAGGCGTGAAGGCGGCAACGCTTAAAAATGGTTGTAAGTCGTGGCTAAGTAATAAAGCCAACAACCGTTCTTGTTGCGCTTGGTGGAGCGTTTGCAAACCATCAAGCGGAAAGAAGCGCTGTCCATATTTGGTTTGGGCAATCAGCAGCGAATAATCATTCAAGGTCAAGGCATAGCAGGTCTGCAATTGGGGATCGGTCTCGACCTGCACATACTCATTTAAATCAAACTGCACCCATTCCTCGCCAGAGGCCAAACGCAACAACAGGCTATCGCTGTCGGGGTCATATGTGGTTTGCGGCTGAGTCATAACACACCTTCACCTACGCAAAAGCGCAATCAACAAAATGGGGCTGGAATAAACGCCATTGTAGCATAGCAACGCTCGTTAATGACACAAGCCCATGGTTTTAGCCATGGGCTTGTGTCAAGCTAGCTTGATTTAGCGAACTTTGGGCAGAACCCAGCGTTGAATCCGACGATTGGCTTTTTCGCTGACATAGACGCTGCCATCAGGGGCGAAGGCCATACCGCTGGGTTGGCCAGTTGAGGCATCGTCGTTGCCTTGGCCACCCCAAACCAGCAGCAATTGGCCAGTTGCTCCATACAACGCAACTTGGTTTTTGCTCGGAATAGCCGCCGCCACCCGACCTTGGCTATCAACCGCAATAAATGGGTCGAGGTAGGTATCGGTTTGCCAGCCAGCAACTGGCCATTGCACGCTTGGTACGCCTTGTGGCACGCCATTGGCATCAAGTGGGAACACCTGAATTCGGCCATTCCAAGTATCGCCAACATATAAATTGTTGTTGGCAATGCCCAAGCCAATTGGCTCGTTGAATTGACCGATGCCTGCGCCAGCAGTGCCAACTTGGCCTAGATAATTGCCATCAGTATCGGTGACAACCACCCGTTTGTTGCCAGTGTCGGCGATATAGACGCGGCCAGCACTGACTACCAAGTTGCGCGGGCCAAAGAAGCCCAGTGGATTGGCGCTATTGCCCTCAGTTGTGCCGCCAGTGCGGGTCAAACGCTTGCCTGAACCAGGTTGTAATTCTTCGCTGCCGCTACCCCAACTGGTGACGAAATTGCCTTGAGGGTTGAACTTGGCAATGCGGGCATTCCAGGTATCAGCAACATAGACGAAGCCCTGTTCATCGACCGCAACGCCCGATGGTTCGAGCAATGCGCCAGTGTTCGTGCCGCTGATAATGCGGGTTTGGCTATCGGTTTGATAGACCAAAATCCGATTATTCGGGGCATCGGCGATATAAACCGAGCCATCGGGGCCAGTTGCAATGCCCCGTGGTTCGGCTGGTTCGTCGCCCAACAATTGGCCTTCGGAAACCAGTTTGAGCGTGCTGCCTGTGCCGCTAACTGCACCACCTTCGCCAACTGGCAAGCTGGCCAAATCGCGCTTGACGTAAACCACAATCTCGCGACCATTCAATGAAACCGTATCGGGCAACTCGCGCGAGAGCATATACTCACGCAATGCGACCCAATTTGATGGGCGCAACGGCCATGTCAGAATGAATGCGCCGCCCAAAGTACAGTTGAATTTTGAGCGCCCATTGATATCTTGCTGACCTTTGAGCGCGGGATCGCAGCCATAGGCCGGATCGTAGAGTTTTTCTTTATAGCTTGATAAGCCGTCGCTGCTGCCTTCGGGGAACCACCAATTATGATAGGTATCGTAGAGCTGCACATAGCCTGCTTGCTCCATGCGTTGGGTCGTATCAGCAGCTAAATTCGATTTCGAGAAGATCGCCATTGGAGCATCGAGCATACTTTGATCAAGTGTAGCGATTTGGCTCTTGCTGACCCACTGAATGTTTGTCCAATCGCGGAAATACCAATCGAGCGGTTGATTCAGGCCACCTTCACGGCTTGGGCTTGAATCATCGCCTGAGCTAATCAGAATTTTCATGGTGTGGCCGCCAGTTGGATCTTCGATTGAGCGGCTGTTGCGAGTTTGGCTAATTGCCAAGCGCTCAGCTTCACGCACAATCACTGGCATGTCAGGGGCGGTTTGGGTATAGACCAAAAATTCCACGGGCACATCAGGTTGAATATAGGCTGCAACCACGCTTGAGCGCAGGCTATAAACCCCCAAAAGTGCCAAAATACCCAAGGTTGCAAAGGCCGCGATGATTCGCAAGCGGGCGCGTTGCACCAACATCCACAGCAATACCCCAACGATCAGCAACAACACGACCAGCAAGAAGGCACTGACGCGGGTGGTCATAACCTGTTGGCTGGCTCCGGTTGAAGCCCCAATCGAACCCATAATCGCAATAATCAGGGCAAAGGCGATGCTGCCCAAGGGAATTGCCAACCAGGCAATTGTGCGTTTGGTTTCGGCCCAATTGGTGCGCTCAACGATTTTATCGAGTGCCCATGCTCCTGCCAAAACGGCGGGCAGGGTCATGTGAATCGTCAACCAGGGCATTTTCTCGCCAGCCCACGAAAACAGGGTTAATGCCATCAAGAACCAATAGAACAAAAAGCCCAACCAAATTGCTGGCACCGTTTCTTCGAATGTAGGTTCGCTAGACTTGGCTTCGGCTACAGCTTGGGCCATATATGAGGTTTGACCAGCAACCACAACTGGATTTTCGCCGATCGGAACACCATCAACAATTGGCTCAATCGTGACAACCACAGGTTCAGCTTGGGCTTCGGGCTGAGCACTTGTAGCGTCAGCATCAGCAGATTTCGGGGTTTCAGCGCTGGTTTCATCATCCCATAAACTGGAATTGGTAACGGCCTTGCGCCAGCCAATTTTGGCCAGCCAACCACCTAAGCCAACCAAGGTCAAGCTGACTGGCAATAATTCGTAAATACCCAATTGCATGAAATAGTAGAACCATGGCTGGTCGCCACGAGCATAGGTCTGCTGTGTGCCAAACCAATAGCTAATTCCAGCAAACAGGCCATCGACCACCCCACGCGGGTAGGTGAAGAAGGTGCTGAACAGCACAATAAAGGTTACTGCAAAGGCCGCAAAGGCTTGCCAAAACACCCGTTTGGTCACATAGCGCAGGCCTTGGCGAAATAGTGGGGCTTCACTCCAACGCAGGCTAATTAATTGCCCAAAGAGCAAGGTCGAAAACCCAATCAAGCCCAAACCACCAAAATTCAGCTCATTGGCTTCTTGATTGGTGGCGGTTGGTAGCGACACGTGCGGCTGGAAGATCATCAAGATCCCAGTAATTGCCATCAAAACGCCTGAGACAATCACGAATTTTTTCGAGCCAAACGCTTCCCATAGTAAGCGCTGCACCAAGAAGCTGATGATAATAAAGCCAATAATAAAGACTAGCTCATGAGTTGCCCAGAGCAACGCCAAACTGGCCATAGCCAAATTGAGCCAGCGACCACGGCCCGATTGCCAAAAGCGAAACAAGCCGACCATCAACCAAAAGGTGAACAGAATTGCCAAGGCATCGTGGCGGGCAAAGCGCGTAAAGTAGAGCAAGGTTGGTGAGAGCACCATCAAGCCAGCGCTCAACAACGCAGCACGTTTACCAATTAATGGCCGCAACATCCAACATGAGGCGACCAAAGCAATGCCAGCCACGGCCATTGGTAAACGGGCGGTGGCATCGCTCGCCCCAAATAAAAAGTAGCTCAGATAGGTACTGAGATACAGGGTTGGGCCGTGAAAAACTGGGTTATAGCAGTAGGTATCCGATGAGGCATTGTTCAGGCCACATTGGAAGCCACCTTTGCCCATATAAAACTGCCAGCTATATTTGGCATGGATCGATTCATCGTGGTGCATGGCCATATTGCCCAATTGCCACAAGTGCATAAACACACTCAGCGCAATCAGCACAACATAGCCAATTAGCTCGCTATTCAGCCAGCTAAATGCAATCGAACGATCTAACCATGATGAACTCTGCCGACGGCGCACTTGAATTGGCTGAGCGCGACGCAGACGCTTTTTGGTTAAGTCAGGTGTGGTCATAAGCAACAAATCATCTCGTTACAAAGTGGAAACACAGACCGGCCTAACGCACCTGCGATTGGCCATTCACGTTTTGAGCTTGCACGCCCAACACGTGGGCATAGCGCGGGCGAACATAGACTTTAAAATCAACCGATGAGAGTTGGCCTGGCGGCTGACGGAACAGCAAGTAACGCCAAAGCTCATTTTGGGTTTTAGCATCAAATGGGTCGCGGATTAATCGCCCAATCGTCGAATCTTGCTCGTATGGCGCAGCTTTCATCACTTGCTCACCGCTACTATCGCGCATGGTTTGACCATTGGCATCAAGTTCTGGTACTTCGGCAAAGCGATAAAACTGGCTTTCAGGGAACCACCAACGCAATGGGAAGCGCCCTTCAAGGAAGCCTTGGACATTGGCTTCGTTGGTTGACCAATTGCTGTCGATCATCAAAATTGCTGCTGTTTCAGCGGTGGCTGGGCTATTCATCGAGCCAGAGAAGCCAACCGCTTTGGTATATTCGCGCACATACCACTTCCAGATTTGCTCGTTATCATACATAATCGGCAATTCCATGCGGCCTGTCTCAGCAACCGAGATTTTGCGCAAATCGTCCATCACGCGGCCAACATCGGGCGAACTTTGCACATACACCAGCATTTCTACCGGAATATCGCCATTTTGGTAGTTCAAGCGCCAAGCCGAGCGGAATGAATAGGCACTCCACATAATGGTTAAGGCCAAGGTCAAGCCTGTGAGCGCTCGCCGCCAGCCATGGAACAAGCTATAAAAACCGGTAATTGCTAGCATGATCAAGATCATGCTCACAAGGAACATCGGCGTTGCGGGGCTACCAGTTGGTGCAATATTGGGTTGGATGCGAATCATCCGCACTAATTGCATGAGTGCATAGCTAGCAACCAAACCCACTACCGCCAAATAGCCGAATAGCCCAAGCCATTCATCGCGGCGGGTTGGGATTTTGCTGCTAAGCCAAGCTTTTTGAATTGGCTGAAAGCCCCAAGTGAAAATCCGCCCAATGCCCCAAGCTGCAATAAAAATCAATGGTACGGCCACGTGCAAGGTGATCCATGGCATTTTCTCGCCAGCCCAGCTATACAGAGCAAACGAGCCAGCCGCCCACCACGCCAACAAACCAGGCGCCATGCGCTGAGCCGTCAAGGCAGCGCCTCGTTTGATTTGCAACACCAAGTGGCCGATGCCTGCCAAGGTTCCCGCAAAGCCAGCAAACAGCAGTAATGGCTCGTACACCAGCAATTGCACAAAATAATAATGGCTGGGCTGACCGCCGCGCTCAACATCGTGTTGGGCCACCCAATACAGCAACGAACCAGCAATCCCCGAAACCACGCCAACCGGATGCACACCAAACGAGGTGAAGAAAGCGGCGTAAATCACTAGTCCCAAAATCACCGCCAGCGCCCCGTGCATACTCCACAACGAATCTAGAGCGGGCAATAAACTACGCTCGGGAGCTTGGCTGACCGCCCGTTTCCACATAGTTTGCGTCTGATCTTTGCCCTTGTAAAACCAAATAATCACAATCACCGCGATCAAAAAGACCAGCGTGAGCAGCGTTAGGGCGGTAATTGGCATGTGCATAAACACGCCGTTGTTGCCATAGAGCGTTTGATTTTTAACTTGGTGATAGAGGCGGCTTGGATTCGATTGCACCTCGGCAGCGCTAATGCCAAACAAGGTTTCGCGCAATTTCGAGAAGTAGCCTTGGCGGAAACCACCATTGGCGGTGTCATCGAAAAACAGATCATCGCCTTGATTACGCACGACCAAGGCTTGGCTTTCAGTGACCAACGGCAGCGGCAACCATTGCTCTTGACCATTGGCATCGAGCACTGGGGCGGGGTTGCCATTAGCTGTAACCAAGAGGCCACGATGATCAGGGATGCCTTTGAGACAAGCGACCGCCAATAAGCCATAGACTCCAAACAGAATCAACAGCTTGCGATTGACTTGCCACAAGGTGACCAGCACAATAAAACTACCAAGGGTCAAGGTAAAGAGATACGAGGTCTCAATCGTTACAAACATTAAAGCAAACGAAGCGAAGAAAATATAAATCCAACGCACATGGCGCGTGGAAATATAGCGAATGATCGCAATCAGACAGATAATTTCTTGAGTAACCGCAAAAATATCGTGGCGAATAAAACGCCCGACATACAAGGTTACTGGCGAAATTAACAGATAGCCCACCATCAACAAAGCTGTGCCGCGCCCAATATTTTTGCGCAACAGCCACGGCGTGAGGGTTAAGGCAATGCCAAAGGTCGCAGCGGCCAAACGTGCCGTAAACTCATTGTCGCCAAACAAAAAGTATTGCAAGGCTGTCCAATAATACAAAAACGGCCCGTGGGTCAACGGATCATGCAAATAGCCATCGCCGCGATAGAGCAACCACGAATAATAGGCATGAATCGTCTCATCGTGGTGCAATGATCGACCGCCAAGCGCCCACACGTGCATCAGCACCGAGAGCAAGCCAAGGCCAATATAGGCCAGATGTTCAACCGTGAAGCGGCGACGTTGTGTGCGTGGCACGGCTACCTGTCGTGAAGATGTTGCGATCATAAGTGTGTGTTCTCGTGTCGTTGCAAAGGGGTTGGAGCAGCGCTGCTCATTGAGACAACGAAATGTGTCAGAATTTTTTGGTATTGTACTCGAACGAGGGGGGAGTGACAAGAAACAAAGTCTTAACGCGCTTTTGCATCCAACCAAGAGCCAGCCCAACGACTGGCTCTCGGCTGAAATACTGGTTATTCGGCGTTATCGATTTGGGCGCGTTGCAAGCCACCACTGTAATCGACATACAACGATTTCCATTCGCTGTAGGTATCGAGTACCTGCGTGCCACCTTCACGCTTGCCGTTGCCAGTGCCTTTGGTACCACCGAAGGGCAAGTGAATTTCGGCCCCGATGGTTGGCGCATTGACATAGACAATCCCAGTGTAGAGATCGCGCATGGCAATGAAGGCATTGTTGACATTGCGAGTATAAATCGATGATGATAAGCCGTATGGCACATCGTTGGCAACATCAATCGCTTCTTCAAGGCTATCAACCGGAATGATCGAGACCACTGGCCCGAAAATTTCCTCTTGAGCAATGCGCATATTGCGTTTGACATTGCCAAAAATGGTTGGCTGGTGGAAGAAGCCATGGCCTAAATCGCCATCGGTCAAGCGTTCGCCGCCCAGCACCAATTCAGCGCCTTCTTCACGGCCAATCTTGACATATTTTTCAACCACGCTCAATTGGCCTTCGTTAATTGATGGTCCCATTTGCATGCCATCGAGCAAGCCATTGCCCACTTGAATGGTTTTGGCTTCAGCTTGGATGCGGCTGGTCAGTTCATCAACAATTGAGCGATGAGCAATAATCCGTGAGGTCGCGGTACAGCGTTGGCCAGTTGTACCAAACGCGCCCCAAACCGCGCCCGCCAACACCAAATCAAGATCAGCATCGTCCATGATGATCATGGGGTTTTTGCCGCCCATTTCGAGCGATACATGCTTGCCTTGTTGGGCACAAAGCGTTGAAACATGGCGACCAACTTCGGTCGAGCCAGTGAACGAAATCACTTTAACATCGGGATGTTGCACCAATGGCTCGCCAGCAGTTGGGCCATGGCCTGAAACAATATTGACCACGCCTTTGGGTAGGCCAGCATCAACCAAAGCTTGCACAAAGTTGTAGGTTGAAAGTGGCGTATCTTCGGCAGGCTTGATCACCACGGTGTTGCCGCAAATCAAGGCTGGAAAAATCTTCCACGATGGGATGGCCATTGGGAAGTTCCATGGCGTAATCAAGCCACACACGCCCAACGGTTGGCGCACGCTCATTTGGAATTTATTGGGCAATTCCGAGGGCGTGGTTACGCCATACAAACGCCGACCTTCGCCAGCCATAAAATAGCCCATGTCGATCGCTTCTTGGACATCGCCACGGGTTTCGGCCAAAACCTTGCCCATTTCACGGGTCATATCATTGGCATATTGCTCTTTGCGTTCTTGAAGAATTTGCGAAGCCCGATACAGCAACTCGCCACGCTTGGGAGCTGGCACAAGTCGCCATGCATTGTAGGCTTCCTTTGCGGCAGCAACCGCATCGGCAATATCCTCAGCACCAGAGTCGGGGAAGATGCCAATCACATCGCGGGTATCGGCGGGGTTGCGGTTCTCGTAGGTCTTGCCCGAACGCGCTGGCACCCACTCGCCGCCAATGTAGTTATAGTACACCTTATGGTCCGACATCGTTGTCCTCCGTGAAGTAAAATCAAATCTTGCCTTATCTTACCATACAAGCTTGGGGCAACGAGGGATGCAGGATGAAATTTAACCACGAAGGACACGAAGGGGGAATTGGCTCTGGGCTTTTGGCTAGCGGGGTTTGGTTGGAACATCCAGCAATAACCCTATTAACGCAGAGACGCAGAGCTTTTTTGATCCACGAAGGACACGAAGCGCACGAAGGGAAGTTGATTACAGGCTTTAGGCTATGGGCTAGCGGGGGATTGGTTGAAATTTCATCAAATATTCCGCTAGCCTATTACATTCAGCCCATAGCCATTCTCTGCGCCTCTGGGTTAAAACCTGATCCCCGATCCCCGACAACCGATCTCCATTTGTTATCGATTCCGTCGTCGGCTCGTGGTTGCTGGTGCAGCGGCGGCAACTGGCTCAGCCTTGGCAGGCTCTGATTGGGGCGGCGTACCAGCTCGAATATGCAGCAGCAGACTATCGAATGGCTCTAAAATCAAGGTCAAATTCAACAAATCATCACGTCGCCAAGTGTTGCGCCCAGCGTATTCGACTGCTTGGCCGCGCACTAAATCAAACAAATGATAGTCACCTTCGACCATGTGCATACGATCAACGGGCATGCTCAGGGTGGCAGTGCGCCGATGTGGCCCCATATTCAGCACCACCGCCAAGCGTTCTTCGTGCCAAACCCGTAGCACGCTCCAAACTGAGGGCATATCGCAGGGCATGACGTTAAACAGTTGTTTGCCATAACGCAAAATTGGGTAGTTGGCACGAATGCTGAATAATTGTTTGAGCCAGGCTTCCTGTCCCACTTCCTGTCCCGTCCAAAGCATTGGCACAAAGCCACAGCCAACCATGCCAGTCAGCAGCAACCGCGCCAAACGCGAACCTCGCACGGCATCGGCAATCGGGTTGACATCGCGGGTATCGTGGGTTTCAGTAAAGCAAACTCGAATTGCTCCCTTGGGCAAAGCCAAAAAGTGATCTTCGAGCCATTCGCCCAATTCGTAGGGCGAGAGCACGCCCAAGCCAGCGTGGAAAAACATCAAATGCGCCAGATAATCGTAGGCAAAATCGTGATTAATTGGAAACAACGGGCCATACAATTCACACAATAATGCTGCTTGCGGGTTGATTTGGCGCAAGGCTTGGCGCATGCGCTCAACAATCGTCAATACGCCAAATGAGGTGCTAGCAGCCATCCGCTCCAAGCGCCGATCCCAATTTGGCTCCTTGCGATGTGGGGCATCAACTCGCCAGCCATCAATCTGATAGGTTTGGGCAAAACGAGTCGTCCAATCAACATAGAAATCTTGCACTTCAGGATTCGCCCAATCAAAGCTGTAGGTATCGTTCCAACCGTGCGATGAAACCAAGCGCCCCCGCTCATCGCGACAAAACCAGCCTGGCCGCTCTTGCACATAGCGGGCAGTGCGCGAGCAACCTTGCACCACCAGATCGCATAAAATTCGCATGCCCAAGGCGTGCGCTTGCTCAACCAAGACCTTAAATTCTTCGGCAGTGCCCAAGCTAGGCTCCAGCTGCTCAAAATCTTCGATCGCGTAGGGCGAACCAGAAGCCTGCCAGTTCATATCCCACGGCTGGTCCGAAAGATTGTGATAGCGCCAAATTGGCATGAGATTAATCGTATCGAAGCCCAAATCGCGCAAACGGGTTAGCTCTTGGCTAAATTTGGCAAAGCCACCCCATAAACCAACGTGCGTTTCATAAATATTGGCGGCGCAAACCCAATCGGGCACATCGGGCAAGGTCTGCACTCCCAGCACAGGCCAGGTGTTATGAAAGGCATGCATCGCATCGTACCAATTGCCATGCACCAACATACAATATTGCGTGCCGCCGCTCAGCGTGGCATCGGGCGCGAGCCAGCCAGCAATTTCAAGCTCGTGGCCGACCGTTAATGCCAAATCGTTGCCATCAATATCGGGCCAAGCCGATTGGCTTTTACTCCAATACCAACACAGCAAATTATCGCTCTCGCTGGTGCTGTGCAAGGCTAATAACCCGGGTCCACGATCTGGTGCATTTTCAAATAAGCGTCCACGGCGAATGGCTGGGGCAATCGTTTGCGTCGGCAATGTACCACGCCGCAATTTTGAAACTGCGGCAATATCCAGCCGTGGCCGAAAACTATTGCTAGGTGCTTCAAACCGAGCTTCGCTATAACTGCCAACCCGCGCATAGGGCCAACTCAACCGCACCCAATGTACCCGCGCCTCGTTGCCGCCACTGTTGGTCACAGCGACCGAACGCCGAATCAAGGTTCCAGTAATTTGCAAGCTATCGCTGATGCGCAAAAAGCCCAAGCCAATGTTGATCGTCAATTCAGTTACGCCGTCAACTTCACGGCCATGATGGCTTAAATAGCGGGGAAAATGAGTTTCGCTGACCCAACCATCGGCTAATTGCACATCGACCGACATGCCAATGCTACCGATATTCAAAATGTTGGCTTGGTTAGGGCGACGCAGCAAGGTGAGCATGCCTGTTGAGGTCGAAAACCCAAGCTCCATTTCGGCAGTGCTCACAACCAAATTTTGCTCATGCTGATATTCGTAATACATACAACATCTCGCACTGATAGGGCAATTGCGACCCATAGTTTGGCATAGCAAACCAAATTGACTTGCCAGCCGTAATCAATCATTAAAATTGCCCAAATATCCATCAGCATACCACAGCTTCGCCCAAGTTGAGAGTTTTCATCAAGCTTTTACGGCTGGCTTGACAGGTTTTGGCAGCTTTGGCGTGCTAGAGTGCTAGCAGAAATTGAGTTGGCAATGCGGCCAGCGGTTGCAACGAAGCACCACCAACCATTGTTGAAAGGACAAACTCATGCGTCAACCTGAACGTCCAGTTGGGATCGTTGGGTATGGAGCATATGTTCCGCGCTATCGAATTGCAGCCCAAGAGATCGCTCGAGTATGGGCCGCTGGCGAAGGAGCATTGCCAATTACATCAAAAAGTGTGCCTGGCCCCGATGAAGATACAATTACCATGGCGATTGAGGCAGGCCGGAATGCACTCAATCGGGCGCAACTCGACCCACAACAATTAGCCGCTGTGTGGGTTGGCAGCGAAAGCCACCCTTATAGTGTCAAGCCTAGCGGCACATTAGTCGCCGAAGCCCTTGGCACATCGCGCTGGATCAGCGCCGCCGATTGGGAATTTGCCTGCAAAGCTGGCACCGAGGCCTTGAGCGCAGGCATGGGCTTGGTTGGCAGTGGAATGGCTGATTATGTGCTAGCGATTGGCGCTGATACGGCCCAAGGTCGCCCAGGCGATGCTTTGGAATATACCGCTGCTGCCGCTGCGGGAGCGTTGATCGTCGGGCCTGCTCAGCAAGCGCTAGCCACTATTGAAGCAACCCTTTCGTATGTTTCTGATACCCCTGATTTCTTTCGCCGCGCTGATCGACCTTACCCGATGCATGGCAATCGCTTTACCGGCGAGCCAGCCTATTTTCACCACGTTAGCACTGCTGCCAAGCAATTGTTGGCCGAATTAGGTCGCACTGCTGCCGATTATCAATATGCTGTGTTTCACCAACCGAATGTTAAATTTCCGCAAACTGTTGCGAAACAGGTGGGTTTTGCTCCCGAACAATGCCAAGCTGGTTTGTTGGCGGGCGAAATTGGCAACAGCTATTCGGCAGCCTCAATGATTGGCTTATGTGCTGTGCTTGATGTGGCTCAAGCTGGCGACCGGATTTTGCTGGCTTCCTATGGCAGTGGAGCTGGCAGCGATGCCTATTCGTTAGTGGTAACTGAGGCTTTGGCGGCAGCTCGCAATTTAGCGCCACGCACCAGCGCCTATCTCAAACGTCGGCAATTAATCGATTATGCCACCTATGCCAAGTGGCGCGGCAAAATTGTTGAGTAAAGGGGTAGGAGCATGAACCAGGTTTTTATTGCAGGCACAGCTTGCACCGCCGTTCGCGAACATTATGATCGTTCGTTGCTCGATTTGGCCTTAGAGGCGCTGCATGGCGCGGTTGGTTCACTCGATCCAAGCTTAATTCAAGCGTTGTATGTTGGCAATGCGCTAGGCGATACGCTGAGTGAGCAAAGCCAATTGGGCGCGTATATCGCTGGCGCGGCTGGCTTGAACTGCGAAGCGGTACGGGTTGAAGCGGCTGGTGCTAGCGGCGCATTGGCTTTGCGTCAAGGCTATTTGGCAATTGCCAGCGGCCAGGCTGATGTGGTGGTCGTGCTAGGCGTTGAAAAGGCCACTGACAAACTCGATGCTGCTTTGCAGGCTGCCTTGGCCTTGGGCTTGGATGGCGAACTTGAACGGGCACTTGGGCTGACATTAACTGGGGCTTGGGCACTGTTGATGCAACGTTATTTGCATGAATATCAATTGCCAGCCACCGCCTTCGCGCCATTTGCGGTTAATGCACATGCCAATGGGGCTGGCAATCGCCATGCGCTGTATCGCTTTGCAATCAACGCTCAAAAATGGGCCAATGCCGGCCAAATTGCCGAGCCATTGAATATGCTCGATTGCTCGACGGTGGCCGATGGTGCAGCAGCAGTGGTGTTGGTCAGCCAACGCTATGCCCGCGAAATAGCGCAGCCAATCGCAATTGTGGGCAGCGCAACCAGCAGCACCAATGTTGCCTTGGCGCAACGCCCCGATCTGTTGTGGCTTGAAGCGGCAGCAGCTAGCGGTAACAACGCGTTGCAACAAGCTAAACTCAAGCGCGATGCAATTAACATCATCGAATTAAGCGACCCGCACGGGATTGCCGCAGCCTTGAGTTTAGAGGCACTTGGGTATGCCGAACGTGGTCATGCCACACAACTGGCCGCCGAAGGTGTGATTGCCAAGGATGGCGCGTTGCCTTTGGCGACTGCTGGGGGCTACAAAGCTCGTGGCGATGTTGGCGGCGCAACCGGAGTCTATCAAGTGGTTGAGTTAGTGGCTCAACTGCGCGGCCAAGCCGGAGCCAACCAAATTGCCAATGCCAAAACAGCCCTAGCCCAGTGCTTGGGTGGCGTTGGCGCAACTGCCGTGACTCATATTTTGCAAGTAGCGGAGGTCTAGATGAATTTACCAAAACAATGGCGACTCAAAGGCCAACGCTACCGCCTCGAAGGCCAGCGCCACAGCGATGGTCGGGTACGTTTTCCGGCTCAGCCAGCCAAATTAGGCGAGGCCAGCGACGCTTGGCAGCCTTATCAATTAGCCAACACTGGCGAACTCTACTCATGGACAGCCCAACGTAGCAATCGTAACGAATTTGACCACGAGCCAATTGTGCTGGTGGGCATGATCAAGCTGGCTGATGGTTGTATGATTACTGCTCAATTGACTGATTGCGAGCCAAGCGAGTTACAAATTGGCATGGCTATGGAAGCAGTGACCCGCAGTTGGGGCAAAGTTGGCGACGATGATTTGTTGGTCTATGGCTATAAATTCCGACCAAAACTAGCCGATTGATCCATGAAGGACACGAAGGGCACGAATGTTGAGTTAAGTAGAATCTTGAAAATTTATAAAAATGACAAAGAACCACTTAACCGAGCTTAGTGCTCTTCGTGTCCTTCATGGATCAACCCAACAAACGGGTTGGCACACCAACTGCCTTTGCTTGGCTGGGCAAATCGCGAATAACCACCGCGCCCGCCCCAACCACCGTCCATGCCCCGATGCTACGGCCTTGAATAACCTGTGCGCCCATTCCGAGCGAAACGCCTTCGCCAATCTGGCAGGTGCCAGCAACTCGCGAGCCAGGGTTGAGATTGCAAAATGCTGCCACAACGCTATCGTGGCTAACGCTCGCCCCAACATTCACGATACTATATTCGCCAATGACGGCAAGCGGCCCAACCACAGCATTGGGGAAAATCATTGCGCCTGCGCCAATCGTGGCATGCGGCGAAACCAGCGCATGAGGCGAGATTGCGCTGGTCGCTTGTAACTCTGCGCCAAATTGGTGGGCGATGCGCTGGCGAGTGGCATTATCACCAATCGCAACCACGACATGCACTTGAGCCAAACGGGTGGTCAGCCAATCGATTGGCCCCAACACCCGAATACCGAAAATGCTTGTACCATGCTGCGCAACGTCGTCGGTAAGCATGCCACGTAATGGGCCGCCTTTACCAGCCGCATGTTGGGCTTGCACAATTTCAGCTACCTCACGCGCATGGCCGCCAGTGCCAACAATAATTACTGGTCGCATTATTTACTCCGCAAATCTTTGGCCACGCCATCGCGCCCATAAATCCCAACTGGGCGTAAAATTGCCCCAATTGTCCGCCAAAGAATCAGCCTATCGAGCCGCCAACTCCAATGCTCAATATACCAACAATCAAGCTGAATCCGAGCAGCCCAATCGATATCGTTGCGGCCATTAACTTGGGCCCAGCCAGTAATCCCTGGGCGCACCGCCAACCGTTGACGCTGGTCGGGAGTATAACGCGCTACTTGTTCGGGCAAGCTGGGTCGCGGGCCGATTAAGCTCATCTCACCCCGCACAACATTCAATAATTGCGGCAATTCATCGAAACTCCAACGGCGCAACCATTGACCAACTCGCGTAATGCGTTGATCGTTGTGGGCGACCTCAATGCCCAAGCCTTGGCCTTCAGCATTCAGCACCATCGTGCGAAATTTATAGAAGGGAAATTCATGGCCATCGCGGCCAACCCGCGGGCGAATGTAGAAAATTGGGCCACGCGAGGTTAATTTAATCGCTAAGCTAATCAGCAGCAGCAATGGACTAAGCAGCAGCAAGCCCAAACCAGCCACAATCAGATCAAACCAACGTTTACTTGGCGCAAGCGGCTTTGCTGGCATGATTTGTCCTCTAGCTCAGACGTAGGCGTTCGATGCGGGCGAGCGCTTGCTCTAGCTCACGCGAAACTTCGCTTTTGACGATGCTCATCGGCACAACTTTGGCGACTGGCCCCAAAATTGGTTTAAGATCGAAGCTGAGGCTGGCATGCACTTTGGTGTTATTGGCATGAGGTTGGAGTTGCCAGTGAGCCATAATTGGCAAGGGTTGTTCGGCATCAAAGCGAATCGATTGTTGCTCGATCAGGCTAAATGTGCCTTGGGCGGCCTGCGTCCCAAGCGGAATGCCAAAATCGAAATAGGCAGTTACTGGTTGGCGATCATTAGCTAGCTCACTGACTTCGACGCGGGCGATGCGTGGCAAAATTCGCGGCAAATTATGCGGATTGGCCAACAGTTGCCAGAGTTCGCTGATTGGGCGGCGGAGTTGACGTTCGCGGGTAACGGTGATCATCGGCGCTCCTTAGGATTTGTGGCGGCCTTGGATCGCCGCTAGTTCCAATGAAAAGGCTTGAATTGGGGCATTCGGTCGCCATTGCGGCCAATTGCGGCCATAGCGCTCAGCTAGCGCCACCAGCGCAATGTGCGGGTCGGCCAAAGGCTGAGCGCTGGCTTGGGCAACAACTGAGCGAAACGTCCAATCAGGGTTAATCTGATCGGCTTCGATGCACCAGCCTTGGGGTTGCTGTTGCAATAGCTGGGCCAAGCGGCCCGTGGCGCGAATCGCAATCAACAGGCATTGATCGCGCCGCACAAAGGCCAAGGGCACGGCATAGCTGGCAGATCGCGCTTGATCAAAACCCGCAATGCGGAGCACCGACAGTTCATCGAGCAAAGCCAAGGCTTCGGCTGGCGCTAAAATACGCATCATAGGCCATGCTCCCAGCGTCGCCCGCCGATCCGTTCGATTTGAATACAACCAGTGGTGGCTTGGCTGATTGTCGTGATTACCGCGCGAGGCCCAGCCTTCAAGGCCTTGGTGGCTTGATCAAGAATTTGTTGCCAAAAGCCAGTGCCATATTTGAAGGCCAGCAAACGGGTGGCATGGGCATACTCCGCGCCCAGTGGCACATCGCGGTAGCGCCCCCAAACAAAGACACTGGTTGAAGATTCTGGATCAAAGGCATCGGCTTGTAAGCCCACGCCTTGGGGATAGCGCCGCAACAAATTCAGCTTGTGGCCAGGTTGAGTTGCAAAATAAATATGCGGTGCTTCGCAGACAAAAAAGAGCGGCGTAAGATTGCTCTGATTGTGGGCGTGATCGTGAGTTGCCAAGCGGCCAACTGCGGCTTTGGCTAAAAATGCCCAAATTTGCGCCGCATTTAATCGTTGCCCATCGCTTAATTGTTCGGTTTGCTGTTGCATAATGTCAATTATACGAGCAATTCGATTAAAAGAGTATCTATGCAGCCAAAAACCTTGTTTCGTACATCGCTAATTTTAGTTGCCGCAACCGCCGCCTATAAAGTGCTAGGGTTTGCTGAAAAAGTAGCTTTAGCCCATTTTTTTGGCACAAGCACGACCGCTGATGCCTATTTGGCCGGGGCAGCGGTGGTGTTATTGATGGGATTTTTACTAGGCGATATTGCCGGGCCAACCCTCGTTCCCATGATTTTGCACGATCAAACGAATAGTCCGCGCACGCTTCGCGCGAGTTTAGGCTTGGTAAGTTTGGCGGCAATTCCACTCACCGGTTTGGGTTGGCTTTATGCCGCGCAATTGGCCCGTTTATTTGGCCCAGGCTTCGATCAACCAACCTTGCTTATGACCACCACGATTATTCGAATTGGCTTATTGGCCTTTCCGGTGATGTGTTTCACAGCGGTATTGGGCGCGTGGTATCAAGCGTTTGAGCAATTCACTCGCCCAGCCTTGGCCGATTTGATGTTGAAATTAGCTCCCGTAATTGCTTTGATTGCAACTGGCAGCGTGTATGGCTTGGCTTGGGGCTTGGTGGTTGGGGCGGTTTTGCGATTAATACCCTTGTTGCAAGCCGATGTACCGTGGTTGCCAAGTTGGCGCTGGCGTGGAGCACGATTAACCACAGTTTTGCAGCATGCCTATCCCTTATTATTAACCTCACTGGTATCGGTGCATTTGATCAGCGTGATTG
The DNA here is from genome assembly GCA_000018565.1 of Herpetosiphon aurantiacus DSM 785. Taxonomy (GTDB): domain Bacteria; phylum Chloroflexota; class Chloroflexia; order Chloroflexales; family Herpetosiphonaceae; genus Herpetosiphon; species Herpetosiphon aurantiacus. Next base: position 4,869,224 of record CP000875.1, read on the forward strand.
AGAATGCAATTGCCTCAACCGTTGGTGCTGGCGCGGTAGCGGCTCAAACCTATGCCCGCCGAATTGTCGAAGTGCCAATTATTTTGTTGCCGCAAGTGCTAGGCCGTGTGTTGTTTCCGGTGCTGACAGGTTTGGTATTGCAGCGCAATTATCAGGCCTTGCAACAATGGCTAGCACGTTGTTGGCGTTGGTCGTTGCTGCTCACCTTGCCGCTGATGGTCTTGGGCATGGTGCTATGCCAGCAGATTGTGGCCCTGTTGCTGCAACGTGGCGCGTTTGATCAACAATCGGTGCAGCTGACCAGCACCGCACTATGGGCGGCATTGCCTGGCTTGCCCGCTTTGGCATTGAGCACATTGCTAATTCGATTTAGTTATGCCATGGGCGATACCCGTTGGCCCAGTGTGATGCGAGTGCTCGGCGCGTTGTTACAAATTGGCTTGGCCTTGTGGTGGCGACGTTGGGGTTTAGCTGGGCTTGGTTGGGCAACCACGGTTTCGTTATGGGCTGAAACCTTGGCTTTGGCATGGTTGGCCCAAAAAACCGTTCAGCAACCAATTAAGCTTGATTGGCGTTTTATCTGGCAGGTACTGGCAGCCAGCAGTGCGGCGGGTGGTTTGGCATGGTGGGTAATCCAGAGTTGGCAACCATCTAGCCCCAGCAGTTTATTGCTCAGTTTAACCAGTGCCTCGGTTTTGGGCTTAATTGGCTTTATGGTAAGCTTGGCTTTGGGGCGCAATGTCGAAATCGGCTTGCTCTGGCAACGTTGGCAACAAGGAAAAATACAATGATTTGGCTGTATCTCAGTTTATTCGGGGTGAGTTTTTTGGCGGCCACAGTCTTGCCACTTGGCTCAGAGGCGGCCTTAGCGGCAATGGTCGTTCACGCCGAATCGCTATGGTTGCCATTGGTAATTGCCACCTTGGGTAATGTGCTTGGCTCGGCTACGACTTTTTGGCTTGGGCAACGAGCACGGACAGCCATCGATCATCGAAATCGCAAAATTGCTGAGCGCATGCAACGGGCTGAGCGTTGGCTGGGGCGTTGGGGTACGCCAGCCTTGATTTTGGCTTGGTTGCCAGTGATTGGTGATGTGTTGGTTGGGGTAGCCGGAGCCTTGGGCATGCCATGGTTGCCCAGTTTGGCTTGGATTACGCTAGGCAAGGCGTTGCGCTATGCAGCGATCGGCGCGGCGGTGCTATGGGTTTAATCCAAAACCCAAATACCCCTGTTTACGTAACAACGATATGCGATAATACAGCTAGGCTGCAACTACCCAGTTGACCATAACGTCCAAAGCAGCAGTGCAGCGAGTGATTCATGTGTTCTCGCAATGCAGCGAAAGGAAAATACAATGCGTTTGATTTTATATCTTGGCAAGGGTGGCGTTGGCAAAACCACAACCGCTGCGGCAACCGCCGTGCGAGCATCGCGCATGGGCTATCGAACCTTGGTGGTCAGCACCGATGTGGCTCACTCCTTGGCCGATGCGCTCGATTGCCAAGTTGGCCCTAGCCCCACCAAGCTGAGCGACAACCTTTGGGCCCAAGAAATCAATGTGTTGGAGGAAGTACGCCAACACTGGGGCGAGTTGCAAGGCTTTGTCTCCAATTTGCTCAAGCGCAAGGGCGTAAACGAAGTTGCCGCCGAAGAACTAGCAGTAATTCCAGGCATGGAAGAAGTTGTCAGTTTGTTACATATTCGCAAACAAGCGAAAGAAGGCAACTACGATGCAGTCATTGTTGATGCAGCGCCAACTGGCGAAACCGTGCGCTTGCTGACCATGCCCGAAACCTTTACTTGGTATGCTTCGCGGGTGATGCAATGGGAAACCAGCACCATGAAAGTGGCCAAGCCCTTGATTCGGGCATTGGTGCCAGCCTCGGATATGTTCGATACCTTGCCACGCTTTGTTGAGCAGGTTGAAGCGCTGCGGGCAACCTTAGCCGACCCCAAAATCAGTTCCTATCGTTTGGTGGTCAACCCCGAGCGCATGGTAATCAAAGAGGCTCAACGCGCCGCAACCTACTTGGCCTTGTATGGCTATCCGGTCGATGGCGTGGTGCTTAATCGGGTGATGCCTAGCGATGTGCGTGGCCATAGTTTTATCGAACAAATGCAAGAAATTCAGGCTAGCTATCGCGCTCAAGTTCATGATATTTTCACGCCACTGCCAATTTGGGAAGCCCCAATGTATGCCCGTGAGATCAAAGGGCTTGATGATTTGGCCGATGTGGGGGCAGCCTTATTTGGCGAGCGCAATCCACTTGATGTCTTTTATGTGGGTAAAACCATGGACATCACCAAGCAAGGCGATCAGTATGAGCTACGTTTGCCTTTACCACATGTCGAAGTTAATAAAGTCAATATGACCAAACGCGGCGATCAGCTGTTTATTGAAATTGGCAACTTCCGCCGCGAGATGATTTTACCGACGATGTTGGCTGATCGGCCAGCGCTACGCGCGGTGTTTCGCAATGGCGAGTTGGTCGTACAATTTGGTGCTCCCGCCCCACTCGAAGCTGTGTAATCGCGGAGTAGGCTATTGGCTAAAGGCGCTGGGCTATCGAAGATTGGCTGGAAATACCAACGATCGTCCCGATAGCCTAGATCCGCAAGCTTCGTGGATCAAAACAGATGCTTAAATCGTGAAGGACACGAAGTGACACAAAGGACTCTAGGCGTTAGGCTATCGGGGATTGGCTAGAAATACCAACCCATGTTCCGATAGCCCAAAGCCTAGAGCCTTATCTTTCATGTGCTTCGTGTCCTTCGTAGATCAAAACCTATTAGCCGCGGAAGCCACCACCACGGCGGTCATTGCCACCGTTACCTGGGCGTGGGCCACGGTCGCCGCCTTCACGTGGGCGGTCACCTTCGGGGCGTGGGCCGCGATCACCTTCAGGGCGTGGGCCACGATCGCCACCTGGGCGTGGGCCACGGTCGCCGCCACCACCGCCACCGCGAGGGCCGCCTTTGCTACTGCTGCTCTTGCGTTGCTCAGCGGTTTCGCCAGTCAGAATTGCGCGACGTGAAAGGCTCAATTTGCCAGTGCCTGGCTCAACATCGATCACCATCACGGTCAATTCGTCGCCAATTTTGACCACATCTTCAACGTTTTCGACCCGCTTTTCATCAAGCTCGGAAACGTGAACCATGCCGTCTTTGCCTGGCAACACGTTGACGAACGCGCCATACGGCATAATCCGCACAACTTTACCAGTAAAGATTTCGCCAACTTTGGCTTCGCGGGTCAAGCCTTCGATCAACGATTGAGCCATGCGTGCGCCATCGGCATCGGGCGTGGTCACGAATACGCGGCCATCATCCTCAACATCAATTTGAGCACCAGTTTGCTCGATAATCGAGCGAATCGTCTTACCACCAGGCCCAATCAATGCCCCAATCTTCGATGGATCGATTTGCAGGGTGATAATCCGTGGCGCAAATTGGGAAATATCGTTGCGGGCAGTGTTGATAATTTCGTTCATCTTATCGAGAATGAACACACGCCCTTGGCGAGCTTGCTCAAATGCTTGCTGCATAATTTCATAGGTAATGCCCGTGGTTTTGATATCCATTTGCAGCGCGGTGATGCCAGCGGTCGTGCCAGCAACCTTGAAGTCCATATCGCCCAAAGCATCTTCCAAGCCTTGGATGTCGGTCAAAACGCTGAACTGACCAGCTTCTTTGCCAGTGATCAAGCCCATTGCCACGCCAGCAACTGGAGCTTTGATTGGCACACCAGCATCCATCAAGGCCAGCGATGAACCACACACCGAAGCCATTGACGATGAACCGTTCGAGGCCAAGACTTCCGAGACCAAGCGCATGGTGTAGGGGAACTTGTCTTTTTCAGGCAGGACTGGTACCAAAGCGCGTTCGGCCAACTTGCCATGGCCAATATCACGGCGACGTGGGCCGCGTGAAGGGCGAGCTTCGCCAGTCGAGAAGGCTGGGAAGTTGTAGTGGTGCATGTAGTGACGGGTGGTTTCGATGCCCAAATCGTCGAGCCGTTGCTCATCGCCAGGCGATCCAAGCGTTGCTACAGTGAGCACTTGGGTTTGACCACGGGTAAACAAGCCCGAGCCGTGAACGCGTGGCAAAACCCCAACATCGACCGCAATAGGCCGAATTTCGTTGACCTTGCGGCCATCGACGCGAATCCCTTGCTCAAGAATCGAAGCACGAACTTCATCTTTGACCAAGGCATCGTAGTTTTTCGTTACTGCCTTGACCCGAGCGGCCAATTCTTCTTCAGCTACACCAGCGCTGAATTGCTCCAACACATCGGTGCGCAAGCTATCGGTAGCAGCTTCACGGGCAGCTTTATCGCTATTGTTCAAGGCTTGCAAGAAGCGATTGCCCATCCAAGCTTTGATTTCGTCTTGGAGGCTAGTATCGACGACCGGAGCCACAAATTCTTTTTTGGGCTTGCCACATTTTTCGGCCAACTCAAGTTGGGCTTGAATCACCGCTTGCATGGCTTCGTGGCCGCGTTTGACCGCTTCGAGCATTTCAGCTTCGGTCAATTCGTAGGCGCTCGCTTCGACCATCATTACGGCTTCGCTGGTACCAGCAACCACCAAATCGAGGCGGCTATTTTCCATCAAGCCCATAACTGGGTTGACTGCAAAAACGCCATCGATATGACCCATTTGCACCGCACCAACTGGCGCAGCAAACGGAATATCGGAAATCACCAAGGCTGCCGAAGCACCAATAATTGCCAACGGCCCAGGATCATTAACTTGATCGGTTGAAAGCGTCGTAATCGAGACCTGCACGTCATTGTAATAACCTTTGGGAAACAAAGGTCGCAATGGACGGTCAGTCAAGCGCGAGGTTAAAATAGCAGTTTCGGTTGGGCGGCCTTCACGTTTGAAGAACGAACCGGGGATTTTACCTGCGGCATACATCTTTTCTTCATAGTCAACCGTCAGTGGGAAAAAATCAATCCCATCGCGTGGTTCGGCTGACGCGGTGACAGCGGCGAGCAAAACGGTATCGCCATATCGCACCAAAACTGCTCCATTGGCCAACTGCGCAACCCGACCTGCTTCAATTGTTAACGGGCGACCCGCCAGCTCGACAGTTACGCTATGAACTTGTTGTTCACTCAAAATGTGCCTCCAAACACCCCACTTGGGTGCTTCACGATGTGGAGCGTTAGGCACTGGAGCCTGCGCAGCAACTCCCTGTCACTGTTCACGCGCCAATTCCTAACGTCCACAAAACATCAGTGCGCCTCTTTTATTGCAATCATTGAGCCAGCGAGGCTATGTTTGGCTCAACACAAAAACGTCTGGGAGCAATTGTACTCCCAGACGTGTATTTTAGCATGCTTTGCAAGCACTCTACCCAATTTAGGCTTTGATCCGCAGACCCAAGCGTTCGCTGACAGCGCGGAACCGAGCATTATCTTTTTTGCTCAGGTAGGCCAACAAGCGACGGCGACGACCAACCAACTTCAGCAAACCACGGCGTGAGTGGTGGTCTTGCTTGTGCAACTTCAAGTGCTCGATCAATTGGTTGATGCGGTCGGTCAAAAGGGCAATTTGTACGTCTGCCGAGCCAGTATCTGATTCGTGCAGTTTATAGTTATTGATAACGGTTGACTTATCTTTTTCCAGCGACACAGTGTGCCTCCTTGAGTAATTGGGCATGGGAATGCCGGTTTTCCCACCCTTCCCTGTGCAACGCCATTCGCGGCACATTGGCTGCGAGTATACCAGCAAAATCGATTCTGTGCAAATCGATATGTCAAGCCGATTTAACATTTTGGATGAGAAGTGGATGAGAATTGCACTCGAAATTGCTCATGCTAATGGCCTAAAAGCAATTTCGCTGCTAGCTTGGGTAGTTGTAGCAATGGGTACTGCGCACCAAGCCTGTCGCTGGCGCAAAGCCACAACGCAGATACAATTGCGCTGCCGCCGGATTGCTCGTATATAAACTAATTTGCGCAAAGTGACCAGCAGCATGCTTCAAGCTATGCAGCACAATCTGTTGGGCCAAGCCATGCCGTCGCCAAGCTGGCAGCACATAGACATGGCGAATGCGCCCAATCTGAATGCTTGGTTGGTAGGGGTCGCGACTGATGCCGCCAATTGCCCGTAAACGCTGGCCTTGCCAAATGCCCCAAAAGCCCTCGCCAACTTGGGCAAAGGTTTGTACGCCACTCTGCCATTCATCGTAAAAACGTTGCACCATGCTATAGCCTTCGGCGGTGCTGGCGGCGATCAAAGGAGCCAATTCGGCGAGATGGTTGTGGTTGAATGTTCGTAGCTCCTGCATACCCAAACTCCCTTGCTAAATTGAAAATAGCCCTTGCAACCCAGCCAATTCGTTTTTGGGGTCGCGCTGCATCAAATCGAGGCCTGCTTGCTGTGGCGATTTGCCCTCAAATAAGACGCGATACAACTCATCAGCAATTGGCAATTCGACTCCATACTGCTCGGCCAATTGACGGGCCGTGGCAGTGGTATTCACGCCTTCGGCCACCTGCCCAAGCTGAGCCAAAGCCATTTCGAGCGATTGGCCACGGGCTAAGGCTTCACCCAAGCGGCGATTGCGGCTGTGCGGCGAGGCACACGTGGCAATTAAATCACCTAAGCCCGCCAAGCCTGCAAAGGTCAGCGGATGTGCGCCGCGTGCCATGCCCAAACGGGTCATTTCGGCCAAACCACGGGTGATAAATGCCGCTTTGGCATTATCGCCCAAGCCCATGCCATCGCAAATGCCCGCGCCGAGTGCCACAATATTTTTGAGTGCCCCGCCCAGCTCAACCCCAACCACATCACTCGAACGATAGATCCGCAGCAGATTGGTGGTGAGCAAGCTCTGCGCCCGCTGCCCAGCTTGATCATCGCTTAATGCTACAACACTGGTTGCAGGCAGGCCTTGGGCAATTTCGTTGGCAATATTTGGCCCCGAAAGTGCCCCAATCAAGCCACGGGGATGCGGCGCAAGCGCCTCGGCCAGCACTTCGCTCATGGTTTCAAGGCTGCCCGACTCGATACCCTTAGCGCAACTCAAAATAATACTATCGGCAACGAGCTGTGGAGCAAGTTGGAGCGCATTGCTGCGAATCGTTTTCGAAGGCACAGCGAGGAGAATAACTTGGGCTTGAGCGGCCAGCGCGAGATCACAGGCCAAGCCCAAATTTGCTGGAAAGCGCTGCCCAGGCAAAAAGCGGCTGTTTTCGCCAGCAGCCTGCAATTGGGCAACTTCAGCTTGGTTGCGGCCAAATAGCGTGACATTCCGCCCGCCGCGAGCCAAAACCAAGGCTAAAGTTGTGCCCCAATTGCCAGTGCCAATGACAGCTACATCAAGCCGTTGGTTCATAATTGTGTCTCCAAATGTTGCGATTCAGGTGCTCTTAGCATACCATTATTCCTAAGCGTCCCACATTGAACAATCATGAACCAGCAATTGCAGGTTGTGACCTAAGCTGCGGTTTTGGCCGAATGTAGCGAAATGTTTACAGCAGGTTGGGGTTAAAAAGCGGTAGAATCAAACCAGCGACAAACTTGCAATTAGCATCAAAGGTGGTCTGGTATGGCTCCGGAAACAATTTATTTAGATCATGCAGCGACGACTGCGACCGATCCAAGGGTGGTTGAGGCCATGCTGCCCTACTTCAACACGGCCTATGGCAATCCCTCGAGCATCTATCGGCTGGGCCGCGCAGCGCTCGAAGGCGTAGATGAAGCCCGCGAAACCGTTGCGAGTTTGCTAGGAGCAAAACGCAAAGAAATTGTGTTTACCAGCGGCGGCTCCGAAGCCGATAATTTGGCGATCAAGGGCGTGGCATTTGCTCAGCGTGATGCAGGCAAAGGCAATCACATCATCACCAGTGCCATTGAACATCACGCGGTGCTGCATGCAGTGGAATATCTCGAACACTTTGGCTTTGAAATCACGATTTTGCCGGTCGATAGCACGGGTTTGGTTGCCGTGGCCGATTTACGGGCCGCGATTCGCCCAACCACGGTGTTGGTCAGCATTATGGCCGCCAACAACGAGATTGGCACGATTCAGCCAATTGCCGAATTGGGCGCGGTTTGTCGCGAGCACAATGTGCTGTTTCATACCGATGCCGTGCAGTTGATCGGGGCGCAACCAATTAATGTTAAAGAATTGAATGTTGATTTGTTGAGCCTAACTGCGCATAAATTTTATGGTCCCAAAGGCGTAGGCGCGTTGTATATGCGGCGCGGCGTACCCTTGCTACCGTTGATTAATGGTGGCTCACAGGAACGGCGGTTACGCGCTGGCACCGAAAATGTGCCTGGGATCGTTGGGCTAGCCAAAGCCTTGCAACTTGCCGTCGATGAATTGCCACAAAGCAGCAACCAACTAACCAGCCTGCGCGATCGGCTGATTAGCGGAATTGAGGCAGCAATCCCGCATGTCTATTTAAATGGCCATCGCAGCCAGCGTTTGCCCAATAATGTCAACATGTCGTTTGATTTTATTGAGGGCGAAAGCATGTTGTTGTTGCTTGATCAGCAGGGCATTTATGCCTCGAGTGGCTCGGCCTGCACCAGCGGTTCGCTTGACCCATCGCATGTTCTGATGGCCTTGGGCTTGAGTGCCGAACGCGCTCATGGCAGCCTGCGCATGACCCTTGGCCGCGAGAACACCGCCGAGCAAATCGAGCGCGTCTTAGCATTGTTGCCGCCAATCGTCGAGCGCTTGCGGGCAGTTTCGCCGATGTATCGCCATTTCTTGGCGGAACAAACTGTTTATTAAGCTTGTCAATCCCTCTCCCCCGCCTCTCTCCTACTGCGGCGGGCAGGGGCATTCCAAGCTTCATAATCGAGGGATTCCGCCTCGCGTGCGGGAGCGGAGGCTAAAATACAAGGAAAGGTTTTAAGATCCCTCACCCCCAACCCCTCTCCCACTGCGGCGGGAGAGGGGCGATCCAGTGATCATGATCAAGGGTTTCCCCCTCGCCTCGCCTGCGGGAGAGGGGGCTAGGGGGTGAGGGCATGATAATTACCTAATTTACCCCAGATTCGCTAGCCCCGCCTGAGCGATGTTCTGGTATAATGTCACGCTAGACTGCCTTCGTTGGCGATAGTTAAAGATCGCTTAAATACCATATACTTTGGAGATCGTGTGAAAGTCACAACTGAACAATTACCAAAGCGCATTGTTGCGCTTGAGATCGAGCCAGACGCAGCGACGATAGAAAAAGAATTGAACAAGGCCGCGCAACGGATTGCCAGCAAGGTTGCCATTCCAGGCTTCCGCAAAGGTAAAGCTCCTCGCTTTATCGTTGAAAACTACTATGGCAAGGCCGCAATTTTAGAAGAAGCGACCGACGAAATTATCAATGTAGCCTTCCGCGCTGCACTCGAACAAGAAAATATCAAGCCAGTCGCTCAAGCTTCCTTAGAAAAATTAGAGCCAGAGCCATTCCGCTTCCGTATCTTGGTTCCGGTTGAGCCAGAAGTGATCTTGCCCGATTACAAGGCGATCACGGTTGATCTCACCGAAGAACCAGTTACCGATGCAACCTTGGAAGTTGCCTTGGATCAAGCTCGTGAAAAACACGTCGTTTTGAGCGCTCCCGAAGGCGAGCCAGAAGCCGCTGAAGGCGATCAACTCACCGCAACCGTCCAAACCTTGGTCGATGGTGTGCCTTTGCATAAACTCGACGAAGAGGATGATGACGATGATGACGATGACGACGACGATGATGATGACGACGACGATGATGATGATGATGATGACGATGATGACGATGACGATGACGATGATGACGACGACGACGATGACGATGATGACGACGATGACGACGATGACGATGATGAAGGCGAACCAACGACCTTAATCATGGAAGAACGCCGCATCGTGCCTGAACTGTATGCAGGCTTGAAAGGCATCAAAGCTGGTGAAACTCGCGAAATCAGCGCTCACCTGCCAGCCGATCATCCAGATGCACGGGTTGCCGATAAAGATGTTGTATTCAAAGTAACTGTCAGCGAAATTCAAAATCGCCAATTGCCAGCATGGGAAGAACTCCCAGGTTTGGAAGAATTTGAAGGCGATTTGGATGCCTACAAGGCTGACCTCATGGAGCGTTTGGTCAAGAATTCAGGCGATCACCATCGCCGCAATGTCTTGAACCAATACCTCGAAGAAGTTGTCGCTGCAACCAGCTTCGATGTGCCCGATGCCTTGATTGCTGAACGCGCCCACGAATTGCTCCACGAGCAAGTTGAATCGTTGGCTCGCTATGGCATCAACATGGAGCAATACCTGCAAATCGTTGGCAAAACCCACGACGAAGCAGTCCAAGAATTGTTGCCCCGTGGCGAAGAAAGCTTGAAATCATCGTTGGTTGTGCGCAAAATCGTTGAAGCCGAAGGCTTGAGCGTTGACGAAAGCGAAATCAATGCTGAAATCGAACGCATCTTGAACGATTTCCCTGATGCCCAACGTGGCCCAGCCCGCCGCCGCCTCGAAAAAGAATTGCGGCCTCAAGTTGCTGGCTCGTTGCTCGACAAGAAATTGCAAGATCGCTTGGTCGAATTGGCAACTGGCAACGCCGCTGCCTAATTCCAAACCGCATCAAGCCCCCTTGTCCTAGCAATTGGGCAAGGGGGTTTTTTGTTTAAAGGCAAAAGGCAAAAATCAAAAGTTAGAAGCGGGTCAGGGGTCAGATTTTTAACCACGAAGAGCGCGAAGGATCGCTAAGCTCAATTCCTTCGTGCTCTTCGTGTCCTTCGTGGATCAAAAATTCTATGGAATCCAGACGGGATAGCTACCATATTCAAAGGCTTGGATTGCCTGGGTTGCTGGATTCCACACCAGAACCTGCGGCGTTGCATAGATTGGCCCAGCCTCATCACAGCTGTAATCGCCCTTGGCAAAGGTCAGCCAATCGCCCGTTGGGTTCCATGCTGCTCCATGAATTGCTTGCCCATTATCGGCCAAAATTGGGCTTAAATTGGGATTACGGGCTGGTGCACTAAAATCTGGAGCCTGCACGCTCAACACTTGTGCACCCAAACAAGCACTAATATGAAAATTATCAATAAAGGCGATTTGCTCACGCTCTTGGTTAAATTGCAACCGCAAAATCCCATTGCCGCCTATGTCGGTCACGGCTTGGGGAGCACCATCAACCACGGCCCACCATTGCATGCCATTGCCCGATGCTCCCAGCAAATTAACTTGACCACCATGAAAATAGATTTGGTCGGCATAGCTCAAAAGTTCATCAACCGCCCAAGTGCCATGTTCATCTTCCACTAGCTCAAGTATTGGACTAAATGCACCATCATCAAGGTTGGCTGTGCCAATTTGATTGCCATTGTGCACCAGCAGCCCAAGCCCATCGCTGAGCCAAGCAGCACGATAACCAATCGTGCTCACCACGGTACTGGCGGGCGTAGCACTATTCAAATCATACACATCAACAAAGGCTTCGCCCATATCGGTTAATTTCAGCAGGGCAAATTTGCCATCGCCGCGCGGCGACCAAATTGGCTCAAAGCTACTGGGCAAGCGCAAAAGCTCTTGAAAATCGGTGGTGTAAATATGCAAAAAATCGCCTTTGAACACACTCAAATAATGCAGGCTGGGGTCGATTCCCAAGCGCGATAATGGCAATGATCCTTGTTCTTTGTAGGCCGTTTGCAAATCACCACCAGTTGGCGTGATTGAGTTAATTGCAAATCCCAAGGGATCGATAAAATAGATTCGGCCCGTGAGCATCGAAGTATCAACCAAGGCGTTGGGGTCGTCAAGCGTTGGTGTAGCAAGCTCGGCGGTTGGCTCGTTCGGAGCTAAACTTGCGGTAGCAATCACCTCAACTTGGGCGGCAGTGGTCAGGGTTGGCGGTGGCGTAATCGTCGGCTGAGCTGCTTGGCTGCCACATCCAGCCACAAGCAACAAGCTCAGCAGACCACTGAATAAACGTATGTGCATACAAACTCCTCAAATCAAAAAAGCGTGCCTTGGTTATAGCACGCTCCTGATCAATTCACCACGATAGCCAACTTAATCGCATCTGAGAAAAAGCTGATGTTATGGTTGCAATTGGACATCCATATGCACTGTTTGCTCGATTGGCACAGCCAACGATTGGCCAGCATCTTCACCTTCAAGCTTCATAATGACTGACATCGTTTGATCAAAGACGTTCGATTTCAACATCCCAGTTTTTTCATCAATCACCACAACACCCTTTTGGGTATTGCCGTTTTTACCATTTTCAATCGTCATTTTGATATTTTCATCTTCGGCCAAGCCTGGAAAGTTGAATTCGCCTAAGGCAAAATCGCCAGTCAGATCAAAGGTTGCCAAGCCCGCGTTACGTTCTTTCAAGGTATAGGTATTGGTCAAAACCATCGAGAAAATTTGCAAATTCAGATCGGTTACATCTTGCCATGAATCGCCAATCACCATAGGTTTACCACCAAATGGAATAATTGTGGCTTTAGCATAGCTTTGCTCAAGTGTTTTGGTCAGCATATCGCGCATCATGGCAACTTCAGGCGTGATTTCATTCTCACCGAGCATCTTGTCGATCCATTGATCCATGCCATCGATCTTGTTAACCGATGCTTCTGGGCTTAGGGTAATCGTGATTGGTTGGCCGGTCATGCCAGCAAATTGGGCTAACTCTGGTGAATCGGTGCTGGCAGCTGGATCAGTTGAATCGTAGGTCATGGTTTGATCAGCGGTTTGGCTTTCAACCCGAATCGAATCGATCATAACCTGCATCACGGTTTCACCTTCGGCTGAGACCGAAATGATATTTTGCTGCATTGCCATCGTGGTCGTAGTCACTTGGGTTTGTTCAGTGCCAAACATGCTTTGGGTTGTATGTTGCACTTGGGTTGATGTATAGCGATAGGTTTGATTTGGCTGAACATTCAATTTAAGCGTCAGGCTTTCGCTGTTGGTGGCGGCTTGCTCGTTTGTGCCACAAGCGACTAACCCCACCAAAACCAACAATACCAACATCCGTCGTAACATAAAGCGGCCTCAATTGCACTAAAAATCCAAGATCGCTCTCGCCGATCTTGGCATCTAATCGTACTAACTATACTCGATTTTTAGCGCAATAGTTCAGCCTTACGGTGGATTTAGCCTATTTTGCGGGCTTGACGACTAGCCAAGGCATATAACACCGTGGTGATCGTAAACGAGCCGCTAGGAAAACTGAAAAAGTAGCGCAATGAAAGCAGCGCCAAGCCCAACGAAACGGCACTATTAAACCGCCAGATCGAACGCAAACGGGCCAGATCATTGCCTAACGCTCGCATCACGAGCAAATTCAGGCCACCATAAACGATCAGCAAATAGCCCATCGCCAACGAAAAGCCCGTATTGAGTTCGAGCATGGTGCGTTAAGCGGCTGGCAATTGCACCTGAATTTGTTGCAAACGAGCCGTAACACCTGAATTAGCCGAGGTTTCAAATAATTGAAAATGCGTGTGACCAACCCCAACCAAGATAAAAATCCAAGCACTGAGCTTGCCAAAAAACCTTGGTTTCATTGATGTGCTCCTTGGATCAGCTGCTTGTTCCGTGGCGCAGCCCACCATGTTAGCCCCGCCAAAACCGCCAATAACAACCATTGCGGAGCCAACCAAAGCTGACCAGCCAGCAAATTCAGCCCTAGCCACAAGCCACTATAGGCCAAATATTGCCCAACGATCAGCCGTGCTTGTTCAAGCGGCTGCGGCTGGCGATCTAAGCGCCAAACTTGATAGGCCAACCAACCAAGATGGATCGTAATCATGTGCCAAGTTGCTAAAAGTTCGAGGCGTGGGCTGGCGGCCAAGGTAGTTTGGTTCATGGCTTGAATACCAGTTAATTGGCCGCCAACCCCATGAATTAACGCCGTTACCCCACCAATCAAGCCCACAATTGTTGTTCGTGCTAACATCATTTGCTCCTATGTGGTTGGCTGACCCGCCAAACCAGCCTTGATCATCTGATTGACGACGATATGATGAAATGGTCGAATCACATTGAAATAAACTGGCCCCGTCCAAGCGTGATAGCACACAATTGTGACCGTGTGCAAATTGTAATTGTTGCCACCAAGCGGCTCCAGCACAATCGCCAACCAAGCGGTGAGATGCGATTCGCTGGCCGAGGCCACCAAATATTGGCCTTCGGCAGCGGCTGTAACTTTGAAAAAGCCCAAGTTTTGGCCAACTTGCATGGGCACTTGTTCAGGTCGTAGCTGGTTTGAGTTGGGTATGCCTTGTTGGCGCATGCCCAATAAGCGCACAAAGCCCCAACGAATCGCATACAAACTTTGCATCCAACGTGGGTTATAGCCAATCATAGCCGCAATAAAACGGCGTAACTCATGCTCAGGCTGGGTTGTCTGAATTTGGCGGGTTTTAACATCAATATGATTCGATTGGGCGATCAGCGGTGCCAGAATTGGGTGCTGCGTGATCGACATCGGAGCCTCCTGGAATTGCATATAAACGTAAAAATTCGTCATAAATTTGGCGTAAACGAGCCATTGGCAACATTGGTTGCATCAAAATAGCGCCCAGCAAAATGCTATAGCCGTGTTGGGCCATTAACAAACCGCGCTCAGCATCGCCAGTAATCGCGCTACACAGTTCGGCCACAAAAGTTATGCGCACGTGATCGATGCGTTCGATCATGGCTCGAACCTCAGGATCAGCCGCAGCCCAGCCGCGCATGGCAATCTCCACATCCCATGGGTCGTTGGCAGCATAAATTGCCACAATCGTCAGCAAATCGAATAGGGCACGTAATTTTTGAGCTGGATCGTGATAGCCCGCCAAGTGCTGAATAATATCCAAGGTGTCTTGTTGCTCGAATTGCTGCAACAGCGCCGTTTTGTAGCTTGGCCAACCCCCAAAATGATGATAGAACGAGCCTTTGGTCACCCCCAGATCGGTGGTTAGGCGCTCAATCGTTAAGGCCGCCACTGATTCGCTGCTGAGAATGCTCAAGCCATGCTGCAACCAATCCTCACGTCGTACTCGCGCCATAGCTGCCTCCGTTATGCCATAACTAAAACATACCATACTGTATGGTATTGTCAAATCAGGTTAAAACTCTAAAAATATTATCCATGAAAAGCTTTGACATTGACTAAGCTGGCAACCTACAATGATCAAATGGTAAGGAACGGCCCTGACCACATGGAGAAATGTATGACGACTTCAGAACAGCCTCTCGCACCTACGCCCCCAATGGGTTGGAACTCGTGGAACATGTTTGGTAGTACGATTCATGAAGATTCAGTCCGTGCCACTGCTGACGTGTTGGTTAGCTCAGGCCTCAAGGATTGTGGTTATAACTATGTGGTGATTGATGATTGCTGGTCAACCAAAGTTGGCCGCGATGGCAACGGCGATTTGGTTGCCGACCCCGAAAAATTCCCCAGTGGCATCAAAGCGCTAGCCGATTATGTGCATAGCCTTGGTTTGAAAATTGGCATCTACTCCGATGCGGCGCATCTGACTTGCGCTAGTTATCCTGGCAGCTTTGGCTTCGAGGAGCAAGATGCCCAATTATGGGCTTCGTGGGGCATCGATTTCCTCAAATATGATTTTTGTTTTGCGCCAACCGACCAAGCCACTGCGATCGACCGTTACACCCGCATGGGCGAGGCGTTGCGCAAAACGAAGCGCCAATTTCTCTACTCGTTGTGTGAGTGGGGTGGCCGCAGCCCACAGCTCTGGGGTCGCTCGGTTGGCGGGCATATGTGGCGGGTCACTGGCGATATTTTCGATAGCTGGGTTGATATTTGGGTTGCGCCACACAAATATTATGGGGTAGGCATTGATACAGCGATTGATATTGCCGCCAATTTAGCCGAATACGCTGGCCCTGATGCCTGGAACGATTTGGATATGCTGGTGGTTGGATTGAAGGGCAAGGGTCAAATCTCTGGCGGTGGCTTATCATTCATCGAATATCAAACCCATATGTCGTTGTGGACGATCGCCTGCTCGCCCTTGATGATCGGCTGCGATATTCGCAATATGGATCGCGATACCACCAGTTTATTGACTAATCGCGAAGTTTTGGCCGTCAACCAAGATAGTTTGGGGATTGCTGGGCGGCGCGTGAAACAAACCGGCACGTGCGAAATTTGGAAAAAACCGCTCGCCGATGGCTCGTTGGCGGTTGCCTTGATTAATCGTGGCTCGATCGGCAGCGATTTAAGCTTGCGAGCCAGCGATATTGGCCTGCTCGATACGCCGAAATCAGTACGAAATTTGTGGGCGCAAGCAGATATTGCCGAGTTTGGCGAGGCTTGGCAAACCCGCATTCAACCCCATGAAACATTATTGCTCAAAATCAAAGCCTAAATTCACCAAAAACGCCCATGCGATCGTTGTGATCGCATGGGCGTTTCTTCGTTAATCAGGTTTAGGCATCGTTTTGAATCAAGCACATAAAGACTTTATACACCGGAATTTGCGGCACTGAGGTTGCTGTTGGCGTGCGAGTTGGGGTGTTGGTTGGGGTACGGGTTGGCGTATTCGTCGGCGTGTTGGTTGGGGTACGAGTTGGGGTATGGGTAAAGGTTGGCGTTGGTGGCGTACCCGTTGGGGTATTGGTTGGAGTACGGGTATTAGTTGGCGTATTGGTTGGCGTGTTGGTCACGGTATTGGTTGGCGTGCGCGTGCTAGTTGAGGTTGGCGTACTGGTTGGCGTGTTGGTTGCGGTAGCCGTATTAGTTGCGGTCACCGTTGGGGTATGGGTAATTGGCGTTGGTGTACCGCCACCCAAATCGCCCGAATAGCTAAAATCGTCGATGCCAATATACAGACCACGGTTTGCTGTATTGACAATATAATGGCGGAAGCCAATCCGACCGATGGTTGGTTGATTAATCCCGCTTAGCGTATAACTAAATTGCGCCCAGTCGCTACATGGATAGCCATCGCTGCCATCAGCATCATGACCAAATTCCTGATCAGGGTTGATTCGACCAAGCTGGTTTGAGAAATCACCAGTATTACTCCCACTAGCGACATTCGTGCTCGTTCCAGCAGTACTATAGCGAATATCTAAACGATCAGGGCCACCTGAACAACCAAGCGATCGAGTCCAAAAAGAGACAGTCTTACCATTTTCAAGTAATAATGGTGGGGTTAACAGCCAATTACTCACAATTGAATTGCTACCAAATGTTGAAGCTTCCCACGATGAACCCGCATAGGAATTGTTAGCACCAGAGTGTGAATCCATATCGTTACCATTGGAACGGCCTTGTTTCCAACGATTATGATCGGAAGTGTCATCATTACGTGGTTCGCTACCATTCACAATCACCCAACCATCAGCCAAAACATCGTTGAATGAATCAAAATTCTCATTCAACACCGTTGGCGCATTAGGTGCTTGCGGGCGAACCCAGCCTTGTAAACCGATTCCAACCAGCAAGAGTATCCCGAGTAGCGAGGCTCTAAAGCGTGTTGCCATTGTCGATCGACCTCCCAAATAATAAGTGCAGATAGTCCTAAGTATAAGAAAACACTCAACAATCTGCAACATGGAAATGGGAAGTTAGTACTAGGTAGCTTGGCAGCACTTGGCAGATAGCAACTAGGACTATCTGCCAGTAAACAGCTTAATTTAGCTCACTTTGACCACAATTTTGCCGCGTACCCGACTACTTTGCATGCGTTCGTGGGCCGCTGCCATGGCCGTGAAATCGTAGACTTGTTCGACTTCCACCCGCAATTTTTGGCTATCGATCAAGTTGGCAATCTCGGTTAATTGGGCTTGATTGGCCTGAACAAGATGGTTCAAGCTTTTGCCAGCATGGGCTGCGGCCAAATCGGCGGGCGGTGAACCAACAATCGTTACCAATCCAGCTTGAGGTTTTAACACCGCATACGAACGCGCTTGGACTTCGCCGCCAACGGTATCAAACACAACATCAACTGGTTCGATTTGTTGCTCAAACGGCGCAGCAGTGTAATCAACAAATTGATCAACGCCCAATTCGCGCACAAAGCCTTCATTCCGCGCCGAGGCCGTTGCAATCACATGAGCGCCGCGTAATTTAGCCAATTGCACCGCCACATGACCAACGCCGCCAGCCGCTGCATGCACCAGCACGCGATCGCCAGCCTGCAAACCAACCAGATCAAAGGCCTGCCAAGCAGTCAAGGCTACCAACGGCACAGCTGCGGCTTCTGCAAAGCTCAGGCTTTTGGGTTTGGCAGCAACTTCAAGCGCTGGAGCTACCACATATTCAGCATAGGCACCGCTAGGAGTGGGAAAATTGACCATGCCATAGACTTCATCGCCAAGCTTCCATTGGCTAACATTTGAGCCAACCGCAGCAATTGTGCCCGCCACATCCCAACCAAGCGCCACCGGAAACGCTTGCTCATCGAAAAAGGCGATCATACCTGAGCGCACTTTATAATCAACCGGATTAATCCCAATTGCATGAACTTTAATTAACACTTGATCGGCGGTAGGCTCAGGCCGCGCAATTTCTGCCTGCACTAATTCGTCAACGCCGCCATACCGATTAATTTGAATTGCCTGCATTGTCGTCATATCCAGATATCCTTCCATCTATACAAATATTGCTTTGCGCTTAGTATAAAGCGTGCTATGATTTTGACAAGAACGCACAATTTTGTCGGGTACTAACAATTTTGATACTATTGGATTATAAAGGGCTAAATCGTATGTGTCACAATTTTGAATCAGGCTATTCATGCCCAGTTGAGGCGACAATTGCGGTAATTGGTGGTAAGTGGAAGTGTGTGATTTTGTTTCATCTCTGCGATGGCAAGAAACGGTTTAGCCAATTGCAGCGCTTCTTACCATCAATTACGCAGCGCATGTTAACCCTACAATTGCGTGAACTTGAGGCCGATGGGGTAATTACGCGCACGGTCTACCCCGAAGTGCCACCACGAGTCGAATATGCGCTGACCGATTTTGGCGAAAGTTTGCGGCCAATTTTGTTTTTGATGCGTGATTGGGGTCAGGAATATCGCGAGGCGGTTGCCACGACCAAAGCGCGGCAAGCAACTCTCGCTAATTAAGGATTACTTAGCTTGCAACAAACGCCGATAGGTTTGCAAGGCAAGGGGAATGCGCGGGCCATACCAGGTCAATAACTGGCCATCGCAGCACGTAATTTGTGCCGCCAAGCCTTGCAATTCGTCAGCATCGGCTTGGCTAAATGCATAGGGTTCATCGGGCAGTAAAATGCAATCTGGTTGCAAGGCCGCAATCTCTGCCAACTCCAAACGTGGATAGCGCCCCGTTGGATCAGCCAAACAATTGCTAGCCCCGCAGCATGCCAATAAATCGGCGGCATAGGTCGCTTGGCCAACCCACATCCAAGGGTCGCGCCAAATTGCTGTGGCTACCCGTTGTTGGGTGGTTGGCTTCCGCGTAAGTTCAGCCTGAATCGCCGCAATCAACGAATCAGCTTGTTCGGCTCGTCCAACGATGCCCGCCAATTTGGCCAAGCTAAGCATTGCTTGCTGCACGCTTTCAATATCGCTCACATAAATCGTTAGGCCTGCTGCTTCGAGCGCTGCAATATCACGCTGGCGATTTTCTTCCTTATTGGCGATAATCAAATCTGGAGCCAGCCCAATAATTTGCTCACGATTGGGATTTTTGGTTCCGCGCACTTTGGACACTGCTGCCACTTGTTCAGCAGGCACAATACAATAATCAGTGATGCCCACAATTTGCTCGGCCAAGCCCAACCAAAATAGATACTCGGTCAAGCTTGGCACCAACGAAACAATTCGTTGTGGCACATGCTCAAAGTGCAGCAAACGCCCTAGATCATCGGTTATGTCAAACAAAGAGTTGTACCACAATATAAGTTACAAAGCTCAGAATCAAATTATAAAGCAACAGACTATAACCAACACTCACAAAGGTTTCTTCATAAGGCTTGGAAAATAATACTCGCAGCGCTTTCAAGGATGCAGCCATGAATAGTAAACTCAACGCTAGGTTGCCAAGGTTCCCAACAAAGCTAATGAATCCACCGAGCAAATAGAAAATTCCACCAATCACGAGCGTACTTGGCGGCCAAGCCATGGCTAAGGCCGTTGCAAATTCATCACGTTGGCGAAAACTCAAGCGCTGGCGTTGGGCGATAAATGAAATCAAGGCCGCAAAACCTGCCGTATGCCCAAGCACATTGATCAGCAAGCTTTGACCAGCCAGCCGAGCCGGAAAATGATAAATTAGTAGGCCAATCACTAGGATCAAAATGCCACTGACAAATGCTCCAATCGCAACATAGATTAAGGCATTTTTGAGCGAACCGCGCCCACGCACGAGGCCAAAGGGCGGCTCACTGGGCTTGCCAGCCAAGGCAATCGAGGCTTGCAGCAGTTCGGGTAATTGCATAGTTGGAGTGGGAGTGGTGGGCGGCGATGTTGGGGCAGATTGTGATGACGATGGCTGAGTGTTACGAAAACTCATTGGAATCCTCCACGCAAAGAGCGAGATTGCAATAGTTCGCGGTAGGTGGCGAGGGTTTGTCGCGCCACAACGGGCCAATCGAAGCTGCGCCGTACAATCGCTGCGCCAGCAGCACCCCATTGCGGCCAATATTCGCGCAAATCGAGGGCTAACCGCAGCGCATTGACCAAGGCCCGCTGATTGTTGGCTGGCACAAGCAAGCCATTATGGCCGCTGATAACTTTATCGGGAATGCCACCAGCCGCAGTTGCCACAACTGGCAAGCGATGAATCATGGCTTCGAGTGTGACCAACGACGAACCTTCATACAAGGTTGGATGAATGAACAAATCAACATGTTCATACAGTGAATGCAATTCACGATCACTCAGACGACCAAGCAGGCTGACATGTTGCGCCAAGCCTAGACTTTGGGCTTGCTGTTCAAGCGCTGCTTGCTCTTTGCCAGTGCCAACCATCAACAAACGCCAGCTTGCAGGCAGCAGATCGCGCAATTCGGCCAAGGCCGCCAAGAGCAGATGATAGCCCTTGTTGCGCTCCAAACGGCTGACGGTCAAAAAAACCAGATCGTGGTCGGCGAGCTGCAAGCGCTGCACCAACTCGTTGCCCAATTGCTCATCAACCTGGCCCAAGGCCTCAGCCACATCAATCGCCGAGGGCAACACCGCAACCCGCGTCGGATCAACGCCCAACAAATTTGGTAGATCGTCGGCGGTACAGGCATCGGTGGCAATTGCACAATCAGCTTGGCGATGACTCCACGAATATTGGGCACGAAACGGGGCATAGGCCAGTTGCTTGCGCCAATCAACATTCTTATATTCTTCCATGCCATGGGGGTTGGCCAATTGAGGAATCCGCCGCAAACTGGGTTGCTGTTGACGTACCAAGCCCCAGCCCAATGCACATAAACCTTGAGTATGCACAATATCAATCTGGCCTTGCTGAGCAGTTTTGGCCACAGCGCTGGCTTGTTGCCAAGTAAAAATCGGATAATTAAACTGTCGCCCGATAATGCTATTCGGTCGCAACCATGGGCTGGTGCGATCATAACGGGTTTCATGCAGTTCAATCAACGGGTTTTGACACAAACGAGCATAGGCCTCGCCAGCAGTTGGCACATCGTGGGGAATTGTCTGCGTCCAAAGATCGAGCTTAACTCCCAAATCGCTGAGATGGGTCACCAAATGAAAGACATGGCGCTCGATGCCGCCAAAGCCATGCAAGGGAAAAACCGCCCGACAAAGCATGGCGACACGTAATTGGTGATCGATTGAGGCGACTGGGGTTATTGCCATTGCACAACCAAACTAATTGAGTGCCCTCACCATCTCGTTCAAGGATAGGTTTTTCAACTAAGCATTGGTTGATCACCACCCTTCCGTCCCGCCTCAAGGCGGGAAACGCAGGGGGCTTTAATCCCCCTGCACCCCCTCAAGGACATGCCGTGGTGATCACACATTCACCGATGAACTATGGGATCGTCGTTCCCAAGCCAGAGATTAAGACCGATCCTTTTATCTCACGCCGCACTGAGGGCGAGGTTGGGTGAGGGAAACCAACTACCAATAGGATTCGCGGAATTCGCGGTAGAAGTTTACGGTATACTCGAGACCTTGGCGCAAACTCGTGGTTGGCTGCCAACCCAACACCGCTTGAATCCGGCTGTAGTCGCTATAGACGCTGCCAATGTCGATGCGGGCTTTTTCAGGGGGAAACGGCACGAGTCGATACGAGCCAGTTCCAGCAACTTCCGTCAAGGTCGAAATCAATTGCAAATGGCTAATTGGCTCAGGGCCGCCGAGATTAAACACCTGACCATCGGCAGCCGGATTCATGGCTGCTAACAGAAAAGCTTCAACTGCATCATCAACATAGGTATAATCACGCTGTTGCTCGCCATCGCCATAAATGCTAATCACTTCGTTATCAAGTGCTTGGCGCACAAACCAGCCCAAGGCAGTTTGGCGAGCATGGCGGACCAACATGCGCGGCCCATAGGTATTGGTCATGCGCAAAGCACAAGCCCGAATCCCATAGACATTATTATACAGAATGTGATACCACTCGCCCGCCATCTTGTTAATGCCATTGACATCGGTTGGGTGCAACAAATGCTGCTCATCAACAGGCACGTAATCGGGGCGGCCATAGATTTGGCGGGTGCTCGCAAAAACAATTTTAATCGCTGGATTATTGTGGCGACAAGCCTCTAAAATTGAAAGCTGCGCCCGACAATTAATATCCAAGTCGTTGAAGGGATTCTCCATTGAATCAATATGGCTAACCTGACCAGCAAGATTAAACAGATAATCCTGGCCTTGTACCAGATATTGCAACGAATGCTGATCGCGGACATCGGCAATGTTAATCCGCACTTGTTCAGCCAAGCCATGGACATTGGCCATATTGCCGCCATACTCAGCAACCAATGAATCAACGATCACAACTTCAGCGCCTAATTCGACCAAACGAAATGCGAGATTCGAGCCAATAAAGCCCAAACCGCCAGTAATCAAACAACGCTTGCCACGAAATGCCTGCTCTAGCACACAACCTCCATAAATAGCCGTTAGCCCGCGTCGCGCCCAAGAGCACGTTGGCGAGCAGCTTGTTCTTTAAGATGTTTGCCAAGGATGACCAACTTCCACCAAAGCTGCAACAACTGAATCAGCGTGCGCCACAAACGGGGGAAATTGAAAAACTGCGATTTGCCATAGGTGCGATGATAGTGATGGACTGGCACTTCAGCAAAATTAAACCCAGCATCTTGTAATTTTTTGACCAATTCTAAGCAGATTGTGCCGCTATCGGATTCAAGATTGACTACATCGAATACTTTGCGGCGAATCAGCCGAAAATCACAATCAACATCACGTAATTTAAAGCCAAATAAAAATTTGACTCCATGGTGATATATGCGGCCAATAATTTTACGATGCAATGGATCAGAACGGGCAATCTTATAGCCGTTGACAATATCAACCTCAGGGGTCAGCACTTGATACAAATCGCGCAACTCGTTGGGGTCGTATTGGGCATCGCCATCGGTATAAAACACCAGATCTTTGGTTGCCGAGGCAAAGCCTGTGCGTAACGCTCCGCCATAACCGCGGTTTTTGGGGTGGTGAATTGGGCGGAAACGTGGATATTTGGTGGCTAAATCATCAAGCACTTGCGCGGTATAATCGCTGCTACCATCGTTAACCACGATCACTTCATAATCATCGGTGAGTTCGGGTAAAACGTGAAATGCTGTAATCACCAAGCTACCAATGGTGCCAGCATCATTATAGGCAGGGAAGAAGACCGAAATACTTGGACGTTCGCTGGTCATTTATGATCCTTTGACTGGTTGTTAATCGTTTTGATCACTGTCAACAGCAGCGATTATAGCAGAAAGCGCCGCCTTTGCCGCCATACCTTGGTGTTAATTGGGCTACTTTGGCTTTTACAGCGTTGCGATTTAGCTGCGGTTAAACGAAAATCGCGAATGCTACGGCATTGTAGCATTCGCGATTCGTCAGATCAGGCTAGGATGATGGCTTAGCGCACGCGCCCACGTTGGAAGAGATTTACAATCCCAAGCAATACAACGGCACCAA
The DNA here is from genome assembly GCA_000018565.1 of Herpetosiphon aurantiacus DSM 785. Classification (GTDB taxonomy): domain Bacteria; phylum Chloroflexota; class Chloroflexia; order Chloroflexales; family Herpetosiphonaceae; genus Herpetosiphon; species Herpetosiphon aurantiacus. The sequence goes on from CP000875.1 coordinate 4,893,289, forward strand.
TCAGCGAGGTCAAAACGCTCCACAAATTGAACACATTAGCGGTCACGTCGCGGTTGATCAAAAAACCGCCAATGAATGCCCCGATAATCCCCACCACGATATTCAAAACTGTACCTTGTTGAGCATCGGTGTTCATAATTTTGCTAGCAACCCAACCGATCAATGCGCCGAACAGCAGCCATGCAATCAGTGAAAGCATTGTTAATTCCTCCAAATAATTATTTTAATAAATCAGTGCTTGTATTTTTTATTCAAAACTTAGCGGACACGGCCACGTTGGAACAGGTTTACAATCCCAAGCAATACAACTGCACCAATCAATGCTGTGAAGACGCTCCACAAATTGAACACATTACCAGTCACGTCGCGGTTGATCAAAAAACCGCCAATGAATGCCCCAATAATCCCGACCACAATATTCAAAACTGCGCCTTGTTGAGCATCGGTGTTCATAATTTTGCTAGCGACCCAACCGATCAATGCACCGAAGATAAGCCATGCAATAAGTGATAACATTGTTGATTCCTCCGTGTGATAATTTCAATAAGTGCTTGTGTTGACTACTGTTATGCTTATGCAGAAAGTGTGCCAGCATTCTTTTTTCAGTAGTCGTAGATTGTTCATTGATTGTTCAATCTACGTATCGTTCTACTGTTATGCTTATGCAGAAAGTGTGCCAGCATTTTTCTGTTTGCAATGTTCAGTCTGTCGTTCTGAATTGGAGTAAATGCAGAAAGTGTGCCACGGAGGAAAATCAAAAGGCAGAAATCAAAAGGCAAATGTATGAGGGATGAAGGATGAAGATAAGATTGAAGGTAGAAGGTTTTAACGCAGAGCCGCAGGGCGGAATATGGCTAGAGGCTGTAGGCTTTTGGCTATCGGAGATTGGCTGGAAATACCAATAGTTGTTCCGATAGCCCAGAGTCTATAGCCATATCGCCCTTCGTGCTCTTCGTGTTCTTCGTGGTTAAAAATGATTCCTAATCAGGCTCAAAACCTAAAATATCAATCCGTGAATTGCTCAACACAACCCAATCGCCAGTTTGTAGTTGCTCGTTAGGTAATTTGGCCACATTTTGGCCAGTCAAGGTTGTGCGCAGGCCAATGCTGCCAACGCCGACAGCAATAATTGCCTCGACATAGCTGACTGCATAGCCCAAATCGTCGCGCCGCTCCCAGGTTATTAAATCTTGGATGCAGCCATAAGCCAAAGGCATAGTGCTCAGTCCATTACCAACCTCTGGCTCGATGCCCATGCGTTGGGTATCGGCTGGCTGCAAAGCGACGCGGCTCAGTTGAAATACCAACCGAGCCGTTCCATAGCGCCCAGCGTGGGACTGATTCACATGATTATGGCGATCAACCACGCCTAAGCGAACTTGCTTGAAACCGAGCACAATTAAAGGCAAGAAGCGCTGGCCGCTCGTATGCATGCGACCTGGAATCAATTCTTCGAAGCACGAATGCAGTTGTAACGCTTGAGATTTGGGAAAACGCATTAGCTTCGACTCCCTAATTGCTTGAGTTTTTCAGCGGCGGCAGCAATTGTTTCGGGCTTTTTGGCAAAGCAAAAGCGTACCATCCCTGATTGATAGCCATCGTGGTAAAACGCTGAGGGTGGAATTGCCGCCACGCCAATTTCGCTAATCAGATAACGGCAAAATTCTGCATCATTCTCCCAGCCCAAATCACGAATATCAGCCATTACGAAATAGGTGCCTTGCGGCGGCAACACATACAATCCAGCATCGCGCAAGACCTTCACCAATTGCTCGCGGCGGGCATTATAAAATTGCAATAGTTGGCGTTCATAGGGTTCGCCAGCGTTTAAACCAACCACCGCTGCTGCTTGCAAGGGCGTGGCACTGGCAAAGGTCACAAATTGATGCACCCGCCGAATTGCCTCAGTTAATGAATTGGGGGCAATTGCATAACCAATTTTCCAGCCTGTGACGCTAAAGGTTTTGCCAGTGCTACTGATGGTGATTGTACGATCCCACATGCCGGGCAAGGTGGCAATCGAGCAATGCTGATAATCCTCAAACACCAAACGATCATAAACTTCATCGCTGATCACCAAGAGATCATGCTCGATTGCAATCGTTGCTAATTGGCTCAATTCGGCCCGCGACCAAACCTTGCCTGTGGGATTATGCGGCGTGTTCAAAATAATCGCCTTGGTTTGGGGAGTAATTGCGGCACGAACTTGAGCAAAATCCACATCCCAGCGTGGCTCGTGCAAGCGAATATAACGTGGTATGCCTCCCGCCATCAGCACATTCGGCGGATACGAATCATAGAACGGCTCGAAAATCAAAACCTCATCGCCAGGGTTAATCAACGCCATAATTATGGCAAACATAGCTTCAGTTGCCCCGCTAGTTACGGTAATTTCAGCGTCGGGGTCAACTGAGGCCTTGCTATGACGTTCCCATGTCCGCGCAATCGCCGCTCGCAAGGTTGGCAAGCCAGTGCTTGGCGCATATTGATTGAGATCAGCGTTGATAGCGCTACAAGCAGCATCTTTTAAAAATGCTGGGCCAGCAAAATCAGGAAAGCCTTGGCCGAGATTAATCGCTTGATAACGCGCAGCCAAAGCACTTATTTCACTAAAAATTGATGTACCAAAGCCAGCTAAGCGATTGGCGGATTTGGGATGCACAACGAGCCTCCTAGCCTGTAATCACAACTTTACCAGCGCCGCCTTCGGTGGCCACGCGCACAATTCCGGCGAGATCATCAAGCGCGACAGTGGTATCAACATGCGGCGCTAAACGGCCATCGGCAAACATTGCGCTGACTTCAGCGATCAATTTGCCAATTGCTTGCGGGGTTTGGCGGTTGAGCCAGCGGCCCAGCCAAAAACCACGAATCGTCGCTTCGCTAAACACAATCCGGCCATCAACTTGAATTGGCTCGCCGCTCAACAAACCATAAATAATCAGTTGGCCATAAGCTGCTAAAGCATTGACGACGGCTGTACCAGTTTCGCCAGCCACCGCATCGATGGCCTTGCCAATGCCTTTTTGGCCGGTAATTTCCTTCCAGCGTTTGGCCAAGTCGTCGCCAGGCAGGGTAATTACGCCGAGCGCACCAGCATCAAGCAAGGCTTGGGCTTGCTCGGGTTTGCGCACCGTTGCAACCACTTTGAAGCCACGGACTGCGGACAATTGCAACATTGCACGGCCCAAGTGCGAAGCGCCAGCGGTTACCAGCACAGGCTCATCGGGCTGCAACTGCAACTCATCGCTCATAATCCAGGCGGTCAAATAGTTGACCCAGGTACAAGCAGCTTGGGCATCAGTGAGGGCAGCCGGAGTTGGCACTAAAAACTGCGGCTTGACCACGGCATATTCGCGCCATGTGCCAGCAGTCCCAACCGCACCGAGCATCAGGATAACCCGATCGCCAACATCCCAACCAGTAACGCCCTCGCCGAGCGCCGCGATCACCCCAGCGGCCTCATTACCTGGGACAGATGGCAAGCTTGGGCGCACCCCATACGTCCCTTGGATGGTGTAGACATCGGATGGATTGATTGACCGAGCAGTTAGGCGGACTAAGACCTCGCCAGCGCCAGCGGTTGGGGTTGGTTGTTCGACCAACTGCAACACATCTGCCAAGGCTCCAAATTCATGAAACTCAATCGCTTTCATGGCATCCCTTTGGCATAAAACACACATCGGCGTGCTAAAGCATATCGTACTCCCCCATGGGGTGACATGTCAATCAATATCTAGGAGTTGCAGGCCGTTGGAGCATGCTGCACTAAAGCGCGATCAAGGCCAGCAAGCTCCTAAAATAGCCCATTGGAATGGCCAATTCCCCCCATAGGGATATACTAACAGAGGACTAATAAAACATTGACAAAAGCGAAGCCAACTTGTAGTATAATTTCAATGCGCGGCATTGATAATTATGTTCATCTGCACATGCTCGCGACACCTCAATTAATGTGTGTGTACTCATGAGCAGGGCACAATATCAGCCCACATTTGGATAGTGATGGTGGTAGCAATTGACAACCTTCCACAGAGCTTGGCGGTACGCAACAAATCGTATTAAACGAGCATCGGTTCAGCGGTGGCTGTGGTTTTTTGTCGTTGCACTAGGGATGGTAGGCTGTACCCAACCGGGTGGGTTAAATCTTCAGTCGTTGACCCAAACTCCTGCCAATGCGACGGTTAGCGGGTCGAACCCAAGCACTCAACCAAGTAGCCCATCACAAACCAACGTTACTGGTCAGCCAACCCAAATTCAGGTGCCAACCGTGGTTGTGGATGGCCCGACCAGTCAGGTTAATTCGACTAGCGTACCCGTTGAGCCAAGTTCAGTTGTGCCAACGGTTGTACTAACCCCACCACCAAGCGGAAACGCCGCATGGGAGGCTCAAAAAGTTGATGTTCAACAATTTGCTGAGCCAATCGCCTATGATGCCCCTGGGGCGGTCATGCTTTGGTGGTATGACCCAATATCTGGCCAGTATGTTGGCCTTGGCTGGGTTCGTTCACCACTCATCGCAAGCGGCGAGTTCCGATTGCGCTGGAGTGCTTTAGCTGCTTTAGCTATTCCCTATACAATTAACGTCGATTATGGCCTGAGCTTGGAACCAAGCGTGATTCAACGGATTCGACGTGCTGGCTATAGCGGCGATGTTATTGAAACATTTGTCTATCTTGCGCCCGACATTACGCCACAATAGGGCAGAAGGAGACTCTACATATGAGCAGTCGGTATTTAGAAATGGTTCGCGGTCAACGTCGCAACCGAGGAGGAGGTTTTCAGTTTACGGCGAAAACCCTCTTGGTTGTGCTGGCCGTATGTGCCATGGTTGGATCGGCTGTGTATTGGTGGGGCATTCAGAGCGTTCTAACACCCAATAAAATGATTGCTGGCTCCTTTACATTAATTTTGGTCTTAGCACCGCCCAGCTTGGTTAGCTTTCTCATCCCTTGGTCGCCAGCAGGCATGCTGTTGCAAAAGATTAACGCTCGGACGCTCGGCTATGTTGTGGTCGTCGTTTGTGCCTTGATCTTGGTGTATTACTCGTTCACCTTGCAATATCAATGGTGGGGAACCCAAGCCGTCGTCCAAGATAGCAATATTGTCTTGTTGCAGGTTTTGGTCGGGTTGATCGGCTTTATCTTTATTCCAGCATTGTTGTGGACACCCGTCAGCAGTGAAGAGTTGGTCGAACAGATTCGCCAAGCTCACTTGGTGCGCCGCTACGAGTTGCAAACCCAAGCCGATATCGCTATTTTACGCAATACATTGCTCCGCGCCCAAGAGAAGGCGCTGATCGGTTTTGCTAATTTGACCGTCCAAGAAAAAGAGGAACTAGCTTCGGTTATGCGTGGCTTGGTGCGCGGCATCGACACGACCATGAAGGAGCTAGCTCAGAGTGTTAAGGCCGTTAGCGGAACCGTAACACCCTTCGCCGCGTTAGAAGATAACGAGGATATCAAGGGGTACTTGGATTATGTGGCCGATAGTTTGATGGATACTTCCATGAACCCTGGCACAAAACCAACCAATACCACTTCGATGGATCGCTCGCCCATGGATCGACCTGGCGGTTACTCACGCTAGGTTTTAACTTAATACAAACCCTTGGAGGTGGCCGATGCGTGGTCGCTTACACTCGACTGACGAACGTTTAATCGATGATGACTTGACTGAACTAGCCGACGAGTTGTCGATTCGGCTCTATGCAACAATGGGGCATCGAGTCTATTTGCTCAGTCGCCCTGATATTATCCAGCTCACCAAATCGTATATCGACGATTTGCATCCCGAAGATCAAGATGCAATCTGTTGGTTGATTTGGGATCTCTTCCAAGAAGGCATGCAGATGGAGTTTGGTTAGACCCAAACCCAAGCTGAATGATCAACGCCGCTTTCGCAATGAAAAGCGGCGTTTGTGCTTTTGCCCCTAAAGCATTCTGGCTCACGCTTGCGTAGAATCCAGCAAATGCTTTATCACGATTGTGGGGATTATGCACGTTTACGCTCGTATCGATATTGAATGGTCGGCAGCACCAGCCCTCATCCACGCTAGCCTCGCTGCTCGACAAGGTTGGTTGTTGGGAGCTGTTATCGCTGATCGCTGGCTTTGGGCTGATCAAACTTGGCAGATTACTCCAAACCATAGCTCGCAACGCTTGCATTGGCAAGCACAGAGCATCACGCAACCAAGCCTCAAAGCCGATTTGCTGCTCGAATTGCTGGATAGTGTTTCCAGCACTCACGTTCGGGCCACCTTGCATGTTGAATGGCCTAAAACCACGTTTAAATTATGGCGCTATTGGCAACGCCGTCGCTGGTTACACAACGAATTAACCAACGTTTTGCAACATTGGCGCGACGCTTGGACAACCCAATCCACGCCAAGCGACCAACTTGCCCAAAGCCATCCGCGCACATGGCAAGCTTTCCACACCATGAATGCGCTCGATCAACTCCAACGGATTCAAGCACTCGATCGACGTTGGCAGCAATTTGAGCATGGCCAACTGCCCAACTTGCCCTATAGCCAGACCGATCAATTGCCCAAGGCTGATCTGGCGGTCGATTTGGTCTATGCTGGCGGCGGCTTGGGCTTGATTCATGCCACGCTGATGGCTCGCAAAGGGCTAAATGTGCTGGTGTTTGATCGGCATCAGGTTGGTTGCGCTCATCGCGAATGGAATATTTCGCAGGCTGAACTTGAACGCTTAGTAGCAACTGGCTTTATCTCGTGGGAAATCCTCGAACGCCAGATTATTATGGCGCGTTACCACGATGGGATTGTGCGCTTTCACGCGGCTGGCTCTGCCGTTGCTCCTGCCGAATTACACTTACCCGAAGTATTAGATATTGCGCTCGATGCTGGTGCGTTGCTCGATTATGCCCGCCAACAGTTTCTGGCTGCAGGCGGCATTATTTGGGATAACACCAGTTTTGAGCATGTCTATCACGATCCAAAGCAGCAACAAACTGTCGTAGCCGTGCACAAAGCAGATCAAACGCAACTGATAGCTGCCCGTTTGCTGATCGATGCTATGGGTGCAACCTCGCCATTAACCCTGGCAACCCAACCATTTGCTGGCATCTGTCCAACCGTTGGCACGGTGCTTAGTGGCGCGGAGCATGACCAAAACTTGGGCGATATTTTGATCAGCATTGCCGATACCCAAGCTGATCGCCAACTGATTTGGGAAGGCTTTCCAGGCCGTGAGCATGAACTGACGGTCTATGTGTTTTACTATGATCAGGTTGGAGCCAAAGCCAAATATCGCCATTCGCTGCTGGATTTATTTGAAGATTACTTTGAACTCTTGCCAAGTTATAAGCAGCTTCAAGCGAATGCTCAGCATCTCCGTCCGGTTTTTGGCTATATTCCAGCGCGTCATGCCTTGAACAAACCTAAACCTTTGGCAGGCGTTTTGGCTTTGGGCGATGCCTCAGCCCAACAATCGCCGTTGACATTTTGTGGCTTCGGCTCGTTTGTCCGCAACTTAAGCCGTACCACCGATTTGCTCGAACAAGCACTTGAACAAGCGTTGCTTGCCCCTCAGCAGCTTAGTTTGATTAGCGCCTATCAAAGCAATGTCAGCATGAATTGGGTATTTAGCCGTTTTATGACTCCATGGGGTCGCCCGCAAGATGTCAATGAGCTGCAAAATGTCTTTGCTCATGTGCTCAATCGCTTGGGATACGACCTCGCACGGCGCTTTTTCCAAGATCAAATGACTTGGCACGATTATAATCGGGTCGTCTTAGGCACGCTGGCCTTCTACCCACGGATTATGCAAGTTGCTTGGCAAGTGCTTGGTTGGCGCGATTGGCTGCGCTGGATTGGCGATTGGCTGCGATTTAGCCGCGCAGCATTCATTGCCCAGTTTGGTCAACAATTACCAAGTTGGTTGGTTGGCCGCTTGCCTAAACCATGGCTTTTTCAGTACAATGCAGCCTATGCCGAATGGCGAGCGATGGGTTGGCTCAAATCTAGCCCTGAGCATCAAAGCCAAGCGCTTGGTTCACAACCCTCAATCAAGCAATTTGGCTAGCTCTTTTTTGGATTGGCTCACGTTGTTGTTTTTTGGCAGCAACTATTGAGAAGTGTGTATGCGACGTTCGCCACTTGCTCGGATTCGCAATGCCCTGCTGATTGGTTTGACGATTTCGTTATTGCTGATTGCAGGCGGTTTGGCATGGTTCTGGTGGACATTTGATCAGGCGCAGCGTCAAGCCCGTGCGATCAGTCCCAACGAACAACTGATTATTTATAGCGTAATTGGCGCGGCGGCGGTGGTTGGGGCATTAACCACCCTGATTATGACCATGCGCAGCGTGCGCCAAACCCGCAAACCATTTGAACAACTGCCAAGCGACTTCGACCCTGATCAAGCAATTGAATCGGGCAATTCGGGCGATCCGTTGATTGATAACACCTTGCAAAAAGTTGAGGCCTTGCGCAAAAATCTGTTGGATCGCCAAACCAGCTTGACCCAACAAACTAGCCAATTCCAAACGGTGCAAGCTCGCCACGAAGCGGTTTTCAAACTAGCCCGCTTGCTCAACAGCACCCTTGAGATCGAAACCTTGCTCAACGATTTTGTGCGTTCGTTGGTCAAAAAATTCGATCTTTCGTTTGTTGGCGTAGGCTTGATCGAAAATAGCAGCATTGTCGTGCGCCATGGTGTTACCCGCAAAGCCGAGCAAATCGAATCGACCTCGACGTTGTGGCTGGCGCTCAGCGCAGGGATTGCCGCCGAAGCTGCTGCCGAAAGCCAGATTATCATCAAACGCCAGCCGCCCTTTGATACTGCATTGCCCTCTCCCAGCACGGTTGGAACGCAAGTGGCTCACCCCTTGATGAATAGCGGCCATATTATCGGCGTGATGCTGAGCCAAAGCAGCCAAAAACTCGATGAAGAAACCCTCAATCATCTGCGTGATATTGCTGAATTACTGGCTTCATCGCTGAGCAATGCCCAACTATTTGCCAATGCCCGCGAACGCGCCACAAATTTGACGGCCATCAACGACTTGGCACGAGCAATTAGCACCTCACTCGATCTCAAGCGCATTTTGGATACCGCCCTGCAGCAAATTCGCCAGCTCATTCCCTACGATCAAGCCAGCGTTACCACCTATGATGTTGGCAGCAATATGTTTCAAGTGCTGGCGGCCAACGATGCCGATTATGGCATGTTGAGCGCTGGTCAAGAAACCGAGGGCAATGGCCCGTTGCGCACCGCCTATGAAGCGGGCCATCCGGTCTATATCGCCGAGGTTGAGCATCATACAGGCCAGCCCTTGCAATTACCCTTCGCCGATGAGGCTCAATCGCTGTTGATTCAGCCATTGACCACCGCCGATGTGCGCTTGGGCACGTTGAATTTGACCAGCCGCCGACCCAACGCCTTTGATGAACAACAAGTCAGTTTATTGGGTGGTTTATCGCACTTTTTGACCACTGCTTTGGTCAATGGGCGCTTGTATAACCAACGTGCTCAAGCCTTACAACAGCTTGAACAAACCCAAGATCACCTGCTATTTGTGGAGAAATTACGGGCACTCGGCGAATTGGCCAGCGGCGTTACCCACGATTTCAATAATTTGCTGGCAGGCATTTTGGGCAATGTGCAAGTTTTGATGGGCGAATTGCAAAACCCAGAGCAACGCGAAACCCTGCGGGTCATCGAACGTGCTGCCAAAGATGGCGCGGAAACCGTCAAACGAATTCAACGCTTTGCCCGCAAGGACGATGGCGAAATTGACGCGCCAGTTGAGCTACACGAATTGGCCGAAGATGCGCTCGACCTCACGCGGGTACGTTGGCGTAACGCCGCCCAAGAACAAGGTGTCAACATCGAACTCCAACGCGAAATTCTGAATGTGCCGACGATTCGCGGCCATGCTGCTGAATTGCGCGAAGTTTTGACCAACCTGATCATCAACGCCGTTGATGCCATGCCCAATGGCGGGATGTTGCGGGTAGCCACAGGTCAACGTGGCTCGGAAGTGTTTGTGTCGGTCGCCGATAGCGGCATCGGTATGAGTGAAGAAGTTAAAGCGCGGATCTTCGATCCCTTCTTTACCACCAAGGGCGAGCGGGGCAATGGCTTGGGGCTGGCGGTTTCTGCGGCGATCGTTTCACGCCATAGCGGGCGGATCGAAGTGCAAAGTATTGAAGGCCGAGGCACCAACTTCGCAATTTGGCTGCCAATGCTCGAAGTCGATTTTGCTCAAGTCGAGGCCACTGATGACGATGCGCCCAGCGTGCGCGGCAGCATCTTGATCGTCGAAGACGAAGAATTAGTGCGGATCGCGCTTAGTCGCATGTTGGCAGCCTGGGGCCATGAAGTTGTTAGCGCCGAAAGTGGCCGTGATGCCCTTGCTAAATTCCGGCCTGGCATGTTCGATTTGGTCATCACCGACCTTGGCATGCCCGATATGATGGGCTGGGATGTGTTGCGGCTGATTCGCGAACGTGAGCATGGCATCCGCACGATGATGCTCTCAGGTTGGGCACGCCAGATCGATCCGGCTGAAGCCAAATTACGCGGTGCTGATGTCGTGGTTGCCAAGCCGTTTGATCAAGCAATTTTGCGCACGACGGTGGCGCATTTATTGGCTGGTACGCTCGATCTTACACCACGGGTGATTGCCTAAACTAATCCCTCACCCCCAACCCCTCTCCCACTAAACGCGGGAGAGGGGAGTTCCGATAGATATCGGTAGGCAGGTTCCCTCTCGCCTCGCATGCGGGAGAGGGGTCAGCTTTCAAGGGTAGGTTTTAACGTTCCCTCACCCCCAACCCCTCTCCCACTAAACGCGGGAGAGGGGAGTTTCGATGGATATCGGTAGGCAGGTTCCCCCTCGCCTCGCATGCGGGAGAGGGGTGTTCTATATCTACCAAAGCATCGCAATTTAAATCAGTAACGATAATAACCCCAACGCCCCCGAACCAAGCACAACCGCCGCTGTCACCCACTTGGCCTTTGAGCGATACAGCACCCACAAGCTGAGCGCGGCAATTGCCAAAGCCAGCACTGCCGGAGCCACTTCACGCGGCCAAGCATCGAAAATGAGTTGGCTGGTGGTGACGGTAATTAAGCCAACCACCGCCGCCGTAATGCCATCAAGAAACGCATGGGTTGCAGCATTGGCGATAATTCGTTCGAGCCAGTGGTGGCCAACAATGGTAAATAAAAATGCTGGCAAAAATGTGCCTGCGGTTAAAGCCAATGCTCCAGCAAAGCCCCCGCCCAAATAGCCCACAAAGGTCGAGAAAATAATCAGCGGAGCGGGCAAAATGCCTGATAAGGCCACACCATCAATAAATTGCTCGTTGGTCATCCAGCCGCCAACGGTTACTGCATCGTGTTGCAAAAATGGAATGGCCGTGTAGGCTCCACCAAAAGTCAGCAAGCCTGTGCGCAAGCCATAGCCAAATAAACTGAGTACGCTGGGTGCAGCTAAAATAGCCACCGCCAACAATGGCACCCACGAGCTATGCAAACGAGTTCGGCCTAATTGAGGCTTTTGCAATAACCAATACATCACGCCGGCTAACAGCAAAATAGCAATAAAATGCACCCTCAGAAGTGTGGCTATTCCCGCGCCAAGTGCAATCGCCCAGAGCCAGCGATTGGTCAGAGCATGCTCGCCAATCCGATGGACTGCCCGAATAATTAAGGCTGCCACGGCTGGCTTGAAACCAAATAGGATTGCCCCAATCCCAACGGCGGTAATGCCATAGGCCACATAGGCCCACGAAAGCAACAGCATCAGCACAAAGCCAGGCAACATAAAGCCCAAACCCGCCAGCACTGCACCGATTCGGCCACGGGCAACCATGCCAAAGTAAACACATAATTCATGGGCTTCTGGGCCAGGCAAGGCTTGATAAACTGCTAGCACCCGATTAAAATGTTCGCGCTCAATCCACTGTTCTTCCTCAACCAACTCTTGACGAATCATGGCAATTTGGGCGACAGGCCCACCCCAAGCCAACAACCCAAAACGCAAAAAGCGCAGAAAAAGTCGCAGATACGATTCCTGTGGTGGACCAACCGATCCTGGCGCATCAGCCATAGATAGTTCCTTAGCAATCAGTCAATCGCTTGCATTGTATATTAAAATAGTACTTTACATAGCTTAGAGTACTATGCTATAGTCAGCTTGAGACTAGGTAACCTCGTCGCAACAACCCCACTTCAATCCATCTACACGTAGGTTGTTACCTATCCCCGACACCTAAATCACTACTCGTCAAATCCCTGGAGGCAGTGTGTATGGGTAACGAAATCGTCCAAATCGATTATCAGGAGGCCAATCAGCTAGCCCAACGTTTCTCGAAGCAACAAACCCACGTGCAGGCAATTTTGCAAAGCCTCAGGCAGACCATTCAAGCGCTTGAGAATGGCGGCTGGATGGGCGATGCAGCAACCGCATGTTTCAAAGAATTTCATGCCGAGGTAGTCCCTGCCTATACCCGACTCAGTAACGTCCTTGGTGAAGGCCAAAGTACCCTGCAAGGTATTGCAACGCTCTTTCGTCAGGCCGAAGAAGAAGCTGCCGCACTCTTCCGTGGCGAGTTTGCCGCCGCCGCTGGGGGTGAAAGTGGTATCGCCCAAGCCGTCGGTGGGAGTGGTGGCAACATTCAAGCCGACAATGGTGGTATGTATCAAACAGTTCAGGCATTTGCCACTAATTTAAGTGGTAGCGGTGGTGGACAAGGCCAAGCAAGCGAGCTAGAAACCCTCATCCGTTCGCTCAAAGATCAATGTGTAGACCCCAATGTTATTTTAGATGCAATTGCCAAGGCAACCCCAGCAGAACGTCAAGCGATTTTAAATGACCCTCAATTAATGGAATATATTCGCATCAGCGAAGGTACAGCTGCCGATGTCCTTACGGCGGCATTGCTCGAAGGAGCATTATTCTGGCCAGCTGGCTCAGGCCCAGCCAATAATGGGGCGATTCAATCTGATGTGATTAACCCTTTAACCGGAGAAGAACGAACTAATGATTTTGCACTTTGGATGCGTGGCGAAGCAGGGCCACCTGATCCGCTTAACGGCACGATGAATTGCTGGGAAGCAACCATGTATGCCGCCTATTTAAGTGGCGAAATCAGCGAAAGTCAATTACGCGAAATTCATCAAAACGCGGCTGATGCAGGCGCTGATTATTATAATGTGATTGAAGATGCCTTTGGTGCTGATAATCGCAGCACATGGCAATCAGGCGATCAACCAGCCGCAGGCAGTATTGTCTTTTTTGAAAGTGACGGTAGCCCACTTGCTCACGTTGCAATTGCTACAGGCCGAACAACCCCTGATGGCAAGACTGAGATCATGAGTTTATGGGTATTGCCTCAAGATTCAAATGGTAATTTTGTGCGATCAATGCAACGTACCACCATTGAAGATTTACAGGCCTCAATGGCCGACGCTGGCATTCCATTAGATCAAATTAGCACTTCACCCAATCCATGGGATCAGCCGAATGATTAGTTAGGATAGATCTGTGATTCCCTTATCGTACCGATTACGATTAATTCTGTGGCTAGCTGGTTTATTGCTGAGCAGTTGCACTGCGGCGATGCCCACCACGCCACAACCACAAGAGGGTTCTGTGATGCCTACGATCGAAACAACTCAAGCTACCAGTATCCTTGGCTTTATTCCATGGGGCGAGGCCGGATTAAAGCCGATCGATATTCAAACGTCATTGCCAAATCAGCCGCTTGGTCGGATGACACCTGAAATTGTGTTAGATACCCAGCAACAGCCATGGTTTTGGCTCGATGGTCGAATCATCAACGTTGATGATCAACGCTACTGGGAGATTAACCAAAGCGTCAAGGCAAACGCAACGGCGGTTATGCCAACCCCACAAGGCTTTGTCGTGGCCGTTGCCAGCCCACGCACGGTCGGCATTCAATTGCTCGATTTGAATGGCAAGCTGCTTTGGCAACACGACCGTCCATTTGAATTGCCCGATGAGCTTGATCAACGCCAACTGCTGTTGCAAGATGCAGATCGCGTCTGGTTGTATGCTGGCAACCGTGCAGGCTGGCAGCTTTGGGAAATTAACCTCCAAACGGGTGAGCTTAGCCCACAATTTGCTCAAAATACACCTGCCCCAAGCCAAATTTGGCTCTACGATGGCATTGTTATGTGGTGGAGCTACCAAGCAAGCAGCCAAACTCGCCAATGGCATCGGCATAACCTAGCCACCCAAACCACCAGTACCGTTGAACAATCGCCGTTAAATCGTTGGTTTGCCAACATTAAATCGGCTACGCCAACTGGTGGAGCCTTGCTCGTTACCACCAACGAGATTATTTGGATGGATGCTGATGGCCAAGAACAAAACCGCCTCACCAGCAATGACTTGTTGCCTCCAAGTTGGCAGCCAGCAACCTATTCGCTGATTCCAAGTCGGGCAGTTGTCAATGCCCAAGGCATGATGCTATGGCTCGGCTTTGATCAACAGGGTGTCTATTTACTCCAATCACCGTAACCAATGCCAGCCCGCCCCGCTACGTAGACGAACGCTCTACAGTGGGGCGGGCCAAACGCGGTAAATCCTCAATTCCATTATGCTTTTCAGCGCCAAACACCTAGAGATGGTGATAGCCTAATCGTGCTGAAACGAGTATGCTCCACAACCAATCAATGCGCATAAAACCACATGCCGACTTAATAGCCACGGAGCCGCTGTCTATGAGTGTGCCAATCGTTCAAATTCAGTACCAACAGCTCGAACAACTCGCCCAACGCTTCGCCAAGCAACAAACCCAGGTTCAAGCAATTCTACAAAGCCTCAGGCAAACTATCCAAGCGCTTGAACATGGCGGCTGGATGGGCGATGCAGCCACTGCCTGTTTCAAAGAATTCCATGCCGAGATCGTCCCTGCCTATTGCAAACTTCAGCATGTGTTTAGTGAAAGCCAAACCAGCTTAAACCAAATAGCCCAGCTTTTTCACGAGGCTGAAGCCGAGGCTGCCGGATTATTTCGGGGTGAAATGGCGCAAGCAGTCGGCAACGCTAGCCCTTGGCAGATCCTCAATCATCTTGAAACAAACCTATCCGAGCAACTCAGTCGCTTCCAACCTGAAACTTTAGAACACATGCTTGGTGCGATTGATCCTCAGTCATTTGATATCACTACGGTGCTGGCGCTGATTGAGAACGCCTCGCTGGTCGAACGTCAAGCTATTTTGCAAAATCCAGAAGTATTAAACTTAATCAGGGCCAGCGCAGGTGATCAAGCATATATCGTGATGGCAGTCCTTTCAATTGGATCATTCCGGTGGTTAGCTTCGCAACAAGGAGCAGATGGATGTATTGCGATCTTTCTCACAGACCCGCTAACCCATGAACCTCGAACTAACAATTTTGCCCAATGGATCTGCACCGTACCTAATTCTAATGAGCCTTCAAGCCAAATATCACCCCCAAATCCGCTCACTGGCTCAATGAATTGTTGGGAATTTGTTTTATTTTCAGCATTCTTGGGTGGAAATATCACCTATGACGAGCTTGATGCAGTCTATTCCGAGGTTGGGACACCAATCACGCTAGAAGAACACAAACAAGCAATTTATACTGCCCTTGGTGGTGAACACAGCACTGAGTGGAATCCCTGTAATGATATTCCTGCTGGCAGTATTATCTTTTTCGACGATGGCAGCAACCCAATCGCCCACGTTGCCATTGCGACAGGCCGTGAGATCAATGGGTCACCCGAGTTAATTAGTTTGTGGGATCGGCCAAACACTATCGATAGTGTGCAATTTACAACGATTGAGGCATTAAATGGCTCCGATTACACCATCAACGTTGCACCAAACCCTTGGCTGAACGATTAAGACTCAGCGTGGTACAATATTCAGCAGACTATTTTTAGCTGAAACGACGATCATTATGGATATTTTAGTCATCGCTTTTTATAAATTTGTCGATTTGCCCGATTTTGCCGCCAAACGCGAGCCATTGCGCGATTTTTGCAACCAACGCGGGATCAAAGGTACGATTTTGCTGGCGCACGAGGGGATTAATTCAACCGTTGCTGGCCCCGAGCCAGCCATGCGCGAATTGTTGGAGTTTCTACGCAGCGATTCACGCCTCGCCGATTTGGTTTGGAAGGAATCGTGGACCAACGAAATTCCTTTTCAGCGCATGAAAGTACGTTTGAAAAAGGAAATTGTGACCCTCGGCATGCCCGAAATCAACCCTAACGATGGGGTTGGCACCTATGTTGATGCCGAGCAGTGGAATGCGCTGATCAATGATCCCGAGGTGGTGGTGATTGATACACGCAACGATTATGAAGTTGAAGTTGGCACATTTCCCCATGCACTCAATCCCAAAACCGATTCGTTCCGCGAATTTCCGGCGTTTGTTGAGCAAAACCTTGATCCGCAGCAACATCCTAAGGTGGCGATGTTTTGCACTGGCGGCATTCGCTGCGAAAAAGCCACGGCCTATATGCTGCGCAAGGGTTTTCAAGCGGTCTATCATCTTGAGGGTGGCATTTTGAAATACCTCGAAACGGTCGAGCCAAGCGCCAATCAATGGCAAGGTGAGTGCTATGTGTTTGATCAACGGGTCGCGGTCGATGAGCAGCTCAAGCCAGGCCACTACGATTTGGATCAGCCAACGGGATTGCCCCGTAAGCGCGAGGAAGCAAGTTTATGACCGTGATCGCTTTAGCCGGAGCCACGGGCTACACCGGCCAACGGATTATCAGCCAAGCTGCCAACAATTCGGAGTGGCAAGTACGGGCTTTGGTGCGCCAAAGTGCCACTAGCAAAACTCATTTTCCCCTTGGCCAAGCCTTTGCGATCTGCGATTTTGCTGATCAAGCGAGTGTTGAGGCAGCGCTTGAGGGCTGCGAGGCGGTATTTCAAACGATCGGCACAACTCAAGCTCAATTTAATGCCGATGTCAGCTACGAAACCGTCGATTATGGCACAACCATCGCGTTGATCAAAGCAGCCCAAGCGCAAGGAGTTAAACGCTTTGTGCTGCTTAGCTCGGCGGGTGCAGGCTTGCCGCTCGGCTCATACTTGCGCTGGAAGGCCAAAACCGAAAAAGCTGTGCGCGAAAGTGGCCTCGATTGGACAATTCTGCGGCCTGCGGCGATTGTCGGGCCAAGCCGCCGCGCAATCCAACTAGCAAGCATGCCGTTTGCGCTGCTCAGCAAATTACCTTTGATTGGGCGCTTAGGCGCAATTATGCGGCCAGTTGATGTCAACGATTTGGCGTTGAGCTTTTTCAAGTGCCTCGCAGACGAAACCACGATTGGCAAAACCCTTGAAGGTCGCTCATTCTGGCGCTTGATTCGCTAATGAGGTAAACAATGCAACATCTACCAACTGAAGCTTTAATTGCCCGATTGCGAGCCTTACATCTTGGCTCAGCAGTTGAGCCAGCGCTCCAACTAGCGGTCGATCGCAATGCAGGGCGCATGCGTCCGCTGAGCGATCAGCCCTATTTGTATCATTTGGTAGAAGTTGCAGTGCAAATTGTCGAGGTGTTTGGCATTCGCGACGAAATTGCGACGGTGATTGCGTTGTGGCACGATTTGCTTGAGGATGATCAAATTAGCCGCGATGAATTGCTGCATTACATCAACACCCGCCCCGCTTTGGTACGGCTTGGCGATTTGTTGCCCTTGCTCGATGGCTTGAATCGGCATAACAAAACCACCGAACAATATTATTCAACGATTGCGATCCTGCCGCCGCAAGCATTTTGGGTCAAAACCAGCGATTTGTTGAGCAACACCAAGCCCATGCCATTGCTCGATTGGCAGCGGCTCAAGCCACGTTGGATCGCCAAATACAGTGTTGAACTAGCGCGTGAGGTGCTTGATGTTGGCCGTTTCGAACAAAAACGGGCTTATCCAACCATTCGCAATGCGCTGCTTGATGTGCAGCAACGGCTGATTAGCGGCCTGCAAAACGACGAGGATCGTTGGCACGAAATTGCGGCCTACGATCCTCGCTTTATCAGTTCGGCCCAACGCCTGCTTAATCTCGAACTAGGGTCACGAGCTTAAACGATTCGGCCAATTCGCATTCAACTCCGGCTTCACGCGCCGATTTGGCGGTAGCAACCGCCCAGTCGCGCATCATTTGCTCTGGCTCCCAATCACCCAATTGGCATTTGTGTTCGCGCAAAGCCTTGAGTTTGAGCTGAAAATCCTCTTCGGTCAAGCCAATCCAGGTATCAACCCGTTCGCCACCCATTAAATACACTTGCCGCACATTGTGGGGTTCCAGCCCTTCCGCCAACAAATCGGGGAAGATCAAACGGGTTGAAGCCGCTGGCATAATTGCCCCAAAAGTGGCATTGCCTGCCGCCACATGGTCGGGATGGTTCAAATAATCATCGCTGTAGCGAAATGATGGATCTTGGCAGACCACAATATCTGGTTTGTAGCGCCGAATCACCCGCGTGATGGCTTTGCGCAATTCAAGGGTTGGCTCCAATGCCGCATCTTCAAAGCTTAAAAATGTGACATCAGCACCAACATAGGCAGCGGCAGCCCGTTGCTCAGCTTGGCGAATCTCGGCCAAGCGTTCGGGAGTCATATTGGGGTCGCTTGAGCCATGATTGCCATCGGTGCAAAGACAAAAGTGAATCTGATGGCCTTCGCGATACCAGCGCGACAACGTGCCGCTACAGACAAATTCAGCATCATCAGGGTGGGCTACAACGACTAAAATCCGTTTGGGCGTAAATGTTTGCTCGCTCATGGATGACCTTTCGTCACACACTGCTCAGGGCAGTCCAAATTAGTTCCAAGCTTAATCATACGCCTTAAATGAGCGAGCAAGCGTGCGACTTTGGGCTTATTCTGACAATCTATAGCTTTTTGCTTCAACTCGGATTCGCCACCCTTCCGTCCCTCCCCTGGAGGGAAACGCAGGGGGTTTTCATCCCCCTGCACCCCCTAAAATATATTCCGTGGATTATTATCATCCCAAAATATTGCCTAAGAGCATTATGAACAAGTTTCAAAGCGATTGGGCTTATTCTGGCAAGTTGCTCCATTCACTATATACTTGATGGCGATCAAGCTCATAGTGTTTGGCCAGATGTTTGGCAGCTTTAGTTCCCGTCCAACCTTCAGCCCGCAAGCGTTGCAACTCACTCCGAATCAAATCCCAATCGACTGCGACTGGAGCTTCATCGGTTGTAACCGCAACTCCAAGTTCATTGGTTGAAGTGCTGCTTGGTTTGCGTTTGGCAGGCCGCGTGGCTCCGCCGATCATCAGCACGAACTCGCCGCGTGGCTCAGTCGCATTGAAATGGGCCAGCAATTCGCTGAGCGTGCCACGGACGAATTGCTCGTGAAGTTTGGTTAATTCACGCGCTACGGCAGCAGGGCGATCACCTAAAACGCTAAGAGCATCGGCCAAACTTTCGCAAATCCGATGCGGAGCTTCATACAGTACCAAGGTTGCCGGAATATCGACAACCTCGCTGAACAACGCACAACGCTCTTTGGAACGGCGCGGCGGAAAGCCCAAGTAATAAAAGCGATCGGTTGGCAGACCCGAAGCACTCAAGCCTGTAATTACCGCGCTTGGCCCAGGAATTGGCACAACCACAAATCCAGCCTCGATTACTGCGCCAACCAACTCGTAGCCAGGGTCAGAGATCGCTGGCGTGCCAGCATCACTAACCAACGCCACATCATCGCCGTTGGCCAAAGCCAGCAAAATCGTATTCAAACGGGCTAGTTTGTTATGCTCATGGTAGGCGATCAACCGCGTTTCAATCTGATAGCGTTGCAATAATTTGCGGGTGTGGCGAGTGTCTTCAGCGGCAATCAAGCCAACCTCTTGCAAAATTCGCAAGCCACGTGGGCTAATATCTTCAAGGTTACCAATTGGCGTGGCAACCACATACAGTACAGCCATAACCTTCCTTCGTCGCTAGTTTCCTTGCTCAATCTGATCCAACAGGCTATTCCACAATTGCATGCGTTCGATGCTACCGCCGATGTCGGGGTGATGCAACCGCGCCATGGCCTTGCGAATCGCTCGCGCTTCATCGGGGCTAAGTTTGGGCAATTGTTTAGTTTCAACACGAATGTGTTCGCTATCGTAGCGCCCAGTGTACCAACGTAAACGTTCGCACTCAACGGTTAATTCATTATTCTCACGAATCATATCGAGCATATTTTTAACAGTTTTATTATAGGCGTTCGACGTTTCGTTGAGCTGTTGCTGCACCTTCTCAAGCCGACGGCGCAACTCGCGATTAGCCAACTTGGCTTCATGCAATTCACGCTCCATACGCTGACGATCACGTTCGACTTGATATGCTTCTTCTGACTGCCGCAGGTCGGTCATAGCATACACTCCTCTTTGATGGCTTGAACGGCTATCGTAGGCCAGCCACATAGGTTTGTCTACTGATCGAATTGCCGATTGACTCGGGGTTGTCGCGCATGGTATCATGAAATCAGATAAGCCCCCCAACATTCCCACATAAACCTAAAATAAATAAGCGGAGCCAACGCCCCGCTGTTTTGTGCCGATCTCGCTCATATTAAGATGGCGATTTATCGTTGCGTAAACTCTTGAATGCCCCTGCGACCACTGCCAGCAGAAAGCCCAAAACTGCTGCTAGATAGCGTTGTTTTTCCAATGATTTAAAGCGTTCAGTGACAATAATTTGTGGTTTGCTGGCGGCCAATTTCGGTCGCGGCGTGCGCTGATCACGCGGCGAATGAGGATTACTCAGGCCTTGTTCAGCCCGAGCAGCGGCAGTCACGGCTACAGCATCATCATCGGGTTGCACGTGTGAGCCATACATATTGGCATAGACTTGGGTCAATTCAGCTCCAAAAAAGAGAATTTGGCTCGAATAATAGACCCACAACAGCACAATAATCAATGAGCCAGCCGCGCCAAACGTCGAGGCGGTGCTGCTGGTACTCAGATATTGACCAATCGCAAATTTACCGATGGTGAAGAGCAATGCCGTGAGTGCTGCACCAATCCAAACATCACGCCAAGCCATCTTAACATCAGGCAAAAATTTGAACAACAGGGCAAAAACGACGGTGATAATGCCAAATGAAACGATTAAATTGATAATCTGAAACACAATGCCAATCTCTGCGCCAAACAGCCAATTTTTGCCAGCCTCAAGCAATGTGCTGATAATCAGCGAAACTAAGAGCAAAAAGCCCACGCCCAGCACCATCGTAAACGAGAAAAAGCGCTCCTGGACGATGCCCCAAATCCCGCGCCTAGGCTTTGGTTGCACCCCCCAAATCGTGTTCATGGCATCTTTGAGCTGACCAAAAACGCCGGAAGCACCAAAGAGCAAGGTTGCCACACCAATTAATGTGCCGATAATGCCTGAGCGCTGGTTACTCGATTGCTGAATAATTTCGTTGATCGCTTGGGCCGCATCGTCATTAATTAACGTGGCTAATTGACGGGTAACCTCACCGCGAGCGGCCTCTTGATCAAACACCAAGCCAGCAATGCTAATTGCAATAATTAACAGTGGCGCAAGCGAAAATACCGTGTAATAGGCCAAGGCAGCCCCAAGCCGTGGCACTTTGTCATCGCCCCACTCTTTAAATGTTTGTTTAAATAAATTAATAATACTTGGCTGCATAGCTGCCCCCTGCTGATGGATTGGTTAATTCGTGCTCAACCAAGCAATTGCAACTCGTATACCACGAATGGGGCTAGAGGAAAAGGGGCAGCTTACAAGATTTTAACGTTCCCTCACCCCAACCCCTCTCCCACTGCGGCGGGCGAGGGGTGTTTGGTTTGGTGATTCCTCATCATCACATTTGCAACCTTGGTATCTTCATACTGCGGCAGGCGAGGGGCGTTTGGTTTAGTGGTTCCTCCTCGCCTGTTGAGTGGGCGAGGAGGTGAAGGCATGTAATTCATTGCCAACCCAATCAACCATTCTCCTTTGCGCTATCTTCTATGTTCTTATTTGCCTTCATAATTCATCCCTCATCCTTCATCGTTCATATTGGTGAGCATGCTATAATTGAGACTGATGTTTCAAAAGGGTTGAGTATAGATGTCGTCGCAAGCGTTATATCGAAAATGGCGGTCGCAGACCTTCGATGATTTGGTGGGCCAAAGCCATATTGTGCAAGCCTTGCGCAATGCTATTGCCGCCAATCGCATTGGCCATGCCTATTTATTTACTGGGCCGCGTGGGGTTGGCAAAACCAGTGCTGCACGGATTCTCTCCAAGGCGGTCAATTGCGAGCAAAGCGATCCGCGTTTGCGGCCTTGTGGCGAGTGCAGCACCTGCCGCGCAATTGCCGAAGGTCGGGCCGTCGATGTGATTGAGATGGACGCTGCCTCGCATACCAGCGTTGATGATGCCCGCGAAATTATCGAAAAAGTGCAATTTCGCCCAACCCAATTTCGCAAAAAAGTCTATGTGATCGACGAAGTGCATATGCTGAGCACCGCTGCCTTCAATGCGTTGCTCAAAACCCTCGAAGAACCACCTGACCATGCCATGTTTATTTTGGCGACGACTGAATTTCACAAAGTGCCAGCGACGATTCTTTCGCGCTGTCAGCGCTTTGTGTTCAATCGCCATACGATTGCTAACACAATTGCCCACCTCGAATGGGTCGCTGGCGAAGAAGGCGTTTTCCTTGAGCCTGGCGTGGCTGAGGCGGTGGCACGCGCAGCAACTGGCTCGATGCGCGATGCCATGAGCATCCTTGACCAGTTAATGGGCTATGGCGAACCGCAAATTCCATTGACTCGGGTGCAAAGTTTGCTGGGGGCAACCGCCTCGCGCGAGGTCGAAACCTTAGTCGCCGCCTTTGCCGCCGAAGATGTGGCCGCGGCATTAAGCGTGATCAACACGATTGCCGACCAAGGCGCTGATTTACGTCAATTCACCCGCGATGTGGTGAGCTACTTACGCGGCCTGATGTTGCTTAAATCGGGCGGAGCCGCCGATTTGCTTGATGTTGGGCACGACGTGTTGGCTACCATGCAAAGCCATAGCCAACAACTGGCCTTGGCAGCGATTTTGGCGTGGCTCAAAATTTTCAGCGGACTCGATCATCAACTACGCACTACGCCCTATGGTCAATTGCCCTTAGAAATGGCGGTTGTTGAAGCCTTGGTTGTGCCAGTGCCAGCTGCGGTGGCTGCACCAAGCCCAGTTCGCGGCACGGTGGCTCCGATAACGCGCCCGAATCCGGCGGTTGCACGCCCAGCTGAGCCAGCACCTGTCCAACGCCAAACCCCAACGCCAAGTGTGGTTACGCCACGCCCAGTCGAGCAACCAGTCGTTGAGCAACCACCACAGGCCGAACCAACGCCAGTGCCAGTTGCTGCTGTAGCAGCTCAACCAATGCCCGAAGCCGAGCAACATATCGTTTTGGCTGAATCGGAAATTTTGTTGGCCGAGGTCGAGGCGGTTTGGCTGCAAGTGATCGAAGATCTCAAGCCCTACAATCCGCGCTTGCAAGCGGTGCTCAAAAGCTGCGAACCATTGGCGCTTGAAGACAACACCTTGGTGATCGGCACACCCTCGCCATTCCATACCAAACAACTCGACGACCAAACCCAACGCCGGTTGATCGAAGATTTACTGGCCAAAGCGGTGAATCGGCAGATGTTTGTGCGCGGCGAAGAAGCCAACCGCGATCAGCAAAATCGTGCCCGTGATGCTCGTCGCCAGCGCGAAGAGATCATGAAAGATCATGTGGTCAAGGCTGCCCGTAATATTTTCGATGCCCGCATTGTCGGCGTGCAAGAGGATGGCAGCTAAATTTTAGGGCTTTATTTTGAATCGAGTTCGATGCGTATCCACTAATCGAACTTTTCTAGGGTACAGGGGGAAACCCAAGATCATAGGTTTTCCGCTGTGAACCACGGATCGAATGGTTCATCAAAGGCTGGTTGCCTATCACCAGTTGTACTTGAGGGGGTGCCGGGGGATTAAAGCCCCCTGCGTCTCCCGCCTTGAGGCGGGACGGAAGGGTGGTGATCACTGATGATTGTTTTGAAAGGGAATGCAAACCTCCTGTATTTCTCGGCAACGGAGAAATAGAAAGGCGATGCACAATCAGAAGTCAGAGCGCGTTCATCAACAATAAACCTACTTTGACATTTAGATTGAATTTCTTATACTTGCACTGCTTTAGGCTAGCACTATTCAACAAAGGAGTTTCATAATGGATCGCAAAATGCTCAATCAATTGCAACAAATGCAAAAGAAGTTGATGCAAGCTCAAGAAGATTTGGGCAAAACCTTGGTCGAAGGCAGCGCTGGCGGTGGCGTAATCGAAGTTAAGATGAACGGCCACCGCGAAATTCTCAGCATCACAATCGCCCCAGAAGCAGTTGACCCCAACGAAATTGAAATGCTGCAAGACTTGCTGATGCTGGCAATCAACGATGCCTCAAAGAAGGCCGAAGAACTTTCAAACGCCAAAATGGGGCCACTCACTGGCGGCTTGAATATTCCTGGCTTATTCTAAACGGCGGCTTATCCCGACTCAGGGTGGTCGTGCGACCACCCTGTTTTAACTTAACTGTGGAGCGTGTATTGTGGCATTTGGGTACGATACGATTACACCAGAACCAGTCGCAAAATTAATTGATGAATTTAATCGCTTGCCTGGCATTGGGCCAAAATCGGCCTCGCGCTTGGTTTTTTACCTGCTCCGCGCCAAACGTGAGCAATCTGAGCGCTTGGCCAACGCGATTATGGCCATGAAAGATAGCACGATCTTTTGTAATCGCTGCTTTAACATTACGGTCGAAGACCCTTGCACAATTTGCACAAATGCCAATCGCAATGAGCGCCAAGTGTGCGTGGTCGAGGAGCCGCTCGATGTGGTGGCCTTAGAACGCACGGGCGAATTCAAAGGCCTGTATCATGTGCTGCACGGGGCAATCTCACCAGTCGAAGGCATCAATCCCGAAGATTTGCGGATTCGTGAGTTGTTGGCTCGCTTGCGGGTCGAGCCAATTGAAGAAGTGATTCTTTCGACCAATCCCAATCTTGAGGGCGATGCCACTGCGGCCTATCTGGCCCGCGAGATTATCCCTTTGGGTATTCGGGTAACGCGCTTGGCGCGGGGCTTGCCAATGGGTAGCGATCTTGAATATGCCGATGAAGTAACCTTGGGGCGAGCATTGCAGGGCCGTCGCGAAATGTAAGCCTGCCTTGCAGAGCGGGCGCGGTGTGGTATGATAGCTCAAACATCAGAACTCACTGCACAGTTTGTTGATAAGGAGCCACTATGGGGATGAAAGACATTTTGGCCAGCGCGATTGAAACCGTACCCGGCGTGAAATTGGCCGGAGTCGTGGGCACAGACGGGCTGGGCGTTGAAATGCTCCTCAACGATGTTGATGCAAACTTTAGCAAAGATATTGCTGAAGTGGAGCTGGGTGGCCTTGCTGCCGCCGCTGCGGGAGCCGCCTCGCGCTTAAAGGCTGGCCACGTCCGTGATGTCGCGGTTGAGACCGACAATGCCACCTACTTGGCATCGCAAATCATCCCCGGCTACTTTGCTGTGTTGGCAGTCAATGGCGGCGGTAATCTTGGCCGCGCCCGTTTTGCCCTCAAACAATTGGTTGTTAAGCTCCAAGATACCCTATAGAAACCACCTCACCATAAACCTCTGGCAGCCAACGCTTGGATTTCAGCCAGAGGTTTTTTTGGTTATCAAAAATAAAATCTATTGCCGTCGGGCACGGTTTTTGGCTGCACGTAATCGTTCTAAGGGGTCAGTAATCTCATCAAGATTAACGGCTTTGGGTGGTGGCCCTTGGGTTGGGGTCGGTGCTGGCATACTCGGCTTGGGCGCTGGGTCAACCTTTGTAGAAGCTGAAGGCGCTGCTTCGGGCTTGGGCTGAGCTACTGGCGGGGTATAATTGGCCCCAGGTTGATAGACTGGAGTATTTTTCGGGGTAATCGGGGCAGGCTCAGCCGCTGTTTGAGTTTGGCCCATTTTATTACGGGCACGTTGCTTGGCGGCGGCTAAATCGCCCATCGTTGGCGAAGGTGTCGCTTGACGACGACGCACTCCGGCCAAAGCTTGGCCTAATTGACCAAAGCGCAAGCGTCGCGCCGCAATATCGAGCAACAAGAAAGCCAGCGCGGCCAATAGCAAACTAAAGTGAATCGGCGTAGCTCGCGTAACCAATTCAAGTGAATGCTCAAAAACTTTGGTCGCATCGGTTAAAACGCGGCCTTGGCTGCGTTGAGCGATCGTCGCCAGCAAATTGGGGTTGGCTTGGCCTTGGCGATATTCAGGCGAATAGGGCACGATTACCCCTGCCGTTTCTTGAAACACCACTTGGCCATCGCGATTGCGTCCGCCCAATTGCAAAAAGTAGGTTCCCGCGCCAGGGCTGGCAATTCGGCCTTGATAGATGCCAGCACTCACTTCAACCAAGGTCAAGCCTGATTGCACCCCGCCATCGTTGACCACGTTGCCATCGATCATCAACCCAGTTAATGGAGCATCATTGGCATCGCGAGCATTTAAAATTATTTCCATCTCTGGGCCAACAAACGTTGTATTAATGCTAATTGTTTCATTGGAGATGACAGGTAGTGTCCAGCCAACAATTTGAGCCGCTAAGCGCTCGAATTGATCCCAGCGCACCAGATTTGCCCCCCATTTGCCTTTCATATCACTCATCCAAGCGACTGAACGACCCAAGCCATATTGCCATTGAGCCAAGAGCGGCGCATCTTCATCGGCCCACAACACCATATTGGCATTTTGCTTGGGCATCGTGCCGTTATAGCCCAGCAGTTGCGGCCAATTGGCGGTATTCAACTCGGCCATAATCACACTATCGCTACCAAGCAAAGGCAAGAAGGCTTTTTCAACAATATAGGGGGCTAGCGAAAGTTGGGCATCTTGCAGCACAATATCGGGCAACGATAATGCATCTTCAACTAAAAAATGCCGTCCACCACCAGCCACCGCCACATTATTCAAAAAGCCCACATCGCCACCATTGCCAATCGCAATCGTGCTGGTGGTAATGCCTAAACGCCGATGTTCATCGGTTAGACGCACAGCATTTTCTTGTTGCTGCGAATCCGAGCCATCAGCCAGCAAAATAATGTGGCGAATCGGGGCATTGCGGCCTTTAAGTACATTGCCAGCCGCAACCAACGAATCATGAACATTAATCCCGCCGCCGCCAGTCACGCCACGGGCGATAATCTCGCCTTGGGCAACTTCACGCTCCGAGCCAGCAACTGGCCCATATTGGTTTTGCACAGCGCTATCAAACGGCAACACGGTAATTTCATCAAAATCGCGCAGCAATTGTACTACTCGTGCCGCACCTTCAGAGGCCAAGGTTACTTTTTGGCGGCCACCAACGACTTCGCTCATACTGCCCGAGATATCAAAGATCACCGCGACGCTCACTGGCGGGTATTTTTCGCGATTGCGCAATTGCATTTCTACGGGCAGCAATTCTTCGATGGGGGTACTGGTATAGCCCCCAATGCCAAAGCTATTTTCACCGCCAAGCATCACAAAGCCACGCCCAAGATCGCGCACAAACGTTTGGAGTGCTTGCTGCGCTTCATCGGCAATCAGGCGTTCAGGCACATTCGCCAAGACAACTGCTTCGTAATCGGCTAAATCAGCGAGAGTTGTCGGAAGCCCAGTTGGACCAACCACAGTTACCTGTAATTTGGCAGCCTCTAGTGCTGGCGCAATATTTTCAGCATCGGCAGGATCGTTGGCAACGATCAGCACTTTGGGCGGGCCTTGCAAATTAACCAAAGCCGTGGCTTCATTATTTTGTTTGCGAATATCATTAGTTGGAATAATCTGGGCTGAAACTTTGTGAAAGCCCTGATCGTTCAAAACCACAGTTGAGGTATATTCCAAGGTGCCTTTGGGCAAGCTAAGGCTTGATTCGGCATATAATTGACGATCAACCAAAATCCGAATGGTAGCATCCTGAGCTTCGTTACTATCAATTTGGGCTACAATTTGTAATTCTTGGCCGATGCGGGCTTGGCCGGGCATGCGCAAAGCAGTAATTGCCACCTCAGCTCCGCCAATTTGGGCAATTTCCACCACATCGACGACAATCTGACGATCGTTGGCCAACTCAAGGGCTTTGAGCGATTGGCCGCTATTCTCGCCACCATCAGAGAGCAAAACTACCCGTTTTTGAGTATCAGCCGGAAACAGCGCAAAGCTCAGGGTCATAGCTTGTTCTAAATCTGTTCGTGCGGCGATTGGTACCGATTGAATGCGACTGAGCGTGCGTACTTCCGAGGGCAAGCGCTCGATCAAGGCATTTTGGCCAAACACAATAATCGCTGCTTGATCATCTTTGGGCATAGTTTGCAGCGCATCAGCAATAAATTGATCTTGCAAACTACGCTGATTGGGAGTGATCGAATCTGAGGTATCCACCAAAAAAATCGTGGTGAGTTGCTGCACGGGAGAGATGATTTGTGCGCCTGCCAGTGAGCCAATCAGGCTGATTAACAACAAACTGCGCAACAGCAATGAGCCAATTAACCGGCTACGTTGGAAACGCCGCCCGTTCATCCAGCCTAAGGCAATAACGGGTATAAGTAGTAATAAAAACCATAAATAGCTTGGCGCAACAAACGAAATCCCCATAGCAACACCTTTTAATCAAACTTCTCGATCAATCAATGTTGCTATGGTATCACGTTTGGCAAGCCTTGGCATTTTAGGCCTGTGCCAATTTAAGGCTTCTATATCATTGAAAGATTCATGCATTTTTTAAGGTCACCACCCATCCGCCCCGCCTCAAGGCGGGGAACGCAGGGTGTTTTCATCCCCCTGCACCCCCTAAAGCACAATCGGCGGCTCGAAGTGGAATATCGAAGCATCTCAAACTCTGGGTTTAGGAGCAATGCATAAATTTTATGATAATACAGGCACGCTTGGCAAGGGCTTGTTGCGGCGGGTAATCAGGATGCGATAGATCGTCATAAATACAACGCTCGCACCGGTGGCCCAATACCACAAACTCACCAATGGAGTGCTGGTATCAGTGCCGCTGAAAATGCCATGAGCCAAAACCATTAAAAATAGGCCAAAACTGGCGTAGTGAATCGCCCGCCAAGCGCCACGGCCAATCCAACGTTTGAGCCAAAAACTCACCGTCACCAGTGCCAAACCATACAACCCAAGCTGGCCTAAGCCAATCCACAATGGTTTATATTGGCTGCTAGCAAATGGCACAAGCAATTGTTTTAATGTGTAATTGCTATAGCCATCGCCTAGCAAAATCACCGTATGAAATAGACCAAAGCCAATCCCCAAGATACTAGCGTGCTGATGCAGATCGAGCATGGTTGGGCCGCCATTCCACAAACGCGCAACTTTACCCGTCAGCGAAAGCCCAAATAACATCGAAAGCCAGACCAAACTATAGGCCACCAAGCCACTTGAGCGCGAAAGATACCAAAAAGCTTTGGGTTGGTCACCAATCAACGAGCTGCTCAGGCCAGGAATCCAGCGCGGCATAACCAAAACTGCCGCCACAATCCCAATAATCAAGGCAATCATCAAGCTCATCAGGTTGGCGCTAACATCCTCAAGCATTTCTTCGGCGCTAGGAGTTGGCGCGTTTGGGGTAGCTTTGGCAATTGGCGTTGGTGCAGTGCTAGGCTGAGTTGTGCCAAGTGGTAAGGTTGCCACAACTTGACTTGTAACCACTGATTCGTTTTTTTGGGCGGCATTTTGGGCGCGAATCGCCGCCAACCGCGCGGCTTTGTCTTGAACCACAGGCTCGGTTGGCTCAATAGCTTGGGCTTTTTGGGCAGCATTTTTGGCGCGAATCGCCGCCAGGCGGGCGGCTTTATCAGTTTCTGAAGCACTCATCGAATTTACTCCCAACGATAACTATTAAAACGTTCGCTGCTATAGCTTTTGCCAGCGTGATCAAAGGCCAGTGCCGCAAAAGCAGGATGCTGATTAATCCAAGCCAAGCCATGTTCGATGCCCAGCAACACCACAATTTTGGCGGCAACTTCGGCTTGCACTGCGTTGGGCGCAATCACCGTGGCACTCAAAACATTGCTCGTGCTTGGTTCGCCAGTGCGTGGGTCGATGAGGTGATGTTGCCAGCGATCGCCTTTGCGCCAGCGCCGATAATCAACACCTGAGGTTGCTACACCACCAGTTGCAAACCAGATCATGGCTTCACGCTGCTGGGTGCGTGGGTTTGGCACACCGATCGCCCAAGCCAAACCATCTTGGCGCTGGCCTGCGGTTGCCAAATCGCCACCGACATCAACCAAGCAGGCCGCTTGAGTTGCCAATTGCTGAGCAGTTCGATCGGCGGCCCAACCCTTGGCAATACCACCCAAATCAAGGGCGGTATCACGGGCTAGTTGCACCAAACGACCTTGATCGCGGCGAGAAATTGCCAGCCATGCTTGTGGCTGATAGTGCCAAGCCTGTGGTTGGTTGACCGCGTTGCTCAACAATTCAAATGGGCGATCGTAGCCAGCGTGCACAAGCGCGGGCAGCAGAGTTGGCACAACTAAGCCTTTGCTCCAAGCGGCAGCATCGAGCGCCAAACCTAGCACTTCCCACAGGGTTTCGCTGACTGCCAGTGGCCGACCAGCCCGCTGATTGAGCCGCATCAATTCGCTATTTGGGCGAAAACGGCTTAGCGTTTGCTCCCAAGCCTCAAACCATTGTGGCACTGCCTCAAAATCGATTGACTGATCGCTAAGCACTGCCACTTCACAACCCATTGCCCGAAAGATCAATTCGCGCATACAGCACCTTTAACGTGATGAACGAGTGTTGCGTGATGGTGCAGCGGGAGCGGCTGGCGCTGGCGCTGGCACGGCGGTCGGTACGGGTGCAACTTGACGCGGTGCGGCTGGCTGCGGCGCTGCTTGACTGGGCACATTGCTGCTACCACCACCCGTTGCTGGCGCACTTGGCACACTTTGGTTGGGTGCACTTGGCTGGGTGCTACCGCCAGCACTATCATTGGGAATTCGAATAATTCGATGGCCATTGCGGGTCAGTGGTGCAACCGTTGGCAGCACAGGTAACTCAACTTGAGGCACTTCGGCTACCGCTACAATTGGCTCAGGCGTGGCAAGTTCGGCACTGAAATCGACCGCCTGTTGGTTGGAAAGCACTGCCCAGCCAGTGAGGGTCGCCGCAATTGCGGCAACACTCATGCTGGTATTGAGCATCAAACTGCTACGACGTTTTGGTGAATTGCTCATCGTGTTGTTTCCTTAGTTATCATCATCTTTTTTATCGTCGTCGTCTTTTTTATCATCGTCTTTGTGGTCGTCATTGTTGCCATTGTCATCGTTGCCGTTATCATCGCCACCACTATTGCTGTCACCACCATGGTCATCATTGGCATCATCGTTGCCATTGTCATCGTTGCTGCTACCAGACTCAACCTTGGCATAGACCACGCTGCCACTATAGGCATCGACATAGACCCGACTATCGTTGGCAAAACGCACTTCATAGACCAACGCGCCATGTTCTTCTTCCAGCTCGACTTTGACCACCGTGCCGCCGCCAAGGTAGGCCACTGCCGCACTCGCAGCAGTATCGGGCGAGATTGTGCTTGGAGCTGGCGCATTGGTTGGGGCTGGTACTTGAGTTGGCGGTGCAACCGCAGTATTGGCCAAAACCGCGCCAGTGTTGGCATCGATATAGACCACGCCGCGATCCAGCCGTGCTTCGTAAGCAGGTGTACCAGCATAATTAACTAACTCTGGCGTGGCCAATAAGCTGGCCCCAGGAGCAGCGGCCAAAGCCAATTGGCCAGCTCGATCGGGCGAAATGGCATATTGCGGCGCATTCGAGCGTTCAACCGGAGCTTGGGTTGGCTGAGCTGGAGCTTGCGCAACTGGTTGGGCTGCTGGCACTTGAGCAACTGGCTGTTGCGCCGGAGCAGGCTCACGCACGACAATTGGCTCTTGCAACCGGGCATTAGCTTCGTCGATCGTGCGGTTGGCTTCTTCGATCCGCTGGCTGGCTTCCAATAATTGTTGTTGATAGGCTTGATCGCTGGCCGTTGCAGTGGCCTGCGCATCACCATCGCTGATTACATTTGGTACAGTGTTATCCATCCCTGCGGCCAATTCAATTGGGCTAGGCTGAGCTAACGAACGAACCACGCCAACCACAATCGCCAAAACAAAGGTTGTCAGTACGGCGGCAAGTAAAAGTGCAAACTTGGGTTTCATCAGAGCCTCCTGTTGTTTGAATAACTGACCCAAGCATAGCAACTGTTTCTTGGAATATTCTTGACGAAGCTTGTGAATTTTCCAAGAATCTTCCAAGAATTAATTATTAGAGTAAGAGCATCACTTTTATGGTTTATCGGAGGTTGCTCATGACCGATCTAGCCCAATATCACCCATTGTTGGTTCATGCTCCATTGATGCTGTTGCCCACTGCGATTTTATTGCGCGTGTTACACTTGATTTGGCCCAAAGCTGGCTTTCGCTTAACGGCGATCGTATTGTTAGTTGCAGGCATTGGGCTGGGGATTTTATCCGAGGAAAGTGGCGAGGCAGCTGAGCATGTCGCCGAAGCACGATCGGCCAATGTTGAAGATATTCAAGCAACTGGCACAATTCCGGAAATGTTTGGCGAAGGCTCACTTTTAGAAACCCATGCCTCCTTGGCCGAAACAACCGTCATCGTCTTTATGTTGTTGCTGATTAGCGAAGCGATGTTGCTATTCCTAAGTCAACCATTGTTCGCCCGCTGGCGCGGATCTTTCAGCTTGCCAAGCGGCTTGCACAAACCCTTGGAAATTGGCTGGGTGGTCGTTGGGGTTGCCGCAATTGCCTTGGTGGTTTTAACAGGCCATTATGGTGGTAAGCTGGTCTATGAGCATGGGATTGGCGTTTCATTGAGTGCAATGCAATAAGGAACGAGCATGCGGGTGTTGCTAATTGAAGATGATCGCAAATTGGCCCGCTTGATCGAGCGAGCACTACGCGACGAACATCATCAGGTCGATGTGGCTTACGAGGGCGATAGTGGCTTGGATATGGCGCTGCATGGCATGTATGATGTAGCGGTGATCGATTGGATGCTGCCTGAGCGCGATGGCCCCAGCATTTGTCGGGCAATTCGCGCCGCCAAACTTACTACCAGCTTACTCTTATTGACCGCACGGAGCCAAATTGAAGATCGGGTTGCAGGCTTGGATAGCGGAGCCGACGATTATTTGAGCAAGCCGTTTGCCTTTGAGGAATTGTTGGCGCGAGTACGGGCTTTGGGGCGGCGCTTCAATAGCAATCTGAGCAGCGAAGAATTACGCTCAGGCGAGATTGTGCTTGATCTGCGGGCGCACACGGCGCGGCGAGCCAATCAGCAACTCGATTTAACCGCCACCGAATGGAATTTGCTCGAATGTTTGATCCGCAATAGCAACCAAGCCCTAAGTCGCCAACAATTGCTCGATTATGTCTGGTCGTATGAGCGCGATGTTCAACCGTCAATGGTTGATGTCTATATCTCGTATTTGCGGCGCAAACTTGAGCAACCAACCAAACGTGACCCAATTCAAACCGTGCGCGGGGTTGGCTATCGTTGGGTGAGCGACCATGCTTAATCGATTGCGTTGGCGCTTAACCTTAATTTATGCTTGCACAGCCTTGCTGCTGTTGGCGGCAGTTGGCGGTAGCGTTTATTGGATGACCGTGCGCTATTTTCGCTTTGCTACCGAACGGGCCTTGCTTGAACGCATGACCTTGGAATTTGAGCAATTGGCAGCGCCCTTGCCGCCCGCCCTGCAAGCCTATCGCCCCCAGCAATTGCCCGATGAACGGCCCGTTGATAATGGAACACTGGCTAGCACGTTCGTTTTTACCATCGACCAAAACGGCCAAGTCTTCAACCCAAACCCGTGGAACCCGCCAATTCAGCCTGATCAAGCGGCGATTGAGGCCGCCAAGGCTGGCAAACTTGATCTGCGCACCATCAACTTGGCTGATGGAACTCAAGTCGCTTTGTTGACTGAAAAATTGACTCGCAGCGATGGCCCAGCTTTTTTGCAAGTTGGGCGGGTGCTCAACGAGCAAGAAGCCGCCTTGAGCACCTTGTTAAAAGGCTTGGTGGCTTTATGGGCTGGAAGTGTAGTGGTTTTGGGCTGGTTTGGTTGGTGGTTGGCCGGGCGATCGTTGCGGCCAGCCCAACAAGCTTGGGAACGCCAACAAGCGTTTATCGCCAATGCCAGCCATGAACTGCGTGCTCCTCTGACCTTGATGCGAGCCAGCAGCGAAATTGCCCTGCGCGAATCGACCGACCCTGCCGAGCAACAAGAATTGCTTGAAGATATTTTGGCCGAAACCTATCACATGGCACGTTTGGTTGAAGATTTGCTGTTGCTCTCGCGGCTTGATGCTGCCAAAACCCATCTTCAGCGCGAAACGATCGATCTGGCTGAGTTATGCCAGGATGTGGCTAAGGATGCTGGACGCTTGGCACACGATGCTGGGGTGGAGGTTCGTGTGGCGCATGCCGAGGGTCAGATCAAAGTTGATCGCACCCGTTTGCGCCAAGTGTTATTAATTTTGCTGGATAACGCAATTGCCCATACGCCGCGTGGTGGGAGCGTAGTGATCCATGCTGAACGCAAGCAAACTAGCTATCAAATTAGCGTAATCGACACGGGCAAAGGCATTGAGCCTAAACATCTCAAGCATATTTTCGAGCGTTTTTATCGGGTTGATAGCGCTCGGATCGCTGGCGGACGTGGTAATGGGCTTGGTTTATCAATTGCTCAAGCGCTGATTCAAGCCCACAATGGCACGATTGAGGCCCAAAGCAACGTGGGCACTGGCACAACAATGTTGATCAACTTGCCAAAATAAGCTATCACAAAATCAAAGCCCACGCTCATAGAGCGCGGGCCAATAGGCTGATGCTGATTCATTGATCATCAACTACAGCCAAGCCACCAACACATAGTAAACCAAGGGTGCAGTGAACAGCAGCGAATCAACCCGATCGAGCAAGCCGCCATGGCCAGGAATCAGGTTGCCTGAATCTTTGACTCCGGCTTGGCGTTTTAACAACGATTCGGCCAAATCGCCCAGCGTACCACCGCCCGCCCCAATCACGCCCAAAATAATTGCTTGAACCAAGGTCAATGGCATGCCTAAAAGCGCGACAATCCCAATTCCGGCGGCAATTGAAGCAATTGTACCGCCAACAAAGCCTTCCCAGGTTTTTTTGGGGCTAAGCACTGGAGCCAATTTGTGTTTACCAAAGGTGCGGCCAGCAAAATAGGCTCCAGTATCCGAAGCCCAGGTAACGGCGAAGGTAGCGTAGATCCAAGCAGCCCCCGTTTCAATATTGAGCGAACTGAGCGGGCCGCCGTTGAGGGCTGGGCTAGTTGCGGCGCGGAGTAAGACAAAATGGCTGAGCATTGCACCAGCATAAATTGCGCTACCCAAACTAGCTGCCCAAGCGTCAAGTGCGCCCGTGCGTTCACGCCGACTAATTTCATAGATCAAACTAGCCATTGCGCCCAAGGCCACGACGGCTCCAGTTAAGTTAACCTTAGTTTGTGGTTGAGCTACAGCCGCAGCCACAAAGGCCAAACCAAGGCCAATCGCTAATGGCAAACGCGGATGATAGCCACCAGCTCGCAAAATCCGCTGAATTTCATAGATGCCGATCACGACTGCGGCGGCAATTAGGCCAGTTGTCCACCAACCGCCCAACCACACAATGATCAATACGACTGGAGCTAATACCAAAGCGCTTGCAATTCGCGTGCCCAACGTGGCCTCCTCTATGGGTTTTATAGGCTGAGAACGTTGGTTAGCATACCACGAATTAACGTCCCCAAAAATGCAACACAATATCTTGATCGAAGGTTTTTTGGCCATAATCGTGCAATATTCGCAAGATTTGTGCCCGATGATCGGTTGCATGGTTGGCAATCTGGACTAAAACCTGCCAGCGGGCCAAATTCATACCTGGCAATACATCGTCCAATTGCTCATCGCTCAATTGCTCAATATAGCTGGTTACTTGGCCGCGCATCTGATTAAATACGTCGCGCACGCTGGCAATCGTCGGATATTCCAAGGGATCAAGATGTTTTGGCCGCTCACCCGTTTGCAACCCTGTGAGCCATGCCCGTTCGACGCTGGCAATATGCACCAAATGATTGCGCAACGAGCCCTGTGAGTAGGGGTAATCGGCGCAAAATTGTTCGTCGCTCAAGCCCTCAATGCTACCCCATATCCGTTGATCAAAATCGGCATTGTAGGCAAATAAACTTTTGATAATCGTCAGTGCTTGCATTACACACCTCAACCTAAAATAATTCAGCTTCATCTTAGCATAGTTGCCCTTTTTGTGAACATATGTACGCAATTAATTTATTTTTCAGGCTCTGCTTAAAATGGAATTCGCAAAAGATCTCGCATATGGCTGCTTACCCAAAATCGTCCTTTAGGGGGTGCAGGGGGATGAAAACACCCTGCGTTCCCCGCCTTGAGGCGGGGCGGAGGGGTGGTGATCATCAAAACCTAGAAAGGCGTTAACGTTGGCCTATGCCCTAAGAAAGCATCATTCATTGGACTGATGGAAACGTTCTCGGAACGATTATAATGCGCATATTGGCATATCATGGTTTTTGCAAGCAAAGCTAGGCAGGTTATGGAGCAGCAGGACATCAACGCCAACGTGCGGCATAATGTGGTCGTGAATGTGGCCGATGGAGCATTTTTTGGGGCAGCCACGGGCATCGCCTCGTTTGTGACGGTTATTCCGCTATTTATGCATACCTTGACCGATTCGGCCACCTTGATTGGCTTGGTTTCGGCAATTCACTCGGTTGGTTGGCAGTTGCCCCAATTATTAACGGCGCGGCGGGTTGCCTCGCTACGTCGCTACAAACCCATGGTGCTGCTGATGACAATCAACGAGCGCTTGCCATTTTTTGGCTTGGCCCTGATTGCCTGGTTTGCTGCTGATTTGGGCCGCGAATTAGCCTTGTGGCTAGCATATATGTTGTTGATTTGGCAGGGCTTGGGTGGTGGCTTAACTGCGACTGCTTGGCAAACCATGATCGGCAAAATTATGCCACATCGCTGGCGTGGCACATTCTTTGGGGTCCAATCCGCCGCCGCCAATTTACTCGCCAGCATTGGCGCGGTTGCGGCGGGCGTAATTTTGGATAAACTGCCCTCGCCGATTGATTTTGTGGTCTGTTTTGGGGTTTCAGGTGTGGCGATGTTTATTTCGTGGTCGTTTTTAGCTTGGACTAAAGAACCAAGCCGCGAGCCAGAACATACTCATGGCAGCCAACGCGATTTTTGGGCCAGCATTGCCAATATTCTCAAGCGCGATCGTAATTTTCGCTGGTTTTTGGCTTCGCGCATTATCTCGCAGCTTGGCTTGATGGCAACCGCTTTTTTTACAGTGTATGCGGTGCAACGCTTTGGGCTTGATGATCAGACCGCTGGAATTATGACCGCACTCTATTTAATCATCCAAACTGTCGCCAACCCAATCATGGGCTGGCTCGGCGATCGGATTGGCTATCGGCGGGTGATGGAAGTAGGCGCACTGTTGGCCTTAGGTGCTGGCCTAGGTGCGTGGCTCGCGCCAGCTTTGGGTTGGTTTTATCTGATTTTCGCGATTGCGGGAGTTGCCAACGTCGCCTTTTGGACGATGGCTATGGCTATGACCTTGGAATTTGGCAGCCTTGCTGAACGCCCCAGCTACATTGGTTTAGCCAATACTTTGACCGCTCCAGCAACTTTAGTCGCACCGTTGATTGGCGGTTGGTTAGCCGATTCAGCAGGCTATAATTATACGTTTGCGGTGGCGGCGGCTGGTGGTTTGCTAACGTGGCTAATTCTACGCTTCGCTGTACGCGATCCACAATCTGTCACGTATAGCGAAGCTCATGCCGAGCCACAAGTAGTTGTGGTTTCGTAAGGAATTATTTTTTATCCACGAAGGACACGAAGCGCACGAAGTTTGGTTTCGTGGTTCTTCGTGTCCTTCGTGGATCAACTCATCCTCGGCGGGCTAACTCAGTGGCAATTGGCAAGGTTACCCAGAAGGTTGTGCCACGGCCAAGCGTGCTGGTGGCCCAAATTCGCCCGCCATGCAACTCGATCAAGGCCTTGGTGATTGATAAGCCTAAGCCTGTGCCGCCAATTTTGCGAGTCGTCGAGTTATCGACGCGGAAAAAACGCGTAAACAGCTTGGGCAAATCTTCTTCGGAAATACCCATACCTTGGTCGCGCACCGCAATAATCACCGAGCGCTCGTTGGGCAAGGGCGGCGCACCAGGCGGAACTTTACGCAATTCACGTACAATCAAGGCTACTTGGCCGCCATTGGGCGAATATTTGATCGCATTCGAGAGCAGGTTGGTCAAAATCTGACGCACTTTATCTTTATCGGCAAAGATTGGCGGAATGCCTTCGGGAATATCAATTAACAAACGATGCTTTTCAGACAATGTTTCGTTAAGTTGCTTGGTAATTTCACGAATAATTTGGTGCAGCGACACCACCCAACGATTCAGCTTGATCTGGCCTGCATCCAAACGCGAAAGATTCAGCAGATCATCGACCATCTTCGAGAGTTGGTTGGCCTGATCATAGACGGTTTGGACGAACTCTTGACGTTCAACTGGCTTGAATTCACGCGCTAACAGCAACTCGGTATAGCCCAAAATCGAGGTTAGCGGGGTACGCAATTCATGCGATACCACCGACACAAACTCGTTTTTCATCTTGTCGATTTCACGCTCGCGGGTCACATCTTCAATCACCACCAAGCGCCCAGTAATTTGGTGCTGAGCATCTTTAACTGGGGTTGAACGCAATTTTAAATCTTGAAGTGGTTCGCTCAAACGCAGCGCTAATTCGAGGGTTTCGTCAGGTTGAGCTTGGCATTCAGCAAAAAAATCGGTCAATTCCAAGGGATGCGACAGCCGTTTGAGCAGCAAGGGCAAAATATCCCACGGCAAATAGAGCGCAGTTTCATCGGCGGGCTGCTCAATTTGCCAAAGTTGATACCAGGCGGGATTGGTGCGTAAAATTCGGCCTTCGCCATCAGTCAAGGCCAAGCCCAGCGGCAAACTAGCCAAGGTTTGTTGCAATTGCATGCGGGCTTCGAGCAATTCGCTATAACTGGTTGCCCGTTGTAATGGCCGCGCCGCCACATCAGCCAAAGCCTGAATAAAATAAAGATCGCGGGTTGTAAAGATTGGCTCACGATTGGTCGAAAGCACCAGCACCGCCCATGCCTCGCCCTCGACCCGCACGGGCACGACGATTTCGGCTCGCACATCGGGGGTAGAAAGTTGCCATTCGCTATCGTGGGCAATATCGGTCAACAAGGCGGCCTTGCCAGTGCGTGCCACCCGCCCGACCACCCCAACATTCCAAGGCCACGATGTTCGCTCACTAATTCCAGCGGTTGGCGGGTAGCCTTGCGAGGCAATCAAACGATATTCGCCATGCTCACGATCAACCAAGTTAATCGCGCCAGCGCTGGCTTTGACGCTGTGGATGGCCCGTTGCAAGAGCGTTGTCAACAACGTTGTCACATCAGGCGCAATTTCTAAATCGTGGGTTAATGCCCGTACATCAAGCTGCTGTTCGCTGCTGGTATGATGAATCGGTCGCCCCCAGTGGGCTTCGCCGATCGCGGTGGCCAGTAAGGGCAGCAAATTGCTCAATAAGGTGCGTTCGCTGGCGCTAAATGTACCATTACGGCGGGCTTCCAACACGCCCCACAAGCGGCCTTCCCACTGAATCGGCAGCCCCAAATAACATTGCATATCGGCTTGCCATTCGCTAGCAACAATTGCGCTGGTGGTAAACGGGCTGGGTGGCAAGGCTGGAGCTGTGTGTTGATCGATCACGACTGGTTGTCGCCGCCGCACCACCTGCATCATGCGAGTGTTATCCCAAACGGCGCTGGTACGATGCAACGGCAAAACCACTTGCGGACGAGCATCAGGCTCGTTTAATAAGGTTAAGCGTAAATCAAGCTGAGGATAGCTATCCGCCAACAGCCCAAAACAATGCTGCATGCGCTGCTCAAAAGGTGTGGTTGCAAGCAAGGTTTGGGCTAGGCTACTAAATAAAGCAAGCGTTGACATAGAATCCTCAAGGCTGTAAGTTGACTCACATTTTAGTGGGCATTCGGAATTTGGTGACCCTGCTCGAACAATTCGCTAGCCGCCAAGGCCGCGCCGATAATTCCAGCGTTATTTTGCAGTGTGGCTGGAACGAGTGGCGCTTTGGTTTGCAAATACTGGCCAAATTTATCGAAGCGTTTACTGACCCCACCACCCATAATCAACAAATCGGGTGAAAAGAGTGCTTCGATGCGAGCTAAAACCTCGTTAACTTTCTCGGCCCATTTCGGCCAATCCCAGCCTTTTTCCTCGCGCACGCGATCCGAAGCGCGATGTTCAGCATCTTTGCCGCGAATTTCTAAGTGGCCCAGCTCAGTATTTGGCACCAACAAACCTTGGACGAACAAAGCGCTGCCAATGCCTGTGCCAAAGGTCAACATCATCACCACGCCGTTATGTTCTTTGCCCGCGCCATATTTCATTTCGGCCAAACCCGCCGCATCGGCATCGTTGAGCATATGAAACGGGCAACCAGTCGCTTGCTCAAACAATTGATCAGCATTTGCGCCAATCCAAGTTTGATCGACGTTGGCAGCGCTGAGGGTATAGCCATTTTTGACGATTGCCGGAAAGGTGCAACCAATCGGGCCATGCCAATTTAATTGTTGAACTAATTGCTGAACCGTTTGTGCAACTGCCTCGGGGGTTGCTGGTTGGGGCGTGCTAATGCGCAGGCGCTCGCCAATCATCGTGCCTTGGGCGACATCGACCAGCGCCCCTTTGATGCCTGAACCACCAATATCAATGCCCAAAATTGCCATTGCCCTACCTCACTACTAGCCATGAATTGCTCTATTGTACTACGCTTGCAGCGCAATACCTGCCATGGTGGATTACCAAATGCCAACAATTGGGGCGAGGATGAAAATCAAAAGGCAAAAGGCAAAGGTCAGAAGGAGGCTATTGATGCCCTCACCCCAACCCCTCTAATCCCTCTCCCACTGCGGCGAGCGAGGGGCGTTTGGTTTGGTGGTTCCCCCTCGCCTGCTGGGAGTTTAAGGGCGGACAGGTGTGCCGCATGAGGGTCCACAGAACGACCTCGGGTGGTATACTGGATGGTGCAACCCTATCCGTTAACCAACCGAGGTCGTATGCCGAGTATACCAGCCCTTGCCCAGTGGATCAACACCATCCTGCTGACCGCCGTGCCTACCCTCTCGCCCTGGACGGCCCGGCGGCTCACCGATTGGCTGCTCAGCATCCTGCTCATGCCGTCCATCACCACCCGCGTCGTGGCCTGGGGCTGTGCCCTTGGACTGTCCACCGCTGCCCGCGCCGCCAGTCACGAACGGCGATTGCGCCGCACCTATCGGGATTCCCAGCTGTCGTGGTCGCTCCATCGGGCCATCCTGACCACCACCCTGCGCTTCGCCCCTGCCGAAGCGGTCACCGTCATCATTGATGAGACCACGCATACTGACCACTGGACGCTCCTCACCGCCGCCCTCTGGTATCACGGGCGTGCCATTCCGCTTGCTTGGGTGCTCCATCCCGGCAATACCCGCCGTACCACCGCCTTCTGGATGGATACCGCCACCCTACTCGATCGCGTGCAGCAGGTATTGCCAGCCACCACGGACGTGGTTGTGGTGGCCGACCGTGCCTTTGGTTGTCCCGCCTTTACCGATCAGGTGGCGGCCCACGGCTGGGGCTGGGTCGTGCGCGTCCAAGGCCACACCCGTATGCTCCTACGGGGCCATACCGAAGTCCCGATTCGCACGCTGGTGGGTCGGGGCCAGCGGGTGGTGCGGCGGGGGCAGGCCTTCAAGAAGGCGGGCTGGCGGACGGTGACGGTGGTCGCGGAGTGGACAGCGGTGGCGCAGGAACCGTTGCTGCTGGTCAGCACTCTCGCGGGGATTGGGGCGATCCGCCACGCCTATGGGCGGCGCTCTGCGATCGAAGCGCTGTTTCGCGATTGGAAAACGGGCGGCTGGCAATGGGAGGCGAGCCAGTCGCGGAGCCAGACGACGCAGGAGGCCTTGGTGCTGGGCATGGCGATCGCGACGGTGCTGGTGCTGCTGGTCGGGACGGCGGAGGCGCAGGCGGTGCTGGCCGAACGCGGGGATCGCCCCAGCCCGCGCCGCCCATGGGCGGCACGAGAAAGTCTGTTTCGGTTGGGGCGGTATGGGGTGCTGCGCTGGCTGTGGACGGGAACGCAGCCAGCGCTGGGAGCGCGACTGTCGTTGGCGGAAACGGCGCTGCACGAACGGTGGGCCACGACGGTGACGCGGGGTGGTCGGCTCGGGACGGCCATCCCCTAACACTGATGAATATCCATTCCCCAACCTGTCCGCCCTTAAACACTGCGGCGGGAGAGGGGGCTAGGGGGTGAGGGCATATAATTCTTGTCAGCCAAAAGCCTATAGACTATAGCCACATTAGTGTTCTTCGTGCCCTTCGTGGATCAAATTTCAGCTCAATGCCCAAACTGATACCAACCTGATAAATTGCTGATTTACATCTGAAAAAGCTATGATATAATCCTCACGCTGTGTTAAATGCTGGAAAATCAGCTTTTAGCGCTGTCCTCACGCCACGAAGGCGGGTTGTATCAAGAGAGTCGGTGTGGAATGCCGATGCCGCCGTTGTGGCATCTCTCCCTGAATCGTAGCAGCGTTGCTACCACCAAGCTGCATTCCCAGATGCCCAGTTTTGCATCCACCGCGTACCTCCGGAGGTTTCTGTTGCGACACATTGCCCGTTTCTTGGCGCTTGGTTGTCTGCTCGCCGTGAGCATGACCCCCATCCGAGCGCAGGCGAACCCAACCTTGTGGGCTGCTGCTGCATCAACCGACACCCTCGTTCTTGCTTCTGGTCAACTGACCCTCGCCCCGAATGCGGCCCAAGCGGCTGCGGTCTATGGCTCATACGCTCGTTTTGGAATGTTCGATAGTGCTCCGCAAAACATCGCTCCCGCCAATCAAGTGCTGGTTACATGGGGCGCAACTGTGCCCGCTGCCGCTAGCGTGCGCGTCGATGTGCGTGGCTTCAATGGCCAACGCTGGAGCGATTGGACGCTTGATGTGCAATCGGGCCAAACGGTAGCTTTTGCCACCATCGCCCGCCAAATTCAATATCGTTTGGTGCTATTGGCCAACGAGGCTGCGCCAGTCGTTGATTTTGTGCAACTTGCGCCCAACACGCTTGCCGAAAGCGATGCCATCAGCATTATGGAAGATGAGCCGATTGCTCCAACCTACCATATTCGGGCTACCCGGATGGGCTTGGTTGGCGATCGCACGGCCAACGGCCATATCATTCAGCCAAACGATTGGTTTGTTTCATTGCCATCGTTCCGCTCACTCTCATCGCGTGGCGGCGGCGAATACATGGCGCGGCTTTCCTATCGTGGCAAATCGATTGTTGTGCCAGTTTGGGAAGTTGGGCCATGGAACATTCACGATGATTATTGGAATGTTGAGCGCGAGAAATTTGGCGATTTGCCTGTCGGCTGGCCCCAAGATCACGCTGCCTATTTCGATGGCTACAATGGTGGCTGGGCTGAAAAAGGCCGCGTGCGATTCCCCACCGCTGCTGATGTCGGCGATGGCGCATGGGTCGCCTTGGGCATTCCATTTAACGATGAACAAGAAGAACTTGATATTACCTTCTTGTGGCTAGGCCGTGATCCTGGCGATAACCCCGACCCAATGCCAGTTGGCAGTGTTACGCCTGAGCCAGCCCCAATTGAAGAATTACCAGCGGGCACGATTCAGGTCGATAATCAAGGCGAACAATTCAGCCGCTCCGATGTGGCATGGTTTGAATTTTCGTGTGGTAAAAATCGCCATTCGTTCTGGACCTTCTCAACCAACAAGCCTGAAGAAGCAGTCAATAATGCGCGTTGGACAACTCCGCTTGAGGCTGGTGACTATAGCGTGACCGTGTTTGTGCCCTACTGCCCCAATGGCAAGAGCGATACAACTTCAGCACGTTATGTTGTGCAACATGCCGATGGCGAAACTCAAGTTGTCGTCAATCAAGCGGAACATGCTGGCAACTGGGTTGAGCTAGGCCGCTATCGCTTTGATGGTACTGGCACAGTTAGCCTCAGCGATTTGGCCGACGACCGCATGAAAGCCATTTGGTTTGATAGCGTGCGCTGGACAAAATAAGTTCAATTCAATTATTTAGCG
The DNA here is from genome assembly GCA_000018565.1 of Herpetosiphon aurantiacus DSM 785. Lineage (GTDB taxonomy): Bacteria > Chloroflexota > Chloroflexia > Chloroflexales > Herpetosiphonaceae > Herpetosiphon > Herpetosiphon aurantiacus. The sequence goes on from CP000875.1 coordinate 4,937,630, forward strand.
ATCAAAGAAGCAGGGCTTGGAATTATCCAAGCCCTGCTTCTTAGTTATCCATTATTCAGCTTATGGTTGCGGTGGCGTAGCCAAGAAGTTAATCCCGACCACCGGCATGTGAATTGTGCTCCCAACAACCGTTGAGTTAACATTGAACGAATAAACGTTATCCAACTCACGTTGCCCGGCTGGTGTTTCAGCCTCGGTTACATAATTACCACTATCAATCACCAAATAGACCTTCCATGTCCCCGTTTTATTGAAGAGTGCCTGCCAGACGACTAACGGACAATCGACAGTGGCTGCGGGACATGTTCTGCGCCAAATGGTATTATCCGAAATTGCATCAAGCGTAAATTCACCATCTTGGGGCAAATTCAAGCGATTAATCTCGGTAAAGACCATCCCTAGTGGGTAGGCACCGCTATCAGGATCACGAGCTGGTGGCACATCGGCAGAGCCAGGTGGCAAGAGATACATGTCCACAAAGAAGGTGCCTTGGCTTTCAATATCGGCATCGAGCACATTTTCGGTGTCATTTGAGCCAGGTTTGATCCCATTTTTAAAGGTTGCCGTAAAGGCTGTAATGCCAGTTGTGCTTACAGTTGACATCGTAGCCGAATCAACGTATAAGCTTGGGTGACCATCAACCTTATACTTAATCCGCACATTGCGTAAAATGGGAGTTGCCCCAACTTCAGTCGGACTTTGGGTGGTCATCAATGCTTGATACTGGAACCACTGGCCTTGGACGGCGGGAGTCCCATTAGCAACATTCGGCCCTTGCACCGAGTAGTTATCATTCCCAGGCGAGGCATCAACAGTTTGCCATTGGGCAGTTTCCAGTGCACCGCGGGTTGCCGCTAGCTTATATTGCATTTGAATATCAGTGTTGATAGGTGGATTTGGCAGCGTCGCATCCCACAGCATTTGCTCAATGATGGCTGGAGCACGGAGTTGGAGTGGTGATGAGCGATAAACCCCTGGTGAAGGATAACCCCCAACCGTCAAGTCGATATCGGCATCTGTCCCAACAAAGCCAAACAACACATCTTGTTGATAGGTATTCCCAACCCGAATCCCACCATACATGTAGGCAACTGGTCGGAAGTTGATATAGATTAACTCAAGACCGTGACCTGAGCGTGCTTGCGAGGTCAAAAGCGCATTTTCCGAAACGCGGAAGTTGCTTTGGCCGAACACAGGTAAGGTAAAGTTATCGATATTGATATAGGAAGTATAAATCCGATGGGTGGGATCACCAGCACTGCCTTGGCGGCCCCCAACCACATAGATCTTTTGGTTGACCCCAATCACGCGGGGGCTAGAAAGCGGTTCAGGCAAGATATAGCGCTGGGTTTCCCAAGTCAGCATCCCATTCGTATCGAGTTTGCCCAACATCGCTTGAGCAGAACCTTCGACCGTGCGGGTACAACCAACAGCGACATGGCCTGTGCCCAACTCGAAAGTGCCACCAACCACTAAAAAGGCCCGATAGGTGCTGGTAAGCGTAATTGCATCAAAGTTGGCAACATCCATACTATGCAAACCAACGTTCTCATCACAGCCATTGGTTGGGGTAAACATATCGGGGGTAATTGGCAAATCGGGCATTGACTGCCATGGCCCCAAAACCCCATTTGGCCCTACCAAGGTTCGTCGAACTGATCGGCGCACATAAATTGGCGAGAAGAGTGCCGATGTATCGCGCGTTTTACCACCAATTAGGTAGATATAGGTTTGACCATTGGGTGTGGTGTAGGCGGTTGCTGTGGTATTGATCAGTTTTTCGCCAGTGGTCAACGCCTGAGTTTGCCAAGTGTTCAATGAACCATCAGCATTGATCACATTCGAATAAATCTTATCGGTATACTCAATATCGCCGGTTGAGGCGCTTTGGCCACCAAAGGTATACATAATCCCCTTAGTAGGATCACTGGTGTTCGTCACCACCACCGTACTCATCCGCGTCAGGGGAACTGGTAAGGTTTGAGGAAGTTCAGTCCACTCGGTCGTTTCACCCCCAGTATCAGTGACGGTTGCTCGACAGACCTCAGACACAACCGCTACATTCCCGCTTGATGCGGTCGAGCCACCAATCGCATAGAGGTGCTGCTTGAAACTAACAGTCCCCATATCGGCCAAAGTCCGACAAAGTTGATTACTGGCATCACTCCATTGCGCCAACGCACCCTGAGGGATCAACTGCACCCCGCCATAGGTAACATCACCGATCACCTGATCTTGTTGGGTTAGGCCGGTTAGACCAAAATAGCCGCTGGCAAAATCACCGGAGCTGAGTGAAACGGTAGCATTGAGTGAGATTGCCGAAACCGAAGAGATAAAGGTGACCAAAAGTGTAAGAGTAATAAGAAACGAGGATAGTACTCGTCTGCGCTTCCTATTGCGAACCATAGTAAACTCCTTACTATTGAATACGCACAGCCAATGGCTGTGCGTATTCCATGACCCCTCAAGAATTGTACTAGAACTTAGCCTATTCTGGACAGAGTGCTTTGTTTTGTTGGGCTTCGGCAATGATCATGGTGTACTTACCAAGATCAATCAAGCTATCAGCCTCTGCGGGGATATTGAATTGGATGCGATTTTGAACAATCGTATCTTCAGCACCGCGTAACCGATTATACAGTTGTGGCAAGTAGTTGGCAGGGTACAAGCTTGGATTAATCGTTTCACCACTACCTAATGGGAATTCGCTCCAGCTTGTTACACTACGGGTTGCCCCAAAACTATAGTTGCCTGCCTCGGGTACGGTAAAGAGTAAGGTACCATTCGTGTCTGCCGACATGTTGCTCATCCCAGCAACTGGGTTATTCGAGCTATCGTAGACCGTAACTTTAGCACCTGCCGCAATGATCGTGGCATCGCGCTCGTAACATGGCTGGGCTAGGTCATCCAGAATCGCATCGAGTGCATAGTCCAAGGCATTTGGGTTTTGCGCATAGAACGCGCCACCAGGTGAAGCAATTTGGTCAATCCGCAAGTCTTGTAAATCGTATCGACCTTGATCACCTACCAAGATTGCATAGATGTTGACTGGTCGCTGCGGCGAGACCCGATTACGGGCTTGGGTCGCAACCTCAACCAGCGATACAATTGGAGCCTTGGCATAACCATTACCTGCCCCTTGACCATTCCATGGACAGTTGGCTTGAACTTCAGGCAAGTCGGTGATCGGATAATTATCGCCACCTACGGTCAAAACGTTATTAGCCGTTGGATCAGCAGGATCTTTACAATATTTATAGCCACCAGAACGGGTATGTTTCAATTTTTGGCTATTTTGTGAGTTAACTTGAGGTCCTTCGTACATCACGTTGGTCAAACCGTCGGTCAACATCACCATTACCAATTTGATTGGGCGACCAAAACGATCAACCCGGGTATGAGCGCTAACATTATCAAAGTAGCGAATGCCTTCGCGTAAACCGCGACCACCTGAGGTACTACCGCTCATATTGGCTTTAGTAATCCAGCTGATCAAGGAATTCATGTTAGAGCGCATCGTGGTGGTACGAGCACTCACGCTGGCTTGGTCGCTACCAGCTGGGCTGGTTACAAAACCAAACGATGGGCTGCTAGTAACTGCATTACCACTGAAGCGCACGGCAGCAATCCGGTTATCGCCACCTTTACCAACCAATGCTTCTCCAGGGAACAAGCTAGCGTTGTTCATATTTTGGCCAGCAGGAGCATTCCAAACATCAAGCATCTTATATGAGAACTTGGCTAAGAAGTCCTTAACCCGATACCAGCGGGCATTGGCATCGACGCTACAAGTCCGTTGACTATCGTAGCACCATTGCATCGAGCCTGAAATGTCAACCACTAACGAAATATCGTAGCTCGTGGTATTGATACTTGGCAAATACCAAACCAACTTTTGGTCAAGGGCAAGCTTGACTTCTGGTGGTGGTGGTGGTTGTGGTACATCAACACATGGGCAGGTATAGTTGCTGTTGAGATATTGGATGGTAATCCCAGTACTGTCAAAATTGGTCACCATGACCTTGACAAAGCCACCTGAGCGGAAACTGGTATATTTTTCGTTGCCAGTTGTACCCGAATAGCTCAACTTGGTAAAGGTTGGAATCAGGATTGGCTTGTTCTTCAAGGCCGTCAAGGCAGTAGCCAAACTTGCTGCATTTGGGCGCAACGTACTATCAGAAACCTTGATCCAGTCGTCGATGTTGATCACGCCGTTATTGCTAGCGTTGGCATAGCCTGGAGGTGCGGTAGCCTCGGTGACCCCTTTAATCACATCACCAGTACCACCCAACGATTCCTTCAAACGATTATCGGCGTTGAAGCCCGACAAGGTTTGCCATTCGGCCCAGACGAAGTAGTCTTTTTCGACCGATGAGCCAACTTTATTTTTCGTCCAAGCAATCGGTTTGCTTTCACCTGGCAACATTCCCGTCATTTTTTGGGTCGCAACCGCCAGCGGGAAGATGTTGGTAGCACATTGACACAAGGTTGCTTTATTTTCAGCCGAAACCTCGAGCGTATCGATACCTAAGGCTTGGCCAAAGATGGTGTTCCGTGCTGAACGAACTTCAACCCGCAAGCCATTGAACTCGGTCGAAACTTGACCACCGCTGCCAACCGGATATTCAACCCGTGAGCCACGTTGGGTATAGAAAGCCCGATAGTAGTTTTGGCTTGGGTCAAGGTTGCCCCAATCGCCGTTGATATAAACGGCATTGGTAATGCCGTTGGCAGCCAAAGCATCGCGGATAGCCTGTTGAACAGCGCCATCAGTTCCGTCGATTTCGCTATTCATGGATTCCAAACCGGCAATTGAAGCAGCAGTTGAAGCTGCTTGTTGCTGGCGTTGGCGGCTAAACGCCTCGCCTGTATCAATGGCTAGTGCAGCAAACGCAATCATGACGAAGAACAAAATAGCAGAGAATACTAATGATTGTCCTGCGACTGGTTGGGCTACACGTCGCGTCATGCGACTTAAGTTCATAGCCAATCCTCCGTAAAAGTAAAAATCAATACCACGGATCGTGATAAGTATTAACTAGGGTATGGTTTGTTGTTGGGTTGCGGTTAGGTCGATCGTGTCAGCTCCAAAGATTGAAGCCGCGAAAAAAAATGATCGGTAGGTGTAGCGTACACTCACCCGAATATCGCAAAACTGCCGTGCTAGAGTTGCTGGGTTCGCACAATTGAGTGGGCTTGTTCCAGCTACAGCCCCATCAACAAAGCTAATTTGAATCCGCTGGTTTAGGACACCCTCAGGATCGGGGCCTCCACTATTATCAAGATCAAATAAATTAACGTAGCGTAAACCGGAATTATTGTTTGGCGCACCACTCTCATAGCGCAATCGGTCGCGGATTTCTTGAGTATTGATCGTTCCATCGCTGCGCAGTGGGAACAACGAGCCATATGAAACCGCTTCATAGGCAGCGCCCTTCAGCCCTTGGTAGGCAAAAAAGGCCAGAGCACCATCAATAATGCCTGAAAGAAACGTGAATAACACTGTTATCGTGAGCGCAAATTCAACCAAGGCTTGGCCTGCTTGTTTACGCTTTTTTTGTAGCTTGAGCATGGTCAGATACCCTCATTGATTAACGGCAAACAGACAGCGGATCAATACTCGAAAAATCATAGCGGACAATCGTGCGGCGTGAGGTTGCATCAATTTCAACATTATCTAAGAATACATCCCCAACCGGTGTCAGTGGCTCATAAAAATATCGAATTTGTACTTGAATAATAAAGCCAGCTCGGCGGTAAATTGTTGGCCAAGCATTATCTTGGCGAATAGTCGTATCATTAGCCGATAGATGATACGAAATCTTCACATAGCCAGGTTGGAGACCAACTGTCGTGCGTAGTGCTGCCCCACGAATAGCTTTCACACAATCATCATCATTATCAGTAATATACTGCTCGGGAGTTCGTGCTCTAATGGGTGGGCCTGACGAAGCTTGCTCAGCCCCACGTCGAGCTGCATAGTTGGCCTGTGACCATGAATACGTTAAAAAGCCAAACTCAATTGTACCGAATAAGAACGACATAATAAGGGGAAAAACTAGGGCAAATTCAACAAGGGCTTGCCCTCGTGACTTTCGTTTCATACGTACCTCCCGTGTTGGTTATGCGCATACGTTCCACGTTTGGAGCTCAAGGTCAGTATACACAAGTCAATGTCGATTAGCCTATAGTGCGATAGTACCAATTTTTGTTTAAGAATTAGCCTACGCTATTATTGATCAATCTGCCAGACTATGCCACTCCATTGAATTCCAAGGCTGCGGGCATCGTTAGGTGGGCTGGGGTATTCGGTGGCATAATCATTGGGTGTCCACGTTCGACTGAGGCTCAATTGCAAGAGCCAATCGTGCTCTGGCAAGGCTGGTAGTTGCCAGGTTAATGTGGTTGGCTCGCTGCTGCTCAGTTGTTGACAACCCAATGACTGACGAATCGGCTGTTTGATCAGATAGCTAGCACTTAAACAAAGCTCAACTGGCTGGTTTACGAGCGATGGTGGTACTAACCCTAATCCTACACTAAAGGTCAAGTTTGAGCTAGTACCAACTGCTGGCATAACCCAATTGGCGTTTCCAGCAGTCCAAGCATAACGTTGGCCAGTCTTGGGGTTGGTTTCAACCGGATTTATGCCACTATGCTGCCAACGATAATCATCAATCGCAATGATTTGCTGGCCAACGATCGGCGCACTATCAGGCACAAGCCGATAGATGCGATAGGTAAAACGAATGTCGCCCGCCGTAAAGGGCTTTTGCAATTGCAGTTGTTGCCATTCTTTTAATGGTAGGTCAAATAGCGCAACATTTTCGTAGCGAAAGCCAGGTAAATTAAGCATGCCACCACGTGAACCAAGCATCACATAGACTGGGCGGCCTTGGGCTTGCCAATTGCGCACTTGCTGAGCCAATAAATCGCGATAGGGCGTGGGATCGTCGCTGTAGGCCACCAAATAATCACGATCAAACAAATAGTGCATTGGCGTAGCAATATTGGTCGAGGAATCACGGTCGCCACCACGCATGAGCACAATCGCATTTGGCTCAGTTTGGTTGGCTAGCTCGGTCAGAGCAGCTAGCGCACCTTGATATTCAACATGGGCAATCGTGCGCCAGCCAGTTGCTGCAAAAAACAGCAGCATCGCGGTTGCCGCCCCGCCACTTGCTGCCCGCCAAAGCCAGCGCGATTGAATCATGCCCTTGGATAAGAGCCATGCCATGCCCAAGGTAAGCATTGGCACCGCCCCTGGAATAAAGCGCCGCGCAATATAAATGTAGGTTTGGTCGGCAGTGCCATACGAATCATTGACGCTAAACGCACCATACAAAATACCCAACAGCAAAATCAGCCACGAACTGCGATTCATGTCGCGCCAAATCCACAGCGCCAAACCTGCGATGCCCAAGCCAATGCCCAAGGGCGAAAAATACCAACCCAGCCGCACCATATTGCCATAGGCGATTGCTGTTTGGCGTGGCTTAACATCAGGAATCGGCAAAATCCCACCGATATAGCTATTCCAGGTGCTGGCATGCTCAATTGGATGCAGAAGTGCCGCGCTTGAAAGATGCTGTGGCCGAATAAAATAGGCATAAGCTGCCAGCAAGACCAAGCCCACAGCTACGCCGCCTAACAACCAGCGTTGCCAATGTTGGGTTTGCGCTTCAACCCAATTCAGCAAACGCGGAAAACGACACAAGGCCCAAAGTGCGAATAAACCAAGCAGAACTATACCCAATTCAAGTGCTAAACGACTGGTGCTCTCTAAAATCCAAGCTTTGGAGTTGTTGCCGCGAATATCTTGCAACAATGGTGGATAGAAGGGGTGCACCAAGCGCGAGATAATCGCAAAATCTTGGAATTTGCCCCAAGTATTATTCATAAAGTAGAGCCAGCCAATGGTGCTGATGTGGATGGCGGCATGGACCATCATCAGGCCAAAACCGAGCAGCATAGCGGTTTCGCCCATACGCCAGCGGCGGCGAATCAGGGCCGCGCCCAAATACAAGACAATTGGAAAGACCCCAAAGTAAAATTCAAGCCGCATGAGCGCCAGTTGACCAATCGCCAAGCCACACAACGCGGCATACCACAAGTTCCGGCGGGTGCTGCGCTGATCAGGCGCGGTTTGGCTATAGGCGGCCCACATGGCCAAGCCGCCCCACACAGTCCACTGCGCTCCTGCTTCGGCAGTCGAGTAGCGGCTAAACCAAATTTGCAGGCTGTTCAGGCTAAGCAAGCCTAAAGCTAAAACGCCCATCCAAGCGCTAGCCTTACCACTGACGACTCGCCGCCCAACCATGGCTACGCTCCACGCACCTAGCCAACCCAAATAGCCCGTGGCCAGCAAACCGCCATACAAACCAAACAAGCTCGTCCAGATGGCGATCCAAGTTGGGTAAAGGTGAAAGTTATTGGGGTATGATTTGCCCGCCGCCGCCGATTGCTCGGTCATAAAAAAGCTGGGCTGATGAAAACGCGTGCTCAAAAAACGCTCAGGATCTTGTTTGCCAAGCAAATTGCTATAGGCTTGTTTGGCTGGCTCAGAGAGATTGCGGTCGTTGTAATTCATTGCTCGCACAATCTCGGCAACCAAAGCTTCATCTTGCACAATGCTGCCTGTGCGCTCAATCGCAAAGCCTGTAACTGTGTAAACCCCAGCATCACGCCCACCAAGCACTGTCTCAAACGGGCGAGCCACGATTGCCGCAAAAATGAGCAAGCCAAGAATAAACAGCCAACGCTCCCAAACAGGGCGAGCCTCGCTGGTTTCGAGTGGCGCTAGGCCAAATTTGTGGCTCAGCCACCAGCCTACACCACAAAAAAGCGCCGTGCCAAGCACCAAATGCAGCAAACTAAACCAGCCAAGGCTTGCTAATACCAAGCCCCACCAACCTGTCCACAGCGCACTCACCGTCATGCGTTCAAACTGACGATCAAGCCAATCGCTGCTGCGATGACCAAAGCGCCCCCACACGAGGCCAGGCAGATAAAGCAGAACTGGGGCTAAGAGCAAACCAAGAATCAACTGCATAACGCTTCCTTCACAACGCTCGGGCTAAATAGTTGAGCAAACAGCAGCGATTATACTTGATTCTCTTCGTTGAACGAACCAAAAGCCTCGCTATAACGAAATAGCGAGGCTTTGCTGATAAGCAGCCATCGATGATTAAAATGCACATGGCTCCTTGCCGATTTGTGTATTCTGCCGACAGTTTAAGGCACTACTGGCGGCTTGGCGGTTGGTTTATCGGTTGGACGCTCGGTTGGTTGCACTGGCCTATCAGTTGGTCGATCAGTTGGTCGATCAGTTGGCGTATTAGCTGGCTTGGGGCAACCATTACGCGATGGGTCGCCAGGCTCGCGTGGGCAAGCATCGCGATCATCGGGAATCGTATCGCCATCGCTATCAGCAACTGCTGGTGGATTGGTCGGCTCAACTGGGGCAGGGCAACCATTATTTGGGCCAGCCACATCAGGACAACCATCAACATCATCAGTCACACCATCACCATCACGATCGATAGGAGGAGCAGGTGGATTGGTTGGCTGAACTGCTGGTGGATTAGTCGGCTGCACCACAGGCGGGTTGGTTGCCGCAGGCCGTGCAGTGGCTGGTCTTGCGGTTGCAGGGCGAGGGGTTGCAGCGGGCTGAGCAGTTGGCTGGGTCGCTGTCGTTGGTTGGGCTGGCTCGCTAGTTGCTGTAGCCTGCTCGACGGCGACACTCGTTGGCTCATTGGTTGCAACACCCAAGGTAATCGTTGGTTGTCCCGCCACGCCCATCAAGGTATTCGTTGGTGCGGACTGGCTTGGCTGAGCTACTACCACTGTTTTCGTGTTTTGCTCAAGCGTGACCACTGGCGTTTGCTGATCGCGGTTAAGCCACCAACCACCACCAGCCCCGCCGAGCAACACAATCAGCAATAATGGCCAATAGCGTTTATAGTTTGGGGTTGGCTGCGCCTGCGGCCCAGCTTCTGGCAACGGTTGCCCAGGATAGCTGCTTCGCGGTTTGCTGATGATTGGGCTTGGTTGGCTATGCTCGCGGGTGGTTAGTTGTTTGGGCGGCCCAGTAATCGCCCGTGAGCTAATTGTCGATGGCAAAATTTTGGTTTGGGCATTATTGACTGGCGCATAGGGTTGGGCCAAGGCGAGTCGAAATTCCTCAGCCGACGCAAAACGCTCATCAGCATCAATCTCCAACGAACGCATAATCGCTTGATCGACATGCTCAGGGATTGATGGATTGAAGTTTTTGGGGGCAATAATTGGGTCGGGCTTGCGTTTAGCCATCGCCAAGGTTCGGGCTAAAGCATCGGCGGTTTTGCCATCACCATCAGCTGGAGTGCGCCCAGTTAATAAATGATAGAGCGTCGCCCCCAACGAATACAAATCACTCCGTGGATCAGTGCCTTCTTGATTAATCTGCTCAGGTGGTGCATAGGTCAAGGTATAGCCATGAACACTATGCATTGCACTGCGCATATTGGTAAAAATCTCGGCCTTTGCCAAGCCAAAATCCAACAATTTCAATTCGCCACGGCTAGTAATTTTGATATTGGCAGGTTTAATATCGCGGTGAATAATCGGCTGGCGATAAAATGTATGCAGATAGGTCAAAACGCTCAATAATTGATCGGCCCAAGCCAACACTTGCTCAACCGGCAACGGCCCACCTTGACGATCAAGCATCGTGCTCAAATCGTCACCATCGATCAAATCCATCACCAAAAATTGGCCAGCATCATTATTGAAGTTAAAATAGACTTTGGGCAGGCTTGGGTGTTCTAAGTTCGCCAACAGGCTAGCTTCATGGCCAAAGGCTTTGATCGCATGGTCACCCTCAAGGTGCAAATGTTTGAGCGCCACCATTTTGCGCAACTTAATATCGTAAGCAGCATAGACCGCGCCCCCGCCGCCATGGCCAATCCGCTCACGAATTTCATAGGTTTCATTCAAGATCATGCCATTTGGAAACATAGCCTGCCTCATCATTTCAATCAGTTTTAATCTGGGTTGTTCTTTGCTTGTCAAAGCAAGCCACTATTTCATTCAATGGTTCCCCATCGCTCGCCTGCGGGTTCGGGGGCTAGGGGGCGAGGGAACTCATTATTATTTGGGCAAGTAGCAGATGGGTTGATTGAAGGAATGAGCTGCTACTTGCCCGATTATACCCTAATTTGCCTAGAGATTATGGAGTCATTGGTGGTGATGTTGGTGGTGACGGTGGATTATTTGGATTAATATTTGGTGTTGGCGTATTGGTTGGCCGTGGCGTTGCCCGATCGGTTGATAGATTCGGCGTTTCGGTTGGCCGCGGTGTATTAGTAGCCTGCTCTACTGGCTTCGGGCAGCCATTGCGCGAAGGATCGCCTGGCTCACGTGGGCAAGCATCGCGATCATCGGGAATCGTATCGCCATCAGTATCAGCAACTGCTGGTGGCGCGGTTGGCTCGACCACAGGGCAGCCATTATTTGGCCCAGCCACATCGGGGCAGGCATCAACATCATCGATAAAACCATCGCCATCGCGGTCACTTGGAGGTGGCGGTGGATTGGTTGGCTGGACAACTGGTGGATTGGTTGGTTGTAGCGCAGGTCGCGCGGTTGGTTGCACCACAGGCCGCGCCGTTGCAGGCCGTGCAGTTGGTTGAACTACCACAGCAGTTGCAGGCTCAACAGTTGCCGTCGCACTTGGCTCAACGAGGGTTGCCGTGGCTAAGCCCAGCGTGATTGTCGGTTGCCCAACAGTGCTCCCAGTATCGGTTGGTGTGGTTGATGGCAGAGCCGGAACTTGATTAACAACCAAATTAGCTGCTTGGGTTTGGGTCGCACCATTCGCTGAAGCTCCGGTTGGATTAGCCTTAACCCACCACCACCCACCACCAATCAAACCAACCAAGATCAACATTAACCATGGCGCAACGCGTTTGAGTGGCTTTGCTTGAGCGTTTGGGTTTTGTACCAATGGCGTTGGCAAGGTCGATTGCGCCTGATCAGCAATCGACGTACTAGGGATTGAACGAAGTGGTTGGCTGATTTTAGCCGGCGCTGGTTGACTCGATAGCCCGCCAACAGGTTGGGTTGGGCGGCGTTGCGAACCAAGCAAACTTGAGATCCCCGAGCTTAGTTTTACTGCGACAGAAGGATTCAAGGCTTGGCGAAATTCGGCTGCCGAGCCAAACCGATCAAGCTTATTAATCGCCATTGCCTTCATAATCGCAGCATCAACATAGTCAGGAATCGTCGGATTCAACAGCTTTGGTCGAACGATAGGGTCGGGTTTCGCTTGAATGACCATGGCATGACGATTGGTCGCATCAATCGGCTTCTGCTGAGCATTCACTGGAACCTTGCCAGTCAGCAAGTGGTAGAGTGTCACACCAAAGGCAAAAATATCGCTGCGCTCATCGGTGTGTTCATTATCGTTAGGCACAAGCTGCTCTAAGGGCGCGTAGGTCGAAGTATAGCCACGCACACTTTGGTAGACATTATTAATTTGGGTTGATAGAGCACTTTTGGCTAAGCCAAAATCGATCAATTTCAACTGGCCCGATGCGCTTAATTTAATATTTGCTGGCTTAATATCGCGGTGAATAATTGGTAGTTCGTGCGCCGTATGCAAATACTCAAGCAGCTTCAACAATTGATCAGCCCATGGCAAGACCTGTTGAAGCGCTAAGGGGCCAGCTTGCTGATTGAGGTATTCGGCGAGGTCAGTGCCATCAATATATTCCATCACCAGAAACTGGCTTGGGCCTTCATCAAATTGGTTATAGACCCGTGGCAAACATTGATGTTCGAGGCGAGCTAATAAACGTGCTTCCTTCTTAAAATGCTTGACTGCATCATCACTTGGCAAAATCAAGTGTTTGATCGCGACTGAGCGGCCTAAATTAAGATCAAGTGCCTCATACACATTGCCGCCACCACCACCACCAACCTTTTTAATAATTTCATATTGTTGGTTCAGCACAACGCCTGGTTGAAGAACCGTCATAGTTGCCCTCGCAACAAAAATAGCATAATGGCGCTAGTTTACCATATTTAGTTAGCTATTTCGCTAGCAGGCGCTGTGAGGCAACGAAATTTTAATAATTAACTGAGTTGACAGCCTTAACGCTTTTGAGTATACTCAAGGAGCTTAAATAAGCGGGAATGGCGCAATTGGCAGCGCATCTGTTTCCCAAACAGAAGGTTGCGGGTTCGAACCCCGTTTCCCGCTCCACCATCAAACACTCCACCACTATGGGGTGTTTTTTTGTTTAACCACGAATCAAAGGCAATTCAACGTTAACCCAGAGGCGCAGAGCAGTGAGAGCTATGAGCTGAAGGCTTTGAGCTAGCGGAACATTATTCGTGGAATTCGGGCAATTCGTGGCTAAAAAACTGAACCTTCGTATGCTTCGTAGATCACAAACACTTTGCAAAATACCAATATGCAGTATAATGCCCCAATCGTGGCGATTTTGTCACCAATTACAAGGAGTAACCAACGCTACCCAATTTAAGCGCAACGGTCTGAATCAACTTGATTCAGAAAACGAGGTAGAGGTTCCTCGCCGCAGGGCGAGTGCTAACCTACAAACTCCAAGTTGGTGCGTGCGACGAGCGGCTCGAATAGCCTTCCCGCTGCTGCCCACGGAAACAGGCTTGGCTCAGTTCGTAGGGAAAAGCGAATAATCAGCGGATGCCTCTTGGGTACACCACAGCCCAAAAGGGTGTTGCAAAACTTGTTGGCAACAGCAAGCACAATCAACACCTTGTGGCCAGTTACATAGCAGCATGCCCCGCCCCCGTTCAGCGACGATACGGGTTGGTGCGGTGTGGTGCTATGTTGTGTTTTAGCGAGCTTTTATCAACGTGGAGTATAGATTTTATGTGCGGAATTGTTGGATATGTTGGCCCACGCGAAGCAACCGATGTGATTGTGCGGGGCTTAGAGTTATTAGAATATCGCGGCTACGATTCAGCGGGCATCGCCATTTTAGAGGATGCCGAATTTCAAATGCGCCGCTCGGTTGGCAAGCTGGTTAATTTGCGCCGCCGTTTGCATGCCGAGCCAACCGCTGGTCATCAAGGCATCGGCCACACCCGTTGGGCCACGCACGGCGCAGTCACCGAAGCCAATGCCCACCCCCATCGCGATAATAGTGGCCGCATCGTGGTGATTCAAAATGGGATTGTTGAGAATTATCTCGAAATTAAAGGTCGGTTGATTGAACAAGGTGTTCGCTTTCATTCGCAAACCGATACCGAAGTCATTGCCCAAATGCTTGGGTTATATACCGCCGAATATGGCGATTTTCAACGCGCTTTCGGCCAAGTGATGAGTGAATTACGTGGTGGTAATGCAGTTGTAGCTATGGATCAAACCCAGCCTGATTTGATTTTAGCGGCCCGAATTGGCAATGCTGGGGCAGTGGTAATTGGCCATGGTGATACTGAAAATTTCGTCGCCTCCGATTTGCCAGCAATTGTCGATTACACCCAACATATGGTCTTCCTCGAAGATGGCGAGATGGCGATCGTGCGATCAACCGGCGTGGAATATGTCAAGCTCGATGGCACGCCAATCAGCAAAACGCCTACCACCGTTGCATGGGACCCCGTATCGGCGGCCAAAGGTGGTTACAAACACTTTATGCATAAAGAGATTTTCGAGCAACCACGCACAACAACCGACACATTGCGCGGACGAGTCGATCTCGAAGCCGGACGAATCGAGCTTGATGGACTGACGTTGAGCGATGCCGAAATGCAAAAGCTCGATTGCATCTATGCAGTAGCCTGTGGTACTGCTTGGCATGCCTGTTTGATCAATAAATATTTTATCGAAACCTTGGCCCGTGTACGAGTTGAAGTCGATTATGGCTCCGAATTCCGCTATCGTAATCCTGTGATGAACGAACGCAGTTTATTGCTGGCCTTGACCCAATCGGGTGAAACCGTCGATACCTTGGCAGCAATGGCTGAAGCCCGCGAACAAGGCGTAAAAAGTGTGGCAATTTTGAATGCGATTGGTTCGCAAGCAGGCCGCTTGGCTGATGGTGGCGCAATCTACATTCACTCAGGCCCAGAAATTTCAGTGGCTTCAACCAAAGTCTTCACTGGTATGTTGATGGCAGGCTATCTGTTTGCGCTGCGCTTGGCACAAGCTCGTGGCACGCTCACCAGCGCCGAAATTCGCGAACACATCCAAGCGTTAATCGAAATTCCCGCCAAAATCGACACTATGCTCAAAGATACCGCCATTTATGATCAACTGGCGGATCTGTATCATCACTCAACCGATATGCTCTACCTTGGGCGCTGGGTCAATGCCCCGATTGCGCTCGAAGGTGCGCTCAAGATGAAGGAAATTAGCTATATTCACGCCGAGGGCTACCCCGCAGGCGAAATGAAGCATGGCCCGATTGCCTTGATCGATGAACGAATGCCAGTGATTTGTATTGCGACCAAAGATCATGTCTATGAAAAGATGCTCTCGAATGTTGAGCAAGTCATCGCACGAGGTGGTAAAGTGATTGCCTTGGTCAATCCCAGCGATGAACTTGTGCGCTCCAAGGCTGATCATGTGATCGAAGTGCCTGAAACTACACCGTTATTGGCAGCAGTGTTGAATGTTGTGCCGATGCAACTCTTCTCGTATGCCATGGCCGTGCGGCGTGGTGCTGATGTTGATCAGCCGCGTAACTTGGCCAAATCAGTCACTGTCGAATAGTGTCCTTCAGCAAACCTCCGCTCTTCTTGTGGAATGGGAATAAAGTTGGGAACTCGAAAATAAAGTTGGATACTACGAAAATAAAGTTGGAAACTCGAAAATAAAGTTGGATACTAGTATACCTCATTGATCCAACTATTCCAGTGTTCCAACCATAAACATCCTGACCATGACTGATCATGGTCAGGATGTTTTATGATCAAGGATTGAACTTTTAGCCGACCTTCGCTGGCTATCTATAAAGATGATGTTCGGAAGTATGTTCTTTAGTCTATATTTAAAATAGTGATATAACAATTATCTTGTATCCGCCTATACTTTCATGTTCATTCAGGGATTCCAGTTACTTAAGAACTCGTCATTGGTACTACCCCATCCACAGAGAGAATACATTCTACAAGATCTCCAGAGTGAATAAATACTCTGTGAACTCTGCGAGCTTCACACTGAGGAAATATAGATAATACTGAAATCTCTAGTAGCTTGCATAATAACTCTAGTTCGACGACGGATAACTTGCTCTTTCCTGCCTCGATCTCCACATACCGACGACGCGTCGTCATCAGTAAAGCCGCACATTTTGATATCGATATCCGACGCTCAACACGAGCTGCATTCAAAAGCTTACCGATTTCTTTACTCCGTTCATCTTCGTAATTCATAGATACCCCCTTTATTTAGCTTTCATTATACATGAAATGTTGAAACACTCATATTTATCTTTTTTGTAACTATTAAATCATAGAATTGTTGTATATCTTGTCAACTGTAAAATTTTTTCTAAATTAATATTTATAAAAACTATAAAACAAGCCATAAAATTTCGTATTGACTCATATAGGATCATGGTGTATTTTTTAGGCGCAATAATTCACATTTATTAAAAAATGAAAGGAAATCTATGGCAAAAAGGCGAAGAGCCACAACACATGAATCCATCCAGAAGCTCATTGCAGCAGGCCGTGGGCAAAACGAAGGACGGAAATATAAGCCTTGGTTGACTATTCAGGATGTACCGTCTAATGGTCTAGTCCATCGAATTAAAGGAAGTAAACATGGACGTGTGCATCATTTAATGAGCAATTTGGAGCGTGACTACTTTTACTTACTTGATTGGGCTGACGATGTTATTGATATTCGCGAACAGTATCCCCTTCTGCCTATCGAGGAAACACAGAATATTGCAAAATCATGCAGCATAAAGCATCCACGCGATCCTGCAACGAAACATGACATTGTGATGACTACCGACTTTGTTATTACCATGGAGAGAGATGGAAAACGCTGGATTCAAGCCCGAACCGTAAAACCATCAGAGAAGCTACGTTCCCAGCGAGTTCTCGAGAAGTTTGAGATCGAACGGAAATATTGGGAAACACGAGGAATTAACTGGGGAATTGTCACCGAGTTGGATATTCCATCCGTCACAGTTCGCAATATCGATGTGTTGCGACTTTATCGGACGATAACAGATCGTGGCCTTTCAGGCACGGAAATTCAGTCTATTGCCGATTACTTACGCCGCAATTTGCGGAATGCATTGTTTACATTGGCGCAAATTACTACTGAATGTGATGCTGCGATGAGAGTTCGTCCAGGTAGTAGCCTCGTCGTTGCGTATCATTTGATTGCAACGCGTAAATGGATAATTGATCTCCACCGTCCGTTTAATCCCACAGAACTTTTTATACTCCAAGAACGAAAGGACTCCTATGGATCTCTGCCTAAATAGTCTACTTTCTTGGCATGACGAAGATAAAAAACCAAGAATTGAACGGGTTCTCTATCTTAACCCTGTCTATGATCTTATCTATACAATTGATATACATAGTCATGAGGCGCTCCCGATAGTCCATCGCTATGCTGATATTGAAGCAGCCCTTCAACGTCATGATATTACAATAATTCAAGAAGAGGCTAACCACCATTCCCTTCTACCAGATCCTCCTACCTCTGATCAAAGCATTAGAGATTACCAAATATGGGAATTACGCACTAAAAAAGTGCTAGCTCGAAGAGATCAACGTTGGAATCTTATTGAGCCGCTTGTTCAATCCCTCGATATATATGATTATACAAAACGAGGAGAACTCATCCGAAAACGCGCAGAAGAAACCAAAACGACCAAAAAAACAATTTATCTCTACTTACGACGGTATTGGCAGGGTGGAATGGTTAAGAATTCCCTGCTTCCATCTTATGCGAATAGCGGAGGGAAAGGTAAACAACGTGAACCTGGTTCGGCAAAACGTGGAAGACCAAATAGCCTTACAGCGACCACAGGTATATCCTTGGGTGTCAATATCGATACGCAAACTGGAATTCTTTTCTTTAAAGGTATTTCGCAAAAATAACAAGCGAGTATTTTAGTAAAGCCACAGGCAGTGGCGAATTAGGTAAAGTCGAACTTCTTGACCCTGCAAAGCGCCCCACCTTTGACCAATTTCGTTATTGGTACAACAAGTATGGCTATCCCCTTAAGGCATGGTCGAGGAGGGTTCGTCCTTCACGGTATGAGCGTATGCTCCACCCCGCGATCCATGATGTGACCACAGTAGCATTTGGACCTGGCTCATGTTTTGAGGTTGATGCGACAATTGCCGATGTTTATCTTGTCAGTTCGCTTAACCCTCGGCGGATTGTAGGCCGGCCCGTTATTTATATTGTCAAAGATGTATTCAGTCGAATAATGGTTGTCGGATTCTCAATCCTACTTGAAGGACCGAGCTGGTTAGGCGCTATGTTTGCTCTCGAGAATGCAACCGCAAACAAAGTGGCCTTCTGCAAAGAATATGGCATAGAAATCAAGGAAGAAGATTGGCCTTGTCAGCACTTGTGCGATAAGTTACGTGCTGATCGGGGAGAATTCGAAGGCTATAATGCTGATAACCTCACCGAAGGACTGAAGATTGAGATAGAAAATACCGCTCCCTATCGTGCTGATTGGAAAGCAATTATCGAACGCGATTTTGGACTGTGTAATGAGCGGTTTATCCACTTTCTTCCAGGTGCAGTACGTCTGCGTGAACGTGGCGAGAAAGATTACCGACTTGATGCGCGCCTGACCCTCCGTGATATGCGGCAACTGATGATTTTTAGAATCTTAGAATACAACCATACACATCGCCTAACGAACTATGAGTTTGATGAAGCTATGATGCATGCTGAAGTTGAGCCATATCCAATAGATTTATGGTATTGGGGCATTCAAAATCGGGTAGGGGCGTTGCGAGTTCTTCCACAGAACACTATCAGGCAAAATCTTCTCTACCGAACGGAAGGGTCGATTACCAGCAAAGGTATTCGATTTCAAGGGTTGCGATATACATGTTCAACCGTCCACAAAGAGTTTTGGTTTGCGACTGCAAATCGAAAGGGGAGTTGGAAAACAACGATCTTTTTTGACCCACGATGTTTAGATACGATCTTTATCCGACATGCAAATGGTGAGATGGAGCCATGTATCTTACTTGAACGCAAAAAGGCGTTCAAACGACGAGACTTGTATGAAATTTTGGATTTTTCCATTAGCTGGCAGCAGTCTCAATATAAACGACGTGGGAGGGATGAACAGACAAGGGCTGATTTTGATCAGGAAATTGAGCGCATCAAATCAAGGGCGCAAAAACGACAAGAAGCGATAGCGAAGAACCGAGATAATGAAAGTGATCGACGACGGATAAAAGGCATACGTACCGATCGGCAAGCCGAACGAGAATTGGATTGACAAAATAATTTATGGACTTTTTCCGATCAATCTCCCGCCGAAATTACTGAGGCGATTCCATCATCCGATACGCCATTGACAGTTACCCCCATCCAAAAACCTCCACGAACAAGGTTTACAGAGTCCAGTAGCGATTATGCATTTATCCGCTCAGTCAGGGAAGATGTACGCGAGGCAAACAATGAATAAGATCTATCATAATCCTTTTGGATGGAGTGGAGATGAAGAAGATGCTATTTATCATGAACAAATCCTGCCGATGTATCAGGATAATCCCTTGATCGAAGCCTTACCACCAATCCGGCCTTCAGTTGAAGTATTCCGTAATCTTACCAAATTTCCACCAATGAAGTCAGAATATCGGTTGTTCCCAGCGGAAGAACGTTTGCACTTGATCAGATGCATCGATCAGTTTTTTCAGCCATTGCCACGACATGGACGCTTATTTAGCGATATATGTGGAATGATTTATAAAGGGTATATTGCTAGAAACCCTCTTTCAAAAGGATTTTGGAAAACACTAGATGGTAATGTTGATAAGCTCGTTGTCAACTTACGACAGAAAAATCATATCGCATATAGAAAAAGTGCGACAACGATGAGCCTCATTGGAATCAGTGGTATTGGTAAATCTCGTAGTCTAGAAGAAGTCCTTAGCTTGTTCCCTCAAATAATTAATCACCATACCTATCGCGGAGTACCATTTCCTTGGAAACAGCTTGTGTGGTTAAAGTTGGAATGCCCCCATAATGGTTCAACTCGTTCCCTCGGACTAGCTTTTTTTGAACAAATAGACTGGATTCTTGGAACAAACTATATGCATGGTTATGCACGTAATGGCCGAGCTACAGAGATGGAGTTGTTGAAGAATATGGCCAGAGTTGGGGCGATTCATTCATTAGGTGTATTAGTGATTGATGAAATCCAAGCCCTTAGTCAAGCCAAAAGTGGTGGAGCTGAGGAGATGCTTAATTTTTTTGTAGAGTTAGTTAATACTCTCGGCCTGCCAATTATCTTAATAGGCACATATAAGGCACAAAAACTATTCAGTCAAGCCTTCCGCCAAGCTCGACGAGCCAATTCCTATGGTGGGGATTCGTGGGATCGGATGAAAGTTGATGAAGATTGGAAACTATTTTTAGAAACCCTTTGGCAATTTCAATATACAAAACACCCAGTTAAGCTCACGGATCGGCTTGCCGAGACCTTGTACGATCTATCCCAAGGTATCACTGATATTGCAATCAAAGTATTCATTCTTGGGCAAACACTAGCCATTAGAACTGGTGAAGAAAGGCTGTCACCAGAATTGCTTATCACAGCATCAGAAAGAGCGCTATCGATGGTACAACCATTCCTAACAGCGCTGAGAACAAATAATATGGATCAATTTATGCTGATGGAAGATATTCAACCAATTAATCTAGAAATAGCACTCAATGACCTCAATTCAATTTATACCAATCAACAATCCTTGGAGCCTCATCTTGATAGTAATGAATCCCTATCTAAGAGGGCATTAGGAATCGATTTAGCAATTGATAGCTCGTCAGTTGATGCCTATGATCAACTCAAGCAACAAAATCTTATTAGTGATATATCCAGCGATCTTAGCTTTCTCTCTAGAAATGGGAAGGAGGAGTCAAATGAGGCATCAACTGAAAAAGAGGAGTCAGAAAAATGATGCTTACTCAATTTCCTATACCCTATCCGGATGAACTACTCTATAGCATTTTAGCGAGGTATACCGCACATATGCGCTTCGCCTCAGCTAACATTTACCCTATCCGGATGAACTACTCTATAGCATTTTAGCGAGGTATACCACACATATGCGCTTCGCCTCAGCTAACATTGCTGTTGAAGAACTTTTTGGCACACGAAATATTGTAGCTGTTGTTGATCTTCCTAGCCGACTAGATATTTTATCCAATCGGCTACCCAAGGCATTAGGTCTTAATTCGGAACTACTTATCAGCAATCACACGTCATTGCCTTTGTTTGCGCCTTTTTTATCTGGTGATGCTCTCCACAGAGTCCGACGTTCAATGCTCGGCAATAAAGGGGGAACAGTACATTCGCGCATTGGTATTATGGCTAGTGGAGTCAAGAGCCTCAGAAAGCTGCGTTTTTGTCCAGTGTGTGTCAATGAAGATCGGTCAAAATATGGAGAATGTTATTGGCATCGGGTTCATAATATCGCAGGAATCAATGTTTGTGCCCATCACGGATGCATTTTACAAGATAGCATTCTTTCATTTCAACGACAGAGCACCTATTACGCCTACAACGCAGCAGAAGATTACATACCAGAGATAGAGTTTGCAGATCCGACTCCAGCAAATCTGCATCTCTATGCTCTTGCCAAGCAAGCCTATTGGCTCTTAAACAATATATCTAATGCAGATCTGAAGGATATGTATAATGTCTATCGAAGATGCCTTGATTTAAGAGGGCTTACGACGGCATCCAATAGCATTCGTCAGCAGCAACTTCAATCCACATTCATAGATTTCTACACGCCTGAATTGCTTGATACTATATCTTGCTCTTTAGAAGATGTTCATCAAACATGGTTATCCCGCCTAGTTGGCGGAGATTACGTAGCACATCATCCTCTTCGTCATCTTCTGGTACTTCATTTCTTTGGCCACACGCCGGAGAGCGCATTGAAGAGTCTTGATGAACCTACGCCCGATCCATTCGGTCACGGCCCTTGGCCATGTCTTAATCGAGTTTGTCCACATTCACACAAAGATGTTATTGAAACATGTAATGTAAGGCGTAGTCGGTATACCCGTGATCGGCCAATTGGGACATTTGCTTGTCCATTTTGTGGATTCAGCTATATACGGACAGGGCCGGATCAATCTCAGAACTCGCGATATCATATTAGTAAAATCCAGGAATTTGGCTTCATATGGGAAAAGAGACTGGTTGAACTGTTCGCTCAACAAATCCTGAGCCTACGTGCTATAAGCAAGATCTTGGGCGTTGATCCCAATACTGTCAAACGTCATGCACAACGACTTATGGATACTGGTGATAAAACCTTAAATAAAGACCTATCTAATACTAATGCTAGCTTAGATGCGACTGATCTTCTAATATCACATCGACACACATGGCTTAAAGCGATTAAAGTTTTTCCTCAATTTGGTGTATCCCAATTGAGAAAACGCTTTAGCACGGCCTATGCTTGGCTTTACCGAAATGACAAAGCTTGGCTTTTTCTCCATACCCCAGCCAGATCTAGTCGGATTTTCCGTACGAATCGAGTATCATGGCCAGCCCGGGACAAATTGCTACTACAAGCGGTGCAAGAGGCAGCAACCAGAATTTTAAACCAGGAACAATGGCCTAAACAAATGACCTTAGGTGCTATTGGAAGAGAGGCAGCGTGTCTCCCGATCCTACAGCGACATTTAGATAAGCTGCCGAAAACGGCAGATCGTCTGAAAGATTTGGTGGAAACGAGAGAGGCGTGGGCTGTAAGGCGGCTCCAATGGACTATTAACCAAGCACAAAATCAAGGACTCATTCTCAAGGGCTGGGAAATTGTTCAACGCTCAGGCTTAGGACGTTTCCCCAAGAAATGGTTTGAACATCATGGTATACAGTTTTAAATCTTCAAAGTGCTAGACGGCATGTTCAGGTAATCTTATTGGCAATGTCTATGTTCATCTGCTAGTAAGATTACCTGAACACATTAGTTCACCATCACGATCCTTTATGGATATAAGATTGAGGAATGAGAGAATGCAAGAACACACTGTGCAAATGTCAGGAGCTAAGACAACTGTGTCTCATGCTATACCATATCAACCCAATAATAAATGAGCCATTTTATTCAATTAAATTGGTTGTGGAATACTGCTTCCATGAGGTTCCTGAGTTGTAGTTAAGGTTTGCAAATCTTTTGATTGCGAGATCATCCAATCTTTCTGGGCCTCGGGAGAAATATAAACGGTTCGCAGGGTTACTGCACGACCGTGAGCATCAACCGCAGTAAATACACCTGGATACTCGTTGGGTAGTTGCGTTGGTGCAATAGCACTATTGTTGAATATAGTCCGTATAGGCATTCGCTTGCCATTCTGCTGAAAAATGGGATCTTTATCCATTGGACCAAGAAGTCGATCTGAGAAAAAATGGTGGTAACAGGGCGCAAGATCCGACATATTGCGACTTTCAATAATAATTCGAAACCCTAATGCAGGGCCATACATCATGAGCAGAGTAAGGGCCTTCTCAACAAGTTTCTTACCAATCGCGCTACTTATGGCAGTAGGGTCGGCAATATAGACAACGATCAAAGGTAAATCGTCACCGTGATAGGTGTTCCATGTGAGAACATGATGCGCTGCCAGTACCTCAGCCCGACGTTTTGCTTCAGCATGTAATTGTTTGATAGAGTCCAGTATTCCCTGAATACTCTGTGCGAACAACAGTGTATAGGCAGAGTTTTCCATTAAGTTAATATCCGCATCCTTAGTATTAAAAATGACAAATTGAAGCTCACGAGGTGTTCGCTGGAGCATTAGTGCCATCATTCCAGACAAAACCCATGCTGTTTTCCCATAGCCTTCTGGACTAATAATAGCCACGTTATAGGTATCGGCACCAAGATCGGCATATGCCGCATCTGGCATTTGTCCTTGGTTAGACGGAATATACCATCCATAGGGCAAGAGATAACGTGCTTGTGGCTCAATCGATTGAAGATAGTCAAAAGTCGCGTTAAGTGTGGGTGGATTTAATAAGGCCATTCCCGTTTCGGGAATAGTTTTTAAATGCGTAAATGTTGGTTTGATAAGGCATGCTTGTGTTGGTTGAGAATGAATGCTGAAATTATTTTCTTGAGGATTGTGAGTCTGAGGAGGCGTTTTCCATACTGTTTCGATTTGAGGTGGTATGGTTCGAAGGAATTGGCATACGCGCAACACTTGTGTCCAGTGCCGATGCGCAAGCATACACCCAATCATGCTCCAGAGAAAGAGAAGCGGCGCAACATTATCCCAAATAAACCCAAGCACGAAGCCTCCTACACCGTGTTTGAACCTCATCGATTCTAGCATTATCATAGCATAATTAATCCATTTTGGATTAAGAATATGGGCTGCATATGATAGCTTTATGTCAGTCCTCAAACTCGACTATCAAGATGCCTATCAACTCCTCGCTCGTCGGCTCAAAGAGGCGCGTGAATTAGCTGGTTTAACCCAAATCCAAGTGGCAGCCATTATTCATAAGTCACAATCCTATGTAACCAAGTGCGAAACTGGTGAAAAGCGGGTTGATGTGATTGAGCTACTCATTTTCTCAAAGATCTATCATCGTGACCCCAGCTTTTTTACTGATGATATTTCCCCCTTGGTACAGCCTTTTTAGATAACAATCACCACCATATATTCAAGAATCGGCTATCCCAAGCCGAGAAGAATGGGGAAAGCACAAGTTAACTAGGGGCATTCAGGAACTCAGGAGCTAGAGTATACGGCTTACTTAGATGATAAATCGCGCGATTTAACGACTTAATTTGCCAAGAAGCGTTTCACATAGAATGATCTTTCAGTTCAGGAGTACACATTATGGGGCACTACTTCCCATCTCTTTATCCTGGTGAAATATTCTATAGTGTCTGTGCACGATATTTAAGTCATCTGAGATATACCGATAAGAAATTTGCAAAATCAGAATTACTCCAACCATATACTATTTCTATCTATTTTCCAAGAAATATTACAGCTTTATGTGATAAATATCAGATCGAGATACCATCGATAGAAGAAATAATCAATAAACATACTATATTTCCACTATTAAGAATTTTCCTCAGTAAGGAACACGCCTATCTTAATAATTATAAAGATCCAAGCAAAATCTGGTCTATTCCGGCTTTAAAAAGCTATATCGATACCCATAAAAATTATCGATTAAGGTTTTGCAAAGATTGTGTTATAGATGACAGGAAGACTTATGGAGAAGGATATTGGCATATCTTACATCAGGTACCTTGGATAAATATATGTTATAAACATTCAATCTTTTTACATACCCCTATATACCCTCGGAAAAACCTCATCAATAATTTCATTTCACTAGAAGATACTCTCTCTAAATACAAAATAAAATATTTGTATAAAGTAAGGTCTATTCTCTATATGCTTTCAGATACTTTATTTATTTTCAATGAGCAACCAACTATAAGCTTTGATAAAATCTCAAATTCAATAAGAAGTATTATCCTAGATAGAGGGTATACTCGAACAGGTATAAGTATCAGTCATAAAGCTTTATACAATAAAATTATAGATTCTTATTCAAAACAAACGATAGATTTTTTATATTCTTCAAAAACCATATCCAAGAAAAATGTTTCTATCATGATTATCCAAGATAATATCACCAGATCGCGTGCTGTTGCTTACCTTGTACTGTCCCACCTCCTTGGTTGTACACTACAAGATATCATCAAAAATTGTATGAATACATAACTAACCTTATTAATTGCTTAAACTATCCTGCCATTTTTGTCGACTGCTTGCAAAATGAATCATAAAATCAAAGCTAGTAGAACATTTTGCATCAAATAATTCTTTATCATAGCTCTGGAGAAAAGTGCAAGCTAGGCAGCAAGTACCGCTGGTCATATTACCTTTCATAAGTAGCATTCTCTTTTTTGAATATCAAACAATTCTAACTCATCCTCGGTCAACCTTTCGCGGATATGTCTTTGATCATCGACATATAAATCATGCACAAAATCGGTCAACTCCTCCAAGAAACACTCTATTGCAACACCGATACTGTAAAAATCGATAATTGATTAAAAACACTCAGCAGAGCTAATTAGCTGTGACACTCTTAGATAAAAGCCTCTCTAATGTCTGCTCATTAAACTATGAAATACTTACAATGATCATAACCTTCTGGAATCTATAAAAAAGCTTATCAATTAAATCGTGACCACATCAGATAGTACAGCGGTAGGGGTATGAAGGATGTCTTCCTAGCCTCCATACCCCTACCGTTGCCGAAAGTCGCGTATTCTCCGCTAGTTAGCAACTCTAACTATTCGTTGAGGTGGGCTATGACATACTGTGCATCCATGAGCAGGATTCGTGCTCCTCGGGCGGGATTCCAAGCGGCGGTGGTTCGTTCATGCGGCTATCGTATCATTCCTGGCAAGGGGTCTGAACGCTTACTTATTTTTGAGTTTTTGCCCCAATCAATACTATGTTGACACGTACTATCACCTATGGTAGGATAGCGCAGGTCAAAACTAGTTGGTTCTATTACCTAGATCACCACTACTCCACTATTTGGTACGTATTTCATCTCCTCACCACTCTACCTTTGCGATTGATAGCAAGCATTGAGCATTGATGTGCCTGCTACTTCACTCAAGTGATGTGAGATTTTGATTTAATGAGTGATTTCATCTTTGAGTAATATTTTGCAGCCTCTATTTTGACTCCAACGGTATGCTTAATCAAATCTTAATTGATATGTCATAAACCCAGAATACCATAACGATAATCTACAACTTAAGTGAATATTTGTTTTACTCGTTTGGGTATTCAACGCTTTTACTCAGCGCCTCTACGAGATAATCAACGACGATATGCTGATTTAGAATCTTAGTAGTAGAGATTTTTCATGGAAAACGGGTTACAACAATCAATCGACATGGCCGTACTGAACCCTCTTGAACGCATCCTTCTCATCACCGACGGTACGGTTACTGAAATTTTGCAAGCTTACTACCGCGAACCTATCAACTTGATTAAGCTTTCCGAGAAGATATCCACGAACCGCGATATCGATCTTTTAGATGTTCGCGCCGGCGAGGAAGTCTTAGAGCGCCAGATCCTGTTGCAAGGACGCGACAGCGGCAGGACGTATATCTATGCGGAGTCGCTCATTGCGATCGAAAAGTTCGACGATGAGCTGCGAGCGAGCATGCGCGATACATTGCTGAACTCAAATCTGCCGCTTGGACGCCTCTGGTTGGATCATCGGCTAGAAACGTTCAAAGAAATGGTTTCCCAACGCCAGGAAAAAGCTCACAACCTTTGCTCGATCTTTGATATCTCCAATGATCATCACGTTGTGTTGCGCACATACCGCGTTTTCTCACGGAAGAAAAAAATTATGCTTATCACGGAGATGTTCCCGCTGAACTACCTGGACTAACCAGCGGCCTTCTATCGGCTTAATCGCTTCGCGTTGTTGAAGACGCGTTCTACGACGCTGTCTGTGTGCAAGGAAGATGTATGTCTGAGGCTTTTATCCAAACGACATCGACGAAATATCCCCAGAAAACCGCAGTTATTGATGGACCCAGACGTATAACCTACGAGCAACTTGCCGCTTCCATCGGTTCATTCGCCAATGAACTGACTGCGGCCGGGGTTACTGAAGGCGAAAGCATCGCCTTGGTGCTACCAAATTGCGCGGAGTTTGTCATCGGCTTTTACTCCACCCTGCATATCGGCGCGGTTGTTTTGGCACTCAATCCTCTGTTGAAGCACAACGAGATCAACTACTATCTTGCCGATGCCCAGGCCAGGGTTATTCTCACTACCAAGCTGTACATGGGCATGTGCCGCGAGATCGTCGCCGCAGCTGGCCGCTCAATCGAAATCATTGCCCTGGATGGTGTGCTGGAGGGTTCCCGCGCTGCCGCATCGGAACGCGCCGCGCCCGCGGCTGCCGACCCGCATCGGCCAGCGTTGTTTCAGTATTCCTCTGGTTCGACCGGGCGCCCGAAAAAAGTGATGCGCACCTATGGCAATCTGTGTGCCGAGGGTGATAATTTTACCGCCACTGTCGGTATGACCCACGACGATGTGATTTTGTGCCTGGTTCCGCTTTTTCATGCCCACGGGCTGGGCAATTGCTTGCTGGCTGCCACCATGGTCGGAGCAACCCTAGTGATTTTGGAGCAGCCGATGGACGGAAATGCTGTTGTCGACATGCCCTTTATCGCCCGTTGTGCCAGAGTCTTCGAGCTGATCGAAATCGAGCGGGTTAGCGTTTTGCCCGGCGTCCCCTATGTGTTTAGCGCACTCAGCAGTGCACAGGTGGGCTTCGAGCCTGCGCTGGGATCGCTGCGTTTGTGTTTTTCCGCCGGCAATTTCTTGACCAGGGATGTGTTCGACGCCTTCCTGGACCGCTTTGGCATTGCCATCAAGCAACTCTACGGCTGTACCGAGGCGGGATCGGTCACCATCAACCTTGAGGATGATCCGAGCCTCGCCGCCAGCGTGGGGCTGCCGATACGCAATGTTGAACTCCATATCTGCGATGAGCAAAAAAACCGGCTCGCGCCCGACGCCATCGGCGAAATAGCTTTCAAAAGCCCCATGCTGACCAGCGGCTATGTCGGCCTGGAAGACATCAACCGGGACATGTTTCGCGATGGCTTTTTCTTCACCGGGGATCTCGGCAGGCTTGATGAGGCCGGGCGCTTGACCATCACCGGTCGCAAAAAAATTTTTATCGATGTCGGCGGCAGGAAGGTCGATCCCCTGGAGATCGAGGATGTCCTGCTAACGCATCCCCGGGTCAAGGAAGCGGTCGTCGTCGGCATCAAGGCGCCCTATGGCGGCGAGTTTGCCAAGGCTGTGGCCGTGCTGGACGGCGAATGCACCCAGACGGAGCTCCTCCAGTATTGCAAGGACCGCTTGGCCGACTTCAAAGTCCCGCGCATGATTGAATTCCGCAACGAGATTCCAAAAAGCCCCCTCGGCAAAATTTTACGCAAAAATCTGGTTGATGACTCAGCCGTGGCGGAGGTTGAAGCCCTTGGATCAACCCTGAGCCAGCACATGCGATCCACTTCGTCTAGGGAACAGCGCCTTTCGCTGGCCAAGCAATGCGTGCGCCAGCAGATTGCCCGCATCTCGGGTCTTGATGTCGCCCAGATCGGCCTTTCGAACGCCCTCAGCGACTTCGGGCTTGATTCGGCGCGGGCGATTGAATTGCAGATGTCCCTGGAGAATCTGATGGGTGCGGGTTTATCGGCCACGATGGTGTGGCAATATCCCGATCTGGACTCGTTGAGCGGGTATCTGGTGGATATTGTTGACGCGCAGACGGCGGGCGCCGATCCCGCAGCCGTGCCGGATCGGGCGGCCGCGCCGCCGGCCGCTCGCCCCTCCGCTATCCAGGCGATCGACGACCTTTCAGATGATGCCATTGAGGCGCTTTTGCGTTCACAGGTCGATGGCATCCTCCAGCCGCAGAACACGACAAACGCCCATACCATCCCCGGTTTGAATGAGGGTGACTCGGCGGGTATTGATCGGCTTGCCCAACTTTCCGACGAGGATGTCACCGATCTGCTGCTCAAGGAATTCGCACGACTAAGCCGAACCGGCCAACCTGAAGCATAGCCAGCGGGGTCGCCCGAGCGACGATGCGGGCGTGCCTGGGGATCGTTGTGCTTCGGGGTGTAACTAATGAAGCAACAAAGGGGATAACGCGATGGTCGATGACCAGCAACCACTTGATAGCCTCTCGATTGAGAAACGTTCGCTGCTTGCGCTGCGCCAGATGCAGGCACGCATCGATGCCTTGGAAGAAGCGAAAAACGAACCGATCGCGATCATCGGGATGGGATGTCGCTTTCCGAGCGGCGCGAATGATCCCGAGGCATTCTGGGAGTTGCTTGTTTCCGGCACCGATGCGATTAGCGAGATCCCAGCCAGCCGCTGGGACGCCGATGCGCTGTATGACCCCAACCCCGAAACGCCGAACAAGGCCGCCAGCCGCTGGGGCGGTTTCCTCGATCAGGTCGACGGCTTTGACGCCGCCTTTTTCGGTATCTCGCCGCGCGAAGCGCTGAAGATGGATCCTCAGCAGCGGCTTTTGCTTGAAGTGGCTTGGGAAGCGCTCGAACGGGCCAACCAGCCGGTGGGGAAATTGGCCGGTAGCCGGTCGGGCATCTTTGTGGGAATCTCCAACAACGATTACTTTCACATGCAGCTCGATGGCGCCCCGATATCGGACGCCTACCTTGAGACCGGCAACCGCAATAGCTTTGCGGCCGGTCGACTGGCATACTTGCTGGATTTTCGCGGCCCGGCCCTATCAATTGACACCGTCTGCTCGTCATCGCTGGTGGCCGTGCACATGGCCTGCCAAAGCCTGCGCACCGGCGATTGCACGCTGGCCCTGGCCGGCGCGGTCAACCTTGTCCTGTCGCCGCTGGTGACGATGATGGCCTCACGCTGGGGCATGATGGCCGCCGACGGGCGCTGCAAAACCTTTGACTCGCGGGCCAACGGCTTTGTACGCAGCGAAGGCTGCGGAATTGTTGCCCTCAAACGCCTTTCCGATGCGCAAGCGGCGGGCGATCCTATTCTGGCGGTTATTCGCGGCTCTGCGGTCAACCAGGATGGCCACTCGGCCGGCATGACCGCGCCCAATGGACAGGCGCAGAAGGCCCTGATCCGCCAGGCTCTCCAGAACGCGGGCATCTCGCCCGATGCGATCAGCTATGTCGAGGCGCACGGCTCGGGGACGGCCCTGGGTGACCCGATCGAGGTCGAAGCGCTGGCTTCGGTGATTGGGCGTCCACGCCCCGACGGCAGACCGTGCATCCTCGGAGCTGTCAAGACCAACATCGGTCACCTGGAAACGGCGGCGGGCATGGCCGGACTGATCAAGACCATCCTGGCCCTGCGCAACGAGCGGATTCCGGCGAACCTGCACTTCGAAGCCCTCAACCCGCGCATCTCCCTCGCCGGGACGCGGCTTGTGTTGGCGACCGAGGGCGCACAATGGCCGGCCGGCGATCAGCCCCGCTACGCCGGAGTCAGCGCCTTTGGGCTGAGCGGCACCAACGCCCATCTGATCCTTGAAGAAGCGCCCAGGCCGGCGCAAGCGCCGCAGAAACCGGCGGACGGAGAGGATGCGCTGTATCTGCTGCCGCTTTCGGGCCGGAGCCAGCGCGCGCTTAGCCAACTGGCCGAGCGCTATCGGCGCCTGCTGACCGCCCAGGCCGGGCCGGCTTTGCCTGGAATCGCCTATACCGCAGCGACCCGGCGCGACCACCATTCGCACCGCCTGGCGGTCTTTGGCCGGGACAAGCGCGAAATTGCCGACCAGCTGTCCGCCTTTCTGGCCAACCAGAGCTGCGCCCAGGTAGCGGTCGGTGAGATCGAGCCGGATGTCCATGATCGCCTAGTATTTGTGTTTCCCGGGCAGGGCTCCCAATGGATCGGCATGGGCCGCGAGCTGTGGGAACGCGAACCGGCGTTTCGCGCCGCCATCGCTGCCTGCGACAGCGCCTTCCGCGACTACGCCGACTGGTCACTGATCGATGTCCTGACCAATCCCGATGCCAGGATCGAGGAAATCGACGTGTTGCAGCCGACCTTGTGCGCCATCCAGATCAGCATCGCGGCCCTGTGGGAGTCGTGGGGTGTCAAGCCAAAGGCGGTTGTGGGCCACAGTATGGGCGAGGTCGCGGCGGCCTATGTCGCCGGGATCCTGAGCCTGTCCGACGCCGCCAGGATCATATGCCGGCGCAGCTGGCTGCTGCGGCGCATCCGTGGCAAAGGCGCGATGCTTATGGCCGAGATCACCCTGGATCAGGCGCGTGAGGCGATTGAGCCGCATGGCGGCGCAGTTTCGATCGCCGTCAACAATAGCTCGCGCTCGATCGTGCTGGCTGGCGAAACCGCCGCCTTGGAATATATCCGCGCCGATCTTGACAGCCAGCAGGTGTTCTGCCGCTGGGTGAAAGTTGACGTTGCCTCGCACAGCCCGCAGGTCGACTCGCTGCTCGACGATTTGGCTGCCGAGCTGGTTCCGCTGGCGCCTGGGGCGGCGCACACGCCCTTTTACTCAACGGTCAGCGAGACAGTCTGTGCGGGTCCGGAGCTTGGCGCCGCGTATTGGGTGCGTAACCTGCGGGAGCCGGTGATGTTCGGACCCACGATCCAGCGGCTTGTTGATGCAAACCACAGTGTGTTCTTGGAGATCAGCCCGCACCCGATCCTGCTTCCGAGCATCACCCAGGGTCTCCAGGAGCGGGGTGGCGCTGGCAAGGCCCTCGCTTCCCTCCAGCGTGATACGTCGGAGCGGCAGGCGCTTTTTGAGACCCTGGCCAAGCTTCATGTGCTCGGCTTCCCGCTTGCCTGGGACGCCCGTCTGCCAGGACCTCGCTCCGAAGTGGCCCTGCCGACGTATCCCTGGCAACGTGAGCGCTTCTGGATCGACATGCCGCTCAGCGCGACTCCAGGCGGAGGGCGCGCCGGGTGGAGCCAAAGCAGCGCCAAGAGCCACGTCCTGCTAGGCACGCGGGTTCAGGTGGCGACGACTCCGGATACTTGGGTATGGGAGAACGTACTGGATCTGAAGCAGATGCCCTATCTGGCTGAGCATCAGGTGCAGGATATCGTGGTGCTGTCGGCGTCGGCATATATCGAGATTGCGTTTGCGGCTGCGCGGGCCGTGTTCGACGCGGGCAACCATATGATTGGTGACATGCGGCTGCTGCATATGCTGGTGCTCAGCGAAGACGAACCGGTGAGCACCCAGGTGGTGCTGACGGTTGACGGCCCGACGGCGGGCACGGTTCGCATCTTCAGCCATTCCAGGGCCGATGAAGAAGGCGACGGCGAGTGGACGCTCCACGCGGCGGCGCTGATCAAACGGGCGGTTGAAGAGCAGGAAGCCGGCCCGGAGGTCGCGCTTGCGCTTCACGCCATCAAAGCCCGTCTTCCGGAGACAATCAGCGGCGAGGCACACTATCGGGCCATGGCGGCGCACGGCCTGGTTTATGGCCCGCGATTCCGCGGACTACGCCAAATTTGGCGCAGTCCGCGCGAGGCGCTGGCCCAGGTTGAGATTGCCGACGAAGTGCTTGGCTCTACCGCCGCCTACGGCTTCCACCCTGGGCTGCTCGACTCATGTTTGCAAACGCTGAGCGCCATTCTTTACCAGGGCGCCGAGACGGCCGATGCTATGCCACACCTTCCGGTTGGGATCCACCATATCCGGCAGTTTCAGCCGCTTCCCAAGGGTCCAATCTGGGTACACACCCAGATTGGCAATGGCGACGATGCGGGCCTGAACTCGCCTTACGGTTATATCGAGCTGCTTGATCTCCAAGGACAGCCGATCCTGCGGCTGGATAACCTACGCTTGCAACGGATCGAGCCGACTGGCACGGCCATGCCGCTGGATAAAATCAGCCAGTGGTTCTACGGTGTTGAGTGGAAATCCCAGCCCCAGCCCCAGCCTCAGCCGCTGACGGAAACTGGCACATGGATTATTTTTGCCGACCAGCAGGGCTTGGGCGCGGAATTGTACGACCGCTTGATCGCACAAGGGCAGTCGCCGATTCTAGTCGTCGACGCGGCTGCGCCGGTGGTGCGGCCAAACACCCACCGCATCGATCCGAGCGACCCCCAGTCCTACATTGATCTCTTTCGCCGCGCCGATAAGCCTGGCAACCCGCCGTGCCGGGGCGTGATCCACCTGTGGAGCCTTGACATGGAACCCGGCGGTGATCCGCTGACGGCGCCAGCCGAGCGTGGATGGGCCAGCTCCCTGTTGCTTATCCAGGCCCTGCTCCAAACCGGGCTGCGGCCCCGCCTGTGGCTGGTGACCAGAAACGGCCAGGCCCTGGGTAGCTACGACAATCCGATCAGCGTGGCGCAGACGCCGCTGTGGGGCCTTGGCCTGACGATCGCCCACGAGCATCCGGAACTGCGCTGTAGCCGCATCGACCTGGCTCTAGAGGTGCTGCCCGCCGAAGCCAACATGCTGCTGACTGAGCTGACCGCTGCGGCCTTTGAGGAGCAAGTCGCCCTGCGCTCCCACGGGCGCTATGTCGCCCGCCTGGTCCCCTGGGCCGCGTCCGCCGAGCATAGCGAACCCGAGAGCTTGGCCGGTGAGCAGCCGTTTGAACTGGAAATGGCGAAAGCCGGTGTGTTCGATCTGATCAAGTTCCGGGCACTTGAGCGAGTGGCCCCCGGTCCGAGCGAGGTGGAGATCGAAGTAGAAGCCGCCGGCCTGAATTTCCACGACGTGTTGCTGGCGCTGGATGTCATCCGCGACTTGGAGGACGAAGATATCCCGCGGCTCGGCAGCGAGCACGCCGGTCGGATCGTCGCCGTTGGTTCCGACGTAACCGACCTGTATGTCGGGCAGGAAGTCATCGCCCTGGCCAACGGCCAGCTGGGCACCCATATCATCACCCGACAAGAATTGGTAGTTCCCAAGCCGGCCTGGCTCAGCTTTGCCGAGGCGGCGACCATCCCGGTGGTTTTTTTGACCGCCTATTACGGACTGTATCATCTGGCCAGGCTCGCGCCCGGCGAGCGGGTCTTGATCCATTCGGCGGCGGGTGGGGTTGGCCTGGCGGCTATCCAGCTCGCGCAGCTGCGCGGCGCTGAAATCTTCGCCACCGCAGGTAGCTTGGAGAAACGGTCCCACCTGCGCGCGCTCGGCATCCAGCACGTCTTTGACTCGCGCTCGCTGGCCTTCGTTGAGTCGATCCGGGCCATAACCCACGGCGAAGGCGTTGACGTGATCCTTAACTCGCTGGCCGGCGATTTTATCCCGGCCAGCCTTGGCCTGTTGCGCGACCACGGCCGTTTTATTGAGCTAGGCAAGCGCGATTACTACCAAAACCGCCAGTTTGGCCTTAAGCCCTTCCTTAAGAATCTCTCGTTCACCCTGCTTGACTTGCACGGCATCGTCGAGCAGCGGCCCGGCCAGATCAAGGGATTACTGGCGGAAGTGCTCGGCCTGCTAGAAGCAAAGAAAATCCACACGCGGCTGCATCAAGTCGTGCCGCCCCGCCGCATCGCCGACGCGTTGCACGCTATGGCCCAGGGCAAGCACATCGGCAAATTCGCGGTGTCCTTCGCCGAGCGTGCGCACACCCCGATTGTTTTCAAGTCGGCCACCTCCCTACCAATCTCTCCCAACGCCACGTATGTCGTGACCGGCGGGCTGGGCGGGGTCGGCCTGACTGTTGTCGAGTGGCTGGTCGATCAGGGTGCGCGGCATGTGGCGTTGATCGGCCGCAGCGCGCCCAGTGCGGCTGCCGCCAGAACCATCCGTGGGCTGGAGGAGTGCGGGGCGCAGATCGCGGTGCATCGCGCCGATGTCGCAGTCCGCGCCAACTTGGTCGATGTCTTCGCCGAGATCAGGACATCCATGCCGGAAGTGCGCGGCGTTATCCATGCGGCCGCGGTACTTGAGGATGCGGTGCTCGACTGCCTCGACCGCCAACGCTTCGAGACAGTCCTGGCCCCCAAGGTCGCGGGCGGTTGGCACCTCCACGAGATTTCGCTCAGCCTTCCGCTGGACTTCTTTGTTCTGTTCTCGTCGGCCGCCTCGCTGATTGGTTCGCCGGCGCAGGGCAACTACGCCGCCGCCAACGCTTTCCTAGACGGCCTGGCCCACTACCGGCGAGCGCTAGGGTTGCCCGCCCTGAGCATCAACTGGGGCGCCTGGGCCGAGGTCGGCCTGGCGGCGGCGCAAAGCAACCGCGGCGAGCGGCTGGCCCAGCAAGGCATCGAGAGCTTTAGCCCCGGCGATGCGCTTGATGCGTTTGGCACCCTGCTGCGTTACAGGGCGACCCAGATTGGCGTGATCGACTTCAACCTCCAGCGCTGGCAGCATGCCAATCCGGGCGCGGTCGATCTGGCGCTGTTCGCCGAGCTGCGCGACAACGGTTCCTACGCGGACACTTGGCGCGCCGACGCCAATACCGTCCGCGCCGATCTTTTCGCCGCTGAGCCGGCGTTTCGCAAGGGTTTGTTGGAAGCGCACCTGCGCGATCAAATCGCCAAGGTGCTGCATCTGGCCCCGGAGAAAATCGGCAATCGAACGCCACTGGGTAGCCTAGGCTTCGATTCATTGCTCGCCCTAGAGTTCCGTAACCGACTTGAGGCCAGCCTGTCGGTCGCCCTCTCCGGGACGCTGATCTGGGGCTTTCCGACGATCAACGTGCTGGTGCCCCACCTGGCGGAAAAGATGGGGCTGCCGTTGCAAGGACCCCATCCAGAAGCAGCACCGGTGCAGGGCGCGCCTTCAGACAGTCCAGCCCAGGCCGAGCAGGTCGAGGCCGACCTGATGATTGATTTCACCATGTTGGATGTCCTTGACCAGCTTTCCGATGACGACGTTCGGCGTATGCTTTCCGGAACATAGATACAAGGAGGAGTGGACTCCGCTGTCGTTGCGCACGGTGTCCGCTGAATTGCGTATGGATGAGAAGCTTAATCGTCTCACAGAGCTATCGGCCGAGAAGCGGGCCTTGCTTGCCAAACAGCTGCGCGCGGCCAACGGTCCGGCCCAATTACTGATGTCGGATCCGATCGCGGTGATCGGGATCGGCTGCCGCTTCCCCGGCAACGCCAACTCGCCGGAGGCCTACTGGGAGCTGCTGCGCGATGGTGTCGATGCCATCAGCGAGATTCCCGCCGACCGCTGGGATTTGCAATCCCTCTATGATCCCAACCCCGACGTGCCCGGCAAGATGATCAGCAAATGGGGCGGCTTTATCGATCAGATCGATCACTTCGATCCGGCGTTTTTTAGCATCTCACCGCGCGAAGCCAGCAACATGGATCCGCAGCAGCGGATTTTCCTCGAGGTCGCCTGGGAAGCCCTAGAGCACGCCGGTCAGGCCGTCGATCAGCTGGCCGGATCGTCGACCGGGGTGTTTGTCGGCGTCTGCGGCAGCGAGTATGGCATCGTCGCCGACACCCACGACGATTTGATCAACCCCTATACCGGCACGGGCAAGGCGCCCAACATCATCGCTGGCCGCTTGTCATACCTGCTCGATCTGCACGGCCCGAGCGTGGCGGTCGACACCGCGTGTTCGTCCTCGCTCCTGGCAGTCCACCTGGCCTGCCAGAGCCTGCGGGTTGGCGAGTGCTCGATGGCCCTAGCTGGCGGCGTCAATGTTATCCTGGCGCCCCAGACCAATATTATGGCCTCTAAAATGCGTATTATGTCGCCGGACGGACGCTGCAAAACCTTCGACAGCCGAGCCAACGGCTATGTGCGCGGCGAAGGTTGTGGTGTGGTTGTCCTGAAGCGTTTTTCCGACGCGCTGGCCGACAAAGACCCGATCCTGGCGCTGATCCGCGGTTCGGCGGCGAACCAGGATGGAAAATCCGCCGGACTCACGGCCCCCAACGGCTCATCTCAGGAGGCCTTGCTGCGCGCGGCCCTGGCCAACTCGGGGGTCGAGCCGCATCAGATCGGCTATGTTGAAACCCACGGAACCGGCACGGAGCTGGGCGACCCGATCGAGGTTGCTTCGCTGACCACGGTCGTCGGGCAGCCGCGGCCGCAGGACCAGCGCTGCTTCCTGGGGGCGGTGAAAACCAATATCGGCCACCTAGAAGCCGCCGCCGGCATCGCCGGGATGATCAAGGCGATCCTGTCGCTGCGCTATGAAGCCGTCCCGCCAAACCTGCATTTCGAAAGGCTCAACCCCCACATCACGCTATCCAACACACCCTTTGTCGTCCCGACGAAGCTCCAGCCATGGCCCGCTGCGGCGAACCGCCGTTTCGCCGGAATTAATTCCTTCGGCTGGTCTGGGACGAACGTCCATGTCGTGTTGGAAGAAGCGCCGCGAGCGCTGCAACCGGCGGTCGCGAATCCACCCGCCGACGCCGAGGCACCGTATGTCTTGGCGCTATCGGCGCGCGCCCCCGGCACACTCAAGGCGGTGGCCGAACTCTACCTGCCTTTGCTGACCGGTGCCGACGCGCCGGCCGCCCGCGATGTGACCT
This sequence comes from Herpetosiphon aurantiacus DSM 785, assembly GCA_000018565.1. GTDB lineage: Bacteria > Chloroflexota > Chloroflexia > Chloroflexales > Herpetosiphonaceae > Herpetosiphon > Herpetosiphon aurantiacus. The sequence continues at coordinate 4,975,884 of CP000875.1, forward strand.
ATACGGCGGGAGCGTTGCGCAGTCACCATGCTCACCGTCTGGCTGCGGTCGGCGCCACAAACGCGGAGCTGGCCGAGCGCCTGCGGGCCTTTCTCGCCGGCGACGTGGATCCTTGGTTATTACAGGGCCAGCTAGCCAACGACGTTCAGCCCGAGGTCGTGTTTGTCTTTCCGGGCCAGGGCTCACAGTGGCATGGCATGGCGCGGCAGCTGTTGAACCAGGCTCCGGTGTTTCGCCAATCGATCGAACAGGCGGAAACGGCTTTCCGTCCATATGTGGACTGGTCGCTGCTCGATCTGCTCGCCAGCGACGATACCGCTTGGCTTGAACGCATTGATTGCGTCCAGCCGGTATTGTGTGCGGTTCAGATAGCCCTGGCGGCGCTATGGCGGTCCTGGGGCGTCGAGCCGATCGCCGTCGTCGGCCATAGCATGGGCGAGATCGCCGCCGCCGCCGTGGCCGGGGCACTTTCGCTCGACGATGCCGCTCGCATCATCTGCACGCGCAGCCGCCTGCTGCGCAGACTCAGCGGGCAGGGCGCGATGGTCTCGGTGGAACTCTCGCTGGAGGCCGCCCAGGCGGCGATTGGCAACTATGGCGACCGGGTGGCGGTCGCGGTGAGTAACAGTTCCCGCTCCACCGTGCTGGCCGGCGATCCCGGCGCACTCGATGAGATCCTGGCAAGGCTGGAAGGCGAAGGAGTGTTCTGCCGGCGGGTTAAGGTTGATGTCGCTTCGCATAGCCCGCAGATGGATCCGCTTCTGCCTGAGTTGCGCCAACTGCTGGCGCCTGTGCGACCGACCCCCGGCGCGTTGCCCTTTTTCTCGACCGTCGAGCGGCGCTTCCTCGGCGGCGGAGAGCTTGATGCGGCCTACTGGGCGCGGAATTTGCGCGAGCCAGTCCATTTCAGCGCCGCGATCGGCCAGCTGGCGGCCAACGGGCCAACAATCTTTCTAGAGTTGAGTCCTCACCCGATTTTGCAGCCGGCGATCGAGGGCGAACTGCGCGAGCGCGGGCTGCGCGGTGGCGCGCTGGCCTCGTTGCGCCGCAGCGAAGCCGAGATCCAGGCGCTGAAGACGACGCTTGCCAGCCTGTATATTAAAGGCTACGCTGTCGATTGGCGGCGGGTGTATGCCATGGCCGGCCGGCCAGTCCGGCTCCCCAGCTACCCTTGGCAGCGCCAGCGCTATTGGCTTGAAAGCGACGCCGTTCACTCCCGTGTCCGCGTCCCGGCCCATGGCGGGCATCCGCTGCTAGGTCGCCACATGCGCGTTGCTGGGTCTCCGGCGACCCATTATTGGGAGCAAACTATCAACAGCGAGCTGCTGCCCTACCTGTCCGACCACTGCGTCGAAGGCATGGTGGTTGTTCCAGGCGCCGCCTACGTGGAGATGGGCCTGGCGGCAGCGCGCGCCGTGTGGGCCGATACGCGATACCGCCTGGGCGATGTCCGTTTCAAGCAGATGCTCAGCCTGCGGCCGGACGAAAGCCGGGTCGTCCAGGTGGCGCTGCGCGAATCTGGCGACACGGCGATGTTCCAGATCTTCAGCCGCGGTGCCGAGAACGAGTCGTGGCAGGAGCATGCCACGGGCGAGGTTGTTCGCGGCGCCCTGCCGGTGCTGGACGGCCCGGAGTCGTTCGACGCCGTGGCGGCGCGTTGCGACAAAACCATGTCTGCCGCGACCTACTATGCGCAACTTGCCGAGCAGGGATTGGAATACGGGCCGGCCTTCCAGGGCATCACCGAGCTATGGCTGGGTGATAGCGAGGTACTGGCGCGTATCGTGGCACCGGCGGATATTCAAACTGACTACGGTGCCTACGAGCTGCATCCGGCATTGCTTGACGCATGCTTCCAATCCTTTGTGGCGCTTGATCCCCACCGCAACGGCGCCGAACCGGCTGTAACCTTGCCGGTGGGCGTTCGGCGCATCCAGGCCCTGCGCAAGCTGCAGGCTGCAGAGCCGCTCTGGGTGCACACGCGCCTGAGCGCCGCGGCTCCCACCGCCGATGTTTCATTTGAAGGCGACATCCTGCTTCTCGATCAGTCAGGGCAGCCGGTGATGCGTGTCGAAGGCCTGCAAGTTAAGGTGCTCGAGGCGCGGGCTGCCGGGGGCGATCACATTGATAGCTGGCTGTACACCTTGCAATGGGAAGCGCAGGTCAGGCCGGCCTTTGACGCGGCGCTCGCCCCGTGGTCGAACGGCGCTGTCGGCGGCTGGCTGATCTTCAGCGACCAAAGTCCGGCCGCCCGCGACCTGGCGGCTGCGCTGGAAGCGCATGGCCAGCATCCTGTGATGGTCGCGCCGGGCGAGCGTTTTCAGGCGATCGGCGGGCGGCGCTATGAGATCAACCCGCACGATCACAAAGCTTACAAGCAGCTTCTCAAGGAAGCCTTTGGAGGCGCCAATGCGCCGTGCCGCGGCATCGTCTACCTGTGGGGAGGCAAGTCCGGCCGCGACGCCGAGGCGAGCCTCGATGCCTTGCTGTCCGCGCAGGATTTCACCGCCACTGCACCGCTGTTTCTCCTGCAAGCCATCGGCTATGCCGGTTGGCGCGATTACCCCCGGCTTTGGATCGTCACCCGCGGCGCCGATGCTGCCAGCCCAAACGAGGCGGTGGCCGTGGCACAAACTCCGCTGACCGGGCTGTCCAACGTTATCAGCCACGAGTTTGCCCAGTTGGAGTGCGTGCGAATCGACCTGAGTGCCGCACCGGGTCTGGACGAAGCCTCGGAACTCTTCAATGAAATCTGCTGCGGCAAGGACGATCGGGTCGCCATCCGCCCCGGCCAGCGTTTCGTGGCTCGGCTCAGCCGTGGGCTTGGCGTCGCCGGCTCGGCGGAGCGACCACAGACCCTCGCGCGGGCCGGCGACCAGCCATTCGGCCTGGATGCCTCGCCGCCAGGCTCGCTGGATCGGCTGGCGATCCGCGCCATGGCGCGGCAACCGATCGGCCCCGATGATATTGAGATTAAGGTCCGCGCTTGGGGCTTGAACTTCCGCGACGTGCTGACCGCCCTCGGCGCTATTCCGGGCAATAGCAGCGAGATCGAGGGCGTGTCTTCATTGCGCGAATGCGCGGGCACGATCGTGGCCCTTGGCGCCAATGTAACCGGCTTCACGGTCGGACAGGAAGTGGTCGGCTGGTTCAAGAGCCTGACGGTATCGCACTCAATCTCCACGCAGAACCTGATCGTCGCCAAACCCGACCACCTGACCCTTGAGCAAGCCGCGGCGCTGCCTTTCGCCATTCTGACCGCTTACTACTCGTTGGTTGTCACAGGCCGGCTGTCCAAGGGCGAACGCGTCCTGATCCACTCTGCGACTGGCGGCGTCGGCCTAGCAGCGATCCAGATCGCCCAGCACGTGGGCGCTGAAATCTTCGCCACCGCCGGTTCGCCCGAAAAGCGGGCCTTGCTGCGCGAGCTTGGCGTGCCCCACGTGATGAACTCGCGCTCGCTGGACTTCGCCGACGAGGTGCGCGAAGCCACCAACGGCGAGGGCATCGACGTGGTGCTGAATTCGCTGGCCGGCGATTATATCAAGGAAAGCCTCAACCTGCTGCGCCACCGCGGCCGCTTTATCGAGATCGGCAAACGCGACTACTACGAGGACAACAAACTCGGCATGCGGCCGTTTTTGAAGAACCTGACCTTCTCGCTGGTCGATCTTGATAAGTTGCGCGAAGAGCCGGAGATGATCGGGGCGATCTTCCGCGAAGCGATGGCTTTGTTTGCCGGCGACTCCCTGCTCACCCGCCACTGCCGCGTTTTTTCGATGGGACAGGTCGCCGACGCCTACCGGATGATGGCCCAGGCCCGGCACATCGGCAAGATCGTTATCAGAATCGACGACGATGAAGAGCTTCCGATCGTCGCGGCTCGGCCCGCCGCAGCGGCCTGGGCTGCCGGCACCTACCTGATCACTGGCGGCCTCGGGGGGCTGGGCATAGCCGTCGCCCGCTGGCTGGTCGAACGCGGGGTACGCCATCTGGTTCTTCTCGGGCGCAGCCGGCCGGGGGCGGCCGCCAGCGCGGCGGTCGAGGATCTGCGCGCGCTCGGGGCGACCGTGCAAGTGTCCCAAGCCGATGTCGCCCAGCCCGCCGCGCTGGCGGCCCTGTTCGACGATATCGATGCGAAGATGCCCCCGTTGCGCGGAGTCATCCACGCCGCCGGCGTGCTCGATGACGGCGTGCTGCTTCAGCTCACCCCCGAGCGTTTCAAAACCGTCATGGACCCCAAGGTCACCGGATCTTGGAATCTCCACATCCTGACTCGCGATCGGACGCTCGACCACTTTATTCTGTTCTCGTCGGCGGCGGCTACGCTTGGCTCGCCCGGCCAGGGCAACTACGCTGCAGCCAATGCCTTCCTCGACGGGCTGGCCCATTACCGCCGCGCCCAAGGGTTGCCGGCGCTAGCGATCAACTGGGGGCCGTGGGCCGACGTGGGCTTGGCAGCGGCCCAGGCCAATCGCGGCGAGCGCATCGCTTACCGCGGCATGAAAAGCATGACGCCCGCCGAGGGCCTGGCGGCGCTGGAGCGCCTGATCCGTGCCAACCCGGTCCAGGCCAATGTGCTGCCCTTCAACCTGCGCCAGTGGCTGCAATACTATCCCAAGGCGGCCGCCTCATCACTGTTCCGGCGCCTAGTCGAAGAACTCGACCAAAGTGCCAGCGAGCAGCCAGCGCAGACCCGGCTTCGCCCGCTGTTGGAGGAAGCGCCGCCCGAGCAGCGCCTGGCGATCATGGAAACCCATATCGCCAAGCTGGTCCAGCAGGTGTTGCGCATTCCCACCTCGGCACTTGACTCGCAGACCCCGCTGGGCAGTATGGGCCTTGACTCACTGATGGCGCTTGAACTCAGGAACCTCCTTGAAGACAGCGTGGGTCTGAGTTTCCCTGTCACGTTGATCTGGAACCATCAATCAATCGCCGCCCTGTCCTCCCATCTGATCGAGCGTATGCAGATTTCGCTGGCGTCGGCGGAGGAGCCGGACGCCTTCGCAAGCGACGATCTGGCTGCCGCACCCGAGCTTGAAGTCAGCGACGATCTGGCTGTGCTGCTGTCGGCGATCGGTGAGCTTTCGATGGATGAGCTTCAGCACGCCCTCGATATCGAGCCATTGGCTCAAGGTGAGATCGATGAGTAATCCCTTGGAACAACTTCTCAAGAGCCTGACGCCTGATAAGAAAGCCTTGCTGGCCGAGTACCTGCGGCCCAAGCCCGAGCCTGTCGCCGTGATCGGAATCGGCTGCCGCTTCCCCGGCGGTTTGGTGACACCGGACGCCTTCTGGGAATTCCTAAAGCAAGGCCAGGACTCGATCATCGAGGTGCCGTCCGACCGCTGGGATATCGACGCCTACTACGATCCCAACCCGGATGCGCCGGGCAAAATGTATACCCGCTGGGGCAGCTTCCTGACCGACGCGCCGATGTTTGATGCCAGCTTTTTTGGCCTTTCGCCGCGTGAAGCTCTACGCATGGACCCGCAGCATCGCCTCCTGCTGGAGGTCGCCTGGCAGGCCCTCGAAGATGCCGGCCAGCAGATTGACAGTCTGGCCGGCAGTCAGACCGGCGTGTTCATTGGGATGATCAACAACGACTATCCCGTGCGCCAGCTCTACGCCGACGGCGCCGAGTGTTTCAACGACCCATACTTCAGCACCGGCAGTTCGTCCAGCATGGCCGCCGGACGCCTGGCCTACCTGCTTGATCTCCAGGGGCCGACGATGACCTTGGACACTGCCTGCTCGTCGACGCTCGTGGCAACCCACCTGGCCGTGCAGAGCTTGCAAAGCAAGGAAAGCAACCTGGCTCTGGTCGGCGGCTCCAACGTGGTAATCCTGCCCGACTCGTTTGTCAGCCTGTGCAAGATGCGGATGTTCTCCAGTGATGGCCGCTGTAAGACCTTCGACGCCGCCGCCGATGGCTTTGTGATCGGCGAAGGTTGCGGCTTCGTGGTACTCAAGCGCCTTTCCGACGCCATCAAGGACGGCGATCAGGTTCGGGCGATTATCCGCGGCTCGGCGGTCAACGAGGATGGTCGCAGCAGCAGCATCACCGCCCCCAACGGCCTGGCCCAGCAGGCGGTGATCCGCAAAGCCCTGGCGGTGGCCGGGCTGAAGCCCCAGCAGATCAGCTATGTTGAGGCTCACGGTTCCGGGACCTCGTTGGGCGATCCGATCGAGATGGAGTCGCTGCGGGCTGTTTTGGGCAAAGGCCGATCTCCCGATCAGCCGCTCTACGTCGGCGCGGTTAAAACGAATATCGGCCATCTGGCCGCCGGTTCGGGAGTCGCCGGGCTGATCAAGACCGTCTTGTCCTTGCAGTACAAGCAAATTCCGCCGCATCTGAATTTCAAGACGCTGAATCCGGGCATTCCCAAGGGCGGCGCGCCGTTTGTCGTGCCAACCAGCCTGACCCCTTGGACGGTCGCCGACGGGCCGCGCCTGGCCGGGGTGAGCTCGTTTGGCTGGTCGGGAACCAACGCCCATGTGATTTTGGAGGAGGCTCCGCTGGCCGAGCCGCTGAGCGCCGCCCGCCCGACCCATGTGTTGCTTTTATCTGCCAGGACGCCGACCGCCTTGGAAAAGGCGACCGAAAACCTGCTGGGCTATCTCCACCGCAACCCAGACTGCGATCTTGCCGACGTCGCCCACACGCTGCAACGCCGTAGAAAACACTTCGCCCATCGCCGGGCGGTGATTTGCCGCGATGTCGCAGAGGCGATCGCTGGCTTGAGCGGCCGACATGGCCGTATTCACACCGGCCATGTCGGCCAGGAACGCCCGGTGGCCTTTGTGTTCGCTGGCGTCGGCGACCACTACGCCGGTATCGCCAAGGGCCTCTACGCCAATGAAGTGGTTTTTCGCACCGCGGTCGACCATGCGCTGGCCCTGTTGCCGCCGCTGGATGCGGCGGAGCTGCGGGCGGCGCTGTATCCGTCCAACCTGCCGGCTGCTCCGGCGGCCGGACATGGACTGCTAGGGCGCAACGGAGCTGCGGGCGGGGCGGACGGGCCACTACACCAGACGGCGCTGGCCCAGCCGGCGGTGTTTGTGGTCGAGTACGCCCTGACCCAATTGATGATGGCCTGGGGCGTGCGACCGCAGGCATTGCTGGGCTACAGCTTGGGCGAGTACGTCGCCGCAACGATCTCTGGCGTATTGAGCCTGGAGGACGCCTTGGCGCTGGTCGCCCGGCGTGCCCAGCTGATCCAGTCGCTGCCGAAAGGCGCGATGCTGGCGGTAGCGGCAGGTGCGGATGCGATCCAGCCGTACTTGGGTAGCGAGGTGTGCCTAGCCGCGGTCAACAGCCCGAGCACCTGCGTCCTTGCCGGCCCACACGCCGAGATGAACGCCCTGGCGGAGCGGCTCAGCCAGGCCGAGATCGCCTGCCGCCCGGTGGAAACCAGCCACGCCTTCCACTCGACGATGCTGGCACCGGCGCAAGAGGCGCTGACTGCGTTCGCTACCACATTGACCTTCAACTCGCCGGCCATCCCGTACCTATCCAATGTTACCGGCACCTGGATCACTGTTGAGCAGGCCACCGATCCTGCCTACTGGGCACGGCACATGGTCGAGACCGTCCAATTCGCCCCTGCCCTGGGTTCGCTGCTCGCCGATCCGGCCATGATGCTCGTGGAGATAGGTCCGGGCCAGGCGCTGGGGTCGTTCGCTAGGCAGCATCCCGCCTGTGATCGCCAGCGCTTCGCCGATATCGTAGCAACCCTGCCGGCCAAGCACGAGGCCCAGTCCGAGTTGTCGGCGGCGCTGTCGGCGCTGGGCCGCCTCTGGGTCGCCGGGGCGCGAGTTGATTGGGCCGCGTTCGCCGGCGCTGAGCGGCGCCGCTCGGTTGCGCTGCCGCCGTATCCCTTTGAGCGCGAGCGCTTCTGGATCGATCTTGACAGCGTGCCTACGACCCTGGCGCCGGCGCGGCCGGCCCGCGGCAAGCAGGCCAATATCGCCGATTGGTTTTATCGGCCGGTCTGGGAGCCGCATGCGCTCGCCTTGCTGGCGCCTACCCCGACTAGCGGTAAGCACTGGCTGGTTTTTGTTGACGAGCGCGGACTTGGCCACGAGCTTGGCGCCCGGCTCGAACATGCCGGCGACAGCGTCGTGCGCGTTCAGCGCGGCGACGGCTTCGCCCGCATCGATCACCAGACCTTCGCCGTGCGCCCGGACACCCCCGAGGATTACTTGCGCCTATTGCAATCCCTGGCCAGCGAAGCGCAGTCCCACCTGGTGGTCGCGCACCTCTGGTCGCTTGATGCAACGCCTTCCGCGACCGGCGATCAGTTCGCCGCGACCCAGCAAGTCAGCTTCTACAGCCTGCTGGCCCTGGCGCAGGCCCTTGGGCAGGTGAGCCTCGCAGGCGCGCCTGAGATTGCCGTGGTTTGCGCCGCCGTCCACAGTGTTATCGGCACCGAAACGATCAACCCCGATCTGGCGGCGATCCTTGGCCCGGCGCGAGTTATCCCGCAGGAGTTGCAAGGCGTCGGTTGTCGCACCATTGACCTCGCGCTGCCGCAGCGAGGCAGCGCGGAAGAGCGCGAACTGCTCGACCTGCTGGCCCGCGAGCTGCTGGCCCAGTCGGGCGAACCGATCGTGGCCTACCGCAATAACCAGCGCTGGGTCGCCGCCTACAAGCCGGTGCACCTGGAGGCCCCTGCCCGGACTGCGCTGCGCGAGCACGGCACCTATTTGATCACCGGCGGCCTGGGTGACATCGGCCTGATACTGGCCGAGCACCTTGCGTCGACCGTGCGGGCCAGGCTGGTCTTGCTGGCCCGCAGCGAGTTACCCGACCGCGGCGAGTGGCCACGCTGGCTGAGCGATCGCTCCGAGGACGACCGGACCTGCCAGCGCATCCGCGCGGTTCAGCGCCTGGAGGAGCTAGGCGCCGAAGTCCTGACGATCACGGCCGATGTCGCCGACGAGAGCGCTTTGCGGGCGGCTGTCGATCGCGCTACTGAGCGCTTCGGCGACATCCACGGCGTGATCCACGCGGCCGGGATTGTGGCAACCGCAGCGTTCCGCTCGGTCCAGGATAGCGACCCGGCCATCTGTGAGCAGCATTTCCAGCCCAAGGTCCATGGCCTGTATGCCCTGGAGCGCGTGCTCGGCGATAGGTCGCTTGACTTCTGCGTACTTTTTTCCTCGCTGTCATCAGTGCTGGGCGGGCTTGGTTTCAGCGCGTATGTGGCGGCAAACTCCTTTATGGACGCCTTCGCCCACCGCCACAACCAGTCGCATCCGGTTCGCTGGCTGAGCGTGAACTGGGATCTTTGGCTGGGCAGCGTCGATAAAACCATGTCCGGCGGCCTGGGCGCCAGTCTGACCGAATACGGCATGACGCCTGCCGAAGGGGTCGCGGCATTCGAGCGGGTCCTTTCCGTTCGGGATGCCAGCCAGATTATCAACTCCACCGGCGACCTTGATGCGCGCATCGCCCAGTGGGTCCGCATGGAAGCCCTTGCGGTTGGCGCCGATGCCCCAACCCCGGCGGCGAAACTGGCTCACGCCCGGCCCGAGCTTAATACCGCCTATGTTCCGCCGCGCGGCGAATACGAACAGCGTATCGCCGTGATCTGGCAGGAGGCGCTTGGCCTCGATCAGGTCGGCATTCAGGATAATTTCTTCGACCTGGGCGGCAACTCTCTGGTAGGCATCCAGGTGATCGCCCGATTGCAAAAAGAGTTCAAAGTGCAGCTTTCGACGGTGGTGCTGTTCGAAGCCCCCACGATCAGCGCCCTGGCGACGTATCTGATGGAACGGCTGCCGCAGGTCGCTGGCGTGGCCAGTCAGCCGCAGCCGGCCAGACGCCAGCAGCGCCAAGCCGCCCAAGGCGATATCGCTATCATCGGTATGGCCGGACGCTTCCCGGGTGCCAGTTCGGTCGATGAGCTGTGGCGCAACATCAGCCAGTCCCACGAAGCGTTTTCGATCTTCAGCGACGAGGAATTGCTGGCCGCCGGCGTCGCTCCCGCCCTGGTCCGTGATCCCAACTACGTCAAACGGCGCCCGATTCTTGGCGACGATATCGGCCTGTTCGATGCGGCCTTCTTTGGCTATTCGCCCCGCGAAGCTGAGTTTATGGACCCGCAACAGCGCCTGTTCCACGAGTGCGCCTGGGAGGCCCTGGAAACAGCGGGGTACGACTCTCAGCGCTACGATGGGCTGGTTGGCGTGTTTGCCGGCGCCAGCGTCAGTACCTATATGCTTCAGCTGGCGGCGCTGCCGGTCTTCAATGACTTCGGCTCCGATCCGTCTGCCTATTTCTCCAATGACAAAGATGGCCTGACGACCAACGTGTCCTACAAGTTGAACCTCCACGGGCCAAGCGTGGCGGTGCAGACCTATTGTTCGACCTCGCTGGTGGCCACCCACATGGCCTGCCGCAGCCTGCGCGGCGGCGAGTGCGACATCGCGTTGGCTGGCGGCGTGTCAGTCCGCGTCCCGGTCAAAACAGGCTATCTGTACCGCGACGGCGATCAGGTCTCGCCCGACGGACGCTGCCGCACCTTTGACGCGGAGGCCGGCGGGGCTAACTTTGGCGACGGGGTGGCAATCGTGGTGCTAAAGCGGCTGGCCGACGCGCTGGCCGACGGCGACACCATCCACGCGGTCATCCGCGGGTCGGCGATCAACAACGACGGGGGGCTGAAGGTCGGCTACACCGCGCCCAGCGTGGTCGGCCAGTCCAAGGCCATCGCCGCCGCGCTTGACGACGCCGGCGTGACCGCCGACTCGATCTCGTATGTCGAAGCCCACGGCACCGCCACCAAGTTGGGCGACCCGATCGAGATCGCCTCGCTGACCAAGGCGTTTCGCGCCAGCACCGATAAAGTCGGCTTCTGCGGGATCAGTTCGGTCAAGCCCAACATCGGCCACCTCGACCGAGCGGCCGGCGTCACTGGCTTGATCAAAACGGTGCTGGCCCTCAAGCACAGCCTGATCCCGCCGACACTGCACTTCCATGCGCCCAATCCCGAGATCGATTTCGCTGCCAGCCCGTTTTATGTGCTGACCGAGCCGACCCCTTGGACGCGCAATGGCACGCCCCGCCGTGCGGTCGTGAACTCGCTGGGCGTGGGTGGCACCAACGCCCACGTCGTGGTCGAGGAGGCGCCGCCGGCTCCGGCTGCCAACCCGTCGCGACCGACTCAGCTGCTCTTGCTGTCGGCCAAGACTCCCACGGCTCTCGAAGCGGCTGCGGCGCGGCTGTCCGATCATCTTGGCGGCCAAGATGTGAATCTGGCCGATGTCGCCTACACCCTGCAAGTCGGCCGCCGCGTCTTCGAGCACCGGTGCGTGATGGTCTGCGAGGATGCCACCGACGCGCGTTCGCTGCTGACCAAAGGCGACACCCGGCGCGTTCTCAGTCGCCAGCAGAAGCCGACCAGTCGCAACCTAGCCTTTGTGTTCGCCGGCGTCGGCGACCACTACGCCGGCATGGCCCAAGGCCTTTATGAAACCGAGAGTGTTTTCCGCGCCACGGTCGACGAGTGCTTCCGCATCCTGACGCCGCTGCTGGGTGCCGACCTCAAGCAGGCTTTGTACCCGGAAGGCCAGGCACGGCGCAACGGCAATGGCTCCGGCATCGATCTGCGGGCACTGCTCGGGCGTGATCGCGCGGCAGGCGGGGCGGCCGGGCCGCTGCACCAGACGGCGCTGGCGCAGCCAGCAGTGTTTGTGGTGGAGTACGCCCTGGCCCAGCTCCTGATGACCTGGGGCATCCGGCCGCACGCACTGCTCGGCTATAGTCTGGGCGAATACGTGGCGGCCGCCGTGGCCGGAGTGTTGAGCTTGGAAGATGCCCTGGCGCTGGTTGCCCGGCGCGCCCAGCTGATCCAGGCGCTGCCGAGCGGCGCGATGCTGGCGGTGGCGGCGGGCGCGGATGCGGTCCGCCCGTATCTGGGCGGCGAGGTGTGCTTGGCGGTAGTCAACAGCCCGAGCACCTGCGTTCTCGCCGGCCCCCAGCAGGCCCTCGCGGCCGTCGCGGATCAGCTTGAGGCCCTCGATATCAGCAGCCGCTGGTTGGAAACCAGCCACGCGTTCCACTCGACGATGCTGGCATCGGTGCAGGCGGAGCTCACCGCGTTCGCCGCCACCCTGACCTTTCACCTACCGACCATCCCGTATCTGTCCAACGTCACCGGTACCTGGATTACCGCCGAACAGGCCACCGACCCAGGCTACTGGGCGGCGCACATGTGCCAGACCGTGCAGTTCGCCGCAAGCGTGGCAGTCCTGGCGCAGGATGCTAACCGCGTCATGGTGGAGATCGGGCCGGGCCAGGCGCTTGGCTCCTTTGTCAAGCAAAGCCCCGCCTGGGGCCGCGACCGCCTGGATCTTGTGCTGTCGACCCTGCCGTCCCAGCATGAGGGTCTGAGCGACTCGACTGCGCTCCTGACCGCGCTGGGGCGCCTGTGGCTGCTTGACGTGCCGATCGATTGGCAGGAGTTCGCCGTGGGTGAGCAGCGCCGGCGCGTCCCACTGCCAACCTATCCGTTTGAGCGGCAGCGCTATTGGCTGGAACCCAGCCGCAAAGTCGGCGGGCTGGCGGAACAAAGCGACAAGCTCGACCTTATGGGCCTGCCGCGCGATCCGGCCAACGAGTGGTTCTACCTGCCGGCCTGGAAGCAATCGGCGCCGTACCTGCCGGCACTAGCCACATCCTCGGATGACAGCCCGCAGTGCTGGGTGATCTTTGAGGACGCCTGCGTGGTCGGCCAGCAGATCGGCGCCTGTCTACGCCAGCAGGGCCAGCACGTCGTGAGCGTCCACGCCGGCGCAGCCTTCTTCAAAAACGGCGACTCCTACACAATCAATGCGGGGCAGCGCGCTGATTATGATGAGCTGTTCAACGACCTGTATCAGCAAAACCGGCGGCCCACCAACATTGTCCACCTTTGGACGGTGACACCGCCGCTACCGCATCCGCTGCCCGATCGCTTGCTCGGCCCCGTGCTTGATGCCAGCTTCTACAGTCTGATCCACCTTGGCCAGGCGCTAGGCGACCTTGACCTCGAAGCCTGCACCATCACCGTGGTTTCCAGCGATATGCAATCGGTCATCGGCTCCGAGCGCCAGTGCCCGGAGAAAGCCACGCTTATCGGCCCCTGCAAGCTGCTGCAGTTCGAATATGCGGCGCTGGGCTGCCGCAGCGTCGATATTGTGCTGCCCGAGCGCGGCAGCTGGGAAGAAGAAGCGTTGATCAGCCACCTGCTCGGTGAGTTGACCGCCGCGACCGCCGACACGCAGGTCGCCTTGCGCGGCAACCGCCGCTGGGTACATTCGCTTGATAGGCTGAAGCTGGCAGCGCAGGAGTCAAGCGCGCCACGGCTGCGCAAACACGGTGTGTACCTGATCACCGGCGGTCTGGGCGGCATCGGCCTGGCACTGGCCGAGCACCTGGCGCGGACGCAGCAGGCCCGCTTGGCGCTGGTAGGCCGCTCCGGGCTGCCCGAACGCAGCGAATGGCCTGCCCTGCTGGCGCGCCAGCCGGAACACGCCCACGCCGGTAAGATCCGACAGATCCAGGCGATCGAGGCGCTGGGCGGCGAGGTGTTGGTGCTCAGGGCCGATGTCACCGACACAGGCGAGATCGAAGCGGCGGTGGCGCAAACCATCGAGCGCTTCGGCAGCCTGCACGGGGTGCTCCACGCCGCCGGCGTGCCGGGCGTTGGCCTAATCTCACTGAAGACCAGGGAAACAGCTGCCAGCGTCCTGGCTCCCAAAGTCCAGGGCACGCGCGCCCTTGCGCATGCGCTGAACAACATGCCGCTGGATTTCCTGGCGCTGTTTTCCTCGGTCGCTTCGGCGACCGGTGGCGGAGCCGGGCAGGTCGATTATTGCGCGGCCAACGCCTACCTGGACGCCTTTGCCCACAGTCGAGCCGGGCAGCCAAGTCTGGTGGTCTCGATTGGCTGGTGCGAGTGGCTCTGGAATGCTTGGGATGAAGCCATGAGCAGCTATGACAGCGCTACCCAGGAGTTCTTCCGCGACTACCGCGAACGCTTCGGCCTGCGCTTCGATGAAGGCAGCCAAGCTCTTGACCGGGTGCTTTCTCATCGCTTCCCGAACGTCTTCGTCTCCACCCAAGACCTGCGCGCGATCGTGCGCATGATGGAAAACGCCAAGATCGATGTGCTTGAGCAGCCCGAAGCCCAAGGCGCGCGTCACGCGCGACCGAGCCTTGGCACATCATACGTCAAGCCGCAGAGCAAGTTGGAGCAGGCGATCGCCGCGGTGTGGAGCGAACGCCTTGGCATCGCCGAAATCGGCCTCAACGACAACTTTTTCGAGCTTGGCGGCAACTCGCTGATCGGTGTCGATCTGCTGAACCGGCTGCGCAAGCGCCTTCAGATCAGCCAGATCCCGGCCTATGTGCTGTACGAAGCACCGACGGTCGGAGCAATGGCGAAATTCCTTGAACCGGGCCAGGACACAAACGCAGCGATTCAAGAACGTCACGATCGCGGTGCAAAGCGAAGGGATCGGCAGGCTCAACTCAAACTCAGGTCGTAGCGAGGTATTTCCATGATAGATCGCGAATCACAGGATTTCGAATTCGATACCGCTGTTGCCATCATCGGCATGGCAGGGCGTTTCCCTGGCGCCAACACGCTGGATCAGTTCTGGCACAACATGACCCAGGGCGTGCAATCGATCCGGTTTTTTTCCGATGAAGAACTGCTGGCCGCCGGGGTGGACCCGGATCTGATGAGCCAACCCGAGTATGTGAAAGCCGGGACGGTCATCGACAATATCGATTCCTTTGACTCCGCGTTCTTTGGCTTTACGCCGCGCGAGGCCGAGTTGATGGACCCGCAGTTGCGCTTGTTTCTAGAATGCTCTTGGGAGGCGTTCGAGGACGCCGCTTATAGCCCGGAAACCTACCAAGGTCTGGTTGGGGTGTTCGCCGGATCGGCCATCTCGACCTATATGTTGAATAATATCTTTAACAACGCCGAGGTGTTCCGCAAAGCGGGCATGCTCCAGGTCGGCGTCCTGAACTCGTCGGACTCGCTTTCGACCTGGGTCTCCTACAAGCTTAACTTCCGCGGGCCGAGCGTGGTCGTACAAACTTTTTGCTCGACCTCGCTGGTGGCAGTCCACATGGCCTGCCAGAGCCTGCTCAACTACGAGTGCGATATGGCGCTGGCTGGCGGTGTTGCGATCTCGGTACCCCATGGAACCGGCTATGTGTACCAGGAGGGCGGCATTGTTTCGCCCGACGGCCAGTGCCGCACCTTCGACGCCGACGGCCAGGGCAGCGTGATGAGCAACGGCGCCGGCGTCGTCGCGCTCAAGCGCCTCGATCAGGCGGTCGCAGATGGAGACCACGTGTACGCCGTCATCCGCGGCTCGGCGGTCAACAACGACGGAATCCGCAAAGTCGGCTACACCGCCCCTGGCCTAGAAGGGCAGTCGTCGGTGATCGCCGAAGCGCTGGCCCACGCTGGCGTCGACCCTGCGACGGTGGGCTACCTTGAGGCCCACGGCACCGCCACTGCGCTGGGCGACTCGATCGAGCTCGCGGCGACGATCAAGGCCTACAAGCAGCAGACCGACCAGACCCAGTACTGTGCGCTCGGTTCGGTCAAGCCCAACGTTGGTCATCTCGACCGCGCCGCAGGCGTGACCGGCCTGATCAAAACCGTTCTGGCGCTGAAGCACCGAGAGATTCCACCGAGTCTTAATTTCGAGCAGGCCAGCCCCGAGATTGATTTGCCCAATAGCCCGTTTTTTGTCAATACGACGTTGCGGCCCTGGGAGACCGACGGTCGGACGCCGCGCCGCGCCGGCGTCAGCTCGTTCGGCCTGGGCGGCACCAATGCCCACGTCGTGCTCCAGGAAACGCCGCTCGAGGCTCCGTCCGGTCGATCATACCCGCAGCAGCTGTTGCTGCTGTCGGCCAAAACCGACTCCGCCCTGCAAACAATGGCCGCCAACTTGGCCAGCTTCTTGCGTGCCCATCCCGAGGTGGACTTGGCCGACGTTGCCCATACCCTCCAGGTTGGGCGCACCGCCTTCAACCACCGGCGCGCCCTGGTGGCCCGCGACCGTGACGATGCCATCGCGCAGTTGGAGGCGGCTGGCGCCCGCGGGCTGACCGCCAACCAGACCGACCGTGATCGGCCGGTGGCCTTCCTGTTCCCGGGCGTCGGCGACCACTATGCAGGGATGGCCGCGGACCTGTACACTCACGAAGCGCGCTTTCGCGCGGTGGTTGACGAGTGCTGCACGCTGCTGAATCCGCTGCTGGATCAGGATTTGCTGGCGGTGCTGTATCCAGAGTCCGGGCGCGGCAACGGGGCGCCGGCGGCCGGCCTGGATTTCCGCCAGTTGCTGGCAGGCCTGCCGGCCGGAACGCCTGCCGGGACGCTGCACCAGACGGAGCTGGCCCAGCCGGCGGTGTTTGTAGTCGAGTACGCGCTGGTGCAATTGCTGGCGAGCTGGGGCATCCGGCCGCAGGCGCTGCTGGGCTACAGCCTGGGCGAATACGTCGCGGCAACGGTCGCCGGCGTGCTGAGCCTGGAGGACGCGCTGCGTCTGGTGGCCCTCCGCGCCAGGCTTATCCAGAATTTGCCTGCCGGCGCCATGCTGGCGGTCAGCCTAGGGGAGGACGATGCGCGGCGCTACGTCCGAGGCGATGTCGCCTTGGCAGCGGTTAACAGCCCGAGCGCCTCCATCCTGGCCGGCCCGGCGGCGGCTCTTGAGGCCGTGGCCAGGCAATGCGCCGCCGATGAAGTTGCCTGCCGCTGGCTGGAGACGAGCCATGCCTTCCATTCGGCGATGCTGGAGCCGGCCCGCGCGGCCCTGACCGATCTGACCTGCTCGCTGACCCTCAACCCGCCGGCCATACCGTATGTCTCCAACGTCACCGGCACCTGGATTACCGTCGAAGAGGCCACCGACCCGGGCTACTGGGCGCGGCACATGTGTCAGACCGTGCGGTTTGCCGCCGGAGCTGGCGCGCTGCTGGAGGGGGAGCCAGCGTTGATCCTGGAAGTCGGCCCTGGTCAGGCGCTGGCGTCGTTTGTCAAGCAGCATTCAGCCTGCTCCCGCGAGCGTATGGGCCAGATCCTGAGCGCGCTGCCGGCGTCCCACGGTCGCCAGGCCGAGTTGTCCCACGTGCTGGAAACCCTGGGCCGGCTGTGGCTTGCCGGGGTGAACATTGACTGGGCCGCGTTCTCCGCGGGCGAACAACGGCGGCGGCTTTCGCTGCCGACCTATCCGTTTGAGCGCCAGCGCTACTGGGTGGACGCCGATGCGCACGGTAAGTCGGGCAGTTCGCTAGCCAACGACGAGTTCCTCAACAGTGCCGACCGCATCGCCGACGTTGGCGACTGGTTCTTTGTGCCTTCCTGGAAACGGACCAGCCCGCCGTCGCCGATCCTAGGCGCCCCACTTTTCGCCGACCAACACACCTGGCTGCTCCTGGTTGATGACTCCGGCCTGGGCCTTGTGCTCGCCGAGCGCTTGAAACAGCACGGCCAGACTGTGGTGACGATCGCGCCGGGTGCGGCATTCGCCGCCATCGACCCGGCAAGCTACACGGTACGTCCCGCCGAACGCGAAGACTACATCAGCGTGATTAAGAAGCTCGCCCGCGAAGGCATTGAACCCAGCCGCGTGCTACATCTGTGGCTGGCCTCGCCCGCTGAGTCGGCCGGCGAGTCGCCGGCCGAGGTGGACGGCATATTGGAGCGCGGCTTTTACAGCCTGTTGGCGCTGACCCAGGCGCTGGGCAACCAGGGCGTGGAGCGCTGCGAGGTCAACGTCGTCACCACCGGCGTTCACGCGGTCGTCGGCCAGGAGGCGGTGAACGCAACGAAATCGACAGTGATCGGTCCGTGCAAGATTATTCCTCAGGAGCACCCCAACCTGACGGCGCGCTCCATCGATGTGATCTGGGCACCCGATCGGCAGGGCTGCGAGGAGTTGGTGGATCGCCTGGTGGTGGAACTGGCCAGCACCCCGACCGGCGTCGTGATCGCGCTGCGTGGGCAGCACCGTTGGGTCCAGGCATATGAGCAAATCCACCTGCCTGAGTTCAGCCATCCCCACGCCCGTTTGCGCGATCAGGGCGTGTATGTCATAACTGGCGGCTTGGGCGGCATTGGCCTGGCCCTGGCCGAGTACCTGGTGGCGAGTGTGCGGGCCAAAGTGGTCTTGATCGGGCGGACTGCCCTACCGTCGCGTGAGCGCTGGGATGACATCATCGCCGCTGAAGGCACCGAGAGCGGCACCGGGCATCGCGTCCATTGCATCCGGCAGCTTGAGGCCAGCGGCGCCGAAGTGCTGGTGCTCCAGGCGGACGTCGCCGACGCCGGCCAGATTGCTGCGGCCATCGACCAGGCTGTCGCCCGCTTCGGCGCCATCAATGGGGTATTCCACGCCGCTGGCGTGCCGGGGGTGGGCCTGATGCAGCTTAAGACCGCCGAAGCGGCAGCTAGCGTGCTCGCGCCAAAGGTCCAGGGAACCCTGGCGATCGCTCAGGCCGTGCGCTCCTTGCCGCTTGACTTCTTGGTGCTGTTCTCGTCGGTTGCCGCGGCGGCCGGCGGCGGCCAGGGCCAGGCCGACTACTGCGCGGCGAACATCTTCCTGGACAGCTACGCCCAGTTGCATCATCGCGACAACGGGGTGACGATCTCGATCGGATGGGGCGAATGGCACTGGGACGCCTGGAGCGAAGGCTTACAAGGCTTCACCGAAGAAGTACGGGCGTTCTTCATAGCCTCGCGCCGAACCTTCGGCATCGACTTCGCCGACGGCATGGAAGCATTGCGCCGCATCTTGGCTTACGATCTACCGCAGATCTTTGTCAGCCCGCGTGACCTGACGTTCCTAGTTGAGGCTAGCCAGCGCTCGTTCGCCGCGTTCCTCAAGATGCGCGAAGACCGCGAGCAGTCGCGCTACCCGCGGCCAGCCCTGGCTGTGGCCTATGCCGCACCACGCAACGACCTCGAAACGCGCATCGCCACCATATGGAGCGATGTGCTGGGCATCGACCCGATCGGGATCGACGATAACTTTTTCGACCTCGGCGGCAATTCGCTGCTGGGCCTCGACCTGTTTGGGCGCATGCGCAAAGCCCTGAAGCTCGACAACTTCCCCGCATATGTGCTGTATGAGTCGCCCACGGTTGAGTTGCAAGCGGCCCACATCACCAACCTCCAACAGCCGGCCATCGCCCACGACGACGGCGACGAGCACGAGGACGAGCAGCGCAGGATGCAATTGAACTACTTTGTGGATTTGGATGAAATGGGGGATCTATGAGCGGGCCAACGTCGCACGATGCTAATTACGACACTGCGGTGGCGATCATCGGCATGGCCGGGCGCTTCCCCGGCGCCCAGAACGTCGATGAGCTGTGGCGGAACATCACCGCCGGCGTGCGTTCGATCCGCAGCTACTCGGATGCGCAACTGCTGGCGGCGGGCGTCGATCCCGAAGTGCTCAAACTGCCGAACTATGTGAAGGCGGGGACGTTTCTGGATAGCTACGACCACTTCGACGCCAGCTTCTTCGGCTACACGCCGCGCGAAGCCGAGGTGATGGACCCGCAGCACCGCCTGTTTCTGGAGTGCGCATGGGAAGCCTTGGAGCAGGCCGCCTGCGATCCTGGCGCCTACGCCGGCTCCATCGGCGTCTTCGCCGGGTCGAGCATCTCGCTGTATATGATCAACAACCTCTTCACCAATCCGGAGGTACTGGAACTGGCTGGCGGCTTGCAGATCGACATTGGCAACTCGGTTGACGCGTTAGCCTCGACCGTCTCGTATAAATTCAATCTGCGCGGGCCGAGCGTGGCGGTACAAACCTACTGTTCCACCTCGCTGGTCGCGGTCCACATGGCCTGCCAGAGCCTGCTCACCTATGAGTGCGGCATCGCCTTGGCCGGCGGCACGGCCATCAGCATTCCCCATGGCACCGGCTATCTGTACCAGGAGGGCGGCATCCTGTCGCCCGACGGCTATTGCCGCACCTTCGACGCCAAGGCTCAGGGCAGCGTGGTGGGCAATGGCGTCGGCATCGTCGCCCTCAAACGTATGAAAGACGCCATCAAAGATGGCGACCATATCTATGCCGTCATCCGCGGGTCGGCGATCAACAACGACGGTATCCGCAAGGTCGGCTACACCGCCCCGGGTCTCACCGGCCAATCTGCGGTGGTTACCCGCGCACTGCGCCGCGCCGGCGTCAAACCGGAAACGATCGGCTACATCGAGACCCACGGCACGGCTACGCCGCTCGGCGACTCAGTGGAGCTTTCGGCGTTGATCAAGGTCTTCGAGCGTGGCGCCGAGCGCAAACAATTCTGCGCGCTGGGGTCGGTGAAGCCCAACATCGGCCACCTCGATCGGGCCTCGGGTGTCACCGGTCTGATCAAGGCGGCCCTGGCCCTGCACCACCGTCAGCTGCCGCCGCATCTTGATTTCGAGACGACCAGTCCCGATATCGACCTGGCTAACAGCCCATTCTACGTCAACACCCAGCTACGTGACTGGCCCGCGGATGGCGCTGCGCCGCGCCGGGCTGGCGTCAGTTCGTTCGGCCTGGGCGGCACCAACGCCCACGTCGTGCTGGAAGAAGCACCGGTGCCGATGCCCGCGACCATCATCCCTGCCCGCCCGGCCGAGCTGCTGGTGCTGTCGGCCAAAACTGAAACGGCATTGGAAACGGCGACCGATAACTTGGCCGCCTACCTCGAAGCGCAGACCGTTGATCTGGCCGATGTGGCCCACACCCTGCGCGTCGGCCGGGCGCCTTTCAGCTATCGGCGCGTGCTCGTGGCCAGCGACTCCCGCGATGCTGCGACTGCCCTCAAAGCCCGTGATCCCCGCCGCCTACTGAGTTTTCAGCAAGTTACCCGCGATCAATCGCTGGCGTTTGTGTTCCCCGGTGTGGGCGACCACTACGCCGGCATGGCCGGGACGCTGTACGCGACTGAGACGGTGTTCCGCGAGGCGGTCGACCGGTGCGCTGAGTTACTGGTCTCGCGCCTCGGCCAGGATCTGCGCGCCGCCCTGTATCCCGCTGACCAGGCCGTTCCTGCGTCAGCCTCAGCGCTCCTGTCAGCCCTGCCGGGAGGCAGTGGGATAGCGGCGGGGGCGCTGCATCAGACGGCGTTGGCCCAGCCGGCGGTGTTTGTGGTGGAGTATGCGTTAGTCCAACTGCTGGCGAGTTGGGGTATCCGGCCGCAGGCGCTGCTCGGCTACAGCGTGGGCGAATACGTCGCGGCGACCATCGCCGGGGTGTTGAGCCTGGAGGACGCGCTGACCTTGGTGGCCAAACGCGCCCAGTGGATCCAGGCCCAGCCGCATGGCGCGATGCTGGCCGTCTCGCTGGGCGTGGATGCGATCAGCGCCTATGCCGAGGGCGAGGTGGTGCTGGCGGTGGTCAACAGCCCGATGACCTGTGTTCTGGCTGGCCCGCACGCCGCATTGGAGGCGGTCAAGGTGCGGCTGGACGCGGACGAGGTGGCGAGTCGCTGGCTGGAGACGAGCCACGCCTTCCACTCGCCGATGCTGGCGCCGGTGGCGGCCGAACTGACCGCGCTGGTGCGCACGCTGCGGCTCCATGCCCCGCAGATTCCCTATATCTCCAATGTGACTGGCACGTGGATCACCGACGCCCAGGCGACCGACCCGAGCTACTGGGCGCGGCACATGGTCGAGACGGTGCAATTTGCCGATGGCGTCGGCACCTTGCTGGCCGATGCCCAACTCGTAGTGCTGGAAGTGGGGCCGGGGCAGGTGCTGGGGTCGTTTATCCGCCAGCACCCGGCCTGTGGCCGCGAACGGATGAAGCATGTGCTGGCGTTGTTGCCGGCGGCTCACGAACGCCAATCTGAGCTGGCTCATGTACTCCAATCGATTGGTCGGCTCTGGTCGCTGGGTATTACCATCGATTGGGTCGGCTTTGCGCCGGCACAGCGGCGCCGGCTGCCCTTGCCAACGTATCCCTTTGAGCGCAAGCGCTTCTGGGTCGATGCCGCAAACCGGCCGGTCGCCGCGACTCTCGCCCCGTCGCTGGGCCGGCATGCGGATGTGGCCGACTGGTTCTACCGGCCCGACTGGGCGCCCACCGCGCTCGGCGCCCCGGCCGCCCCCGGTCGCTGGCTGATCCTGCCCGATGCCCACGGACTGGGCACGGCGGTGGCTGCGTCTCTTCGTGCGGCCGGCCACACCGTCACCCTGGCCGCCGGGCCGGCTGACGCTGCGGCCTACGGTTCGCTGTTCGCCACGCTGCGCGCCGACGGCGACCTACCCAGCCACATCCTGTGGCTGGGCGGCTTGACGCCGCTCGACTCGGCCCTGACCGGCCCGGCCCGCTTTCAGGCGGCCCAGGCGACCGGCTACTACGACCTGCTCCAGCTGGCGCAGGCGGTGAGCGCGCAGGTGATCGACGAAGCGGTGCAGCTCGTGGTGGTGACCGCTGGGATGCAGGCGGTCGGTGCGAACACGATCCCCGTGGCCGAACACGCCACGCTACTGGGGCTGGCGACGGTGATCGGTCAGGAAAACCTGACCATCCGCGTGCGCAGCGTCGACCTTGCGGTGGCCGATGACGCCGCGGTCGGGTTGCTGGCGGCCGAGTGCTTGGCGACCAGTGATGCGCTGCGCGTCGCCTACCGCGATGGTCAGCGCCTAGAAGAAACTTACCAACCGATTCGGCTGGAGGCGCCGGGATCGCCGGTGGTGCGGTCGGGTGGGGTGTATGTGATCACAGGTGGGCTGGGCGGGGTCGGGCTGGTGCTGGCGGAGCATCTGGCGCAGACGGCGCAGGCGAAACTGGTGCTGGTCGGCCGGCAGGGCTTGCCGGAGCGGGCGGTCTGGGACGCGTGGCTGCGCGAGCACGGCGCGGACGACGCCACCAGCCAGCGTATCCAGCGGGTGCGGATGATCGAAGCCGCTGGCGGCGTGGTCGAGGTAGTGGCAGCCGATGTGGCGCAGGTGGCCGACCTTCAACGCGTGCTCGCGACTGCTGAAGCGCGGTTTGGCACGCTCCACGGGGTGCTCCACGCCGCCGGCATATCAGACCCGCAATCGTATCAACCTATCCCTACACTCGGACCGAAGGAATGTGAATGGCATTTCCAACCCAAGGCCTACGGCCTGTATGCGCTGGAAGCGGCGTTGGGCGACCGGCCGCTAGACTTCTGCGTGGTCTTTTCGTCGGTGTCCTCGGTGCTGGGCGGGCTGAGCTTTGGCGGCTATGCGGCGGCCAACAGCTTTATGAACGCGTTCACCCAGCGCCACAACCGCACGCACGCGGTGCCTTGGGTCAGCGTCAACTGGGATACTTGGCAACTCAAGGCCGGACACGATGCTATTGGTACGACCGTCGCCCTGTACGAGATGAGTCCAGCCGAGGGCACCGACGCCTTTGAGCGGGCGGTCGCCACGCGCAACGAGCCGGTGATCATTAACTCGACCGGCGACCTGGATGCCCGCATTCGCCAGTGGGTCCGCCTCGAATCCCTGCGCGCTGATGCCGCAGCGGATGATACCATGGCGGCTCCGGCTTCGTTCAGTCCGGTTGGGCAAACCAGCAGCGACTATGAGCGGCGGATCACAGAGATCTGGAAACATGTCCTTGGTATCGATGAGATTGGCATCCACGACAACTTCTTCGACCTGGGCGGCAACTCGCTGATCGCACTCCAGCTGATCGCCCGGCTCAAGAAGGAGTTCAAGACCCAAGTACCGGCGGTGGCGATCTTTGAAGCACCCACCGTCAGCGCGCTGGTTCAGTACCTGTTGCCAGACGCGCCCGCCGTTGTGCCCGCCGATGCGCGGCTGGCCGAGCGGCGGCAACGGGTGCGCCAGACCGCCGAGCAGGATGGCATCGCGATCATCGGCATGGTCGGGCGCTTCCCCGGCGCCTCCACCGTCGATGCCCTCTGGCAGAATATACGGAATGGCGTGGAGTCGACGACCCACTTCACCGACGCAGAGCTGCTGGCGGCCGGTGTCGATCCGCTGCTGGTGCAGCACCCCGACTACGTCAAATCGCGACCGCTCCTGAAGGATGATGTCAGCTTGTTCGATGCGGCGTTCTTCGGCTACACGCCGCGCGAGGCGGAGTTTCTCGACCCGCAGCAGCGCTTGTTCCAAGAATGCGCCTGGGAGGCCCTAGAGCAGGCTGGCTACGATACCCAGCGCTACCCCGGCCTGGTCGGCGTCTTCGGCGGCACCAACATGAATTACTACTTCCATCATTTGATGGACGACCATGCGCTCCGCGAGCACATGAGCGAAGCGATAATGTTGCAGAATGACAAGGACGCGCTGGCGACCTATGTCTCTTATAAACTTGACCTGCGTGGGCCGAGTTTCAGCATCCAGACCTATTGCTCGACTTCGCTGGTCGCCACCCACCTGGCTTGCCGCAGCCTGCGTGCTGGCGACTGCGATATCGCCCTCGCTGGCGGCGTGTCGGTCCGTGTCCCAGTCAACACCGGCTATCTGTTCCAGGAAGGCGATCAGGTGTCACCGGACGGCCACTGCCGGACGTTCGACGCCAACGCGGGCGGAGCGACCTTCGGCGACGGGGTGGCGATCGTGGTGCTGAAGCGGCTGGCGGACGCGCTGGCCGACGGCGACACTATCCACGCCGTGATCCGTGGGTCGGCGATCAACAACGACGGCGGCCTCAAGGTCGGCTACACCGCACCCAGCGTGGTCGGGCAGGCGGCGGTGGTGCAGGCTGCCCTTGCCGACGCCAATCTGGCCGCCGATGCCATCTCGTATGTCGAGGCCCACGGCACCGCCACCAAGCTCGGTGACCCGATCGAGGTTGCCTCATTGACCAAGGCCTATCGCACGATGACTGATAAAGTTGGCTTCTGCGCGATCAGTTCGGTCAAACCGAACGTCGGCCACCTCGACCGGGCGGCCGGCGCGACCGGCTTGATCAAAACGGTTATGGCGCTGAAGCACAACGTGATTCCGCCGACCTTGCACTTCCAGGCGCCCAACCCCGAGATCGACTTCGCCAGCAGCCCGTTCTTTGTGCCGACCGCGCTCACGCCGTGGACGCGCAATGGCACACCGCGCCGGGCCGGGGTCAACTCACTGGGTGTGGGTGGAACCAATGCCCACGTCATCGTGGAGGAAGCACCGCAGGTCGGGCCAAGTGGCCCCGGTCGGGCGGTCGAACTGCTGGTGCTGTCGGCCAAAACGGCGACCGCGCTGGAGGCAGCGACCACGAATCTGGCGGCTCATCTGGAGGAGCAGCCGACGGTGAATCTGGCTGATGTGGCCCACACACTCCAGGTTGGGCGGCGGGTGTTTGAACATCGCCGGGTCGTGGTCGCCCGCGATGCGACGAGCGCTGCGGCGCTGTTGCGGAGCGGCGATGCGCGGCGGGTGCTGACGCTGGCACAAAAGCCGACCAGTCGGGGTGTGGCCTTCGTGTTCCCGGGTGTGGGCGACCACTACGTCGGCATGGCGGAGGGGTTGTACGCGACCGAGGGAGTATTCCGCGCGACGGTTGACCGCTGCTGCGCGCTGCTGACACCGCTGCTCGGATCGCCCATTCGGAAGGAAATCTACCCGGATGGCGGCGCGCCGGTCTCGGCGAGCATCGACCTGCGCGTTTTGCTCGGCCGACCGGCAGTGCCGGGGTCGGCAGGGCGCTTGCACCAGACGGCGTGGGCGCAACCGGCGGTGTTCGTGGTGGAGTATGCGTTGGCGCAGCTGCTGGCGAGCTGGGGCATCCGGCCGCAGGCGTTGCTCGGCTACAGCGTGGGTGAGTACGTGGCGGCGACGGTCGCTGGGGTGTTGAGCCTGGAGGATGCCTTGACCCTAGTCGCCAAGCGTGCCCAGTGGATTCAGGCCCAGCCGGCCGGGTCGATGCTGGCGGTGAGCTTGAGTGCCGAGGCGATCGGTGCGTATGTGGGCGGTGCGGTGGCGCTGGCAGTGGTTAACAGCCCGATGACCTGTGTCCTGGCCGGTCCCCAGTCCGCGTTGGAGGCAGTGAAAACCCGCTTGGACGGTGATGAGGTGGCCAGCCGCTGGCTGGAGACGAGCCACGCCTTCCACTCGCCGATGTTGGCGCCGGTGCAGGCCGAGCTGACCGCACTGGCTGGTACGCTGCGGCTCCAGGCACCGCGCATCCCGTATGTCTCCAACATCACCGGCACCTGGATCACCGATGCGGAAGCGACCGACCCGGGCTACTGGGCACGGCATATGGTCGAGACGGTGCAATTTGCGGACGGCGTTGGCACGCTGCTGGCCGATGCCCAGCTCGTGGTGCTGGAAGTGGGGCCGGGGCAGGCGCTGGGGTCGTTTATCCGGCAGCACCCGGCCTGCGGACGCGACCGGTTCGGCCAGATCGTGGCCACGGTGCGTGGGATGACGGACACGAGCGATGACCTGGAGGTGCTGTTGAGCGCGCTGGGGCGGCTGTGGCTGCACGATGTGGTGGTCGATTGGGCCGGCTTCCGTGGCAGCGAAGTCCGCCAGCGTATCCCGTTGCCCACCTACCCCTTCGAGCGCCAGCGCTTCTGGGTCGAGCCGAATCCCAACGCTGTGGCCGTGCGGACGCAGCTGCAATCAGTGCGCCGGCCAGATGTCGGCGACTGGTTTGCGGCCGCCTCGTGGAAGCGCGGCTTGCCCTTCGATGCTGAGGCGACGGCCGAGCGCTTGAAGGAATCGCGCTGCTGGTTGGTGTTTCAAGATGCCTGCGGGGTTGGCGCGGGTCTGGCAGCATGGCTGGAAGAGCGTGGACAGACCGTGATCACGGTGACGCCCAGCGCAGCCTTTACACAGCTCGGCGACTCCCACTACAGTGTCCGCCCGGCCGAGCGCGACGATTGTACTGCGCTGTTGCAAGCACTGGAGCGCCAGGGCCAGACGCCTAGTCGCATCGTCCACGCTTGGTTGGTCGCTCCTGCCGACCACGCCTCCGACCTTTCGGATGTCGTCTTGGATCAAACCCTTCAAATGGGCTTTTACAGCCTGCTGGCATTGACCCAAGCGTTGGGCGATCAAGGCGTTGATGGCTGTCAGATCGACATCATGACCTCGGATATGCAAGAAGTCACTGGCCACGAGCCATTGCAAATCGCCAAGGCCACTGTGATCGGCCTATCCAAAATCATCCCGCAGGAATATCCCAACCTAACCGCGCGATCCATCGATCTGAGCCTGCTGGCAGGCGGGTTGCTCTCCCAGCAGTTGATTGCGGAAATCGCGACGGAGCTGGTACACCCGCCGACCGGCGACCAGATTGCATTCCGCGGCATCCACCGCTGGGTCCAGGTTTTCGAACCGCTCAATTTGCCGGCGGCGCCCGCGTCGCATCCGCGCTTGCGGATGGGCGGGGTGTACCTGCTGACCGGCGGCTTGGGCGGGATCGCCCTCGGCTTGGCCCGCGACCTGGCGGCGACGCTGCGGGCCAAGCTGGTGCTGGTCAACCGCTCCAGCCTGCCCGATCGCGCCACCTGGTCGGCGTTGCTCGAACGCGACGATGCCGAGCAGGGCGTGGGGCGGCGCATCCAGCAGGTGCTGGACTTGGAGGCGCTGGGCGCGGAGGTGCTGGTCATTCAGGCCGACGTCACCGACGCGGTGGCAATGGCGCAGGCGGTGAACCAGGCCCAGGCATGCTTCGGGACAATCCACGGCGTGCTCCACACGGCCGGCGTGCCCGGCGTGGGCTTGATGCAGCTTAAGGATGCCGCGACGGCGGCGGCTGAGCTGGCGCCCAAGGTTCAGGGCACGCTGGCGCTGACCCGTGCGCTGGCCGGGGTGCCACTCGATTTCCTCGTGTTGTTCTCGTCGGTGACGTCGGCGACAGGCGGCGGGCCGGGCCAAGTGGCCTACTGTGCCGCCAACGCCTTCCTCGACGCCTACGCCCGCAAGCATGTCACCGACCACGGCCAGACCGTCGCGGTGAGCTGGGGTGAGTGGCGCTGGGATGCCTGGTCTGAGGGCTTGCAGGGCTTCCCGGAGGAGATCCAGGCTAAGTTCCGTGCCTATCGGTCCACGTTCGGCATTACCTTCGAGGAAGGCGCAGAAACATTGCGCCGCTTGTTGGCGCGCCGCTTCCCTCATCTGTTTGTGACCAGCGATGATTTGCTGGCGATGGTTGAAGGCAGTAAACAAATCTTCGCCTCGGGCGGCGGCCTTGTGGGCAATCAGGAACAGGAAAGCGTCCGCTCTACCTACCCGCGGCCCGAGGTCGGCACCTCGTTTGTCGAGCCGCAAAGCGACCTAGAACACCAAATCGCGGGTCTGTGGAGCGAACTCCTGGGCATCGCGCCGATCGGGGCCAATGATAACTTCTTCGACCTCGGCGGCAACTCACTGCTTGGTATATCGCTGTTTGGCCGCATGCGGAAGACCTTGAAGCTGGATAAGCTTCCGGCGCATGTTTTGTATGAAGCGCCCACCGTCAAAGCGCAGGCGGATTACATCTCCCAGGAACAGGCCGCGACGGGCGGCCCGGCGGTGCCGAAGCTCCAGGAGCAAGCTGCAAAGCGTCGCGAGCGGATGAGCGGTTTCAAGAAGAAAGCTCAGTTGGAGGGTCTATGAGCAGGTCGGTATCCTACGATCCAGCCTACGACACATCGGTTGCGATCATTGGTATGGTTGGGCGCTTTCCGGGCGCTCAGAATGTCGATATGTTGTGGCAGAGTCTGATCGCCGGCGAGCGCGGGATCCGCGCCCTGAGCGATGCGGAACTGCTGGCGGCTGGCGTTGATCCCGAACTGCTTCGTGACCCGCAGTATGTCAAGGCATCGTCTGCTGTCCAGGATGCCGATTGCTTCGATGCGGCGTTCTTCGGCTACACGCCGCGCGAGGCCGAAGTGATGGACCCGCAGCACCGCCTGTTCTTGGAGTGCGCTTGGGAAGTGCTGGAACAAGCCGGCTATGATGTCGAGTCGTATGTCGGGACGATCGGCGTGTTCGCCGGCTCGGCGCCTTCTTCCTATCGGGTGCGCAATATCAACGCACATCCGGAGATCGCCGAGGCTGTCGGAAATTTGCAGCTGGCCATTGGCAACGACAGCGACTCGCTGGCCTCGACCGTATCGTACAAGCTGAACCTGCGCGGGCCAAGCGTGGCGGTGCAGACGTTCTGCTCGACCTCGCTGGTCGCCACCCACTTGGCCTGCCAGAGCCTGCTGACTTACGAGTCGGATATAGCTCTAGCTGGCGGTGTGGCCTTTATGTTTCCCCAGGATACCGGCTATCTGTACGAAGAAGGCGGCATCCTGTCGCCGGACGGCCGCTGCCGCACCTTTGATGCCAACGCCCAGGGCAGCATCATGGGCAATGGCGTCGGCATCGTCGCTCTCAAACGGGTCGAAGATGCGCTCAACGATGGCGACACGATCTACGCCATCATCCGCGGGTCGGCGGTCAACAACGACGGCGTGCGCAAGGTCGGCTACACTGCCCCTGGCTTGAACGGTCAGGTCGGAGTGATTATGACCGCCCAAAGCCGCGCCGACATCGATCCCGAGACCATTAGCTATATCGAGGCCCACGGCACGGCCACGCCGCTCGGCGACTCGATCGAGCTTTCGGCGTTGATCAAGGCATTTGATGCCAGTACGACACGCCGGCAGTTCTGCGCGCTGGGGTCGGTGAAGCCCAACATCGGCCACCTCGACCGGGCGTCGGGGGTGACGGGCCTGATCAAAACGACCATGGCCCTGTATCACCGTCAGCTGCCGCCGCATCTTGATTTCGAGACGCCTAGTCCCGATATCGACCTGGCTAACAGCCCGTTCTACGTTAACACCCAACTGCGCGAGTGGCCTGCCAACGGCGATGCGCCGCGCCGGGCTGGCGTCAGCTCGTTCGGCCTGGGCGGCACCAACGCCCACGTTATCCTAGAGGAGGCCTTCGCCACCGTCCCGTCCGCTCCGTCGGGGTTGCCGCAGTTGTTGGTGCTGTCGGCCAAAACCGAGGCCGCGTTGGAAGACGCCAGTGCTCGGCTGGCGGCGTATCTCGCCGACCACGCCCACGTCGATCTAGCCGATGTGGCCCACACGCTGCGCGTCGGCCGGGCGGCATTTAATCATCGGCGCGTCGTGGTGGCTCGCGACCACGCCGAGGCCATTGCCATATTGGAATCGCGCGAGGCAAGCCGCGGCCTGATCGTCGAGCAGACCGGGCGTAATCGGCCGGTGGCGTTTGTGTTCCCCGGTGTGGGCGACCATTACGCCGGCATGGCCGAGACGCTGTATGCGACTGAGACGGTGTTCCGCGAGGCGGTCGACCGGTGCGCTGAATTGCTGCCCTCGCGCCTTGGTCAGGATCTGCGCGCCGCCCTGTATCCCGCCGATCAGCCGGCCGCAGCCGCGGCCCACACGCTATTTGCGTCCACCGCGGCGAGCGGTCGTGCGGCGGGGGCGCTGCATCAGACGGCGTTGGCCCAGCCGGCGGTGTTTGTGGTGGAGTATGCGTTAGTCCAACTGCTGGCGAGTTGGGGTATCCGGCCGCAGGCGCTGCTCGGCTACAGCGTGGGCGAATACGTCGCGGCGACCATCGCCGGGGTGTTGAGCCTAGAGGATGCCTTGACCCTGGTCGCCAAACGCGCCCAGTGGATCCAGGCCCAGCCGCATGGCGCGATGCTGGCCGTCTCGCTGGGCGTCGAGGCCATCCAGCCCTACCTGAATACCGAGGTGGCGCTGGCGGTGGTCAACAGCCCGATGACCTGCGTCCTGGCCGGCCCGCACGCCGCATTGGAGGCGGTCAAGGTGCGGCTGGACGCGGACGAGGTGGCGAGTCGCTGGCTGGAGACGAGCCACGCCTTCCACTCGCCGATGCTGGCGCCGGTGGCGGCCGAACTGACCGCGCTGGTGCGCACGCTGCGGCTCCATGCCCCGCAGATTCCCTATATCTCCAATGTGACTGGCACGTGGATCACCGACGCCCAGGCGACCGACCCGAGCTACTGGGCGCGGCACATGGTCGAGACGGTGCAATTTGCCGATGGCGTCGGCACCTTGCTGTCCGATGCCCAACTCGTGGTGCTGGAAGTGGGGCCGGGGCAGGCGCTGGGGTCGTTTATCCGCCAGCACCCGGCCTGCGGCCGCACGCGTTTCGGCCAGATCGTCGCGACCCTGCCGGGTGCGGCCGCAGGCTCCAATGATCTGGTGGCGCTGCTCAACGGGCTGGGGCGGCTGTGGCTGGCCGGTGTGACCGTCGACTGGAACGCATTGAACGGCGCGGCTCGCCAGCGCGTCCCGCTGCCGACGTATCCCTTTGAGCGCAAGCGCTTCTGGCTCGAGGCTGCGGTGGCCCTAGCTGGGAAGACCGGCGAACGGTTGCGGGGCCGGCACGCGGATGTGGCCGACTGGTTCTACCGGCCCGACTGGGCGCCCACCGCGCTCGGCGCCCCGGCCGCCCCCGGTCGCTGGCTGATCCTGCCCGATGCCCACGGACTGGGCACGGCGGTGGCTGCGTCTCTTCGTGCGGCCGGCCACACCGTCACCCTGGCCGCCGGGCCGGCTGACGCTGCGGCCTACGGTTCGCTGTTCGCCACGCTGCGCGCCGACGGCGGCCTACCCAGCCACATCCTGTGGCTGGGCGGCTTGACGCCGCTCGACTCGGCCCTGACCGGCCCGGCCCGCTTTCAGGCGGCCCAGGCGACCGGCTACTACGACCTGCTCCAGCTGGCGCAGGCGGTGAGCGCGCAGGTGATCGACGAAGCGGTGCAGCTCGTGGTGGTGACCGCTGGGATGCAGGCGGTCGGTGCGAACACGATCCCCGTGGCCGAACACGCCACGCTACTGGGGCTGGCGACGGTGATCGGTCAGGAAAACCTGACCATCCGCGTGCGCAGCGTCGACCTTGCGGTGGCCGATGACGCCGCGGTCGGGTTGCTGGCGGCCGAGTGCTTGGCGACCAGTGATGCGCTGCGCGTCGCCTACCGCGATGGTCAGCGCCTGGAAGAAACTTACCAACCGATTCGGCTGGAGGCGCCGGGATCGCCGGTGGTGCGGTCGGGTGGGGTGTATGTGATCACAGGTGGGCTGGGCGGGGTCGGGCTGGTGCTGGCGGAGCATCTGGCGCAGACGGCGCAGGCGAAACTGGTGCTGGTCGGCCGGCAGGGCTTGCCGGAGCGGGCGGTCTGGGACGCGTGGCTGCGCGAGCACGGCGCGGACGACGCCACCAGCCAGCGTATCCAGCGGGTGCGGATGATCGAAGCCGCTGGCGGCGTGGTCGAGGTAGTGGCAGCCGATGTGGCGCAGGTGGCCGACCTTCAACGCGTGCTCGCGACTGCTGAAGCGCGGTTTGGCACGCTCCACGGGGTGCTCCACGCCGCCGGCATATCAGACCCGCAGGCGTTTGGCACAATCTCGACGCTCGGACCGAAGGAATGCGAATGGCATTTCCAACCCAAGGCCTACGGCCTGTATGCGCTGGAAGCGGCGTTGGGCGACCGGCCGCTAGACTTCTGCGTGGTCTTTTCGTCGGTGTCCTCGGTGCTGGGCGGGCTGAGCTTTGGCGGCTATGCGGCGGCCAACAGCTTTATGAACGCGTTTACCCAGCGCCACAACCGCACGCACGCGGTGCCTTGGGTCAGCGTCAACTGGGATACATGGCAGCTCAAGGTCGGCCAGCACGATGTGATCGGCGCGACCGTCGCTCAATACGAGATGAGTCCAGCCGAGGGCGCCGACGCCTTTGAGCGGGCGGCCGCGACGCGCAACGAGCCGGTGATCATTAACTCGACCGGCGACCTGGATGCCCGCATTCGCCAGTGGGTCCGCCTCGAATCGGTGCGTGCTGCCGAAGCCCCATCCGGTGAATTGCTGCAAAGCTCGGTTGCGTCTGGCGAGATGCTTTCCCTGAACGACTACGAGCAACGGGTCGCGGCAGTCTGGCAGCAGATTCTGGGCATCGACGAGGTGGGCATCGACGACAACTTCTTCGACCTGGGCGGCAACTCGCTGATCGCACTCCAGCTGGTGTCGCGGCTCAAGAAAGAACTGAAAACCCAGATTTCAGTGCTGGCCTTGTTTGAGGCGCCGACGGTGCGGGCGATGACTCAGCTCCTGCGCCCCCAGACTGCGCCCGATGTCGACCAGCAGGCGCTGCTCTTGCAACAGCGCCGCCAGCAGACCCGGCAAACGATCCAGCAGGATGGCATCGCGATCATCGGCATGGTTGGACGCTTCCCCGGCGCCTCCAGCGTGGAGGAACTCTGGCAAAATCTGCATAACGGTGTCGAGTCGACAACCCACTTCACCGACGCAGAGCTGCTGGCGGCCGGTGTCGATCCGCTGCTGGTGCAGCACCCCGACTACGTCAAATCGCGACCGCTCCTGGCGGATGATGTCAGTCTGTTCGATGCGGCGTTCTTCGGCTACACGCCGCGCGAGGCGGAGTTTCTCGACCCGCAGCAGCGCTTGTTCCACGAGTGCGCCTGGGAGGCCCTAGAGCAGGCTGGCTACGATACCCAGCGCTACCCCGGCCTGGTCGGCGTCTTCGGCGGCACCAACCTTAACAATTATTTGATCCGGCTGACCAATGACCCTGAAACTGCCCAGCGCATCAATGACTTAACCGTGCTGGAGAACGATAAAGACGCGTTGACAACCAACGTGTCGTACAAGCTGGACCTGCGCGGGCCAAGCTTCGCGGTGCAGACGTTCTGCTCGACCTCGCTGGTCGCCACCCACCTGGCTTGCCGCAGCCTGCGCCACGGCGAGTGCGACATCGCGTTGGCCGGCGGTGTGTCTATCCGCGTCCCAGTCAACACCGGCTATCTGTTCCAGGAAGGCGATCAGGTGTCACCGGACGGCCACTGCCGGACGTTCGACGCCAACGCGGGCGGAGCGACCTTCGGCGACGGGGTGGCGATCGTGGTGCTGAAGCGGCTGGCGGACGCGCTGGCCGACGGCGACACTATCCACGCGGTCATCCGTGGGTCGGCGATCAACAACGACGGCGGCCTCAAGGTCGGCTACACCGCACCCAGCGTGGTCGGGCAGGCGGCGGTGGTGCAGGCTGCCCTTGCCGACGCCAATCTGGCCGCCGATGCCATCTCGTATGTCGAGGCCCACGGCACCGCCACCAAGCTCGGTGACCCGATCGAGGTTGCCTCATTGACCAAGGCCTATCGCACGATGACTGATAAAGTTGGCTTCTGCGCGATCAGTTCGGTCAAACCGAACGTCGGCCACCTCGACCGGGCGGCCGGCGCGACCGGCTTGATCAAAACGGTTATGGCGCTGAAGCACAACGTGATTCCGCCGACCTTGCACTTCCAGACGCCCAACCCCGAGATCGACTTCGCCAGCAGCCCGTTCTTTGTGCCGACCGCGCTCACGCCGTGGACGCGCAACGGCACACCGCGCCGGGCCGGGGTCAACTCACTGGGTGTGGGTGGAACCAATGCGCACGTCATCGTGGAGGAAGCACCGCAGGTCGGGCCAAGTGGCCCCGGTCGGGCGGTCGAACTGCTGGTGCTGTCGGCCAAAACGGCGACCGCGCTGGAGGCAGCGACCACGAATCTGGCGGCTCATCTGGAGGAGCAGCCGACGGTGAATCTGGCTGATGTGGCCCACACACTCCAGGTTGGGCGGCGGGTGTTTGAACATCGCCGGGTCGTGGTCGCCCGCGATGCGACGAGCGCTGCGGCGCTGTTGCGGAGCAGCGATGCGCGGCGGGTGCTGACGCTGGCACAAAAGCCGACCAGTCGGGGTGTGGCCTTCGTGTTCCCGGGTGTGGGCGACCATTACGTCGGGATGGCGGAGGGGTTGTACGCGACCGAGGGAGTATTCCGCGCGACGGTTGACCGCTGCTGCGCGCTGCTGACACCGCTGCTCGGATCGCCCATTCGGAAGGAAATCTACCCGGATGGCGGCGCGCCGGTCTCGGCGAGCATCGACCTGCGCGTTTTGCTCGGCCGACCGGCAGTGCCGGGGTCGGCAGGGCGCTTGCACCAGACGGCGTGGGCGCAACCGGCGGTGTTCGTGGTGGAGTATGCGTTGGCGCAGCTGCTGGCGAGCTGGGGCATCCGGCCGCAGGCGTTGCTCGGCTACAGCGTGGGTGAGTACGTGGCGGCGACGGTCGCTGGGGTGTTGAGCCTGGAGGATGCCTTGACCCTAGTCGCCAAGCGTGCCCAGTGGATTCAGGCCCAGCCGGCCGGGTCGATGCTGGCGGTGAGCTTGAGTGCCGAGGCGATCGGTGCGTATGTGGGCGGTGCGGTGGCGCTGGCGGTGGTCAATAGCCCGATGACCTGTGTCCTGGCCGGTCCGCAGGCGGCGTTGGAGGCAGTGAAAACCCGCTTGGACGGTGATGAGGTGGCCAGCCGCTGGCTGGAGACGAGCCACGCCTTCCACTCGCCGATGTTGGCGCCGGTGCAGGCCGAGCTGACCGCACTGGCTGGTACGCTGCGGCTCCAGGCACCGCGCATCCCGTATGTCTCCAACATCACCGGCACCTGGATCACCGATGCGGAAGCGACCGACCCGGGCTACTGGGCACGGCATATGGTCGAGACGGTGCAATTTGCGGACGGCGTTGGCACGCTGCTGGCCGATGCCCAGCTCGTGGTGCTGGAAGTGGGGCCGGGGCAGGCGCTGGGGTCGTTTATCCGGCAGCACCCGGCCTGCGGGCGCGACCGGTTCGGCCAGATCGTGGCCACGGTGCGTGGGATGACGGACACGAGCGATGACCTGGAGGTGCTGTTGAGCGCGCTGGGGCGGCTGTGGCTGCACGATGTGGTGGTCGATTGGGCCGGCTTCCGTGGCAGCGAAGTCCGCCAGCGTATCCCGTTGCCCACCTACCCCTTCGAGCGCCAGCGCTTCTGGGTCGAGCCGAATCCTAACAATCGACTTGCGGACTCGTCTCAGCCGGTACGTCGCGCAGACCTTGAGACCTGGAGCGCAATCGGCTCGTGGAAGCGCAGCGGCCCGGCGGCCAGCGCCAGGGTTCGCGCGCGCCTGAACGAGCCGCACTACTGGCTGATGCTGGTTGATGACGACGGCCTAGCCGTCGATGTGACTGCATGGCTGGAGCAGCGCGGCCAGACCGTGATCGCGGTCACACCTGGAGCGGCCTTCGCCCAGCACAGCGCAACAGCGTATACCGTGCGTCCCGCCAGCCGTGAGGACTTCACTGCCTTGTTGCAGACGCTGGAACGCCAAGGCCAGACGCCTAGCCGCGTTGTCCACGCCTGGCTGGCGACCGCCGGCGACCCCGCCGCGGATGAAACCGCCGCCGGATTGGACCACGCGCTCGACCATGGGTTTTACAGCTTGCTGGCGCTGGCCCAGGCGCTGGGCGACCAGGGTGTCGAGTGGTGCGAGATCACCGTCATCACCGCAGCTATGCAGGAGGTCACCGGACAGGAAGATCTGCGCATCGCCGCCGCCACGGTGATCGGGCCGTGCAAGATTATTCCGCAGGAGTCGCCGACCCTGACCGCGCGCTCGATCGATATCCTGTTGCCGGCCAGCCCCGCTGAGCGGGCGACCTTGGTCGCGCAGATCGGCGCCGAGCTGGCTACCCCACCGACCGGCGATCTGGTCGCCTTTCGCGGCGTCCATCGCTGGGTCCAGGTCTTTGAGCCGTTGCCTTTGCCGGCGGCGCCCGCGTCGCATCCGCGCTTGCGGATGGGCGGGGTGTACCTGCTGACCGGCGGCTTGGGCGGGATCGCCCTCGGCTTGGCCCGCGACCTGGCGGCGACGCTTCAGGCGAAACTGGTGCTGGTCAACCGCTCCGGCCTGCCCGACCGCGCCACCTGGCCGGCGTTGCTCGAACGCGACGGTGTCGAGCAGGGCGTGGGGCGGCGCATTCAGCAGGTGCTGGACTTGGAGGCGCTGGGCGCGGAGGTGCTGGTCATCCAGGCTGATGTCACCGATGCGGTGGCGATGGCGCGGGCGGTGGCTGAGGCCCAGGCACGCTTCGGGACGATCCACGGTGTGCTCCACACGGCCGGCGTGCCCGGCGTAGGCTTGATGCAGCTTAAGGATGCCGCGACGGCAGCGGCTGAGCTGGCGCCCAAGGTTCAGGGCACGCTGGCGCTGACTCGGGCGTTGGCCGGGGTGCCGCTGGATTTCTTGGTGTTGTTCTCGTCGGTGACGTCGGCGACGGGCGGCGGGCCGGGCCAAGTGGCCTACTGCGCCGCCAACGCCTTCCTCGACGCCTACGCCCGCAAACATGCTACCGACCATGGTCAGACCGTCGCGGTGAGCTGGGGCGAGTGGCTGTGGGACGCCTGGTCCGAGGGTTTGCAGGGCTTCCCGGAAGAAGTGCAAGCGCGCTTCCGAGCCTACCGGAGCGGATTCGGCATCACCTTCGCCGAAGGCGCCGACATCCTGCGCCGCATCCTGGCCGAGCCGCTGACCCACGTGTTTGTCACCAGCGAGGATCTGCTGCCGATGGCCGAGCGCAGCCGGCGCTCGTCGGCAGCCCGCGAGCTTGCGGCGTTGCGCGAGCAACAGTCGGCTCGGCCGACCTATCCACGCCCCGAGGTCGGCTCGTTTGCCGAACCGCAAAACGATCTGGAACGCCAGATCGCCGGCATCTGGAGCGAAGTGCTCGGCATCGCGCCGATCGGGGCCAATGATAACTTCTTCGATCTGGGCGGCAACTCCCTGTTGGGCCTAGAACTGTTTTCACGGATGCGCAAAGCGCTGAAAGCCGAAAAATTGCCGGCCTACGTGCTCTACGAGGCTCCGACCGTCGCCACTCAGGCCGTCTACCTCGCCCCGACGCCCCAGGACGCGATCCCGATGAGCGACATTATTCCTGATCTCGAAGGGCAAAGCGCCAAGATTCGACAGAAGGTCAACCGGTTTAAACAGCAATCGTCGCTGGAGGATGCATGAACCATCTCTGGCGCGCAGGTCAAGCGGCGGTGGCGCACCACCGTCCACGATGGAGCAATGCGATGACTTTGGAAATGAGGGATCTATGACCGATAGAGCAGCATATGATGCCGCATACGATACAGCGGTAGCGATCGTGGGTATGTCCGGCCGCTTTCCAGGCGCGTCGACCGTCGATGCGTTCTGGCAGAATCTGACTGCCGGCGAGCGCTCGATTCGCACCCTGGGCGACGCGGAATTGCTGGCGGCGGGCGTCGATCCCGAACTGCTTCGTGACCCGCAGTATGTCAAGGCCGGCGCATTTGTCGATGATATCGAGCTGTTCGATGCGGCGTTCTTCGGCTACACGCCGCGCGAAGCTGAGGTGATGGACCCGCAGCACCGCCTGTTCCTGGAGTGCGCCTGGCAGGCCTTGGAGCAGGCCGGTTACGACCCCGATGGCTTTCGCGGCTCGATCGGCGTCTTTGCTGGCTCAGCCACGTCGTCGTATCGCGTTCATAATATTCACACCAACCCTGAAATCGCCGAATCGGTGGGCGGCTTGCAACTGGCCGTCGGCAACGACAGCGACTCGCTGGCGTCGACCGTGTCGTACAAGCTGAACCTGCGCGGGCCGAGCGTGGCGGTGCAGACGTTCTGCTCGACCTCGCTGGTCGCAGTCCACATGGCTTGCCAGAGCCTGCTCACCTATGAGTGTAACATCGCCCTGGCCGGCGGCGCCGCGATTACGGTGCCGCAGGGTGTGGGATATCTGTACCAGGAAGGCGGTATCCTATCGCCCGATGGACACTGCCGCACCTTCGATGCCAAGGCCCAAGGCAGCGTGATGGGCAGCGGCGTCGGCGTGGTAACCCTCAAGCGCTTCGAGGATGCGCTCAACGATGGCGACACGATCTACGCGGTTATCCGTGGCTCGACCGTCAACAACGACGGCATCCGCAAGGTCGGCTACACCGCCCCCGGCTTGAATGGCCAGTCCGCAGTGATTACCATCGCTCAGAACCGGGCCGAGGTTGATCCCGACACGGTCAGCTATATTGAGGCCCACGGCACGGCCACGCCGCTCGGCGACTCGATCGAACTAGCCGCTTTGATCAAGGCCTTCGAGCGCGGCACCGAGCGCAAACAATTCTGCGCGCTGGGGTCGGTCAAACCCAACATCGGCCACCTCGACCGGGCGTCGGGGGTAACGGGCCTGATCAAAACGACCATGGCCCTGCACCACCGCCAGCTGCCGCCCAACCTTGATTTCGAGACGCCTAGCCCGGATATTGATCTGGCCAACAGCCCGTTCTACGTCAACACGCAACTGCGTGACTGGCCAGCAGATGGCGCTGCGCCACGCCGGGCCGGCGTCAACTCGTTTGGCCTAGGCGGCACCAACGTCCACGTCGTGCTGGAGGAAGCGCCTGCACCGGCGCCCGTGGCTCCGGCTCGCCCGGCCCAGCTGCTGGTACTGTCGGCCAAGACCGCGACCGCCCTGGAGGCCATGACCGACAACTTGGCTGCCTATCTGGCCGGCGCCCCCGCCGATTTGGCCGACGTGGCCTTTACCCTCCAGGCAGGACGGACAAGGTTTAACCATCGGCGCGCTTTTGTGTGCGAAAGCGCGGCCGATGCGGCGCAGGTGCTGCAAACCCGCGACCTGCGGCGGATCACGACGGTTGAGCAGAGCGGGCGCAACCGGCCGGTGGCGTTTGTGTTCCCCGGCGTGGGTGACCATTACGCCGGCATGGCCAAGACGTTGTATGCGACCGAGGCGGTCTTCCGCGAGGCGGTTGATCAGTGTGCCGAATTGCTGGCCCCGCGCCTTGGCCAGGATCTGCGCGCCGCCCTGTATCCCGCCGATCAGCCAGCCGCAGCCGCGGCCCACACGCTGTTTGCGGCTACTGCGGCGAGCAGTCGTGTGGCGGGAGCGCTGCACCAGACGGCGCTGGCCCAGCCGGCGGTGTTTGTGGTGGAGTATGCGTTAGTCCAACTGCTGGCGAGCTGGGGTATCCGGCCGCAAGCGCTGCTCGGCTATAGTCTGGGCGAATACGTCGCGGCGACGGTCGCCGGGGTGTTGAGCTTGGAGGATGCCTTGACCCTGGTCGCCAAACGCGCCCAATGGATCCAGGCCCAGCCGCATGGCGCGATGCTGGCCGTCTCGCTGGGCGTCGAGGCCATCCAGCCCTACCTGAATACCGAGGTGGCGCTGGCGGTGGTCAACAGCCCGATGACCTGTGTCCTAGCTGGCCCGCACGCCGCCCTAGAGTTAGTCAAAATCCATTTGGAAGAAGATGAGGTGGCGAGCCGCTGGCTGGAGACGAGCCACGCGTTCCACTCGCCGATGCTGGCGCCGGTGGCGGCCGAACTGACCGCGCTGGTACGCACGCTGCGGCTCCAGACGCCCAAAATTCCCTATATCTCCAATGTGACTGGCACGTGGATCACCGATGCCGAGGCGACCGACCCGGGCTACTGGGCGCGGCATATGGTCGAAACGGTGCAGTTTGCCGATGGCGTCGGTACGCTGCTGGCCGATGCTCAGCTGACGCTGCTCGAAGTGGGACCGGGCCAAGCGCTGGGGTCGTTTATCCGCCAGCATCCGGCCTGCGGGCGTGACCGGTTTGGCCAGATTGTCGCGACCCTGCCGGGTGCAGCCGAGGCCACTAATGATCTGGTGGCGCTGCTCAACGGGCTGGGGCGGTTGTGGTTGGCCGGTGTCCCCATCGATTGGGCAGGCCTGCACGGAAAGCGTCCGCGCCGCCGTGTCCCGCTGCCGACATATCCCTTTGAGCGCAAGCGCTTCTGGATCGACGCCGCGATCATGCCGGCGGCGCTGGCGGCCGGCGAACGGTTGCGGGGTCGGCACGCGGATGTGACCGACTGGTTCTATCGGCCCGACTGGGCGCCAGCTGCGCTCGGCGTCCCGGCCGCTCCCGGTCACTGGCTGATCCTGCCCGATGCCCACGGACTGGGCAAGGCGGTGGCCTCGTCTCTTCGCGCGGCTGGCCACACCGTCACCCTGGCCACCGCTGGCCCGGCCGATACCACACTGATGGTGCCGCAAATTCCAATTGATCCGACCGATGCTGCGGCTTATGAGCTCCTGCTCGACACGCTGCGCGCCGACGGCGGCCTACCCAGCCACATCCTGTGGCTGGGCGGCCTGACGCCGCTCGACTCGGCCCTGACCGGCCCGGCCCGCTTTCAGGCGGCCCAGGCGACCGGCTACTACGACCTGCTCCAGCTGGCGCAGGCGCTGGTGACACGGGTGATTGATGAAGCGGTGCAGCTCCTGGTAGTGACCGCCGGGATGCAGGCAGTCGGTGCGAATGCGATCCCCGTGGCCGAACACGCCACGCTGCTGGGGCTGGCGACGGTGATCGGCCAGGAAAACGTGACCATTCGCGTGCGCAGCGTCGACCTTGCGATGGCCGATGACGCCGCAGCCGAGCTGCTGGCGGCCGAGTGCTTGGCGAGCGGCGATGCGTTGCGCGTCGCCTACCGCGATGGTCAACGTCTGGAAGAACGCTACCAGCCGATTCGCCTAGAGACGCCGGGATCGTCGGTGCTGCAATCGGGTGGGGTGTACGTGATCACAGGTGGGCTGGGCGGGGTCGGGCTGGTGCTGGCGGAGCATCTGGCGCGGACGGCGCAGGCGAAACTGGTGCTGGTTGGCCGGCAGGGCTTGCCGGAGCGGGCGGCCTGGGACGCGTGGCTGCGCGAACATGGCGCGGACGACGCCACGAGCCAGCGTATCCAGCGGGTGCGAATGATCGAAGCCGCTGGTGGTACGGTCGAGGTTATGGCCGCCGATGTGGCTGACCCTGAACAACTGCGCGGGGTGTTTGCTGAGACTGAGGCGCGATTTGGCACGCTCTACGGGGTGCTGCACGCCGCTGGCATATCCGACTCCCAGGCGTATCTGCCACTGGAGACGATTGGGCCGAAGGAGTGCGAGTGGCACTTTCAGCCCAAGGCCTACGGCCTGTACGCGCTAGAAGCGGCACTGGATGACCGGTCGCTGGACTTCTGCGTGGTCTTTTCGTCGGTGTCCTCGGTGCTGGGCGGGCTGGGCTTCGCGGGCTACGCGGCGGCGAACAGCTTTATGAATGCGTTCACCCAGCGCCATAACCGCACGCACGCGGTACCTTGGGTCAGTGTCAACTGGGACACCTGGCACCTGCGCGCCGGCCAGCACGATGTGATCGGCGCGACCGTCGCTCAATACGAGATGAGTCCAGCCGAGGGCGCCGACGCCTTTGAGCGAGCGGCCGCGACGCGCAACGAGCCGGTGATCATTAACTCAACCGGCGACCTGGATGCCCGCATTCGCCAGTGGGTCCGCCTGGAATCGGTGCGCGAACAGCCGGAACGCGAACGCGAGGCGGCTGGCTCGACCCAGCAGGCTGTGTCAGTCTCTGTCCCATTGCGATCAACCAGCGAGTATGAGCAGCGGATTACCGCAGTCTGGCAGCACGTCTTGGGCATAGAGACGATTGGCATCCATGACAACTTCTTCGACCTGGGCGGCAACTCGCTGATCGCACTCCAGCTGATCGCCCGGCTCAAGAAGGAGTTCAAGACCCAGGTGCCGGCGGTGGCGATTTTTGAAGCGCCCACTATTAGCGCGCTAGTCCAGTACATGTTGCCGGATGCGCCCGTCGTGGCGCCCGCCGATGCGCTGTTGGTCGAGCGACGCCAGCGCGTGCGCCAGACCGCCGAGCAGGATGGCATCGCGATCATCGGCATGGTTGGACGCTTCCCCGGCGCCTCCACTGTCGATGCCCTTTGGCAGAACGTGGCCGACGGAGTTGAAGCGTTCACCCGTTTCACCGATGAGGAACTGCGTGCGGCAGGCGTGCCGGCCGACTTGATCAACGATACCAACTATGTGAAGGTCCGCCCGGTGTTGCATAACGACATCAGTCTGTTCGATGCGGCGTTTTTCGGCTACACGCCGCGCGAGGCGGAGTTTCTCGACCCACAGCAGCGCCTGTTTCAGGAATGCGCCTGGGAGGCCCTAGAACAGGCTGGCTACGACACCCAGCGCTATCCCGGTTTGGTCGGCGTCTTCGGCGGCACCAATGTGAACGCCTACCTTTATCGCTTGGTGGAGGATCCGGAACTTCGCGATCTGATGAGCGAGTCCATCACGCTGCAAAACGACAAGGATGCGCTGGCGACCTATGTATCCTACAAGCTCAACCTGCGCGGGCCAAGCTTCAGCATCCAGACCTATTGCTCGACCTCGCTGGTCGCTACCCACCTGGCCTGCCGCAGCCTGCGTGCTGGCGACTGCGACATCGCGTTGGCCGGCGGTGTGTCTATCCGCGTCCCAGTCAACACCGGCTATCTGTTCCAGGAAGGCGACCAGGGCGCTCCTGACGGCCGTTGCCGCACCTTCGACGCGCTTGCCGAAGGGACGAATTTCGGCGACGGGGTGGCGATCGTGGTGCTGAAGCGGCTGGCGGATGCGCTGGCCGACGGCGACACTATCCACGCGGTGATCCGTGGGTCGGCGATCAACAACGACGGCGGCCTCAAGGTCGGCTACACGGCACCCAGCGTGGTTGGGCAGGCGGCGGTGGTGCAGGCTGCCCTTGCCGACGCCAACCTGGCCGCCGATGCCATCTCGTATGTCGAGGCCCACGGCACTGCCACCAAGCTCGGTGACCCGATCGAAGTGGCGGCATTGACCAAGGCCTACCGCACGATGACTGATAAAGTTGGCTTCTGCGCGATCAGTTCGGTCAAACCGAACATCGGCCACCTCGACCGCGCTTCGGGGGCGACCGGCTTGATCAAGACCGTCATGGCGCTCAAGCACAACGTAATTCCGCCGACCTTGCACTTCCAGGCGCCCAACCCCGAGATCGACTTCGCCAGCAGCCCGTTCTTTGTGCCGACCGCGCTCACGCCGTGGACGCGCAATGGCACGCCGCGCCGGGCCGGGGTCAACTCACTGGGTGTGGGTGGAACCAATGCGCACGTCATCGTGGAGGAAGCACCGCAGGTCGGGCCAAGTGGCCCCGGTCGGGCGGCCGAACTGCTGGTGCTGTCGGCCAAAACGGCGACCGCGCTGGAGGCAGCGACCACGAATCTGGCGGCTCATCTGGAGGAGCAGCCGATGGTGAATCTGGCTGATGTGGCCCACACGCTCCAGGTTGGGCGGCGGGTGTTTGAACATCGCCGGGTTGTGGTCGCCCGCAACGTGGCGGACGCGGTGGGCCTGCTGCGGAGCGGCGATGCGCGGCGGGTGCTGACGCTGGCACAGAAGCCGACCAGTCGGGGTGTGGCCTTTGTGTTCCCGGGCGTGGGCGACCACTACGTCGGGATGGCGGAGGGATTATACGCGACCGAGGGAGTATTCCGCGCGACGGTTGACCGCTGCTGTGCGCTGCTGACGCCACTGCTCGGATCGCCCATTCGGAAGGAAATCTACCCCGATGGCGGTGCGCCGGTCTCGGCGGGCATCGACCTGCGTGCTATGCTGCGCGAGAACGCGACGCCGAGGTCGGCGGGGCGCTTGCACCAGACGGCGTGGGCGCAACCGGCGGTGTTCGTGGTGGAGTATGCGTTGGTGCAGCTGCTGGCGAGTTGGGGCATCCGGCCGCAGGCGTTGCTCGGCTACAGTGTGGGTGAGTACGTGGCGGCGGCGGTCGCTGGGGTGTTGAGCCTGGAGGATGCCTTGACCGTGGTCGCCAAGCGTGCCCAGTGGATTCAGGCCCAGCCGGCCGGGTCGATGCTGGCCGTCTCGCTCGGCGCTGACGCGATCGGTGCGTATGTGGGCGGCGCGGTGGCGCTGGCGGTGGTCAACAGCCCGATGACCTGCGTCTTGGCTGGTCCGCAGGCGGCGTTGGAGGCGGTGAAAACCCGCTTGGACGGTGATGAGGTGGCCAGCCGCTGGCTGGAGACGAGCCACGCCTTCCACTCGCCGATGTTGGCGCCGGTGCAGGCCGAGCTGACCGCACTGGCTGGTACGCTGCGGCTCCAGGCACCGCGCATCCCGTATATCTCCAACGTGACCGGCACGTGGATCACCGATGCGGAAGCGACCGACCCGGGCTACTGGGCACGGCATATGGTTGAGACGGTGCAGT
Organism: Herpetosiphon aurantiacus DSM 785; assembly: GCA_000018565.1. Lineage (GTDB taxonomy): Bacteria > Chloroflexota > Chloroflexia > Chloroflexales > Herpetosiphonaceae > Herpetosiphon > Herpetosiphon aurantiacus. The sequence goes on from CP000875.1 coordinate 5,020,806, forward strand.
TTGCGGACGGCGTTGGCACGCTGCTGGCCGATGCCCAGCTCGTGGTGCTGGAAGTGGGGCCAGGGCAGGCGCTGGGGTCGTTTATCCGGCAGCACCCGGCCTGCGGGCGCGACCGGTTCGGCCAGATCGTGGCCACGGTGCGTGGGATGACGGACACGAGCGATGACCTGGAGGTGCTATTGAGCGCGCTGGGGCGGCTGTGGCTGCACGATGTGGTGGTCGATTGGGCCAGCTTCCGTGGCAGCGAAGTCCGCCAGCGTATCCCGCTGCCGACCTACCCCTTCGAGCGCCAGCGCTTCTGGGTCGAACCGCGGTCGTATGTTCGCACGCCGGTTCAAGAAGCCGCCGTTATCGGCCGCAAACCGAATATCGCCGACTGGTTCTACACGCCGGTCTGGGAAGCCCAACCGCTGCCGGCCAAGGGCAGCGCCCAGCCGGCCGGGCCGTATCTCGTTTTTGTTGATGAGCAGGGCTTTGGGGCGCAGGTCGTCGGGCGACTTGAAAGCAATGGTGTGACAGTGATCAAGGTTCGCCAGGGCGGTGCGTTCGCACAGCTTGACGCCACGAGTTTCGCTGTCCGGCCTGATATCCGCGATGATTACGCCGTGCTTTTCAGTGCGCTGCAAACCAACCGTCTGCTTCCGCAGGCCATCGTGCATCTGTGGAATGTGGCTTCGAATGCGCGGGTCAGCGCGGACGAGGCCGGCTTCGGCGCTTGCCAGGTCTACGGCTTCTACAGCCTTCTGCACCTGGCCCAGGCGGTCGGCGGTATTGATCTGGAATCGACGCTGCCGATCACTGTGTTTTCCAACAGCACCCAGCCCGTGACCGGAAACGAGCGGCTGTATGCCGAACAATCGCCCAGCGCCGTGACCTGCCGCGTGATCGGTCAGGAAAATCCGGCGGTGTTCTGCCGCAACGTTGATATCTGCGTTCCAGAGCAGGCTGGGGCCGAAGCGGACCAGCTGGCCATGCTGCTTGAGCAGGAACTGCTGGTTCCATCGCAAGATATCGCGGTGGCCTACCGCGAGGGACGGCGGTTTGTGCAGCACTACCGGGCCGATCGGCTCGAGCCGATCTCCCGCGCTGTCCCTGCGCCGTTGCGCATGGGCGGCGTGTATCTGATCACCGGCGGCCTCGGCGGCATCGGCACGGCGATCGCCGGCTACCTAGCCGAAAAAGCTCAGGCCAAGCTGGTGCTGCTGGGGCGCACGCCACTGCCGCCGCGCGAGGAATGGGATGGGCTGGCGGTCGCCCGCGGCCCCGAAGATGGCCTTGTTCAGAAGATCGCGAAGATCCGGGCGATGGAGGCTCATGGCGCCGAGGTGCTCACCCTCAGCGCCGATGTCGGAGACCCGGCCCAACTTAGCGCCGCGTTGGCAGAGATCCGGCGGCGCTTCGGCGCCCTCCACGGCGTCGTCCACGGCGCCGGCCACCTTGATCAGTCCGGGTTCCAGTTGATCCAGGATGTCGGCCACGAGCCGTGCGAGGCCCACTTCAAGCCGAAAGTCTATGCGCTGTATCATCTGGAAGCCATGTTGCGCGACCAAGAGCTGGATTTCTGCCTCCTGCTGTCGTCGGTTTCGTCGGTGCTGGGCGGCCTGGGCTATGTCGGCTACACGGCGGCCAACTACTTCATGGATATCTTCACCCACCGCCTGCGCCAATCGCCGTCCAACCGCTGGATTAGCGTCAACTGGGACACGTGGCACCTGAAGGCCGGCCAGCATGATGGGGCGACCGTCGCCCAGTACGAGCTGTTCCCGTTCGAGGGCGTCGACGCGTTCGGGCGCATCCTGGAACGCGCGCCGGTGCAGATTATCAACTCGACCGGCGACCTCGACACGCGCATCAAGCAGTGGGTGCTGCTCGAGTCTATCCGCAGCAATGCCGCGTCCAGCAGCCCGGCCGCCAGCCACGAGCGGCCGGCGATCGATACCCAGTATGTTCCGGTCAACAGCGAGTACGAGCGGCGGATCGCGGCGGTGTGGCAGCAGGTGCTGGGCATCGGCCAGATCGGCATCGACGACAACTTCTTCGACCTGGGCGGCAACTCGCTGACGGCGTTGCAGCTGATCTCGCGGCTCAAGAAGGAGTTCAAAACCCAGATTTCGGCAGTGGCGATCTTCGAGGCACCGACGATCCGGGCGATGGCGCAGTATCTTATGCCCGATGCACCGCCTGCGGTAGATCTGGCCGAAACTCTGCTGGTGCAGCGGCGGCAACGGGTGCGCCAGACTGCCGAGCAGGATGGCATCGCGATCATCGGCATGGCTGGGCGCTTTCCTGGCGCCTCGAATGTCGATGAGTTCTGGGACAATCTTGCCAACGGCGTCGAGGCCTTCACCGCCTTCACTGATGCGGAGTTGCTGGCGGCCGGCGTGCTGTACGAGCAAGTCCACGACCTGAACTACGTCAAACGAAGGCCGATCTTGAAAGAGGATGTCACCCTCTTCGACGCGGCGTTTTTCGGCTACACGCCGCGCGAGGCGGAGTTTCTCGACCCGCAGCAGCGCTTGTTCCACGAGTGCGCCTGGGAGGCCCTGGAGCAGGCCGGCTACGACACCCAGCGCTATCCCGGTTTGGTCGGCATCTATGGCGGCGCGAACCTCAACACCTACCTGATGCAACTGGCGTTTGATCCGGATGTCGCCAGAAACTTCACCGACTCGGTGTTTCTCGAAAATGATAAAGACGCGTTGACAACCAACGTGTCGTACAAGCTGAACCTGCGCGGGCCAAGCTTCGCGGTGCAGACCTATTGCTCGACCTCGCTGGTCGCCACCCACCTGGCCTGCCGCAGCCTGCGCGCCGGCGACTGCGATATCGCGTTGGCCGGTGGCGTGTCTATCCGCGTCCCAGTCAACACCGGCCATCTGTTCCAGGAAGGCGACCAGGTGTCGCCCGATGGAAGCTGCCGGACGTTTGATGCCCAGGCAGCCGGGACCACATGGGCCGATGGGGTGGCGGTGCTTGTGCTGAAGCGGCTGGCGGATGCGCTGGCCGACGGCGACACCATCCACGCGGTCATCCGTGGGTCGGCGATCAACAACGACGGGGGGCTGAAGGTCGGCTATACGGCACCCAGCGTGGTTGGGCAGGCGGCGGTGGTGCAGGCGGCGCTGGCTGATGCCAATCTGGCCGCCGATGCCATCTCGTATGTCGAGGCCCACGGCACCGCCACCAAGCTCGGCGACCCGATCGAGGTTGCCTCATTGACCAAGGCCTACCGCACGATGACTGATAAAGTTGGCTTCTGCGCGATCAGTTCGGTCAAACCGAACGTCGGCCACCTCGACCGGGCGGCCGGCGCGACTGGCTTGATCAAAACGGTTATGGCGCTGAAGCACAACGTGATTCCGCCGACCTTGCACTTCCAGACGCCCAATCCCGAGATCGACTTCGCGAGCAGCCCGTTCTTTGTGCCGACCGCGCTCACGCCGTGGACGCGCAATGGCACACCGCGTCGGGCCGGGGTCAACTCACTGGGTGTGGGTGGGACCAATGCCCACGTCATCGTCGAGGAAGCGCCGCAGGTCGGGCCGAGCGGCCCCGGTCGGGCGGTCGAATTGCTGGTGCTGTCGGCACGCACGCCCAGCGCCTTGGAGACGATGACGGTGAATCTGACCGCCTATCTGGAGGGGCAGCCAACGGTGAATCTGGCCGATGTGGCCCACACACTCCAGGTTGGGCGGCGGGTGTTTGAACATCGCCGGGTCGTGGTCGCCCGCGATGCGACGAGCGCTGCGGCGCTGTTGCGGAGCGGCGATGCGCGGCGGGTGCTGACGCTGGCACAAAAGCCGACCAGTCGCGGCGTGGCCTTTGTGTTCCCGGGTGTGGGCGACCATTACGTCGGGATGGCGGAGGGGTTGTACGCGACCGAGGGAGTATTCCGCGCGACGGTTGACCGCTGCTGCGCGCTGCTGACACCGCTGCTCGGATCGCCGATCCGAAAGGAAATCTACCCGGATGGCGGCGCGCCGGTCTCGGCGGGCATCGACCTGCGTGCTATGCTGCGCGAGGACGCGACGCCGAGGTCGGCAGGGCGCTTGCACCAGACGGCGTGGGCGCAACCGGCGGTGTTTGTGGTGGAGTATGCGTTGGTGCAGCTGCTGGCGAGCTGGGGCATCCGGCCGCAGGCGTTGCTCGGCTACAGCGTGGGTGAGTACGTGGCGGCGACGGTCGCTGGGGTGTTGAGCCTGGAGGATGCCTTGACCCTAGTCGCCAAGCGTGCCCAGTGGATTCAGGCCCAGCCGGCCGGGTCGATGCTGGCGGTGAGCTTGAGTGCCGAGGCGATCGGTGCGTATGTGGGCGGTGCGGTGGCGCTGGCGGTGGTCAATAGCCCGATGACCTGTGTCCTGGCCGGTCCGCAGGCGGCGTTGGAGGCAGTGAAAACCCGCTTGGACGGTGATGAGGTGGCCAGCCGCTGGCTGGAAACGAGCCACGCCTTCCACTCGCCGATGTTGGCGCCGGTGCAGGCCGAGCTGACCGCACTGGCTGGTACGCTGCGGCTCCAGGCACCGCGCATCCCGTATATCTCCAACGTGACCGGTACGTGGATCACCGATGCGGAAGCGACCGACCCGGGCTACTGGGCGCGGCATATGGTCGAGACGGTGCAGTTTGCGGACGGCGTTGGCACGCTGCTGGCCGATGCCCAGCTCGTGGTGCTGGAAGTGGGGCCGGGGCAGGCGCTGGGGTCGTTTATCCGGCAGCACCCGGCCTGCGGACGCGACCGGTTCGGCCAGATCGTGGCCACGGTGCGTGGGATGACGGACACGAGCGATGACCTGGAGGTGTTGTTGAGCGCGCTGGGGCGGCTGTGGCTACACGATGTGGTGGTCGATTGGGCCGGCTTCCGTGGCAGCGAAGTCCGCCAGCGTATCCCGCTGCCGACCTACCCCTTCGAGCGCCAGCGCTTCTGGATCGAGCCGAACCTCAATAGTCGCCTTGCGGCGGCCCACCGGCCGATCCGCCGCCCGGATATCGGCGATTGGCTGGCTGCGCCATCGTGGAAACGCAGCATTCAGGCCGGCAGCGCCGGAGTTGCGGCGCGTTTGGCCGAGCCGCACTGCTGGCTGATGCTGGCGGATGGCGAGGGGCTGGCCGCCGAGTTGACTGCCTGGCTGGAGCAGCGCGGCCAGACCGTGATCACGGTCATGCCCGGCGCGAGCTTCGCGGCACTCGGTCAGGCGCGCTATATGCTCCGCCCGACCAGCCGCGAGGATTTCACGGCCTTGTTGCAAACGTTGGAGCGCCAAGGCCACGCCCCCAGCCGCGTCGTCCATTGCTGGCTGTTCGGTGCCCAGGAGGATGCCGATTCGCTCAGCGATGCTACTCTGACCGCAACACTAGATGTCGGCTTCTACAGCCTGCTGGCACTGGCCCAAGCGCTGGGCGACCAGGGTGTCGAGTGGTGCGAGATCAACGCCGTCACTGCGGCCATGCAGGAGGTCACCGGACAGGAGAATCTTCAGGTAGCGGCATCAACGGTGATCGGGCCATGCAAGATTATTCCGCAGGAATATCCCAACTTAACGGCGCGCTCGATCGATATCCTGTTGCCAGCTGGGGCTGCCGAACGCACGGCGCTGGTCGCACAGCTGGGCACTGAACTGGCCACTCCGCCGACCGGTGACCAGGTCGCCTTCCGCGGCGCCCATCGCTGGGTCCAGGTTTTCGAACCAATTACCGTGCCAGCAGCGCCCGCGTCGCATCCGCGCTTGCGGACGGGCGGGGTGTACCTGCTGACCGGCGGCCTGGGCGGGATCGCCCTCGGCTTGGCCCGCGACCTGGCGGCGACGCTTCAGGCGAAACTGGTGCTGGTCAACCGCTCCGGCCTGCCCGACCGCGCCACCTGGCCGGCGTTGCTCGAACGCGACGGTGCCGAGCAGGGCGTGGGGCGGCGCATCCAGCAGGTGCTGGACTTGGAGGTGCTGGGCGCGGAGGTGCTGGTCATCCAGGCCGACGTCACCGACACGGTGGCGATGGCGCGGGCGGTGGCTGAGGCCCAGGCACGCTTCGGGACGATCCACGGTGTGCTCCACACGGCCGGCGTGCCCGGCGTGGGCTTGATGCAGCTTAAGGATGCCGCGACGGCAGCGGCTGAGCTGGCGCCCAAAGTCCAAGGCACGCTGGCGCTGACCAGCGCGTTAGCTGGGATTCCACTCGATTTCTTGGTGTTGTTCTCGTCGGTGACGTCGGCGACGGGCGGCGGGCCGGGCCAAGTGGCCTACTGTGCCGCCAACGCCTTCCTCGACGCCTACGCCCGCAAGCACGCCACCGACCACGGTCAGACCGTCGCGGTGAGCTGGGGCGAGTGGCTGTGGGATGCCTGGTCTGAGGGCTTGCAGGGCTTCGCGCCCGAGGTCCAGGCGCGCTTCCGCGCCTACCGCACGACCTTCGGGATCACCTTTGACGAAGGCGCCGACATTCTACGCCGCATCCTGGCCGAGCCGCTGGCCCACGTGTTTGTGACCAGCGAGGATCTGCTGCCGATGGCCGAGCGGAGTCGGCGCGAATCGGCGGCTCGCGGCCTCGAAGAATTACAGCGGCAGCAGGAAGCGCGGCCGACCTATCCGCGCCCCGAGGTCGGCACCTCGTTTGTCGAGCCGCAAAGCGTGATTGAACAGCAGATCGCCGGTATCTGGAGCACGGTGTTAGGCATCGCACCGATCGGCCTCCACGACAATTTCTTCGACTTGGGCGGCAACTCGCTACTGGGTCTGGATCTCTTTTCTCGGATCCGCAAGGCACTGAAGGTCGACAAGCTGCCGGCCTACGTACTCTACGAGGCTCCGACCGTCGCCACCCAGGCCGCCTATCTCACACCGGCGCCTGAGGCAGCCCTGGTTACGGAAGCGGTGCCGGATCTTGATGTCAAAATCCGGCAAAAGGTTAACCGGTTTAAACAGCAATCGTCGCTGGAGGATGCATGAACCATCTCTGGCGCGCAGGTCAAGCGGCGGCGGCAACGCTTCGCCAAGCAGGGAGCAATGCGATGACTTTGGAAATGAGGGATCTATGACCGATAGAGCAGCATATGATGATGCATACGACACAGCCATTGCCATCGTAAGCATGGCCGGGCGCTTCCCAGGCGCGTCGAATGTTGATGCGTTCTGGCAGAATCTGGTCGCTGGCGTGCGCTCAATCCTCCCGATTGCCGACGAGGATATGCTGGCCATGGGCATGGATCCCGCAGTGCTTCGCGACCCGCAGTATGTCAAGGCTGGCGCGTTTGTCGACGATGTCGATCTGTTCGACGCCAGTTTCTTCGGCTACACGCCGCGCGAGGCCGAGATCATCGATCCCCAGTACCGGCTATTTTTGGAATGTGCTTGGGAAGGACTGGAACGGGCTGGCTATGACCTGGAAACCTACCGCGGAGCCATCGGCATGTTCGCCGGCTCCGGCCACCCGACGTATGCTCTGGAGAATATCGCCTCCAACCCAAGCATCAGGGAGTGGGCCGGTGACCTTCAGGTTAATATCAACAACGAAAAGGACTCGCTAGCGACGATCGTCTCGTACAAGCTGAACCTGCGCGGGCCGAGCGTGGCAGTGCAGACGTTCTGCTCGACCTCGCTGGTCGCGGTCCACATGGCCTGCCAGAGCCTGCTGACCTACGAGTGTAATATCGCGCTTGGCGGCGGCTCGGCGCTGAATCTGCAACAGGGCCTCGGGTATTTCTACCAAGAAGGCGGCATCTTGTCGCCGGACGGCCGCTGCCGCACGTTCGACGCCCAGGCCCAGGGCAGCGTGATGGGCAGCGGCGTCGGCGTCGTCGTGCTCAAGCGCTTCGAGGACGCGCTCAACGATGGCGACACGATCTACGCCATCATCCGCGGGTCGGCGATCAACAACGATGGCATCCGCAAGGTCGGCTATACCGCCCCCGGTCTGGGCGGCCAGTCATCGGTGATCTCCACTGCGCATCAGCGCGCCGGGGTTGCGCCAGAGTCAATCGGCTATATCGAGGCCCACGGTACGGCCACGCCGCTCGGCGACTCGATCGAGCTGGCCGCCTTGATCAAAGCCTTCGAGCGTAAAACCACTCGCCAGCAATTCTGCGCGCTGGGGTCGGTCAAGCCGAATGTCGGCCACCTCGACCGGGCGTCGGGGGTGACGGGCCTGATCAAAACGACCATGGCCCTGTATCACCGCCAGCTGCCGCCCAACCTTGATTTCGAGCGCACCAGCCCGGATATCGATCTGGCCAGCAGTCCGTTCTACGTCAACACGCAACTGCGCGAGTGGGCCGCTGAGGCCGGGAGCGTGCGACGGGCCGGCGTCAACTCGTTTGGTCTGGGCGGCACCAACGTCCACGTCGTGCTGGAGGAAGCACCCGCACCGGCGCCCGTGGCTCCGGCTCGCCCGGCCCAGTTGCTGGTGCTGTCAGCCAAGACCGCGACCGCCCTGGAGGCCATGACCGACAACCTAGCCGCCTATCTGGCCGGCGCCCCTGCCGATCTGGCCGACGTGGCCTTTACCCTCCAGATCGGCCGCACGGGTTTCAACCACCGGCGGATCGTCGCCGGAACCAGTGCCGCCGATGTTCGTGCCGCCCTGGAGCAGCGCGATGGGCGGCGCGTGCTGAGCGCCACGCAGACTGGACGCAACCGGCCGGTGGCGTTTGTGTTCCCCGGCGTGGGCGACCACTATGCCGACATGGCCAAGACCCTGTACGCGACCGAGGCGGTCTTCCGCGAGGCGGTTGATCAGTGTGCCGAATTGCTGGCCCCACGCCTTGGCCAGGATCTGCGCGCCGCCCTGTATCCCGCCGATCAGCCAGCCGCAGCCGCGGCCCACACGCTGTTTGCGGCTACTGCGGCGAGCAGTCGTGTGGCGGGAGCGCTGCATCAGACGGCGCTGGCCCAGCCGGCGGTGTTTGTGGTCGAGTATGCGTTAGTCCAACTGCTGGCGAACTGGGGTATCCGGCCGCAAGCGCTGCTCGGCTATAGTCTGGGCGAGTACGTGGCGGCGACGGTCGCCGGCGTGCTGAGCCTGGAGGATGCCCTGACCCTGGTTGCCATGCGCGCCCAGTGGATTCAGGCCCAGCCGCATGGCGCGATGCTGGCCGTCTCGCTGGGCGCCGAGGCCATCCAGCCCTACCTGAATACCGAGGTGGCGCTGGCGGTGGTCAACAGCCCAATGACCTGCGTCCTGGCCGGTCCGCAGGCGGCGTTGGAGGCGGTCAAAATCCGTCTGGAAGAAGATGAGGTGGCCAGCCGCTGGCTGGAGACGAGCCACGCGTTCCACTCGCCGATGCTGGCGCCGGTGGCGGCCGAACTGACCGCGCTGGTGCGCACGCTGCAGCTCCAGACACCCAAAATTCCCTATATCTCCAATGTGACTGGCACGTGGATCACCGACGCCCAGGCGACCGACCCGAGCTATTGGGCACGGCATATGGTCGAAACGGTGCAGTTTGCCGATGGCGTCGGCACCTTGCTGGCCGATGCTCAGCTGGCGCTGCTCGAAGTGGGACCGGGCCAAGCGCTGGGGTCGTTTATCCGCCAGCATCCGACCTGCGGGCGTGACCGGTTTGGCCAGATCGTCGCGACCTTGCCAGTGGCGGCCGAGGCCACTAATGATCTGGTGGCGCTGCTCAACGGGCTAGGGCGGTTGTGGCTAGCTGGCGTCCCCGTCGATTGGGCCGGTTTCCACGGCGGCGCGGCTCGCCAGCGCGTCCCGCTGCCGACGTATCCCTTTGAGCGCAAGCGCTTCTGGATCGATGTGCAACGGCCGGAGAAGGCCGCCGCCCTCGCCGAGACGACCGCGGGCCGCAAACCCGACATCGCCGACTGGTTCTATCAGCCAGCGTGGGTGCGCGCGGAACTGCTGGGTGCACCGGTCAAGCCGGGCTGCTGGCTGGTGTTTGCCGACCAGCACGGTCTGGGCAACGCTGTCGGCCAGCGGTTGATACTGGCCGGCCATCGCGTCGTGCAGATCGAGGCCGGATCAGATTTCGTCCAGTTCGACGAGCAGCACTTTCAGATCCGACCGGGCCAGATTGACGATTACCAGAACCTTTTGAAGACGGCGATCGGCGCGGGATACCTGCCGACCCACGTCCTCCATCTGTGGAGTCTGGCGCCGGCGGCGGGTCGGGCGACGGGTTCCGGGCGTTTCGCAGCCATTCAGGAGTACGGCTTCACCAGCTTGCTAAACCTGGCCTTCGCCCTCGGCAGCCAGCTGATCGACGATCCGGTTGAGCTGCTGGTGGCGACTGCCAGTATCCAGGCCGTCGATCCGAGCGACCTCCCCGATGCCGACAACGCCACAATCCTTGGTGCCTGCACTGTGATCGGCCAGGAAAACCTTTCTATCACGGTCCGCAACATCGACCTAAGCCTGCCAGCTGACCTGAACAGTGCCGAACTGCCGGTCGCCGCGCTGGTCGCCGAGTGTCAGAAGCAAAACAGCGACCTCCACGTCGCTTATCGCGGCAATCAGCGATTTGTCCAGCAGTACCAGCCCTTGCGGCTAGAGGTGCCGGAGTCGCCGGCGGTGCGGCCGGGCGGGGTGTATGTGATCACGGGCGGCCTGGGCGGGGTCGGACTGGTGCTGGCGGAGCATCTGGCGCGGACGGCGCAGGCGAAGCTGGTGCTGGTCGGCCGGCAGGGCTTGCCGGAGCGGGCGGCCTGGGACGCGTGGCTGCGCGAACACGGCGCGGACGACGCCACGAGCCAGCGTATCCAGCGGGTGCGGATGATCGAAGCCGCCGGTGGCAGCGTTCTGGTTGTTGCCGCCGATGTGGCCATGGTGGCCGGTTTCCAGCGCGTGATTGCGGCGACCGAGCAGCAGTTCGGTTCGATCAACGGCGTCTTGCACGCCGCCGGTATCTCGGATAGCACCGCGTACAACCTAATCCAGTTATTGGAACAGGCGACCTACGCCGCTCACTTCCAGCCGAAGGTGTACGGGTTGTACGCACTGGAAGCGGCGCTGGGCGACCGGCCGCTGGACTTCTGTGTGCTGTTTTCCTCGATCTCGGCGGTGCTGGGTGGGTTGGGCTTCGCGGGCTACGCGGCGGCCAACTGCTTCATCGATGCCTTTACCGAGCGCCACAACCGCACGCACGCAGTGCCTTGGGTCAGCGTCAACTGGGATACTTGGCAACTCAAGGTCGGCCAGCACGATGTGATCGGCGCGACCGTCGCCCAGTACGAGATGAGTCCGGCCGAGGGCGCGGCGGCCTTCGAGCGCGTCGCTGCGGCCCGGGGCCACACCCAGATTGTCAACTCGACCGGCGACCTCGACGCCCGCATTCGCCAGTGGGTCCGCCTGGAATCGGTGCGCGCCGACGCCGCCGCAGCGGCCGACACCGCCGTGCAAACGGTGCCCCGCGGCACACCGCTTTCCAGCAGCGAGTATGAGCAGCGGGTGGCTATGGTCTGGCAGCAGATTCTGGGTATCGACGAGGTGGGCATCGACGACAACTTCTTTGACCTGGGCGGCAATTCGTTGGTCGCGCTCCAATTAGTGACGCGGCTCAAGAAAGAGCTGAAAACCCAGATCCCGATGGTCGCCTTGTTTGAGGCGCCGACGGTGCGGGCAATGTCGCAATTGCTGCGCCCCGAAACCGCGCCCGATGTCGACCAGCAGGCGCTGCTCTTGCAACAGCGCCGCGAGCAAACGCGCCAGACGGTGCAGGCGGATGGCCTCGCGATCATCGGCATGGTCGGGCGTTTTCCCGGTGCCTCCAGCGTGGAGGAGCTCTGGCAAAATCTGCATAACGGTGTCGAGTCGACAACCCACTTCACCGATGAGGAACTCGTTGCTTCCGGGGTCAATCCCCTGGAAATCCGGCACCCCGACTACGTCAAGTCGCGGCCGATCCTGAAGGATGATGTCAGCTTGTTCGATGCGGCGTTTTTCGGCTACACGCCGCGCGAGGCGGAGTTTCTCGACCCGCAGCAGCGCTTGTTCCACGAGTGCGCTTGGGAGGCCCTGGAGCAGGCCGGCTACGATACTCAGCGCTATCCCGGCCTGGTCGGCGTTTTTGGCGGCACCAATATGAACGCCTACCTCAACCGCATCGCCCGCGACCCACGCTCCGACGGCCATATCACTGAGATCATCACCCTTGAGAACGACAAGGACGCGCTGGCGACCAACGTCGCCTACAAGTTGAACCTGCGCGGGCCAAGCTTCGCGGTGCAGACGTTCTGCTCGACCTCGCTGGTCGCCACCCACTTGGCCTGCCGCAGCCTGCGCCACGGCGAGTGCGATATCGCCCTCGCTGGTGGCGTGTCGGTCCGTGTCCCGGTCAACACCGGCTATCTGTATGAAGAAGGCGATCAGGTGTCACCGGACGGCCACTGCCGGACGTTCGATGCCAACGCGGGCGGAGCGACCTTCGGCGACGGGGTGGCGATCGTGGTACTGAAGCGGCTGGCGGACGCGCTGGCCGACGGCGACACTATCCACGCCGTGATCCGTGGGTCGGCGATCAACAACGACGGGGGGCTGAAGGTCGGCTACACCGCACCCAGCGTGGTCGGGCAGGCGGCGGTGGTGCAGGCGGCGCTGGCTGATGCCAATCTGGCCGCCGATGCCATCTCGTATGTCGAGGCCCACGGCACCGCCACCAAACTCGGCGACCCGATCGAAGTGGCGGCATTGACCAAGGCCTATCGCACGACCACCGACAAAGTTGGCTTCTGCGCGATCAGTTCGGTCAAACCGAACGTCGGCCACCTCGACCGGGCGGCTGGCGCGACTGGTTTGATCAAGACGGTTATGGCCCTGAAGCACAACGTGATTCCGGCCACGCTGCACTTCCAGACGCCCAACCCCGAGATCGACTTCGCCAGCAGCCCGTTCTTTGTGCCGACCGCGCTCACGCCGTGGACGCGCAATGGCACACCGCGCCGGGCCGGGGTCAACTCGCTGGGTGTGGGTGGAACCAATGCCCACGTCATCGTGGAGGAAGCACCGCAGGTCGGGCCAAGTGGCCCCGGTCGGGCGGTCGAACTGCTGGTGCTGTCGGCCAAAACGGCGACCGCGCTGGAGGCAGCGACCACGAATCTGGCGGCCCATCTGGAGGAGCAGCCGACGGTGAATCTGGCTGATGTGGCCCACACGCTCCAGGTTGGGCGGCGGGTGTTTGAGCACCGCCGGGTCGTGGTCGCCCGCGATGCGACGAGCGCTGCGGCGCTGTTGCGGAGCGGCGATGCGCGGCGGGTGCTGACGCTGGCACAAAAGCCGACCAGTCGGGGTGTGGCCTTCGTGTTCCCGGGTGTGGGCGACCACTACGTCGGGATGGCGGAGGGATTATACGCGACCGAGGGAGTATTCCGCGCGACGGTTGACCGCTGCTGCGCGCTGCTGACGCCACTGCTCGGATCGCCCATTCGGAAGGAAATTTACCCCGATGGTGGTGTTCCCGCCCAGACCGGCGTCGACCTGCGTGCTATGCTGCGCGAGGACGCGACGCCGGGGTCGGCGGGGCGCTTGCACCAGACGGCGTGGGCACAACCGGCGGTGTTCGTGGTGGAGTATGCGTTGGCGCAGCTGCTGGCGAGCTGGGGCATCCGGCCGCAGGCGTTGCTCGGCTACAGCGTGGGTGAGTACGTGGCGGCGACGGTCGCTGGGGTGTTGAGCCTGGAGGATGCCTTGACCCTAGTCGCCAAGCGTGCCCAGTGGATTCAGGCCCAGCCGGCCGGATCGATGCTGGCGGTGAGCTTGAGTGCCGAGGCGATCGGTACGTATGTGGGCGGCGCGGTGGCGCTGGCGGTGGTCAATAGCCCGATGACCTGTGTCCTGGCCGGTCCCCAGTCCGCGTTGGAGGCAGTGAAAACCCGCTTGGACGGTGATGAGGTGGCCAGCCGCTGGCTGGAAACGAGCCACGCCTTCCACTCGCCGATGTTGGCGCCGGTGCAGGCCGAGCTGACCGCACTGGCTGGTACGCTGCGGCTCCAAGCACCGCGCATCCCGTATGTCTCCAACATCACCGGCACCTGGATCACCGATGCGGAAGCGACCGACCCGGGCTACTGGGCACGGCATATGGTCGAGACGGTGCAGTTTGCGGACGGCGTTGGCACGCTGCTGGCCGATGCCCAGCTCGTGGTGCTGGAAGTGGGGCCGGGGCAGGCGCTGGGGTCGTTTATCCGGCAGCACCCGGCCTGCGGGCGCGACCGGTTCGGCCAGATCGTGGCCACGGTGCGTGGGATGACGGACACGAGCGATGACCTGGAGGTGTTGTTGAGCGCGCTGGGGCGGCTGTGGCTACACGATGTGGTGGTCGATTGGGCCGGCTTCCGTGGCAGCGAAGTCCGCCAGCGTATCCCGTTGCCCACCTACCCCTTCGAGCGCCAGCGCTTCTGGATCGAGCCTGATCTGACCCCGCGGCCGGGTAGCGGGCCGAAACTTCGACGATTTGATGCGGGCGACTGGTATGCCGTGCCCTCGTGGAAGCGCGCGGTCGCCCATAATATCGTCAACAACGGCTCGCTGACCGAGCCGGGGTGCTGGCTGGTGCTGGTGGATGGCGAAGGACTGGCCACCAGGTTGACCGCTTGGCTGGAAGATCGCGGCCAGACCGTGATCGCGGTCACACCTGGCGCGGCCTTCACCCAGCACAGCGCAACGGCGTATACCGTGCGTCCCGCCAGCCGTGAGGACTTCACTGCCTTGTTGCAGACGCTGGAACGCCAAGGCCAGACGCCTAGCCGCGTTGTCCACGCCTGGTTGGCGACCGCCGGCGACCCCGCCGCGGACGAAACCGCCGCCGGATTCGATCATACGCTCCAGCACGGCTTCTACAGCCTGCTGGCGCTGGCCCAAGCGCTGGGCGACCAGGGTGTCGAGTGGTGCGAGATCAACGCCGTCACCGTAGCTATGCAGGAGGTCACTGGACAGGAAGATCTGCGCATCGCCGCCGCCACGGTGATCGGGCCGTGCAAGATTATTCCGGTCGAGTATCCCAATCTGACCGCGCGCTCCATCGATATCTTGCTGCCGGCCAGCCCCGCTGAGCGGGCGACCCTGGTCGCGCAGCTGGGCGCCGAACTGGCCACTCCGCCGACCGGTGACCAGGTCGCCTTCCGCGGCGCCCATCGCTGGGTTCAGATGATGGAGCCGGTTGCGCTGCCGGCAGTGCCCGCGTCGCATCCGCGCTTGCGGACGGGCGGGGTGTACCTGCTGACCGGCGGCCTGGGCGGGATCGCCCTCGGCTTGGCCCGCGACCTGGCGGCGACGCTGCGGGCCAAGCTGGTGCTGGTCAACCGCTCCGGCCTGCCCGACCGTGCCACCTGGCCGGCGCTGCTCGAACGCGACGGTGCCGAGCAGGGCATGGGGCGGCGCATCCAGCAGGTGCTGGATCTGGAGGCGCTGGGCGCGGAGGTGCTGGTCATTCAGGCCGACGTCACCGATGCGGTGGCGATGGCGCGGGCGGTGGCTGAGGCCCAGGCACGCTTCGGGACGATCCACGGTGTGCTCCACACGGCCGGCGTGCCCGGCGTGGGCTTGATGCAGCTTAAGGATGCCGCGACGGCAGCGGCTGAGCTGGCGCCCAAGGTTCAGGGCACGCTGGCGCTGACTCGGGCGTTGGCCGGGGTGCCGCTGGATTTCTTGGTGTTGTTCTCGTCGGTGACGTCGGCGACGGGCGGCGGGCCGGGCCAAGTGGCCTACTGTGCCGCCAACGCCTTCCTCGACGCCTACGCCCGCAAGCATGCCACCGACCACGGTCAGACCGTCGCGGTGAGCTGGGGCGAATGGCTATGGGATGCCTGGTCCGAGGGTTTGCAAGGCTTCGCACCCGAGGTTCAGGCAGAATTCCGGGCCTACCGCAAGAACTTTGGGATCACCTTCGCCGAAGGCGCCGAGGCGCTGCGCCGCATCCTGGCCTGCCAGATTCCGCACCTGTTTGTGACGACCGAAGACCTGTTGAATATGTTTGAGGGCAGCAAACGCTCGGCGGCGCGGACGCAAGCCGAGCCAACCGAACAACAGGCGCGAACCCGTTATCCGCGGCCCGAGGTCGGCTCGTTTGTCGAGCCGCAAGGCGAGTTGGAGCAAAGCATCGCGCGGGTCTGGGCTGATGTCTTGGCGATCGAGGCGATTGGTGCCAACGATAACTTCTTCGATCTCGGTGGCAACTCGCTGCTGGGAATTGGTCTGATCAATCAACTGCGCCGAAATCTCAAATTGGAGAAACTGCCGGCACACGTCCTGTACGAGGCTCCGACCGTCGCCACACTGGCGGACTATATCAATCAATCGACACACCCCACGGGTTCAAGCGCGGTTCATCTTCCCGATCTTGACGAGGAAGCCGACAAGCGCGAAGAACAGTTCGATTTCTTCAAAGACAGAGCTCAAATGGAGGAGCTGACATGACGGGTTCGACAGCAACGAACTACAATGGAGCGGTCGCGATCATTGGGATAACAGGGCGCTTCCCCGATGCCCGTGACGTGGCTGCCTTCTGGCAGAATCTGGTCGCGGGGGTGCGGTCAATCCGCTCTTTCACCGATGCGGAACTGCTGGCAGCGGGCGTCGATCCCGAGGTCTTGAACGATCCGAACTTTGTTAAGCATGGAACCAGGCTCGATGACATCGAGCTGTTCGACGCGGCGTTCTTCGGCTACACGCCACGCGAAGCCGAGGTGATGGACCCACAGCACCGCCTGTTCTTGGAGTGCGCCTGGCAGGCTCTTGAGCAGGCCGGCTACGATCCGGAAGGGTTCCGCGGGGCGATCGGTGTGTTCGCCGGCTCGGCGACCTCGACCTACAGGGGCAATAACCTCCATACCAATCGCGAGATCGCCGAGGCGGCCGGCGGCCTGCAACTGGCCGTCGGCAACGATGTCGACTCGCTGGCGTCGACCGTGTCGTACAAGCTGAACCTGCGCGGGCCGAGCGTGGCGGTGCAGACGTTCTGTTCGACCTCGCTGGTCGCAGTCCATATGGCCTGCCAGAGCCTGCTCACCTATGAGTGTGGCCTGGCACTAGCCGGCGGCGCTGTGATCGCCGTGCCACAGGGCGAGGGGTACATGTACCAGGAAGGCGGCATCCTGTCGCCCGATGGACACTGCCGCACCTTCGATGCCAAGGCCCAGGGCAGCGTGATGAGCAATGGCGTTGGGGTGGTGCTGCTGAAGCGCATGACCGATGCATTGAAGGATGGCGACACGATCTACGCGGTTATCCGCGGGTCGGCGGTCAACAACGACGGCATCCGCAAGGTCGGCTACACCGCCCCTGGCTTGAATGGCCAGTCATCAGTGATTACCATCGCCCAGAGCCGGGCCAAGGTCGCCCCGGAAACGGTCAGCTATATTGAGGCCCACGGAACGGCCACGCCGCTTGGCGACTCGATCGAACTGGCCGCCTTGATCAAAGCGTTTGAGCGCGGCGCGCCACGCAAACAATCCTGCGCGCTGGGGTCGGTGAAGCCCAACATGGGGCACCTCGACCGGGCGTCGGGGGTGACGGGCCTGATCAAAACGACCATGGCTTTGCACCACCGCCAGCTGCCGCCCAACCTTGATTTCGAGGCGCCTAGCCCGGATATTGATCTGGCCAACAGCCCGTTCTACGTCAACACGCAACTGCGCGAGTGGCCGGCCAACGGCGCTGCGCCGCGCCGGGCCGGCGTCAACTCGTTTGGTCTGGGCGGCACCAACGTCCACGTCGTGCTGGAGGAAGCGCCTGCACCGGCGCCCGTGGCTCCGGCTCGCCCGGCCCAGTTGCTGGTGCTGTCGGCCAAGACCGCGACCGCCCTGGAGGCCATGACCGACAACTTGGCCGCCTATCTGGCCGGCGCCCCCGTCGATCTGGCCGACGTGGCCTTTACCCTCCAGGTTGGTCGCGCGGGCTTCAACCACCGCCGCATCCTGGTCGGCGACAGCGTGGCCGATGTCCGCGCCGCGTTGGTGGCAAAGGATTCGCGGCGCGTGCTGAGCGCCACGCAGACTGGACGCAACCGGCCGGTGGCGTTTGTGTTCCCCGGCGTGGGCGACCATTACGCCGGCATGGCCGGGACGCTGTACGCGACCGAGGCGGTCTTCCGCGAGGCGGTTGATCAGTGTGCCGAATTGCTGGCCCCGCGCCTTGGCCAGGATCTGCGCGCCGCCCTGTATCCCGCCGATCAGCCGGCCGCAACCGCGGCCCACACGCTGTTTGCGGCTACTGCGGCGAGCAGTCGTGTGGCGGGAGCGCTGCATCAGACGGCGCTGGCCCAGCCGGCGGTGTTTGTGGTCGAGTACGCGCTGGTCCAACTGCTGGCGAGCTGGGGTATCCGGCCGCAAGCGCTGCTCGGCTATAGTCTGGGCGAATACGTCGCGGCGACGGTCGCCGGGGTGTTGAGCCTGGAGGACGCGCTGACCTTGGTGGCCAAACGCGCCCAGTGGATCCAAGCCCAGCCGCATGGCGCGATGCTGGCCGTCTCGCTGGGCGTCGAGGCCATCCAGCCCTACCTGAATACCGAGGTGGCGCTGGCGGTGGTCAACAGCCCAATGACCTGTGTCTTGGCCGGCTCGCAGCCCGCCTTGGCGGCGCTGGCGGAGCGCTTCGCGGCCGCCGACGTGGCCAGTCGCTGGCTGGAGACGAGCCACGCGTTCCACTCGCCGATGCTGGCGCCGGTGGCGGCCGAACTGACCGCGCTGGTACGCACGCTGCGGCTCCAGACGCCCAAAATTCCCTATATCTCCAATGTGACTGGCACGTGGATCACCGATGCCGAGGCGACCGACCCGGGCTACTGGGCGCGGCATATGGTCGAAACGGTGCAGTTTGCCGATGGCGTCGGTACGCTGCTGGCCGATGCTCAGCTGGCGCTGCTCGAAGTGGGACCGGGCCAAGCGCTGGGGTCGTTTATCCGCCAGCATCCGACCTGCGGCCGCACGCGTTTTGGCCAGATTGTCGCGACCCTACCGGGCGCAACGGAGCCGCAGCGAGATTTGATCGCGCTGTTGGAAGGGCTGGGGCGACTGTGGCTGGCCGGTGTCCCCGTCGATTGGGCCGGTTTCCACGGCGGCGCGGCCCGCCGCCGTGTCCCGCTGCCGACGTATCCCTTCGAGCGCAAGCGCTTCTGGATCGATGCGCCGAAGCGCGAATGGGCCGCGGCAAATCAGCCTGCCACGGTCGGCAAGCGGGCGGATATCGCCGATTGGTTTTATCGGCCCGAATGGGCACCCGCCGCACTCAATGCGCCGACCAATGACTCTAAACAGCGCTGGTTGATTTTTGTTGATGCCATGGGGATTGGCGCCGGCGTACGCCAACGGCTGGCCGAGCATGGCCACGAAGCGGTAACCGTCACGATCGGCGAAGGCTTCAAGCGTCTTGATACCCACCACTACGAGCTGGCGCCAACCCGACTGGCCGATTACCTAGACCTTATCGCGGCGATCCAGGGGCAAGACCCGCTGCCGACCCATGTCCTCCATCTGTGGAGCCTGACGCCGCTCGCGGGGATCAAGTCCGGAGCGGCGCGCTTCGCAGCCGCGCAGGACTACTGCTTTACCAGCTTGCTTAATCTTGCCCGCGCCTTTGAAGCGCAGGTGATTACCGACAGCATCCACATGCTGGTGGTTTCCAAAGGTATGCAGGCCGTCGATCCGAGCGACATCCCCGATGCCGACAACGCGACCCTCTTGGGAGCCTGCACCGTGATTGGCCAGGAGAACACCTCGATCATTGTCCGCAGCGTCGACCTGGATGTGGATCTAGATGCTCGCCACTTGGACGGGTATGCGGCGGGACTGATCGCCGAGGGCCAGAGCGGCAGCCACGATCTGCACGTTGCCTATCGCGACGGTCAACGCTTTGCCGAACGCTATGTCCCGCTGCGCCTGGAAGCGCTGTCCCAGCCGATCCTGCGGCCGGGCGGGGTGTATCTGATGACGGGCGGTCTGGGCGGGGTCGGGTTAATCCTGGCGGAGCATCTGGCGCGGACGGCGCAGGCGAAGCTGGTGCTGGTCGGCCGGCAGGGCTTGCCGGAGCGGGCGGCATGGGACGCGTGGCTGCGCGAACACGGCGCGGATGACGCCACCAGCCAGCGTATCCAGCGGGTGCGGACGATCGAGTCCGCCGGCGGCGTGGTTGAGGTAGTGGCCGCCGACGTGGCCGATCCCGAGCAGATGCGCCGCGCGGTCGCCATCGCCGAAGCCCGCTTCGGCCCGATCAATGGCGTCTTGCACGCCGCCGGCATTTCGGATGATACGGCCTTCCGACTGATCCAGACCCTCGAACAGGCGACCTACGCCGCTCACTTCCAGCCGAAGGTGTACGGGTTGTACGCGTTGGAAGCGGCGTTGGGCGACCGGCCGCTGGACTTCTGCGTGCTGTGTTCGTCGGTGTCCTCGGTGTTGGGCGGGCTGGGTTTCGCGGGCTACGCGGCGGCCAACTGCTTCATCGATGCATTCACCCAGCGCCACAACCGCACGCACGCAGTGCCTTGGGTCAGCGTCAACTGGGACACCTGGCACCTGCGCGCCGGCCAGCACGACGTCACCGGTCTTACGGTTGCCCAGTACGAGATGAGCCCGGCCGAGGGCGCGGCGGCCTTCGAGCGCGTCGCCGCGGCCCGGGGCCACAGCCAGATTATCAACTCGACCGGCGACCTCGACGCCCGCATCCGCCAGTGGGTCCGCCTCGAGTCCATTCGCAACGATGCGGCCGTTGCGCCGGCTCCCGCGAGCAACGGCCGCCCGGAGCTGTCCACAACCTATGTTGCGCCGATCGGCGAGTATGAGCAACGCGTTTCCGCCATCTGGCAGCATGTGTTGGGCATCGACGAGATCGGACTTCATGACAACTTCTTCGACCTGGGCGGCAACTCGCTGATCGCGCTTCAGCTGATCGCCCGGCTGAAGAAGGAGTTCAAGACTCACATTTCAGCGGTGGCGCTCTTCGAGGCGCCGACGGTGAGCACGATGGCCCAATACCTGCGCCCCGAAGTCGCACCGGAAGAACATGTCGATCAGGAGCGCCTGCTGATTGAGCACCGCCGCGAGCAAACGCGCCAGACGGTGCAGGCGGATGGTATCGCGATCATCGGCATGGTCGGGCGTTTTCCCGGTGCCTCCAGCGTGGAGGAGCTCTGGCAAAATCTGCATAACGGTGTCGAGTCGACAACCCACTTCACCGACGCAGAGTTGCTGGCGGCCGGCGTCGATCCCATGCAGGTGTACCACCCCGACTACGTGAAGTCGCGGCCGATCCTGCAAGAAGATATCACCCTCTTTGATGCGGCGTTCTTTGGCTACACGCCGCGCGAGGCGGAGTTTCTCGACCCGCAGCAGCGCTTGTTCCACGAGTGCGCTTGGGAGGCCCTGGAGCAGGCCGGCTACGACACTCAGCGCTATCCCGGCCTGGTCGGCGTTTTTGGCGGCACCAACACCAACGCCTACCTCAACCGCATCGCCCGCGACCCACGCTCCGACGGCCATATCACTGAGATCATCACCCTTGAGAACGACAAGGACGCGCTGGCGACCAACGTCGCCTACAAGTTGAACCTGCGCGGGCCAAGCTTCGCGGTGCAGACGTTCTGCTCGACCTCGCTGGTCGCCACCCACTTGGCCTGCCGCAGCCTGCGCCACGGCGAGTGCGATATCGCGTTGGCGGGTGGCGTGTCGGTCCGTGTCCCGGTCAACACCGGCTATCTGTATGAAGAAGGCGATCAGGTGTCACCGGACGGGCATTGCCGGACGTTCGATGCCAACGCGGGCGGAGCGACCTTCGGCGACGGGGTGGCGATCGTGGTGCTGAAGCGGCTGGCGGACGCGCTGGCCGACGGCGACACTATCCACGCCGTGATCCGTGGGTCGGCGATCAACAACGACGGCGGCCTCAAGGTCGGCTACACCGCACCCAGCGTGGTCGGGCAGGCGGCGGTGGTGCAGGCTGCGCTGGCTGATGCCAATCTGGCCGCCGATGCCATCTCGTATGTCGAGGCCCACGGCACTGCCACCAAACTCGGCGACCCGATCGAGGTTGCCTCATTGACCAAGGCCTATCGCACGACCACCGACAAAGTTGGCTTCTGCGCGATCAGTTCGGTCAAACCGAACGTCGGCCACCTCGACCGCGCTTCGGGGGCGACCGGCTTGATCAAGACCGTCATGGCGCTCAAGCACAACGTGATCCCGGCCACGCTGCACTTCCAGACGCCCAACCCCGAGATCGACTTCGCCAGCAGCCCGTTCTTTGTGCCGACCGCGCTCACGCCGTGGACGCGCAATGGCACACCGCGCCGGGCCGGGGTCAACTCGCTGGGTGTGGGTGGAACCAATGCGCACGTCATCGTGGAGGAAGCACCGCAGGTCGGGCCAAGTGGCCCCGGTCGGGCGGTCGAACTGCTGGTGCTGTCGGCCAAAACGGCGACCGCGCTGGAGGCAGCGACCACGAATCTGGCCGCCTATCTGGAGGAGCAGCCGATGGTGAATCTGGCTGATGTGGCTCACACGCTCCAGGTTGGGCGGCGGGTGTTTGAACATCGCCGGGTTGTGGTCGCCCGCGACGTGGCGGACGCGGTGGGCC
The DNA here is from genome assembly GCA_000018565.1 of Herpetosiphon aurantiacus DSM 785. Lineage (GTDB taxonomy): Bacteria > Chloroflexota > Chloroflexia > Chloroflexales > Herpetosiphonaceae > Herpetosiphon > Herpetosiphon aurantiacus. The sequence continues at coordinate 5,043,306 of CP000875.1, forward strand.
TGCTGCGGAGCGGCGATGCGCGGCGGGTGCTGACGCTGGCACAGAAGCCGACCAGTCGGGGTGTGGCCTTTGTGTTCCCGGGCGTGGGCGACCACTACATCGGGATGGCGGAGGGATTATACGCGACCGAGGGAGTATTCCGCGCGACGGTTGACCGCTGCTGTGCGCTGCTGACGCCACTGCTCGGATCGCCCATTCGGAAGGAAATCTACCCCGATGGTGGTGTTCCCGCCCAGACCGGCGTCGACCTGCGTGCTATGCTGCGCCAAGACGCGACGCCGAGGTCGGCGGGGCGCTTGCACCAGACGGCGTGGGCGCAACCGGCGGTGTTCGTGGTGGAGTATGCGTTGGTGCAGCTGCTGGCGAGCTGGGGCATCCGGCCGCAGGCGTTGCTCGGCTACAGCGTGGGTGAGTACGTGGCGGCGGCGGTCGCTGGGGTGTTGAGCTTGGAGGATGCCTTGACCCTAGTCGCCAAGCGTGCCCAGTGGATTCAGGCCCAGCCGGCCGGGTCGATGCTGGCGGTGAGCTTGAGTGCCGAGGCGATCGGTGCGTATGTGGGCGGTGCGGTGGCGCTGGCGGTGGTCAACAGCCCGATGACCTGCGTCCTGGCTGGTCCGCAGGCGGCGTTGGAGGCGGTGAAAACCCGCTTGGACGGTGATGAGGTGGCCAGCCGCTGGCTGGAGACGAGCCACGCCTTCCACTCGCCGATGTTGGCGCCGGTGCAGGCCGAGCTGACGGCGCTGGTGCGCACGCTGCGGCTCCAGGCACCGCGCATCCCGTATATCTCCAACATCACCGGTACGTGGATCACCGATGCGGAAGCGACCGACCCGGGCTACTGGGCACGGCACATGGTCGAGACGGTGCAGTTTGCGGACGGCGTTGGCACGCTGCTGGCCGATGCCCAGCTCGTGGTGCTGGAAGTGGGGCCGGGGCAGGCGCTGGGGTCGTTTATCCGGCAGCACCCGGCCTGCGGGCGCGACCGGTTCGGCCAGATCGTGGCCACGGTGTGTGGGATGACGGACACGAGCGATGACCTGGAGGTGCTGTTGAGCGCGCTGGGGCGGCTGTGGCTACACGATGTGGTGGTCGATTGGGCCAGCTTCCGTGGCAGTGAAGTCCGCCAGCGTATCCCGCTGCCGACCTACCCCTTCGAGCGCCAGCGCTTCTGGATCGAGCTGCCTCCAAACCCGCGCGGGGATAGTGGGCGAAAGGTGCGCCGGTTTGATGCGGGCGACTGGTATGCCGTGCCCTCGTGGAAGCGCGCGGTCGCCCACGACGAGCTTATCGACGGTGCGGCCGGCCTGGGCGACCAGGGTAGCTGGCTGGTGCTGGCGGATGGCGAAGGACTGGCCGCTGGGTTGACCGCCTGGCTGGAAGAGCGCGGCCAGACCGTGATCACGGTCACGCCCGGCGCAGCCTTTGCCCAGCACAGTGCAACGGCGTATACCGTGCGCGCCGGCAGCCGCGAGGATTTCACGGCCTTGTTGCAGACACTGGAGCGTCATGGCCAGATGCCTAGTCGCATCGTCCATGCCTGGCTAGCGACCCCTAAGGTGGGTGCCGCTCAGCTTGACGATGTGGGGCTGGCGGAGTCCTTGGATCTCGGCTTCTATAGCCTGCTGGCGCTGGCCCAGGCGCTTGGCGAGCAGGATATTGAGTGGTGTGAGATCAATGTCCTCACCTCCGAGATGCACGACATCAACGGCCGCGAGGAGCTCAACGTGGCGGCGGCGGCAGTGATTGGGCCGTGCAAGATTATTCCGGTCGAGTATCCGAACCTGACCGCGCGCTCCATCGATATCCTGTTGCCGGCCAGCCCCGCTGAGCGGGCGACCTTGGTCGCGCAGATCGGCGCTGAGCTGGCTACCCCACCGACCGGCGATCTGGTCGCCTTCCGCGGCGCCCATCGCTGGGTTCAGATGATGGAGCCGGTTGCGCTGCCGACAGCGCCCGCGTCGCATCCGCGCTTGCGGACGGGCGGGGTGTACCTGCTGACCGGCGGCTTGGGCGGGATCGCCCTCGGCTTGGCCCGCGACCTGGCGGCGACGCTTCAAGCCAAGCTGGTGCTGGTCAACCGCTCCAGCCTGCCCGACCGTGCCACCTGGCCGGCGCTGCTCGAACGCGACGGTGCCGAGCAGGGCGTGGGGCGGCGCATTCAGCAGGTGCTGGATCTGGAGGCGCTGGGCGCGGAGGTGCTGGTCATTCAGGCCGACGTCACCGACGCGGTGGCGATGGCGCGGGCGGTGGCTGAGGCCCAGGCACGCTTCGGGACGATCCACGGTGTGCTCCACACGGCCGGCGTGCCCGGCGTGGGCTTGATGCAGCTTAAGGATGCCGCGACGGCAGCGGCTGAGCTGGCGCCCAAGGTTCAGGGCACGCTGGCGCTGACTCGGGCGTTGGCCGGGGTGCCGCTGGATTTCTTGGTGTTGTTCTCGTCAGTGACGTCAGCGACGGGCGGCGGGCCGGGCCAGGTGGCCTACTGTGCCGCCAACGCCTTCCTCGACGCCTACGCCCGCAAGCATGCCACCGACCACGGCCGCACCGTGGCGGTGAGCTGGGGCGAGTGGTTGTGGGACGCCTGGTCCGACGGCCTGCAAGGTTTTTCAGCCGAAGATCAACTGCGCTTTCGGGCCTACCGCCGCACCTTCGGCATCACCTTTGACGAAGGCGCCGAGGCACTGCGCCGCATCCTGGCCTGCCGCATCTCGCACCTGTTTGTGACGACCGAAGACGTCGTCGCCATGTTCGAGGATAGCAAGGGCTCGGCGCTGCAGCGCGCCGCCCGCCAGGAGGACGCGGCCCAGCGCTACCCGCGCCCCGAGGTCAGCACCTCGTTTGTCGAGCCGCAAAGCGAGCTGGAGCAACAGGTCAGCGCGATCTGGAGCGAAGTGCTCGGCATTGCGCCGATCGGGGTCAATGACAACTTCTTTGATTTGGGCGGGAACTCGCTGATCGGGATTCAAATTGTGACGCGCTTGCGCCGAACATTCCAGGTCGCACTTCCGCTGACTATTTTATTTGACGCACCCACAGTGGAGGAAATGTCTATTGCGATTGAAATGATGCTGATCGACGCGATCGAACATTCAAGCGAGAGCGCGGCGGAATCTGTTTCCCGGGTCTGATAACGTAATTTTATGGAGGAATCAATGGCTATCAAAAAAGTTGGCGTGATTGGCGCTGGTGTGATGGGTATCGGGGTTGGCCAGAGCCTGGCCCAGGGCGGCTACGAGGTAGTCCTGATCGACATCAACGATCAGATTCTGGAGCACGCCGAGCGCGAAATCCGCAGCAACCTGCGACTCTTCAAAATGCTTAACAAAGGTGTGGAGCTGGATATCGCCGCGACCCTCGGCCGTATCACCTTCGCCACTGACTACGAGCACCTCAGCGACGCCGACTTCGTGGTTGAGAACGTGGTTGAGAATTGGGAGATCAAGAAGGCCGTCCACCTCAAGCTGGATGCCATCTGCCCTGCCCACACGGTGGTCGCCGTCAATACCTCGGCGATCTCGATCACCCGCGTCGGCTCGCTGACCAAGCGCCCGTCGCAGATCGTCGGCATGCACTTTATGAACCCGGTACCCATGAAGCCGACCGTCGAGGTGATCCGCGGCTACCACACCTCCGATGCGACCATCGCCACCGCCAAGGAATTGCTGGCCGGCATGGGCAAGAAAGGTGTCGTCGTACAGGATATGCCCGGCTTTGTTTCCAACCGGGTCTTGATGCTGACGGTCAACGAGGCGGTCTTCCTGGTGCAGGATCAGGTCGCCAGTGCCGAAGAAGTCGACACGATCTTCAAAGAATGCTTCGGCCACAAGATGGGTCCGCTGGAAACCGCCGACCTGATCGGCCTGGATACGATCCTTTACTCGATCGAGGTGCTCTACGAGAGCTACAACGATAGCAAGTACCGTCCCTGCCCGCTGCTCAAGAAAATGGTCGACGCCGGCCTGCACGGCCGCAAAAACGGCAAAGGCTTCTATACCTACGAGTAGCGCTTCACCGCATATTCCGTCCGGGCGACGGTTCGTCGTGACCGGAGATTGATATGGCCATTTTTTAATGTATTTCAAGGAGACAATTCCATGACCACCGATAGCCTGACCGTCGACGACATCAAAGCCCGCACCCGCGCCTTCATCGGCAAATTCTTCAAGAATATCGAGCTGCAGGATGATGAGGATATTTTCGCCCTCGGCTTTGTCAATTCGCTGTTTGCCATGCAGCTGGTGATGTTTATCGAAAAAGAGTTCGGCATCGCGGTCGAGGACCAGGATCTGAACATCGATAACTTCCGCACGATTAACGCGATGGCTGATCTGGTCAAGGGAAAAGTGCTGTAGCGCTATATGCATAGGCGTCCGGCGGAGATACGGCCATCCGCGTATCCGCCGCCGGACGCCTGTGCGCCTGGCGCCTGGAGGAATAGTGAATGCGAATCGAGCTTACTGAACAGCAAGCCAGCGCGAAGGCGGCGTTTCGTGCCTTCGTCGATCATGAAATCGTGCCATACGCCGACCAATTCGATCGCGAGGAGCGCGTCCCGGCGGCCGTTATCCAAAAGCTGGCCCGCGAGGGCTACTTGGGCCAGGTCGTTCCCGAAGAGCAAGGCGGCACCGGCAGCGATATGGTCACCTTTGGTATCCTCAACGAGGAGTTGGGGCGCGGCTGCTCATCGATCCGGAGCCTGCTGACGGTGCATAGCATGGCGGCGTTCGCCGTGTTGAAGTGGGGCAGCGCAGACCACAAAAGCCGCTTTCTGTCCCGGCTGGTCAGCGGTGAGATCATCGGCGCGTTTGCCTTGAGTGAGCCGAACGTCGGCAGCGACGCCAAAAGCGTCGAAACTTCCGCCCGTTTGGTCGGCGACCGCTACGTGCTCAACGGGCGCAAGCGCTGGATGACCTTCGGCCAGATCGCCGATGTGTTCCTGCTGTTCGCCCAGGTCGAGGGCAAGGTGACGGCCTTCCTGGTCGAAAGGAACAGCCCCGGTTTCTCGACCGAGCCAATCACAGGCATCCTGGGCACCCGCGGCTCCATGCTTGCCGAACTGCGCTTGGACGATTGCGAGATCCCTAAGGAAAATCGCCTCGGCGGGCTGGGCTTCGGCCTAGCGGCGATCGGCACGTCGGCCCTGGACATCGGCCGCTACAGCGTCGCTTGGGGCAGCGTTGGCATCGCCCAGGCATGCCTGGAAGCCTGCGTGGAGTATACCAGCACCCGGCGGCAGTTCGGCGTGCCGATCAAAGATCACGATCTGGTGCGCCAGATGATGACCAATATGATCACGAACACCAAGGCGGCCCGCATGCTGTGCTATCAGGCCGGCTATCTCAAGGATAGCGGCGACTCGCGCACGGTGATGGAAACATGGATCGCCAAATACTTCGCCTCAACCGCAGCCATGAAGATCGCTGCGGACGCCGTCCAGCTCCACGGCGCCAACGGCTGCAGCGAGGAGTATCCGGTGCAGCGTTACTTCCGCGACGCCAAGATCATGGAAATCATCGAGGCCAGCACCCAGCTCCAACAGATGAACATCGCCCAGTACGCCTACGAGTACTAAGGCATTTACATAACGAAAGGAACCTTGCCAATGGCCGTGCAGCAGACCGCCGAGCTGATCAAAGAAGAGAAAAAAAACAAATCGGTCAAGTGTGTCGTCTGGGATCTCGACAACACGGTGTGGAAGGGCATCCTGCTCGAAGACGAGCATGTCACGCCCTTCCCCAACGTCGTCGCGGTGATCAAAGAGCTTGACAGCCGCGGCATCCTCAACTCGATCTCAAGCCGCAACGACCATGACCTAGCCGTGGCCAAGCTCGAGGAGCTGGGCCTGCTTGAGTATTTCCTGTACCCTCAGATCAACTGGAACTCCAAGGCCTCCTCGATCAAGGAGATTGCCAAGCTGATTAACATCGGCCTCGATACCTTCGCCTTCGTTGACGACCAGCCCTTCGAGCGCGAAGAAGTCACCTTCGAAATCCCCGACATTCTGTGCATCGACGCGCTCGACGGCGAGAAAATCCTCGACATGCCGGAGATGATGCCGCGCTTTATCACCGAGGACTCCCGGCTGCGCCGCCAGATGTACCAGAGTGATATCTCGCGCAACGGGGCCGAGCAAGAGTTTCAAGGCTCCAACGAAGAGTTCCTGGCTACGCTGAAGATGGTCTTCACGCTGGCCCCGGCCCAGGAGGATGACCTGCAACGGGCCGAAGAGCTGACCCTGCGCACCAACCAGCTCAACACCACCGGCTACACCTACTCTTACGACGAACTCAACGCGTTCCGCCACTCGGGCCGCCACAAGCTCTACATCGCCTCGCTGGACGATAAGTACGGCACCTACGGCAAAATCGGCCTGACTCTGGTCGAGTGCGGCGAGGAGATTTGGACAATCAAGCTGCTGCTGATGTCCTGCCGGGTCATGTCGCGGGGCGTGGGCACGATTATGATCAACCACGTTATGAACGAGTGCAAGCGGGCCGGGCGCCGCCTCCAAGCCGAGTTCGTTTCCAACAACCGCAACCGCATGATGTATATCACCTATAAGTTCGGCGGCTTCAACGAGGTCAACCGGATCGATGATCTGGTGATTTTCGAGAACGATCTGTCCAATATCCAACCGTTCCCGGAGTACGTCAAGGTCAACATTCTGGATTAGGCCTGGCCGCGCCGACCGGGGCGTGGTTATTTGTCGGACGCATGTTTCTCAATCTGGCTGACGGGCAGGCGCTTGGCTTCGCGGGCGCGTCTGCCCCGCCCATCGAAGGATTACCATGTACACAAAAGAAGAACTCTTGAAGCGGCGCGCCCAGCTTTCGGCCAATCAGCGCACGATGCTGGACAAGCAACTCCGTGGGGAAGCGATGCTCCAGGCCGATCCAGGCTACGCCGCGATCGGCAAACGGCCGGCCGATGCGCCGACGCCGCTGTCTTTTTCCCAGGAGCGCCTCTGGTTTTTGCAGCAGCTTGACCCCGCCAACGCCGCGTTCAATGGCCTGCGGCCCATGATGATCGCCGGTCCGCTGGACATCGATCTGATCAACCGTGTCGCCAGGGAGATGTACCGGCGCCACGAGATCCTGCGCACCAGCTTCCGCTTGATCGATGGTGCTCCATGCCAGATCGTGGACCAGGATCTGCCCCGCACCTACGCCGTGCCGGTCATCGATCTGGGCCACCTGCCGCCCGGCGACGCCGAGGCCGAGGCACGCCGGCTGATGGCCGAGGAGGCGCGCACGCCGTTTGACATGGGCCAGGCACCGATGATGCGTCTCACTCTGATCAGCCTGGACGCCGCCGAGCATGCGCTGCTGCTGAGCCTTCACCATATCGCCTATGATGAATGGTCTAATCAGGTGCTGGTCGATGAGTTCTCCGTGTTGTATCGGGCCTTCGCCCAGGGCCAACCCTCGCCCTTGCCCGAGCTGCCGATCCAGTACGGCGATTACGCCTACTGGCAGCGCGAGTGGTTGCAGGGATCGGTGCTGGAAGCCCAGCTCGCCTACTGGGCCGAGCAGCTCGGCGGCGCGCTGCCGACCCTGGATCTGCCGACCGACCATCCCCGGCCTGCGGTCCAGAACTTCCGCCTCCGTACCGAGCAGACCCTTCTGCCCGCCGAGCTGGCCGCCGCCCTGCGGGCGATGAGCCAGAAGGAAGGCGTGACCCTGTTTATGGCCCTGCTAAGTGCCTTCAAAACCCTGCTTTTTTACTATACAAATCAACCTGAGAGCATTGTCGGCACCTTTATCGCCGGGCGGAGCCGGCCGGAACTTGAGCGACTGATCGGCTTTTTTGTTAATTCGCTGCCGCTGCGCAGCGACCTTACCGGCGATCCCACCTTCTCCGAGGTGCTCAAGCAGGTGCGCGCGGTGACCCTGGGCGCCTACAACCACCAGGATGTGCCTATCGAGAAGCTGATCGAGACCTTCACGCCCAAGCGTGACCTCAGCCGAACGGCTATCTACCAGGCGATGTTTGTCTTGCAGAACGTTCCCAAGCCCGGTGATGCCGCCGAGCCGTCGGCCCTAGTGATCCGCGAGTGGCAGGATGCCGACGCTTCGGCCGGCGCCGACCTCCAATGCGACATTACCCTGATGGTCTACGAGTTGCCGGATGGCGGCCTGCGCTGCCAGTTCGAGTACGACTCGTCACTGTTCGAGGCGGCGACGATCCAACGCATGCTCGCTCAATTCGAGACTCTGCTCGCGGCGGTCTCCAGCAACCCCGGCCAGCGCCTCTCGCGTTTGTCCTTGCTGACCGACCAAGAGCGCCAGCAGGTGCTCTATGACTGGAATGCCACTGCGGTGCCGTTCGCCGTGGACAGCTGCATCCATACGCTGTTCGAGTCCCAGGCGGCCAGAGCACCCCAGGCCATCGCCCTAGTGCATGGCAAGGAGCGTCTGACCTACGGCGAGCTTAACCGGCGGGCCAACCAGCTGTCCCACTACCTGCGCACGAGCGGAGTGGGCTCCGGGGGTTTTGTCGGGCTGGCCCTGGAGCGATCGGTGGAAATGGTGGTCGCGGTGTTGGGGGTGCTCAAGGCCGGCGCCGCCTATGTCCCACTCGACCCGACCTATCCGGCGGCGCGCCTCCAGTTTATGCTCGCGGACGCCGACGTCGGCTTCGTGCTGACCACGGGGCGCCTGCGTGATCGTCTGGCCGGCACGGACCGCACGCTCCTGGAGTGGGAAGCGCTCGGAAACCTGGACGCGTATCCGCCCGACGATCCGCCGGCTCGCGCAACTGCCGCAAGCCCGGCCTATGTGATCTACACCTCGGGATCAACTGGCCAGCCCAAAGGAGTGGTCGTGCCCCACGGCGCGCTCGTCCAGACCTACCACACCTGGGAGTCAGCCTACGGCTTGGATGGCGCCGTGCGCTGTCATTTGCAGATGGCAGCGTTCTCCTTCGATGTCTGCGCCGGCGATCTTATCCGCGCGCTCGGCTCCGGGGGCACTCTCGTGATCTGCCCGCGCGACACGCTGCTCGCCCCCGCCGACCTGCACGCGCTGATCGTCGCCGAGGGCGTGGACTGCGCCGAATTCGTGCCGGCGGTGTTGCGCGAGCTCGTCGCCTACCTGGAAGGCTCCGGCGGCGACCTGGGCTCTATGCGCCTGCTGATCGCCGGTTCGGATACCTGGTACGGCGAAGAGTATGCCCGGGTCGCCCGCCTCTGCGGCCCTGACACCCGCCTGGTCAATTCCTACGGCGTCACCGAGGCCGTGATCGACAGCACCTACTTCGAGGCCGGCGCGGCTGCCGAACTGCCCGCCAGACGCCAGGTGCCGATCGGCCGGCCATTCGCGGCGACCCGGGCGTATGTGCTCAATCGGCTCGGTCAGCCGCAGCCGATCGGCGTGCCCGGCGAACTCTATCTCGGCGGCTCGCGGCTGGCGCTGGGCTACTGGCGGCGCCCCGGATTAACCGCCGAGCGTTTTGTTCCCGATCCCTTCGCCGGGGAACCAGGCGCACGGATGTACCGCACCGGCGATGCCGCCCGCTTCCGCGCCGACGGCACGATCGAGTTTCTCGGTCGGATCGACCAGCAGGTCAAGTTGCACGGTGTCCGCATCGAACTGGGCGAGATCGAGGCCATCCTGCTCCAGCAGCCCGGCGTCATCCAGGCCGCCGCCGCCATCCGCGAAAATCAACTCGGCCACCCCATCCTGGTAGCCTACCTTGTGACCGACGCGCTAGGCGATGAAGCGGCCTTGCGGGCGGCTCTGCGCGAACGGCTGCCCGAGCATATGGTCCCTGCGGCGACTATCATCCTCCCGTCCCTGCCGCTAACTCCCAACGGCAAGATCGACCGCCAAGCCCTGCCAGAGCCTGACCTTGGCAGATCGGAGATGAGCGCCGCCTACGAGGCGCCTGGGAGCCTGATCGAGGAAACGCTGGCCGAGATCTGGGGCGAAGTCCTCAAGCGCGAACAGGTCGGCATTCGCGATAACTTCTTCGAGCTTGGCGGCCACTCGTTGCTGATCACCCAGGTGATCTACCGGGCCAATGAGGCGTTTGAGCTTAATCTACCCCTACGCAGCCTTTTTGAGGAGCCGACGATCGCGGATTTCGCCCTGAGGGTCGAGGAAGCGCTCCTCGACAAACTTGAGCAACTCGACGATGAGGAAGCCCAGCAGCTGATCGAGGGGTTGTAGCAGCAATCGGGTGTCACTAGGAGCCAGTTAGTTCTCTCAGTAGGAGTGTTAAATGTTGGGACTCAATTCTTCCTTGCCATTGCCCGAAGGGCAACCGGACCAGCCAATTGACCTCACGGCAATGGCAGCGTTGGACGCCCAACAGGCGTGGAACGCGACTTACAGCGACTATCCTGCTGATATCTGCATCCATGAGTTGGTGGAGATCCAGGCCGCGCAGACACCCGATACACTTGCCCTCGCCGACCCGCTGGCTCAGGTCACCTACTGGCAGCTAAGCAAGCGTAGCAACCAGCTCGCCCATTATCTGCTGGCCCAAGGCGTTACCCCTGACACACCGGTTGCGGTGTGCATACCGCGCTCGACGGATCTGGTGGTGGCACTGCTGGGCATTCTGAAGGCCGGCGGGGCGTATCTGCCGCTTGACCCGGCCTATCCGGCCGAGCGCTTGACCTTTATGCTGGAGGACTCTCAGACGCCGCTCGTGCTCACGCGCGCTGGATTGCTCCGGCCCGAGGACGGTCTGCCGAAAACCGTCAAGCGGATCGCGCTTGATGATATGGCGGGTCTACTGGCCAATCAGCCGACCAGCGCGCCGTCCAGCCAGGTCGGCCCGGCCAACCTGGCCTATGTGATCTATACGTCCGGCTCAACCGGCCGTCCCAAAGGCGTGGCCATCGAGCATCGCAGTGCGATCAACCTGATCACCTGGCACCAGCGGGAATTCGCCGTCGGCGCCGGCGACCGGGCCACCCAGGTCGCCAGCCCGGCCTTCGATGCGGCCGTCTGGGAGATTTGGCCCTATCTTACGACCGGGGCCAGTCTGCATATTCCGGCCGAGGAGCTGCGGTTGCTCCCGATGGAACTCAAGGATTGGATGGTCAGCCAGGCGATCACTATGTCGTTTCTGCCCACACCGATCGCCGAGCGCATCATTGCCCTGCCCTGGGACGGACCATGCTCGCTGCGAGTGCTGCTGACCGGCGGCGACCGTCTCCAGCGGCATCCCGACCACGAGTTGCCCTTTGTGCTGGTTAACAACTATGGCCCGACCGAGAATGCGGTTGTGAGCACCTCCGGACTGGTCGAGCTGGGCGCGGACCACGGCCAGCCCCCCTCGATCGGCCGGTCGATCGCCAACACCGAGGCCTATATCCTTGACTCGGCCATGCAACCGGTGGCGGTCGGCGCGCCCGGCGAGTTGTACGTCGGCGGCGTCGGGCTGGCGCGCTACTATCTCAACCGGCCCGACCTTACCGCCGAGCGCTTTGTTCCGCACCCGTTCAGCCGCCGCCCTGGCAGCCGGCTCTACCGCACCGGTGATCGCTGTCAGTACCGAGCTGACGGCTCGATCGAGTTTTTGGGCCGCATCGACTTTCAGGTGAAAGTGCGCGGTTTCCGCATCGAGCTTGGCGAGATCGAGGTCTGCCTGGTCGGGCATCCAGCGGTCAAGGAAGCCGTCGCGGCGATCCAGGAGATGCCCAGCGGCGCCAATCGGCTGGTGGCGTTTGTCGCTCAACGCCCCGGCTCGGCGGTCGATAAAGCCGTTCTCAAGGAGTACTTGGGTCAGCACTTGCCAGAGTATATGGTTCCGACGGCGATCACAACCATCGACTCGTTCCCGCTCACCCCAAATGGCAAGATCGACCGCCGGGCGCTCCTGCTCCAGGCCGTCGTGCCAGCGGCCGGCGACCGAACCGCCCCGGCCACGCCAGTCGAGGCGCAGGTCGCCGCGATCTGGGCCGAGGTATTCAGCATGCCGGAGATTGGTATCCACAGCAACTTTTTCGACTTGGGCGGGCACTCGCTGCTGGCCACCCAGATTGTTTCACGTGTCAACCAGACCTTCGGGGCGGCGCTGCCGATGCGCCAGCTCTTCGATACGCCAACCATCGCCGGCTTGGCGGCGGTGATCGGCGCTGCTGGCGGCCAGCCGGCGGTCTTTGGGTCGATCACCGCCCAGGATTACCCCACCGGGGCGGTGCTGCCGCTCTCGTTCGCCCAGGAGCGCCTCTGGTTTCTCAACCAGCTTGATCCGGCGAGCGTGGCGTATACGATCCCGCTGGCCTGGCGTATCTCCGGTGAGGTCGATGAAGCGGCGCTCAGGCGAGCGCTCAACGATCTGGCCATGCGCCACGCGCCGTTGCGTAGCACCTTTCCCACCGTCGATGGGAGGCCGGTCGCCCGCCTCAGCGAGCAGACCCCTATCCCGTTCGAGGCCATCGACTTGGGCGGGCTGGATGGCGCGGCCAGGGTGGGCGAGGCCGAGCGTTATCTGCTGGCTGAGGCCGGCCGCCCCTTCGACCTCGCCGAAGGGCCGCTGCTGCGCGGAGTGCTGATTCGTCTGGATTCGGCCGATCACCTGTTTGCGCTCATCATTCACCATATCATCTTTGACGGCTGGTCGGTGGACATTTTTACCCGCGAGCTGGTGGCCCTGTATACGGCGGCGCTGGCTGGCGCGGATGCCGGGTTGCCGGCGTTGCCGATCCAGTATGCCGATTACGCCCGCTGGCAGCGGCGCTGGCTCCAGGGCGAGGCGCTGGAGGCGCAGGTCAACTACTGGAAGCGCCACCTGGACGATGCGCCGGCCGCGATCGACCTGCCAACCGATCGCCCGCGTCCGCCCGTCCAGACGTTCAACGGTGCCCTAGAACGCTTTGTCATCCCCGCCGATTTGACTGCGCGCCTGCGCACGCTGGCCATCCGCGAAAACGCCACCATGTTTATGGCATCGCTGGCAGTCTTTAATATCCTGCTGGCCCGTTACAGCGGCCAGCGCGATCTGGTTGTCGGCACGCCGATCGCCGGGCGTCACCAGCTGGAGACTGAGCCGTTGATCGGCATGTTCGTCAATACCCTAGCGTTGCGCACCGTGATCCGTGGCAATCCAAGCTTTTTGGATGTGCTTGCGCAGGTGCGCGAAACAACCCTGGGGGCTTACAGCCACCAGGACCTGCCATTTGAGAAGTTGGTCGAGGTGCTCCACCCCGTCCGCGACCTCAGCTACACCCCGATTTTCCAGGTGATGTTCATCGTACAGAATATCCCCGAAGTTGCAGGCACGCGCTCCGATCTGGAAATGCGCTCGCTGGAACTGCCGGCCACGTCCAGTCAATTCGACATAACGTTTGAGTTGCAGGACACCAGTTCCGGCCTTGAAGGCGCCGTCACCTACAACACCGACCTCTTCGATGCCGCCACGATCAACCGCATGGCGGGGCATTTCCAGCGCTTGCTGGCGGCGGTCATGGCCGATCCGACCCAGGCTGTGCTGACGATCCCCCTCGTCGCCGCTGCTCGGCGCGTGCCGAGCGGTGCGCCAGCCGTGCCGCCCTTGTTGCACGAGCGCGTGGTCTCCCAGGCCGCCCGGACGCCCCGTGCCGCCGCCGTGGTCGGCCGCGATGCGACCCTGACCTACGCCGAGCTTGATGAGCAGTCGTCGCGCTTGGCGGCGCACCTCCGCTATGCCGGCGTTGGCCCGGACGTCTGCGTCGGGGTGTACCTGGAGCGCACGCCGCGCCTGTTGGTGGTGCTGTTGGCGGTGCTGAAAGCTGGCGGGGCGTATGTGCCGCTTGACCCGGCCTACCCCGCCGAACGGCTGGCGTTTATGATCGAAGACACCCGCGTGGCGGTGTTGCTGGCTGAGCACGCTTCGCGCGAAACCCTGCCATCCCACGCTGCCCAGGTGATCTTCGTCGATGCCCTGCCGCCGCTGCCGTCGGTTCAGCCGCCCAAGCGTGGGGCTGGGCCGGAGAACCTGGCGTATATCATCTACACCTCCGGCTCGACCGGGCGTCCCAAAGGGGTGATGATCACGCACGCCAACGCGGCGTTCTTTATGGATTGGGCGCTCGAGGTTTTCTCGCCGGCTGATTTGGAGGGCACCCTGGCCGCGACCTCGATGTGCTTCGATATCTCCATTTTTGAGTTTTTCGCACCCCTGAGCTGCGGCGGGAGCGTGCTGCTGGCCGAAAACATCCTGCACCTAGCCGCCATGCCAGCGACACCGCCGATCACGCTGGTAAACACCGTCCCGTCGGTGTTCGCGGAGGTGCTGCGCGATACTGAGCTGCCGCCGTCGGTGCGAGTGGTCAACCTGGCGGGGGAGGCGCTGCCGCGGGTGCTGGTCGATCAGCTCTACGGATTGCCGACGGTGGAGCGGGTCTACAACTTCTACGGTCCATCCGAGGACACGACCTATTCGACGATCGACTGCGTTGCCCGCGACGGCGCGGGGCCGCCGCCGCTTGGCCGCACGATCGATAACAGCGAGGGCTATGTCCTTGATGGATTTCAGCAGCCGGTGCCGGTGGGAATAGCGGGGGAGCTGTATCTGGGCGGGGCGGGGGTGTCGCGTGGCTACTTTGGGCGGCCGGCGCTGACGGCGGAGCGGTATTTGCCCGACCCGTTCAGTGGTGTGCTTGGCGCGCGCATGTACCGCACGGGCGACCGGGTGCGGAGGCAGGCTGACGGCACGCTCGAATACCTAGGGCGGATGGACCGGCAGGTGAAGCTGCGGGGGTTTCGGATCGAGCTTGGGGAGGTGGAGGCGGCGCTGAGCGAGCAGGCGGCGGTGCAGGAGGCGGCGGTGGTGATCAAGGCCAGCCCGCGCGGCGACCCGACCCTGGTGGGGTATGTGGTGGCGCGGGCTGGGGAGGCGTTGGACTCGACGACCGTGCAGGCGGCGCTGCGGGAGCGGCTGCCGGAGTATATGGTGCCCAGCCAGGTGGTGGTGCTGCTCGGCCTGCCGCGCACCAGCAGCGGCAAGCTGGATCGCCGAGCGCTACCGGAGCCAGACTTTGGCAGGGCGGTTGCGGCGGTTGCGGCGCTGACGGCGGATGGCGAAGCGTTGGCGGCGATCTGGGCGGAGGTGTTGCGGGTGCCGCGCGCCAGCCTCGACGCCCACAGCAACTTTTTCGACTTGGGCGGGCACTCGCTGCTGGCCACCCAGATTGTTTCACGTGTCAACCAGACCTTCGGGGCGGCGCTGCCGATGCGCCAGCTCTTCGATACGCCAACCATCGCCGGCTTGGCGGCGGTGATCGGCGCTGCTGGCGGCCAGCCGGCGGTCTTTGGGCCGATCACCGCCCAGGATTACCCCACCGGGGCGGTGCTGCCGCTCTCGTTCGCCCAGGAGCGCCTCTGGTTTCTCAACCAGCTTGATCCGGCGAGCGTGGCGTATACGATCCCGCTGGCCTGGCGTATCTCCGGTGAGGTCGATGAAGCGGCGCTCAGGCGAGCGCTCAACGATCTGGCCATGCGCCACGCGCCGTTGCGTAGCACCTTTCCCACCGTCGATGGGAGGCCGGTCGCCCGCCTCAGCGAACAGACCCCTATCCCGTTCGAGGCTATCGACTTGGGCGGGCTGGATGGCACAGCCAGGGTGGGCGAGGCCGAGCGTTATCTGCTGGCTGAGGCTGGCCGCCCCTTCAACCTCGCCGAAGGGCCGCTACTGCGCGGAGTGCTGATTCGTCTGGATTCGGCCGATCACCTGTTTGCGCTCATCATTCACCATATCATCTTTGACGGCTGGTCGGTGGACATTTTTACCCGCGAGCTGGCGGCCCTGTATACGGCGGCGCTGGCTGGCGCGGATGCCGGGTTGCCGGCGTTGCCGATCCAGTATGCCGATTATGCCCGCTGGCAGCGGCGCTGGCTCCAGGGCGAGGCGCTGGAGGCGCAGGTCAACTACTGGAAGCGCCACCTGGACGATGCGCCGGCCGCGATCGACCTGCCAACCGATCGCCCGCGTCCGCCCGTCCAGACGTTCAACGGTGCCCTAGAACGCTTTGTCATCCCCGCCGATTTGACTGCGCGCCTGCGCACGCTGGCCATCCGCGAAAACGCCACCATGTTTATGGCATCGCTGGCAGTCTTTAATATCCTGCTGGCCCGTTACAGCGGCCAGCGCGATCTGGTTGTCGGCACGCCGATCGCCGGGCGTCACCAGCCGGGGACTGAGCCGTTGATCGGCATGTTCGTCAATACCCTAGCGTTGCGCACCGTGATCCGTGGCAATCCAAGCTTTTTGGATGTGCTTGCGCAGGTGCGCGAAACAACCCTGGGGGCTTACAGCCACCAGGACCTGCCATTTGAGAAGTTGGTCGAGGTGCTCCACCCCGTCCGCGACCTCAGCTACACCCCGATTTTCCAGGTGATGTTCATCGTACAGAATATCCCCGAAGTTGCAGGCACGCGCTCCGATCTGGAAATGCGCTCGCTGGAACTGCCGGCCACGTCCAGTCAATTCGACATAACGTTTGAGTTGCAGGACACCAGTTCCGGCCTTGAAGGCGCCGTCACCTACAACACCGACCTCTTCGATGCCGCCACGATCAACCGCATGGCGGGGCATTTCCAGCGCTTGCTGGCGGCGGTCATGGCCGATCCGACCCAGGCTGTGCTGACGATCCCCCTCGTCGCCGCTGCTCGGCGCGTGCCGAGCGGTGCGCCAGCCGTGCCGCCCTTGTTGCACGAGCGCGTGGTCTCCCAGGCCGCCCGGACGCCCCGTGCCGCCGCCGTGGTCGGCCGCGATGCGACCCTGACCTACGCCGAGCTTGATGAGCAGTCGTCGCGCTTGGCGGCGCACCTCCGCTATGCCGGCGTTGGCCCGGACGTCTGCGTCGGGGTGTACCTGGAGCGCACGCCGCGCCTGTTGGTGGTGCTGTTGGCGGTGCTGAAAGCTGGCGGGGCGTATGTGCCGCTTGACCCGGCCTACCCCGCCGAACGGCTGGCGTTTATGATCGAAGACACCCGCGTGGCGGTGTTGCTGGCTGAGCACGCTTCGCGCGAAACCCTGCCATCCCACGCTGCCCAGGTGATCTTCGTCGATGCCCTGCCGCCGCTGCCGTCGGTTCAGCCGCCCAAGCGTGGGGCTGGGCCGGAGAACCTGGCGTATATCATCTACACCTCCGGCTCGACCGGGCGTCCCAAAGGGGTGATGATCACGCACGCCAACGCGGCGTTCTTTATGGATTGGGCGCTCGAGGTTTTCTCGCCGGCTGATTTGGAGGGCACCCTGGCCGCGACCTCGATGTGCTTCGATATCTCCATTTTTGAGTTTTTCGCACCCCTGAGCTGCGGCGGGAGCGTGCTGCTGGCCGAAAACATCCTGCACCTAGCCGCCATGCCAGCGACACCGCCGATCACGCTGGTAAACACCGTCCCGTCGGTGTTCGCGGAGGTGCTGCGCGATACTGAGCTGCCGCCGTCGGTGCGAGTGGTCAACCTGGCGGGGGAGGCGCTGCCGCGGGTGCTGGTCGATCAGCTCTACGGATTGCCGACGGTGGAGCGGGTCTACAACTTCTACGGTCCATCCGAGGACACGACCTATTCGACGATCGACTGCGTTGCCCGCGACGGCGCGGGGCCGCCGCCGCTTGGCCGCACGATCGATAACAGCGAGGGCTATGTCCTTGATGGATTTCAGCAGCCGGTGCCGGTGGGAATAGCGGGGGAGCTGTATCTGGGCGGGGCGGGGGTGTCGCGTGGCTACTTTGGGCGGCCGGCGCTGACGGCGGAGCGGTATTTGCCCGACCCGTTCAGTGGTGTGCTTGGCGCGCGCATGTACCGCACGGGCGACCGGGTGCGGAGGCAGGCTGACGGCACGCTCGAATACCTAGGGCGGATGGACCGGCAGGTGAAGCTGCGGGGGTTTCGGATCGAGCTTGGGGAGGTGGAGGCGGCGCTGAGCGAGCAGGCGGCGGTGCAGGAGGCGGCGGTGGTGATCAAGGCCAGCCCGCGCGGCGACCCGACCCTGGTGGGGTATGTGGTGGCGCGGGCTGGGGAGGCGTTGGACTCGACGACCGTGCAGGCGGCGCTGCGGGAGCGGCTGCCGGAGTATATGGTGCCCAGCCAGGTGGTGGTGCTGCTCGGCCTGCCGCGCACCAGCAGCGGCAAGCTGGATCGCCGAGCGCTACCGGAGCCAGACTTTGGCAGGGCGGTTGCGGCGGTTGCGGCGCTGACGGCGGATGGCGAAGCGTTGGCGGCGATCTGGGCGGAGGTGTTGCGGGTGCCGCGCGCCAGCCTCGACGCCCACAGCAACTTTTTCGACTTGGGCGGGCATTCCCTGCTGGCGGCCCAGGTCATCTCGCGCGTGCGCGACCTATTCGCGATTGATCTCTCGATCCGCGCCTTGTTTGAGCAGCCGGTCTTCGGCGATTTCGCCGACCGGATCGCCGCGCGGCGCCGCGAAGGGGCGGTAGCTTCCCTTCCGCCACTGGTGGCGCAGGCGCTGTCCGAAGACGACCTGCCGCTGTCAGTAGATCAAGAGCGCTTTTGGTTTGTGCAGCAGCTTGATCCCATGTCGGCTGCCTATAACATCAGCCTCGCTCTCGATCTGGAGGGAGCGATCGATGGCAAGCTGCTGGAGCGCTGTTTCAACGCCATTGTCGAGCGGCACGAGAGCCTGCGCGCCTTCTTTGTGCCGGTGAATGGCGCCCCGACCTACCGCGTCCGGAAGCAGCTCGATGTGCCGCTTGCCCTGCACGACCTGAGCTTGTTGGCGTCGGACGCGGCGGCCGCCGAAACCGAGCGCCTCACCATGGCTCTGACCCAACGGCCGTTTGATCTGGCCCGTGATCCGTTGATCCGCACCGCACTGATCCAGACTGCGCCGGACGCGGCCCGGCTGGTTATGGTCCTGCACCATAGTGTCTTCGATGGCTGGTCGCTGGACGTTATGGCCCGCGAGCTTACCACCTTATATCAGGCTGGGATCGACGGCCGCGCCGACCTGGCGGCGACCCTGACGCCCCTGCCCATCCGCTACGCGGATTACGCGGCCTGGCAGCGAGGCTGGCTCCAAAGTGCGGCTACGATGCGCCAGCTGGACTACTGGCGCGCGCAGCTCGCCGGCGCCCCGCCGCTGATCGAGCTGCCGCTTGATCGCCCCCGCCCTCCGGCGCAAACCTTTCGCGGCGCGCAGCTGCCTGTCGCGCTTGACGCCGAGCTGGCCGGGCGGCTGCGGGTCTTGAGCAAGCGCGAAGGCGCGACCCTGTTTATAGTCCTGCTGGCCGCGTTCAAGGCCATGGTCGCCCAGTGCACCGATCAGCGCGACCTCGTGATCGGGATGCCGATCGCCAACCGGCCGCATCGGGAAACCGAGGCGCTGATCGGCCTGTTTATTAACTCGCTGCCGCTGCGCACCCGCTTGCCCGGCAACCCGTCGTTCCGCGACATCGTGCGGCAGGTCCGCGCAACTACCCTCGACGCCCATGATCATCAAAACATACCCTTGACCAGGATCGTCGAAGCCGTGTCTGCTAGCCGCACCGCCACCCATGCGCCGATCTTTCAGGTGATGTTTGATCTGGGCCAAGACCGCCTCACTGCGCTGCAGATTCCCGGCGTTCGCGTCAGCCCGAAGAATATCGATCCGGGCACAGCCATGCTGGATTTGACCTTTGATTTCGTCGATACCGGCGACGAGATCAAAGGCAGCATCGAATATAATACCGATCTCTTCGAGTCCAGCACCATCGCCGCCATCTTCCAGGATTTCCAGGCAACTTTAAGCGCCGTTGCCGCCAACCCCAACCTATGCCTTGCCGAACTGCCGCTGGCGAGCTGGCCCAAGCCAGCCCAAGGCGCAGCCCGCAGCACTGAAGAACGAAAGGCCGCTACTTTGACCGAATCCACCCCCGAATCGACGCAGAACTCGCGCCAGGATCAGCTTGCCGCTCGCCGGGCGCAGCTTTCCGGTTCAAAACAAGCTTTGATCGAGAAATTGCTCAAACGCGAGAAATCCGGCCCGGCCCGCCCGCCGCTGATCGAGCGCCGCGCCGATGAAGGGCCGCAGCCGCTGTCGTTCGCCCAAGAACGCCTCTGGTTCCTCGATCAGCTCAACCCGGAGAGCATGGCGTATGTGATCACGATCGCCAAGCAGATCACCGGCTCACTCGACCCTCGCCTGCTGGAGCGGGCGCTGGCCGCGACTGTTGATCGGCACGAGATCCTGCGTACCACCTTCCGCGAGGTTGATGGCCAGACCTCCCAGGTCATAGCGCCGGAGGTGGCGACCGATCTGGAGATTGCTGACCTGCGTACCTTGGATGCTAGCGAACGTCCGGCCGAAACCAAACGACTCATCGCGGTGAGCCTCTCCAAGCCGTTTTGCCTGAGCGAGAGTCCGCTGCTGCGCCTGCTGCTGATCCGGCTGGAGCCGACCGAACAGATTTTGCTCCTCACCATCCATCACATCGTGTTCGATGGCTGGTCAGCCGAGATTTTCTTCCGCGAGCTTGGCGAGTTCTACATCGCGGGCGTCCGCAGCGCGGCCGACCTTGCGGGCGTCCTGCCGGCGTTGCCGATCCAGTATGCCGATTACGCCCGCTGGCAGCGGCGCTGGCTCCAGGGCGAGGCGCTGGAGGCGCAGGTCAACTACTGGAAGCGCCACCTGGACGATGCGCCGGCCGCGATCGACCTGCCAACCGATCGCCCGCGTCCGCCCGTCCAGACGTTCAACGGTGCCCTAGAACGCTTTGTCATCCCCGCCGATTTGACTGCGCGCCTGCGCACGCTGGCCATCCGCGAAAACGCCACCATGTTTATGGCATCGCTGGCAGTCTTTAATATCCTGCTGGCCCGTTACAGCGGCCAGCGCGATCTGGTTGTCGGCACGCCGATCGCCGGGCGTCACCAGCCGGGGACTGAGCCGTTGATCGGCATGTTCGTCAATACCCTAGCGTTGCGCACCGTGATCCGTGGCAATCCAAGCTTTTTGGATGTGCTTGCGCAGGTGCGCGAAACAACCCTGGGGGCTTACAGCCACCAGGACCTGCCATTTGAGAAGTTGGTCGAGGTGCTCCACCCCGTCCGCGACCTCAGCTACACCCCGATTTTCCAGGTGATGTTCATCGTACAGAATATCCCCGAAGTTGCAGGCACGCGCTCCGATCTGGAAACGCGCTCGCTGGAACTGCCGGCCACGTCCAGTCAATTCGACATAACGTTTGAGTTGCAGGACACCAGTTCCGGCCTTGAAGGCGCCGTCACCTACAACACCGACCTCTTCGATGCCGCCACGATCAACCGCATGGCGGGGCATTTCCAGCGCTTGCTGGCGGCGGTCATGGCCGATCCGACCCAGGCTGTGCTGACGATCCCCCTCGTCGCCGCTGCTCGGCGCGTGCCGAGCGGTGCGCCAGCCGTGCCGCCCTTGTTGCACGAGCGCGTGGTCTCCCAGGCCGCCCGGACGCCCCGTGCCGCCGCCGTGGTCGGCCGCGATGCGACCCTGACCTACGCCGAGCTTGATGAGCAGTCGTCGCGCTTGGCGGCGCACCTCCGCTATGCCGGCGTTGGCCCGGACGTCTGCGTCGGGGTGTACCTGGAGCGCACGCCGCGCCTGTTGGTGGTGCTGTTGGCGGTGCTGAAAGCTGGCGGGGCGTATGTGCCGCTTGACCCGGCCTACCCCGCCGAACGGCTGGCGTTTATGATCGAAGACACCCGCGTGGCGGTGTTGCTGGCTGAGCACGCTTCGCGCGAAACCCTGCCATCCCACGCTGCCCAGGTGATCTTCGTCGATGCCCTGCCGCCGCTGCCGTCGGTTCAGCCGCCCAAGCGTGGGGCTGGGCCGGAGAACCTGGCGTATATCATCTACACCTCCGGCTCGACCGGGCGTCCCAAAGGGGTGATGATCACGCACGCCAACGCGGCGTTCTTTATGGATTGGGCGCTCGAGGTTTTCTCGCCGGCTGATTTGGAGGGCACCCTGGCCGCGACCTCGATGTGCTTCGATATCTCCATTTTTGAGTTTTTCGCACCCCTGAGCTGCGGCGGGAGCGTGCTGCTGGCCGAAAACATCCTGCACCTAGCCGCCATGCCAGCGACACCGCCGATCACGCTGGTAAACACCGTCCCGTCGGTGTTCGCGGAGGTGCTGCGCGATACTGAGCTGCCGCCGTCGGTGCGAGTGGTCAACCTGGCGGGGGAGGCGCTGCCGCGGGTGCTGGTCGATCAGCTCTACGGATTGCCGACGGTGGAGCGGGTCTACAACTTCTACGGTCCATCCGAGGACACGACCTATTCGACGATCGACTGCGTTGCCCGCGACGGCGCGGGGCCGCCGCCGCTTGGCCGCACGATCGATAACAGCGAGGGCTATGTCCTTGATGGATTTCAGCAGCCGGTGCCGGTGGGAATAGCGGGGGAGCTGTATCTGGGCGGGGCGGGGGTGTCGCGTGGCTACTTTGGGCGGCCGGCACTGACGGCGGAGCGGTATTTGCCCGACCCGTTCAGTGGTGTGCTTGGCGCGCGCATGTACCGCACGGGCGACCGGGTGCGGAGGCAGGCTGACGGCACGCTCGAATACCTAGGGCGGATGGACCGGCAGGTGAAGCTGCGGGGGTTTCGGATCGAGCTTGGGGAGGTGGAGGCGGCGCTGAGCGAGCAGGCGGCGGTGCAGGAGGCGGCGGTGGTGATCAAGGCCAGCCCGCGCGGCGACCCGACCCTGGTGGGGTATGTGGTGGCGCGGGCTGGGGAGGCGTTGGACTCGACGACCGTGCAGGCGGCGCTGCGGGAGCGGCTGCCGGAGTATATGGTGCCCAGCCAGGTGGTGGTGCTGCTCGGCCTGCCGCGCACCAGCAGCGGCAAGCTGGATCGCCGAGCGCTACCGGAGCCAGACTTTGGCAGGGCGGTTGCGGCGGTTGCGGCGCTGACGGCGGATGGCGAAGCGTTGGCGGCGATCTGGGCGGAGGTGTTGCGGGTGCCGCGCGCCAGCCTCGACGCCCACAGTAACTTCTTCGCCCTCGGTGGTCACTCGCTGCTGGCCACCAGGATTGTCGCGCGGGTGCGCCAGGAGTTGCAGATCGACCTGCCCTTGCGGCGACTGTTCGAGTCCCCGACGCTGGGCGAGCTGGCGGCGGTGCTGCGCGTTCAGCCGACGACCCCGACGGCTCTGGTACCGCCGTTGACGGCGCAGGCGCGGCCGGAGCGCATCCCGCTCTCGTTTGCCCAGGAGCGGCTATGGTTCTTGGAACAGCTCGACCCGGGGCAGTCCACCTACCTTATCCCACTGGTGCGGCGAGTGCGCGGTGCACTGGACTGGGCGCTGCTGGAGCGCTGCCTGAATACCGTGGTGGCGCGGCACGAAAGCTTGCGCACTACGTTCCAGGCTGTCGATGGCACGGCCTATCAGGTCATCGCCCCGGAGCTGCATGTGCCGATGCTGTACCACGATCTGCGCGGGTTGAACGAGGCCAGCCAGACCGAGCGTCTGGCGGAAGTGCGGCGCTTCTTGACCGAAACACCCTTCGACTTGGCGGCGGGTCCGCTGCTGCGAGCTGGCTTGATACAGGTGCGTCACGCCGAATACGTGCTGATCTTGACGCTGCACCATAGCATCAGCGACGGCTGGTCGCTGGATGTGCTGCTGGATGAGTTGACCCAGCTGTATGCGGCGGGGCAGGCGGGAACGCGCGCGTTGGCGGAGGTGCTGACGCCGCTGGCGGTGCAGTACGCCGATTACGCGCTGTGGCAGCGCAGCTGGCTGCGCGGCGCCGAACTGTCCCGCCAGATCGCCTACTGGAAAACCCATCTAGCTGGCGCGCCGCCGCTGCTGGAACTGCCCGGCGATTTTCCGCGGCCGGCCCATCAGTCCTTCCGGGGCGGCACGCTGAGCTTCGCTGTGGGGGCGGATCTGACGGCGCAGTTGCGGGAGCTGGCGCAGGTGCACGAAGCAACGCTGTTTATGACGTTGTTGGCGGCGTTCACGGTGCTGCTGGCGCGCTACAGCGGGCAGGGCGACATCGTGGTTGGGACACCGATCGCCGGGCGAACCCATGCGGCCAGCGAAGGACTGATCGGGATGTTCGTGAACACCCTGGCCCTGCGCACGCGTGTCGGCGATAACCCCGACTTCCTGACGCTGTTGGCGCGCGTGCGTCAGACGGCGCTGGGCGGCTACGCCCACCAGGATGTGCCGTTTGAAAAGCTGGTCGAGGAACTCCAGCCGGTCCGTAACCTGAGCTACAGCCCGATCTTTCAGGTGTTTTTTATGGTGCAGAATACGCTGGCCGGGGAAAGCGTGGTGGCAGGTCTGGCATCGGAGGGGGAGGAGCAGGCCGGGGAAACGAGCAAGTTTGATCTGAGCTTGGCATTGCAGGAAACCGGGGAAGGACTGACGGGGAGCCTCGAATACAGTCGCGACTTGTTTAGCTCGGTGACGGCGGCGCGGATAGCGGAACACTTCCAGATGCTGCTGGTGGCGTTGGTCGCTACCTCTACCCGCCCCGTACTCGACCTGCCGTTCCTAACAGCCGCCGAGCAAGCGCGGATCATCGACGCCAACCTGCGTCCGGCAGTCGAACCCGCCGGCGCGCCCCGGCTTCCGCATCGCCTGATCGCTGACCAGGCCGAGCGTACTCCCGAGGCGATCGCGGTTGTTGTTGGTGCGGCGTCGCTCCTCTACCGCGATATCGATCACCAGTCCGATCAATGGGCGCAGGCGCTCAGACGTCATGGCGTTGGCCCGGAAACTATTGTGGCAATCTGCCTTGAGCGCTCGCCGACTATGCTGGTTGCCCTGCTGGCGGTGCTGAAGTCCGGCGGTGCCTTCGCCTTGGTCAACCCCCGCAATCTAGACCAGCTACCCGCGCTAATTGAGGAGCTGGCTCCGGCGGTCGTGCTGCGGGATGCCACCGCCCCTCAAGTGCCCGCGACCGCCGGACGGGCCGTTCTGGACCTCAGTGCTGATTGGGCGGAGATTGCCAGCTTGCCTGCGGTTTCGCTTGACCACATGCTCCATCCGGACTCGGCGGCGTGCCTGGTGCAAACCGACGGCGCGGCTGGCACGCGCAGGCTGGTGGTGCTGAGCCACCGCGCGCTTGGCCAGCGGCTCCTTGCAGCCCAGGCCGCCTATCCGCTCTATCCGACCGATCGCGTGTTGCATAGTGCGGCGCTTGAGACCGGTGACGCGGTGTGGGCGTGGTTGGCACCTCTGACCGCCGGGTCGGCGGTGGTGCTTGATGTGGCGGGCGGCGAATCGGCTGGACCAAGCCTGATTGAAACAGTCACCGCCCAAGATGTCACGGTGGCGCGGCTGCTGCCGTCGCAGCTCGATGTTCTGCTGGATGCGCCGCGCTTCACCGAATGCACAACCTTACGGATGGTTCTCGCAGCGGGCGAACCGCTGTCTCAGACGACCCAGGATCGCTTCTTTGAGCGATCCGCCGCAGAGTTGTATAACCTGTATGGCGCCGCCGAGACCACGCTGGATGCGCTAGCCTGGCGGTGCGCACGCGACGCGGATCTGTCCGATCCGTCGGCTCCGCTTGGTGCGCCACTTGAGGCGACGCAGGTAGCGCTGCTGGATGACCAGGGCCGGGTCGTGCCGGTGGGAATAGCGGGGGAGCTGTATCTGGGCGGGGCGGGGGTGTCGCGTGGCTACTTTGGGCGGCCGGCGCTGACGGCGGAGCGGTATCTGCCCGACCCGTTCAGTGGTGTGCTTGGCGCGCGCATGTACCGCACGGGCGACCGGGCGCTGTACCGGGCTGATGGCATGCTCGAATATCGCGGTCGTGTCGAGCAGCAGGTGAAGCTGCGGGGGTTTCGGATCGAGCTTGGGGAGGTGGAGGCGGCGCTGAGCGAGCAGGCGGCGGTGCAGGAGGCGGCGGTGGTGATCAAGGCCAGCCCGCGCGGCGACCCGACCCTGGTGGGGTATGTGGTGGCGCGGGCTGGGGAGGCGTTGGACTCGACGACCGTGCAGGCGGCGCTGCGGGAGCGGCTGCCGGAGTATATGGTGCCCAGCCAGGTGGTGGTGCTGCTCGGCCTGCCGCGCACCAGCAGCGGCAAGCTGGATCGCCGAGCGCTACCGGAGCCAGACTTTGGCAGGGCGGTTGCGGCGGTTGCGGCGCTGACGGCGGATGGCGAAGCGTTGGCGGCGATCTGGGCGGAGGTGTTGCGGGTGCCGCGCGCCAGCCTCGACGCCCACAGCAACTTCTTCGCCCTCGGTGGCCACTCGCTGCTGGCCACCAGGATTGTCGCGCGGGTGCGCCAGGAGTTGCAGATCGACCTGCCCTTGCGGCGACTGTTCGAGTCCCCGACGCTGGGCGAGCTGGCGGCGGCGCTGCGCGTTCAGCCGACGGCCCCAACGGCCCTCGTGCCACCGTTGCTGCCGACTGAGCGGCCGGAGCGCATCCCGCTCTCGTTTGCCCAGGAGCGGCTATGGTTCTTGGAACAGCTCGACCCGGGGCAGTCCACCTACCTTATCCCACTGGTGCGGCGAGTGCGCGGTGCACTGGACTGGGCGCTGCTGGAGCGCTGCCTGAATACCGTGGTGGCGCGGCACGAAAGCTTGCGCACTACGTTCCAGGCTGTCGATGGCACGGCCTATCAGGTCATCGCCCCGGAGCTGCATGTGCCGATGCTGTACCACGATCTGCGCGGGTTGAACGAGGCCAGCCAGACCGAGCGTCTGGCGGAAGTGCGGCGCTTCTTGACCGAAACACCCTTCGACTTGGCGGCGGGTCCGCTGCTGCGAGCTGGCTTGATACAGGTGCGTCACGCCGAATACGTGCTGATCTTGACGCTGCACCATAGCATCAGCGACGGCTGGTCGCTGGATGTGCTGCTGGATGAGTTGACCCAGCTGTATGCGGCGGGGCAGGCGGGAACGCGCGCGTTGGCGGAGGTGCTGACGCCGCTGGCGGTGCAGTACGCCGATTACGCGCTGTGGCAGCGCAGCTGGCTGCGCGGCGCCGAACTGTCCCGCCAGATCGCCTACTGGAAAACCCATCTAGCTGGCGCGCCGCCGCTGCTGGAACTGCCCGGCGATTTTCCGCGGCCGGCCCATCAGTCCTTCCGGGGCGGCACGCTGAGCTTCGCTGTGGGGGCGGATCTGACGGCGCAGTTGCGGGAGCTGGCGCAGGTGCACGAAGCAACGCTGTTTATGACGTTGTTGGCGGCGTTCACGGTGCTGCTGGCGCGCTACAGCGGGCAGGGCGACATCGTGGTTGGGACACCGATCGCCGGGCGAACCCATGCGGCCAGCGAAGGACTGATCGGGATGTTCGTGAACACCCTGGCCCTGCGCACGCGTGTCGGCGATAACCCCGACTTCCTGACGCTGTTGGCGCGCGTGCGTCAGACGGCGCTGGGCGGCTACGCCCACCAGGATGTGCCGTTTGAAAAGCTGGTCGAGGAACTCCAGCCGGTCCGTAACTTTAGTCACCCGCCGATCTTCCAGGTCATGTTTATGGCCCAGAACACGCAGCAGGAAGCGGCGGCAGTCCAAGGGCTGGAGTCGGAACCGCTGGACAGTGACTCCGGCACCAGTAAGTTCGATCTGAGCCTGGCGCTGCAGGAAACCGCGGCGGGCTTGGAAGGAAGCTTCGAATACTGCACCGATCTGTTTGCTCCCGCTACCATCGAGCGGATGGTGGGCCATTTCCAGTCCTTGCTGGCGGCGCTGACGGCCGAGCCGACGCGCCCGGTGCTGAGTATTCCCTTTATCGCTGACGAAGAGCGGACGCTGCTGGTCGAGACGTGGAACGCTACCAAAACGCCGGCACACACGCCGACGATGGTCCATGAGTTGATCGCCGCCCAGGCCCAGCGAACGCCCGCGGCCGTCGCCGCACGCTACGGCGATCAAACCTTGACCTACCGCGAGTTGATAGCCCGCGCAAACCAGCTAGCCCACGCCCTTCAGGAACGCGGCGTCGGGCCTGATGTGCTGGTTGGTATCTGCGTCGAGCGCTCGCTGGATTTGATGGTCGGACTACTTGGCATTGTGATCGCCGGCGGCGCGTATGTGCCGCTCGATCCGTCCTATCCGGCGGAGCGGCTCGCGTTTATGCTCGAAGATGCCCGCGTGGCGGCGCTAGTGACCCAGAAGCGACTGCTTAGCGGATTGCCGGCCGACAGCATCCCTAGGCTCTGCCTGGATACCGACTGGTCGCTCGTGGCCGGCAACCAGGACTGCCCGCCGGCAAGCGCTGTCACGCCCGCCCATCTGGCCTACATGATTTACACTTCCGGTTCGACCGGCCGCCCCAAGGGGACAATGATTCAGCACAGCGGCCTGGCGAACTACCTGACCTGGGCCGTCGATGCCTACGCAATGGCCGCGGGCGACGGCGCGCCGGTGTACTCCTCAGTTTCCTTCGACCTCACCATCACCGGATTGTTCGGTCCGCTGCTGGCCGGGCGAACGGTGCATCTGCTTCCCGAAGACGCCGGTGCTGACGGTCTGGGGGCGAACCTGAGCGTCGCCGAGACCTATAGCTTGGTCAAGATCACTCCGGCCCATCTGGAGATTCTCAACCACCAGATGCCGGCGCACCAGGCAGCCGGCCGCACCCGCGCCTTTGTAATCGGCGGCGAAAATCTTCGTGCAGATATGGTGGCCTTCTGGCGCGACCATGCGCCGCAGACAGCGCTGATCAATGAGTACGGACCTACCGAAACCGTGGTCGGCTGCTGCGTCTACACCGTGACGACCGATACGCCGGCTGTGGGAGTGCTTCCGATCGGCCGCCCGATCGCGAATACCCAGATGTACGTGCTTGATCCGAGGCTGCAACTTGTGCCGATTGGCGTCGTGGGCGAACTCTACATCGGCGGGGCCGGCGTAGGGCGCGGATATCACAGGCGCCCCGATCTGACGGCCGAGCGCTTCGTCCCCGATCCGTTTGGCGGCCAACCCGGCGCCCGGCTGTATAAAACCGGCGATCTTGGCCGCATCCTGGCCGACGGAACGCTGGAGTGCCTGGGCCGCGTGGACCATCAGGTCAAAGTGCGTGGTTTCCGCATCGAGCTGGAGGAGATTGAGGCAGCACTGCTCCGGCAAGCCGGCGTGCGCGAGGCGGTGGTGGCGGCGCGGCGCCAGGAATCCGGCGATATTCAGCTAGCCGCCTATGTGGTTGCGGCGCCAGATAACCCGCTGCAGATCCCGACCCTGAAGCAATCCCTTCAGGAGCTGCTGCCTGCCTATATGGCGCCGAGCCATATCATGCTGATCGACGAACTGCCGCTGACGTCGAATGGGAAAGTCGACCGGGGAGCTCTGCCGGCCCCTGCGCAGACTCTGGCTAGCGAGGCGGTGCTGCTGGCGCGCGATGCTCTGGAATTACGCATCACCCAGGTCTGGGAGTCGATCCTGGAGGTCAGGCCGATCGGCGTCAATCAAAATTTCTTTGACCTCGGCGGCCATTCGTTGGCGGCGGTGCGCCTGATGGATCGCATCGAGAAGGCATTTAACCAGTCCCTGCCGCTTTCCGCGTTGTTTCAGGGCGGCACCATCGAGCAGCTCGCCGTCATCCTGCGGCAGCAGAAGGCTGGCTCCGGCTCGGCCCTGATCCCCATCCAGCCGGGCGGCTCGCAGCGGCCGTTGTTCCTAGTGCACCCTATCGGGGGCAACGTGGTCTGCTACATCCAGCTGGCGCGCGCGATTGGCGGCGACCAGCCGGTTTATGGCCTGGAGGCGATCGGGTTGCACGCGGGGCGGGCGCCTCAGCGGCAGATCGAGGTGATGGCCTCCCACTATATTGAGGAAATCCGCACCGTTCAACCGGACGGCCCTTACCTACTGGGCGGCTGGTCTTTCGGGGGCGTTGTCGCGCTGGAGATGGCCCAACAACTGATCCTGCAAGGGCAGGATGTGGCGCTGCTGACCCTGATCGACAGCCAGCCCCCCGCCGCCGATCGGTCTCGTATGGGCTATGACCCGGCGCTGTGGCTGCTGCTGTTCGCCGAAGATACCGGTCTGATCAGCCGGGACGCCGCCGCCAGCCTGCACAGGGTTTTGGGTGAGCTGGCGCCGGATGCGCAGCTCGAACACCTGCTGGGCTATCTGCAAAGCCTGGGCGCCCTGCCGCCAGACGCCGATCTGGAGCGGATCACCCGGCTGTTCACAGTCTTCACATCCAACATGGAGGCTAACGACGCCTACAATGGCCGCATCTACCAGCAGCCGGCTTTGCTTTTCCAGGCCGATGATCGCGGCCGCGACGGTCTAGCCGACCATGCCGATGAGTGGAGGCGGCTGGCGCCTGATCTGGTCTGCCATGTCGTTCCCGGTACCCACTACTCGTTGCTTCAGGCTCCCGTAATCGACGGGATCGCGGAGCAGATTCGCGCGGCGATCGGCCGTTATGATACACGCTAGGCGGACATGCACCACCGTTCGGCTCCCGCGCCTAAGGATGGCGTGAGAGCCGAACTATCCTGGCACACTACGGAATCTCTCTTGTATAGCGAGGAATCCTCGCGAAGGAATCAAAAGCACCCTATGACAACTATCGACCAAACCACCACCAAATGGCTGACCTTTCCCCGACCCAATCCTCAGGCCAAAATACGCCTGTTTTGCTTCTCCTACGCCGGCGGCGGAGCGTCGACCTTCCGCCCATGGATGCAACACTTGGCGCCAAGCATTGAGCTGTGCGCCGTTCAGCTGCCCGGTCGCGAGAACCGGCTTCGCGAGGCCCCGCTGACCCGCGTTGATCCGATCGTCGATACCTTGAAACAGATGCTGCCGGCGTATTTTGATAAACCCTTCGCTTTGTTCGGCCATAGTCTGGGGGCCATCCTGGCCTTCGAACTGGCGCGCGCCCTGCGCAACCATCCCGAGGCCCGGCTGGCCCATGTGTTTGTGTCGGCCCGCATCGCTCCGCAGGCGATCGATCCGGAGCCGCCGATCTACCAGTTGCCAGAAGCCCAGTTCCTGGCCAAACTGCGCCAGCTCAACGGCACCCCGACGATGGTGTTCGAGAACGAGGAACTGCTGGAGATGCTCATGCCGATCCTGCGGGCCGATTTTGCCCTCAACGAAACCTACGCCTACCGGCCGGAGCCGCCGCTTGATGTGCCACTGACGGTGTTTGGCGGCACCGAGGATCCCAAGGTCAGCGAGGCCGAGCTGGGGGAATGGTCGGCCCAGGCGGGCGGGCGCTTCGCGCTCAAGATGTTCCCCGGCGACCATTTTTTTGTCAGCAGCGCCCAGCAGGCGATTGTTTCGCTAATCAACGGCGAGCTTCAGACAGTCCATGGCTAGCGCATGCTGGCCCCGTTTTGGCATAACACCTGGAAGGAAGAACGATGACGATCTCCATATCGGTCAAAGACTTGCGTAAATCGTATGGCAAAGACAGCGCCGTTTTGAAGGGGCTGTCGCTAGACCTCTACCAGGATGAGATCCTGGCATTGCTCGGCCCGAACGGCTCGGGCAAAACGACCCTGATCAAAATCCTCGCCACCCTGCTGACCAAGGACTCGGGCAAGGTGCATATCCTCGGCCAAGACCTGGACGACGACGAAAACGAAATCCGCCATCTCTTCGGCTACGTCGGCCAGGATACCGAGCGCTCGGCCTACTCGCGCCTGACCGTAGTCGAGAACCTGCAATTCTTCGGCGCCCTTCGCGGGCTTGACAAGCGACAGGTCAACGCCCAGATCGAGAAACTGGTCGAATACTTCGATTTTAAGTCCAACCTGAAAAAGTACTTTGGCTACTTGTCCGGCGGCCAAAAGCAAACTGTGGTGATTATGCGGGCGCTCCTGCACGATCCGGCCGTGATTTACCTCGACGAGCCGACCAAAGGCCTCGACCCGCTGATCGCCAAGAATATCCGCAGCTTTCTCAAGAAATATGTCAAGGAAGAACACAAAACCTTGCTGCTGACTTCGCACATTTTGTCCGAAGTCGACGAGCTATCGAGCCGGGTCGCGCTCATCCACGACGGCGTGATCGCGTCGGTCGGCACAGCGCAGGAGCTCAAGCAGGGGGTTGGCGTCGACGGCTTCATCGAATTGCAAAAACACTCGATCCCGCTGGGTGTCGTCGATAAAATCCTCCGCCTGCCGCCAGTTCTCAACAGCGACGATCAGGATAGCGAATGGGTGTCGTTTGGCATCAACAATATGGTCGATGCGATGGAAGGGATCATCCATATCTTGCGCGAGGAACAGATCCAGAGCCAGTTCCGCTACCGCAACGTCTCGCTCGAAGACGCCTTTGTGTATCGGATGGGCTTGCTGTCCGACGGGTTTGAAGCTTAAACAGGGGGAAGTATGATCTCGGAAACTCAAGTCACGCGTGATACTCACTATGTGAAATCCAGCAAATCGAAACCAATATCGTCGTGGAAGGTCTTCGTCGCCACCACGGTCAAGGATCTGCTCATCCAGTTTCGCTATCTGCCCAACCTCGTGGGCCGGCTTTTCGAACTGACGATTCGCATCGGCTTCTTCTATTTGCTCGCCAGCATCACGACCTACACCGTCGCCGGCTCGGTGCTAACCGGCCGCAGCCTGATCGTTTTTATGTTCGGCGGGTTGCTGCTGTTCGTCTACAGCAATACCTCTTTCACGGCGCCCATGAACGCCGTCAGCAACGACTTGCACAACGGCACCCTGGAATACCTGTACAGCAATCCGTCGTCGCGCTATGCCTATTTCCTGGGCAACGTGCTGTCCAGCGCGATCGTGAACCAGATTGTGTTTCTGCCACTGTACATCGTCCTGTTTTTCATCGCCGAGGCGACCGCCTTCAACATGCTTATGGTGTTGCTCGTCTGTCTGGCGGTGATGGGCGTGCTGATCTCGATCGGCATCATGATCGCCATGCTGGCGCTGATCTGGCGTCAGGTTGGGGCGTTTGTGCAAATCCTGGCCATCCTGTTTGAATTCGTGTCGGGAACCTACTTCCCACTTTCCGCCTATCCGCTGCCGCTCCAGTATGTGGCCTACGCGCTGCCCTATACCTGGGGCTATGACCTTATCCGCTACTACAGCCTGCAAAACAAGTGGCAGACGATCCTACCTCCGTGGATTGAGTGGTGCATCCTGGGCGCGTACGCCGTGGTTTTCATGGTGATCTCGCGAATCCTGCTGGTCAAGGCCGAGCGGCGTTCCAAGAAGCTTGGCTTACATTTCATCTAGGCGCTGGTTCCGGGACGAGGCGTTATTCGCGGCGCCTCGTCCCGGCCGGATGTTTGACTAGTCAATCGAAGGAGCGCACCATTGATCACTCTGGATTGTAAGCTCGCCGCGCGGACGCCCGAACGGCAACGCACGACGGTAGATGTTGGCGGCGTTCGCATCGGCGCGGAGGAAATTGTCGTCATCGCCGGCCCTTGCAGCGTGGAAAACGAGGAGCAAATTCTGGCGACGGCGCAGCATGTGCGCGCCGCGGGGGCGCACATGCTGCGCGGCGGCGCCTACAAGCCACGCACGTCGCCATACGCGTTCCGCGGCCTGGGCGAGGAAGGGCTTCAACTGTTGGCCAAAGCCCGCGAAGCAACCGACCTGCCGGTGGTCACTGAAGTGATGACGCCGGCCGATGTGGGATTGGTCGCCGAGTACGCCGATATGCTTCAGATTGGCGCGCGGAATATGCAGAACTTCCATCTATTGGAGGCCGTCGGCCGCATCCAGAAGCCGGTGTTGCTGAAACGCGGCATGTCGGGGACGATCCAGGAGTGGCTGCTTGCGGCGGAATATATCTTGAACTGTGGTAACCCCAATGTCGTCCTGTGCGAGCGGGGCATCCGCACCTTCGAACCCAGCCTGCGCAACACGCTCGACCTCGGCGCCTTGGCCTTCGCCAAGGAACTGAGCCATCTCCCGGTTATCGCCGACCCCAGCCATGGCGTGGGGCGTCGCAGCCTGGTCGGCCCGCTTGCCCTGGCCAGCCTCGCCGCCGGGGCCGACGGGCTGATCTTGGAGGTCCACCCACATCCCGAGCGCTCGGTTTCGGACTCCCAGCAGACCGTGGATTGCGCCGAATTCGCCGACATTATGCTGCGAGCGGACGCGGTGGCCTCTGCCGTGGGGCGCAGACTGCACCTGCCAGCGATCACGCCCGCCTACGCCGAGGCGGCGGATGTTCCTGCCTGACCTTGCCAGTGCGCCCGACCTAGGACGGCGACGCAGCGCTTGACCCGCTTGCGATTCTAGCAGCCCTAGGTATTGACGCACCCAGGACTATCCTACACGTATCGGGCAGTTCGGACACGGCCGTCTGGAATCGGCACCGGCCAGAGCTGGCAGGACTTGCGGGGTTTTCACCAAGATGAAGACGAGCGGTGCCGACGGGAATGAGCTGCTTTGCGGCTGGCCGGGGAAACTGGCCTGTCGGTGCCGCCGGTGCGGGGTCAGTCGGTCAGTCGGCGGCGGTCGGTCATGCTCTTGGACTGACTGGCGAGCAACTCGCTCAGCCAGGCCTGCCTGCGCCAGACCCTCGCGGGATGGCGCAGGGGCTTTGAGTTCGGCCAGACTCAGGCCCGCATGCACGCGATCACCGATTCCGCACCGGAACCGTCCGGCGGTGAATGGCTCGCTGACGCGGGCGCAAGCCACCAGCGGCTTCCGCTATAGCAGCCGTCGGAGTTAGTCGAGCTTACGCCAGCAGGGCGTGCGGGTTGGTCGCCATTGCATCCTTTGCCTGATACGGAATGCCAGTCTTCACCTGGGCCGCATGAAATGGCGGCGGCAGACGACCGTGCGTGCGGCGCGTCTGCCGCCCCGAATCACCTTAAACGCCAGTTCGTGTCACTTTCCGCCCTATACTGGGTCTTCCGCAATATCTGTGATGCTCACCTGTGCTAAAGTGATAAGGATGCTAATCTCCACTCTAGGATACCCATATGCCTTTAAACCCTTGTTAAATTGCCCTGTTTTCGGCTTGAAACCCCCACCATCCAGCACTGTCAAGTATAGCTCATCGCGCATTCCACCCAGACCGCCATCGTTTGCCTGACCTGCGCAACCACGACCTCGCGGCGGTACGGCCGGTATTGTCGGCGGGTACTCGATCTTCCTTGGATGACAATGCCAGTCCAGTTGGAACTTCATCTCCAGCGGTTTCGCTGTCCGAATCGGCGGTATCTGCGCCAAACCTTTGTTGAACCGCTGCCGACACTGGCACTACCCCATGCCC
Source organism: Herpetosiphon aurantiacus DSM 785 (assembly GCA_000018565.1). GTDB lineage: Bacteria > Chloroflexota > Chloroflexia > Chloroflexales > Herpetosiphonaceae > Herpetosiphon > Herpetosiphon aurantiacus. The sequence continues at coordinate 5,078,355 of CP000875.1, forward strand.
ACCGAACCACCCGCTTGGCGCGGACGCAACAACGGTTCGCCTTAGCACTCGGTGGTGAAGCTGGCGTGTGGACGCTCAATCACCTAGGCATTACCACCAGCTCTGACACGCTCTTGCGCCTGATTCGCGCCTTCGAACCTGCGGTCGCCGAGGCTGTGACCCATGGTGGTATTGACGATTGGGCCTATCACAAACGCTACGGCGATTGACGCGTGGCTCCAAGCGCATCCCACCATCTAGGTCTTCAGCCGTGATCACTCCGACATTGGCATCACGGCCGCCACTGTGGGCGCACCCCAAGCCCAGCAGATCGCTGATCGCTTCCATCTGCTCACCAATCTGCGGGATGCGATCGTCCGGCTTGTGGAGCGGGAAGGGCCGGTACTTCGCCCAGCTGCCAAACAGGCCGGCGCAAGCGAGCGTGCCATAGTGACCGCTGTGGAGAACGCAGTGCACCGGCTATCGTGGGCTGCTGTGCGAACTCCAAACACAGCATGACTTTACCGACAGCTATTCCAGTCTGCGGCGGTTGATGAATCGACTGATCGATAAACGGCCGGGAACGGCGTAGCGTGATGTGCCGCTACTACCGCTGGCTCCCGCACCGTTCCGGCTGCGGTCGACGCAGCAAACGGCGTGGGCGTTGGTGTATCCAACATCGGTGGCCACAAAGGCCAAGACCGCCGAATCCGATCAGACCTCTATCGCCCAGATCGGTACGTGGAATCCTGCGATCCAGGCGGCCTATGGCCTGGCACAGCGGTTCGTGCGGCTCGTCCGCACGCGTGATGCGGCCGGATTGGATGCGTGGTTGGCAGACACGGAAGCCAGTGTCATCGGGTTCGCCAGCGGACTGCGGACTGATTATGCAGCAGTCGCCAATGCGCTCACGCAGCCCTACGGCAATAGTCCCATCGAAGCGCATATTCATCGACTAAAGCTGATTAACGGACGAGCGAACTTTGATTTGCTGGGCAAGCGTGTGCTGGCAATTTAATGGGCATCACAGGCGATTCGGGAGAGCCAGTATCGGGCGACGATTGACAACCTTCTCGTCGATGGTCGCGGTCACCCGTTATGTGCCTGTCTCACGCCCGGCAGACCCACGAAAGTACCGTGATGTGGCAGGTCGTCGTGCCCCAGCGACACGGTCGTCCGTGCGGACGACCGCTCCAACTGTCAGGTGATCGCAGCTACGATGCCCGCCGTATCGTCCACTGGCTTCAGCAGTATGGGATTCGATCGGTGATTCCGCCACGCCGCCGATGCGGGATGCGCAAGGCTGGTCCGGTCGGCTATGACGCAGCGGCCTATCGTGCCCTCAATGTGGTCGAAGGCACCATTGTGTGCCTGAAAGAGTGCCGTTCGGTCGCCACGTGGTTTGAGAAACTGGCGCTGAACGATCGCGGATTCGTCCATCTGGCCATGATTCAACGCGTGGTTCGCATCCTGGCACCATCCACATCGCTATCCTGAATTATCAGATAGAGCCTACTTTTTGTTGAAACGAATCTGCAGGCACTATAAGATATTTAGCCACTTGGAAGGAAAACTCTCATACCTTACGAATAGTGCTACATATTGTCTCATTACTGGAGTGACTGACTTTGCAGTAAAGAATAAGAGTATGGTTGAGAAACATGTATTTCGTTCCCACAGAGTGGGCATATGAGGCTGTTGGTTTCCAACTTTATTTTTGGTGTGCGAGCTATTTTGTAGTAGTCGCCCATCGCCAGTTTCCAACTTTAGCGCATACAAGAACCGTGAAACTTAGCCGCTTTGAGCGTAAAATCGAATGTTTCCAGTTTCCAACTTTATTCCCCGTGCACATTAGCTTATTTCACCCCGCCAAAGGCGGCGAAACAACTATTTTTATGCAGAATATCCAGCTTTTGGAAGCCAACGCTCCGCAAAACGTCAATTTGCCAGAGTAATGGGCGCGGCGAATCTTCGATCTCGATATATTCAAATACTTGGTTGCGGTAAGCCTCATCGCGGAAATCGCTGAGATATTGACCATAGCGTTGCCACATCAAACTATGGACGGCCTCACTGGAATGCTCCACCAGATCGAAAATCCACAGCGAACCACCTGGACGCAAGGCGGCATAACATTGAGCAAAAACCGCCTGCCATTCAGCATCGTCGCGTAGGTGGTGAAATACCGCCGCTGCCACAATAATATCAACCTGCTCACTGCCCAACTCAAGCTGGCGGACATCGCCTTGTAAAGCAGTGACCTTGCCAGTTGTGGCTGCACCGACCCGTTGTTGCGCTCGCTCAAGCATTGACGAGCTCAAATCGATCAGCGTCACATCAAGGTTGGGTAATTCTTGCAAAACTCGTAGGCTGTAATTGCCAGCGCCGCAGCCAATATCCAAGACATGGCGAGCATTAGGAGTAGTGGCGGCAGCCGCTTGAGCAACCAACGTCATTGCTAAAGGGGCATCGACGGTCGCCGATTGGCCAGTTTCCAAATTGGAAAAACGCTCAACATCAGCATCGAAGCGGGCACGAATGGTTTCAACCGTTGATTTGGCCATGGGGAACATCCTCAAACCACAAATAAGCGTCAATCGCGCTATTTTAGCAGGTTTGAGTAATTTTGTACTGATCAATATAAGACAGATTTAGTGCTCTTTTGGTTGGTTGAGTTTTAGTATTTTCAATTCCCGACCCAACCTCGCTGCATGGTTTCGTTGCTCAATCAATCCTTAATCGATGGTGGTCAGTTTGATTGGTAATGCTGGAGCAGGCTTGCCGCGTACACGCCGAATTGCTTCTTTGAGTGCGCCCAGCAACAAGCGTGGTGGCGAAAGTAGGCTGATGCTCAAGCCATTGCGGCCATCGGTGGCCTTCGATGCAAGCCAAACCGCTTTTTGCGCCGGCACACTAGGCGGATTGCCCCACATGCGCAAAATGGTACTGAGGGCTTCAAGTTTGGACTCGTAGCCCGCCATCACTTGCACATCGGTCAGCATATCGGTGGTCATCAAGCCTGGGTTAAAGCCCAAAATTTCGATGCCTTGGTTACGATGTTCTTTGGCGAGGGCCAAGGTAAAGTTGCGCACCCAGCTTTTGCTAGCGCCATAGGCGGTTTGAAACGGCACAGGCCCAGTATCACCACGCCCAAACAGATTGATCAATTTGCCATGGCCTTGTTGTTGGAAATATTTGAGTGCAGTAATTGAGCCATGGTACGTGCCAAAAATATTGGTGTCGATCACACGCCGATAATCGCGGGGATGAATTGCCACAGTCGCGCCATAAGGCCCAGCCACGCCAGCATTGTTGACCCAGACATCGAGTTTGCCAAACTGGGCGATAGTTTGATCGCGCAAGGCTTCGATTGCTGCCAAATCGCCAACATCGCAAGTTGTTGCCAGCACATGGCTCGATTGGCGTTTGAGTTGAGCAAGGGCTTGTTCAAGGCTAGCTTGATCGCGGCCAGCGATCACAACTTTGGCTCCTTGGCTGAGCATTGCTTCGGCCATCGCCAAGCCCAAGCCACGGCTGCCACCAGTAATGACAATTACTTTATCGAGCAATTTCATCGGCTACTCCTAAAAATGCCTGAAGCTGGGCCAATTCGCCCAAATTTTCGAGCAGCAAATCGGGCTGGTGCTCAGAAAGTTGTTCGCGGCTGAACTTACCACTTGCCACGGCAACCGAGCATGCTCCAGCAATTTTGGCGCAAGCAATATCAAACGGCGTATCGCCAATTACCACTACATCATCAAACGTGCCATGCCAACCAGCAGCTTGCGCTCGTTGCAATGCGACGGGCACTAAATCGTTGCGAATATGGCTATCCGAGCCGAATGCGCCCCATTCCCAACGAAAATGGCGGCTTAGATCAACAGCATCGAGTTTGATTTTAGCGGTACGTTGCAAATTGCCTGTTAGCAAGGATTGAATCGTATGGGGTTGTAAGTGGCTCAAGGCCGAATGAACACCATGTAAAATTGTGGTTTCGCGTTGCAGATATTCAAAACGAGCTTGTAATTCGCCTTCATACACGGCGTAAAATTGCTCAAGCCGCTCGAGAATTGCTGCCTCTTCCCATGAATGGAGTGTCTCACGAACGATCAGGCCATCAGTTTTGCCAGCGGTTGAGCTAAGCGGCAGATCAACTTCGTATACACGCTGAAACGCAGCCTTGAAAGCTTCAAGACTGCGCCCATGTGACCGAATCAGGGTTCCATCAATATCCCAAAGCAGCAATTTCATTGTTCGGTTGGTTCCCCATTGACAAGGTCGGCCAGCGGCTGTACCAATTCGCCAAGGCTGCGGAATTGTGGCCCTAACTCAGTATCTTTGAGTGGAATATTGACTGGTACAGTTAAACTGACGGGCACTGAGGCTTGCAGCGGAATTGTCAGGCTCAAATAGACTGGCAATTCCAAGCCTTCGGGCAAATTCAAGGCCACGCTGGCTTTGAGGTAGCCAACGCCAGGCAGGGTGATATCGGCAGGCACTTGCAACGGCACAGCTTGAGTTATCCGCACATTGGTATTTTGGCTGACAGGCACTTGTAAGGTGATCGGCAACTGCTCGTTGAGTGGCACACTAGCTTTAATCGTGGCATTGCTTAGCCCATCAATGGTATCAGTTAATTTAGCGATCGTTGGTTTGAGCGGCGCGAGGCCTGTTTTATAGCCAAATAGCGCAATTGCCAAAACGACTAAACCAATAATTAACACAACATTGAGGATAAAGGAGGTCATGATCATAAACTTGTACGAGCGATCGATATCAACTCGTTCAACAGCAGTTGTTTTGGTCGAATCGGTGGATTTGCGGTTGCGATTGGCCACGTCAACCTCCTTGCAGTGCCTCGAAGGGGAAAATTCATCAGCAGTATACCACAGCCAATCGTTGCTTGTCATGATGATTAAACTTGACTCCCTCACCCCACCCCCTCTCCCACTGCGGCGGGCGAGGGGCGCATTCCAGGTTTCCCCCTCGCTCGCTCGGCGGGAGAGGGGGTGAGGGCACGCCAATCGACGGCGCATCCCCAACCATTATTAAACCTACCCTTGAAAGTTAGGGGTGAGGAAACTTATTTATAGCTTTTGATCCTGAAACGATGCGCTATGCTACAATGCGCGTTGGTAAACAAGCAAGCCCATGCGTGAGGATGTGATTATGGCCCTCCATGAATTGACAATTGCCGAGGCCCGCGCCCAATTAGATCGCGGTGAGATTACCTCGGTGCAACTGACCGAGGCTCTGCTGGAACGCATCGCCGCGTTAGAGCCAACCCTGCATTCGTTTTTAACTCAAACGCCCGATTTGGCCCTGCAACAAGCGCAAGCCGCCGACGAGCGCATCAAGGCTGGCAACGCCACGAGCTTAACTGGTATTCCCTTGGGCATTAAAGATGTGATTGTCACCAAAGATGTGCGCACTACCTGCGGCTCGAAAGTGCTGGAAAATTGGGTTCCGCCCTACGATGCCACCGTCGTGAGCAAACTCAACGAGGCTGGCACGGTAACCCTCGGCAAGCTTAATATGGATGAGTTTGCCATGGGTTCATCCAATGAAAATAGTGCGTTTGGCGGTACACGCAACCCATGGGATACCGAACGTGTGCCTGGTGGCTCGTCGGGTGGTTCGGCGGCGGCGGTTGCTGCTGGCCAAGCTTTTGGCACATTGGGCACCGATACTGGTGGTTCAATTCGCCAACCTGCCGCGTTGTGTGGCATCGTTGGTTTGAAGCCAACCTACGGGCGGGTTTCACGCTATGGTTTGGTAGCCTTTGCCTCATCACTCGATCAATGTGGGCCGTTCGCCCGCACGGTTGAAGATGTGGCCTTGTTGCTCGAAACGATTGCTGGTCATGATCCCAAAGATTCAACCAGCGCCAATTTGCCAGTACCCGACTATCGTGCTAGCCTCACTGGCGATATTCGCGGCCTCAAAGTTGGCGTGCCCAGCGAATATTTCGTCGATGGTATGGAGCCTGGGGTTGAAAAAGCCGTGCGCACGGCGATCGAGCAGATTAAAGATTTAGGTGCTGAAATTGTTGAGGTTTCGCTGCCCCACACCAAATATGCCTTGCCCGTCTATTACATCATTGCGCCAGCCGAATGTAGCACCAACTTGGCTCGCTTCGATGGTGTGCGCTATGGCGTGCGATTAGAAGGCAATGGGCTGTTCGATGAAATTGAATCGACGCGTGGCCAATTGTTTGGCGCGGAAGTGCGCCGCCGGATTATGCTTGGAACGTATGCACTCTCATCGGGCTATTACGATGCCTACTATCGCCGCGCCCAACAAGTACGAACCTTGATTCGCCGCGACTTCCAAGAAGTTTGGAGCAAAGTCGATCTATTGGCAGCACCAACCTCGCCCAGCGTGGCCTTCAAAATTGGCGAAAAAGCTGATGATCCAGTAGCGATGTATCTCTCGGATGTGTGTACATTGCCGATTAACTTAGCGGGTGTGCCTGGTTTGGTTGTACCCTGTGGCTTCAGCGACAATTTGCCAACAGGCCTGCAATTAATTGGCAAGCCATTCGATGAAGCGACCTTGCTGCGCGTCGGCCATGCCTACGAGCAAAATAACAGCTGGCACAAACAACATCCTAATTTGTAGCCAAACGTTTCGTAACCACGAAGAACGCGAAGATCACTAAGTAACGATCCTTCACGCTCTTCGTGGTTAAATTTCATCCCTCATCCTTCATCCCTCATACTTTCCTTGGGCTATTGCAATCTCCGAGCGCCGCCGCTACCATTGAACTACGAAAGCATCTAGTAGGGAGCCAACGGCATGACCAGTTATAGCATCACTGGGCGGGTGGTTCGGACGATTGATCTTGCGCCGCTTGCCAACATTAGCGTGCGGTTTATCTCACAAGCAGGCTATCTGAGCAATGTGGCCAATCGCAGCCTTTTGCCAGCAGGCCAGGTCGATTGGACGCGCTCGCTGACAGGGTTTAGTGGCACGCGCTGGGAATGTTGGGAGCAGCAGATCAACAGCAAAGTAGCAATTGCTTGGGGCGATTTTCGCGATGGTGCGCTGATCTACAACCCACATTTGAGCGATGATGGACGGGTGTTTCATAGCGATAAAACCTATTTGATGCCCGAAGTTTCGCCAGCCCAAGAAGTGAGCTGGACGCGCCAAATCACTGGGTTTGCTGGCTCGCGTTGGGATTGCTGGGTACAATATATCGATAAGCGTGTGCCAATTAGCTGGGAATCGTTTCGAGATAATGCTTTGATTCATAATCCCCAACTGGCGGCTGATGGACGTTTATTCCAAACCGCCAAAACCTATCTGATTCCCGATGTCGCGCCAGTGGCCCGTGCTGCCTGCGAAGTCAAAACCGATGCTCAAGGCAATTATCGCTTTGACAATATTGGAGCAGGCGCGGTTGGCTTGCTCGAAGTCAATGTGGCTGGTTATACGCCTGTTCGCGTGCCAGTAATTGTCAACAATACAATTAATCAACCGATCAATGTGCGCGGTGGTGGCAGCGGTGTGCGTTCGGCTCACCCTAGCTATAATGCTTTACATCCCAAAGTGCGGGCGATTATTGATCAAGCCTTGTTTATGCTGGGCGATGAAAAAACCGTCTACGATGCGCTGCCCACGAATTTGCAACAAATGTGTTATGGAGCGCAATTCGCCAGCAATCCCAATCATCAATACTACAAAGATATTGTTTGTGCCGATTTGGTGAGCATTTGTTTGGCCGCAGCAGGCTTTAATGTCAATTGGAACAGCGGAGCCAATCCCCATATGGCCCAGCATTATGCACCCGGCCCCGCCACCCTGCAAGAAATTACCGATGCCAACGATTGGCAACCAGGCGATGTGTTGGTATTTGGCAATAATGGCGCGGCGCGAGCTGGCCATGTGACGTTGTATGTTGGCCCTTTCCAAGGCACCGATCGTTCAGGCACAAACTATTCGTTGAGCGCCAATTTCGATGTGGTTGAGGCCAGCATGAACTTTGACCTTGCCAATGGCCAGCGTTGGGGCTTGGGCAACATCGCCACCACCCGCCAACAATGTTTACAAGGCAAACGTGGCTATCAATGGGTCAAGCGGGTGCGTTTGAAAGAAGTCGCAGCATTAATCTAATATTGCTGCGCTCAAATGAAGTGACGATCTGCAACCGATTGCTGATTCGCAGGTGGGCTAAACTGCGCTACAATGGGGCATATCGTCATTTCTCAATGTGGAGGAAAGACCCTCATGGAACGACCAATTCGGGTGTTAGTGGCCAAACCAGGGCTTGATGGCCACGACCGTGGCGCAAAAGTGATCGCCCGTGCCTTGCGTGATGCAGGCATGGAAGTTATTTATACTGGGTTGCAACAAACCCCCCAAATGATCGTTGAAGCCGCCTTGCAAGAAGACGTTGATTGCATCGGCTTGTCGATTCTCTCAGGGGCGCATATGACCTTGCTGCCCAAAATCACCACCATGCTGCGCGAAAACGATGGCGCGGATATTTTGGTTGTAGCTGGCGGCATTATCTCCGATGAAGATGCAGCAATCTTGCGCAACGATCATGGGATTGCGGGGATTTTCGGGCCTGGCTCTTCGACCCATGCAATTATCGATTTTATTCGTGAGCATGTTGAGCGTAGCTCGGTAGAAGGGTAGGTTGGGCGTGGAACTTGTAGCAAAGGCTCGTGCTGGCAATCGCCGTGCACTGGCCCGCTTGATAACCTTGGTTGAAGCTGGCGATGCCCAAGCCCAAACGGCTTTGGCGGCGCTCTACCCCTACACTGGCCATGCTCATATTGTTGGGGTAACTGGCGCACCTGGCACTGGCAAATCGACCTTGGTAACCCAAATGGCCTTGCATTGGCGTAGCCTTGGGCGCACGGTCGCCGTGTTGGCAGTTGACCCAACCTCGCCATTTAGTGGTGGCGCAATTTTAGGCGATCGGATTCGCATGCAAGCGTTGGGCGGCGACAGCGGCTGTTATATTCGTTCGATGGCGAGCCGTGGCAGCCTTGGCGGTTTGTCGCGGGCCACTGGCGATGCGGTCAAAGCGCTCGATGCAGCAGGTTTTGACATTGTGATTGTTGAAACTGTGGGGGCTGGTCAGGCCGAGGTCGAAATTGCCCGCGAAGCCCATACTGTGGTGGTGGTTGAAGTGCCAGGTATGGGCGATGATATTCAGGCGATCAAGGCTGGCATTTTGGAAATTGCCGATGTGTTTGTGGTCAATAAAGCTGATCGCGAGGGCGTTGAGCGCACAGTTCGGCAATTGCAGATGATGCTGCATCTTGGCAGTGGCGAGCACCGTGATGGCTGGGAGCCACCGATTGTCCAGACTGTTTCCAACACTGGCAAGAATATCGCCGAGGCGGCTGCGGCGGTCGAACGGCATCTCGCCCACCTCAAAAGCAACAATTTGCTCGAATTGCGCGAACGCGAGCGGATTGAGCGCGAGTGGAAAGTGATTATGCGTGAAACGTTGTTGCGCCAATTGCTGCAACGACTTGAGCCGCACGTCCATGAACAGCTACTCAAACAGATGAGCGAGCGCCAACTCGACCCATATGCCGCCGCCAATCAAGCGATTGAAAGCGTTTTGGAATTCCCGCAATCGGCAACTCCATCCGGGCAAAGCTAGGAGTAGCAGGATCAAGCTTTGGCGGTTGGCAATGGATTAACATGCCCTCACCCCCTCTCCCGCACAGCAGGCGAGGGGGAAACTCCCAATAACCCATCTCCAATCCCTATGTTCTTCATCCCTCATAATTCATCCTTCATCCTTATCTAGGATTGACACTACCCAAGCTGCCAACTATAATCGAGCAGTCCTTTAAATGCGGTCCGGCGAGGCTGCGAAGGCGTGTAGCTCAATAGCAATTTTTTGCCCATTTTCGCTCATGCCCTAGGTCGGATCGTCGGCTTAGGGTTTGTTGTTTCTCCGAGGTTGTATGGCACACACCGACTACTCTGTTGATATCGTAATTCCGGTATTGAATGAAGAGCAGCAGCTAGAGCAAAGCGTCGTAGCCCTTCGCGATTTTTTGCAGGCCTCGTGTCCTTATCGTTGGCGCATCGTTGTCGCCGATAATGGCTCAACCGACCGCACGCCCCAAATTTGCCACGATCTGCGCAGTCGTTTTCCAGGCGAGGTCGATTTTGAGCGCTTGGAGCAACGTGGGCGAGGGCGGGCGTTGCGCACTGCTTGGCTCAAAAGTTCAGCCGATATTTTGTGTTATATGGATGTCGATCTTTCGACCAATCTCCGTGCGTTGCCACCATTGCTCGCCGCATTAATTCACAGCGATTATAGCCTGGGCACTGGCTCACGCTTGATGCACGGGGCAATTGTTACGCGCCAATGGAAGCGCGAAATGATTTCCCGCGCCTACAATTTGTTGATTCGCGTGCTATTTTGGCATCGTTTTCGCGATGCTCAATGTGGCTTCAAAGCAATTACCCGTCAAGCGGCCCAAGAACTCATCCCAATGGTGCGCGATAACGAATGGTTTTTTGATACTGAATTATTGCTCAAAGCTGAACGGCGCGGTTATCGTATTTTTGAAGTGCCCGTTGAATGGATCGAAGACTTGGGCACAACGGTCAAAATTGTTAAAACCGCTTGGCAAGATATTAAAGGCTTGGTACGGGTTCGCTTGGGCGGCTAAATCATTCATTAGCCCTAGGTCGCTGTGTGGTAGCGCCGCCAGCCAATCGGGGCTACAATAGACAATACGCTATTGCTGGCAGGAGCAAAGATCCTATGACACCCAAACAGTTGATGAATGACGAGGAAATTCGCCGCGCCCTCAAACGTATCGCCCATGAGATCGTTGAGCGCAACGCTGGAGCTAATTTGGTTTCGCTGGTGGGGATTCATCGGCGGGGTGTGCCCTTGGCTCGCCGCTTAGCCGCGATGATCGCCGAAACCGAGCATGTGCAGGTGCCAGTTGGCGAGCTTGATATCGGCCTCTATCGCGACGATTTACATTCGCGTGGGCCAGCCCCAATCTTGGGCCGCACAATTTTGCCCGAATTAGGCAAACGGGTGGTAGTGTTGGTCGATGATGTGCTCTACACTGGCCGCACCATTCGCGCAGCATTAAATGAGTTGAGCGATTGGGGTCGCCCAAGTGCCATCCAATTGGCCGTACTGGTCGATCGCGGTCATCGCGAGTTGCCAATTCGCGCCGATTTTGTCGGCAAAAATATTCCAACCGCCAAAAATGAGCGGGTTGATGTCCAACTCAGTGAAATTGATGCAGCCCAAGATAGTGTTGTAATTGTGCAGGAGGACTGATGGGGCGAAGCGGGCAAGCACGACGACGGCGACGGACATCACGCTTTTTGGAGCAAGTTGGGTCACGGCGCAAACGAGCAGCGGTGGCACCATTGCAACTTGATGGCCGCGAAGAAACTGCTGCGTTGTTGGCGACCCTTGATGAACTTGCACCATTGTTAGGTGAGCAGAGAATTATGGTTGAAGATGAAGAACTAGCCAATTTATTGAGCCGCTGTACGATTGACCTTCGCGCTCGCGCTGAACGCGATGAGTTGCGTCCAGCCTTTTTGCGCGACGAGGATTTGCTGGCAGTCCAGCAATTGCTCACCTCGATGGATCATGTGAATCCAATTATTTTGGGCAAGGCGCGTTCGGGCAAAACCGCCTTGGTGCATGAATTGGTGCGGCGTTTGGTTAAAACTCCCGAAAATATGCCCGAAAAACTGCGCGATTTGCCGATGTATGAGATGACTCCAGCCTCATTATTGGCTGGCTTGCAATTTGGCGAGGGCTGGCGAGCCAATCTCTCAACCTTGTTTGGCAAATTGGCTGAACATGGCGCGGTATTGTTATTTATTCGCGATATTCACGCCGCAGTTGGGGCGGGGGTTAAGCGTGGTGATGATGATGATGATGATTTGGCCGCCGCGCTTGAGTCAAATTTACACAATGGCAAATTGAAAATTATCGCCGAAGCGCGGCCAGATCGTTGGCAGGCCATCGCTGCTGATCGCGAATCATTTGCCGATTTGTTTACCTCGATTCAATTGGCGATTCCCAAGCCTGAGCAGGTTGCCGAAATTGTCCAGCATGTGGCTGAACGTCATCGCCAACGCGCCAATATTGAGGCTACCAGTCAAGCGACTGCGATTGATATTGCAGGCCGCTTTATTCTGAACCAAGCCTTTCCTGGCAAGGCGATTGAATTGCTGGAAGATTCGCTGCTCTTAGCTGAACGCCAGCACGAGCCAGAAGTTTTGCCGCGCCATGTGGTTGAATGTTTTGGCAATCGCACTGGCCTAACTAAATTATTGCTTGATGAAAATGAGCGCTTTGATGAAATTGCCTTGCGCCGTTCATTCAGCGAACGAGTGCTCGGCCAAGATCCCTCAGTAATTGCCATGGTCCAAAAATTGGCCTTGCTCAAAGCTCGCCTACACGATCCGGCGCGGCCAATGGGTGTCTACTTTTTCCTTGGGCCAACGGGCGTAGGCAAAACTGAGCTAGCCAAAACTTTAGCCTCAACCTTGTTTGGCAGCGAAGAACGCTTTGTACGCTTCAACATGGCCGATTACAGCGGCGAATACGATTTTGCCCAATTATTTGGCCGTACTTGGGGCGATAGCGATGCTGAACGCCGTGGCAAGCTGACCATGGCGCTGATCAATTTGCCCTTTGCGGTGCTATTGCTTGATGAATTTGAAAAAGCCCATCGCTCAATTTTCAATCGCTTTCTGCAATTGTTCGATGAAGGTATTTTGGTCAATGCGATGGGCGAGGAAATCAATCTTCGTAACACGATCATCATTATGACCAGTAATTTTGGCGCGACGATTGTGCAAGGTGAGACTTGGGGCTTTGCCGCCCGCGAAGGTATCGAAGCGGTTGAACGGCGCGTGTTACGCGAAACTGAAGAATTTTTCTCGCCCGAATTTATCAATCGGCTTGATGGAGTGATTTTCTTCAAGCCGCTTTCGCAGAGCGATATGCGCAAAATTGCCGCTCGCGAAATGCGCAAATTATTTGAGCGTGAAGGCTTGGTGCGGCGCAACGTGCAGGTTGAGCTTGATGATGCTGTGCTCGATATTTTGCTCAAACATGGTTATAGCATCCGTTATGGCGCACGCTATCTCAAGCGCCAAATCGAAAAGATGGTCACCTATCCTTTGGCTTCGGCCTTGCTGACGCGGCCTGAGCAAACCAATGGCTTGTTGCGCTTATACGTGGCACGCGAGCAAATCAAGGCTTCGTGGGTGGCAAATGATGATGATGAGCCGCTGCTACCATCGCCTGAGGAGCAAGCGCTGCAATTGCCCCAAACGATCGAAGAAGCAGCGCAGTTTATCGAGCAACTGCATAATCGGCTCAAGCATCTGATCAAGCAATTGAATGTGGTTGAGGCCCGCGAACGCCAAACTGAACTAATGGACGAAATGTCCAGTCCCAGCTTTTGGGATGATCATGAACAAGCGCAGTTTTTGCTGACAGAATTGAGCAATGTGGCGCGACGCGTTGGCCGCTGCGACGATCTGCGGCGTTTATATGACGATGCCGACCAACTATTGCAACGGATTCGCGAGCGCAACGAGCGGCGTTTGTTCCCCGAACTGATGCGCATGGCCAAGCGGCTTGAGCGCGATTTACGCTTTGCCGAACTGGAAATGCTGTTCAGTAACCCCGAAGATTGGCACGATGCTTATATCATTTTGGAGAGCGACCAAGCAGGCTTGCGCTGGGTTCGCAACTTGGCCAACGCCTACTTAGAATGGTCGCTAGGCAAGCGCTTTGAAGCCAAAGTGATCGACGAAACACCCGCCGAAGATAATCTGATTCGCGTGACCTTGCAGATTAGTGGTTCTGGCGCGTTTGGTTTATTGCGCAGCGAAGCAGGCACCCATCGCATCTCAGAAACTGGCGGCGAGCCACGGCTCAAAACCGTGACCCAAGTGCAGATAACGGTATTGCCTGTGCCAACCGAGGATACGCCAGCCCCGGCCAGCAGCGACATTGAAATGGCGGTGATGAATACCCGCGCCGATGGCTATTTCTTGCGCAAATTGCGGGTAACTGGACGGGCAATCCATCGCTATTCTGGCGCAGCCGCCTTTGCATGTGCTGGCAGCGAACGAGCCGTGCGCGAAATGTTGCTGAGCATCTTGTTGGGGCGCTTGGCAATGAAACAGCTTGATGATTTTATTCAGCCCAGCGACGATGCTTGGGGTTCGGTGGTGCGCAGCTATCACTTGGGCAAGCGCTCAACGATCAAAGACCCGCGCACCGAAATCGTCCATACCAATCCCAAAGCAGCCCTTGCTGGCGAGCTTGATCTCTTTATTGAAGCGGCGTTACGTTGGCGAGCAGCCTTGCCAGCCCGTCGCTAAACCGTCAAGGCGCTTAGGCCACAACCTAAGCGCTTTTGTTTATTAGTTGCTACTTGCTATAGATGGAGAATTTTTATGAGTTCGCCAACCACTACACCGCGCCGTCGGCATGTGCTTGATCTTGATGATTGGAGTGCTGATGAGTTACGCACACTTTTGACCATCGCCACCCAGATGAAGGATGTGCTGGAGCGTCCGGTTAAGCAAGTGCCAACGTTGCGCGGCAAAATTGTGGTCAATATGTTTTGGGAAGATAGCACCCGCACTCGTTCGTCATTTGAGCTAGCGGCCAAAGCGCTCTCGGCCAACGTGCTCAGCCTCGGAGCCAAAGATACCAGCGTCAAAAAAGGCGAATCATTGGTCGATACGGTGCGCACGGTGCAAGCCTTGGGAGCCGATTATATTGTGATGCGCCATGGCCAAAGTGGCTCGCCCTATCTGGTGGCGCAGCATTTCCGTGGCTCGGTGATTAATGGTGGCGATGGTCGGCATGCCCATCCATCGCAAGCCCTGCTCGACCTATTCACGATGCACGAACGGCTAGGTGAGTTGGCCGACAAAAAAGTCGTGATTGTTGGTGATATTTTGCATAGCCGCGTGGCTCGCTCCAATTTGTGGGCGTTGACGACGATGGGCGCAAAAGTCGTGGTTTGTGGCCCACCAACCTTGATCGGCCCAGCCAAATATTGGCAAAGCACATGGCCCAATGTTGAAATTTCGCATAGCCTTGATCAAGCTGCTGAGGGTGCTGATGTGCTGATGGCCTTGCGTTTGCAACACGAACGCATGGAAGGTGGTTTGTTGCCATCATTGCGCGAATATAGCCGCCGCTTTGGCCTGAATGCTACCCGCGTCGCCAGCGCCAACTCCAACGTGATTGTGATGCACCCCGGCCCGATGAACGAAGGCGTGGAGATTATGCCCGATGTAGCAACTGGCCCACACTCAGTAATTGAAACCCAAATTACCAATGGCGTAGCCATGCGCATGGCCTTGTTCTACTACCTTGCCACTGGTAGCGAACAGGTGTAGATCCGATCCATCATCAGGATTGTGGCCCCTCGCCCATACGAGTGAGCGAGGGGCTTTTTGCGCTGAACCAGAGGCGAAGGCCACGAATTAACGTTGGACTATTGGGATAAACAGTTGGTCGATTGGCAAGAATGGGATTGGCTCCTCAAAGATTGGCCGTGGTTGTTTACTGGTGATCGTTTCAAAGTTGCGACCTGCTGGCGGATTAGGTATCGCCGTAAACAGATAGCGACCAGCCTCACTACTACTTACTTGCACGATGTATTCGCCAGCTAGCGGTGTAGGATTATAGCTAATTTGATCCAATCCAAGGCTGGTTGATTGTTGAGTTGGTGCAGTCCAGATATATGGTTCCCATGCGTGCAAATTGCTATTGCCAAACTGGCTTTGTAAACGAAAGGCTTGGGCTTGGTCGCGCTTGAGGCTAAATCGATAGATATGTTTTTGGTTTTGGCTGATCGTTGCGGGCAACGGCGCATAATTTAGCCGCACAATGGCCGGAATCAAGCTATAGCCATTGCTCGAATAGCCCCAAACATACAAGACCACCGCACCAGGATCTAAGCCTGCTACGCTTAATTGCACTGTTGGTAAAGTTGGTTGATTGATCGTGGTAGTAGCCCGCAACACTGGCGTTTGCAAGCGCGGGTTGGCAGCATTGCCCTGATATTGATAGGCTTGGATAATCACCCTTGAAACTGGTGTACCGCTGCCCGCTTGCTGCTGAACATTCAGCGTAACGGTTGGGCTATTGGATAATTGCAGATTGTTCGAGGTCTTGACAATAAGCATTGGGCGACGCGGCACGGTTGGCGCAATATTCAGCGAGCGGGTAAGCACATTATTATTTTCGTTGCTTTCTTGCACATGCTGGCCGCCATCGCCAACGACCCGCAAGCTATAAACTCCAGCAGTCGTTGGTTGCCAAATTTTTTGCGCATAGATTCGTTGGCTACCAGCCTCAAGTTTGGTCAACATCAAACTATCAGTAAATACGACTGTACCATTCAAGACAACCTCAAAGCAGAGATCGCTACGTTGCACTGCGCGAGTGACATTCAGCATAACACTCAAACGAATCGATTCATTGACCGCCAAGTTGCTATCGGCAGGGTTAAATTGGCTTAGGCTGATGTCGGCGCGAGGAGTCGATTGATCGCGGGCAGCAGGTAAGCTCGGCGTACACAACGCTGTTTGTACCTCAATATCACGCCAATATTCCTGAAACACTTCATCCCAGCCGTTGCGATGGGTCACATCGGCTAAAAATGCTAACGGATGCGGATTATCTGGCTGGGTGTCGTCATCGTGATACCAATGGGCCTGCCAGCTTAATTCGGTTGCTCCCGCCACCGAGAGGCCTTGCAAATCGGCATATAAACTCAAGCCAGCGGCATCATCATCAAGCCCAAGTGGATTCAGTCCATCAAAAATCCATTGGGTTGGAGTTGGGTCGAACCACGGAAAATCGTTATCCGCCAAGCGATAAACCACGACCATCGGATTACCGCTATTATTGCGAATCCGATCGCGGGTTTGGGCGGCAAAGCTAGCAACTTGCGGATTGAGATTGGCGAAACTTTGACTCAAACCATGAGCAAAACTGCGCAAATCGACCAAGCCATCGGGCGCATTCAGCTCCCAATCGCTTGGCTCACAATAGGTCAGATCGTATTTTCGGCTCTCAAGGTAGGCATTAAACAAGGCTGTGCGGGTAACTTCGCGCTGGCTGGGATTGAGCAAATTGGTATAGATGGCGTTCGAAGCACTATCCCACGTGGTTTTGAGATTATTTAATTGATCGGCATCGATCACGCTTAAAATCCGTGGATGATCGCTGCTTGGCAGTTGATTATGGTAGCTATCGAGAATATGTCGGGCCATTTGTAGCGGGTTGGGGTTGCTGTTCAAGCCAAGCAAGGCATTACCGGGCATGGTTGGGTCGAAAAAGGCATAGTTGGGCGAGGCAGTCAGATATTCGGCATACGGTGCAAGTGGGTATAAGGCCTCAATCGAGCCACTAAAGCACATCAACACATCGAGCACGGCCAAGCGAGGGCCAATCGGAGCCGCAATTGCCAAAGCCAAGGCCAAATCATTGGGCGAAAGCGCATTATAGCCGCTGATACTCGTGGTCAGCGTGTGATCGGTCACATCGGCATTGGCCCCAATGCGGGTGGGCAACGGTGGCAGATTGACGCTGCTGACTGGGCGTTCGGGCTGGCTGAGGTTTGAAATCTCGATATCGGGCATAATTGGCACACCATGGCCAATGTAGCTCAAGGTGTAGTTTTGGCCAGTGTAACTGCTTTTGGCCCACAATAAAAACCCGCCCAAGGTTCGGCCATCAGTTACATCATATTCTTTAAGGTTGCTATCAATAATTCCATCAATATCGGGCAAGCCAATCAAGGTATTGACATTGCCATTCTGCACAACCCGCACATGGGTATCATTCATTCCCGCCAAATCAGCCAACACAATCGCCGTTAGATCGGGCTGACCAACAGTGGCATTAGTGATGCTAGTGAGGGTTGCATCATAATACGGGGTTAAATTCATCGTGCTATCAAGCCGATTATCGTAGGCCAAAATATAAATGGCCACCAATGGCGCTGCTTTCGGTGTTGCCTCCACGATTGGCGGAAGCATGGCACTTAACAATAGACCGATCAGCAAGCAGCACCGCAGCAGACGTGTTCCCATGGGATAATCCTCCGCAAACGCCAACGCCTGCCCAAGCCAAAACTGGCTGAGCAAGCGTCGGTAACCTCATTGTTTGAATTGGCTAGCAGTGCCGTTTATTTTTCGTAGGTTGGCTCTGGTTCGCCGTTTGGCACAAGCGTAACATCGATTCGATTGACCCCAAGCTCATCGACTGAGATCGGCTGAGCTTGGTCGGCGGTGGCGGCATCTTTATACCAAATTGATTGGTAACCAGCCTGCTCGACAAAGATCAAATAATCACCATTGGCTTCGCCGCTCACTTCATAGAACCCTTGTTCATCGGTTTGGGCACTGGCAACTAACTCGGGAGCTGGATTGCCAGTAGTGCCACGGCGATACAAGTAGACATTGGCATCTACAAGTGGCAAGCCGGCGCTATCAAAGACATGGCCGCTAACCACGTGGGTCAACAAGACCTTCAATTGATAATCCTCGGTTTCGCCGTATTCCCAACCAGCGGTTGGGCCACGACCATCGGCGGCGGTTGCCGGGGTGTTGCTGATGGTGATCCGCAGCCAAACTGGCTTGAATGGCAAAGTTGGTTGATAGGAATAGAATACTGGCGTTACCAAACTGTAGACATTCGGGCCGCTAAGATTGACAACCTGATTTTGGACAGCCCATTCGCGAGCAGTACGGGTAATCCCGAGTGAATCGACACAACCATAGTTTGTGCCCCATTGTCCATTCGCGCCCCAATCGATCCAGACATTAACATAGGCGACCATCGAGCCAGTTGGGGCTGGATTATTGGGCAAACGCACGGTATAGGGCAAGGTGTTGGCGCGGCAGTGGCCAAAACTGTTGGCCGTTGGTGGACCACCAGCAAAGGTATCGTCAGCGCGATCATAATTGCCACGGTTGAGCGCGGTTTGAATATTGGTTGTGGCATCGTCATCAAGCCCAATATCGGCATCAGTTTCAGCGGTCAACGATTTACCTAGCATATACGGCATGCCCAAGTTTTGGTGTAATGGGCCTTTGGGCAAGGCGGCTGGCACACGGTTGAAAATCGTTGGGAAGAAACCTTGGGTCGCTGGCGAATAGGCGAGGATGCTTGCTCCTGCGCTGTTATTGCTATCCGGAGCATCGCCCAAATCGGGCATGAAGATATAATCCTCGGTTTCGCCAAACTCCCAACCAGCAGTTGGCCCACGACCATCAGCGGCGCTGGCAGGCGTTGGGCTAACCGTCATGCGGAACCAAATTCCAGCCCGTTGTGGTGGATGGTAGGGGAAGAACGCAGGCGTAGTAAAGGTATTGACTCCAGGGTTCAGCACAATCGCCTGATTTTGCACGGCCCATTCATTGGAAAGCCCATTGGGACATTGCAAGGTTCCGCCCCAATTGCCGCTGCGATTCCAATCCCACCATGAGTTGAAATAGACCGTCAAAGGGCCAGCCGTATTGTTTGTGACGGTGTAAGTAAACCGGGTTGAAACACAGTGTTTATAGCCTTGGAGTGTGCGTGGGCTAACCAAGCCATCGTCAGCGCGATCTTGGTCGTTCATGTTGAGGGTCGGCGAGATGTTATGAGTATAATCCATGTCGAACGAAATGTCAGCTTCTTTTTCGAAGGTTACACCTCGGCCAAGGTGATAGCGCCGAGCATCGCGGTGGAAGGGGCCAATTGGGGCGGGGCCACCAAAGACGGTTGGGAAACGGGCAATCACGCCAGTAACATAGGTGGTCATATTGACCGCGAAGTTGTTGCTTGAATCGGGGGCATCGCCCAAATCGCTAACCGGAGTTGGTGGTGGTGGTGTCGCAATAGTTGGAGTCGGGGTATTGGTTGGCGTATTGGTTGGGGTGTGAGTTGGCGTATTGGTTGGCGTTGGGTTACTGGTATAGCGCAACAGATAATCTTCAGTTTCGCCATATTTCCAGCCACTGCTTGGGCCACGGCCATCATCGTTGGTTGCTGGACTGTCGCTAATCGTGATCCGAATCCAGATATCGCCCAAATTGCTGGTTTGAATCCCACTCAAGAAATTAGGCGTGACATAGTTACCGCTGACAACTGGGATCATTTGGTTTTGCACGGCCCATTCATTGGCCAAGCCACCATTACATTGGGTTGAACCACCCCAGAAACCACTGCGGTTCCAGTCAATCCAGACGTTGACATACAAACGAGTGACACCCGCTGGAACGCTATTGACCGTTACTTGATAGTCAAGAGCCTCGGTTTGGCAGGCTGGAATAAAGCTATTGACAGTGGGCACGCCCAAATAGAAGGCATCATCAGCTTTATCAAGGTTGGGCAGATTGGTGCTTGGCTGAATATTGTTCACAACATCAGCATCGGGGCCAATATCTGCCTCGCGTTCAAAGGTTGAGAGGTTGCCAAGCACAACTTGTTTGGCATCATAGTGCAATGGGCCTTCGGGCAAGCCTGTGCTAGGATCGAACACGGTCGGGTAGCGAGCACCCGTGGCTGGAGCATAGGCTAACATGCCAGTCGAGAAGTGGTTGGTCGAATCCGGCGCATCGCCAAGATCGGAGATAATATCATTACCACTTGGGGTTGGCGTTGGGGTAAACGTCCGCGTTGGTGGCGGGGTATTGGTTGAGGTCGCAGTTGCCGTATTGGTTGGCGTTGGGGTAAAGGTGCGGGTTGGTGGTGGGGTTGGGGTAAACGTCCGCGTTGGGACTGGGGTTGGGGTAAAGGTTTTGGTTGGTTCTGGGGTTGGCTCATCGCTACCAGTTAATAGGTAGTCCTCGGTTTCGCCATATTTCCAGCGGTTGGCTGGGCCACGGCCATCATCATTGGTTGCAGGCGTTTCGCTCAACGAAATCCGCATCCATAATGGTTTGTTGCTATTGGTGTTGACTGGCAAGAAAGCCGAGGTGCTGAAAATATAGGTGCCAGGGCCAGTGATCACATTCACATCATTTTGAACTGACCATTCGGTGGTGGAGGCATTAGGACACGCAAAAGTTGCTCCACCCCAATAGCCGCTGCGATCCCAATCGAACCACAGGTTGGTATACAGCTTGATTGTGCCACCAGTCCAGCTTGGGTCAACCGTCACTTGGTAGCGCAGTTGGGTTGGCTGGCAGTTGGGCAAGCTATTGATATCCAAGGGGCTGAGGAAGGCATTATCATAGCGATCTTGGTCGGGGGTGTTGGCGCTGGGGTCGATGTTATTTGGGCCATCAGCATCAAAACCACTATCAGCCTCATCCTCTTGGCTCACACCAGGGCCAAGGTGAATCAACTTAGCCAAGATGTGTGAAGGGCCATTCGGGACGGTCGAGAAGACGGTTGGATACTTAGCAGGCACGCCGCTATAGGCATCCATCATTAAACCAAAATTGTTGTTTGATGATGGTGCATCGCCGAGATCGATGCTCACATCATCGGCCAACGGAGCAGCCTTGGCAGAACTGCCAATCGCTAATGCTAAAATAAACATGACCATAAATGCGATCATGCCAAACCGACGTAGAACCAACGACATACAATCCTCCTTACACGGGGTGGAACGTGACAATGGCGGGGACGTAGTGGAAGCTGGTTTTAGTATCGCAGTCAGTCATCGCTAACTCAATCAAAAAAGCTCTAGTGTTTTGAGCTATTTTGGGGTGGTTCGATTCGTCTCATGACCTGATTAGCCAAATGCTTCGAGATCTGCGGTGAGAGTGCGGAGTAGCCGCAATTTGGACAAGGATGTACCATGAATCAGCCAGACTTGTTGGCCTACAACCTAGCAACGCTCGAAAAAATGCTGGCGGAAGCTTTGCGCCATGCCCGTGAGGGTGATGTGTTGTTTTTGGCGAGTTCGCCCTTAGCAACCTGCCAGATTATCGAACGTTGGTATGTTGCTGATACGCCCCAAGGTTCGGCTGAGCTTGGGCGGGCAGTTCAGGCGCTGTTGTGGTGGCTGATTGAGCGGATTCGCCCCCATGGTGAGCGCCATTGGCTGGCCTTGCCTTGGCGAGCATATAACGTGTTGGCGGGCTTTTATATCGAAGGCTTGCGGATTGCCGATCTCGCCGAGGCCATGGGCGTGGTCGAACAAACGATCTATCCAATTCGCAACCAAGCAGTGCAAAGCTTGGCCAAATTGCTGCTCGAAGAGTTACAGCAACCAAGCACCACACTTCCCAACCATGCGATTATTGGGTTGTACCCGCAATTAACGGTTGCAGAACAAACCCTTGCCCGAATGTTGGCCTTCAATCAGCAACCACTAGCCCAACGTTGGCTGGAGCATTGGCTTGAATTAAATGCGATTGCCGAACCCATAATTCAACAATTAGCCGATCATGGCCTGATTAAAAGTGAAAGTTTGGCCTTGGTTGAAAAGCTGCGGCCCTTTTTGCAAAGCCAAATTAGCGCTCCCGAACGTCGGCGCTGGCATCAACAATTAGCTGAATTATTACAACCAAGCGAGCCACTCCAATCAATTCAGCATTGGTTGCAAGCCCAGGCCTATGATCAAGCAGCCAGCCTAATCATCGCTGAGCATCAAACGATTGTTGATAATTTGCAGGGTCGCGCACTGCGCGAATTGTTGGCCCAGATTCAAGCCCACGATATTCAACAACCACAGCTGTGGTTTCGGCTCAAGTTGGTCAGTGGCGATGTGGCCATGACCATGAACGATGTCCAAACCGCCTTGGGCGAATATCAAGCGGCTTTGGCTGCCAACGAGCCGTTGCTCAAAGCCGAGGCCTATTACAAGCGGGGCAAGGCTTTTCGCTCGCAAAGCACCATGGAAGCGCAAGCCCACTTCAACTATAGCATTGCGATTTTGGAACGGGCCGCACCCAACGACCCCTTGCGCTATCGGGTTTGTTTGGAGCAAGCATGGATGTGGTTTCAGGATCAGCGTGATTTTGAGCAGGCCCAAACCAGCCTTGCGCAAGCCGCTAGCTTGATCGATCCGCTTGATCGTGGGGCTTGGGCCGAGCTGGCTAACGCCCGCGGGATGTTCTACGCTCATCGCGGCGAGCATGCTGAGGCGATCAACCAGCATCAAGCGGCATGGTTGGCGGCCAATGAGGTGAATCATAGTTTACTTATGACCCATATCGCCCATAATTTAGGCTACGATTATCTTGATTTGGGCCACTACTCGCAAGCGCTTGATTATTTTGAGCAAAGCCTGAACTTGGCTAATCGCACGGGCAATCGGCGCATGCAAGGCCTATGTCAAAAAAGCATTGGGGCATGTTGCTTCTGGATGCAAGAATTTACCCTAGCGGTCGAGCATTATCTGGCGGCCTATCAGATTTTTGCGGCCATGCACAACCACAATTGGCAAGCCAACACTTGCTACGATTTAGCCGAAGCCTATGCTGAGCTTGGCCAAAGCCAACTGATGCGCCATTACTATGCCGAGGCGATTCAATTGGCCCAAGCGAGTGGCCTTGATCGCTTGTTAAACGATCTGCATGGCTTGGCCGAAAACTACCCGGGCCTGTACCCACCAACGATCGAATTAAACGAGCGTCAGCAGCGAATTTTCGATTATCTCAAACAACATCCTTCGATCACCAACCGCGATTATCGTGAGCTAACCCAAATTTCGCCCAAGCAAGCCGCCCGCGATCTGAATGATTTGGTGGAGCGCAATGTTTTAGTGCGTTCTGGTGATGGCCGTTCAACCAGCTACCAACTGCCTCAATCGAAGGCCAACGAAGCTTAATCGCCATAATTTGACCAACGATTAACCTCAACATAACCCAAGCGTGGTCTGATCAAGCTTAACGGCGTTGAATTGCGCAACTTGCGCATCACGGAGGATTGATCGCTTATGGTTCACCTAGACGATGCGACCAAACGCTTGGAACTCGTGCGCTACCACATGCAACAGGGCTGGCAAATTGATGCACCAGTACTTGGCCGTCATGCCTACCTCGATCAACGGGGCAGTATTCGGGCGGTTGAGGTGGTGCTTTCGCGCTCAGAAATGCGCCAAGTTGTGGCCTTGCCCGACACGGCATCGGTGCGCGAATTTCTGCATCAGTATGGATTAAATGTGATTGACGTTTAACTCGCCAATCCACCGCACTCAGCATTACGCTAACATTTAATCGGAACTTAACACAGCGATCAAAGCAGTTTAAGTATAGCGATTTAGACTGCTCTTACGTGATGCACGTAATTCAATTTGCAACTTACAGAAATTTCTTTTTCGGAGGAATCCAGATCATGCGGAAACTGCTGAGTTTAATGCTTGCCTCAATTATGTTGCTGACAATGCTCGCAGCATGTGGCGGCGACAGCACTCCAACCACTGCACCAACTACGGCACCAGCTACCGCCACTACTGGCCAAGCTGCTGCAACAACTGAACCAACCGCTCCTGCTGCTGAAACTCCTACAGTTGAAGCAACCGCTGAAGTTCCTGCTGGTGGAGAAGTTGACCCAGCAATGGTAAAAGGCGATATCGTGAGCGCTGGTTCATCAACGGTCTATCCGTTGAGCGAAGCCGTGGCCGAAATCTTTACCGAAGATGGCTACACTGGCAATATCACGATCGATAGCATCGGCACGGGCGCTGGGTTCGAGCGCTTCTGTACCGCTGCCGAAACCGACATCGCCAACGCCAGCCGCGCAATCAAAGACGAAGAAGCCAAAGCCTGTGCCGATAAAGGCCGCGAAGTCGTCGAGTTCCGCGTCGGTACCGATGCCTTGGCCGTCGTGGTCAGCAGCAAAAATACCTTCGTCAGCAACTTGACCGAAGCCCAAGTCGCCGACATCTTCTCAGGCACCTACAAAACCTGGGATCAAGTTGATGCCAGCTACCCAGCCGAAGCGATCAAACTCTACAGCCCAGGCACCGATAGCGGTACCTTCGACTACTTCGTCGAACATTTCTACGCGAAAGAAGGTAAGTTCATCTTGGGTGCAAACCCACAGTTGAGCGAAGACGATAACGTGTTGGTGACCGGGATCGAAGGCGATGCCAATGCGATCGGCTACTTTGGCTATGCCTACTACAACGAAAACAAAGCTAAGCTCAAAGCCTTGACGATTGACGGTGTGGAACCAACCGAAGCCACCACCGAAGATGGCAGCTATCCGTTGGCTCGTCCGTTGTACATCTACTCAGCCAAGAATATTTTGACTGAAAAGCCTCAAGTCGCGGCTTTCATCAACTACTACTTGACCAACGTCAACGATGTTATTCTTGAAGTAGGCTACTTCCCAGCCAGCGACGAAGCGTTGGGCGAAGCTAAAGACGCTTTGGTTAATGCCTTGACGGGTGGCAGCAGCAGCAATACCAACACTGGTAGCGCCGTTGCCCTCGAAGAAGTTGATCCAGCAGCAGTTCAAGGTGATATCGTGAGCGCTGGTTCATCAACGGTCTATCCGTTGAGCGAAGCCGTGGCCGAAATCTTCGGCGAAGATGGCTACAGTGGCAATATCACGATCGATAGCATTGGCACGGGCGCTGGGTTCGAGCGCTTCTGTACCGCTGCCGAAACCGACATCGCCAACGCCAGCCGCGCAATCAAAGACGAAGAAGCCAAAGCCTGTGCCGATAAAGGCCGCGAAGTCGTCGAGTTCCGCGTCGGTACCGATGCTTTGGCCGTCGTGGTCAGCAGCAAAAATACCTTCGTCACCAATTTGACCGAAGCTCAAGTCGCTGACATCTTCTCAGGCACCTACAAAACCTGGGACCAAGTTGATGCCAGCTACCCAGCCGAAGCGATCAAACTCTACAGCCCAGGCACCGATAGCGGTACTTTCGACTACTTCGTTGAACATTTCTACGCGAAAGAAGAAAAATTCATGTTGGGTGCAAACCCACAGTTGAGCGAAGACGATAACGTGTTGGTGACCGGGATCGAAGGCGATGCCAATGCGATCGGCTACTTTGGCTATGCCTACTACAACGAAAACAAGAGCAAACTCAAAGCGTTGACGATTGATGGTGTGGAACCAACCGAAGCCACCACCGAAGATGGCAGCTATCCGTTGGCTCGTCCGTTGTACATCTACTCGGCTAAGAACATCTTGGCTGAAAAAGCCCAAGTCGCGGCCTTTATCAACTACTACTTGACCAACGTCAATGAAGTTATCCTCGAAGTGGGCTACTTCCCAGCGAGTGAAGAAGCATTGAACGAAGCCAAGCAAAACCTGCTCGACGCAACCAAGTAAGCACCAAGGGTTTATGGTACCATGGCACAGGCTGCGGAGTTTAGCTCCGCAGCCTGTTGACCTACACAAACCCCGATTCAAAACCGGGAGGTTTCAATGGACGATAAGGTGAGTATTGGTATGGATAGCCGTCGTATTACGACCACGCAACGTGAGACAACTCGCCCGTTTAGCCTAAAAAGACAGCCGCGCCTTGGTGAAAGCATCATCCAAGGATTTTTGCTCTTTTGCGGTGTGCTTTCGATGTTCACAACGATCGGGATCGTGGTTGTGCTTGGCTCAGAATCAATTGCATTCTTTCGCCAAGTCAGCATTGTCGAATTTGTGACCAACACGGTTTGGTCGCCCCAAATTGATGAGTTTGGGATTTTGCCTTTGCTGCTCTCAACGTTGCTCACTTCAACCATCGCAATGTTTATTGCATTGCCAACCGGCCTCGCAGCGGCAATTTATCTGAGCGAATATGCCTCAAGCCGCGCTCGCAGCATTCTCAAGCCAATCTTGGAAGTTTTGGCGGGCGTGCCAACCGTGGTGTATGGCTACTTTGCGCTCAAATTTATGACACCAGTTCTCAAGGCAGTCTTTGGTGAGGCCAATGTCAATATCTACAACATGGCTTCGGCAGGCTTGGTGATGGGGATTATGATCATTCCCATGGTGTCGTCGATGAGTGAAGATGCGCTCAGTGCTGTGCCACGCGCCCTGCGTGAAGGGGCTTATGGCTTGGGTGCAACCCGCCTCGAAACGGCAATCAAAGTAGTTTTGCCAGCGGGGATTTCGGGGATTATTGCGGCCTTTGTGGTGGCAATTTCGCGGGCAGTTGGTGAAACAATGATTGTGGCGGTGGCGGCTGGTGCTAAACCAACCTTTACCTTCAATCCATTCGAAGCCGCCGAAACCATGACTGGCCACATCGCACGGATTAGCGGTGGCGACTTAAGTTATGC
Source organism: Herpetosiphon aurantiacus DSM 785 (assembly GCA_000018565.1). Lineage (GTDB taxonomy): Bacteria > Chloroflexota > Chloroflexia > Chloroflexales > Herpetosiphonaceae > Herpetosiphon > Herpetosiphon aurantiacus. The sequence continues at coordinate 5,105,529 of CP000875.1, forward strand.
CAGCATCGACTACAACAGTATCTTTGCCATCGGCTTGACCCTGTTCTTGATGACCCTCGGTCTCAATATGGTCAGCCGTCGCTTGGTACGCCGCTTCCGTGAGGTATACGAATAATGACAACACTGAATGATGAGATTAAATCAGGGTTGCCTCAAGGTGAAGCGGCTCGCCGCAATGTTGCTAGCCGCCGCCGCACTGGCGCAATCTGGCGCACAATTTTTCTTTCGGCCACGATTATTGGCTTAATTGCCCTAAGTTTGCTGATTTATAACGTGGTCAATGAAGTCTTTGGCTATGTTGCCACCGAATATGCAGTTGATCCAGCAACCCTCAGCGATAAACCAATCGATGAACTTAACAAAGATGAGTTGGTCGCGGTGTTGCAAGATAATATGCGCGCCAATGCCTTTCGTACCCTAGAGCGCGACAAGCCCATGGCCGACCGTAGCGAGAGCGAAGTCTACGATTTGGTGATTGAGCGGGTCTTAAAGCCTCAAACCCTCGAAACCTGGACGCTGCGTGATTCGTGGTTCAACAAGGCTGCAATCGATGCCCAAGTTGCCAGCGAGTTTCCCGAAGCCAAGCTTGAATTCCGTTCATGGCTTACCGCTGGCTTCTTGACCACTCCCATGTCGAGCGATCCGCTTCGTGCTGGGGTGCGCACGGCCTTGCTTGGCTCATTGTGGATGATCGCAATCACGATTTTGTTTGCCTTCCCAATCGGGGTCGGCGCAGCAATTTACCTTGAAGAGTATGCCACCGACAATCGCTTTAACCGCATCATTCAAACCAATATCAATAATTTGGCTGGTGTGCCATCAATTATTTATGGGATGCTCGGTTTGGTGATTTTTGTGCGCACGCTTGAGCCACTGACCAGCGGGCGCATCTTCGGCGCTGATAGTGGCAATGGCCGCACAATCGTCGCTGCTTCGCTCACCATGATGTTGCTGATTTTGCCAATTATGATTATCAACGGCCAAGAGGCGATTCGCGCCGTCCCATTATCATTACGTCAAGCCAGCTATGGGCTTGGGGCGACCAAATGGCAAACAATTTGGCATCATGTGTTGCCAAATGCCTTGCCTGGCATCTTCACTGGCACAATTTTGGCCGTTTCACGGGCAATTGGCGAAACCGCACCCTTGATTGTGGTTGGCGCTTCGACCTTTATCGTGACCGATCCTGACGGCCCATTTGCCAAATTTACCGCATTACCAATTCAAATCTACAACTGGACATCGCGACCACAACCAGAATTTGCCCATATTGCGGCCTCAGCAATTGTGGTGTTGTTGGTGATGTTGCTATCGCTCAATGCCATTGCCGTCTTGTTACGCAATCGCTTCAGCAAACGAGGTTAAGCCATGACCGAGAAACAAACTGACACTGCCAACTATAGCTTGACTGTGCGCAATATGAATGTCTACTATGGGACATTCCGCGCCATCAACAATGTTTCGCTGAATATCGAACGCAACAAAATTACCGCGCTGATCGGCCCTTCGGGCTGTGGCAAAAGCACGGTGCTGCGCTCGCTTAACCGCATGAACGATCTGGTCAATGGCGCTCGGGTCGAAGGCGAAGTGCTGTTCCACGAGCAAAATCTGTATGCCAACGATGTTGATGCTGTCGAAGTTCGTCGCCGCATCGGCATGGTGTTTCAAAAGCCCAATCCCTTCCCCAAAAGCATTTACGATAACATCGCCTTTGGCCCACGGATCAATGGTTGGAAGGGCACGAAGAGCGAAATGGACGATTTGGTTGAGCGCTGTTTACGTCAATCGGCCTTGTGGGATGATGTCAAAGATAAATTGAAGGAAAGCGGTTTGGCGCTTTCTGGTGGTCAACAACAGCGCTTGTGTATTGCTCGCGCCTTGGCGGTCGAGCCAGAAGTGATTTTGATGGACGAGCCATGTTCGGCACTCGACCCGATCAGTACCTTGAAAATCGAGGAACTGATGATGGAGTTGCGCCAACGCTATACGATTGCGATTGTGACCCACAATATGCAACAAGCTGCTCGCGCCTCAGATTACACTGCCTTCTTCTTGATGAACGATCAACGCGCTGGCGAGTTGGTGGAATATGGCCCAACTGGCGATTTATTCACCAACCCCAAAGACAAACGCACCGAAGATTACATTACCGGACGCTTCGGTTAATTCGCCAATTAGCTGCAATAGCGAGCAATGAGCAACGGACAATGTTCGTTGCTCTTGTATATCTGCCACCATGTGGCCACGAGGTATCGAATGCGCGAACATTTTCTGCATGCCTTAGCCGAGCTAGAAGGCCAAATTCGTGATATGGGCAATCGGGTTTCTTTGGCCGTTCGCGATGCTTTGTGGTCGCTTGAACGCAACGAGCCAATTTTTGCCCGCCAAATTATCGCCAACGATAATGTGATCGATGAGTTGCGCTACCAAATTGAAACCAATGCCCTGAGCGTGATTACCCGCCAACAGCCAATGGCCCGTGATCTGCGGGTGGTCAGTATGTTTTTGGAGCTAGCCTCGGAGCTTGAGCGGATTGGCGATTATGCCGAGGGTATCGCCGAGTTGGTGATTCGCTGTATCGAATTGCCAGCCTTGGAGCAACCACCTCAAATTAAAACCATGGCCTTGAAAGCCCAAGCCATGTTGCGTGATGCGCTTGATGCCTTGCACGAGCGTGATCCCCAAGCTGCCGAACGCCTCGAACACTCCGACGACGAGATTGATGGCTTGTATCGCGAAGTTTTGGCCTGGACATTCGCCACGATGCGTAGTCAGCCCGACTATGTTGAGCGAGCGATGTATTACTTATGGATTGCCCACAACCTTGAGCGCATCGCCGACCGCACGATCAACATTGGCGAACGCACCAGCTTTATTGCCACAGGTATCATTGATAAACATCGGCTACGCAAGGATGAGGCCGACAAACCACAGGCCTAGCTTATGGTTCAAGACTGCGCTTTCGGCGCAGTCTTGCTCAGCTAATAGCCATGTAAAGGCTGATAGCCACGCACATAATCAATTTCGAATTGCTGCGGATACTGGGCGGTGGTTGGTTGGCGCAGCGGCAAATCATACATTCCCAGCATAAATTGCATCGGATAGTTGGGCGATTGCTGAATTGTGCGCAATTTACGATTATCAAGATAAATATCGATTTGGCTGGGTGTCCATTCGGCAGCGTAAATATGATAATCGCTTACCTTGATCGCCACTTCATCCTCAAAAAACTCATCAGTTAGCTGCGAATCGCCCCAAGGGTGCACACCATAACCTAATTTCAAGCCAGTAGCGCCAATATTCCAGCCTTTAATCTCCATAATTGCCAGCTCGCCGGAATATTCGGGCTGATCTTCAAAGCCAATCATCCACAAAGCGACGACATTATTTGGGCCAATTGTGGCTTTGGCTCGCATTTCAAAATAGCCATACTGCGGGGTATAGGTGCGAATCGAATCTTGCAATTCGCGCACTACACAAGCTTGGTTAAAGCGATGTTGCCCATCTGGGCTGCCCAATGCTCCACTAAAAACCCCAGTTTGTAACGATGAGCAGCGAGTTTGAGCATCGAATTCGGGACACCATGGCGCTTGATCAGCCTGAATTTCGAGGATTAGGCGCTGGTTGGCAAGGTGATAACGAGGAGTTGAACGCTCACGCGAACTCCATTGCGGCAGATAATAGGGCAGCCACTTGGCTTGATCAAGCTGCTCGGTAGCAAATTCATCCTGAAAATCTAGGCGATAGCCAGGTTTTTCGAGCGGGTTGGCGGGCAGTGCAGCAGTAAAATCCATGGTCAAGCCATCCTTAGCCTATAGCATATTTGTGCTATTGTAGCCTGCGTTGGCGATTTTGTTAAGCCGCCAGCAATGGTTCATGCTATACTCGCAGTGATGGTTCTCAGTGTGAGGAACGCCGATGCATCGTTCATATCATCGTTGGCATAGTTCAGCGCTTGGCCGCGACATGGAGTTGTTGTTGTTTGGCCACCATGGCGCACCTGTTTTGGTCTTCCCCACCTCAATGGGGCGTTTTTTCGAGTTTGAAGATCGCAATATGACTGGCATTTTGGCCGAGCACCTTGAGCGTGGTTGGCTACAACTAATTTGCGTCGATAGCGTTGATGCTGAAAGTTGGTATTGCAAATGGGCGCATCCTAGCGGACGAATTGGCCGCCATCTGCAATATGAGCAATATTTGATCGGCGAAGTTGTGCCTTGGCTACGCAATTTCAACCAAAATCAATTTTTGATGAGTGTTGGCTGTTCGTTTGGGGCGTTTCATGCGGTGAATATTGCCTTGCGCCACCCCCAACTGTTTCGGCGTTGCTTGGGCTTGAGTGGTCGCTACAATATGCGCTCATTTATGGATGGCTACAGTGATGAGCAGGTTTATTTCAATACACCGACCGAGTACACTGCCAATTTACACGATTCGGGGCAGCTCGCCCATTTGCGCCAACTCGATATTATTTTGGCGATTGGCCGCGACGACCCCAGCTACCAGAGCAACGAAGTGCTCTCCAGCAATTTATGGAATCATGGCGTAGGCAATGCGCTGCGGGTTTGGGATGGTTGGGCTCACGATTGGCCATATTGGGAGCAAATGCTGCCCAAATATATTCAAGGCCACGATTAGGTTGAGGCTTGGCTCTGAATTGGTTCGGGCACGGCCATTCCATGGGCTTGTAATTGCTTGGCATAGGTCAACAGCACTCGATCAAAAACCCGTTGTTGATCAAACTCGCGCTGAGCAACCCGCCGAGTTAGCCGCGCAAAGGCCTCACGTAACACCCGATCGTCGATCATGCGGCCAAGGCTATGTGCTAAGGCCGCTACATCGCGCACTGGCACCAACATGCCGTTAAGGCTATGCACCACGGTTTCGCGGCAACCGCGAATATCGCTGGCAACCACTGGCACACCCATTGCGGTCGCTTCCATTGGCGCACGCGGAAAGCCCTCGCGATAGGAAGGATGGGCCAAAACATCCATCAACCGATACAGCACCGGCATATCACGGCGCAGGCCTGCAAAATGGGTGCGCTCAGCAATGCCATATTTGGCGGCGGTTGCGGCGGTCAGGCCATCGGCTTTATTTGGTTCTTCGGGGCCAACCACCAGCAAATGTAAATTGGGGCGAGTTGCCATCAGTTGTTGGCACGCCTGAAACAACTCGTGATAGCCCTTTTCGGCAACCAAACGCCCAACTGCTCCGATCACTTGGGCATCAGCAGGAATACCCAGTTCTTGGCGGGCAGCTTGAATGTCGGCTTGGCTCACGGCCCGCCGATCAAACACTTGTAAATTGATGCCATTGCCCAAAAAGCTAATTTGCTCTGGCCGCGCAATCTTGAGCGCAAGCGCTGCGTTGAGATCTTCGCGGTTTTGCGAAAGAATTGCATGCGAACAACGGGCGGCTATTTTCTCCATGGCAATGTAGAAGCGCCGCTGATTGGCGCTCGAATGCTCATGAAAATAAAAGCCATGAATGGTGTTGATAATAATTGGCACGCCAGCAATGCGTGCTGCTAGCTGGCCAAGCAAACCAGGTTTAGGATTATGGGTATGGACAATCGTTGGTTTGAGTTCACGAAACAAACGCACAAGCTGGGTTAGCGCTAACAAATCGCGGTTTGGAGTAATTGCGCGAGGCATCTTGATCACATCGACCGGAATTCCAGCGGCCTCAACCTCGGCGCGATAGGGGCCATCGCTGGCAACTCCGCGTACCTGATAGCCTGCATGATGAATTGCCTGCATCTGTTCGAGCAGTAAAAAGCGCAAGCCCATATCGGCAGTTGCAATATGCAGCACTAAAGGTTGATTCATAGCCGTTCCTCGCGATCAAGATAGATCCGTTGCCAAAGTTCGATGTTCAGTAGTAACCATAATACGGTATCTGCGGTTTCTTTGCCATCGCGATGGGCTTGGTAGATCCGTTGGACTTCGTGCGGATTGAACAAACCACGGCTGAGCGTGCGTTGATCAAACAAAATTTCGGCAGTCCAGTTGCTCAATGCTCCGCGAAACCATGGGTCGGTTGGCACTGCAAAGCCATGTTTAGGCTTGCGCAAAGTGCGTTGCGGCAGCATTTCGCCAAAAGCTTGGCGGAGCAACCACTTGGTTTTTGTGCCACGCAGTTTAAGTGTTGGCGGCAAATTCATCGTCCATTCCACCAAGGTATGGTCAAGAAATGGCACCCGCGCCTCGATACTAGCAGCCATCGAGGCCTTATCAACTTTTTCCAAATAGGTATCTGGCAACCATGTTTGTAAATCGGCCAAGCCCATGTTGGTCATGGCTGCGCCGCTGCGCGGATACACCTGATCATAGATTTGCTCAGGCGCATAATCCCCTAGCACTGCGCTGATATGTGGTTGCAGCAAGCGTTGGCGCTGTTGCACATCGGCAATCGTCAGCCATGCAGCGTAACGCCGCCCGGGATCACGCTGATCTAAGGTGCGAATTGCCTGTTTGAGGCGGCGATTACGGGGCAACTGGCGAATCAGCGCGGCAATTGCGCTACGCCCAGGCAAATACTGCGCCATCCGAGCGATCAATTCGGCTTGATAGCGCCGATAACCAGCCCATTGCTCATCGCTGCCCTCGCCCGTCAGCACCACTTTGACATGTTCGCGGGCAAAGCGTGAAACGAGATATACCGGCAAGCCTGCGGCATCGCCAAATGGTTCGTCGTAGTGATAAACCAAGGTTTGCAAAGCGCCAACCAAATCGTTGGCATTCAGGCGCAGTTCATGATGTTTAGTGCCAAAATGCTGGGCCACGAGTGCTGCATCGGGCAATTCGTTGAAGCCTGCATGCTCAAAGCCCACGCTAAATGTGTTGATTGGTGCTGCTCCCAAGCGCTGCATCAAGCCCACGATAATACTTGAATCAAGCCCGCCACTAAGAAACGCACCCAGCGGCACATCGCTAATCAGTTGCAACCGCACAGCTTCGCGCAAACGGCTATAGCATTCGGCGGCAGCTTCGGCGGGCGCAATCGCGATTGGATTGGGCTGCAATTGCCAATAGCGTTGGGTTTGCATGGCACGGCTAGCAACATCCCATGTCAGAATGTGGGCTGGCTCGACTTTATAAATAGCTTGGAGCATGGTTTGGGGTGCGAGGCTATGGCCAAAACTTAGATAATTAGCCAAACCTTGCAGATTGATTTGGCGTGGCACTGCTGGATGCGCCAAAATTGCCTTGATTTCCGAGCCAAACACCAAGCGCTGAGCATCGGAATACCAATAGAGAGGCTTGATCCCAAGTCGATCGCGCACCAAAGTCAGGCGTTGGGCTTGTTGCTGCCAAATCGCCAAGGCAAACATGCCATTCAAGCGTTGCACACAGCCCAAAATACCCCATTGCTCAATCCCCCGCACAATCACTTCGGTATCGCTGTTGGTGGCGAAATGTTGGCCGAGTTGCTGCAATTGCTGGCGCAAAGCCTGAAAATTATAAATTTCGCCGTTGAACACCAAGGCTAAATCGCCATCACGACTAAACATCGGCTGATCGCCACTGGTTAGGTCGATAATTGCCAAGCGCCGCATGCCCAACGCCACCTGAGCAACGCAAAAAAAGCCCGCACTATCCGGCCCACGATGGCGAATCGCCTCGGTTTGCTGCTCAAGAATGGCGGTTTGCGCCGTGCCATGCCATTCGAGATGGCCCGTAATGCCACACATACAACGCTCCAAATGAGAGTAATAGTGATTGAACAATGCTGGAGCAAAAATTAACGAAACCCTTCTCTGCTTGATGAGAAGGGTAAAAGTTTGATCGTTCCCTCACCCCGACCCCTCTCCCACTGCGGCGGGCTAGGGGCGTTTGGTTTGGCGGTTCCCCCTCGCCTGCTGGGCGGGAGAGGGGGGCAGGGGGTGAGGGAATCTAAACTTATCCTTAATAGCGGGCGTAGCGTTCGCGTTCAAGTTTAGCGTTGGTCAAAATCACCCCTACGATATGGGCATTGACCCGTTGCAACAAGGCTACGGCCTCGCGGGCACTGTCGCGGCGAGTTTTGCCAGCTTTGGTCACCAGCACCACCCCATCAACTTTGGTGGCCAACAAGGCTGCATCGCTGGCCGCTAAAACAGGCGGCGCATCGATCAACACAATATCGGCTTGCTGTTTCAGGTCGCGCAACACGCTATCCAAGCGCTTGGAGCTGAGCAAATCGGCTGGGCTGGGCGGCGTTTCGCCAGCAGGCAAAATTTGTAGGCCATCGATCTCGGTTTTGACGATTGGCAAAGCACTGTTTTGATTCATGGCTTGGCTCAGGCCACGCTCATTGCTCACCCCAAACAGGCTATGTAAACTTGGGCGGCGCAAATCGCAATCGAGCACAATCACCCGTTGTTCGGCTTGGGCAAAGGTTACCGCCAAATTGGCGAGAGCGCTGCTTTTATCTTCATCGGGTACGCTGCTGGTGACCAAAATCGTGTGCAGTTTGCGCTCAATCGACGAAAATTGAATATTAGTGCGCAAGGTGCGGTAGGCTTCGGCGGCGGCGGCCCGTGGATCGCGCAACGTAATTAAATCTAATGCCACAATAACTACCTCTATCTAATTGGTTGGCTCAGCCGACGCTTAGTATTCGGGAATGCTGCCCAAGGTTGGTAGGCCAGTCCAGCGTTCAATATCGTTGTTGGATTTAATCCGATCGTCGAAATATTCTAGGGCAAAGGCCACCAAAATACCGATAATCCCGCCTAAAATACCGCCCGCCAACACATTGATTTTGGTTTTGGGCGAGGCTAACTCAATATATTTGGCTGGCTGCTGTACCCGAATATTAATTGCATCGGTACTCAAACGCAGCGCATTCAAGCCAGCAACTTCGCTTTTGAGCGTTTCGCCCAAGGCATCGGCCAATACAACCGCTTTTTTGGCATCGGGATAATCGACGTTGATCGTCAGCAGCAATTGATCGGGCTGCGGCTGGATCGCAATATATTTACGCAAATAATCGGGCGTGCGATCAAGTTGCAATTGGTTGCTAATTTCTTGCAAACGGGCATCGGTCAATTGGCCAGGCCAGTTACCCATGACACTGGGCAATTGCATTGTCAAGCCTTGATCGTAACGACTGGTAATCACGTTGTAGGTGGTTTGGGCACGATACAAGGGCGTTTGCAATTTGCTAAATCCATACGCAGCAGCTGCGCTGGCAAAACCAATCAGCACAATCACCCACCAACGCCGTAGCAACATCGCCAGATAATCTTGAGGTCGAAGCATTACGACTCCTTTGGAATAGCTACGAGCACTGGTACATTCAGCTGAGCCAAATCGCTCTGTTCGCGCACGGTGCGATCGAGGTAGTGGCGCAAGAAGGCCAAGCCAAGCCCCGCCACCAACGCCAACACCAAGCGCAAAGCCAAACGAGTAATTGGCTGCGGCCAACGACTTAATGCACTAGCAGTGGTTGGTAGTTCGAGCGTTTCGACCGCCAGCGTGCCCCATTGAGCGCGATCCCACCATTGCAAGCCTTGTTCATCGAGCACCGCAATGCTGCCAGCGGCAATCGCCGTAGCCTGATCAGCAGTATCCGCATCGACAATAATGGTTGCGATGCGATGCTCCTGCTCAACTGCGGTGATCATACCTTTGACTGCGCCAGCATCAAGCTGAATATTGCGATTGCTGGCGATCCAGGTGCTAATGGCTTGGGCAAAGGCTTCGGTGCGCACGACACTCGGCAAATCATCAACGATAAATTGAGTGCTTTGCCATGAATTGTAAATATTCATATCGGGCAAGACCTCGTTGCCGCCGACTGGAGCGTGGGTGATGGCAAATTTGGCGTTGACCCGATAGCGCTGTGGATCAGGCTGAAAGCTGATCAGTGACACCAACAGCACCAGCAGCGGCACACCGAGCACCAGCCACCACGAGCGTTGAATAATCGCAACATATCGCCGTAATTCCATATATCTATCCTTTTTTGATCCACGAAGGACACGAAGGGCACGAAGGGTTAAAACCGCTAAGAACACGAAGAGCACGAAGGCTGTCTTTAGCCACGAATTGCACGAATTTCACTAATTATTCTTCCAATCCCCGACCCTAGCCCCTGACCCCTAATGACTATGTTCTCTGCTCTAAACTTTCATCCCTCATCCCTCATCCTTCATCCTTCGTTTAACACCGCTTCGACTTCGGCCCGAATCCGCGCCTCGAAGGCGGGGCGGGCAAATTGCTCGGCATGAGCGCGAATCGCCGTTGGCTCGTAGTGATCGTTTTGGCTGGCAAGGATGGCCGCCGCCAGATCTTCGACGGTTTGTTGGCTGAAAAAGCGCCCAGTTTGGCCTTCGATCACGCTATCGAGTGCCCCACCTGCTTGGTAGGCGATCACAGGGCGGCCTGCACCCATGGCTTCGAGCGGCTGAATGCCTGCATCTTCTTCGCCTGGCATGAGGTAGGCGCGACAACGGGCATATAAACTGCGCAAGGTCGCGTCATCAACTTTGCCAACGAAGCGCACGCTTGGCCCTGCCACTTTTTCAAGCTCGGCGCGATCGCGGCCATCGCCAAAAATCACCAAGGGCAAACCAAGTTTGGTACACGCTTTGATCGCCAAATCAAGCCGTTTGTAGGGCACAAGCCGCCCGCCCGCCAAATAAAAATCTTCGGCTGGTTGTGGCTCGAATGGCTGCAATTCAACTGGCGGCGTGATGATTGTTGAAGGGCGTTTGTAGAAATGGTCAATCCGATCAGCAACCGTGCGCGAGTTGGCAATAAAGCGATCTACGCGGCCTGACGATTGGACATCCCACATGCGCAGGTAGGTCAAAAAGAAGGGCAGAATCGCCCCGAAGATCCCACTGATCTGCTCGCGTTTAACGTAATCGTCGGTGCGCCAAGCAAAGCGCATTGGGGTGTGGCAATAGCACACATGGCGAGCGCCAGGTTTGGTTATTACGCCCTTGGCATAAGCGCTCGATGAGCTGATCACCAAATCATAGGCGCTCAGGTCGAAATGCTCGAAGGCACTGGGATAGAGCAAAAAATATTTACGAAAATGCTTGCGCCAACCTGGCAGCTTTTGCATAAACGAGGTGCGAATATCCCAACTGCGATAGTGGCTGGGCATGGCCTCGGCATCGTAAATTGATGTATAAATTGGGGCTTGCGGAAACATGGCGTGCAACACTTCGAGCACCCGTTCCGCGCCACCATATTGATTCAAATAATCATGAACTAAAGCTATTTGCATGAAACCTACTCAAACAAAAAGCCCATGGTTGGGCTATCCTGTGGGGTCATTATAGCGCACAACCAGGGCTGCAATGCTGAAAATTAGGTCACAATTATGTAACTATGTTGTTGCAAAGGCTCGTTTCATCAATCGCCGTGCTCGATGCAACACGCCTGTCAGAAAGGCTCCACGTTCGCTACCAAAGCGTTCGGCATATTCGCGGGCCGCTTGTAATGGCTGAATCTCCACGCCCTGACCGCGTAGCATATGCAAATAATCGGTGATCAACAAATATAAATCGCCGATTGTATGGCGTGGAAACATCTCACCAATATGTTGTTGAGCGATGGCTTGGGTTACTGGGCGATACACCGTATCGTACCAGCTTTGTACAGCTTCCTCGAACGTGACTTCGCGATCAAGATCCTTGCCCATAAAATATTGATGATCGATCACATGCAATTTGATCCGCGCATAATCGTTATCGTTGCTGAGCGGCACACGCACATCTTGGCGCAGCAGATTGAGTTTGCTCCACTGAATAAACTCTAGTTCGGCATGGCTGGGCGGATCAGGTAACTTAACCCGATTTTTGCGCTCGCCAAAATGGCGGGTATAGTCGATCGCCGCAGTTTTCGGGCCTGGATCGATCCCCTCAGTCTGGGTCAGATAATGACGATGATCCATAATCCACAGATACAAGTCGGTGGCGGTGCGCTCGGGGAAGGCCGCCAAAATCCCAGTATCATAAATTTCGTCGATCAAAGGTTTATAAATATTGTCGTACCAACTTAAAATCGCCTCTTCGCTGGTTGGCTCCTCGCCAAGTTCCAACGATTTGAAATAGCGATGGCCGTTGATATGCCGAATCAGATCCAAATAGCCACCAGGTGTGGTTAGCTCGATAAACTGGGCTTCAGGCCGCAACTGCGCCAAATTCGTCCATTCCAAAAAGTCTGAGCGTTCTTCCAATTGATTCAATTCATCTTGGGTCATGGTTGGCTTGATTGGCACATCACTGAGCAATTCGATCACATGGGCATCGATAAAATCTTGGCCTTGTTGGCGAGCGACTGACACTCGATGATTGCCATCGCGCACAAAATAGACCTCGCCAATTTGATAGAGTTCGATTGGCGGGAGCATCACATCGTTATAATGTGCCCGATCAACGTTTTTCCAACGGGCTTTAGTTACCTCGTGGCGTGGCAAAAATTGGCGGTCGAAATCGCTATATCGGCCTTCGCTGCCAATAATCGATTGCAACGGCACAATTTGCATGCCCCGATCGGTTTGGCTGCGAATATTGAGGCGAGCACGAACCTCTTCAAATGGTAAGAGCGTTTGCGGTTCGTCGCGCAAACGTGCTTTTATTGCATTCAAAAACGCGCTAAATCGCGCTTTTTGAAAATCACTATCAACTTGCTGATCGATCCATTGATTGTAGCCCATCTTAAGTTCCTCCTTGGTGTCGGCGAGCTTGGCCGAATTGAACACCAATGTGTGTTGGCCTGATTGATTTGTTACTACGATGGAACAATCTGCTGGGGCTGGCCCTCGGTAATTCGCCATTCGCGAATCTCGTAGGAATCCAAGCCACGCGCTACTAATGGGTCACCTTCGACAAGATCTCTTGCAGTGGCCAACGAATCGGCCTGCAACAAGACAAAGCCACCCCGACGATCAGTGGCGGGGCCAGAGAGCAACAAGTGGCCAGCGGCTTTAAGCTGGGCCAAGTATGCTAAATGATCAGGCAAATGGGGTTCATAGATTGCCCGATCGACGATAATGGTTAGCGTGACCAAATACGTTAGCATTGCTGACTCCCAAAGCAAAAAACGCCCCCGTGGGGAGCGTCGCTGCATACTGTTCAACTTTGAGATCATGGTTAACTGGCTTGGGCCTTGCTCAAGGCCGGCATTGGCTCAAGATCGAGCAAGCGATAGCCATGGGTATTTACAATCAGTGTATCACCATATTGCAAGGGCCGCTGGTCGCCATAACCATAATTTAAATGCACATGGCCATGGATGACATAGCGTGGTGCAATCCGATCAATAAAGCGCCGTAGCGCTTGTGGCCCGCGATGTGCGCCAATGCCATCGTGCAAGCCTGCTGGTGGCGTATGGGTAATTAACACATCAAGCCGCTGACGGTAGCGCATTTGGGCAAAAAAGACCCGTGCGCTCAGCATGGTCATGCGCCATGCCCACTCAGCTTCGCTATATTGATGTTCGCCTGGGCGATAGCGTAACACACCGCCAGCCCCGGCAATTAATAGCCCGCCCACCGCTTCAACTCGCAAATCGAGGTTATCGCAGCCCTGGGGTTTGACTGAAACTCTGCCGTCTTCATGTTGCTCAGGCGCATCATGATTGCCGTTAACGTAAAAGCAAGGCACATTGAGCATCGAAACCAGATACTCAAGGTAACTCGGTGGTAAATCACCACAGCCGACGATCGCATCGATCGACCCTACACGTTGGCGCAGCGCCGATGTTTGCAACATGCTAACTACTTCGTCACTAACCGACAGGAGCCTCATCGCACCCTCCAGAACATCCACGATTCTACACTCGTTGCAGCGTTGCATTTCTAAGCAGTATAGCACAGGTGACCAAAGGATAAAGGATGAGGGATGAAGGATTTGAACAGCAGTGGAATGATTCATTGGGTTGGTAATTAATGGCCCTTACCCTTGATGATTGAGCGCGATTCACCCTCGACTCGCGGGTGGGAGCGGGACTAGCTTACAAGGGAAGGTTTTAACGTTCCCTGTTCCCTCACCCCCAACCCCTCTCCCACTGCGGCGGGCGAGGGGAGTTCTACCCTTCATGCTACGGTGGTTCCCCCTCTCCCGCACGCGAGGCGAGGGGGTGAGGGCATGCAAATCGGCTGTGAATTCCACCTATATTATGGTTAAAAACCAACCCTTGAAAGGGCGAGGGGCGAGGGTGAGGGCACGAGATTGACTAGCAACGTTATTGAAGCTAAACCTGAAGTCTCGATTTCGGCGAGAATATCCTCAGGCCAAGGTGAGCATGCTATAATCAAACCACGATCTACTCTACTACTCCTGCTCTTTTTTCAGCGTGAGCACAGTCGAAGTATGCTTAGCAACCAAGCAATTGCCCAAGTGTTTGCCGATATTGCCGATGCCTTGGAAGTGATCGGCGAAAATCGTTTTCGATTGGCGGCCTATCGTCGTGCCAGCGATACCCTCGCCGCCCAAACGACCAGCCTTGCCAGCCTGCGTGAGCAAGGGCTATTAACCAGTTTGCCCAATATTGGCGAGGCCAGCGCGGCAATTATTGGCGAATTGCTTGATCATGGCCATTCGGCCTTGGCCGACCAGCTTTTGGAAAAAGTTCCGCCTGGGTTGTTGCAGATTTTGCGTGTGCCCGAAATCGGCCCCAAAACCGCAGCTCGGCTTTTTCGCGATGAAGGCATTCAGGATCTTGAGGCCTTGTTTGCGGCGGCTCAGGATGGGCGTTTGGCCAAAATTAAAGGCTTTGGCGCGAAAAGTGCAGCCAAAGTGTTGAGCGCTCTCGAAGCCATGCAAAATCAGGTGCTGCGCTTGCGGTTGGTCGATGCCTTGCCCGTGGCCCAAGCATTAAGCGCCACGTTAGCTGAAATTGCCAGCATTAGCGCGGTGCAAGTGGTTGGTTCAACCCGTCGTTATCAAGCCAGTGTTGGCGATTTGAATTTTGTGGTAGCTAGCTTAGATCAAGCTGCCGCCTATGCCGCGATCGCTGAATTACCTCAAGTTGCCCAAGCTACCCCCAGCGACAACGGCTTGCGCTTGTTGTTGCACAACGGCATGAATGCTTGGATTGTAGCGGTTGCGCCCGAACATTGGGGCAGCGCTTTGGTCTATTGGACTGGCTCGACTAGCCATGTAGCTGGCTTAAATCAATTGGCTCAGGCCCAGAATTGGCAGCTTGATCCGCTTAATTTTCCTGATTTTGCCGATGAAGCAGCGGTGTATGCAGCTTTAGGCTTGGAATGGATCGCGCCTGAATTGCGCGAAGGCTGGGGCGAAATTGCGCTAGCTCAAGCCCAGCAATTGCCCAAATTGCTCGAACAATCGGCGATTATCAGCGATGTACATTGGCACACGACGTGGAGTGATGGCAGTGCCAGCCTACGCGAGATGGCGCTAGCCGGCATTGCCAAGGGTTATCGCTATATGGCGGTGGCTGATCATAGTGCCTATTTAGGCGTAACGGGTGGGCTAGATGGCGAACGTTTGCTGGCTCAACGCGCCGAAATCAACGCACTCAATCAGCAATTAGCCGCCGAAGGCCATGAATTTCGCTTATTGCAAAGCTGCGAAGTCGATATTTTGCCCGATGGCAGCTTGGCCTTGCCCGATGAGGTGCTAGCCACATTAGATTTAGTGGTGGCTTCGCCGCATGTGGCCTTACGCCAGCCCCGCGCTGAATCGACCGCCCGCATGCTGCGAGCGATTAACCATCCCTTGGTGACGATCATCGGACACCCAACTGGGCGGATTTTGAATGGCCGTGCTGGAGCCGATTATGATATGGCGCAGATTATTGCGGCAGCAGCGGCAACGGGCACAGTTTTGGAAGTTAATGCTGGGCCTGAACGGCTTGATTTGGATGCGCCAAATGTGCGGGCAGCGCTGGCGGCTGGGTGTAATATCAGCATCAACACCGATGCCCATGCCACGGCAGGTTTCGATAATCTGTTTTATGGAGTTGTAACGGCTCGCCGTGGTGGCGCTAGCAACCAGCAAGTAATCAACACATGGGATGCTGAGGCAGTATTGGCGCTGCGTCAGCAAAAATTACAAAAACTTGGGCTTAGTAGCGAATCGTAGTTTGGAGGCTGATCGCATGAATGATATATTCAGCAAGATTGTGCGTGGCGAATTGCCTTGCCATAAAGTGGCCGAAAATGACCAAACCCTAGCCTTTTTAGATATTAATCCGGCGGCCCAAGGCCATACCTTGGTGATTCCCAAGCGCTTTGGTACCGATATTTTCGATACCAACCCTGAGGATCTGGTAGCGGTGGCGCGGATGGTGCAAACGGTAGCGCAATTATTATTGCAAACGCTTAAACCAGATGGAATTAATGTGTTGCAGAACTCGCGCCCAGCTTCTGGACAAGTCGTGTTTTACTACCATGTACACGTCATTCCACGTTGGGAAGGCGATGGAGTATTCTCATTTTGGCGACCAAACCCAACCGATCACGCAGCATTTGCCGCTTTAGCCGAGCGTTTGCGGGCTAACAATCAAGCATGAGGAACTGCCCATGAGCGACCGTACTCCCCCAACCGAAGTTCTCGAATTTGAAAACGATCTTGAGCCAGATCCTGAACCGGAAGAGGTGCCTTCAGCAATTATTCAAGAGGATGAAGCGATCGCGCCACAAGGCATGACTTTTCAAGCGTTAGTATTTGGCGTAGCCATTATTCTGATTATCTTTTTGGTACTGCTGTTGGCGAGTGGCAATAATATCAATCTCTTTAATCTTTTTGGGAGCGATAGCAATGCCCAGCCAACCTTGCAACCTTTACTCAATAGCGTTCAAACCCAATCCAATCGCTCGCTCGATGTTGAAGCGGCGGTGCTGGAAGGCCAACGCTTTTATGGTGTTGATGGATTAAACGCCCTGCCAAGTTATGCTGCTGAGATCGACCCGCTGTTTTTGCCCTATTGGGTCAAGAATGGCGGCGAACGGATCTTTGGACGACCGATCAGTGGCTTGCTTGAAGAAAATGGCCGCCAATTTCAATGGTTTGAGCGGGCACGGCTTGAATGGTGGCCTGAGCATCAAGCAACGAAATACGAAGTGCAGCCAGGCCGAGTTGGGGTTGAATTCACCCAAAACCGCGATTTTCCTAACCAGCAATTTTTTGCCAATCGCCCAGGGCTGCGTTATAGCGAAGCGACCCAACAAGGGTTGCGCGGGGCATTCCTTGAATTTTGGGAAGCCAACGGCGGCATCGATCTGCTGGGCTGGCCAATTAGCGAGGAGTTGCAAGAGGTGCTGCCTGAAGATCGCACAGTGCATACCGTGCAATATTTCGAGCGTGGTCGGCTTGAGCTACACCCCAACGATCCCAATCAAATGGTCAAAATTGGCTTATTAGGCCGCGCCCTCTACTTCCAAGATAGTCAGCCAAACTACATTGAGCCAGTTGCCCCCACCGCAGTTCCGGTCATTCCTTAGCCCTGAGAAACCTATGAAACCTGAAACCCTGTTAATTCATGCTGGTCGTAGCGTCGATGCTGCGACCAGTGCAGTTACGCCGCCGATTCATCTTGCCAGTACCTTTGAACGAGCGGCTGATGGTAGTTTGCCCCATGGGTTTGTCTATACACGTTTTGGTAACCCCACCCGCCAAGCCTTGGAACAAGCCTTAGCGGCACTTGAAGGTGGAGTTGAGGCGGCGGCATTTGGCTCTGGTTCGGCGGCTACAACCGCAGTGCTGCAAAGTTTAGCGCCAGGCCAGCGCGTGTTGTTGCCACGCGATTGCTACAACGGCACGGCCAATTTGGTGCGTCAGGTATTTGCTCAACTTGATGCTCAATTTGTCGATATGACCGACTTGGCGGCAGTGCAAGCAGCGTTGGAGCCAGCCCCAGCCTTGGTTTGGCTCGAAACGCCATCCAACCCAACCTTGCGATTAACAGATTTGGCGGCGGTGAGCAATTTGGCGCATGCGGTTGGGGCATTGGTGGTTTGCGATAATACCTGGGCCACGCCGCTTGGCCAGCGCCCATTTGATTTGGGCGTGGATTTGGTGATGCATTCGACCACCAAATATCTTGGCGGCCATAGCGATGTGCTGGGTGGTGCATTAATTACCAAAACTGTAACACCTTGGTGGCAACGGTTGCAGCAAATTCATGTGCTGGCCGGAGCCGTGCCCTCGCCGTTTGAATGTTGGCTGATTTTGCGCGGCATGCAAAGTTTGGCCTATCGGCTGCGCGGCCATTGTGCCAATGCTTTGGCGGTGGCTGAGTGGTTGGCACAACATCCCAAGGTGCAGGCTGTGCATTATCCTGGCTTGACAAGCCATCCTCAATTTGAATTGGCTCAACGCCAAATGCTGCTGATGGGCGGTATGGTTTCGTTCGAGGTAGTTGGTGGTGCGGCTGAAGCGATTGCAGTAGCGGCCCACGTTAAGTTATGGACGCGGGCAACCAGCCTTGGTGGCCCTGAAAGTTTGATCGAGCATCGGGCCACACTCGAAGGCCCAGATTCGCCAACCCCGCCAGCCTTGTTGCGGCTTTCGGTCGGCCTCGAACACCCCGATGATTTGATTGCCGATTTGGCCCAAGCCTTGGCAGTATTGTAGCTACCACACCAAGCCGATCAGCAAATCATTGACATTGGTCAGGGTTGGGCCGATTTCGATGGCGCTGCCAAGCGCTCGCCAAACATTATAACTATCGTGGATTGCCAAGGCTTGGTGTGGGTCAAGCCCGAGCTTGCGAGCTTGGGCGATGCTTTGACCATTGGCAATTGCCCCAGCAGCAGGGCTTGAGCCGTCGCCACCATCGGTTGCCAAGGCAATTATCTGGCAATTGGGGCAACCATCAAGCGCCAACGCCGCTGCTAGCGCTAGCTCAGCATTGCGACCACCCTGTGAATGCGGCAGGATTCCAGCTAAATTAACCGTGGTTTCGCCGCCAGCGAGGTAGAGCGTTGGTTGCTGGACAGACTGGGCGAGTTGACACAAGCGTTGCCCAACCTGCTGCCCAACCACTTGGGCTTCACCCGTAATCGGCTGCTGATCGTGAATGACCTGCCAGCCTTGAGCTTCGGCCAATTGCTTGATGGCGGTTTGGGCGATTTCGTTACGCGCGATAATCGTCGTATGCACATTGGCCCACCATGGCTCACTGCCATCGGGATGGGCTGGTACTGCGCCACGCATTCCTAGTTGTAAATAGTCGCGAATGCTCAACGGCAGCCGATCAATCAAACCATACTGTTCGAGAATCGCCCAAGCCTCGGCAAAACTCGCCGGATCGGGCACGCTCAGGCCTGAGGCAATAATGGTCAACGGCGAGCCAACCACATCGGAAATCACCAAACTTAACAGGCTGGCTGGCTGGGCCAAGGCCGCAAATTGTCCGCCCTTCAAGCGATCACAATGCTTGCGAATGGTGTTGATCTGCTCAATCGGTGCGCCGCACGCCAGCAACAACTGGGTTAGGGTTTGCAGATCGGCTAGGCTCATTGCTCCAGATGGCGCTGGCAACAAAGCCGAAGCTCCACCAGAGATGAGCGCAATCACTAAATCATCGGCTTGGGCTTGCTGAAGCCATATTTCGCATTGTTGAGCTGCATTCAGCCCACGCTGATCAGGGCTGGGGTGGCTGGCTTCAAGCAATTGGATGCGCTTGAGGGCAAAATCGCCACAATGAGCATCTTTGACCACCACCAAACCCCTGTCAATTCGCTCGCCTAAAATGCTTTCCAAGGCGGCGGCCATTGGTGCGCCCGCTTTGCCCGCGCCAAGCACAATGATTCGGCCTGTGCCAGCCCACTGCCAATCGCCACAACTCAGGCGAGTGCAATCCCAATCCAAGGCCTGCAAAACTGCCCGCTGAGGATCAACACTGGCAATCGCGGTGGCAATCAGTTGTTCGCTGAATTTGGCAATCGCCGCAGCATCCATGATTATTGCTCAAGATACCAATGTTGAACATCATACAGCCAATTGGCCGTATCCAACCGAATTTCGCCTTGAGTTGAACGCACCTGTTTGGCTAA
Source organism: Herpetosiphon aurantiacus DSM 785 (assembly GCA_000018565.1). Taxonomy (GTDB): domain Bacteria; phylum Chloroflexota; class Chloroflexia; order Chloroflexales; family Herpetosiphonaceae; genus Herpetosiphon; species Herpetosiphon aurantiacus. Next base: position 5,125,500 of record CP000875.1, read on the forward strand.
GGCGACCGGAATCCGATCGGCCCACAGAAACACATACGGATATTCGGTTTGAATGATTGTGTTGGTTTGTTGATAGAGTTCGCGGCGGCGTTCAGTTGCGTAAAGTGCCCGCGCTGCCGTCGATAAATTATCGAAACTGGTGTTTTGAAACGCACCATAATTGCGCAGGCCAGGCCGTCCATCGGCAACCCCTTGGTAAATTTGGCTCGAATGAAACAACGAGAAATTATCAGGATCGTAGGCGGTATACGAGGGCGAACCACCAACTCGACTATTGCCCCAACTCATCAAAGCCAAATCAAAATCAAAGGGTGTTACCAATTTAGAGCGAATCACGCTCTCGAAATCGGCTGGCGTAACCACAATATTGAAGCCAACCGGACGTGTAGCAGCGGCGATCCGTTCGGCAACCTCGATGCGGCGTTGGTCATCGCCCCGCACAAACAGCGCCATCGACAGCGTAATCCCGTTCGAGGCGCGAATTGTCGCACCTTCGGGCAAGACCCAGCCTGCTTGATCCAGTAATTCGCGAGCTTGATCTAAGTTGCGTTTGGGCAACTCACCAGTTGGCGCAACCCATGTGCCAGGCAAATGATCGCTCAAAATTGCTTGAGCGGCTGGGCCAGCGGTTTCGACAATTGTATTGAGATCGAGGCTTAATGCCAGCGCTTGGCGCACTCGCTGATCGCTGAAGATGCGACCATCACGCATATTAAAGGCCAAATAATAAAAACCATTTTCAGGATAACTACCTATGCCAACTGTTGGCCCTAAGCCTTGGCTTTGTGCCCATGGCAATTCTGCTGCCAATAAATCTCCATCGCGCACTGCTTGGCGAGCCACTTGCGGATCGGGGGCAACCACAAAGGCCACCCGATCGAGATAGGGCACGCCATCGATATAGTTGCTATTGCGAATTAAGCTAATTGCTGAGCCAGCAGTCCGTTGCTCGAACATAAACGGGCCGCTACCAATTGGCTGCGTCAAAAGATTAAGCTGATCAAGCTCAACTGGGCTTAATTGCTCAAACACATGTTTGGGCAAAATTGGCATGCTCAAGGCCGAGAGCAATGGCGCATAGGGTTCGCGCAACGAAATGACCAAAGTTGTGTCATCGGGTGCAGTAACCTTGCGCACCAAGCCCTGAAGATCGGTCAATAATGGCGTGGTTGGGCTGATGCTTTGCATGGCGCTGATCGTCCAAGCCGCATCAGCAGCAGTCAAGGTCGTATCATCATGCCAACGAATATCGCTGCGCAAGGTCATGGTCAGGGTTTGGCCGATACTATCGCTTTGCCAGCTTGTAGCAACATCAGGTTGCGGAGCGAGGCTTTGATCAAGCTTAGTTAAACCACGATAGAGCAGGCCTAAAAGTTGAGCTTCTTCGTGGCAGGTTGGTTTCCACGGGTGCAAAGCTGCAATATCTTGGGCCGTGCGAATGGTTAACGTACCACCTTGCGGAACCTGAATTGGCGGTGTGGTTGGCTCGTTGGTGGGTGCTGGTGTGGAGCCGAGGCTACATGCTGTGAGCAAAACAGCCAATAATCCTAGGGTCAATATTCGCATCATAGAAGCTTATTACTCCACAAGAGCGCTAGAACGCCCACTCGAATCAACTAAACAAGCCCATCGCATAGCCCAAACCCATATAGGTGATGACCCATGCCACTAAGCCGCAACCCATACCAAGCGCAAAGCGCGGCCATGGCATTCCTAAGGCACCAGGAATTAAGGTTGTGCCTAAGCGAAACGTTGGTAATATTCGAATCACAATCAGCCCAAGCACCGCACGCCGTTCCAGCCAACCGACAATTCGGTCGCGTCGCCGTTGGGATAGACCGATCTTGGGGCCAATTCGATTGAGTAACGGCAAGCCACCGCGCCGCCCAATCCAAAACATGGTTACAGCACCTGGCACTAAAGCCAAGATAGCCAAGCCCATCAACCAAATTGGCAGATCGCCTTGGCGGCCAAGCAAAAAGCCACCAGCAACCAACACAAAATTGCCTGGAATTGGCAGTGGTGCGCCAAATTCGCTGAACAACAAATAACTCAACGTGAGCCAGTAGACATTGGCCTCAAGCTGAATAACCGCACTATTGAAGGCCTGAACGATTGAATCCCACATAGGTTGCTTCCACCTAGATAACCGCGCATCTATCATACACTGATTTGGGTAGAACAGAACATCAAGCAAAGACCATACATAACGTTTTTTAACTACGAAGGACACCAAGAGCACGAAGGGGTTCTCAATCCCTTGTTCGTGCCTTACCCAACGATTTGGCTAAGATCCTGCGAGCTTAACTGAATCCTGACTCATCTCCCACGGTGGCAGGCTAGGAGGTGAGGGCATCAACAGCGCTGGCAAATTCCACCCAATAAAATAACCAGTACAGCTAACCACGTAGCTAGCTGATTGAGTTTTTAAGCGGTAACTCTTGCATACCCATAGTAAGCGATCAACAATTAATAAAGCCTCATCATTTCTTCACACTGATGACATTGTATGACACAGAGGCATGCGATAGTATTTAGGTGGAAGGGATTGTCGGATCAAGGCTTGGCTCACGATTTTGCTAGCAGGAACACACCAATGCAACCGCGTACTTGCTTCGTTCTAAGCCCTTGCTTGGGTGCAATGCCTGCCCCAATTGGCTTGATGCCAACCACAGCCCCAATATCTCGGTTTGAGGGAACGAAGCGTTCTGCATGGTGGTTATTCTTGCATAATCAGGCTTCAGACCGACCAACAATCGGTTTATATGCCCTGATGCGGATGGCAACGCTCGGCTATACTTTGGTCATCCTGCTGCCATACCAAATGCTTGGTGTGTTTGGGCGTTGGTAGCAGCGTCAGCGTTTATAGGGGGGAACCATGAGCAACTGGGAAAAGACGTTTGGTAAGCGCGATTTACCAACACCACCAGCATGGGTCAATTTTTTCAATCCACAGCAATGGCAAGATTTTCGCCAAATCGTGGAGCGTTATTTGAAAAATCTTGGTTTGCCCGTGCGGCCTGAAAACCAAGGCTTTGTGGTGCTTGCTGACCATGCAGGGTGGAGTAAAGATACCCGCATTGGGTTAAGCTCACTGGCTCAAAAATGCTATGCCCATCCCCAATCGCAATGGCTGGCAGTTATTACCGATCATTTTGAGGCAATGCACAAGGGTTTTGAAAACGAAGTGCTCTTGCAAGATGAAATAAACGATTTTGAAAGTATTCGCGATTTGTTGGCAATTCGCTTGTGGGCCTTGGAGCCTGAGTTACGCGAGAAGCTGATTTATCGCGAAGATTTACAGGATGTCTGCTCGGTGCTGGTGTTTGATTTGCCCACCACGATTCGTAGCGTAAGCAGCGACGAAGCGATGGCTTGGGGCAAAACCAACGAGGAATTGTTTGCGGTCGCCTTGGAAAACTTGCGTGGGCGTGAGTTGCGCCTCACCGAACATGAACTGGACGATGGCATTAACGTGCTAGCTATCACTGGCGACGATTTCTTGATTGGTTCGCAAAGCCTGTTGCTTGAGCAATACCCGCAATGTGTCGGGCGTTTCGGCTCGTTGGTAGCAGTGCCCAATCGCCATGTGGTGCTATGCTATCCCATTAATGAGCCAATTGCCTTGGAAGCTTGGACGAGCATGTTACCAGTCGTGGAAGGCATGTATCGCAATGGGCCTGGCTCGATCTCCAATCAGGTTTTTTGGTACGATAACGGTGCATTTACCCACTTGCCCCACTCGCAAGAGCAGCAAGCGGTGCGTTTATCGCCGCCAACTACCTTTTTAACGACCTTTCAAGAATAGAAGCTCAAACCAGATTAAAATTCGCTAGCCTGCTGTTGCCAGAAGGGTCAACAGCAGGTTTTTTGTTGTTTAATTGATAAGGTACACACTGCAACTACCATACATTCTTATCTTAAAAAAAGGTAAATGATTGTGACATTTGTGAAAATGGTTATTAATCGTTTACTCATATTAAGCTAGTAGACAAAGGTTAAGAACTATAGGTATACTGGATGTAATTCAATTAGTACTAAAGAAAGGAGATCGCATGAAGAAATTGGCTGTACGCAAAGTCGAAACCCTCAAAACCACAGCAGCATTCTATTCAGGTGGTTGTGAATGGATTCCATAAACACCCTGCTGTAAAACCCACCTCATCGAAGCACATCCTCTTTCCATCATCGCATTGCTTCAAATACCCAACACTTAATGAAACTAAATACGATCATTTTCATTCCAATGAAGGATTTCCGTGAAAAAGATCACCTTGCGTAAAGCTGAAACCTTGAAAACCCCTGCGGCATTGAATGCTGGCGGGTGTAATTCAGGCGTTGGCAGAATTATTATGATTCGCTAAGCCAGTACAGCAATACGTTCTGAAGCAAACCACCACCTACATTTTGCTCCAAGGCTTCAGAGTAATCGCGGATGATTGTCGCACACTTAACTATCATCTTAAAGGAGCAACACTATGAAGAAGATCACCATTCGCAAAGCAGAAACCCTCAAAACGACTGCTGCTTTCTACGCTGGCGGCTGTGGCAGCCCAATCGGCCCAGGTCGCGGCGGTGTGCAAATCCCATAATTCTGATACCTCACAACTACGCTATTTGCACATACCTTGATTTCCTCCTCAGCCTGCAAATAGTTCCACTGGGTAACATAGTGCCGAATAATCCCCTATCCAACTAGGGTTATTAGGAGTGTTCACATGAAGAAAATTACCATTCGCAAAGCTGAAACCCTCAAAACCACCGCTGCCTTCTATGCTGGTGGCTGTGGCGGCCCGATTGGCCCAGGTCGCGGCGGTTTGATCCCATAATCGGTTCCCCCTTTACGATTAACTTAAGGAGCAAGCAATGAAGAAAATTACTATTCGCAAAGCCGAAACCCTCAAAACCACCGCCGCCTTCTATGCTGGTGGTTGTGGCCCGATTGGCCCAATCCGTGGTGGCACCCTAATTCCATAATTCTTCCCTTTGCTATTTGCATTCCTTCCCGCTCTTATCTCCCGCTGCAAATAGTTCTACAGATAGCTGATGAATGATTAAGCCATAGCCCATAGTGGTATGGGTTTATTAGGAGTACCTTATGAAAAAGATCGCTATTCGCAAAGCCGAAACCCTCAAAACCACCGCCGCCTTCTATGCTGGTGGCTGCGGCGGCCCGCGCCCACTCCCATAATTTTGCTTGATTAATTATGAATCCAAGGAGTTTTCCAATGAAAAAGATCGCTATTCGCAAAGCCGAAACCCTCAAAACCACTGCTGCCTTCTATGCTGGTGGCTGTGGCGGTCCCCCTCGCCAAATCCCATAATTTTACTAGGCCAAGGAGCTTGCCAATGAAAAAGCTTGCTATCCGCAAAACCGAAACGCTCAGAACAACCGCTGCTTTCTATGCTGGTGGCTGTGGGGTTCGTTTTCCATAATCGTAAACGCTAACCGACAACGAATTAATGTGTGTAAAGGAGTTTTCCAATGAAAAAGCTTGCTATCCGCAAAACCGAAACCCTCAAAACCACTGCCGCTTTCTATGCTGGTGGCTGTGGCCCAATTCGCTTGCCATAATCGTAAGCGCTATACCGACGACGAATTAATGTGTGTAAAGGAGCTTTCCAATGAAAAAGATTGTTATTCGCAAAACTGAAACCCTCAAAACCACCGCCGCTTTCTATGCTGGTAGCTGTGGCCCAATCTTCGCCCAACCCTAGTTTCGGCTTGGATTCATTAAGCATCTTAGGGGGATTTTTATGAAGAAGCTAACAATTCGCAAGGCCGAAACCCTCAAAACCACTGCTGCCTTCTATGCTGGTGGTTGTGGTGGGCCAATTAGTCCTTTCCCAATCCTTGAACCTTAGTTTGTACTAATTGGAACACGTGTGTAAGGAGTGTTTTTATGAAGAAGCTAACAATTCGCAAGGCCGAAACCCTCAAAACCACCGCTGCCTTCTATGCTGGTGGTTGTGGCCCCATCGTGATTGGCCCAGGCCCAATCTTCATTGAACCATAGGATTATTGCAGATTCTTTGTGTGCGTAAGGAGAACTCTCATGAAAAAAATTACTATTCGTAAGGTAGAAACCCTCAAAACCACCGCTGCCTTCTATGCTGGTGGCTGCGACCCAAGTTTCCCCATCGGCCCAATCTTAGAAAATTAGGCCAAGCTAATATGTGAGTAAGCGAGCAGGAGAAGGTTTTGGTTAATCCCAAACACTAGAAGGGTGGGTCTGGTGCTATGACGAGTATGGTTGCTGCTTCGCCGAATCCTTTGTATGCTGCTTCAGCCTTTGTTGATGTGTATCCATTTGTGCGTCAGCAAGAGAGCGAAGAAGAGTTATTAATTGGGCGAGTTGATACTAATAATTTTATTATGCTGCCGAAAGAGGCAGTCGAGGTTTTGGATGATTTGGCGCAGGGCAAGAGTGTTGGTGAAGCCCAAGCCCTCTATGCCGAACGCTACGGCGAAATCCCCGATCTGGCCGATTTGCTTGAACAATTAGAATCTGAAGGTTTTGTTCAGCCACTGCATTCCGATACAGTGCGTTTTGGTCAACAATCCCCCGTAACTGCTGCTACTGCTAGCGCCAACCCCAATCAACCACGTGCTGTACGCTTTCACTTTACCTTCTTTCCAATCCGTTTGGCTCAAGTGTTGTTCAGCCCGATCTTACTGGTTTGCTATGCGCTCTTTATTGGTGGGGCGGCGGCAATCGTTGTAGCTCAACCATCAATTGTGGCCGGCTGGCGAGCCATGGTCGTCGATCAACAAATGGCGCTCTTTACCTTGATCATCATGCTGCATGGGTTTGTGATCACCTTTTTCCATGAGCTTGGGCATGCGGTGGCGGCCCGTTCGCGGGGAGTCGATGTGCGCTTTGGCATTGGGCGACGTTTATGGGTGATTGTGGCTGAAACTGATATGTCAGGCATTTGGTCGATTCAGCGCAACCTGCGATTTTTACCAATTTTTGCCGGCATGATTGTCGATTTGCTCAGTGCAGCAATTATGGTCTACCTCGCATTTATGCATCAACGCCAAATCATTAATCTTTCTGATTTTGGCTATATCTTGGTGCGGGCGTTTATGTGGAGCTACCTGCTGAATTTGCTGTTTCAATTTTATTTCTTTGTGCGCACCGACATCTACTATGTCCTCTCGACATGGCTTCGTTGCTCAAACTTAATGGGCGATACAGCAAATTATATGATCAATCGTTTCAATCGTTTATTGGGACGCGCTGAAGTTCATAATCAGGCAGCTATTCCTGAACGTGAGCGCAAGATTATCAAACGATATGCCTTTTTCTGGCTAATTGGGCGGATGCTGGCGTTTTATTCACTCTTCTTCTTAACCCTGCCAATTTTATGGAGCTATGCCAGCATTTTATTTGAACGAATGTTTGGTAGCGCCAGCGCTGGTATGCAGGTGCTCGATTCAATTTTGGCAGCCATTTTGATCTTTATTAGCCAAGCTGTTGGAATTTTCCTCTGGCTTTGGAGCTTGATCCGCAGAAAGGTTAGCGTCGATGACATCTAATACCAAGCAATTAATCATTTGGGTTGGCAATGCTGGCGAGCAACGAACTCAGGCTGCTCAAGCATGGTTAGCTGACCAAACTGCGGCACGAACTTGGTTGCTCAGCATGAATCGAGCCAATTTGGGCCATTGGGCCGGCTTGAATAGCTTTGTTAGCTCGCTATTACCAGCGATTAAGGCCCAAGCCCCCGAATTATTAGTCAAATATGATTATGAGTTGGCCTTGGTTTTGCCGCAATTGCAACGTGAATTGGCTGTGCGCAACCCAAGCCTCACCGATATTAGCAATCCCCAAGAGCGCACCCGCAATTATGCTGCTGATCGCGCCTTTCGGATTGTCCAAGGGCTGATTGATTTGGTCCATGAATTCCGCCAAACTGCGCCAGATCAGCCATGGGTCATTGTTTGTGATCAGTTTGATCAGGCTGGCTCGTTGGTAACCATGTTTTTCAAAGAACTCTTGCGGCGTGCCGACCCACGCATGAGCTTAACCATTGGCTTTTTAGTTGAACCCAACCAGCCAGAATTGCTGAACGAGTATCACAGCTGGCATGCGCATGTTGAGGTCGTGCAAGGCGCTTGGCAAGCTGATCCGCCGATTGTTATCGATCCGGCTGAGGCCAAACGCCAGCTCGAAGTGCTGGAACGTGAGCATACGTTTGATCCAATTGAGATTGAATTGCATCTGCCTCAATTGATTCAGCTGGCAACTGCCGCCAACGAGCCACGCAAACGCTTGGGTTTTATGCACGAAGGCTTGTCGATCTGTTCAACTCGTGGTTTATACGCCGATGCCTTGTATTATGGCGAGCCACTGCGAGTCGCCATGGAACACGAGTTTCCCAAGAGCGTCGATTTTCGCTTGAGTGCCTACTTAAAGCTCTACAATTGTTATATTGGGCTAAAACAAGCTGAACCAGCCTTGGATATTGCCGAAACTGCGGTGAGCATTACTGATAATCCTGCCCGTTTATATAGCTGGTATTATCTGATTGCAATGATTCATGCACGATTTGCCGAGCCACGCGATTTTGATAAAGCCGAGTATTACCTCGATTTAGGCATTGAAGCGATAAATAAAGCCGATATTCCAGCGCATGAAAAACTATTTCAATCGTCATTCAATCGCAATGGTTTAGCATTAATTCGTCACTTCCAAAAACGCCCCTTGGAAGCGATTGAAATTTGCCAAGAATGTTACAAAAATCTTGAAACTGGCTTAGATACCGAAGATCATAAGCTGCATCGCTCGGTATTGCTCTACAATATTGCTCAGGTTTACGATTCGCTCAAAGATTATCCAAAAGCAATCGAATATTATAGCTTGACGATTGAAATGGACCCCAACTACGCTGAATATTATAATGAGCGAGCCAATATTTATCTGCATATCGGCGATTATGCTGCTGCCGAACGCGATTACCAACGCTCAATCGAGCTTAGCCCACCCTACACCGAAGTTTGGACAAACCTTGGCCAGTGCTACCAAGTTCAAGAACATTTTGAAAAAGCCATTGGCGCATTCAGCCGAGCGCTCGATATTGACCCCAAAAATGTGGTTGCGCTCAATCATCGAGCTGAATGCTACGAGGGTTTGGGCCAAACTCAGGCGGCAATTGCCGACTACAGTGCCAGCCTAAAGCTGAAAACCAGCGAAGCCTCAACCTTTGCCAACCGCGCGATTCTCTACTACGAGTTGGGCGAAATTGAAGCTTCATTGGCCGATTTGAATACCGCCATCAGCCTCCAACCCGATCTCGCTGAGCTGTATGAAAATCGTGCGGTCGCTTTGGAAGCGCTCGAACGCCATGCTGAAGCTGAACACGATCGTCAACAAGCGATTTTGTTGGCCAAAGCCCACGAGGTTAATGGCTAAACTCTAATTTGTTGGCGAAATCATTGCTATACTGAGCCTCAAGGTGTTGCTGCCTTGAGGCTGCTTGTATTTGGGGGTGTCGATGCCAACCATATTTAGTCATGTTGCCCCTGCTTTGATAGTTGGTTTAGCACTTGGGCGTGAGCGTATGAGCCGTCCATTGCTGATTTGTGCTTCGATTGCGGCGATCAGCCCCGATTTCGATGGGATTAGTTTTTGGCTGGATATGCCACGGGGCACATTATTAAGTCATCGTGGTTTTACCCATTCAGTTGGTTTTGCAACGATTATTGCTAGTATGGGCGCGTCTTTCGCGCCCCGTTTGGGTTGCAAACGCTGGGTGGCTGGCTTAACCCTGTTTTTGGCGGTGCTCAGCCATCCACTCTACGATATGCTAACCAACGGCGGGAGTGGTGTGGCCTTGTGGTGGCCCTTCAGCAGCCAGCGGGTTTTCTTCGATTGGCGGCCAATTGCCGTGGCTCCGATCAGCGCAGCACGGCTTTTTTCTGCACGAGGCTGGAATGTCTTGCTTTCTGAATTAACTTGGATTTGGCTGCCCTGGCTGGGGATTGGCCTGATGTTGGCTTGGTTACGACGGCAGTATGATACGTCCAAAGCCCAAATGCATGCGTAGCATAACAATATCAATAGTGTGGGGTGATGCTCAAAATGGCGCAATTTGATGCGATTGTGGTTGGCGGTGGGCATAATGGCTTGACCTGTGCCTGCTATTTGCAAAAGGCCGGAATCAAAACCCTAGTGATCGAACGACGAGCGATCGTCGGCGGCGCAGTTTGCACCGAAACCATGTTTGGTGGCTATAAGATGGATGTTGGCTCATCGGCCCACATTATGATTCACCTGACTCCTGTAGTGCGTGAGCTTGAACTGCACAAATTTGGGCTTGAATATATTGATATGGACCCATTTGCTTGGTATCCATTGCCCGATGGCTCGGGGGCAATTGAATTTTGGCGTGATTTAGACAAGACGTGTGCTTCGATTGAGAAAATTTCACCCAAGGATGCCCATGCTTATCGCCAATTTGTGGCGTTGTGGGGGCCGCTCAATGAAGGGGTTTTCGATGTATTTCTCAAAGCACCTTCGCCTGCCAACTTAGGCCGCCAAATGCTAACGGGCCAATTCAAAGGCGAAAAAGGCACGCATCCGCTGGATATTCTGCGGCGCTTGTTTACCTCGTATGGACATTTGATCAACGAAACCTTTGAGAGCGAAGCAATGCGGGCAGCAATGGGATGGCTAGCAGCGCAATCTGGCCCACCACCGCACGAAATTGGCACCGGCGATTTTGCGGGCTGGCACGCGATGCTGCATGAAAGTGGCGCGAAACATCCGCGTGGTGGTTCGGGCATGTTGACCCAAGCCATGGCGGCACGCTTCAAAAGTGATGGCGGTACGCTGCTGCTTGATGCCCCAGTTGAACGGATTGTGGTGCAAAACGGCGTAGTGCACGGCGTACAATTAACCTCGGGCGAAACTTACACCGCACCAACGGTTATTTCCAATGCCCATGTGCAAACCACCTTATTAAAACTGGTTGAGCCTGAGCAACTGCCAAATGGTCTGGTCGAGCGGGTTGGCCGCATTCGCGTTGGCAATGGCTTTGGGATGGCGGTGCGCTGTGCTGCCGATGAATTGCCCGATTATCTGGCTGCGCCTTCTGGTGGTCGCCCGCATCCTTCACATCATGGGTTGCAATTGCTTTGCCCTTCGATCGACTACCTGAATCGCGCGGTTAGCGATTATGATCGCGGCGTGCCAGCGACCGATCCAGCGGTAATTGCCATGACATTTAGTGCAATCGACCCCGATGTTGCACCCAAGGGCAAGCATACGCTGTTTTTGTGGGGTCAATATCATCCGTATCAATTAAGTAATGGCGAAGATTGGGATAGCATTGCCGAGCGCGAGGCCGACAAATTACTCGAAGTCGTGTATCGTTATGCCCCCAATATGCGTGGCAAAATTAGCAACCGCTATGTGCAAACTCCCTTAACCTTGGAGCGCACCTTTGGCATGTTGCGTGGTAATGTGATGCATGTCGAAATGTCGTTCGATCAGATGTTTGCCTTCCGCCCGCTGCCTGAGCTTTCCGAATACCGCGTGGCGGGAATTAAGGGCTTATATTTGACCGGAGCCAGCACCCATCCTGGTGGCGGCGTATTTGCGGCCTCAGGTTACAACACCGCCCAAACCGTGCTCAAAGATCAGCAGCCATCACGTCAATGGGTTGGCTGGACGCTCGGGGCGGCTGCCGCTTTAGGTGTGGTGGCTTGGGCCAAGAAGAAGTAAATTGCTACGATAAACCGCCAAGTTTATAGCTTGGCGGTTTATCTTTTAAAATTAAACTTGTTGTTCCTGTTTTCAAGTTCGGACAATTCGTAAAAACCGTAAAATACTATTGATATGAGCACTTTTTAATCAATAATAGTACTTATTTGCTCAAAATAGTTTCAATTATCGCAACATTCGATATGCTAAAATCAAATATCGGTGCTGATTGAAAGACAAGGGTGCTATGAACAAAAAAACATTAACGAGTTTGTTTGCCGAGTCAATCTACCAAATTCCAGATTATCAGCGTGGTTATGCTTGGGAAGAAAAACAGTGGAAAGATTTTATACAAGATATTGATGCCCTGGTCGATGAGCAGGTGACCAGTCATTATACTGGAACCGTTGTAGTTTACGAAGGCCGCGACGCTGAAAAGCGACCATATGGCCGAAAGAAGCTAAAAGTGCTTGATGTGGTTGATGGACAGCAGCGATTAACCACCACTTGCCTCTATCTTTCAGTAATTATTCGCGCACTGATTCAGCATGGAGAGTCGGACTATGAGCGCGATATTGATGATTTTCTGTATGCAGGCGCAACCTGCAAGCTGAACCTCAATAATGAAACTGGCGACATCTTTTATGATCTTTTAAAGACAGGCTATGTCAATACCCCGCTTCAGTCGCCACATCAGCATCGGCTCGTCGAGGCCCACCGTCGCTTTCAACACCACATTAGCGAGCAGTTGCAGCAACGAGGTGGCGCTGGGGTCGCTTATCTCAAAGAATTGCATTATGCGATTACCCAAAAACTCAATTTTACCTTCTATGTGATCGAATCAGAAGCCGAAATTGGCATGACCTTCGAGTTGATGAACTCGCGGGGCAAGGATCTTTCGGTGCTTGAACTGCTCAAAAATTATTTAATGCACTGGGTTTCGCGCAACGAAAACAACCTTGCAGATCGTGAAACCCTCACCAAACTGATCAATCGCAGTTGGAAAGACACCTACACCAACCTTGGCGCAAGTTCGGGCAACAATGAAGATCAATGTCTACGCATCGCTTGGACGCTCTATTGCAGCCATTCCCCAGCCAATTGGCATGGGTATGAAGGCTTCAAAGCTGATGAATACATCCCGCTGAGAACATTTAGTAAACGCACGAAGGCCGAGACAAAAATATTTATCGAGCACTTTGTGATGGGCCTTGCTGAAGTTTCACATCATTATGCCAGCATTATCAATCCAACCACCACCACAGCGCTATTCGAAGCTGAGCGGATTTGGCTCAGCAAGATTCGGCATACCGGCAACATTGCCAATTTCTTGCCCTTGATGGTGGCAGCCCGCAAGCAATACCAAGCAGGGCAGATTAGCGAAGGCGCATACATCGACATGCTCAAGGCACTCGAATGCTATGCCTATCGTGTATTTCTTTGGGCAGCCCGCCGCAGCAATGCTGGTAAATCAAGCTTCTATCGTTGGGGATACGAGATCTTTACTCAGCCGCAACTGATCAGTGATATTACGCGCGGGATTCATCAACTGACCCGCTACTATGCACCTGAAGATGATTTTATCAACGGCAATGCCAACCCCAGCGATTGGTATAGAACTCGGAATCGCTTGAGGTACACCCTGTTTGAGTATGAGTTACATCTGCTTGCGACCGAGGGGAAAAATAGCGAACCACGACTTGGCTGGGATCAGCTCAGCGATTCGACGATTGAGCATATTCTGCCGCAGAATCCAGCAAAACATTCGCATTGGAATGGCGTATGGAACAAAACCGCGTTCAATGCAAGTGTCCACGATATCGCCAATCTTGTGCTTACCCACAATAATGCCAGCTATAGCAACTTTGAGTTTGCCCGCAAAAAGGGCCAACCAGGCCTAAGTCCTAGTTATAGCGATTCTGATATTCGCCAAGAACGTAAACTCGCGGCCTTTGCCGATTGGACTCCCAAAGAGTTTGCTGAACGCCGAAACGAGTTGATCATATGGATCAATCAGCGCTGGAAAACCGTCGGCGAACCCGACAATGCAACGTTGGAAGTCAACGACGAGGCTGATGACGATGGCATCGAGCATCAAGAAGGATAAATTAGTCTGCAAACCGCCAAGCCTGAAACTTGGCGGTTTATCTATCCAATTCAAAATTATTTTTTTGCGAACGCTTGTAGGTCTGAACAATTCTAACTATCGAAAGATTCATTAGTGAAAGCAGCACAAAGATGCTCAAACCCAATAGAAGGCTATTATGTTGCAATAGTTTGATTACAAAGCGAATTAAGACTGCCCCAATCGCATAAATAATCAAACCTACTATAATCGCTCGAGCTTTACTCCAGGGCCTAACATAAGGTGGTGGCGCTTGATACATACTCTCTCCTTGGGTCACAATCCTCAACTCATTATACAAAGATTCTCCTACGCAAACAGAGCATTCTCGGCCAGCAAGCAGGGTAAAAATTGACAAAGTATTAAGCATAGGCTATGCTTGCCATAACTGCGTGGGCTTGGCAACGCACATTCATGCCATAATGCATGCCGATAGCCGTGATTGCTATCAGCAACCAAGTTCCATTCGAGGAGTCTTCGTTCCATGACAGAGAAGCGAACTCCGCGGCGACGTGTTCAACGGGCACAAACGCAAAACAACGCCGAAGTTATTTTGCTACCAGCTCCTAACCACACCACTACCGCATTTCGCCAAAAATCTGATACTGGCCGGATTGAGTCACTCAATCGTGGTGGCCGCTCTGCTCAACGACGGCGCAAGCAAGAACAACGCGCGGCCTCGATTGCGCGATCTTCGCTAGCGCAAATCGCTGGCACACCTACTCGTGCCCCACAAGCAATTTCTGAGCCAAAACAACCACGGCGCTCATTCAAAGCCGCCGCTCAATCGGTGCGTCAGCGTTTGCAGCTTCAACGCCGTTTGGTTGCACATAGTGTGATCCTGTTGGCCGCCTGTGTGGTGGCTTGGGGTCGCGGTTTTCCACTTAATCCAGTTTCTGATAATGCCACTAATCAAGCAATTCCCGAGGTTTTAGCTGCGGCCCAGTTGGTCGATGAAGTTGAAGCAGGTAATTTCCAACGGGTTGTGATCCCAATTTCAGCTACTCAGCCCCAAAGTGTTGGTGGCGGCGAGCATGAAGTTGTGGTCGATGTTGGCCCTGCTCTCATCAAACCAGCGCCAGAACGTGGCCCGGCCTTTGTGGCAACCCACTTGGTTGCTAACGAAGAAACCATCGCCGATATTGCTGCCAAATATACAATTACTCCAGAATCGTTGATTGCAGCCAATAATTTGACTGGCCCAGTCGCGATCGGCGAAACCTTGCGAATTCCACGGGTTTCGGGGGTTCCACACACAGTCAGCGAAGGCGAAACGATCACCGATATCGCCGAACGCTACAGTGTTGGTGCTGATGTAATTATGACCTTCCCACCCAATGGCTTAGATCAGGGCCAAGCCTTGATTGCTGGACGCGAAATTTTCGTGCCTGGAGCATCGTTGGCGGGAGTGCAAAATGTTTCAGTGCGCGGCGCAATCGATTCAATCAATCAAAAATCACAAGCCGCCGCAATTGTGCTGGCTGATCGCACCAATTTGCGCGAAGGCCCAGGCACGGCCTACGAGAAAATCGTCAAGGTCAATGCTGGCGAGCGTTTACAATTAATCGCCAAACACGAAGTTTGGGTCAAAATTCGCCAAAGTGATGGCGAAGTGGCCTGGGTTGCCCGCGAAGTTGTGAGCATCCCCGAGGAAGTTTGGTCGGCCTTGGAAGAGACCGATAACTTTCCGCCGCCGCCACCACCACCACCAGTTTGGGTTTGGCCAACCTATGGCGATTTGACCTCAGGTTTTGGCTATCGCAACTTTAGCGTTGGGCGGTTCCATAACGGCATCGATATTGCCAACCGCAAGGGCACGCCAATTTCAGCTGCCCGCCGTGGCACGGTGATCGAGGCTGGTTGGTGTAGCGGCTATGGCTATTGTGTCAAAATCAGCCATGGCTCTGGGATGGTCACCGAATACGGCCATATGATGTCGAATCCAGTGGTTTCCGAAGGCCAAGAGGTCGAGGCAGGCCAATTGATCGGCTATATGGGCAGCACCTATGATCGAGCTGGCGGTGGCTACTCAACGGGGGTTCACCTGCACTTCACCATCAAGGTCGATGGTACCGCAGTTAATCCACTCAAGTACCTACCCTAATTCAGCCAACTGTTGAGCTAGCGCCAGTGCCAATCGCATTGGCGCTTTTTTTTGCCAACAATGGTCGTTTCAGCGTGCCGTTGGATTCTCATTCATCGGCAATCACCATCTGCATTCCCAAATATTTAATGTATCCTATAGAAGCCTTGTTCACCACCCTTCCGTCCCGCCTCAAGGCGGGATACGCAGGAGGGTTTTCATCCCCCTGCACCCCCAAATATTTATCCTGTGGAAAGTTATGATTATTGCAACACCCTAACCTTGGTGCTCTTTGCGACAGATTGCTGATTCCTGAACCCACATTGACAACGCCTCTGTAATAAACAATCTCCAACTAACAATCAATGAGTAGGAAGCAACAAAACAAAAGCCTACTCGCCATTGAGTAGGCTCTGCTAGGTGGGAACCGTGGCTAGCGGAAGGGCGGTGCTAGCCACGACCTAATTGCAAGACTTGCTGACTCCGTTCACGCCCACTGGTCGTCAGTTCAAGTTGTTGGCCTTGGCAGCGCACCAAACTTCGCCGCTGAGCCAGATCAAGCACTCGTTGCGCAAACTTGTTATTCCATTGCAATTCGCTTTGCAAATGGTCAATCGTGCTTTCATGGGCAGCGTCGGGGCTACCTTCGTGTTGCAACAGGTGCACCAAGAGCGTATCGGCAGCAAATTGAATTCGTTGGCGAGCCAAGCGCTGTGCCCGGGCAACCAAGCCTTGTTTGGAGCTGAACAACAAGGCCAAGCCAAATTCAACTCCGGTAACTGTGGCAATTGCGCCTGCAACCGAGCCATTCAGCATAAAGGCTAAGCCAAAGCCAGCAACTGCGGCAATCGCTCCAGCCGCAATCGCCAAGCCAATCATCCACGGCAGGCGGTCGGTCAGCAAATAGGCCGTGGCCGCAGGCACAATCATCAAGGCCACCACCAAAATCGCGCCAACCGCCGTAAATGCACCAACCGTGGTAATTGAAACCACCGCCATCAGGCCATAGTGAATGAGAATTGGCGAAAAGCCAAGGGTTGCTGCTAAGCCAGCATCAAAAGTAGCCAATTTGAGTTCTTTGTAAAACACACTAATAAAAATCAAATTGATCAAACATAAGCAGCCCATGATCCACAGCGATTGCGGCCCTAAATCGGTTTCGCCAAGATACCAATGGTCGAAGCCGACAAACTCGATGTTGCCATAGAGCACCGCATCGGCATCAAGGTGAACATCGGCATAATATTTCGAGACGAGGAAGGTTCCCAAGGCAAACATAGCTGGAAACACAATCCCAATTGCCGATTCGCCGCCAACGCGCTGGGTATTTTTGAGCAACTCAACCAAGCCTACGGTAATCAGGCCTGCCAAGGCTGCCCCAAAAAAGCCTGCCAATAAACTTGGGCCTTGCGCAATGAAATAGCCCGCTACCAAGCCTGGCAAAATCGCATGGCTAATCGCGTCGGCCAGCATCGCCATGCGCCGCAAGATGAGAAAACAGCCAAGCGAGGCACAGGCAGCCGCCACCAAAATTCCAGTCAGAATAATTGCAAACGTGCTACTCATTGGCTTATTCTCCTTTGGCTGGCTGAATTTCGCGGTTACGTGGCTCGTTGTTCAGCGAATGGTTTTGACGGATTTTCGCCCAAACCAAGCCACGGGCTGGCGCGAACAAGAGTGAAATAGTCACAATTGCGGTTAAGCTCAGGATAATCATTGGCCCAGTTGGCACATGCTGTTGCCCAAGGCTCAGCATGGTTCCGGCGATGCCTGCGCTTGCGCCAAACACGCCTGACAGCACCAACATCACGCTTAATCGATGCGTCCATTGACGCGCTGCAACCGCTGGCCCCACCAACATCGCCGCCATCAACACCACACCCACCGTTTGCAAGCCAATCACGATTGCCACCACAATCAAACTGGTGAGCAAAATGCCCAGCCGATTGGGTGGAAAACCAAGGCTGGCGGCAAAGGCGGGATCAAACGCCAATAGCTTAAATTCTTTATACAGCAACACCAAACAGCCCAGTGCCAAACCACCCAAAATGCTCATCGTTAGCACGTCGGTAGCAACCAAGGTCGCTGCTTGGCCAAACAAAAAGCGATCAAGCCCAGCTTGGTTGGCATCGTTGCGCTTGGCAATATAGGTCAGCAGCAAAATCCCAACCCCAAAAAAGACGCTCAGCACAATCCCCAAGGCGCTATCTTCGCTAATCCGCGTATCGCGCACAATGCGATTGATTACCAGCGTGCCAACCCAACCAGCAATGCCCGCCCCCAGCAAGAGCACAATCGGCGCTTTGGAGCCAGTCAATAAATAAGCGATGGCAATGCCTGGCAAAGCGGCATGCGAGAGCGCATCACCTAGCAAACCTTGGCGACGCAAGACCGCAAAACAGCCCAAAATGCCGCTGACAATGCCTAAGACCATGGCTCCCAAGGCCACATTGCGCAAGGTGTAATCGCGAAATAAATCTAAGATACTCATGCAGCACCTCGAATCAGGCTTTGGGTTCGGCCACCATAGGTTTGGCTAATATTCTCGGGTGTCCAGATTGTTTTCATCGGACCAGCAGCGATCATGCGTACATTCAACAAGGCCACCCAATCAAAATATTCGGGGGCTGAATCAAGGTCGTGGTGCACGCAGATCACGGTTTTGCCGTCCGAGCGCAGTTGTTGCAATAGGCTGATGATCGCTCGTTCGGTCACGGCATCCACGCCGACAAACGGCTCATCCATCAGATAAAGTTGGGCACGTTGGGCCAAAGCGCGGGCCAAAAAGACCCGTTGTTGTTGGCCGCCGCTGAGCTGGCTAATTTGGCGTTGGGCAAAATCGGCCATGGCCAGTTGCTCTAAACAATGCAGCGCCCATTCGCGGTCGGCTTTGCTGGGTCGTTTGATCCAACCGAGTTGGCCGTAGGTTCCCATCAACACCACATCCAAGGCATTAGTCGGAAAATCCCAATCGACGCTGGAGCGTTGTGGCACATAGCCAACCATCCGGCGTGCTTTGGCATAGGGCTGGCCAAACATCTCGACCGTACCAGCCGCCACGGGCATCAAGCCAAGTGTCGCCTTGATCAAGGTTGATTTGCCTGCGCCATTTGGCCCAACAATCGCCGCCAACACGCCCGTTGGCACACTCAAATCAATATCCCACAACACCGGCTTATCTTGGTAGGCCACAGTTAAATCGTGAATTGCAAGCGGTTTTGCACTAGCGTTCATATGGTTTGGCTCCTTTATGAGGGGGCAGGAATGACTTACAAGGATAGGTTGTTAACAATGATTGGGTGGGATTTACCATCGATTGCCATGCCCTCACCCCCTACCCCCCTCGCCCGCCGAGCGAGGCGAGGGGGAACCACCGGAGCATGAGCGGTGGAACGCCCCTCGCCCACCGCAGTGGGAGAGGGTTGGGGTGAGGGAACGTTACAATTGGTTTTTCATCCAATGAACCATTACACCTAACCACTGACTACTGGCCCCTCGTCACTACTTCAACGCATTAACAATCGTGGTGACGTTATGGCGCACCATGCCGATATAGGTTCCTTCTTCAGTGCCAGCATCGCCCATGGCATCGGAGAACAACTCGCCACCGATCGCCACATCCCAGCCGCGTGATTGAACGGCTTTTTGGACAGCATTAATCGTGGTTTGGGGCACGCTGGATTCGACAAAAATCGCTTTGATTTGGCGAGTTTGAATAAATTCGGCTAGGCTTTGGACATCGCCTGCCCCTGCTTCGCTAGCCGTACTCAACCCTTGCAAACCGCGCACCTCAAAGCCATAGGCTGAGCCAAAGTAGCCAAAGGCATCGTGAGCCGTAATCAGCACACGGCTTTGGCTGGGCACGGTTGCAATCAAGGCCTTAACTTCTTCATCCAAGGCGGTCAGTTCTTGGGCGTAGGCAGCAGCGTTGCGCTGATAATCGGCTGCATGAGCTGGATCATAGCTCGCCAAGGTTTCAACGATGATGGCAATCGTATCGCGCCATAAAATTACATCGAACCAAACATGCGGGTCGAAAGATTCGCCGCCAGTTGCATGCAAGCGGCTTTGATCGATTTGGCTGGTGACGGCAATCGTTGGTTTTTGGCGATTGAGCTTTTCGAGCATATCGGTCATGCGGCCTTCAAGCTCCAAGCCGCCATAAAAAATCAAATCAGCATCATCGAGAATCCGCACATCGCCAACGCTGGGTTTGTAGAGGTGTGGGTCAACACCTGGCCCCATCAAGCCAAGCACTTCGACATGCTCGCCACCAACATGCTTGACGACATCGGCAATCATGCCCACGGTTGCCGCTACCCGTAGCGGGGGATTAGCGCTGGTTTGTTGGGCAAAACTGCTAGGGCCACAACTTACCAGTAGCAATACCAGCAATACCAAAAGATTTTTTCGTTGCATAGAACTACCTCATTTTAATGATAAAATAAATTATTTAGGCATACCTAAAAGCGGTAAGTAAAAAAGAGCGTCTAAATTGAACGCTCGATTTGCACTTGAATGCGCGTTGCCAAGCGTGAATCAAGCACCTGTTGGGTTTGCTCAGCACCAACCCACAAGGTCAATGGGCCATCAAACGGTGCTCGGGCAATAATTGTAATAACGTTGTTGGGAGTTAAACCTAGATCCGCCAGGTAGCGCAAACGAGCAGCATCACGATCTTCAACCTCGACGATCCGCGCAATTTGATTCAGCTCCAACAAAGCCAATGAGCATGAATCACGCTGCGGAATACTGCCATCGCGGGCCGGAATGGGCGAACCATGGGGATCAAATTGGGGATGCCCCAAATATTCGGCAATTCGTTCTTCCAGCGCTTCAGAGAGCACATGCTCCAACACTTCGGCCTCATCGTGAACTTCATCCCACGACATGCCAAGGGCTTGCACCAAATAGAGTTCCAGCAAACGATGGTGACGAATCATCTCAAGCGCGATTTTCTCGCCAATCTCGGTGAGCCGCACCCCATAACGAGCCTGATAATCGACTAATTCTAAACTCTCGAGCTTTTTGAGCATCTCGGTGATGGTGGGCGCACTAAACCCGAAGTAACTAGCCAGCCGACCGTTGGAGACAGGCGCTTCCTCTTGTTGAAGGGTATAAATTGCTTTCACATAATCTTGTACGCCTGCCGTAATTCGCATAACCTATCAATCCTTTCTTTTAGGTACCACCTAAGTATAAAGTTGATTGAGGTTAAATGTCAAGTGGTTATCAAACGTGTGAGGATTCGGTCAGACAGCTGGCTATCGGCGATCAGAACATTCGTAGGATTTCAATGATCCCTACATCCCATAGCCGATAGCCTCATTATCCTTAGTGGCTTTACTCCGATCCCCGATCCCCAACAACTGATCCCCAATTGCTAATAAATTGGCAAATAGCGATCAAGCTCCCATTGCGAGACGTGGCGGCGGTAGGCATCCCATTCTTGGGTTTTGGCCTCGATATAGCGCTCGTAAATGTGTTCACCCAAAGCTTCTTGGATCACACTATCACGTTTTAATTCTTCCAAAGCTTCGCCCAAGGAAACAGGCAAGGTTTTCAGGCCACGGGCAATTGGGTCAACGTGGTACAAATCTTCTTCGGCTGAGGGTGGTGGCATGAGTTTACGCTTAATCCCATCAAGGCCAGCAGCCAACATCACCGAGAAGGCCAAATAGGGGTTGGCCGATGGGTCGGGGCAGCGCAACTCAATCCGCGTGGCTTGGTTCGAGCGGCCAGCACTGATGCGCGGAATGCGCACGAGCGCTGATCGGTTGGTACGGCCCCAACTAACATAAATTGGTGCTTCATAGCCAGGCACAAGCCGTTTATAGGAGTTGACCAGCGGAGCCAGCACGGCGGTCATGCCCAAGGCATGGTCAAGCAAGCCTGCGGTAAAATGCTGCGCCAACAACGATAAATTGTTGGTTTCGTGATCATGAAACTCATTGCGACCCGTTACGATCGATGACAAACTTTGATGAACATGCATACCCGACCCATTGATCCCAGCAATTGGCTTGGGCATAAAAGTGGCATGCAAGCCATTTAATTGGGCAATTGCCTTCAGTACCGTGCGAAAGGTGACGGTATGATCGGCGGTGGTCAAGGCATCGCCATATTCAAAATCAATTTCATGCTGGCCAATCGCTACTTCATGATGGCTCGCTTCGACTTTGATCCCGAAGGTTTGCAATGAAGCTACCATTTGGCGGCGAATATGGGTAGCATAATCAGTTGAAACATCAAAATAGCCCGCTGCATCGTGGGGCAACGGAATCAACTCGCCGTTCGGGCCTGGTTTAAACAAGAAAAATTCTAATTCAGGCCCAGTATTATAGATAAAGCCCAATTCGGCGGCTTGGGCCAGCGTGCGTTTGAGCACATGGCGCGGGTCGCCAGCAAATGGTTGATCATCAGGCGTGTAGACATCGCAAATAAACCGCGCGGTGATATAATCGCCGGTGCTCTCCCATGGAATCACCGCATAGGTATTGAGGTCGGGCACCAAATACATATCGCTTTCGGCGATGCGGGCAAAACCTTCAATCGATGAGCCATCGAACCATACACCATGGTCGAGTGCTTCGTGAATTTGCGAAACAGGAATCGTCACATTTTTAATAATCCCCACAATATCGGTAAATTGGAGATTAATAAACTGGACTTTTTGTTCGACAATTTTTGCTAAAATTTCTTCTTTTGTGACTGGCATAACCTGAATGCTCCTTCGCTGACACCTAGCCACTGTGCATAATAGCCCAGTTGAGTTTGCTCATTATAGGGCAAAATAGCCAAAAATACTTGCTCGTACTTTGGGCAACTTGCCCGAATTGGCCTAGCCTTTGATCGCTGACCCCTCGGAGCTTCAAGCGGCAATTGGTTCTTGTAAAAGTACGGCAAACCAGCATTTGACAAAATACGCCGTTACGAGTAGAATACTCAAGCCCTAAACCAAACGGCGCATTCGTCTAGCGGCCTAGGACGTCACCCTTTCAAGGTGAAGATCACGGGTTCGAATCCCGTATGCGTCACCATTTGCACTCACTGTCCACGCAGTGAGTGCTTTGTTTTAACTCCTCCCACACTCCATTTAACCAAAACTTGACAATTCTTAATCGATTATGGTACTGTCTTGATTACTAAATCCAATGAAATAATAAAGTTTATTCAGTCCTCAATCGCATTGCTGCCCGCATCATCAACAAACAAGTTTCAATAATCCGCAACGTCCTAGACAGGAGTACGTTATGGTTCGCAAATGGCGTTGGAAATTCGCTTTGGTTAGCCTATTAACGACCGTTTTAGCCGCGTGTGGTGGCGGCAGCGCAACCCAAGCTCCTACCACCAATCCCAATCGGGTCACGCTGACGATTGAAAGCTGGCGCAGCGACGACCAAAAGGTCTGGACTGAGCAGATTATCCCGCTATTTGAAAAGAGCCATCCTGATATTCATGTGGAGTTTCGGCCCACCGCGCCGACCGAATACAACGCAGCGCTCAATAGCAAACTAGAGGCTGGCACTGCTGGCGATCTGATCACCTGCCGGCCTTTTGATGTTTCATTAGGCTTGTATACTGCGGGGCATTTGACTGCACTCGACGATTTGCCAGGCATTGCCCATTTTAGCGATGTAGCCAAGAGCGCTTGGCAAACCGACGATGGCAAGACGCTCTTTTGCTTGCCAATGGCCTCGGTGATCCATGGCTTTATCTACAACAAAGCGATTTTTAACGAGCTAGGTTTGACTGAACCCAAAACTGTCGATGAGTTTTTCGCGGTGCTCGATAAAATTAAGCAAGATGGCCGCTATACACCATTGGTGATGGGTACTGCCGAGCAGTGGGAAGCAGCAACCATGGGCTTCCAAAACATCGGGCCAAATTATTGGTTTGGTGAAAATGGCCGTAAAGCGCTAATCGATGGCAGCGCCAAATTATCCGATGCGGCCTATGTTTCGACCTTAAAAGATTTGGCACGCTGGGGCGATTATTTGCCCGATGGCTTTGAAGCAGTCAAATATGCCGATGCTCAGATGTTGTTTGCCTCAGGCAAAGGGGCAATTTACCCCGCTGGCTCGTGGGATATTAGCTATTTCAACCAAAATGCCAAATTCGAGCTTGGCGCATTCAAAGCTCCGGTTGCCAAAGCCAATGATCAATGCTTCATCAGCGACCATACCGATATTGGAATTGGGATTAATGCTAAGACTGCCCACATGGCTCAAGCCCGTACCTTCCTTGAGTGGATGACTGGGCCAGAATTTGCTGGCGAATTCAGCAATGCCTTGCCTGGCTTCTTCAGCCTCTCGGATTATCCAGTGAGCTTGAAAAATCCCTTGGCCCAAACCTTTGTTGATTGGCGCAAACAGTGTCAATCGACAATCCGCAATTCCTACCAAATTCTCTCACGCGGCGAGCCAAACCTCGAAAACGAACTCTGGCGGATCAGCGTTGGGGTGATTGATGGAACATTTGCGCCTGAAGATGCGGCCCAAGATCTGCAAAAGGGCTTAGATAATTGGTACAAAAAGCCCTAGTTTGCCCAAAGTAAGGCTACCTCGCTGAATTATTGGCGAGGTAGCTGGTTTGTTGAAAGAGTTTGCCTATGTTGCGCCCCAACAAATCGCGCCCACGCTGGCATATTGCGGTATTTCTAGCGCCAGCCCTGTTGCTGTATAGCATTGTGATGGTTTTCCCCTTGCTTGATACCTTGCGTTTGAGCTTGTTTAGCTCTAATGGCGAGAGTTTTGTTGGCTTAAGTAATTATCAACGCTTATTTACCGATAGCCAGTGGTGGCCCTATTTTTGGCGGGCACTCAAAAATACCGTGCTCTTTTTTATTTTACACATGGTGTTACAAAACCCCTTGGGCTTGTTGTTGGCAGCACTGTTGGATAGCAAAAACCTACGTGGGCGCAGCATCTACCGCACCCTGCTATTTTCGCCAACCATGCTTTCGTTTGTAATTGTGGGCTTTGTGTGGCAACTAATTCTTAGCCCAACTTGGGGCATTGCCCCAGCTATTAGTGAATTTTTGGGGGTGCGCTATCGGCCATGGCTCGGCTTAGAAAGCACTTCGTTGCCAACAATTGCCTTAATTTCAATTTGGCAATTTGTCGGTATTCCCATGCTCTTTTTTATGACGGCGCTCTTGGCCGTGCCCCAAGATATTTTGGAAGCAGCGCGAGTTGATGGAGCGAGTGCTTGGCAATTGTTCTGGCGAGTCAAGTTTCCGCTAATCTTGCCAACCGTTGGGATTGTGAGCATTTTGACCTTTATTGGCAATTTTAATGCTTTCGATTTGGTTTATACCGCCAAGGGAGCGCTGGCCGGGCCAAACTTTTCGACCGATTTGCTCGGAACCTTCTTCTATCGCACCTTCTATGGCTTCCAACTGCAACTTGGCGATTATGCCATGGGTACGACGATTGCCGTGATCATTTTCTTAATTATCTTATTTGGCAGCCTGTTGTATTTGCTGGGCTGGCAACGTAAGGTTGTAACCTATGAGCTCTAATTCGCTTGTGAGTGAACCATCAATGGCGCAACCCAAAGCCTCACCAAAGGCACTACGCCCGAGCCGCTGGCTCACACCATTGCTGGTGCATGCGGTGTTGGGCAGCTATACCCTATTGGCGATTGCGCCGGTGGTTTTGGTGGTGATGAATTCATTCAAAGGCTCGCAAGCAATTTTTCAACAACCCTACTCGCTGCCAGTTGGCGCAAATTTTGATCCGGTTGGCTATACCACCGTCTTTGAACAAACGGCAATCTTTCGCTATCTCGGCAATAGCTTGATGGTGACGCTTGGCTCAATTTTGCTGATTTTGCTGTTTGGTGCAATGACTGCCTTTGGTTTGACCGAATATCGTTTTCGCGGGCGCGGCTTTTTGACCTTATATGCCCTGATTGGCTTGATGATTCCGATTCGGTTGGCAACCGTGAGTATTCTCAAATTGATGGTTACCCTGAATCTGCAAGATACGATCTGGTCATTGATTATGGTGTATAGCGCTCAAGGCTTGCCGATGGCAATTTTTGTGCTTTCGCAATATATGCGCCAAGTGCCAACCGACCTCAAGGATGCGGCGCGGCTGGATGGAGCCAACGAATATCAAGTATTTTGGTTGGTTCTGCCCTTGATGCGCCCAGCCCTCGCGACCTTGGCAATTTTCGTGATGCTGCCAATTTGGAATGATCTGTGGTTTCCCTTGGTTTTAGCTCCTGGTGAGGCTTCACGCACGCTCACGCTAGGCGCACAACAATTCCTTGGTCAATTCCAAACCGATTGGAGCGCCTTGCTAGCGATGCTGACCTTGGCAATTGCCCCGGTTTTAGTGCTCTACCTCATTTTCTCGCGCCAACTGATTCGTGGCCTCACTGCTGGTACGGTCAAGGGGTAACAATTAGGCTTTATACGGACTCAACTCAAATTTCTAATTTCATCAAGCAACCATTGCTGGCCTCTGCATGTTATTTAGGGGGTGCAGGGGGATGAAAACACCCTGCGTTTCCCTCCAGCGGAGGGACGGAAGGGTTGAGAAATGATGAAACCGACGAAATACCAGTAGTTCTTTAAAGCGTGTAGGGAATTAAAACCTCCGGCATTCTCCTCCAACAGAGAGCTAGCAGAGTGGCTAAGCATAAATAGCCCTAGCCGAAAGCACACTTTCTTGGTAGCATACACAGAGATTGGTTAATTGTGCAAGGAGTGCTCGTATGCGGCTGCTTAACCGAACCAACGAACGCCATGAAGATAACAATCCCCATCAACGTAAAATTCTGGTTGCCGATGATGATCCAGCGATTTTGCGCTTGGTTGAGGTGGCGTTAAGCGGCCAGCGTTATCAACTTGTGACGGTTTCCAATGGCCTCGAAGCGCTCAAAATGTATCGCGATGGTGAATACCAACTCTTGCTGATTGACGTGATGATGCCGTATATTGATGGCTTTACGGTGACTGAGCGGATTCGTGCACGCTCCGATGTGCCAATTATCATTATCACTGCGCGTGATGGCACCGATGATGTGGTACATGGATTTGAACTCGGCGCTGACGATTATATTACCAAGCCATTTCGTACTGCCGAGTTGCAAGCGCGGGTTGAAGCAATTATTCGGCGGGTCGAGGGCTATCAACATCGTAAGGCCTCGCCAATTGTGCGCATCGGCGATTTAGAAATTGACGAGCCACGGCATAAAGTGCTGCTTGCGGGCGAGGACGTTAATCTTACGCCGATGGAATTCGAGTTGCTCTATTTCCTAGCAGCCAACTCTGGCCAAGTTTTTGATCGTGAAGTATTGTTTCGTGAAGTTTGGGGCTACGAATATGTTGGCCAAACCAATTTGGTCGATGTGTGTGTGCGCCGTTTGCGCGAAAAAATCGAAGAGCAACCATCCAAGCCGCGCCGCATCCTGACTGTGCGTGGGGTTGGCTATAAACTGGCCGATGGTGGCTCATTGTAAGCATTGAAAATTGATTGTTAGGGATGGTTTTGCTCTATGAAGGACGCAAAGTTACGAAGGGCTATTGGCTTTGGGCTATCGGAGATTGATTGGCACCTGCCCTGACCCCTATAAGAGAACTAGTCTCTTCGAAGGCTTATTACGTTAATCATTCCATGGAGTCTAGAGCCAACGTCGCCGCCGAAAAAACCAGAGCATTCCAATGGTGATCGCGAGCATAATTGCCCAAACCATCAAATAACCATAGCGCCAGTGCAATTCAGGCATCAGATCAAAATTCATCCCATACAGCGAGGTAACGAGGGTTAGTGGCAGAAAAATCGTGCTGACGATCGTTAGTGCCTTCATAATTTCATTCATTTTGTTCGAGGAAACCGAGAGGTAGGTATCCAAGGTGCTGCCAACCACATCGCGCACCCCTTCGCTGAGGTCGGTAATTCGCACCAAATGGTCGTAAATATCGCGAAAGTAAATTTCACAATTGCGCGAAATCAGGTCGAACTCGCCGCGTGAGAGCCGCTGCATTACTTCACGTTGCGGCGATACAACCCGTCGTAAGGCCAAAATACTATGCTTAAGCTCCAAAATGCGGCGTAAAGCACTGGGCTTAGGGTCTTGAATGATGCTATCTTCGAGAAAATCGACCTCTTCATCAATCCGATCAAGGTAAGGTAGAAATTCATCAACAACGGCATCAAGCACGGCATGGGCCAAGAAATCGGCTCCGCGCTCCAGAATTCGGCCATCACGTACCGCCCGATCCCAAACGGTATCCAAAGCTGCTAAGCGTACATGCGAGGTCGTTACAACAAAATTACGGCCTAAAAAGCAATTAAGTTCATCGGTACTTAGGCGTGAAACATCCTCGCCCACTGCCAGTGTATGCACAATAATGAACAGATGATCGCCAAAATCATCAACTTTGGGTGGTTGATAGCCGGTGCTCAGCGTATCTTCGATTGCTAGCGGGTGAAAATGAAATATCTCGCGTAAGAAGGTGTCGTATTCGGTTTGCTGACAGGCGTATAAATTGACCCACAGCATGCCCTCGCCGCTGGCATGGAGGTCGTGAATTTCTTCAACAGTCTTGATTTTGCGTAATGGTTGGTCGGGCAAGCTATACAGTGCTTGAAACATAAACACCATCTTTTATGAGCAAAAAGGGCAAGTCCTGCGACTTGCCCCAAACTATCGATGCAATCTAGGCTTACTTGACGCTGGTAATTCCATCATCGGCGGCAATCAGGCGGGTACGAGCTGTATTCGAAAGATCATACAACCACAACTCGCTAGGGCCGCTAATCATAGGCTCTGCACCACGTTCGTTGTCGGGCGATTGTAAAGCCCGAACATACAACAGCGCATCATCAACCACAGCGACTGAACCTAAATCGCCAAGGGTTGCACCTTTGATAATTTGACTATCGTTGCTGCCTTGGCGACTGTGCAGGCTATAATTCAATACTTGGCCGCTACGACAAGCCACATTTAAATAGTAGAGTTTGTTATCGCTGCTCCACGAGAGCGGGCGTACCCACCATTGGTCGGTAATTGCATCGAGTTGCTTCCCAGTTTGGTCGAGCACCAAGAGATCCGCGCCACCATCAGCTCGGAGCGCTTCGACGGCAATCCGGGTGCCATCAGCCGAAACTTGGGCTTGACCAACGCTGCGATAATTGCCCAAGCTCGCTTGGCCAAGCAATCCATCAGTGCCACTCAACGGATTACTGATCAACAAGCCACCTTGACCGCCATCGGTATGGCCAACCGTCAGTACTGAGCCATCGGGCAAGGCATGCGGCATACGGCGGCTCCACTCGTCGAGCGGCGAGACCGCGCTCGCATCGCCGCCATTGGCTTTCACCTGCCAGAGTCGATAGCTATCAGGGGCCGCATCGCTCCAAGGGGCAGTAAACCAAATGATCCCGCCATCAAGCGACCAAGCAGGCTCGGCACAACCACCAACATCAGCGACCAAGGTTTCATTATCGCCATCAATTGTGCTGGTCCAGAGTGCGCCTTGGGTTGGCAAGCCATCGGGGTTGGCGCGACAGAAGGCAATTTGGGTACGATCAGGGCTGATTGCCACTGCACTTTCAATTGCCAAGGTTGTGGTAATTGGCACGACTCGCGAGCTTTCGTAGCGATACAAATCGCCTTTGCTGGCAAACACAACTGGTTGCTTGGGTGCGCTGGGTGAACCATTGCTCTTGGCTAGTGGATCATCGCCCAGCGTGGCGGTAGCGCTATCAGCAATCACCACATTTAAGCGTCCGCCATCGAGCTGCACCGTAAATGGCAAAGCCTGATCCAGCCCAATTTCAATTAATACCCCAGCTGAATCGCTGCTAGATTGCGAAACGACTGAGCGTACATGTTGCAGCGTATCAAGTTTGAGCACTTTGGTGAGCGTGACCGACGATGAACGCCAGAGATCATCGTGTCGCCATAGCGGCAGATCGATTTGAATCACGCTGGCAATTGCGCTATCGCCTGCGAGCAATTGGGCCGCTGCTGGAGGCACACAGCGCACGACACCGTTGACGGGGCCGCTGCTGGAGGTTAATTCTAAGAATAAGCGATCGCCATTGGGCGTGCGATCAAGCCCAGCGTTATTTAAGCGGGCGCTGAAGCGCTCGTCGGTTACCGCCCCAAATGGCTGCGTACAAAAACTACTGCTTTGATTGGCAGTTGGGGTACTCGCGGGAGTGGCCCGAGGTGTACCGACTGGTGAAGGGCCAGCGGTTGGAGAAGCGCCTTTGGTAGGCGAAGGGCCAACTGTGCGGGTTGGGGTAGCCGAAGGCTCGGTTGTTGGC
This sequence comes from Herpetosiphon aurantiacus DSM 785, assembly GCA_000018565.1. Taxonomy (GTDB): domain Bacteria; phylum Chloroflexota; class Chloroflexia; order Chloroflexales; family Herpetosiphonaceae; genus Herpetosiphon; species Herpetosiphon aurantiacus. Next base: position 5,155,707 of record CP000875.1, read on the forward strand.
GACGCAGGTGCAGGCGTTAATGTCACCGTTGCCGTAGGAGTAGCCGTGCCTGTCGGAGTTAAGGCGAGAATAGTTAGCTCATTTTGTAACGGGCGAGCAGTGGGCTGTGGGGCTTGTTGACATGCTGCGAGCGCCACAACAACCAAGGCTAAACTCACACGTTGCCGTAACAACAACTTCAAACGACACTCCTTGGACAATCCAAATCGGCGCTAACGCCGCAATTACATGCCAGAAAACGAATTATCGTTTTGCACAATTTTAATCCAGCCGCGCTGTAATGCAAATACCACAGCTTGGGTGCGATCGTTGACCGCCAATTTGCGCAAAATTGATGAAATATGATTTTTGACAGTTTGATTGCTAATTTCGAGGCGGGCGGCAATTTCTTTATTGGTTTGCCCCGCCGCTACCAATTCCAAAACTTCAATTTCACGCGGTGACATTGGCGAGTAGACATGCTCGGTATGCGTATCCATAGTCAATTGGCGAAACGAATCCATCACAGCAGCAGCGACCGCTGGGGTATTCAGCACCAAATCATTAATTGGATAATTGCCAGAGCGCACCATATCGACCGAATTGATCAGATCATCCCAATCGATTGTGCGTGAAAGATAGGCGGCCACACCTGCTCGCAATGATTTTACAATACCTTCTTGATCGTTGATATCACTGAGCAAAATTACGCCAATATTGGGATGATTTAATTTGACTGTGCGAGCGACTTCAATTCCGTTGACCCCTGGTAAATCGACATCCATCACAATAATATCGGGGTTACTATAATCGACCAAACGAATGGCTTGCTGTCCATTGCTGGCCTCACCAATAATTTTATAGCGTGGTACTTGGCCGAAATGATAGCGTAAGCCTTCACGATAAATTGTATGGGCATGAACCAACACAATATTGGTTTTGGCGCTCGACTCGCCACGTCGGCGCGAGTTTTCCGCAGATGCTTGCATACGATCCACTCTTTCTGGAATCCTAGGCATACCCTCGGTAAGCGATGATATGCGCAATTATACACGACGACGAGCATCAGCATTGATTGAGGTTAAACGTTAGTGGGATAGCAGATGATGCTATCTGCTGATAATACACTGAATTATAGCGAATCGGCTAGCCTTATTCCCAACAATTTGATGACAATTAATAATCGCTCATCCGACTTTAAGCCCTACTTTAGCCGATCGCCATGGTTAGCGCGTGAATCGTAACTGATATAATGCTGCTACGCTGGCTCAGGCTAAGGGTGCTTGGTCATGGGTGATCTCAAGCAGCTAGCCAATATGGTATTATTTTGAGTCAGGAGGGTTATTATGTCCACTAGCATTCGCGCTCGTTCTTGGCGCGAGTTTAATCCAATTATGGTTGTTGCGGTCTTGCTCTTGCTGGCAATTAGCGTACCAATGGTCTATACAACCACGGTTGGAGCCGCCGGAACCTTGGTGTTTGGGCTAGGTTCTTCGTTTGCTAAACATATTGTCTGGGTCAGCATGGGCATTAGTCTGATGTTTGGTCTGGCCATGGTCGATTATCAATTGCTGCGTTCGTTAGCGATTGTTTTATATATCGCTGCGCTTGGGCTTTTGGGCATGGTGGTGGCGTTAGGCCAAGTTAAATATGGTGCGCAAAGCTGGATCGGCTCAAGCCAACTTTCGTTTCAGCCAACCGAGCCAGCCAAACTGATGGTGATCATCGCGCTTGCCGCATTTTGGAGCAAGCATGGCGATGAGCCTAGCCCTTGGAAATCGGTCTTTATCTCGTTGGGAATTTTAGCCGTACCCCTTGGCTTGGTTATGCTACAGCCTGATTTTGGCTCAGGCATGGTGATGATCGGCATTTGGCTAGTGATGTCGTTGGTTGCCAATACCCGTTGGGTACAATATGGCATCTTGACCCTGTTCAGTGCGCCGGTGGTCGTCTTAGCATGGCTCAAATTTGATGAATATCAACGCGAACGCTTGACCGTGTTTCTTACTCCTGAGCGTTGCGAAACCGATTTAGAGTTTCGGATGCGAGCATGTTGGCAAATTATTCAATCGCGTTTGGCAATTGGCAATGGTGGCCTTGGCGGCATGGGCTTGTTGCGCGGGGTGCAAAGCCAATTGAACTATTTGCCCGTTCAAGAGAGCGACTTTATTTTCGCGGTTACGGCGGAAGAGTTAGGCTTTATTGGCGCGGCAGTCGTGATTGTGTTGCAATTAATCATCATCTGGCAAATTTGGCGCGTAGTTGAGCGAGCACGTGACCCTTTTGGGCGTTTGATGGCGGCTGGGGTTGCTGGCCTGTTGTTGGTGCATTGTCTCGAAAATATGGGCATGAACTTGATTATGATGCCCATGACTGGAATTCCGCTGCCTTTTCTGAGCTATGGTGGCTCGTTTACCCTGACGGTTTTGATGGGCATCGGTGTAGTGCTAAGCGTCTCGATTCGCAGTAAACGTTGGTCATTTAATTAAGGTACTAGATCAACTGAGGACTATTTGACGATCGGTTGCGGTGAATAAACCACCCGCAGACCCAGCACGTTAATTAAAATTGCCTAACCAACTACCTTGCCCGCCTTCGGGCGATTTCGTATAATACATCGTAACATTTTCTTTCTTGATAAGCTTGATCAACATTGTTCCTACAAAGGTGCTTGGATTGATTCAACCAAAACCTTTGAAGAAGCTCCTGCGAGATGCAGTAGTTGTAGGTGGGTTGGGATGTTGGTAGCAATTATTATTATGCTCTTGTTTATTTGCTGTCCTACAACATCACCCCTACTTCGGCAAGCCGCGCATTGATCGTTCCTTAAAGCCAAGGGGGCTGTATGGCGTTAATCAAACGAGGTGGGACATCGCGTTTAACCCCAATCGATGGGCCAGATGCTGGCTCGTCAAGCGGGCAGGCCGATGATGCAACACGTACTTTCTCTCCACAACCAACCAGCGATGACTCGACTCGCGGCTTAGATGCAACCCACACGATTGCTCCAGCCGATGCCGATTCGACTCGTGGCTTAATCGCTGCGGGCAATGATTCAACTCGCAGCATCGCTCCGCCGGCCAATCCTGATGCCACCCGTGGGATCAACCAAAACCCCGATGCCACCCGTGGAATCAATCAAAATCCTGATGCTACCCGTAGCGTTAGCAATCGTGTTGGCTCAATTTTACGCAATCAAGGGGTTTCACGCTTAGGCACCGAGGATATTCGCAATCGTGCGCCTAACCCCGATGCCACCCGTTTGCAGCAACCGGGAGCCAAACCTGCCGAGCCAACTAATGCCCAATCCAGTTCGCCAGCGCTCAAAGCTGGCACGGTACTCGAAGGGCGCTATGTGGTTGAAGGCGTTTTAGGCATCGGCGGGATGAGCGTGGTCTACAAGGGCCGCGACACCCGTTTTAAAGATGTAACCCGTTTTTGCGCGATCAAAGAGATGTTCCAAAGCTCGCTCGATTCGCAAACCCGTTTATTGAGCTTGAAGAACTTCGAACGCGAAGCTGGGTTATTGGCGACCCTCAACCATCCAGCTATTCCCAAAGTCTACGACTTCTTCGAGGAAGCAGGCCGCGCCTATTTGGTGATGGAATTAATCGAAGGTCATGATCTCGAAACCGTGCTCGAAAAAGCCAACGGCCCTTTGGAAGAGCAACAAGTTGGGCGTTGGGCAATTCAACTCTGCGATGTGCTGAATTATCTGCATGGCCATGAACCTGAGCCAATTATCTTCCGCGACTTAAAACCATCGAATATAATTGTGACTCCAACTGATCGGATTGTGCTGATTGACTTCGGGATTGCGCGGGTCTTTACCCGCACCGATAAAAAAGGCACGATGATTGGCACGGAAGGTTACTCGCCGCCTGAACAATATCGTGGGGTTGCCGAAGCACGGGGTGATGTCTACGCTTTGGGCGCAACCTTGCACCATTTGCTGACCAATATTGACCCGCGGTTGGAAACCCCATTTACCTTCGGTGATCGCCCAATTCGTCAATTGAACCCAACTGTTTCGCCAGAAGTTGAAGCGATTGTGATGAAATCGCTGGAATACGATATGGCCAATCGTTGGGGTTCGGCGGCTGAATTCCAGTCGGTCTTGTTGAGCGTGCCAGGCTTTGCCCCCGCTGGGGTTGCAGTGGCAGCACCAGCAACTCCGGCCTTTGGTGCCGCTATTCGCCGTGGCGGCAAAAATGCCGAGGTGCTTTGGAAGTTCCGCTGTGAAGATGAGGTGCGTTCATCGCCATTTGTGCGCAATGGTACGCTCTACATCGGTTGCTACGATACCAACCTCTATGCAATTGATACCAAGCGCGGGGAATTTCGCTGGAAGAAGCCAACCGAGGGCGGTATTTCATCAACACCCACAGTTTGGGATGATATAGTGATTGTTGGCTCGGATGATGGCAATGTCTATGCCTTTGATACCCGTGCTGGCACGCAACGCTGGGTCTTTCGTACCGAAAAACCGGTGCGCTCATCGCCCCGCGTCCAAGATCGCTTGGTCTATTTTGGCTCCGACGATTACCACTTGTATGCGGTTGATGCCACCAATGGTCGCCAGATTTGGCGCTATCGCGGCTGGCAATGGATTCGTTCCTCGCCCTGTTTGACCAGTAATATGGTGATTTTTGGCTCGGGCGATGGCAGCATTGTGGCGCTTGATCTCTTCAAGGGCGGCATTCGTTGGAAGCAAAAACTCCAAGGTGGGATTGTTTCAAGCGCCACGGCTAACGATAAGATGGTGCTCGTTGGCTGTATGGATAATAATTTGCATGCGCTCGACCTTGAAGGTGGTTGGCCGATCTGGAAATTCCGCACCAGCCACTACGTCAATTCGTCGCCAATTATCATTGGTAATCGAGCTTTTGTGGGCGGGATTGACGGCAATATTTATGCAGTCGATCTCAAAAATGGCAAACAAGTTTGGCAATATAATACCGGAGCACAAATCGTTTCATCACCCGTTGCCGATTCAGGCCGAATCTACATTGGCGCGGCTGATGGCACGGTTTATTGTCTCGACGCTGGATCGGGTACACCTGTTTGGACGCATACCTGCGAAGGCCCAATCGTTTCGACCCCAGCGGTTGTTGAAGGGGTCGTCTATATCGGGTCGATGGATCACCAGGTCTATGCCTTACGTGCTTAGGAGAGTCCGCCATGGGATTTTTTCGTAAATTATTCGGGCGTACTTCAACTGAGCCAAGCACGCTTGATCCAGCTTCTACTACAACCGATCAGTTACCTGTTGCTGTCGCTAGCCCAGTTGCTAGCGAGGCATTAGCCGAAACGCCAATCGAGGTTGTTGCGGTTGCTGCAACTGAGGTACCAACCGAGCCATTGATCAGCGCCGAGCCACTGGCCGAATTGCCAGCAGCCCAAACTGCTGGCGCGGTGGCAACCGAGCGTTCGCAAAAAACGACCGCGCCACTTGACCCTGAGCAACTGCCCGAGCGCGATCCTGATGGCACGAATTATCTCGGAACCCGCGATATTAGTGCTGCGCCGATCGTTGCTAAAGCGGTCTCAACCCGTGGGCTAGCCAGTTGGGCCGCCCGCGATATTGGCCGCATTCGCCGTAATAATCAAGATAGTGTTTACACAAGCTTGATGAGTTTGCCCGATGGCGAGCACGATATCAGCGTGGGCCTGTTTGTGGTTGCCGACGGCATGGGTGGCCACGAAGGCGGCGAAATCGCCTCGCGCCGTGCGATCGAAACCGTGATGATCGCGGTGTTGGAGCAAATGGCCTTGCCAGCAATGGCCGATGAAGATCCTGGTAACCCACTGCCCTTGCTGATGATGAGCGCCGTGCAAGATGCCAACACCCGCATCTGGAACGAAGCTCAATCGCGTGGCACCGATATGGGCACGACCTGTACTGCTGCCTTATTGGTTGGCGATGGCTTGTATATTGCCCATGTTGGCGATAGTCGCCTATATGCCATGAGCGATGGCAAACTCCGCCTGATCACCGCTGATCATTCCACCGTGGGGCGCTTGATTGCGATGGGTCAATTGACCGAAGAAGAAACCCGCAATCACCCGCTGCGCAACCAACTCTATCGCACCGTTGGCCAACATCCGGAGATCCAAGTCGATTCAATCTACCAAAGCCTTGAGGGTATCAGCCATTTGTTATTGTGTAGCGATGGCTTATGGAGTATGGTTGACGACGATGAGATGGCTGCAATCATCAACGAAACGCCATGGCCGCAAGATGCCTGCCAGCGTTTGATTGCCCGCGCCAACTTAGCCGGTGGCGAAGATAACATTAGCGCGGTGGTTGTTTCATTGCCACCCTTGCAAGGCCAAGGAGCGCTCCGATGAGTACCCAAGCAATGGTTCAACTGCGCATCACCCCTGGGCGGCCAGCAGTTGCCCAAAGTAACGATCCGCAAATTGTTTATTTGTTGGTCGAAGCCTCGCCTGCTGGCATTCCCGATGCCGATTTGGCGATTCCGGTCAACCTTGGTTTTATTGTTGATCGTAGCTCTTCGATGCGCGGCGAACGGCTTTACCAAGTCAAAGAGGCTTGTAATAACGTCGTTAATCAGCTCAATCGCCAAGATTATTTCTCGGTGGTGTCGTTCAACGATCGGGCTGAGGTGGTTGTACCCTGCCAACGCCCCAACGATAAAGACCAAATTAAACGCGCGATTGGCATGATCGAGGCCAAAGGTGGCACTGAGATGGCCACAGGCATGATGATGGGCTTACAGGAAATTTCACGCCCTATGATGAGCCGCGGCATCAGCCGTATGGTCTTGTTGACCGATGGCCGTACTTATGGCGATGAAAGCCGCTGTGTCGAAATTGCGCGGCGTGCTCAATCCAAAGGCATCGGCATTACAGCCTTGGGCATTGGCGATGAGTGGAATGAAGATCTGCTCGAAACAATCGCCTCAGCCGAAAACAGCCGCACCGAATATATCACCAATGCTCAGCAAATTGTCAACGTTTTCTCTGACGAGATCAAACGTTTGCAAAATGTGATGGCGCATAAAGTTGAAATGCGTTTCCATCTGCACCCGCAGGCTGAAATTCGTTCGCTGTTTCGGGTGCGCCCATTTATTGCCGCGCTCACCCCACAATTGCATAACGAAACGCTGTGGCGTATGCCACTGGGCGAGTGGGTTGGCCGCGAAGATCAAATCTTTTTGTTAGAGCTGGTCGTGCCGCCGCTGCCCGCAGGCAATCAAACGATCTGTCGGATCGAGATGTTTTACGAAGTGCCCAGCATCAGTAGCCAAGCCTTACAAACCAAGGTCGATGTCCAACTGCCGGTACGGCCTGCCGAGCAAATTCGGCCTGATGTTGATGGCGTGGTTAAACATTGGCTCGAACGCACCGTGGCCTATCGTTTGCAAGCCTCGGCGTGGCAACATGTTGAGCAAGGCAACATCGAGGAAGCGACCAAAAAGTTACGCATGGCTGGCACACGCTTGCTCGAATCGGGCCAAACTGAGCTTGCCCAAACCGTTCAAGAAGAGGCCACCCGCCTGTTGCGTAGCGGCACAACCAGCGATGAAGGTCGCAAACGGATTAAATACGGCACCCGTGGCTTGGTCGCTCGCGAACGGGGCGGAGAGCAATAGGAAGTTGTTATGATTAAGTGTCCAGCGTGTGAAACCGAAAATTTACCAGGCACCTTCTTTTGCGTTGATTGTGGCTCGTCGTTTTTGCCCTCGCGCATTCGTGAAACGACTGCCTCACTTGGCGCAGCAACCATGGCGGGTGGCTCTGGTAATTTAGTCATTCCACCGCCTGCGCCACCGCGCGATACGGCAATTCCGGTGTTGCGGGTGGTGATTCTGAATAGCGGACGTAAGCTTGGCTTCAATACCAACCAGCCAATTGTGATTGGTCGCCAAGATAGCAAGGGCAGTTTCTACCCCGATATTGATCTTTCAACCGATGGTGGTTTAGAGGCTGGCGTTTCACGTCGTCATGCAATTATTCGCATTCAAAGCGGCAATGTTTGCACACTCGAAGATTTAGGTAGCTCGAATGGCACCTTTATCAACCGTGAAAAGCTGGCTGCCAATAGCCCTAAAGCCTTGCGTCATGGCGATGAAGTGCGTTTGGGCAATATTCTGTTACGCATTGAGTTGACTAGCCAATAGCTGTTATAGCTGATAAAAGGAGTTTTTCTATGGGTGCTCGAATTGTTATTTTGCACTTGAGCGGCGAAGATCCAATTGTCGCTGAGATGGAAGAAGATCCCCAGCCAACCGATGCCTTTATTCGGGTTAGCAATATGCGCCGTCGTGATGGCAAAGATGTGCCGTATATTGGTGGTGGGGTGCAATCGGTGATTTACCCGTGGCATCGGGTAACGTTTATCGAAATGATGGTCAGCGAAGAAGAACGCGGCAATGTGATCGACTTCTTCCGCGACGCATAACGTTCGCCCAAATCGAACAATCTACAATTACAATCCCTTGGTGGTGGCTTCGGTGATGATCGAAGTCAGTGCCAAGGGATTCTTAACGATTGTTAATCCTAGTTTCTCATTTTTCACAGAGCGCAAAAGTGGCTGTGGTATAATGCGCTGTGGCTGAGGCAAGCATGGCTTGTTTCTTACGGACATTCGTCCGATTGGGCCCAGTTATAGTGAACATGAGATTGCTTGGTGGCAGCGTTGCCACAACTGCACCTTCATCCACTCCGTTCCCCATGGACGAATACCAGCATGCAGACAACCATCATCATGGCACAAGGCAAAGCATGACAAACGCTGGACAAAACAGATTAGGCCTTCGATTTCGCGAAGCCCGCGAAGCCCGTGGCATTTCACTGGCTCAAGCTTCAAGTGAAACCCGAATTATCCAACGCTATTTGGCGGCCCTCGAAAATGGTGAATATCATCATCTGCCGGGCGATGTTTATGCCCGTGGTTTTATTCGCAATTATGCTCAATATTTGAATCTGCCCGCAGATGAGTTGATCGATCTGTATCGGATTGAGCGCGGTGCTTCAACCCCGATCCGGATTGTGCCAGCCGCAGTGCCACCCCGTCGGAACACGATTTTTCTGCCCAGTCTTTGGACGGTAATTTTGGTGGTGCTGGCGTTGGTCGTCATTGGCTATCTGACGCTGAATGCGCTTGGGCTTACGACAATCAATAGTACGTCAGTGTCTGGTGGTGCAACCACGACGTTGGCTATTGCCACCCCAACCTTACTCGCAACCCCAACCGCTCAACCAACCAATCCCGATGGTTCTGTCCCATCGCCAATTAATCCATTGGCAACCCCAACCGTTACGATAACTCCGACCCAAGATGTGCCAGTCCAGGTTGTCTTGCGGATTGATGGCGGTTCGTCGTGGTTGCAGGTCTTGGTTGATGGCCAAAATACGATTGAAGGGATTCAAAATAACGGCTGGACGCAGACATTTTCAGCGCAGCAAACGATTCAGGTCAAGGCTGGTAACGCTGCCGTGGTCGAGGTGATTCACAATGGCAAGCCGCCAGTTCGCATGGGTGCACCCAACCAAGTTGTGACCACCATCTATACGCCCAACTAAACTCGCTGAATGCTGTTAGCAATTCTTGGGGTATAGTTAAAGCTGCATTCGTAAATCTAGCAAGTATATGGGGAGGCTTTTTGTGGCTGAATTTAGTTTTGATGTGGTTTCAGATTTTGATCGTCAAGAATTGATTAATGCTGTTGATCAAACCAAACGTGATGTTGGCACACGCTACGATTTGAAAGATACCAATACCGATATTACGCTTGGCGAGAAGGATATTACGATTGTTACCAGCAGCGAATTGGCATTAAATGCAGTCCGCGATCTGCTCGAAACCAAAGCATTACGGCGTAATCTCTCGATCAAAATGTTCGATTTTGGCGAGCCAGAGGAAATTGGCGGCATGAAGATTCGCCAAGTGATTACCTTGCGCAAAGGCATTGCCGATGATATTGCCAAGAAAATTCAAAAATTGATTAAGGCCGAGGTTCCCAAGGCTCAAGCTCGCATCCAAGGCGATTCGCTGCGGGTTTCATCGAAAAGCAAAGACGAATTACAAGCAGTGATGAGCCTGCTGCGCGAACGCGGCGACGATTTTCCATTGCCATTGCAATTCAACAATTATCGCTAAACAATCGAATGCCCTCACAAGGGTATGTTTTGTAAGCATGGATTGGGAACACCACCCTTCCGTCCCGCCTCGAGGCGGGAAACGCAGGGGGCTTTAATCCCCCTGCACCCCCTCAAAGGCAATCAAGGTCTAGCAGAAATCTACTGATGAACCAGAGATTTGGTGGTTCGCAGCAGAAATCTAATCTACTCTTTTCAACATTCCCTTACCTGCTGGGTGGGTAAAGGAGTTGAGTTGCTTAAATTGTCATTGTGCGTTGTTCAGCTGCACTTTGCTCGGCCAACTCAATCAGCCGAATCACGCTTCGAGCTTGGTTGGCCTGAACGATGATCTCAGCCTTACCTTGAATGGCTTGTGCTACATTGCAATAATAGGCCGGATACTTGCCAGCGATGGTTTCGACTGTGCCACGCAACGCTAAACCATTCAGCTCCGTGTTGATCATACCCCAATCAGTTGCAGGTTCTTGGCCCCAATTTGGGCTGTTTGGCGCTTGGCCTGCTTTCAAGGCCGCTTCTTGGGGATCAATGCCATATTTGATCCATGAGCCGTTTGTGCCATGGAGACTGAAGCGCGGCCCCAATTCGCGCACCAACATACCTGCTTTGAGCGTGACTTGCAACTCAGCATAACCCAAACACAAATCAAAATAATCGACCGTTTGCGCACCCTCACGTTGCTTGGCAAGCTGAGCTGTGATCGATTGGGGCATGCCAAATAACACCAAGGCTTGATCAATCAAATGTGCGCCGAGATCGTACAAAATCCCGCTGCCAAGGCCAGCTTGTTCACGCCAAGCCGCTTGTTTTAGTTGCGGTCGATAGCGATCGTAATGGCATTCGTAGCTGACTAAACGCCCCAACCAGCCAGCCTGAATCACAGCTTGAGCAGTCAAAAAATCGCCGTCCCAACGTCGATTGTGAAAGACGCTTAACACACGTTGTTGCTCTTGGGCTAGGGCAATTAATTGATCAGCCTGTTGACTATTGAGCGTAAACGGCTTATCGACCACCACATGTTTGCCTGCCCGCAAGGCTTGGGCTGCCAAATCGGCGTGGGTTTGGTTGGGTGTGGCAATCACTACCAACTCTATCGCTGGGTTCGCGAGCGCTTCAGCCAGATCGCTGACAATCTGCACATGGGGATACGTTTCGCGGGCGCTTTGGCTACTGCGTTGAACAATCGTATGTAAGGTTAATTGTGGTTCGGCCATAATCAGTGGAGCATGAAACACTTGACTGGCCATCCCAAAACCCACCAAAGCCAGATTAATTGGCATCGATACCTCCAAGATTAACGATCAAAGTGGCTTGCGAGCAAATTGCTATAGGCTTCGCGTTGCGGTAATTCAAACTCAACATGAATTTTACGTCGTTTGGTGAGCGTTGGCATTTGAGTTTGTGGATTATAGCCTTGGAGATCGACGGTTTGCCAATAGAACCCAATGCCGCGTTTTTGCCAGGCAACCAGATCGTTAAAATTGATGCCATGTTGAAAGAGCAGCTCATTTTTTTGGGCAACCGAAAGATTAGCTATTTGCATATGGGCAGTTTGTGGATCAAGCGCTTGATCACGCAGGCTCCAATAGCAATAGGCATTCAGGGCATTCCGATGCGCATCTTCCATGCGCCAGCGAAAATAATCGTGTACCAGTTGATCGGTCGGCAATTGGCAAATTCGGCAATCAAAGCTCGCCTGTTGCTGAATCGCTAAACTAAAATGACCACTGGATTCGCCCGCCAAAATCGAGCAATATTTGCGTAACTTGCGGCCAAATACATCACAACCATAACTCAGTAGCAGTGAAATCTCATCACTTTGGGTATAGCCATAAAGCACTGGAAAGCCACATTCCATCAGATGTTTGACCGTGCTGATCATTGCATCACGAAAGCGTTGATCAAATGGACGTTGATAGTTCATAACATCTTTGGTGAGTCGGGTAAATGAACGTCCATCAATCCGCACTACCATCCAAATATTGGGTAATACCGCTAAATCGTTGCTTGTCTCATACACCCGCATTAACTGATCAAGTTGATCAAAATTCATTGCTCCTCCCAGGGTGTTACTTGAAATTGGTGGGCTGGTAATTGGCGAACATACCACAAGCGCTCAAAGCCTTCGGCTAAACTTGGTAATTCAAGTTTTTTGAATGATCCACGGATCGCAAGCTCCGGAATATGCTGTTTGCCAGTGCGTTGGCGATTGCGTTCTAAACATGCTGCCAAATTTGATTCAAGCAGATAGCCTTCAATCCTAAAGCCTGCGGCCTGCGCGGCTTGAATATAGCCGGATCGGCGGTTTCGCTCAAGATTCATCCTATCAATTACAAACGATTGCCTAAGCTCTAAACAGCATGCTATTAATGTTTGTTCGCGATGCTGAGTACGCAGCATATCGAGATTGATGCGCACATGACTATGCAGAAATTGCTGCACATAAAAGGTCGATTTTCCGCTTGCTTGTAGACCAATTAGTAGGGTTGCCTGAGGCTGCATATTGAACTCTCAATCGGCTTCGGATGGGCGTTTGGCTTATCTCTTTCAGTGATGAATAATATTCGCAGGGCTTGGCAAAGCATACATCAACAAATCGGCTGATTTGATCAACGAATACTTCACAAATTGCCTCTAGCGTTTATGCTAGCCTTTACTACTAGGCTGACTAAACGAGGATTCCCCTCTTAGCTAGCCATTGGGGGGAATCAATCGCCAAGGGCAGTGTGCTACAATGAACCAACAATGAAATAACCCGACACAGAGGTCGTTACGATGGCAAAGCTTAAAAATTACGTAGTCTCCTTGGATGATGTGTCCACCGTCGAAGAACTCAAGGCCGCCTTGCGTGAACGGCGTTTGGTTGGCGTGACCCAACTAACCCTCAATGGGCGCAATTGGGGTGATGCTGTCGCGCATAGCTTGGCTCGCTCACCGCATATGGCCACCGTGCGCGTGCTTGACCTCAGCGAAAATCAATTAACCGATGAAGCTGTGATTGCCTTGGCGCAATCGCCCCACTTAAGCCAATTGCGCACGCTGCGCTTGCAACGCAACCAAATTGGCGATGCTGGCTTGATTGCCTTGGCGCAATCGCCCTACCTGAGCAACCTCAACGAATTAGAGCTGTATCAAAATGCAATTGGCGCGGCGGGTGCTCAAGCACTCAGCCATTCGACCAGCCTAACCCAATTAACCAAACTACGGCTTTATCGCAATCAACTGGGCGCAGCTGGCGGCGCGGCCTTGGTCGAAGGTCAAGCCTTGGTTAATCTCCAGTTGCTCGATATTGATCACAACGATTTGGGCGATGCTGGAATTAGTGCTTTGGCCGCCGCCCAACATTTGACCCAACTCACCTCGCTCAATTTAAGCAACAACAATATTGGGCCAGCAGGGGTGAAGGCGCTGGCCGAAGATGAACAATTGGGCAACGTAACCCAGCTTGATCTCAGCGATAATGATGTGGGGTTTGCTGGAGCCAAAGCCTTAGCCGAATCGCCCTATCTGCGCAGCATTGTGACGCTCAATTTGGCCTCAACCAATATCGATGCTGCTGGCATTAGCGCCCTTGCCAATTCGCCAGTGCTTGCCAACACCGAACGCCTTGATTTGCGCTCGAATGCAATTGGCGATGCTGGGTTGAGTGCCCTAGCTCAATCGAGTCATGTCACTAATCTCAAGGCCTTGTTGCTCAACGATAATGCGATTGGCGATGCTGGAGTGCAAGCCTTGACCACCAGCACCAGTCTTGGCAATTTGGCGGTGTTGTATCTCGCCGATAACGCAATTGGTGATGCTGGCGCAACCAGTTTGGCCAACACAACCAACTTGGGCCAATTGCAAGAGCTTGATTTATGGGGCAATCAGCTAACCCGTAGCAGCCAAGAAGCCTTTAGTCAATCGCCAACGCTGAATAATTTGGTGCTGCTCGATTTAGGCATCAGCGACGACGAAGACGAGGACGATATCTTCTAAATCGCTTGGCCTCAACTGACAGATCGATCAGCATTGCTGAACATTGAGCAATGCTGTTATTTGCTGTTGGTTTTCAAGCTGCGAGGTTGTTATGGCAAAAAAAGCTTTGGTGCTTTCCGGCGGCGGTGGCCGTGGAGCTTATCACGTTGGGGTAATGCAAGCTTTGGTCGAACGCGGCTGGATGACCGATGGGCAAGGGCCAGATATTATTGCTGGCACTTCGATCGGCGCGGTCAACGGGGCGGCTTTGGCCTCAGGCATGACTGTGGCTCAATTGCGCCAACGCTGGCTGCATATGCACTCCGAAGATGTTCAGCAGCTTTCAAGCGATCTGCCGTCGATTAGCCGACCACTGATGCGCTTTTTGCTGCGCTCGATTTTGACCTCTGACGAGCATGGCGGCGATGATCAGATTGAGGCTGAAACGCCAGAGGCCGATCGCAATTTGCATAGCCCCAGCATTTGGCACAAATTTCGCAGCATTTTCAGCACCACACCGTTTAAAAGTTTGCTTGATACCACGCCATGGCGACACACCCTCAGCGCTTGGATGAACTTCGAGCGCATCAATAGCCCCGCTGCGCCAACCCTGCTGTTGACCGCCACCGATGTTCGGCGCGGCACATTGCGGGTATTTTGCAACCATAAACTTGATGGCCAAGCCCAAGATCAGCTCAACATCGAGCATATTATGGCTTCGTCGAGCATTCCAGCGGTCTATCCATGGACTCAAGTTGGCGAAGATATGTATTGGGATGGCGCGGTTTTGGCCAATACGCCGCTCGGTCCAGTCATTGAGCATGCAGGCGGTGATGTTGAAATTATTGTGGTGATGATGACCCCGTGGGATGCCGACCCCAACGATGGCGATCAACATCTTGAGGCCATGCCCAGCGATTTGGCGCAGTCGTTGTGGCTAACGCTAGATTGGGCATTGTTGGCCTCCTATCGTGCATCATTTAAACTGCTCAAGGTATATAACCAAATTGCTGAGGCGGCCCAACGCCTGACCGCCGCCGCCGAAAAAACTGGCGATCAATCACTGCGCTGGCCGGGCACGATGCCTTATCGCGTAGCCGAGCCATTAGTGATTGCGCCGCAAAAACTCATGCCCTTAGAATGGATTGTCGATTACGAGGGCAAAAATCATCAAGCTTTGTTTGAAATGGGCTATCGTGATGCCCTCCGTGCTTTCGATCAACGCCAGGAGCAAGCGTGACCATCGTTTATTTAGCCATCGGCAGCAACCAAGGCGATCGTTTAGCCAACTTACAAGCGGGCTTAGCCGCTTTAGCTCCCGCTGTGCAACTAACCAACTACTCAAGCGTTTATGAAACCGCAGCGGCCTACGTTGAAGATCAACCGCCGTTTTTGAATGCGGTGGTTGCTGGCACAACCGAATTAGCGCCACATGCGCTGTTAGCCTTGCTCAAGCAGATAGAGCACGATTGTGGCCGCCGACCTGGCTTGCGTTACGGCCCGCGCCCGCTTGATCTTGATATTTTGTTGTATGGCGAGCTTGAATTGCAAACCAATGACTTGATTATTCCACATTTGCGGATGTTCGAGCGTGATTTTGTGTTGCGACCCTTGGCCGAAATCGCCCCCAACCAGGTCAATGCTGAGCAACTTGCCCAAGCAACCCAAGGCAGCGTTTTAGCTGTTGTCTACTCAGCCAAGCAATTACAGGGCAGATGAAAAAATTATTTTTTAGCGCGTCTGACCACAATAGCAACCATCATCGAGCCACGATTATCGCTCAAACAGACATCGGCACAATGCGCATCATTAATTCCAAGTCGTAAGATTCCCTGATAGTTCGGGGCTTGAATGCTCGATTCTTTGCCAATTGCAAACTTCCAATCGCCAATTGAGCCAATTAATTGCCCATAATTTGCAGCTGGCAGTGTTGTCCAATCGTAATGCTGGTTTTGATACCCATCAGCATTAACGAATGGTAGACTATTCATATCAGTTGTCCAAGAACCTTTTTGAGCTATAAATTCGATTGTATCGCCAGGTTGAACATAGATTGGCGTATATTTCCAATCACGATCAGCAGCAACCTCAACGACTTCACTAACAATTGGATTAGTTAAATCGGCCACAAAAAACGTAATTCTTGTAAAGTCAGCAATAGCTCGCCAATCACCAGCCTCATCTTCAAACATTGGCTCTAGAAAATAATTACCTGGCTGATCATAAATTCGGCTAGCCGTAAATGTATAGGTTTTGTATGGTTCTATCAGAATATTCTGAACTGAAGGAAAATCCATTGTGGAGGCACTCCAGCCTTGTTCTAAGACGTTAGGACCACGTGCCCCTGCGACTAAGTTTCGGAGTAAAGCTGGTTTAGCCTTATGGTTTCTTAAACTAAATGTCATTGTTACTCTTGTCCCGACGGCGATAGTATCATAATTTTGGATAAAACGACTACCATCAAATAAACGAGTTCGCCAAAATTCACCATTCTCAGCTTGTTGATTAACTAAACGAACATCAACATCAAACCAGACTTTTGGTTGTGAGGCTACTTTTTCTAGCGATAATAAATCGGTTTTTAAAATAAATGTTATGCCAATGCCAAGCATAAATGCCATACAGATTAATGCTAAATTATATTTCTTGGATTGTTCTTTGACTTGAATATCTGAATGGAGCATTTCTAGCTTGGGCTTTTTAATTAATGGAGTTGCTTGCTCAGTTGATTGTTCATGGATCAGAGTCGGAATAGCTATTTCCATTGGAATTGATAACTCGATTGTTGTACCTTGATCGATAATCGAACGTATTTCGATGATACCATCAATATTTTTTGTGCGCTCATACATCGTCATCAAGCCAGTGCTATTTTGTTTAATATCTTTATCAATCTCAAAACCAACACCATCATCAATGATTGACAAGGATAACATAGCATTATTTTTACTAAATGTAATATTAATATTTCTTGCTTGAGCATAAGCAAGGGTATTTGCAACTGCTGAATGAATAATCCGAAAAATATCACGTTTTTTGTCAATTGATAGATTATTCCAAAGATTCAAATCATCTCTTGGTGGCATTTCCCAATGAAGTTCGATTTGTTGATGTTGAATAAGCTCACGAATTAGCCGATGAATTTCTGGTAAGAAATTCTTTTTTACACCTGGAATTGCAATTTGTTTTTGAATGATAAAGCGTTTCAGGATTTCTACTGTTTGGTCGGTCGAAGCTTTGTATTGAACAAGTCGAGCTTTTGTATCAGGTGTAATCTGATCAAACTCACAGATCATATCAATGCCAAGCGTAACCGAGTTTAGTTTGCCTAAAATATCGTCGTGAATAACATGATTGATATCACCAAAAATACTATCACGCGCCTTGATAATCCTTTGGATAATTTGGTTGATTAAGATTAACTGATTTTTCGCCAGCACAAACCAACTCAAATATTGAGTGATTAATCGAATAAGCTCATAGTCTTTGGTATCAAAATCTTCATTGGTAATTTTTGGCCCAAGGTATAAGTATCCAATTTGATTGTTGTTATTGTCATACACAATTTCTCGATGTTTATAGAACTTACTGAGCGAGTTTGAAAACGATCCTGCTTCAGAATTGTGCTCAAAAAATAAATCAATTGGCTCGTTTTCCATAATATAAAAATGTTCAGATGTTTTGATAATATTCTTTTCGATCACAAAACGCAAAGATTCTATCTCTAATTGCTTAGTCAAATAATCAATTGATGAGTAGATTGCTGAATGAATATCTTTAGTGATATCAAGATGGTTTAACAAGCCAAACAATATTTCAGCATCATTTTGATGGCGCAGGAAATATTTTTCAAATATTCTACGAAATGGGTTGTCGATATACCAGAAAATTGAGGTAATTACTGCAACAAAGAAGATATTGATAAATATAATTCCATTAATTTCAATATAACTATTAATAAGGATTGAAATATCCACAATAACCGCACTAATCAAAATTATCATTAATAAATCTAAGCTAAATGAACGTTTTGCATGAACTGATTCATAACGTAATAGCGTAAATGCAGTCCCAGCTGCCGGAATGACTAATAGAAATAAGCCAAAAAATATTGATTTCCCGATTATTGGTAATTTTAAATTAAATTCCTGATACACAATCATCAATATAACGTTGAATAATCCACCTATTAACCAAGTGGTAAACGCAATTTTAGCTTGCAAAATAATTTTCGATTTAGTTTGATGGCGATAGGTGATCCAGAGATATGCCCAACGAATTAATGTAAAGCTAAATCCGATGATAAATATGGTCGCAATGATATAGTTGGCTTGATTGGAAATTGTAGGAATATTACTTTTACCTGAGGCAATATTAATAATAACATAGGTATATAAAGCAATACTAAAGAGCGAAGGGATATACAGCACATATTTAAACCCATGATAACGCTCAATCTTTACTGGAAAGATATACCCTAAATGAAAGAAACTTCCACCAAGTAGTGCTAATGGCACTACAGTTGCAACAAGGGTAAGATATTCGCCAAAATCTGGTACTCTATGCCGAATACTTGTAATAGCTAAAGCAAGAAACCAAAGAATATAACCAAATACAATATTATTTTCCTTATCTGGGTTTGAAATTAATACAATAATACCTAGAATCCATAGTAATGCTGCGGTAAGGATGATTGCTAAATAGATTTGTAAAATATGATGAATACTAATTTTTGTGATTGGTAGATAAACGGTAAACTGAGATTGATCGCGTCTAATTTCTACCGGTACAAAGCGATTAGCATAATCTAGCTCTAGTTTCTTCTTCAGATGATCAATCATTTCTGGCGAATTATAACCATAACCTGAAACACTGAGAATACAATCGCCTGGTGCAACAATTTCTTGGGCAATGGGCATCCATTCAGCTGGGGTTATAGCATGAATTTCATTACAATTGTTTATTGCAGACCAATAGGTAATTAATTCAAGCGCTGGATCATCAATCGTGTTTAAGCTAGTTCGAACGGAAATTGCCATTGAGATGACAACAAAACATCCAAAAAAGATGCTAATTACACGCATTATGTATTTCATCGATCATTCTCGGATAAATAGGCATAAATCGAGGCTAGGAAAATCAGGGTATCACGGTGTTCTTCGCGTTTGCGTAAATCTAAATATTCGTAAATATCATCTTTATAAGTTTGAACGGCATGGATTGAAAGTGATAAGGCTTCAGCAATAAATTTTGGCTTCCAAGCAATCAGAGGCACAATCCGTTGAAGATGATTTGGCATAGTTGGCAGTTGAGGAGCAATCGCTTTAACTTGCTCGATCAGGCTCGTATCGATCATTGATAAGAAAATTTTGGTGGCCCCAACCAAGGGAATTTGACGATCTTTGCAAAATAAACGACTCTCACCAATCCGCAGGGTTTCGAGGGCTTCACGGTAAATCGCAATTGATGCGCCTTTTTCAACTCCAACAATTCGTCCAAAGCCTTGTGCCCACAATTCAACGATGTGCTCAAAGAGCCAGCGATATGAGGTAACGACGATAATGCCGAGCCATGGCATTTTTTGCTTGATCTGCTGAATAACCTTGAGGCCGTTGGCGGCATCATTTTCATAACGCACTTGGTCGCGATATACCTGCTCGCGATATTCCATTGGCATCAGTAAATCAACTACGGCTAAACTCCAATCATTTTGATGAGTATCAAGTTTGGCAAGCGCCTCATTCACCGAGCGGGCTGAATCTATCGCATATCCCATTCGTTGAAATAGATCAATCGTTCCAGCCAAGAAAATCTCATCATCATCGGCGATAAATACTGTTGGTATTGACATACGTACCTCATTTAAGCCAATTAGGGTTGCTTAATCGGCTATTATAGCAGGCATATTCTGCTCTTTTGGTTTCTCATTTCAGAATAATACCCAACAAATTAATCAATGGTCATATTGTAGATGGCGGCACGAATCAAAAGTACCCTAAATCTAGGATACTTTTTTGGGCTATTTTTCTGTGGGTTGATGGATGGGTTCTAGTATCAATATGGTGTTAGGTAAATAGTTGTTTATTTTCCTGACTCTCGCGTAATTTATAGGTTGACTGTGTTAAACCTGAATCTTCGACCCGCATGCTTGTAATTTGTCACAATAGTTTGGCCAATACGAGGTATGG
This sequence comes from Herpetosiphon aurantiacus DSM 785, assembly GCA_000018565.1. Taxonomy (GTDB): domain Bacteria; phylum Chloroflexota; class Chloroflexia; order Chloroflexales; family Herpetosiphonaceae; genus Herpetosiphon; species Herpetosiphon aurantiacus. Next base: position 5,175,959 of record CP000875.1, read on the forward strand.
CGTGATCTTCGCGTGATAGTTGCGTGATAGTTAATCAATATCCTGCTTAGCGTAGTATGTGTCGCTAAGGAGGGTTCCATGCCACGGTTGGTGCTTCAACTCGCTTTGCTCGCCGCACTTATCGTTCGTTTTAATCTCCCCGCCGCGCAAGCGCAACCTCAAGCTTTTGTCGCTCCTGAAGAATTACAGGCTGTCGCCGATGATCAATTTTGGAATAATACAGGCTTGATTGCTGGGGCAAATAACACGATTCGCGCCATCAGTTCGCAATCAGGCGATTTATTTGTTGGTGGTTTGTTCGATCGCATCGCTGGCATCAGTGCCAATCGGGTGGCTTTTTGGGATGGCGATCATTGGAATACGATGGGCAGTGGGGTTAACGGCCCAGTCGATGATCTCGATGCTTCAACTGGCGGTTCAGTTTATGTGGTTGGCTCCTTCAGCAGTGCTGGTGGAATTGCCGCCGATGGCATTGCTCGTTGGAATTCTGGCACAGGCCAATGGTCGGCCTTGGCGACCAACGTCAATGGAGCTGTTACCGCCGTTTTGGTGCAACAGGTCGCTGGCAGTGATGTGGTGTATGTTGGTGGAACGTTTAGCTCAATTGATGGGGTGAGTGCCAACCGTATCGCTAAATTCAGCAATGGCTCATGGTCGGCATTAAGCAGTGGGATCGGCGGTGGCACTGCTCCCCAAGTGCTCGATTTAGCGATCAATCCGGCCAATGTCAACCAACTTGTGGCTGGGGGCACGTTTAGCTCGGCTGGTGGTAGCACTGCCAACAATGTAGCGATCTGGACAGGCTCAGCTTGGCAGAGCCTTGGTACGGGTAGCAGCAATGGGGTCAACGGTGCTGTGCGTTTTGTTGATTTCCGTGGCACAAATATGGTGGTCGTTGGTGGGAGTTTTAGCAATGCTGGCACTGTTACCAATGTTGGTGGTGCAGCGGTTTGGACTGGTGGCAATACCTGGGCAGCCATGGCCGGACGTGGGGTGACTGGCGATGTGCGTGGGATTGTCGAGAACGCCAATTTTACCTATGTGATGGGCAATTTTGGCAGCGGTATCAACCCCAATGGCAATAGTGTTTTCTCGCCCAATATCGCCCGTTGGGATGGTAATATCTGGTCGCCTGTACCGAATGCCACCAATGCCTTTGGCACAAATGGGGCAATTTTACGGGCTGAACGCTTGGGCAGCGGCAGCGATACCTTCTTTATTGCTGGGGCGTTTGGCACAGCCCATGGCATGGAATTGAATTTTGTGGGCATGGTTGTGCCACAACAGGGCTTCTTGCCTGGCGCAACTGATCGCTTTTTCCCCTTGGCTGGTGGCCTCGAAGGCTCCAACGCCAAAGTTTTTGCCATTCAGCCACGTTCTGGCGAAATTATTGCTGCTGGGCGCTTCGATCTGGGCAGTAATCGCTTGCTCAATAATATCGCTCGCTTTGATCCTGTTGATCGAGTCTGGTCGCCGTTGACTGGCTCCAGTGATAGTGGAGTCAACGATGATGTGCGTGATCTTGCGTTGCGCAACACCGATTTGATTGTTGTGGGTGAGTTTAGCAAGGCTGGTGGCATTGATGCCGCAGGCGTAGCTAGTTGGAATGGCACAACCTGGACTGCCCTCGCAACCAGCATCAATGGTCGGGTCAACGCGGTTGCGATCAGTGGCAGCGATATTTATATTGGCGGCGAATTTACGCTGATTGATGGTGTGCCTGCCAATCGGATTGCCCGTTTGAGTGGTGGTTCATGGCAAGCTGTCGGCGCTGGCACTGATGGCCCTGTCAATAGTTTGTTGTTCAAATCGAACCAACTCTATGCTGGCGGCTTGTTTGCCAACGCTGGTGGTGCGCCTGCCAGCAATCTTGCCCGCTGGAACGGCACAACATGGCAAGCAATCGGGGTGGGCACTGATGCCGAAGTGTTAGCTTTGGCCGATGTTAATAGCACGACTGTGGCAGTTGGTGGGCGGTTTACCAGTGCTGGTGGGGTTGCCAACACCCGCGCAGTTGCTCTGCTTAACCACAGTAGTTTGGCATGGACGGCGCTTGGCACTGGCACTGATGGCTATGTAACCAGCCTCGTCGTGCGCGGTGACGATTTGTATGCTGGTGGTTTGTTCAGCCGCATGGATGGCTTGACGGTCAATCATGTGGCGCGGTGGAATGGCACAACTTGGAATGCCTTGGGTAGTGGGGTTGCGGGTGGCAACCTGCAAAATAGCGAAGTTGGAGCCTTAGCGGTCAATGGCGATAATCTGTATGTTGGTGGACGTTTTGATCGGGCTGGCGATAAAGTTTCGCATCGCTTTGCTGAATGGCGACAACCCGAAGTTGATCTCAGCCTCAAACTGAGCGAATCGCCTGATCCGGTGACGATTGGCAATCCTATGAGCTATAAAGCCACCGTCAGCAATTTGGGCACGATCAGCGCCAGCAGCGTCGTGTACGAACAAACCTTTGCCAATACATTAGTTTTTGGTCAAGTTACAACCTCGCAAGGCTCATGTAGTTTCCCCAATTCTACGACCTTACGTTGTAATTTAGGTACGCTAGCGGCCAATGCTAGTGCCAATATCACAATTAATGCTACGCCCAGCCAAGTTGGCACAATTAGTAGCACGGGCACGGCTTCATCGCCTGCGAATGAGGCTTTTCCAAGCAACAATAGTCGTAGCGTTGCAACTCAAGTGATTGTGCCTGGTAATCCAGTGCCAAGCATCAGCAACATCACGCCTGATCGCTTTATTCGCCAGCCGATTGGCTTTCCACCGCCGCCAGCAGTGCGGATTACAGTCAATGGCACGGGCTTTGTGGCCAATTCCAAGGTTGTGGTAGCTGGGGTTGAGCGCACGACAACCTTTATCAATAGCAATCGGCTGGAATTTAGTATGGCCGCAACCACCAGCCAAGGCACATACTCGGTTTTGGTGCGCAACCCCACGCCAGGCGGCGGCGATTCCAACAGCGTAACCTTGGGGGTTTCGGTTGGCATCGTTGGCTTGAGCAGCATCACGCCCAACCTTGGTGGCACTGATGTCGATCTACAAACAACCTTCAATGTAAGCTGGACGCATACCACCGATCCATGGCGAATTATCGAGCACCTCGATTTGCGCTTGGTCGATAGCGATGGTGTGGCTTTATGGGCACGCTTTACCGAAGGCGTTTCGGGCACATTTAGCCTGCTCGATGCCAATGGCGATGTGCTTGGTTATGCCACGGCTGGCAGCAGCGATCCATTGGAGAGCGATAGCGCCATCCTCGATTTGGCGGATAGCAACTTTGCTGGCAGCGGGCCGACAGGCTTTAGCATGCAAGTCAATTTCAGCATTCGCTTCAAACCAAGTGCCGCTGGTCGTCGCTATAACATCGAGTTGTATGCCACCGATGATCATGGCGGGGTACAAGGGCCAGATGTGATGGGCACATTCACCGTTGGCATTCACGATGTATATCTGCCAATGACCATTAAATAGGTTTTGATCCACGAAGCACACGAAGAGCACGAATAATTAACCGCGAAGGACACAAAGAGCACGAATAGTTAACCGCGAAGGACACGAAGAGCACGAATGTTTTAGTTGGGTTGGAATCCTGAATATTGCAGATATTTCAGCCTACCAATCAACCAGAACTTTGTGTTCTTCGTGTCCTTCGCGGTTTCGTTGCCCTCATCCCTGTTATCTCGTTACTTCGTTACTGCTGGCAAATAATTGAGTATCAGCGTTGGCGAGATGCTGACGATGGGATCAACCTCGAATTGCTGCACAATCACTGGCATACGGCTCACCACCTCGCCTGGATTGTTGGCCAGTTCGCTGGTTCCATAAGTATCGATACCATAGGTCGAAACGCGCAAGGTTTGGTCAGGCTGGCTAATTTCAAATTCAGTCCAGCCAAAGTAGTGGCCAGCAAAATAGCGCCCTTGCAAGAGCGTGGTGCGTTCAGCGAACGGCGCATCCTGCAAGCCCACGGGCGTGTAGCCGAATACATTTAATACGGTGTTGAGCCAACCTTCCGCCGCCGCGTCTTGTTGATCGTTGGGTAGTTGTAAATAATTATTGTAAGTGGTTGAGCTAATAATTCCGGTTGATAAGGCTCCTGCTGCTACTCGCATGCCAAATGGCGAGGTCGTGGCGACCGAACCAACCGAAATTTCCCAGGCATTGGTGGGGATTTGCGGCTGGCCTGCGGCGGTTTGGTAGCTTAAATTATTGACAACCGTACCATGAATATCGGCGGCGATAAACACCACATTTTCAATTGCATGATCGTTGATAAAGCTCAAAATGCGGCTGCGTTCGGCGGCATAGCCCTCAAAGCGATCGTTGGCCGCTGCTGTGCCAAGGTTTTGAATTGGCTCAGGCACAATCACAAATTTCCAGGTGATATTGGCTTGATCAGCGGCGAGCAAATCGTTTTCGAGTTGGCTGAGTTGAGCTTGACCAAGCAAGGTGCGGGTTGGGCTAAATACGGCAGTCAAAAAGGCCACAATTTCTGAGGGCGTGTTGTTGGGTGCTGGTAATTTTTGGTCGCGAAATGAACGGCCATCGAGCACAAAAAAGGCTGCCGTATTACCATATGGTTGGTAGCGGTAAAGTTTACGCTCGTTGGCAGTCCGCAGATCGCCAGTCGCGCCATAAAACAGCGCATTAACTGGGTTATATTCGACGAAAGCTTGATAGCCCGCTTCAAAATAATCAGTATCATTGATGTAGCTGGCATTGGTCGGCAAAAAACGTGGATCACTGCTCGGTGCTGCCCCACCAGCGTGATCGTTGGCAACTTCATGATCATCAGTTGTCGCTAGCCATGCGGTGGTCGCGCGTAAATCGGCCAGCGTGTTCAAATTCAGCCGCGTGCTATAACTTTCGGTCTGTTTCAAGCGAAATTCGGCTAAAGTTTTGGCGGTTGTGCCCAACACAGGCGAGCCAATATCAGCATAAATTGAATCGCCAAGATGAATAAACAGATCAAGATCGCGCTGATCGGCGTTGGCTAAAGCTGGAAACGGCGCGAGTGCCCCTTGTTGATCGCCGCTTGCGCCAAAGCGTAAATTGCTATAGGTTCCACTGGTTGGGGCGGTGCGAAATCTACCAGCAAATGAAGTATTGCTGAGCGTTGTAGCACGATAAAAATAACTAGTAGCCGGTTGTAAATTGCTGATGCTGGTTTTGGCTGGTTGCATCGTGTCGGTGATGCTAACTGTGGCCGAGCCAGCCACTGGATTAAAATTGGCGTTGAGACTATATTCAAAGCTAACCGAGCCAAGGCTGGCGGAACGTGCCCAAAGCACCGCGCTGGTAGCAGTTACATCGCCCACAGCCACGCCTTGCGGCAAATCGGCGGGCGGAAAGAGCAGATTTGTCCGGCCAACGCTTGAACTGCCTGACCAACTTCCAGCTAGCAAGCAACATAAACAACATAGCCCAAATAAGCGGCGCATAGTTAGCTCCTTGTTGATAGTGGAAAAATCCCCCCTAGTCTAGCGGCGTTGTCAATCCACAAATTGATTAAATAATGGTAGGATGCAGCAACAACATCTTGCACCCGAGGCAATTTATGGCAGAAACCATCGCACCGCCCCGTCAGATTGAAGATATGCTGCAAACCTCGAATGAGCAACGGATTAAGTTGTTTAGTTTGGTTGAAGGTTTAGCATTGTTGGCCGTTATGCTGATTTTGCTGGTTGCTGGCAACGGCCAACAAGTGCAAATTGGCTTGAGCATTTGTGCGATTGTGGGCACGATGTTGGCCGTTACCTTTGCCTTGCGGCGTTCGCGCTATGTCGAATGGCTGATTTACGTTAATCTAGCCTCGATTACCTTGATGCTTTCGTTAACTGGGCCAATTATTGGCGAAGTTGATGGCTCGGTCTGGGTTTTGTTTCAAGTTCCACCATTAATTGCCACAATTGTGTTAAACACTTCGCGGGCAACCACTGTTATTTGCGTTGCATCATCAATTATTCTTTCGATTATTATTGGTGGAGAGTTAGCTGGTTTTATTCCAATTAAATTTTTGGTGCCTAAATCGGCCTTATTGATCAACTTCTTTTGCCAATTGCTTGTACTGGGAATTATTGCCACGACCGTGCATTTATTGGTTGGGCGGGCCAAACGTGCGTTTGCCGTGGTGGCCAAAACTGAGGCCAAGTTGGCCCAGCAATTAGCCAACGAGCGTGAATTGGCGCTGCAACGTGAGCAACTGAATGCCCAATTAAGCCAAAGCCTGGCTGAAATTAGCCAGCGCGATAGCCAAATTCAAGCCGAACAAGCGGCTCAGGCGGCTTTGCGCGACCAATTGCGTCAACTGAGTTTGCCTGTGATTCCAGTACTCAAACAAACTGTGGTGATGCCATTAATCGGTGAGCAATTAGCCAACTCCAGCGAGGGGATTGAAGAAACCTTGCTGAATGGGATTAGCCAGCATCGCGCCAAAATTGCCATTTTAGATGTAACCGGGGTTCCTACGATTGATACCGAGCTTGGGCGGCGCTTAATTCAAGCCACGGCGGCGGCGCGTTTGCTTGGAGTTCAGACGATTATCGCCGGAATTCGGCCTGAGGTTGCCCAAACCTTGGTGAGTTTGGGGATTGATTTTAGCAGCGTGACCACTGTTGCCAGCTTGCAAGATGGCGTTGCAATGGCGATTAAACGTTTAGGCCTTGGCTAATTCATGCTACAATTTGGCAATTCCCCAACCCAACGACAGGATTTAGGCTGAATAGTACCTTTGGTGGCTGCATGGGCTGGAACATGCCATATCAGCGATTTATCAGCAGCCAACGAGCAAGGTTTGATTGACGCTAGAATCTGCCACGCCCTATGATAAGAGCATCTAAACATAATGGGGGCAGTTATGATGAGTAGTATGGCCGCAGTTGCGCCGAACCCTCAAGCGCTGGCTTGGGCGAGGGCTGGTTTGTTGGCAATCAAATATGGGCGTTATCGTGATAGTGCTGCTTTATTGACTCGCGCAGTTAAGCTTGACCCAATGTTGGGCGAGGCTTGGCGCTGGTTGGGCGCACTGCATAGCGGGCAACGTCAAGCCTATTGTTTGCGTTGGGCACAACGATCATTGCCGAGTGCCACCATTCCGCGCTTGCCGAGCGTCGTCGCGGCACCTATAGCGCCAGTTCGCAGCAAAGCCAAACCGCAACGCCGAGGCAATTGGCGCAAAGTTGCCCGTTGGTCGAGCGCCGCTGCCCTAGCCGCCTTGCTTGGTTTTGGTGGTTTTCAGGCGGCCTACGCCAATCGGGTTTATCCTGGCATTCAGGCTTTTGGTCAATCGCTGAGTGGCTTGACCAGCAACGAAGCCGCCCAAGCGATTTTGCCAACCTTGCAAGCTTGGAACAATCATCATTTTAAAGTGCAATTGGGCGATCAAACCGCGATTGTGCCATTTAATGCCTTGACGAGCTTTGACCCTCAAGTGATTGCTGAGCGAGCGTTGCAAATTGGCCGCGAAGATTCGTGGTCGCAGCGCTTGAGCAACCAAAGTTTAGGAATTGTCGGGACGATTAAGGCCGATGGCTTATTGCTCAATCAAGCCTCACTTGATCAGGCCATCCAAACCTTGGCTGAAGCTAGCGATCGTTCTGCCGTCGATGCACAATTTCAGCACAATGCCAATGGTGCTTGGGCGGTCAGCAACGATGTGATTGGCCTCAAACTTGATCGTGATCAAACCAAAGCGGCTTTCCAAGCCGCATGGGACAGCATTGATTGGGCAGCTGCGCCGCATGATTATGAAGTGGTGGTCGTGCAACAGGCCTTACAACCGCAGCAAAAAGCCACTGAGCTTAATGCGCTGTTGCCAACCCTCAATCAGCAAACTGCTGCTCCGTTGATCATTACGATCAAGGGTAACGAGCATCAGTTTGATCGCACGAGCTTGCTCGATTTACATAGATTACCGCAAGCAGGCCAACGTTTTGGCAATAATGATGCTGCAATCAAAGCAATTGTGCAGGAATTAGCTCAAAACTATGATCAACCCGCCCAAGCCTCGCGGCTGGTGCGCAACGGCAATCGCGCGATTGAATGGCAATTTGGTCAAATTGGCTACACGCTTGATCAAGCGCAACTGCAAACTCAAATTGGCCAAGCCCTGAACACCGCCAATAATGCAGCCTTGGATTTCTCGTTGCATGAAACTGTGCCACCTGCTGGTGAGCTTGAAGCCTTGGGGATTTATCAAGTGATTGGGGTTGGCGCATCAGATTTTAGCTCCTACCCCGATTACAACCGTGATCGCAATGTTGACGTTGGTGGCAAGGAATTTGATGGTCTATTGATTGCTCCTGGTGAAGTGGTATCGTTTGGTGGTACGGTTGGCGATATTTCGCTGGAAAAAGGCTACCAAATTGGCGAGATGATTGAAAATGGCGTGGCTGTGCCAAGCATTGGCGGTGGCATTTGCCAAGTTTCAACGACGCTATTTCGCGCGGTATTTTGGGCGGGTTTGCCAATTGAGGAGCGCCACAACCATAGCTGGCGTTTGGCTTGGTACGAAGTTGATGCGCCCGCAGGCATGGATGCGACGATCGCCTTGGGCGGGCCAGATCTCAAATTTCGCAACGATACCAATGGCTATATTTTGATTGATGTTGAAACCGATCTGGTTAAGAAAAACCAAACTTTTACCTTATATGGCAGCGACACAGGCCGCACGGTGACGATGGAAGCAACCGGCAATGGCTGGAATTTCTTCCAAATTTTTCGTACTATTACTGAGCGCGATGGCATAAGCCGCAGCGATCGTTGGGATAGCTATTATACGCAGTAGGGAGGCTTTGTGGAGCCAAAAACACCAGAACCAATCATCAAAACAATCCCATCTTGGCGCGATTTAGCCCGTTGGACAATCACCGCATTTGCGATTTGGCTGGTGGCGTGGTTGCTTTGGCGCACGGGAAATCAGCTCTTGCCGTTTGTAGTTGGTTTGGTGTTTGCCTATTTGCTCTTGCCCTTGGTCAACAAGTTAGAGCGCTGGATTCCGCGCTGGGCCGCGATTTTGGTGGTCTATATAGTTGGCTTGGGAATTGTAACAGGCTCGATTCTCTATATTGTGCCGCCTGCAATCGACCAAGTGAATGGGTTTGGTAAATCATTGCCTGAATTTTATAAAAACACCCTCGAACCCAAAATCAATGAAGGTCTAAAGTGGTATCGGAGCGAAGTGCCCGACGAGATTCAAGAAGATATTGATAAGCAAGTGAGTAAAGGCATCACTACACTCAAAGAAAATGCTACTAATTATGTTGAAACAGGCGTGAATGGAATTTTGAATGGCTTGGGGGTGATTTTTCAAACAATTATCTTCCTCGCAGGCTTTTTGATTATTCCATTTTGGCTGTTTTATGTGCTGCTTGATGAACGCAAAGGCAAGGCAGCCCTGATTCGCATGATTCCCAAAGCGGTGCGAACCGATGTATTGACCGTGCTATCGATTTTTGATCGGGTGTTTTCGGCTTATATTCGGGGCCAATTAACGCTTGGCTTGATTATCGCAATTATGTCGTACATTGGCTTGTGGATTGTTGATTTGGTGATGCCTGGCGAAATTCCCTATAAATTGCTGTTGGCCTTGGTTGCAGGCTTCACCGAATTAATTCCGGTGATTGGGCCGATTATTGGGGCAATTCCGGCGGTAATTGTTGGCTTAACCACCTCGTTGCCAATGGGCTTAGTCGTCGCTGGCTTGTATATTGTGATTCAGCAAATTGAAAATAATTTCCTTGTGCCACGGATTATCGGGGCAATTGTGGAAATTCATGAAGCAGTTTTGATGCTGCTGTTGGTGATTGCTGGTACAGTTTCGGGCTTGCTTGGGGTAATTATTTTCGCCCCGATGGCGGCAGTGGCCCGCGATAGCTACCAATATATCACTGGTCGCTTGCGCCAACCCAACGATCCACGCTATTTGCGAGCTGGCGAGTTGCCGTGGGAACATAAAGAAGAACCTGAAACGCCGATGCCGCCGATGTTGGCTTTGCAAAATAAAGCCTGATGGATGCTGCCCCTTGGTTTGTTCAAACGCCAAGGGGCAGTTGCTTAAGCTGATCGCCGAAGGTCACTGCATAACACCACTCATCGTAGTATAATAGCGCCATCTTGGACTTGGGGAGACCGATCCATGGGCCGCAACTCGTCTTTTCGCATTTGGCTAACTCGTATTCGTCCTCTAGCTTGGGCCTTAGCTTGCTTTGCGCTCGTGCTCTTCGGCTACACCTTTACCACCACGATTCCGACGGATCGCCTGACGGTGATTGCGAGTATTTTGGGGGTAGCGGCGCTAGCCTTGCCATGGTTGTTTAATCCTGAGGGCGATTGGCGCGAGTTGCGCACGCTGGGAATTTTGGCCTTGCCCTTGAGCGTGGCGATTCTCAGCGAGGGCTATAATACGGCGCTCTGGTCGGTGCTCTTGATTCCAGCGATTGCGATTCCGCAAATGTTGCCGCCGCGTTGGGCTTTTAGCGCAATTGCCTTGATGGTGATTGCTTGGGCGGTCAGCAATGTGTTAGTTCCAGCTGTCGCGGTCGAAACTGTGGCGATTGAAGTTGGCTTGCGAAGTTTGGGCTTTGTGCTGGTGGCGATTGCGGTGTGGTTGGCGGCTCGACCACGTTTTGATTATCCGGCCATGCTGCCCGAAGCGCCAATTCGTCGTGCTACACGCGCTGCTGAGCGCTTGCGTGGCTCGCTTAGCCCCGAAGAAACTCTCGAAGAATTAGCCAGCGCCGCCAAAGCGTGCGGCCCGTTTATTTTCGCCAGCGCCTCAACCGTCGATTGGCGGGCACGAGTGCTGCGTATGGCTGTGGCGATTGGGGGTAGTGGCCGCACCCTCGGCGCAACCGAAATGCTCTCAATTCCATGGGATGAAATTACGGTGTTGCTGCGCGATGATCGGCGCATTGGCGATAATGCCTATCTTGCCGATTCGCTGCCCTTCCGCGATATTGCTGGCGAACACTATATGCTGGTGCCAGTCCGCACTGCGACTGGCGAGATTTGTGGTTTGCTGACGGTTGGCGATGATGACCCCAAAGCCCGCAAGCGCCTGACTGAAACTGCGCCATTGCTTGAATTATTGGCTTCGCAAGCCGCCGCTGTGCTCGAAAACGCGGCGCTCCAAAACACGCTTGCCCAACGAATCGAAGCCACAACCGCCGAAATGGGCCGCACCGCCGAAGATGCAATGCGGGCACGCACTCGGGCCGAAAGCATGTATCAGATTGTGCGGGCACTCAGCGGCACGCTCGAACCGCAGCCATTGCTTGATCAAGCCCTGTTGTTGATTGCCCAAGCTACCCAAGCCGAGCGCGGCGGGATTATGTTGATCGATCATAAAAATGGGCGTTTGGCTTTCAGCACCAACCTTGATCGTAATATCACCCGTACCGAGGCGATTTCCTTGGAGCGTGGCCAAGGCTTGGCAGGCTGGGTTGTTGAGCATCGTGCACCCGTGATTATTCCCAATACTGCCGAAGATAGCCGTTGGATGGTGCGCACCGATTACGACAAAAAAGGTCGTTCAGCGCTGGCCGTGCCGATGGAGCAAGATGGGCGAGTCGCTGGGGTGATTGTGCTGATCAACAGCCGCATCAATCACTTTACCCAAGAGCATATTCAATTTGTGCAGGTCATTGGCGATCAAGTGATGACAATGCTCAGCAATGTGCAGCTGTATCGTGCCACGACCGAGCAAGCTCGCCGTTTGAGCCAAGCTCTTGAACAACGTGAAGAAGAAGTTAGCCGTAGTTTGGCAATTGTACGTTCGATTGGCGATGGTGTAGTGGTTGGCGATCGGGTTGGTCGGATTCGCTTGATTAATCCGGCTGCCGAGCAATTGCTGAATATCGAAGCTGCTGAATGGTTGGGCAAGCCCTTGATGAGCCTGCCTGGTGCGCCCGAGAGTGAGCCACGCCTGACCGAAAAGCAAACCTACCAGCAATTTGAGCTAAGCGGGCGCATGATTCGCGCTTCGAGCACGCCAGTCTTTACTTCGCAAAGCGAATGGCTGGGCAGTGTGGTGGTCTATCACGATATTACAGCGTCAGAATTGGCTGATCGCATGAAAACTGAGTTTGTGGCGACGGCCTCGCACGAATTGCGTACCCCATTGACCTCAATTAGCGGCTACATTGATTTGCTGATGTTAAACACGCTTGGTCCCTTGACCGAGCAACAACGCCAATTTTTGAGCGTGGTCAAGAACAACATCGAACGTTTGAATGCGATTCTCAACGATTTGCTCGATGTTTCACGCATCGAATCGGGCAAAGTGCGGTTGCAACGCAAGCCAATTAACCTTGATGAACTGATTCAATCAACAGTGATGTCAATTCATCAACAATGGAGTGGCAAGCAAATTTCCTTGGCGCTCGATGTGCCCGATGATTTGCCGCCAATGATTGCCGACCCCGAACGCATGCGCCAGATCGTCACCAATTTGATCTCAAATGCCTACAAATATACCCGCGACGGCGGCAGAATTGATGTTGTAGTCAGCAATGGCGGCGATTCGGTGACCTTAGCGGTCAAAGATAGCGGCGTGGGCATCGCTGCTGATGATCAAAAGCATATTTTTACGCGCTTCTTCCGCTCGGAAAACCCGCTCAAGGAGCAGGCTGGTGGCACGGGCTTGGGCTTGAACATCACCAAATCGCTGGTTGAGCTGCACGGTGGCAAAATCTGGTTTGATAGCGAAGAAGGTCGCGGCACAACCTTTAATGTCCAACTGCCGGTCGGCGGCGATTCCGACTGGACTCCCGCTTCATGGCTTGAAGGAGTGTAAAGGAGCTTGCAATGCCAACCCAACGGTTGATTGATCTTGAACATTTTTTGCAAGCCGATTTTCAGCATGCTGAGTTAGTGCAGGGAGTTGTGCAGCCTGTGAGTCCAGTCCAACTACAACATAGCCTGATTGTTACCAAATTGCTGGTTAGCCTCAGCTTATGGAATCAAACCCAAACCCAACCAGGGCTGGTTGGCACAGAATTGGGCTTTATTCTTGGCCCCAACACTTTGCGTGCTGCCGATGTATTTTTTATTAATTCGAATCAGCTAGGACAACAACAAAGCGGCGATCGATATTGGCAGGGTGCACCAAGTTTGGCGGTCGAAGTTATCTCGCCCAATGAGCGGGCGATTGATGTTGAAGAAAAAATTAATGATTATTTGGCAGCCAATCTGCAATTAATGTGGATTATCTATCCGCGTTTAGGCAGCGTACATCAGATTGAGCCAACCCAACCACGCCGAATTTTAGGCCTCAACGATTGTTTGGAGCACGCGCGAATTTTGCCGCAGTTTGTTGTGCCGATTCGGGAGTTGCTAAGCTAGTGCGGCGGCGCAAACCACAACCTTTGAACGAGCAACGCCGCGAGGTATTATTGTGGCTGGCTCAACGTGGCTGGACATTAGCCCAACTAGCGGCGGCAAGTGGCTGTGATTCGGCAATTTTACGGGCTTGGTTGGAAGGCAAGCGTTCATTGAGTGAAGCCGAACGCTTAGCGATTGAGGAAGCATTAACATCACACCATGAATAAACTTTATTTTGGCGATAATTTGGCTGTTTTGGCAACCCTGCCAGCGGCCAGCTATGATTTAATTTATATTGACCCGCCCTTCAACACTGGCAAAATCCAAAGTCGCACCCAACTGCGCACGGTTCGCTCCGAGCAAGGTGATCGGGTTGGCTTTGGTGGTCATCGTTATAGCAGCATCAAAATTGGCGAGCGAGCCTATGGCGATAGCTTTGACGATTTTCTGGCATTTATTGAGCCGCGTTTGCTTGAAGCTTACCGTTTGCTGAAACCCCAAGGCAGCTTCTTTTTTCACATCGATTATCGTGAAGTCCATTATTGCAAGGTATTGATCGACCAAATTTTTGGCCGTGATTCGTTTATCAACGAAATTATTTGGGCCTACGATTATGGCGCTCGGTCGCGCAAAAAATGGTCAACCAAGCACGATACCATCTTGTGGTATGCCAAAGATCCCGAAAACTATACCTTTAATTATGATCAGATTGATCGCATTCCCTATATGGCTCCAGGTTTGGTTGGCCCCGAAAAGGCTGCCCGTGGCAAAACGCCGACCGATGTTTGGTGGAACACGATTGTTAGCCCCAATGGCAAGGAAAAAACTGGCTATCCGACCCAAAAACCACTAGCAATTCTCAACCGGATTGTGCGCGTCCACTCCAACCCCAACGATCAACTGCTCGATTTCTTTGCTGGCAGCGGCTCGTTTGGTGAGGCGGCTGCGCGGAATGGCCGTAATTTCACCTTGATCGACCAAAATCCCCAAGCAATTGAGGTGATGCGCCAACGTTTGGCCTTCGCTGAGCCAGAATTTTACGAAATACCCAAGGATATAATTTAACCACGAAGGACACGAAGTTTCACTAAGGTTTGGGTTATTGGTTCTCTGATGTCTTGTACAAAACTCAGGTTTCCAACGAGCCTAACATTCGTGCTCTTCGTGTCCTTCGTGGTTAAAAACTCAACAGCTATTTCCAGGTATCGTTGCGGGTGACCGTGCCGCTGCTTGGCGTGGTAAATGTACGGTTACTACCGCTTTCCCAGGTCACATTGCCCGAACCATCTTTCTTGATGTATTTGTATTCGATGGCGGTGCTGGCTGGCAAGTTGATTGTCTTGCTCCAAACTGGGTAGCTTGCTGATGAGAGCAACACAGCATTGGCGGTGTTCCAGCTACCAAGTGCCGAGACATTGCCAATCACATAGACATTTTGGCCCCAAACCGTGGTGGCATTTTCGTTGAAGGTGACAGCGATGCTGCCGCTTGGTGGGGTGGTTGGCACTGGCGTTGGGTTAGTGCCATTGATTTTTGCGCCACCATGAATTGCCACTGAATCCATTGCGGCGACCGTGATTGTTGCTTGGCCACTGCTGTTGACGCTGATGGTTGGGCCAGAGCACGAGCCATTGTTGAAATCGCCGTGAATTACATCGCAGTAGGTTCCGGCGGGCAAGCCCGTAGCAAAGGTGCGGCTCAAGCTGCTGCCTTCGCGGTTGATTGCTACGAAGCCCAAGCTGCCACGGCTGAACGAAATTTGATTATTGCCATTCGACCACCAGTTGCTGGTGCTGAAGGCTGTGCTAGTGTAGTTGCGGAAGCCAACCATATTGGCGATGCCGCGCCAGCGATGTTCACAAACCCAGTTGCTGCCACCGCAATCGGCGGTGTTGCCATTGTAGACATTGCTGCTGGGTGGGCCTTGGTCGCCGTTGCTGAAGTTGTAGCTCGACATGACTTGGGGATAGCCATAGGGCCAAGCTAGAGCGAAGACGTTGGCAAGTTCGTAGAGTTTGCCATCTTTGAAGGTAACGACATTGCCAGCGCCGCCATGGCCGCGTTGGTTGTCGTGGTTATCGGTGAAAACCACCGCACTATCGCTGGCGATAAAGCCCCAAGCTGTGCCGAAGTTGCTCATGTTGGCAAGCTTGTCGGTTTTGAACATGCGGCCAATGTTGGTGCTGTATTTGAACTCAGTCACATCGCCGTTGCCCGTATATTCGCCTGAGGTAATTGGCTCGCCGCCTTGGTCAATCACTTCTTGATAGATGTAAGGATTGCTGGCGCGGCTCATGATGTTGGCAATATCAGCGGCGGGCATATGCTTGGCAGCATCAATGCGGAAGCCAGCTACGCCCAAACTGCGCAGATCATTCAAATAGGCAGCTAATTTGCCGCGAACATAATCTGATTCAGTTTTGAGATCGGCGAGGTTAACCAACTCACAATTTTGAACTTCCCAGCGATCTTGGTAGTTGCTGATATCGTCGTTGCCATTGCGGCCACAGTGGTGGAAATCTTGAGTTTGATAATTACCGGGGTAATTGTAGCTGGTGTAGCTTGAGCCAGCTACGCCCGTGCCACTGCCCACGCCGGTCATGTGGTTGATCACGGCATCGACATAAATATCAACCCCAACAGCTTTACAGCGTGAAACCATGTTGGCGAACTCGGCGCGAGTGCCCGAGCGGCTTTGAATCTGATAGCTAACTGGTTGATAGCGCGTCCACCATTGCGAGCCTTGGATATGCTCTTGGGGTGGCGAGACTTGAACAGCAGCGAAGCCCTTGGGGCCGAGCCAATTTTCGCATTCTTTGGCGATGTCAGTCCATTTCCATTCGAATAAATGGACGAAGGCCGTGCGTGGAGTAGTTTGGGCTTGCGTTGCCCGTGGAGCGGTTCCAAAAAAGCCAACCGAGAAGATGATCACAACCAAGACGAACAGTGTCAGCCGCGCCATTGCGCGAGTGGTCCGTGACATAAACGTCCCTCCTTTGGGGCGTGAACGGTTGATCGATATGTTAAATCTGCCGTGCCAGCTTCAGGCCTAGGATTGTTGAAACGACACAGCACCTACGGGGAATGAATCAACGATGATTCATCGAGCCACTATCAATTTGTTTATAGATCGAACAAAGTTTTAGCCCTAGAAAAATACCGTCGTACTAAGTTGTGATGTTGTGGAGCGTTGTTGAGTACGATTAGGCAAATGTCCCGATTTGGGCTGGTACTTTTGGTTCGTTCGTTTGTTGGACGAAGTATACACAAGCGATTTAGGCTTGTCAAGCAAAAATCTTTAGGAAATTTTAGCTTTTTAATAATTTGTAACAAATAGCAAGCCTTTGAAGGGATGAAGGATGAAAGGCCTGGCACTAAGCTATTGGTTTTGGACTAAGAAACCTTCGCGATCTTCGCGATCTTCGTGGTTACAACCTTCGTGCTCTGCGGGTCCTTCGTGGATCAATGTGCTAATCCATCCTTGCCAAACCCCAGCAAGATTGTTGAGAGGTTTTTGTGACAATCAGCACAAAGCCAGCCAAATTCATGGCAAATTGATCAAAAATTCATGCTTGCAACCATGGCATTGCAATGATTTCTGCCCGTTGCAAAGGGATTCAGGCCATTCTTGACTAATGTTAACAAGTTTGACAAGAGCATATGCATCCTTTATACTTGAGAATGTGCAAAAAAGCACAAAATCCCACAGTCGTCTAAAGATTTCGTTGCCCACCGTTGTGCATGACCGACAGAATGCCGCATGGTTGGGCTATAAACGCGGAGGGATCGCCTTGTCCACTAAACGAAACATATGGATTCCTGTCGGTATTGTCCTCGTTGTGGGGATTCTACTGCGCATATTCCTGCCTGTGGGGAAGCCACTGGTGTCGGTTCGCGCTGAGGAAGTTTTCCACATAGGATCATACAACGTCACAAACTCCTTGTTGTTAACATGGGTTGTGATGATTTTGCTTGTTGTGCTCTCGTTGGCAGCTACTGCAAAATTGCGCAGTGGCAACGACGAAGCCTTGAAGCACCCCAAGGGCTTGCAAAATGCCTTGGAATATGGTGTTGAAGTTCTATACAACACCATGCAAGGGGTTAGCCCGAAATATGTAGCCCGCTTCTTTGTCGTGGTTGCAACCATCTTCTTCTTGGTCTTGCCTTCAAACTGGTTCGGCTTGGTCCCCGGTGTTGGTTCACTTGGGGTTTGTTTTGCTGAATCAGAATTAGAAGTGATGCACGGCCATACTCCGGTAGCTGGTGCTGGCCCAAGCGAAAAAGTCATCGGTGCTCAAAAAGTTTGGTCAGATTACACCAACAAGTGTGCTGGAACTGCTGATACCTTGGTGCGGGCTGAAGCTTCAGCCCAAGGCATCGTCTTGCCAGCAACCTTGGAAACGCCTGAGCAAATTGCCCAATACAAGGCAGTCTCAGCCGAACTCGACCACGCTGGCAAAATCACGCCTTTGTTCCACCCCTTCTTGCGCCCAGGGAGCGCTGACTTGAATATGACCTTGGCTTTGGCCTTGATCTCATTCGTCGTCACCGAATTCTGGGGCTTCCGCAAGCAAGGCTTTGGCTACTTGGGCAAGTTCTTTATCTTCAACCAAGGACCAATTCAGTTCTTCGTCGGGATTATCGAACTCGTTTCAGAATTCGCTCGCATCATCTCGTTTACCTTCCGGCTTTTCGGCAACATCTTTGCCGGCGAAGTGGTGCTCTTGGTGATGGCGTTCCTGTTCCCAGCCTTGCTTTCATTGCCATTCTATGGCTTGGAATTGTTCGTGGGCTTGGTTCAAGCCTTCGTGTTTGCAATGCTGACCATGGCGTTTATCGATATGGCTGCTGAATCGCACGGCGATCATGGCCACGAAGAACACGCCCACTAATCGCTTGATCGCCATTTGATCGCATAAAAACGTTCTTTGATACAGATTAAGTTCTTTTGGAGGATAACGCTCATGACGGATACAGGTGCACGTTTGTTGGCTGCGGCTCTCGCAATCGGTTTAGCAGCAATTGGCCCTGGTATCGGCGTAGGTTTGTTGGTTGCTGGTGCATTGCAAGCTATTGCCCGCAACCCAGAAACTGAAGGCTCGATTCGTACCAACATGTTCGTTGGTATCGCCTTGACTGAAGGTTTGGCAATCTTCGGTTTGGTTATCTCGCTGCTAATCGGGTTCGGCGTGCTCTAAGCACCACACAAACGCTACCGCTGACATTCGTTGATGGCGTTTCGCCGCTGCGCAGCGCCATCTCCCAAGGGGGACTTACATGGATAAGCTTGGGGTTGATCTCCCGCTCCTTATCTCGCAAATTGTCAACTTCTGCTTGTTGGCATTCTTGCTCAATACATTTCTTTACAAACCAGTTTTGAATGCCTTGCAAGCCCGCTCAGAGCGGATTCGCGAGAGCTTAGATAACGCCGAAAAAGTCAAGCAACAATTGGCTCGGGTTGATGCCGACTACGAAGCGAAGCTGCAAGAAGCTCGCCGCGAAGGTCAAACCATCATCAGCCAAGCCCAAGAACGCGCTCGTGCCCAAGAAGCCGAGTTGTTGGTTGTTGCTCGCAATAACGCTGCCAAGATCGAAGAAGAAGCTCGTGGTAAAGTCGAGCAAGAACGCCAACAAGTGTTGCGCGGCTTGCAAGGCCAATTGGCTTCTTTGGTGACCGAAACCGCCAGCAATGTGCTTGGCCGCGAACTGCAAACCAAAGGTCATGACGAGTTGATCAATAAATCAATTGACCAACTTGGGAGGCTGAACTAATGAGCAGCCGCGAACCCGCAAGCTACGCCCGCGCTGTCTATGATTCATTAGTTGCAGCGCTCACAGCCGAAGGCCAAGAGCAACTCTTGCCCGCCGTGCTGGATGAGTTGGTGCAGTTGGCGCGTTCGGGCGGCCCAACCGCGGCAGAAGTTACAAGCGCCGTTGAACTTAGCGCTGAACAACGAACTAAGATCGAAAAAGATCTCAAGGCTCGTTATGGCGCATTGCTTGATATCGCCTACAAAGTCGATCCAGAAATTCTGGGCGGCTTGTTGGTGCGTGTCGGCGATAAGGTGCTTGATTCAACTCTCCGCCAACGCCTCAACGCAGTCCAACGCAATATGATGGCCGGATAACTGTGAGGAGTGATGAGGCTGCCGCTTCATCCTTCATACTTCGATCATAGAGGCAAACAATGGCTGTAACAGCAGAAGATATTCTTAGTCGTCTTAAAGCCAGCATCCAGCAACCTGTCGGCGGAGACCCAACTGCGGTCAACGTCGGGACGGTTGCCAGTGTTGGCGACGGCGTGGCGCGGATCTCAGGTCTGCGCGATGTTATGGCTTCGGAGTTGCTTGAATTCAAGCAAACGAAGTCAGGCGAAACCGTCATGGGCATCGCGCTGAACTTGGAAAAAGATAACGTCGCTGCCGTTATTTTGGGCGATTATCTCGAAATTGAAGAAGGCGACTTGGTACGCTCAACTGGCAAGATTATTTCAGTGCCAGTTGGTCAAGAGTTGCTTGGCCGTGTCGTTGACCCACTGGGCCGCCCACTCGATGGCAAAGGCCCAATCAGCGCCAGCAAAACCCGCGAAGTCGAACGGATCGCCCCGGGTGTGATCGAGCGTAAATCGGTGAGCCAACCAGTGCAAACTGGGATCTTGGCGATCGACGCACTGATTCCAATCGGGCGTGGTCAACGTGAGTTGATCATCGGCGACCGCCAAACTGGTAAGACCGCGATCGCGATCGATACGATCATCAACCAACGCGGTCAAGGTATGGTTTGTGTGTATGTCGCAATCGGCCAAAAGCGCTCGAAAGTGGCTCAAACCATCACTACGCTTGAGCAAAATGGCGCGATGGATTACACCATCGTGGTCAATGCTTCAGCTTCAGAATCAGCAGCATTGCAATATATCGCACCGTACTCAGGCTGTGCCATCGCTGAAGAAGTGATGGAAGTCGGCGTAACGGTCGATGGCAACTTGGTCAAAGATGCCTTGATCATCTATGACGATTTGTCGAAGCACGCTGTGGCTTATCGCCAAGTGTCGTTGTTGCTGCGCCGCCCTCCAGGCCGCGAAGCCTACCCTGGCGACGTGTTCTACTTGCACTCACGCTTGTTGGAACGCGCTGCCCGTTTGAGCGAAGTCAATGGCGGTGGTTCGATTACGGCCTTGCCAATCATCGAAACCCAAGCTAACGACGTTTCAGCCTACATTCCGACCAACGTGATTTCGATCACCGACGGTCAAATCTTCTTGGAATCGGACTTGTTCTATGCTGGCCAACGCCCAGCTTTGAACGTTGGTATCTCGGTGAGCCGCGTAGGTTCATCGGCCCAAACCAAAGCCATGAAGACCGTTGCTGGTAAGATGAAGCTCGAATTGGCGCAGTTCCGCGAATTGGCAGCCTTTGCGATGTTTGCTTCTGATTTGGATGCAGGCACCAAGGCCCAAATCGAACGCGGTCAACGCCTTTCAGAATTGCTCAAGCAACCACAATACCAACCAATCGCTTTGGAAGACCAAGTGATTATTCTGTGGGTTGCTGGCAACGGCTTCTTGGATGATGTTCCAGTTGCTCGGATCAACGACTTCAAGCGCGATTTCTGGCAGTTTATCCACAGCAGCTATGCTGAGGTTGGCCGCGCGATCGCTAGCGAAAAAGTCTTGAGTGAAGCAACCATCGCCAGCTTGCGCAAGGCCGTGACCGAATTCAAGCAAACGGCGAGTTATAAATAGATAGAGGTTGGGGGCTGGGGGTCAGGGGTCAGTTACCTTGATCCCACCCTCGCCTCAATCTCTTTCTTTACGAGGATTTTATGGCTTCAGCACGAGAAATTCGGCGGCGGATCAAGAGTGTTAAGAACACTGGCAAAATCACCAAAGCGATGGAGCTAGTGTCGGCCTCGAAGATGCGTCGCGCTCAACGAAACGTGCTTGCAACCCGTCCCTATGCCGACCGCCTTTACGATGTAATGGGCGAGTTGACGTTACGGTCGATGGGTGGCGGCACGAAACACCCGTTGTTGCAGCCGCATCCCACAGTAACTCGTGTTGCGTTGATTTTGATCACGCCCGACCGTGGGCTGTGCGGTGCGCTTAATTCAAACTTGACGCGTGCAGCGGCTCGCTTTATCACAGATCAAAAAAGCCAAGGTCGTAGTGTTTCAGTCATTGCTATCGGCAAAAAAGGTCGCGATTTCATTTTACGGGTTGGTCAAAAACTCGATTCTGAAATCATTGGCTTGGGCGATGCTCCTCCACTGGTGGATGTTTTGCCCGCAGCCACGACCGCCATCAATGGCTACAGCCCCGATGCAAGTGGCAACTACGATTATGATGAAGTCTACTTGCTTTGTGCCGAGTTCGTAAACACGTTGGTGCAACGGCCAAAATTGCGCCGTTTCTTGCCAGTTGAAGCCCCAGGCAACGCTGGCGCAACCAAAGTCGATTACTCATACGAACCAAGCCAAGAAGATGTGCTTGACCAATTATTGCCACGCTTTATTGAAGTGCAGCTTTACCAAGCCATCCTTGAATCAATTGCAAGTGAACATTCGGCTCGGATGATGGCTATGCGCAATGCCAATGACAATGCCAAAGAGTTGGTGCGCGACCTGACCTTGACCTATAACAAGGCCCGTCAAGCAGCTATCACCACTGAGATTAGCGAAATCGCCGCTGGTGCAACAGCGCTCAACCAATAATCAGCTAGTATTTGCTAGTGATTGTTGACCATTTGGAGAATTCCATGGCAACTGGAAAAATTTTACAAATTACTGGCGTGGTTATCGACGCAGAATTTCCTGCCGATGGCCTGCCACAAATTTATAACGCGTTGGAAATTCCCTTGGGCGAAGGCCGCTCATCGCTGATCTGCGAAGTCCAACAGCAGTTGGGTGATAGCGTGGTTCGCGCGGTCGCTATGTCCACCACCGACGGCCTTGTCCGTGGGATGGACGTAATCGACACTGGCGCACCAATCAGCGTGCCAGTCGGCCCCGAAACCTTGGGTCGGGTGTTCGACGTTCAAGGTCGGCCAATCGACGGTGAAGGCGCGGTTGGTACTACCAAAACCATGCCAATTCACCGCCCAGCCCCAACCTTTGAAGAACAGTCAAACCGCGCCGAGTTGTTCGAAACCGGCATCAAGGTTATCGACTTGATCGCGCCCTTCACCAAGGGTGGTAAAACTGGGGTGTTCGGTGGCGCAGGTGTGGGCAAGACCGTTATTATCCAAGAGTTGATCTCGAATATCGCTAAAGAACAATCCGGTTACTCGGTGTTCGCAGGCGTAGGCGAGCGCTCACGCGAAGGTAACGACTTGATCCACGAAATGAAGGATTCAAAGATTCCTGGCACCGACCAAACCGTGTTCGATAAAACGGTGATGGTGTTCGGTCAAATGAACGAACCACCAGGAGCACGCTTGCGGGTGGCGCTTTCAGCCTTGACCATGGCTGAATACTTCCGCGAAGAAGGCCGCGACGTACTCTTGTTCGTCGATAACATCTTCCGCTTTACCCAAGCAGGTTCGGAAGTATCGGCGCTCTTGGGCCGGATGCCTTCACAGGTGGGTTACCAACCAACCTTGGGTACCGAGATGGGTGAATTGCAAGAACGCATCACTTCGACCAAGACTGGCTCGATTACCTCGTTGCAAGCCGTCTACGTGCCTGCTGACGACTACACCGACCCAGCTCCAGCGACAACCTTTGCTCACTTGGATGCAACGATTTCGCTGGAACGCTCGATCTCAGAAAAAGGTATCTATCCTGCGGTGGACCCACTGGCTTCAACCAGCCGGATTCTCGACCCCAACATTGTGGGCGAAGAACACTACCGCGTCGCGACCGAAGTTCAACGGATGTTGCAACGCTACAAAGACTTGCAAGATATTATTGCAATTTTGGGTGTCGAAGAATTGTCAGACGACGACAAATTGACAGTTTCACGCGCCCGCAAGCTCGAACGCTTCTTCTCACAACCATTCGGCGTGGCTGAAGTGTTTACCAACATTCCAGGCAAGTATGTCGCGGTTGGCGATACCGTCAAGAGCTTTGCCCGCGTCTTAGCAGGCGAGTTCGACCACATTCCCGAAAGCTTCTTCTTTATGAAGGGTGGCATCGACGATGTGGTAGCCGCTTACGATGCGTCAAAGCAATAATCGATCAATGATTATCTGACCCTGCGCCGGCTGGAACGGGCATTAGTCCCCGCCCCATTCCGGCGCATTGTCTATAATCGCTGTGAGGATGTGTATGCCAATCCAATTGGAAATCGTCACCGCTGAGCGCGTGGTTCTTTCCGAAG
This sequence comes from Herpetosiphon aurantiacus DSM 785, assembly GCA_000018565.1. GTDB lineage: Bacteria > Chloroflexota > Chloroflexia > Chloroflexales > Herpetosiphonaceae > Herpetosiphon > Herpetosiphon aurantiacus. The sequence continues at coordinate 5,199,606 of CP000875.1, forward strand.
AAGTCGATATGGTCAGTGCGCCTTCAGTCGAGGGTCGGGTGGGGATTTTGCCTCGCCACGAGCCATTGCTGACGGTGTTGCAACCAGGCGAATTGCACTATGTGAAAAATGGTGTTAGCATGCCCTACGCTATCAGCGGTGGCTTCATGGAAGTCTTGCCAAATCGCGTGACGATTTTGGCCGATACCGCTGAACGCGCTGATGAAATCGATGAAACCCGCGCCGAACAAGCTCGCTTGCAAGCCGAACAAGCTATGCGCGATCGTCAAAGCACCGAGGATCTTGCTCGGGCCGAGATTGCCTTGCGCCGCGCCACAGTTCGTTTGCAAGTTGCGAAATTGCGCCGCAACCGTCAATAGTAGGTAGCATGAGTGTAAAGAACATCAGCTATTATCCATGGCCTTTAAACCTGTGATGATCGGTTGGTGTTCTTTATGCGTTTGGAATAATTAAGGTATGGCACGAAAAATTGGGATTGACCTAGGCACGGCAAATGTGCTTGTCTACATCAAGGGCAAAGGAATTGTCTTGTCCGAGCCGTCAGTGGTGGCGCTCTCGCGCAAAACCAATAAGATTCGCGCAGTTGGCACTGATGCCCTGGCGATGCTTGGCCGTGAACCCGAAAGCGTTGAGGTGATTCGCCCAATGCTCAACGGGGTGATCGCCGATTATGAAACCACCAAGGCGATGTTGGAGCACTTTATCGATAAAACCCGTGGCTTTGGCAAGCCCGATGTGATGATTTGTATTCCGGCTGGGGTAACCACCGTCGAGATGCGGGCTGTACGTGATGCCGCTCGTAAAGCTGGCGCACGCCGCGCCTATTTGATTCGTGAGCCACTTGCTGCTGCGATTGGCGCGAATATTCCGGTGGCTCAACCATCTGGCAACTTGATTATTGATATTGGTGGTGGTACAACTGAAGTTGCCGTGATTTCGCTCAACGATATTGTGGTGAGCAATTCGGTACGGGTTGGTGGCAATAAGTTCGATGAAGCCATCGCCGCCTATATCAAACGTAAATATAATATGATGATCGGCGAACGCACGGCTGAAAGTATTAAAATTGAAATTGGTTCAGCCTTGCCGCTCGATCGTCCATTGACCATGCAAGTGCGCGGTCGCGACCAAGTTGCTGGCTTGCCACGCACGATCGAGGTCGATTCCAACGAAATTACCGATGCTATCCAAGAGCCACTTGAGGCGATTATCAGTGCGGTGCGCTCGGTCTTGGTCGAAACGCCCCCCGAATTATCATCGGATATTATTGATAAGGGGATGGTGATGACTGGCGGTGGCTCGATGCTGCGCCGGATCAACGAATTGTTGACTGAGGTTACGGGTGTACCCTGTTACGTTGCCGACCAGCCCGCCAACTGCGTGGCCATCGGCACAGGTCTTGCCCTAGAAAATCTCGAAATTCTCCGCGAAAGTTTGTCGGGGAGTGATATAAATTAGGGGTCGGTTGTTGGGGTTGGGGATGCGTGTCTCATGCCCTCACCCCCTCTCCCGCCGAGCAGGCGAGGGGGAACCACCAACCAAAAGCCCTTCGCCCGCATGCGAGGCGAGGGGGAACCACCAAGCCAAACGCCCCTCGCTCGCCGCAGTGGGAGAGGGGTTGGGATGAGGGGGACTAATGATTATTCAACGTTGAATGATCACATTGGCAATTGACGTTTATGCAAGCTGGCAGTGATTGCTGGCCCATTCATTGAAGTAATGAACTGATTAGCCCTGAGCTACTGTTGTTGCTTCAGCGAGGTTCTCTATGGAAATGCGCGATGATGCGCGGCTCGCCGATGAAGTCGAGAAGCTAAGCCATACAGCGGATACGCTTTCGCTTGATACGAAAGACCGTATGCGCGATGTTGTTGCTCCTAAAATTGAGGCTGCGGTTGCCCAACGTGAGGCAATGGTCGCCGAATTAACTAGCCAACCTGTCCAGGCTCCAGCCAGCGAATTAGCCAAGGCTGATCCCCGCCGTGTGACAATTACCCAAGTGCGCAATCATCCCCATACCTATGCCTACCTTGATGCTGCCAATAATCAGCTTAAGTTGATTGGCTATACTGAGCATGGCCGTCGCCATGCATCTTTAGTTGGCCATATTGGGGCAAATGTGTTGCGCCGCCTAAAGTTTTCGGCTCGCGAGATTGAGCTGGCCGAAATTGCGGGCGTGTTGCACGACATTGGCAATAGCATCAATCGCAATGATCATGGCCAAACTGGGGCGATTTTGGCCAAAGATATTTTGAGCAGCCTCGATATGCCAATCGACGAGATCATCACGATTATGGGCGCGATTGGTAATCACGAGGAAGAACGCGGCCATGCGGTTTCAACCGTGGCAGCGGCACTGATTTTGGCCGATAAATCTGATGTGCATCGTTCGCGGGTGCAAAACAGCGATCCCACCACCTTTGATATTCATGATCGAGTTAATTACGCCGCGACCAAATCATTTTTACGGGTTGATACTGAGCAACGCCGTGTTACACTGCAATTAACCATCGACACCGAGATGGCCTCGGTGATGGATTATTTTGAGATTTTTCTTTCACGAATGGTAATGTGCCGCCGTGCTGCTGAGTTTCTTGGTAGCCGCTTTGGCCTCTCGATTAACGATGTATCGGTGTTGTAGCTGCTACGCTAGCTGGCTCACCAAGCGCAAGTTGAACGCGCTTGTGCTGGTTGTAGCCGCTACGGCAGCTTATTTTTATTTCTCTTTATCTAAAGGAGCCATCTCATGACCGAACGAGCCGTATTAAGTGAAGGCGACACTGTAGGCGCTAATTTACATGTCAAGCAAGCCTATCGCAACTTAACGGTGCCGCAATTGGTGGAAGCTGCTCTCAAACGGGGCGAAGCCGTTTTATCGGCTACTGGGGCTGTCGTTGCCACCACGGGCGCACGCACGGGTCGTTCTGCAGATGATAAGTTTGTGGTGGAAACACCAGCAGCCGCGTCAATGCACTGGACGAAATTCCATAAAGCTATGAAGCCCGAAACCTATGCCACGATCAAGGCCAAGGCGTTGGCACACATGGCCGAACGTGAGATGTTTGTTTTAGATGCTAGCGCTGGGGCTGATCCAGCGTATGCGTTGCCAATTCGCGTGGTGACCGAGTATGCTTGGCATAACTTGTTCGCTAAGCAATTGTTCCGCGATGCGATCAGCAGCGATCAACAACCGCAATGGACGGTGCTCAACTTGCCAAGTTTGAAGCTTGATCCAGCGGTTGATGGCTCGCGCTCAGAAGTTGCCGCCATGATCAATCTCGATGAAAAATTGATTTTGATTGTCGGTACTGAATACGCTGGCGAGATCAAGAAATCGATCTTTACGGTATTGAACATGGTGCTGCCAAGCCAAGGCGTGATGCCAATGCACTGTTCAGCCAACATTGGCAGCAAGGGCGATGTAGCCTTGTTCTTCGGGCTTTCGGGCACGGGCAAAACCACGCTCTCAGCCGACCCCGAACGGATTTTGATTGGCGATGATGAGCATGGTTGGAGCGCCAACGGCGTGTTCAACTTTGAAGGCGGCTGCTATGCCAAGTGTATTCGCTTGCGCCGCGAATCGGAGCCAGAAATTTTCGACGCAATTCGCTATGGGGCGGTGCTCGAAAACGTGGTGCTCAGCGATAGCCGCGATCCCAATTATGATGATGCGTCGTTGACCGAAAACACCCGCGCTGCCTATCCCTTGGAATACATTCCCAACGTCAGCGAAACGGGTATGGGCGGCCAACCAGAAACGATCATCTTCTTGACCGCTGATGCCTTTGGAGTTTTGCCGCCAATCGCCAAACTCAGCCCTGAACAAGCGATGTATCACTTCTTGTCGGGCTATACCGCCAAGCTGGCTGGCACCGAAACGGGCGTTGGCTCAGAGCCACAAGCAACGTTTAGCACCTGCTTTGGCGCACCGTTTATGCCTTTGCACCCAACTGTGTATGCCGATTTGCTTGGCCAAAAAATGCGCGAACACAAAGTCCGTGTATTTTTGGTCAACACTGGCTGGACTGGTGGTTCGTTCGGGGTTGGCAAGCGCATGAGTTTGCGCGATACCCGCACGATGGTGCATGCCGCCTTGGCTGGCAAACTCGATGCTGTGGAAATGTGGCACGATGAGCGTTTCAATCTCGATGTGCCTGTGGCAATCGAAGGCGTTGATAACAGTGTGCTGCAACCCCGCCAAACTTGGGCCGATGCCAGCGAATACGATCGGGTTGCCGATGACTTGGCCGCCCGCTTCCGCAAGAACTTCGAGCAATACGCCGAACGCGCTGGCGAAACCGTGGTAAACGCCGGCCCACAAGCGTAGGTCATGCCCTCACCCCCTAACCCCCTCTCCCGCAGGCGAGGCGAGGGGGAACCAGCCCACCATGAAAATTGGAACGCCCCTCGCCCGCCGCAGTGGGAGAGGGGTCGGGGGTGAGGGCATGTAGTTTTTTGCGAACCACGAAACCTAACATTCGCGTCCTTAGCGTTCTTCGCGGTTAAATTACCCCTTATCCTTTTGACTTTTGCCTTCTGAATTGGCTTCAAGCTCCTCAAGCACCCGTAAGATCAACAATGAATCTTGATTATCAAGCTCGGCACACAACCCATGCCAATCGCGCTCGCCTGCCCAGATGCGCTGAATAGCCTTGCTGATCTTCCAACCATTTGCTTCTAATTGCGGTAAGGTTTGCTCGACTGCTGTGCGTACTTCTTGATTGCCTTGAGTTGCAGTGACAATCGCCGCGATCAAATCTCCAAATTGTTGATCGATATGCCAGCGATTGGCGGCATGGGCGGCATAGGCAATGCGGGCTTGCTGGCAATACTCTGCTGCTTGGCCTGCTGGATCGGCTAAGTTGGCAAGAATATTAAGCGGTAACCATAAAGAAGCTTGTGCGGGATCAACCCCTTTAAGAATATTTAGTGCTTGTTCTGCATAGTTTTGAGCTTCAGCCAAGCGGCTCTGCGACCAAGTCCCCGCTTGAATTTGGTCGGCAAGGAGATCGGCAAGATTATTGAGCCATTTGGCGCGATTTAACACTGGTAAATCAGGATTTTGTAAAGCCCGTTTAAACCAGCCCTCTGCCTCAATAGATCTACCAGCACTTTTTGCCAAAAGTGCTAGTTGATTACATGTTTCTGCGACTCCAATGTTATTGTGTAAACCTTCTTTGATTGTAAGACTCTGGCGATAGTAATTCTCTGCTATAGTCCAGTTCTTTTGCTTTTCGGCAACTCTGCCAAGTTGATGATAGATAGAAGCTACGATACTAGGCTCGTTCAACTGCTGATAGATTGCTAGCGCTGCATTGTATTTTTGAGTGGCCTCAGCATACTGACGTTGGCGTAGCGCTAACAGCCCAAGTTGGCCTAAACTTACCGCTTGACCCCTCCGATCGTCAATGGTTTTTTTGATTTCTAGCGCTTGCTCATAGGAGCTTTTGGCTTGGGCAAATTGGCCTTGATCGGTGTGGCAATCAGCAAGCGCTGTTATTAGCAGCGCTTGTTGTTTGAGGTAGTCTCGATCATCCAAGCGGTGATTGAGCAATTGCTCAATCACCGCTAAGGCTTGTTCATAAGTTCGCTGCGATTGAGTAGATTGCCCCATTCGCTGCAAACATCGCCCAATGTGGGTAAGGGTTATGCAATGCTGAAAGTTAAGCAGTTGATCGGGTAATTGTTGCTCAATCCGTGCTAGTAACTGCTGAAAACGTTTAAGTGCTAACTCATAATGACCTTGGCTATATTCAACCTCACCAAGCTCACTTTCATACAAATATTCGGCTTCCGAAAGCTGTTCACTAGAAGAAATATACGGAGCAATTTGCCGATTAAGCAGATTGCGCTCGCGTTGCATGCCAAAATTATTGTAAAACTTATTTAGGTTATCAGACATATTCACCGCCGCAGGAATCTCCTTGAAGCGCAATAAGCCTTGGATTGCCCGTTGTAGGTTGGGCAGTTCATAGCGTACCAAGGCGCGAACTGCTTGCGGGTTTTGGCGATCTTGCTGATAACAATAGCCTGATAACCCATAATAACGCACGGCAAAGCGTTGCTCTAGCTCGGTGCTAGCGGGGTGCTGCTGGCGTAAATAGGGTGTGAGGGTAGGGTGAAAACGCAAAAATGGTGCTTCGAAACCTGGAATTGCTACAGGCACAATTAATGCCGCATGCTCTAAGGAGGCACGGAGTTGCGCCCATTGCTCGGCAGGAATCTCGGTGATCACCAAAAGATCATCTTCACTTGCACCGCCTTCAAATGGTGCGAGCTTAGCCAGCCACTCGCGCTGTTCAGGGCTGAGGCGTTGCAGCGAGTAGTTAAGCGAGGCTTCGAGTGAGCTATGGCGTTGGTTGGGGCTGGTTTCATCAGTGTATTGCAGCAAGGCACTGCTATAGTCGCTCAGCAGTTGCTCGATACTCAAGGCTGGGTCGCGCAAGGCGCGTAGAGTCAAGCCCATGGCCAAGGGGTGATGATCGAGCCGCGCCAACAGGCTGCTTAGTTGTAATTTTGGCGCACGCCGCCGATCAATCGCCAAATCATCGAGCAAGGCTGTGGCAAAGCTGTAAGCCGAGGGGGTATCCAAGCCGCGCATGGCAATCACGCTGGTGTATTGGCCTTGCTGCAAGCGGCTATCACGCAAATCATAATCGCGGCAGGTCAAAATGATGCCTGCGCCTGCTTGCCGCAAGCCTAGCACACAATCCCACAAGGCTTGGCGTTCTTGGGCTTCCAACACATTCAGCTCAACATTACCCGCGTTGGGCAAAATGCTCTCCAAATTATCAGCGATAATTAGCAATGGCTTGTTGTGTAGGTGTGGCTTGAAGCGCTTTAATGCTGCCTGCAAATCGTGCGAATCGGTTTCGGGCAACTCATAATGGCGGGCAATTGCACTGAGCAGGGCAATTTGGTTGCCGCCATGTTCAAACGAGAGCAGCAATGCGCCTTGATAGAGCTTGGTTTGGGTCAGCCAGGCGGCGGCTTCGCTGGCAAGGCGGGTTTTGCCAATGCCACCAAAGCCATGCAGCAGGGCAATTTTGCCCTTGAGCAAAGCCCGTTCAAGCTGCAATAGCTCCTTGGCGCGGCCAACAAATGGGCGTTGATGTGGGTTTTCGATGAAGCCCGAAAGCTTGGTCGGCTTGGATCGCGCTGGCTTGCCGGTTGGGGTGAGATTGATCGCTGCTTGCTGATAAAAATGCGGCAACCACCAATCGGCCAAGCTAATTGGATCAGGTTCTTGTTCGGCGTTACGGGCGAGGTATAGGCGCACGGGCTGGCTTTGCAAGGCTTGGCGTGCTCGCTCCAACGCCACGGGCACAGATTGGCCCTCGGCGATCAGGCCATACAATTCGCCAAAAAAGAGCGCCGTGGTCGGCACAATCACGCTGGCGCTCATCGCTACCACCGCAGGCACGCCCGCTGTCAACAACTGGGTTGCCACGCTGCTCAAAGCCTGTTGGCGTTGATACTCGGCATCGTCGCTGGCGCTGGTATCCATCACGCTGGTTTGGCAGGCATCCAACAAGACCAAACGCACGCCAGCGCCGTTCAACAATTCGGCAAAGCGGCGAGCCTCAACCGTATCAACCTGATAATCGGCTTTTTCGAACGATAAAACCCCTTGTGGCACGTTGGCCGATTTATAGAGCGTGCTGGTTGGCTGGATTTTGGGAAAGCCGCCGTGGCCATCGAAATGCAATATATGTACAGGTTTTGTGGCATCTTGCAGGCGACGCGCCAATTGATCGTAGGTTGGCGGGCGCAAAAACTCCAGCTCGATCATGCCAGGCTTGAGTTTTTGATCGTTTTCTAATTGCTGTAACTGGCCAAAAATGGTTTGGGCTGAGCTGCGCGGATCGAGAAAATTTTGATCATCAGGCCGTGCCACAACCACCAGCACCCGCAACGGCATGGCAAATTGCTGGGCTACAATTTTTGAGCGAACGCTGGAAACGGTGCGATAGATCGCGACTGGATTGATCCGCCGTTGGTTCAAAAAGCCAAAATCATCGTGCAGCAACTCCCATGGCACGCTCAGCACGGCGGGAATCAGGCTTAAAATTTGCAAGGTTGGCACACCAGCATCAACCTGCATCCATTCAGCATAGATTTTGGCAGCGTTGGCGCTTGATTCAAAAATTGCGGCAAAGAGTGCCTTGCCAACTGTCGCTAACTCGGCTTCAACCCGCATGGCGCGTTCGCGAAACTCCAAAAACGGCCAATCTAAATAGCGCTCAAAATACCATTGAAAATCGGCGCGTTGCTCTTTGGTTGGCAGCGCAGGCAACAGGCCACTGGCAGTCAATTGATTGAGTCGCAACGTCCATTGGGCTAGATCGGGCGAATCAGCGGCGGCAGCGGTACATTCGAGGGTGAGGATGTTTGGTTGGCTCATGGGGCGGCTCCTCGGCTAGCAACACAGGCTTATCCTATCATGGCCTAACTGTGAATGGTAGCCTACGAGCAGCACAAGTTTTGATCCACGAAGAGCACGAAGAGTTGTAACCACGAAGAACGCGAAGAGCGCTAAGGCTGGTTTCGTGGTTCGCAAGATACTCCCCGACCTCTCTCCTACTACGGCGGGGCGAGGGGCATTCCAATTTTCATGATGGGATGGTTCCCCCCCGCCTCGCGTGCGGGAGAGGGGGTGAGGGCATGCCATTTACTGATCAGCCAATCGCCTATAGCCTCACTCCACTTTAGCCAAACGTTGTAATTCGTAAAGTTTGGTTAGGGCTTCGATTGGGGTTAGTTGGGTTACATCCATTTCGCGCAATAGCTCAACCGCTGGATTTGGCTCGTTGCTCGCAAATAGCGACATTTGGGGCACAGCCGAACTGCCTGCTGCGTTCATGCGACGCATGGCCTCGCGGCGCTGCTCCCGATCACCCTTACCTTCAAGCTCGCTCAGCACTTCGGTAGCACGTTTAATCACGGCTGGGGGCAAGCCCGCCATTTGAGCCACATGAATTCCATATGAGCGATCAGCCGCACCCTCGATCACTTTGCGCAAAAACACTACATGATCGCCTTCTTCGGCCACCGCCAACGTCCAATTATGCACCCGTGGCAAGATGTTAGCCAGCTCGGTCAGTTCGTGGTAGTGGGTTGCAAACAGGGTTTTGGCTCGTAAGCGCGGCTGATTATGAATATATTCGACCACAGCGCGGGCAATCGAAAGCCCGTCGTAGGTGCTGGTGCCACGGCCAATTTCATCGAGAATAATCAGCGATCGTGGTGACCCATTATGTAAAATATTGGCGGTCTCGATCATTTCAACCATAAAGGTCGATTGGCCGGTAGCAATATCGTCTTGTGCCCCAATCCGCGTGAAAATTCGGTCGAGTAGGCCAATTTCGGCATAATCAGCGGGCACAAACGAGCCGATTTGGGCCATTAAGCCAATCAAAGCCACTTGGCGCAAAAAGGTGCTTTTGCCCGACATGTTTGGTCCAGTCAGCACAATAATCTGATGGTCAGCATCAAAATGAGCATCATTCGGGGTAAATGGCTCGTTCAAATTGTGCTCAACCACAGGATGTCGCCCGCCTTGAATCACAAATACATCGTCGAGGCGCAAGGTTGGCCGCACAAAACGCTGACGCACCGCCACCTCGGCCAAGGTGCTATAGACATCAAACTCGGCGATTGCTCGCGCTAAATCGAGCAAACGATTGCCAGCGTTGGCCAAATGGCGCAAAATCAGGCGAAATGCTTGGCGCTCTTTTTCGTTCAAGGCTTCTGAGGCATTCAAAATCAGCGATTCATATTCTTTGAGTTCTGGCGTGATATAGCGCTCGGCATTGACCAAGGTTTGTTTGCGAATGTAATCATCGGGAATGCGGGTTTCGCCGCTGGCCTTGGTTACCTCGATGTAATAGCCAAAGACTTTGTTATAGCTGACTTTGAGCGTTTTGATGCCAGTGCGTTGCTGTTCCTTGGCTTCAAGTTCGTTGATCCAACGGGCGGCATCGCGAGTAGCCTCAACAATTGCATCAATTTCGGCAGCATGACCCTTGCGAATCACATTTTCGTCGCTGCGGGCGTTATCCCATGTGCCAAGCAAGGCGGGCGGATCATCGGCAATCGCCTGTTCGAGTAATTCGCAAATATCGGCACAAGCATCGATTTGATTGCTTGTTGGCTCGTCATCAAACAGATCATCATCACTTGGCGCAGCCTCGGTTGGGCTGGTTGAGCGCAAACCTGTACGCTCGATTTGGCTCAAAATATCGGGAGTTAGGCGCAGCGCTTCGCGCAATCGCACTAAATCACGCGGGGTGGCAATGCCTTGCACCACCCGATTGATTGTGCGTTCGATATCGCCAACCCCTTTGAATAAGGCCCGTAACTCGCCGCGGACCAAGGTTTCTTCAACAAAACAACTGACGGCTTGTTGGCGCTCGGTCAGTGGGCCAAGCTCAATCAGCGGTTGTGAGATCCATTGGCGTAACAGGCGTGCACCCATCGGCGTGCGGGTTTGGTCGAGCACCGCAATCAACGAGCCTTTGCGTTGGCCACCAGCACCTTCGGTTAGCTCCAAATTACGCCGCGTTTGGGGGTCGAGAAACATAAAACGAGTTGTATCATAGACCCGCAAGCTGCGAACTTGGGCCACACTATCGCGCTGCGTTTCATGCAAATATTGAATTAATGCTCCTGCGGCGCGGGTTGCGAGGGCTTTATTGCCCAAGCCAAAGCCATCAAGCGATTGGCTTTTAAATTGATTGAGCAAGGCATCGCGAGCGGTGCGGGCATCCCAATGCCAATTAGGCCATTGGGTGACATTGCCTTGAACCCACGTGCTTTCGTTATTACCTTCAACTTTTTTGGCGGTGCGTTCGTGGGGTAGCAAGCGTTCGCGTTCAGCCTTGCGCATTGGTGCAAGATCTTGGGCTAACTGCTTTTTGGCAATTTCCATGCCGGCTGGACGCAACTCAGGAGCATCGGAAACCAAGAGTTCAGCCGCACCCAAACGCGCTAATTCGCCTTCAAGTTGCTTCAAAGCCTCGTTGCCGCGCAATTCGGTGGCACAAAACTCGCCGGTGGTTAGGTCGGCATACGCCAAACCAACATTGCCACGATCAACCAAAATTGCCGCAAGGTAGCTATTGCGTTCAGCTTGGAGCATGGTTGGCTCGGTCAGAGTGCCTGGCGTGACAATCCGCACAACCTCACGTTTTTGCAAGGTTTTGTGCACCATCTCATCCATTTGTTCGCAGATTGCCACGCGATAGCCCCGACTGACCAGTTGCTCAATATAATTATCGGCGGCGTGATAGGGCACACCCGCCATCGGCGTATTTTCATCGCTGCTGAGGCCACGCACCGTCAGGGTAATATCAAGCACCTCGGCAATCAACTTGGCATCATCGCCGAAAGTTTCGTAAAAATCGCCTAGCCGGAAAAACAGAATCACATCGGCATATTTTTGCTTAATCGACAGATATTGCTGCCACATCGTCATTTTTGACATAGTAGACCCTCAAACATGCTGCAAAAACTCGGTTCAACCAGCAAAGTATAGCATGTCAACCAGAATTTGAACATCTGTGCTATAGGCCATTTAGGTGATTTGGGGCTAGCTATCTGGCAACAAAAAACGCTCCGTGATGGAGCGTTTGGCAGGGGCGCAGGGATTCGAACCCTGAAATCCGGTTTTGGAGACCAGCGGTTTACCATTGAGCCTACACCCCTTCGCTGGTTGTCTTTATCAGACTTGGCGGAGTATAGCATAGTTTGCTGAATTGAGCAAGTTTTTGATCTAGGGCTTGCGACCTATTTTTTCTTGCCACCCCGCAACAGAGCACTGGGGTTGCCAAACAAGCGTTGACCTAAACTTGTACCCAAATCAGTATCATTGAGCTGATCACCTTCGCCTGGGCGTTGATTTTGCGGCAAGGTCAGCCATTGGTCACGCATGGTTTTGGCATGTTCAAACATGCGTTGCAATTCGTCGATCTGATCATCTTCAAGCGCTGTCCGCATCTCGACCAAAACCCGAATTGACTCGTTGACCCAATGTTTGAGGGCTGTCCGATTGGTGCTACAAATATCGCGATGCATCACAGGATCGCCCGATGCCAAGCGCGTGATATCGCGAAAGCCGCTGGCTGCGACCATCTGCATCTCACGCCACGAGGGCGAACGGGTAACCACCTCGGTTTGGGCGGTGGCTAATAAAAATGGCAAATGGCTAATCCCAGCCACATAAATATCGTGTTCTTCAGGGTCGATATAGTAAGGCTTGGCTCCAATTGTTTCGACAAAGGCTGTCGCTAAATCGGTGGCCTCGGCAGTGGCATTCAAGGCCGGACATAAACAATAGACTGCGCCTTTGAACAAATCTAATTCAGCTGCCTCAGCGCCATTTTTTTCGCGGCCAGCCATGGGGTGACCACCAACAAAACTCACCGTCGTTGGCAATAATTCTCTGGCCCACTGCAAAACGCTGGCTTTGGTACTACAAACATCAGTTACTAAAGCTTTATAGCGTAGATGTGGGGCAATTTCGCGCATCAAGGCTGGTAGGGTTTGCACCGGAGTTGCCAAGACCACAATATCGGCCTCTTTGACCGCTTCAGCAGCCGTTTTGGCCTCAGCATCGATCGCCAAACGACCACGAGCAATCCGCAATTGTTGACTACTGCCATCGTAGCCAATCACCTTACACCGCCCCAAGGGAGCGCTCTCAGGATCAGCCGTGCCCAACGCTAAGCCCAGCGACGCGCCAATCAGCCCAGTTCCAAGAATTGCAACGGTATATGCCATAGAACAACTCCCATCCGTCCATGCAAGCCGACTATTTGGCCTGTAACGATAAAATCACCATTTCGCTCAATACCAAAATGGCGATTAACAATAACACTGTAACTGGCTCGAAAATGTTCATTGCTGCCAAAAGCACACACAAACTGCAAAAAATTCCAGCCTCGGCTGCTTGGCGATGCGAACGCCGCACATCAAAGCGCTGCGCCCGATTATGATAACGCCGAATGCCCCAGACATAGACGATTGGCAAAACCATGGCATTGCTAGCCAAAAATACCCCACTCAGAAAGATCAAGTAGATCGGCAAATCGGGCAATCCTGCGGCAATCGTGGTAGTTGGTGCGGGCACAAAAGCCAAGATCCAGAAAATGATGGCCCAACCAACCGTGCCACGCCACGTTAATGCTGGCAAACGCAAGGCCCATTGCATTGGCAGCCACGTGGTTAAGCCCAACGCCACAGTTGCCAGGCCAAACAAACTACGCACTCCAAAGCCCGATTGCGGCGAAAGCCCGCCAAAAAAGACCCATAGCAACATCGCTGTCCAACCTAAGCCTGCCACGAAGGCCACCCACAATGGCGGGCGCTGAATTTCTGGTGCGGGCAGGCTATCGGGCTGCAAGGCTGCGACAACTGCGGCTGGCAATTCGCGCCGCACCGGTTGATCGGTTGGCAGTTTGGGCAAAGGTTGGTTAGGCAAGGTTGGCGGGCGCAACCGAGTACGAGTGCGATCACGGCCTCGGTTGCTGGTTGAATTAGCAATCTGTGGAGTTTCACTGCTTGGCCGCAAACGACTTAATGCGCGACTTGCCGCCACCCGATAACGCTCTTGCCGTAGCGGCATCGGCGGCTCTGGCTCGGCAACGATAGTTGGCGCAATTTCAACAGCTACCGTTTCCTCAGCAACGCTTTGGCTTTGCAATTCAGCTTTGCGCCGTGATAATGCCCGACTGATCGCCGCACGTAATTGAGGTGGGGCCGAGCTACTCCGACGTGGCTCGGCCTCTGCTAATTCTGCTTGGTTTGAGGTTAACGGATCGTCTGTCATTCAGGCCTACAATCGGGCGGCACGTTGTTGCAAGACACAATCGACCAGCACCAAGGCCAACATCGCCTCGGCAACTGGCACTAAACGCGGCAAGACGGTTGGGTCGTGGCGGCCTTTGACCACAATTGTGGCAGGTTCGCCCGCTTGATCGACCGTGGTTTGTTCTTGGGCGATTGAAGCTGGTGGTTTGGCCGTCAGGCGCACCACAATCTCCTCGCTGCTGCTGATGCCACCCAAAATCCCGCCAGCATGGTTGCTGCTTGTGCCAATGCTACCATCTGCTCGCTGGATAAATGGATCGTTATTTTGCGAACCACGGGCATTGCCTGCCTCGATGCCTGAGCCAATTTCGACTGCTTTGACTGCGGGAATACTAAACATGGCATGACCAATCAAAGCATCAAGTTTATCAAACACTGGCTCGCCTAGCCCAGCCGGAACTCCACGTGCCCGCACCTCAACCACGCCACCCAGCGAATCCAAATCGCGGCGGGCTTGATCGACATAGGCGATCATCTGCTCGGCCACAGCGGGGTCTGGGCAGCGCATAATGTTATTTTCAATTTCGTTTTCGTCGATGATTTGGGCTTTGAGATGGCCTAAACTCAGCGTATAGGCCACCAAGCTAATGCCCATTGTGGCCAAGATTTGGCGGGCGACTGCGCCAGCCGCAACCCGCGCGGCGGTTTCGCGTGCGCTCGAACGACCACCACCACGATAATCACGGAAGCCATATTTAGCATCGTAACTATGGTCAGCATGGCCAGGTCGATATAAATGTTTGATTGCATCGTAATCGCTGGATCGGGCGTTGGTATTGCGAATCAGCATTGCCAAGGCTGTACCAGTCGTGCGACCCTCAAACATGCCCGATAAAATCTCAACTTCATCAGGCTCCCGCCGAGCCGAAGTCATGCGGCTTTGTCCAACCCGACGGCGATCCAATTGGGCTTGGATGGCAGCCAAATCAAGCTCCAAACCTGCGGGGCAACCATCGATCACCACGCCCAAGCCAACTCCATGGGATTCGCCCCATGTTGAAATTCGGAACAACCGACCAAAACTATTTCCAGGCATGCATGCCTCGCTTATTGAAAGCCATGGCTCAGACTAGGCTTGCAATGTTTGCACCAAACGATCACGATCTTGGCTAATCCGCAGATTATTGGGATCTTCAGTGAGGGCTTGCTCAAATTGCTGCAAGGCATCAGCAGGCCGCTTCAGCTGCTCATAAATCAAGCCTAGGGCATGGCGATAGGTCGAATCGCGTGGGTTAAGCTTAACTGCTCGTTCCCACTCTAGCATAGAAAGATACCACATCCCACGCTTTTGATAGACAACTCCACGATTGAAATGGCCATCGGCTTCGGCCAACTCCTCGAATTGGGGCACAAAACGCACAGCCTTCTGCGAGATCGTGCGCCACGCAAAACCAAGCATAAGCACAATCAACGTATACAAACCTACTGCAATAAAGAGCAAATTAATATTAATATAGGCCCAAGCCAATAGAAAAATGAGATAGGTTGCTAAGATTGGATTTTCCATGGCCCATGGTAATATATCGAGCAAGGTTTGTTGCGAGGATTCTTCATCCAAAAGCTCTAATCTCTTCAGGGTCACTATAAGGGCAATAAATATAAATAAGAAGATACCATTGTATATTAACGTGCCCCAAAAACCATATTTTTTACGACGCATTAAAGCGATTGCCATAATTATGCCAAAAATACCAATTAATAACAGGCTAACAGCTATATTAAGTGGTGGCGTAATAAAATCGAACAATACTTCTTCTAACTCAGCAATTTTTTCATCTTGAATCTTTTTTTCTTCCTCGGATACAATTTTATTCATTGGTGCAATCACCCTAACTTGGGCTTGAAAATCGCTATATTCCTCAAATGCTCTTACAAAAATGTTTCCAGCAAGAAATATCCATAATAATGCTGGTAGAAGGCTTAATAAGCCAGGAATCAGGATTGGTATTTTAGATTGGGTTTGGCGCTCGGTTTTGATCGTCAAGTTCATCCCACATTTGCGACAACGCTGCTCGACATAGCGGGTTGGTGCACCACAGCGCGGGCAGGGCAACACATCGGGCACTTCGCCTACGGCTGGGGGAGCCAATGGCTGGGTTGCAGGCAACGGTCCGTTCCCAAGCGGCTGGGTCGCTGGTAACGAGGCTTGACCCAGCGGCTGGGTCGCCGGAAAAGGCGTTGGCGTGATCGGTTGGTCTGGTAGTGGGTTGTCAGCTAATGGCAAATCAGCCAAAGCCACAGTTGCCCCAGTATAAGCAGGTGCTGTGGCTGCTGGCAAGGCTGGTGTTGGCTCAACAAAAATCGCTGGATGTTGCTTGCGCAGCCATTCTAAGCCCTGTTGCGCTCGCTTACTTTGCGGATTAATGTGCAGCGCATTTTCTAAACTAATTCGCATCTCAGCCGGATCTTCCAATGCCCCCGCCAGATAGAGCCAGGCTTGTTCGTTGGTTTCGTCTTGCTCAACAACCTTCATCAGATGTTCGCGGGCCAAGGCTTTATTGCCACTTTTCAGCGCCGCAACCCCAGCCTGAAATGCCTCAGTGCTCATACAATTCATCCCCACATACTAGTTGCACGCTCGTCGCAAACCCGTTGATAGACGGCTTGGGTCTGGCAGGCAATTAATGGCCAATTATAAATCTCAACCACCGTTTTGAAGGCATTTTCAACTCGTTGCTGGGTCCATTCGGGGTGGGACAGCGTATGCAAAATGCCCCAAGCCAACGATTCAGGGTTATCAGGGTAAACCGTTAAGCCTGTTTCGTGAATTTGCACCACCTCACGCAAACCACCAGTATCCGAAACAATGACCGGGCAATGTGCCGCCATCGCTTCCAAGGCTACAATCCCAAATGGCTCGTAGATGCTGGGAAATACTGCCACATCAGCAACATTGTAGAGATAATTGCGATCTTGATCGGTCACGAAGCCCGTCCAATAAACATGTGCATCGATGCCAAGCTCACGGCTGCGGTTGCGCAATTGTTCGGCTAACGGCCCCATGCCCGCAATCACAAATTTGATATCGCGGCGTTGCGCCAAGACATGTGGAATTGCCTCAACCAACACTTGAATGCCTTTTTCGTAGACCATGCGGGCAATGCTAAACACTACTTTTTCGTTATCAGCGGCATATTTTTGGCGAAATTGCTGGCGCTCTTGGCTCGGCCATTCAATCGTTGGCACATTCACGCCGTTGGCAATCACATCGAGTTTATCAAAGGGCGTGCCAAAAAATTGATGCAACTGGTCGGCCATAAAATCGCTGCACACAATTACCCGCCAACTTTCGTGGGCCAACCACCATTCCAAGCCATTAATCGTTTTGGCATGATCGCCGCCCAGCGAGCCACGTCCACGCCCGCGTTCAGTTGCATGAATCGTTGTAATCAAGGGAGTATGCCAAGCATATTTCAAAGCGACGCTACAATAGCTGGTCAGCCAATCATGGCCATGAATCAGATCAAATGGGCCATGGGTTTTGCCCAAATCGTGGGCGAAGCGCTCAAGATAGCGGTTGGTTTCTTGGGTAAACGAAACAAAGCCATAATCGGGCATGGCTGGTGGCTGAACCCGCCAAATATGGCTGTGCATGCCAAAACGCTCATGTTGGGGGCCGCCACGCAACCATGGCGTAAGCACATGCACTTCGATTCCAGCCGCATCAAGCACTGGAACCAACTCAGCAATATGCTTGCCCATCCCGCCAACAATATGCGGTGGATATTCCCAAGCCAACATCAAGACGCGCATGGATGCTCTACTCCTATGATTGAGTTAGGTCTCAAACAACGTTGTTGGGCCATTATACCAAGTTTAAATGGCGATAAACCTAGCAATTTCGCTAGGCCTACAGCCATAGTGTGCCTCAGCATCAAGCGGGTTAGTAGGAATGTTGAGCGAGTGGCAGCATAACGAGGTACGTGGCCTGCAACGGGTGGGTTTGGCGTTGCAATTCAATCAAATTATTCATGCCATCGCTATCAGGGTCGCCATTGGCTCCGTTTACCCCAAATCCATCAAGTGGATCAAGCGTATACTGCACTTCCCAACCATCGTCTAAGCCATCGCCGTCGCTATCCGCCAGCAACGGTCGGGTGCTATTGCGATATTCAGCTAGATTGGTTAATCGATCAGCATCAGGATCGCCATGTGTGCCAACTTCGCCACTTGCCAGCAACGGATCAAGTTGCTGTTGCAATTCCCAAGCATCGGGCAATTGATCATTATCACTATCGGCGTTGCGTGGGTTGGTGGCAAAGCCTTGTTCGGCAAGGTTACTCAGCGAATCGCTATCGGGGTCGGCGTTGGCTCCATCAGCGGCCAAACTACTGAGCGGGTTCAAATGATGCTGCACTTCCCAACCATCGAGTAAGCCATCGTCATCACTATCGGCCTGATGTGGGTTGGTTTGATGCAGATATTCTTGCAATTGGCCCAAACCATCTGCATCGCCATCGCCATTGGCTCCATGAATGCCAGCAACACTCAAGGGATTGAGCTGCTGCGCCACTTCCCAGCCATCGGGCAAACCATCACCATCACTATCAGAATTAAATGGATTGGTTGCCAAAGCCAGTTCTGGCTGATTCTCCAAACCATCTGCGTCAGCATCCAAATCACAATCTAAGGGATTCGAACCATGCTCAATTTCCAAGCCATCGGGCAAGCCATCGCCATCGCTATCGGGGTGACGGGGGTTAGTATCTGCTGCTTGCTCTTGAAAATTATTCAGATTATCAGTATCAACATCGCCTGCGCTGCCGTGATAACCAGTGGTATTAATCGGCGAAAATTGATGATCAACTTCCCAGCCATCACGTAACCCATCGCCATCTGTATCAGGATTGTTCGGGTAAGTATTACTAAATAATTCCTCTTGATTGGTCAAGCCATCGCGATCAGCATCGCCAGTGGCTCCATGATCGCCGATTGCGCTGGTTGGATTCAGCCAATAGCGCACTTCCCAGCCATCATTCAGCCCATCAGCATCGCTATCAGGGTTACGCGGATTGGTCGCGTGAATTTGCTCATTGGCATTACTCAAGCCATCGTGATCAGGGTCGCCCGCCGCGCCATCGTCGCCAAGTGCGCTATAGGGATTAAGTTGATGGTTGGTTTCCCAGCTATTGGTCAAACTATCGCTATCACTATCAAGTTGCTCATTTGTGGTATTTCGTGAAATTTCAGCTATTTTTTGGGCGTTTACCTGATTGATTGATTGAATTGGCAGAAAAATAATTGCAAGTAGTAAAATCTTCACTCGAAGCATGGGCATAATCCTTCAAAAAAGAACAGAAATTAATAATCCGAAGGAATTATGCGCTGATCAAGAATGATATACAATTAATTTGCTAGTACTTTATTCTCTCAATACAATATCTAATCTGGTGGTACTGGAATAATGCTATGACCATTGGGAGTTATTTTAGTTGATTATTTAATTAATTGATAAATGCTATAGCTGATTTAGCACCAATTTGAAATGCCAACTAGGCTATTAGCTCACAGCCAAAGTACTAACGATCAATTAATCGAAAGCATCGTTTGGAGTAGCAGGAGATTAGGGTGTATAATAGCACAAATGTTTGCAATTCAACGGAGGACGCTCATGTTTGATATGATTGGGATTGTGGTTGCCGATATGGCCAAGGCCTTGGATTTTTATCGGTTGTTCGATTTGGATTTACCCAGCGATCCTGGCGGCGAAGATCATGTTGAAACAACCTTGCCCAATGGCATGCGCCTCGCTTGGGATAGCCAAACCTTGATGAAGCAATTGCAGAGCGATTGGCAGGAACCACGCGGCCATCGTATGGGTCTCGCCTTCAAATGTGCTAGCCCTGCGGCAGTTGACCAACTCTATGCTAAGATTTTAGCAGCAGGTTATCGTGGTTCAAAAGAGCCATGGGATGCCTTTTGGGGTCAGCGTTATGCCGTGGTGCTTGATCCCGATGGAAATTTGATTGATTTGTTTGCGCCGCTCGATTGAGGAGGCTCGTTGAGTACTGTCATTGAAGAACCGCCGATTGTCGGTTTGTGTCGTTGGTTGAAATTGCTTGATGAATGGGCTACGTTTTACGAAACTGACCCCAAATCCGAACGCACGCCTAGCCGTGAAGACCTCAGCGCCTTTGATCGGGCGCAATCCCTCTATTTGCTCAAAGAACGGGCGATTCAAACGCTGTATCTCAGCGAATCGCCCTCGGTTAGTTTGGGTATTCTCGAAGGCCCAACGCCTAAAACGCGAATTTGGCTCTGTGAGAATTGCCGTAATCAAGCTCGCCGAGCCAACCTATCGCCCGCTGAATATGCAGAACTTTCCGGTGGTTGCGCTAAATGCCAACGCGAAGGCCTCGAAAACGATTATTATAGTTTGTACATATTGAATGTTGATTATGGTGCGCTGGGCAACTGGCAGTTTCATACGCCAGTGCCAATTGGCCAGAGCTATTTTCCTGCACCACGCTCGGAAGCAGCGCCCGTAGTTGGCCGCCGCCCAGTTGATCGCCAAGGTAAAATGACCCGCCTCGGCCAGCCGATAAGCGCCGCTAACCGCCGCCAATACCCTGAGCATAGCGTTGTTTGGCATGTCTGGGATGCGATTAAAACGCTCAAAGCGGAGATTGTCTAAATGCAAAAATCAATTTGGTTGGTGTTGATCTTGATATTAGCCAGTTGTGGTGCGGAGATTATTACTCCGCAAGCACCATATCAGGTGATCGAGGTGTTGCAAACGGTCGATAGCCAGCATGCCCAGGTCGAGCTGCGCCTGGAACGTGATAGCACCAACCAAATGATTTTGGCCGCAACCTATCAACCCAAAGAACCACATTTGCACTTGTATTCCAAAGATTTGCCGCGCAATGGGGTGGATGGCTTGGGTCGGCCAACCCTGCTTGAGCTAAGTCAGGCTGGTCAAATACGCTCAATTGGGCCAATTGTGGCCGATGCGATTGCCGCGCCCGATCCAACAATTGAAACTGCCAAATTGTTGATTTACCCAGCGGGGCCAGTAACCTTACGCATGCCAGTTGAACTTGATTTGCAACAGCCAAATCAGCAAATTTTGCTGACGTTTATGCTCTGTAGCAGCAAAGGTTACTGTACCTCGTCGGTCGAACAATTGCCAGTCACAATTCAGCTAAGCAACTCCTAGCAGCGTGGGCAATAGCTCTTCAGCTCGCCCGATCTGCTGTTCTTCAAAGGCTGAATCGTCGGCAGCATGTGGCTCCAAATTGACCAACATTGTGCGTGCACCCAACATTTGAGCAGTACGCGCAAAGGCTGCCGCAGGAAACACCGTACCCGACGTGCCCACCGCCAAAAAGAAATCGCATTCGCGCAGGCTGCGTTTGGCTTGGGTTTCGGCCCAAACTGGAATCGCCTCTTCAAACAGCACAATATCTGGGCGTAAAGGCTTGCCACAGGTTGGGCAGAGCGGCAGCGTTTGGGTGTGCGCCCGCTGATCAACAAAACTTGGCTGGTCACATTGCTCGTCACTACAGCGGCTTTGGCGCAGGCTACCATGAAACTCGACCAAATTGCGGCTGCCAGCGAGTTGGTGCAAGCCATCAATATTTTGGGTGATGAGGGTAAAACGTTGATGCTTACCCAACGATTGTTCAAAGCGAGCCAAAGCTCGATGGGCGGCGTTGGGCTGAGTCGTTTGTAGCTGGCTGCGTAGTGGCCCAAAAGCTTGCCAAACCAACTGGGGAGATTGCTCCAGTGCTGTGCGGGTGGCGCAGCGTTCAATATCCCACTCGTTCCAGACTCCATTCGGGCCGCGAAACGGTCGCACCCCTGAAGCGACCGAAATTCCCGCCCCCGTCAATACGACGATATTGCGATAGCGCCGTAGATCAAGTGATAACACCATGATTATTCTTCCGCAGTGAAGTTAGCACCAGCATGGTGCGGGTTAACATCCAGATATCATCACGACACCTTCAACTCTATTGTACCGCGTTCTGTACCGATCAACTAGTGAGTGGGATTTTGCATGCCCTCACCCCAACCCCTCTCCCACTGCGGTTTAAGGGCGGACAGGTGTGCCGCATGAGGGTCCACAGAACGACCTCGGGTGGTATACTGGATGGTGCAACCCTATCCGTTAACCAACCGAGGTCGTATGCCGAGTATACCAGCCCTTGCCCAGTGGATCAACACCATCCTGCTGACCGCCGTGCCTACCCTCTCGCCCTGGACGGCCCGGCGGCTCACCGATTGGCTGCTCAGCATCCTGCTCATGCCGTCCATCACCACCCGCGTCGTGGCCTGGGGCTGTGCCCTTGGACTGTCCACCGCTGCCCGCGCCGCCAGTCACGAACGGCGATTGCGCCGCACCTATCGGGATTCCCAGCTGTCGTGGTCGCTCCATCGGGCCATCCTGACCACCACCCTGCGCTTCGCCCCTGCCGAAGCAGTCACCGTCATCATTGATGAGACCACGCATACTGACCACTGGACGCTCCTCACCGCCGCCCTCTGGTATCACGGGCGTGCCATTCCGCTTGCTTGGGTGCTCCATCCCGGCAATACCCGCCGTACCACCGCCTTCTGGATGGATACCGCCACCCTACTCGATCGCGTGCAGCAGGTATTGCCAGCCACCACGGACGTGGTTGTGGTGGCCGACCGTGCCTTTGGTTGTCCCGCCTTTACCGATCAGGTGGCGGCCCACGGCTGGAGCTGGGTCGTGCGCGTCCAAGGCCACACCCGTATGCTCCTACGGGGCCATACCGAAGTCCCGATTCGCACGCTGGTGGGTCGGGGCCAGCGGGTGGTGCGGCGGGGGCAGGCCTTCAAGAAGGCGGGCTGGCGGACGGTGACGGTGGTCGCGGAGTGGACAGCGGTGGCGCAGGAACCGTTGCTGCTGGTCAGCACTCTCGCGGGGATTGGGGCGATCCGCCACGCCTATGGGCGGCGCTCTGCGATCGAAGCGCTGTTTCGCGATTGGAAAACGGGCGGCTGGCAATGGGAGGCGAGCCAGTCGCGGAGCCAGACGACGCAGGACGCACTGGTGCTGGGCATGGCGATCGCGACGGTGCTGGTGCTGCTGGTCGGGACGGCGGAGGCGCAGGCGGTGCTGGCCGAACGCGGGGATCGCCCCAGCCCGCGCCGCCCATGGGCGGCACGAGAAAGTCTGTTTCGGTTGGGGCGGTATGGGGTGCTGCGCTGGCTGTGGACGGGAACGCAGCCAGCGCTGGGAGCGCGACTGTCGTTGGCGGGAACGGCGCTGCACGAACGGTGGGCCACGACGGTGACGCGGGGTGGTCGGCTCGGGACGGCCATCCCCTAACACTGATGAATACCCATTCCCCAACCTGTCCGCCCTTAAACCCACTGCGGCGGGCGAGGGGAGCACTGGTGATGCGGTTCCCCCTCGCCTCGCGGGCTGGAGAGGGGTTGGGGTGAGGGGCTAATTCAGCGTGGTTCATGCGAATAATTATATCAACTAGTCATTTGGCTAGGTTGAAACCTCGCTGGCTGACTGATCTCAAGCAGATTGTGCTTGGCTATACTGCTCAACAGTTAATCATTTAGGAGGCTGTTATGAGCTTACAAGAATTTTCGAGCGAACTAGCTGATGCCGTGGAACAGAGCGGGGCAGGCATCGTGACGATCTATGCTCGCCGTCGCCAAAGTGCCAGCGGGATCGTTTGGCAAGCTGATTTGGTGCTGACCGCTGATCATGTCATCCAACGCGATGAGCATATCAAGGTGGTTGGGCCAGATGGCACGGAGTATCAAGCCCACGTCGTTGGTCGCGACCCGAGCAGCGATGTGGCGTTGCTGCGCGTGCCCAACGCCAATTTTCCCCCCGCAACTTTGGCCAAAACCGAGCCACGGGTTGGTCAGTTGGCCTTGGCAGTCGGTCGTCCAAGCACGGTACAAGCCAGTTTTGGTATTATTAATGCGATTGGCGGCCCAGTCCCAACCCGCCGTGGCACATTAGCTCAATATTTGCGCACCGATGCCACCCCATATCCAGGCTTCTCGGGGGGCGGCTTGGTCAATGTTAAAGGTGAAGTCGTTGGTTTGTTTACTTCCGGCTTTGCAGGCGGCGAGCCAATTGCAATTCCAGTGGCTGTGCTGACCAGCGTCGCCGATACCTTGCTCAACCATGGCCGCGTGCGCCGTGGCTTTATCGGGATTGCCAGCCAAACTGTCAATTTGCCCGATAACCAACGCGCTGGCCGCAACCAAGCGACTGGTCTGTTGGTGATTAGCGTCGAAGCCGATAGCCCAGCTCAACACGCTGGCTTGTTGGTTGGCGATATTTTGGTGGGCTTAGATGGCCATGAATTGGGTGAACCACGCGATTTGCAAATGCTCTTGGCAAGCGATCGAGCGGGCAAGACTGTAACGCTTGATGTGCTACGAGCTGGCCAATTGCAAAACCTGAGCATCACAATTGGAGCAAAATAGCCCTTGAGCGAAGCAGGATTAAAACTCATGTTGATTGGCGGAACGACGCTGACTCGCGCGGGTATGCGCAGTGTGTTGGCCGAGTACGAGGCCGAAATTGTGGCAGCAGCCTCAAGCATCGAGCCATTAATCGAACAATTGGGAGTTGTCGATGTAGTGATTTTGCTCGATGATCAAGCGCTGCCCTTGCTTTTGCAGCAAACCAACGATCAACCTGCGATTTTACTGATTAGCCAAGAATTACCACACCCCATGCCACAGCAACGGGCATGGGGTGTGGTTTCAACCGATGCTTACCCTCAAGAAATTTGGGCCAGTTTGCAAGCGCTCCAGCTTGGTTTATGTGTGCTATCGCCAAGTATTTTGGCCCAAATTCACAGCCCACCCCAGCCAGAACCCTTGGATAATCAACTGAGCGAGCGTGAACATGAAGTGCTGCAACTGCTAGCCGAGGGCTTGACCAATCGCCAAATCGCCCAGCGCTTAATCATCAGCGAGCATACCGTGAAATTTCATGTTTCAGCGTTGCTCGGCAAGTTGGATGTTAGCTCGCGGACTGAAGCGATTCGGGTTGGCGCTCAACGCGGCTTAATTATTTGGTAGCAAGGCCCAGCGTTTCAGTTAATCTGGCCCATTGCTCCAAGGTCAGCACCTCGGCTCGCAAATTAGGGTCAATTTCGGCCTGAACAATTGCCGCCAGCACTTGCTCCTTGCCAAAGCCTTGACCAGCCAAACCACCAGCCAACGAATTGATCAGCTTTTTACGGGCTTGGCTAAACCCTGCGCGAATCACCTTAAACAAAGCTTTGGGTGCAGTCGGCACAGCGTTGGTAGCACGGCGGCGCATCAGCACTAACGCCGAATCGACAGCCGGCGCGGGCAAGAACGAAGCGGCTGGCACCCGCGCAATAATTTCAGCAGTAGCATAGAGTTGCACACTATGCGCCAAAATACTCAGATCGCCTGGTTTAGCCGTAATGCGATCGGCAACTTCCCACTGCATCAACACCATCATCAAGCTAGGCGGGCTATCGCCTTCAAGAAAATGGCGCAACAAGGGCGACGTAATCGCATAGGGAATATTTGCCACCAATTTATAAGATGTATCGGCGGGCAAACCAGCCGCCGCCAACATCGCGCTAGGAGCAATTTCCAGCACATCGCTTTCAACAATCGTCAAAGGGCGCTCGGCAAATTCGGTGCGCAAGCGTCCAGCCAATCGCGGATCAAGCTCAATGCTAATCACGTGACCAGCGGCATTCAATAATTCCCAAGTCAGCACGCCCAAACCAGGCCCGACCTCAACCACCACATCATTAGGATTGACTTCAGCATGTTCCAAGGCCAACTTGAGCGGCGTAGGATCGATCAAAAAATTCTGGCCCATGCTTTTGCTCGGGCGCACCCCGATGCTATTTAAAGCTCCGCGCACCCGCGACGGATCGGTATATGGATTCATTATTACTCCTTAATTAGAGTAGTAGTATACCTGTTTCTTGTTGGATGTAACATGCCCTCACCCCCACCCCTCTCCCACTGCGGCGGGCGAGGGGCATTCCAAACTTCATGATTAAGGAATTCCCCCTCGCCTCGCGGGCGGGAGAGGTGGCTAGGGGGTGAGGGAACTAACCTAAAAAAACAAAAACACCAGCCTGCAACGCAGAGCCAGTGTTTAATTGTTACCAACTGAGCGAATTACTTGCGTTTCTTGGAGCGGCGTGCTTCACGACGGCCAGTGGTTGCAATTGGCTTGGGTTCGCGGGGTGCAGCAGGTTCGCTTGCGACACCATCAGCACTAGCCTTGGCATTGCTACCGGCAGCAGCAGCGCGGCTCTTAGCATAATTGGATTTAACTTTGCCAGTTTGCGAAACCAAGGCAGGCAAGGTTGAACGAGCATATTGCCATGAATACAGCCCGAAACCAATCAATGCGACAAATAAAACATAGCCCCACAAGCGCCACTCAACTACGTCGATCTTCAGCCAACGCGCCAGAAACTGCACGATCCCAATCCCGGCGATGATCAACAGGCCGTTGCTGGTGCGCTTGCGAAACGCCAAACGCGCCGGATTTTTGGGTGGCAGCGAGCGCAGCCAAAAAATTGCACCCACTAAAACCGCAATCCAAATAACCAACAAACCTGCTACCCACGAAGGGAAAAGAATCTGAGGATCGTTTTGTGTAAAGTACACCGAGCAGCCTCCTGCGAAGAAGTGAAGTTGCATTAAGCGCTAAGCATTATAAAGCCCGCTGAAAAAAGCGTCAATGTGCCATTAACAAGCCCAAAAACGCTATTTAATCGCATCCCTCTGTGCTTGGCTAGCGCTTCAGTGTATAATACCGCTTGTTTCCTGCTGTCTTTTGAACGACAACTATAGGGAGATTTCGTATGGCTGAACTGATCCAAGAAACCAATGGTAAGGTCTTGATCGTGCGTTTGCCTGCTCGCATGGACGCTGCGGCTGTTCGTGAGCTCGAAGAACCATTTGCTCAATCGATTGCTGATCACAATGGGCCTGTATTGGTCGATGTAAGCAAAGTCGATTTTGCGGCAAGCTTGGCCTTGCGCATGCTCATGATGAATTTGAAAGATCAGCAAAATCGCGGGCAAAATTTGATGCTGTTTGGCTTGCAAACCCAAATTGCTGAGGTTTTCCGCAAAACCCGTTTCGATACGCTGTTTACAATTGCCGACGACGAAGCCAGCGGCATTGAGCAACTGAGCGCCTAAGTCGCTTGTTCATCGCCCTCAATTAAGCACTGAGCTAGCTGGCTTGGTGCTTTTTGCTGTTCAGGCCATTCATTTTTGTTAACGATTATCGAGCATCATATGCCTAAACATCCCACTCGCAGCCTCAGTTTTGGCCTTTTGATCATCGCGCTGGGCTTACGCTTCTTCCGCCTGAGCAGCCAAAGTTTATGGCTCGATGAAGGCGGTACCTGGAGCGAGGCTACTGGCCGTTCGTGGCTCAGTTTATTCGGCGATCTGTTTAGCCCACGCCAAAGCTACCCACTGTATCATTTGCTGATGAAGGCTTGGACGAGCGTGTTTGGCGATAGCGAGCTGGCCTTGCGTGCGCCTTCGGCGCTTGCTGGGACGCTGGCGGTGGTGTTGCTGTATCATTTGGCATGGCGTTTGAGCACACCCACAGTGGCTTGGGTTGCGGCTGGCTTGTTGGCGATCAATCCGTTTGGTTTGTGGCAAAGCCAAGATGCCAAAGTCTATAGCATGTTGATGGCGGCGGTGCTTTGGTCGAATCGAGTATTGCTCGATCTGCTTGATCAAACAAAACCGAAGCAGGTTTGGCTGTGGTTTGCCAGTGTGGTGCTCTGCCTAAGTTTGCATCGTTTGGCCTTGTTGCAAGTGCTCGGTCAAGTGTTGGTATTGGCGTTGCATTTCAGGCAAGC
Organism: Herpetosiphon aurantiacus DSM 785; assembly: GCA_000018565.1. GTDB lineage: Bacteria > Chloroflexota > Chloroflexia > Chloroflexales > Herpetosiphonaceae > Herpetosiphon > Herpetosiphon aurantiacus. The sequence continues at coordinate 5,227,315 of CP000875.1, forward strand.
AGCCTGGCGCAAATGGCTTTGGCTTGGGTTTGGCTTGCTCAGTCTTGGTTTTGTGGCAGGAATTATGTTTGGCTTGCGCCAAGACCCGAATGCACCGCCGATTGGCCGCACGATTGGGGCATTTCAAGCAGCTTGGCTTTTGCTTGGCCGCCTCAGTTTCGACCGTTCGAGCAGCGATTTAACTTGGCGTTTGTTGCCTGTGGGTTTAGCACTCGCCAGCGGTTTATGGCTGACATGGAGCCATCCACGGCGAAACATTATTTTAAGCTTGTGGCTCTTGCCCACGCTGCTCTTTTTGGCGGTATTGGCAGCAGGCTCGCCGCTCTACGAGCCACGCTATCTCAGTTTTAGCTTGCCGCTATTTTGCTTGATTTTGGCCTTAGGCTTGGCTGGTATTGCTCAACAACGCTGGCTAAGTGCTGGCAGTATCGTGGCGATTACAGGGTTAAGCGCTTGGTTGGTGTTTCAGCAGCCTTATGGCATTTGGAGCGGCAACGCGGTCAAGGAAGATTATCGTGGGGCCGTCCAAAGTTTGGCTGAGCATGTTGCCCCTGATGATGTGATCATCGTGCAACCTCCCTATATTGCAACCTTGTATCAATATTATGCCAGTCGTGTTACACCCGATGCGTTGCCTATTGCGCGTGGGTTTGGGCGCATCGGCGCAATTGGCTATGATCAAGGCGAGTTTGATAATGATTATGCTGCGTTATTGGCAGGCCAACGCCGTGGCTGGCTGTTGATTGCACCCGAAAATGCCAAAGCGATCGATCCGCCTAACCCGCAATATCCCCAAGATGATATGGGCAAAGTTGGGATTAATTTTCTGACTGCTGATTTAAATGATAAATGGCGTTGCACCGATTTACCCTATTGGGAATTTAATGCATTGCGGATTTTGTGTCAGAGCTTTCCACGGCCAATGCAAGTCGAAAATTTGGCGCTGGTAGGCACATGGCCCATTCCCAAATCGGCGACTGCAACCTGGGATAATAGCTTACAACTTGAGGGCTACCAATTTCAAGCTTGGGCTGATGGCTATCAGGCAGGTGGCACATTGCCTGTGCAACTGGCTTGGCGCACCAACAACGTTTTAGTCAAAGATTATCGTTTATTTATTCATTTAGTGCCAGCGTTGGGTGCACCAGTTGCTGCCCAAGTTGATACGATGCCGCTCAATGGTGGTTTGCCAACCAGTCGCTGGCAGGCCAATCAAGCGATTCATGATCAAGTTTCTGTGCCCTTGCCCAAAAATCTTGCCAAAGGCCGCTATTTGGTCGTGCTCGGCTGGTATGATCCAACAATTACCGAGGTTGCGGCTCAGCGCTTGCCCGTGACAGCCAGCACCGCCCAGCATAGGGCCAACTACATCGAATTGGGCACGGTTGAGATCGAGTAATGATTTCAATTGTTTCGCCACCCTTCCGTCCCGCCACCGGCGGGAAACGCAGGGGGTTTTCATCCCCCTGCACCCCCTAAAGTTCAATTTGTGGATTGCCTACACCTCGCAATCAGGCCAAAATAAGGTCTTTGCAATAAATTTTGAGGTAATGGAGAATCCAATTTGCAATTTTGCACCAGCTATGCTATACTCTCCCTCGCTACGGGGACGTGGCGGAATTGGCAGACGCGCTTGCCTTAGGAGCAAGTGTCCTAGACGTGAGAGTTCGAGTCTCTCCGTCCCCACCACTCCTCACAACTAAATCGCGGGAATAGCTCAGTTGGTAGAGCGTCTCCTTGCCAAGGAGAAGGTCGCGAGTTCGAGTCTCGTTTCCCGCTCCACACGATCAGCGCCTTCGGGCGCTGCATTGTTTTAAGCCTCATTCCACCGTATAATATCCCCAGAATTGCTCTGCTAGTTTGAGGAAAACGCCCATGAAATTTGTGTTTGGCTTGGTTCTCGGCATTGGTGCTGGCTTGGCAGTTGCCTATGTGCTCAACAACCGCGACGAAGAAGAAGGTGCACTTGGTTCGCTGCAAGTTAGCGTCAAAGGCGCAATCGATTCGGCCAAGGCGGCGATTGCTCAACGTGAAAAAGAATTATGGACTGAATTCCACGAACGTGTGCCCGCCCCTGATCAAACGACGATTGCCTAGCGAGTAGCACAATGCAAGCTGAATTAATTGCCATCGGCACTGAACTGACCCTTGGCACAACCGTCGATACCAATAGCGCTTGGCTGGCTCGGACTTTGGCCACGGTTGGGGTCGAGGTGCAACGCGTAACCTTGGTCGCCGACGATATTGGCGCAATCACCGAGGTGATCGCGGCGGCCTGGCAACGCAGCCCATTGGTGCTATGCACAGGCGGGCTTGGCCCAACTGCCGATGATCTGACGCGCGAAGCCGTGGCCCAGGCAACCCAGCGCCCCTTGGAATTCCACCAAGATCTGTTTGATGGGATCGCCGCTCGCTTTCGTTCGTTTGGTCGCACGATGAGCGAGAGCAACCGCCAGCAAGCCTTTGTGCCGATGGGCGCTCGACCAGTGCCCAATGCGCGTGGCACAGCACCCTCATTCATCATCGACGAAGGCTCACGAGCCTTGATGGTGTTTCCAGGTGTGCCCAGCGAGATGAAATTTTTGGTCGAAACTGAGTTACTGCCATTTTTGCGCAACGAGCGCGGGCTAAAATCAGTCTTGTTGGTGCGTTCGATTTGGCTCAGCGGCACAAGTGAGGCCGAGGCTGGCGAAATCATTGCTGATCTGATGCAAGCTTCTTATCCAACGGTGGGAATTTCGGCCAAAGCCGCCCAATACGAAGTGCGAATCTCGGCCCAAGGTGAAGATCCAGCCCAAGTTGAGGCTGATATCGAGGCTTGCGCGGCGGAAGTTGAACGGCGGCTTGAGCGCTTTTTGATGGATCGTGATGGCTTGGCAGCGCATGTACTGCGGCGTTTGACCAATCGCTCCGCCAGCGTGGCAATTTATGAAGGCTTACGCGGCGCACCAATCTTCAATGCATTGCGTTCAGCCAAACCAGATTTAGTGCAAGCCTTGCGTGGCGTGACGATTCATCCCCTCGATCAAGCGGTTGATCGCGAGGCTGCTGAATCGTTGGCAATTGCTGGGGCCAACACTGTGCGCAACAATTGGCAGGCCAGCTATGGAATTGCCGCCGTGCCAGCCCAAGTTGGAGCCGATGGCTTTACCGATGTCTGCATTGTCTTGGTTGGCAAAGATTTGCAACGCAGCTTCACCCGTCGCGTCGAGTTGAAAAGTGACGATGCCTTGGGCTTTATCGCCACTGCCGCGCTTGACTTGATTCGGCGCAGTCTGGAAGCATAGAGGAAACAAACGTGGCAGTCGAACGATTTCAGCCATTGCGAGCATTACAAACCGCCCTGCGAATTGTTTGGAGCGACCGGATGTGGTTGCCCAAAGTTGCGCTGGGTGGCTTGCTTGGTTCAAGCATGTTTGGGGTAATTTGGCCTCAAGGTTTGGTAATTGAGCATCTTGATAATAGCTCGCGCGGCTATCGACTGCCCTTGCCTGCGTGGCGACAATTTGGCGATAAAGCGGTAATGGGCTTGTTGGCAACTGTGATGGATTTTGTTTATTTTATTTTCCCGCAGTTGGTTGCCGCGACGTTCCTGTTTTGCGCAATTCTGCCATTTATCGTGGGCGACAACAACAGCATTGCCACCAGCATAACATTAATCATTTTTGGCACGCTGTTTGGGGTTAGTTTCTTGGGCAGTTTCTCGCCAGTGAGCAAGCTTTTTTTTGCCCGCGATGGGGCTGTCGAAAAAGCCTTAGGTCGCGCCAGTTTTCGGCGAGCGCTTGGCAGCAATGGTCGTTGGGTCTATTTCAGTGCGCGGTTAGTGACCTTGCCAGTATATCTACCAGCAATGGGAGCAGCTTGGTGGCTCTGGCAATTGACCCATATTCCAGCAGTGGCGGTGTGGTGGCTGCTGGCGGCATTATGGCTCTTGATGAGCTGTCTGTTTTGGGCTTGGTTGATTGTGGCTCAAGTCTATTTTGAGGCCGACCAAATTGTCGCAGATCGAGAGATCGAGCAGCGTTTAGCTGACCGTAAACGAGCTATCAGCTAGCAAACTTCCATCAACTAGGTGGTTGCTATGGAACGAGCACGGATTTTACGCTGGCGTTTAGAGCAGCAGATCGAGCGCATTCGCCAAACTGAGAGCGATCTACATAGTCGGGCCACTGCGCGGATTGTGCGCCCATTAATCGAGCTACACTTACCTCACTTTATGCAAGCCTTGGGAGCCGATCACCTTGAGCATTGCACCGAAATTCCCCATGCCAAAATTCAGGCTGATCGCTATTCAGTCATTGTCCCAATCATTGTACGCGATCATCTCACCACCAAAGTTTTTGCGCTAAAACCATTCATTGGCACATTTATGCTGGCGATTAACGCCAATACGCTTGAATTTCGTTTGTTTTGTAGAGCGGTGCGCTATCGCAACCGCTTTGTTGGCGATGCCAAAACTGGCGAGTGGTTGGCTCCAGGCGAATATGTTGAAGAACATCGCTTAGCTTCAGTCGAAGTCGATGGATCGCAGCCAGAGCTAGCAGTTAAACAACTTTTTGATCAAGCGCTGCCGCTGATTCCCCAGATTTTACAATGGACGCAACGTGCTGCCAAAGCCCAAAAACAGTATCGCTGGTATCAAGTTGGCCGTGGTTTGGCCTTCAATCTGGCTGTGCTGGGCTATATTGTGGCATTATTGCTGATTTTATTGGGCAGTTTGGTGACTATGGCGAGTACATTTCCTTGATTGACCAGGGATCAGGGATTGGTTGTTGGGGACAGGTACAAGCAAAAGGCCAAGAAAATCATTATGTACAGGCTAGTCCCGCAGCGGACAGAGGACTGAGTGTGAGAATACCTCAAACTCAGCATCCTCTGCACCGTAGCGGTAATAACCTCGATTTTAATCCCTTACCTCTAAAAATTACTCTTCTTCGTCGAATACGCCGCTGAGTTTGCCGACGGCCCCACCATGCTCGCGGCGACTGGATTCACCAAACTGCTCACGGCGATAGACGATTTGGCCTTCCATCATGGTCAACATCACTTGGCCGCGCATCTCTTGACCCATCAAGGGGCTGTTTTTGCCTTTCGATGCCAAGGCTTCTGGAGTTACCTTCCAAATTGCTGCTGGATCAAAAATCGTCAAGGTAGCGGGGTCGTTTGGCCCCAACGAAATTGGCAGCACATCGATAATTGCCGCTGGGCCAATTGTCATCCGCGAAATTAATTCGACAATATCGATCTGCATGGTCTGAACTAAGGTCAACACCATGGGCAAGGCTAGTTCCAAGCCAGTGAAACCTGGGGAGGCAAAGCCATACTCACATTCTTTATCGACATGGGTATGCGGCGCATGGTCAGTGGCTACTGCGTCGATCGTGCCATCGCGTAAGCCTGCGATCAGCGCCGCCACATCTTCGCTGGTGCGCAAGGGTGGGCTGACACGAGTACGGGTATCGTAAGGTGCTAATTGCGAAGGATCGTATGGGCCTTTGCCATCCCATGGCTCCATACTGCCCAGCACCCAGCGATCGGTCATAGTCAAGTGGTGCGGCGTAACTTCGCCAGTCACGCGCACGCCACGAGCCTTAGCTGCCCGAATCAATTCCACCCCGCCAGCGGTGCTGACATGGCAGATGTGTAAACGCCCGCCTGTTTCTTCAGCCAAAGCAATATCACGGGCAATCATCACCTCTTCGCCAGCAGCCGGCCAACCGCTCAAACCCAAACGGGTGGCAACCGCACCTTCGTTCATTGGAGCGCCGCGCACGATGCTCAAATCTTCGCAGTGATTCATCACGGGGCGGCCAGTCATTTTGCTATACAACAGGGCTTGACGCATGATGTGGGCATCCCACACGGGCGAGCCATCATCACTAAACCCATGTGCGCCAGCTTCGGCCAACTCGACCAAGGGAGCCAATACCTTGCCTTCACGCCCAAGCGTCACTGCACCGATTGGCAGCACATGAATTGGCCCATGGCGGGCGGCAATATCAAATTGTTGGCGAATCAGCGGAGCCGAATCGAGCGAAGGATTGGTGTTGGGCATTGGGCAAATCGTGGTATAGCCACCGCGCACCGCTGCATCCATACCGGTGGCAATCGTTTCCTTGCCTTCAAAGCCTGGTTCGCGCAAGTGGGTGTGAATATCAATGAAGCCAGGGGTCACAAAACAGCCCGAAGCATCAATAAACTCAACATCATCGCCATAGGAATCGGGAGCCATGGCCAACTCGATAACCTCGCGTACCCGATTATTTTCCAGCACCAAATCCCCGACGGTCGCAGTTTTGCGGGCTGGATCGATGATACAGCCGTTTTTGATCACAATCCGTGACATGTAGAACTCCACTGATTGGGCGTTTATTCGTTGGCCGTACCGCTGCCCATTTTATCGCGGGCTTCGTTACGGCTCAGAATTTCGCCACTTGATTCTTGTGATTGCTCGCCTAGCCAACCTAGCCAGACTAAGCCGCCATTGAAGGCCGCCCCAAACAAGAGCATAAACCAACTTGGCAACGGGCCTACCGCCGCCCGATCATACACCTCACCAAACGATTGGGCAATTGTAGGATGAATGCCCACTTTGGTGACCCAGCTCAACGCCAGCAGGGCAAAAATCCACACATAATTGCGCCGCAAACGCCGACTCATGGCTTCGAGCAGGCTAATATTAAAGTGTGGCTCCATTAAATCTTGGGCCAACAGTTCGCGCCAATGTGGCCCGCCAGTATCGCTATCTGGCTCAGGCGCGAGCATATCGGCGAAAAATTCGGTTTCCATCACCCGCACCCGCGTCCGCCACAAATCGTAAAAGCGATAGCGCCGCGCCTCGATAAACAAGAAAAACATAATCAACAACGAATTGAGCAGGATCATCACGGGGGTATTGCTGGGGCTGCTGAAGGCAAACGAAAGCGTCGCCCCAGTTGTGAGCACGGCCCAGTTGGTTGTGCCATCGAGCCGCACCCGCCAGGTGTTGGCGCGGGTCAATTCGCCGCGATACAAATGCACCAAGGCAGTGTTAAATTCGTTGGGAGTCAGCGGTCGGGTAATTGGCAGCGGCGCACGGGGCATTGGTGCGGCTGTGGTAACCCGTGGGCCACGCATGGTTGGTGGCTCAGTCGGGTTCGGCGGAATAAAGGTTGGGCGTTGCATAGCCAGTACCTTTGTGCATAAGAACATAGAACAAAGAGCATAGAACAACATTCATCTATGCTCTTTTCGCTCGTCGGATCAATTAAGTCCTCATGATCGCTCTGTTCTATGTTCTATGCTCTTTGTTCTTTAGTAGCGATCAAGAATTTTTGAAAGTTCGTAGAGCTTGGCATCAAGCACTTTGGGATTCGCCAGCACCTCATCATAGGGTGTGACGGTTAATTTGCGTGATTGCATGCCAACCAAACCACCATTCTTGCCTGATAGCAAAAACTCGACCGCGCCCGAACCAAGCCGGGTTGCCAAAGTACGATCAAAGGCCGAGGGCGAACCGCCACGCTGAATATGACCCAAAATTGTGGCCCGCGTGCGGAAGCTAAAGCTAAAACCGCTTTCCTCAGCATCGATTTGGTTAATTTGGTCTTGGATGGTTTGGGCGTTCAAATGCGCCCCTTCGGCTGCCACAATCACGCAGTTGGTTTTACCCTTGCGAAACGAACGCTTGATCACTTCAACCACATCTTCAATTGTGGTATCGGGAATTTCGGGAATCAGAATTGCCTCAGCGCCGCCAGCCAAGCCGCCCATCAAGGCCAAATAGCCTGAGTGACGACCCATGGTTTCGATGATAAAAGCGCGTTGGTGTGATGAAGCGGTATCTTTAATTTTATCGATTGCTTCCAGCACCGTGTTGAGCGCCGTATCAGCACCAATGCTCATATCAGTGCCATACATATCGTTATCGATTGTGCCTGGTAAGCAGATTGTGGGCAGGCCATGTTCGGCGGTTAGGGCAGCGGCCCCACGCAACGAACCATCGCCGCCAATTACCACCAAGCCTTCAATGCCATGCCAGCGCAAATTCTCCATGGCTTTTTCACGGCCAGCGGGAGTCATAAATTCGGGCGAGCGGGCGGTGAGCAGCATTGTGCCACCACGTTGGATAATGCCGCCAACATCTTTATATTCAAGCCGACGCATATCATTTTGAATGAGGCCAGCATAGCCTCGATACACGCCAAACACTTCACAACCTGCATGGAGTGCAGTCCGCGTGACTGCACGAATTGCGGGATTCATCCCTGGGGAGTCGCCACCACTGGTTAAAACGGCAATGCGATGCATGATCAAACCTCATTGAAGTTATTAATGCTTGAAGCGGCGACATTGCCGTCGATGGCTCCCTTGCCATTGAGTTCAAAACACTTTTCGTAAAAGCCACCAGACCAAGATCACACTCGCCACCAGAAACCCCAGAAAACCAAACCCACTTACTGGAACGACAATGACGATTGAAGTTCGTCGGATTACCACCCACAAAACGATTGCGATTGCTACCCATAGGAGTAGCCGATTGGTTGACGATTTTCGCATATGTGCCTCGGCCTTGGTGCGCCCCATTATACCAAGAAGCGACTATTGCGTTGCTAATTCATTTCAAGCCTATCATGGCATTGTTCAATCCAAATAGCAAGCTGTTTCGTAGATGGAGTTAGAGCAAAGAACATAGAACATAGAGCATAGATTTCAGTGCCAAGTTGTTAACGCAGAGGCGCAGAGAGAAATTTGGCTATAGGTTTTGGACTATAGACCATGAGATCATGGAAATCATAGAAATCTTCCGCTAGTCTATAGCCCCTCCTATGCTCTGCGCCTCTGCGTTAAATTCTTACTTGCTTGTGAGCCATTTTGCCTTTTGCCTTTTGATTTCTAACTTGTATAAAGGGGTTTTGTATGCAATCGTCGCTTGATCAGTCGCAGCCGCGTTCAGCCCAAACGGCACTTTGGCTGGGAATTTTATTCAGTTTTGGCTTTACCGCACTGATTTGGTGGGCTGGTCAGCGCTTACACGCGATCGAAAAGCTGCCCGATCAAGGCGCAAGTTGGTATTATTGGCAATTGCCCAACCCAACGCTTTGGTCGCGGATAACTGCTTGGGGCGGCTATTTGTTGCATCAACTAACAATTTGGGGCGCAATTTACTACGCTCAAACGCGAGTCAAAAAATATACCAAGGGCTTGCAAACGATCAATTGGGTAGCACTTGGGGCAAATGCGCTCTTCATCATTTTGCATTTCATCCAAACCCATTTTTGGTACGACGGACTAGCCCAAGATGTGTCGATCTTCAGCTCGCAAGGCTCAGTAATTGTCATGCTGGTCTGGATTTTGTTGATGGAAAACAGCCGCCGTGGTTTGTTTATGGGCAAGCGTGCGCCGATCGGCAAGGAAATTGGCCGCGCAGCCCGCCAATATCATGGCTATGTTTTCTCATGGGCAGCGATTTACACCTTCTGGTATCACCCGATGGAAACCAGCAGCGGCCATTTGGTTGGTTTCATCTATATGTTCTTTTTGTTGCTCCAAGGCAGCCTATTTCTCACCCGCATCCACGTCAATCGCTGGTGGATGTTGGCCCAAGAAGTGATGGTGCTATTTCACGGCACGATGGTGGCTTTCGTTCAAGCTGGCCCAACTGGCTTCTGGCCGATGTTCTTCTTTGGCTTTTTCGGCATTTTCGTCATCACCCAAATGCATGGCTTGGGCTTGAGCAAGGCGTGGCGTTGGGTCTTAGGCGGCGGCTATCTCGCGTTGGTGATTGGCATTTACACCTGGCGTGGCTGGGATAAAATCGATGAAATTGTGCGAATTCCAGTAATTGAATATGCGCTAATCGCTGTGCTGGCCTTATTGATTTGGCTGGTGCTGCAACTTGCCAAGCTATTTACCCGCCGCAAAGCCGTTTTGGTGAGTGATCAGATCTCATGTGATTGATCCACGAAGAACACGAAGAGCACGAAGGATAACCGTTTATATATTCTTTGTGTTCTTCGTGCGCTTTGTGGATCACAATAAACTAACCGGATCAACATCGATCGTCCAGCCTGAGGGAATTTTTAAATCGTGCAATAAATCAGTGGGGTCGGGCAAACGCACCAAAATATGCCAACGATAGAGATCGCGCACTTTTTGCAAAAAGGCTGGCGATGGCCCAATAATCGCCCAATCGCGAATGCGCCGCCGTTCTAGCTCCTCGCGCAATTGGGTATCGAATTGGCGCACAACCCGCTCAACGGTTTTGTTCGATGGCGATTGGGTCATAAAGCGAATCAAGCGGCTGAATGGTGGATAGTGGGCGGTGCGGCGAAAGGCAATTTCTTCGCGGTAAAATTGACGATAATCGTGCTGGGCGGCGGCCTGAATCGCATAATGTTCAGGATTATAGCTTTGGATAATCACTTGACCGCCGCCGGCCCGCCGCCCTGCTCGCCCCGCCACTTGAGCCAATAATTGAAATGTGCGCTCGCCCGAGCGAAAATCGGGCAAATTCAGCGCAGTATCGGCGGTAATCACTCCAACCAAGGTCACCAACGGCAAATCAAAGCCCTTGGCAACCATCTGAGTTCCCACCAAAATATCGGCTTCGTGTTGGGTAAATTGGTTCAGCAACGCTTCGTGCGAGCCTTTACGCCCAGTCACATCGCGATCCCAGCGCATCACCCGTGCTTGGGGATAGAGCAATTTGACTTCTTCGACCACCCGCTGCGTACCAACCCCAAAATCACGAATGCGGGTGCTGAAACAGCTTGGGCAATTACGCGGAACCCAATCAACATGGCCACAATAATGGCAGCGCAGGGTTGCTGGCGCAGCCGCGTCGCCCGCAGTTGCGTGCACCGCCAAGGCTACGGCACAGCGTGGGCATTGAATCGTCGTGCCACAATCGCGACACATCACAAACGAGGCAATCCCGCGTCGATTCAAAAATAAAATCGTTTGTTCGCGCTTATCGAGGGTGCGTTGAATCGCGCTTTGCAAGGGACGACTAAACATCGAACGCACGCCCGCCTTGAGTTCGCTGCGCATATCCACAATTTGTACTGGCGGCATGGGGATGGGATCTGCTTTGGTGACCCCCGCCACCGTTTTGCGCCCAACCCGTTCGTGCAATTCCAACACTTCATATTTGTTGATCTGCACGGCGTAGGCTGTTTCTAGCGAGGGTGTGGCGCTGCCCAAAATCAACACGGCTCCAGCCAATTCGGCCAATTTCACTGCCAAATCACGGGCGTGGTAGTAGGGCGTGGCTTCGTGCTTGAAGGAATGTTCATGTTCTTCATCAACAATAATTAGCTGCAATTTGCTCATGGGCGACCAAATTGCTGAACGCGAGCCAATGGCCACTTGGGCATCGCCACGCCGCAAACGCCGCCATTCATCGTAGCGCTCGCCAACGCTCAATTCGGAGTGCAACACCGCCAATTGTTGCGGAAAGCGGGCAGCAAAACGGCGCACCAGCTGGGTTGTCAGGGCGATTTCGGGCACGAGCACCAAGGCTTGGCCACCATTGCGTAAGGCTCGGCCAATTGCCCGTAGATATAGCTCGGTTTTGCCGCTACCCGTCACGCCATGCAGCAAAATTGGTTTAGCCTTGCCTGTGCGACTTGCTGTATCTTGGGCCGCGACAATCTGCCGCCAACCACGTTCTTGCTCAAGCGTTAGTTCGGGCGGAAACTCCAAGGGTGGGATGCGCCCAAGCAGCGGGTCACGGCGCACCTCAATTTGCTCCAGCTGAATCAAATTGCGCAAGGCCAAACTACGCAAATGGCTCAAGCTTGCGCCAACATCACGCAACTCAGGCAATAGCACTGGTTCGCCATCTACTGCTTGCTCTAAAATCGCCTGAAAAATTGCCGCCAAGCGTGGCGCTTTGCTCAACTCAGCCAAGGCTTCGGCTGGAGTGGCGCTGGTTGGCTGGGCACTCCATTCACGTTTGGGCTTGGCCGCTGGTCGCGAAACCAAACTACCCAAGGCGATCAATCCACGTTCATGCAATTCGGTATAGCTACGCCGCAGATCAGCGTCTGAGCCACGTAAATCGACCCGTAGCTGCCGTTCGCTTTGCTCGCCAACCCGCCGTAAATGAAACAAAATTGCTCGTTCGCGTTCGTCGAGCGTGCCAAGTTCGATCTTCTGGCCATGCTCAGTTGGCCGCCAAGTGCGCTCAATTTCTTGCTTCACCCCTGGCGGCATGGTCAATTGCACAGCGTCCCACAAACGCACGGCTTGAGATTGGCTAAACCACTGCGCCAAGGCCAATTGGGCTGGGGCGGCAATCGCTTCGGGGTCGGCGTGTTCTAAAATATCGCGCACCACAAAACCTTGAGGCCGTTGAGTGCTAAATTCTAAAACCACGCCCTGCACGCGACGCGGCCCAAGCGGAACCCACACCAACGCACCTACACGCAAAGGTCGGAGATGCGGCGGCACGGCATAGGTCAAAATCGCCTCGGGGTTATCGGGCAAATAGGCATTGAGCGCAACCTGGGCATACATAACGGCGAATGCATTTCCTTCACACAAAACAGCGCAGCTTCATCATAGCACATCCTTGCTAGCCCAAAATTTAATTATGAAGGATGAATTATGAGGGATAAAGCGTATCGAGTAAGAATCAGAAACAAATTTAACGCAGATGCGCAGAGAGTAAAGATAGGATCAGCCACCCCAGCAACCGCGAAGGACGCGAAGCACCCGAAGGATGGGGAATGGAATCAATAATAATAATCCACAGCATGAATATTAGGGGTGCAGGGGATGAAAACCTCTGCGTCTCCCGCCTTGAGGCGGGACGGAAGAGTGGTAAACGAGGGTTATTTGTCAGAAATTAGCAACCGCGAAGGACGCGAAGCACCCGAAGGATGGGGAATGGAATCAATAATAATAATCCACAGCATGAATATTAGGGGTGCAGGGGATGAAAACCCCTGCGTCTCCCGCCTTGAGGCGGGACGGAAGGGTGGTGAACAAAGGGTTAGAGAAACGTATGAGGGATGAAAGTATCGGGTCGGGTAGAAGTCAGGATTAAATTTAACGCAGAGGCACAGAGCAACCGAAAGGATGAAGGATGAAATGAACAAATCTATGCATAAGAACCCTTCGCGCTCTTGGTGTCCTTCGTGGTTCCGGCTCTTCATATTCTTGATGAATCAATGCTCAAAGAAATATCTATTACAACAACGATTAAGCATAGATAAAGCCTATGTTAAGCCAAGGGTCTCTCTAGTTGCAGGAACGGCAGGCGGCGAGTACCATAGGAGCTAGAACTAGAAACAAGCAATTGTTCTAGACCCAGCATGTCCTGATGCTTGGGATGACCCATTAGTGCCTAGAGAGGTTGCGATGACGCACAAACGCCAAGATGATTTTGGGGCCAAAGCCACGTTGACCGTCGGTGATCGGTCGTTGGTTTACTATCGGCTCAACAAACTCGAAGAAGATGGGATTGCCGCTGTCTCTAAATTGCCGTTCTCAATCAAGGTGTTGTTGGAAGCTATGCTGCGCAACAACGATGGTTTTGCCGTAACCAAACAAGATGTTGAGAATATGGCGCGTTGGAATGCCGCCAACCCCGAAAAAATTGAAGTTCCGTTTAAGCCAGCCCGCGTAATTTTGCAAGATTTCACGGGTGTTCCGGCAGTAGTGGATTTGGCCGCAATGCGGGCTGCGATGGCACAGCAAGGTGGCGATCCTCAACGAATTAATCCACTAGTTCCGGTCGATTTGGTGATCGACCACTCGGTGCAAATCGATCAATTTGGCTCAAAAATGGCTTTGTTCTTCAATGCCGAGCGCGAATTTGAACGCAACGCCGAGCGCTATGAGTTTTTGAAATGGGGCCAGCAAGCCTTCGATAACTTCAGCGTCGTGCCGCCCGAAACCGGGATTGTGCACCAAGTCAACCTTGAATACTTGGCAAAAGTTGTTCAAGTCTTCACCGAAGAAGGCGAATTGGTAGCTCTGCCCGATTCGTTGGTTGGTACCGACTCGCACACCACCATGATCAACGGCCTTGGCGTGGTTGGCTGGGGCGTTGGCGGGATCGAAGCCGAAGCCGTGATGCTTGGTCAGCCAATCTACATGCTCTTGCCAGAAGTGATTGGCTTCAAAGTAACTGGCCAATTGCCTGAAGGCGCGACCGCCACCGACTTGGCCTTGACCGTCACCGAGTTGCTGCGCAAAAAAGGCGTGGTTGGCAAGTTCGTCGAATTCTATGGCCCAGGCGTGGCTAATATGGCACTCTCAGACCGCGCAACGATTGCTAACATGGCTCCCGAATATGGCGCAACCATGGGCTTCTTCCCGGTCGATCAAGAAACCATTCACTTCTTGCGCAGCACTGGCCGCTCGGATGAATTGGCCGATTTGGTCGAAGCTTACAGCAAAGCTCAAGGCTTGTTCCTTGATGCTAACTCGCCTGAAGCTGAATACACCGACACTGTGCATTTAGATCTTTCGACGATTGTGCCCAGCGTTGCTGGCCCCAAGCGCCCGCAAGATCGGGTCGAATTACAAAACACCAAAGCATCGTTCCAAAAATCGTTGACCGCACCAATCGCTGAGCGTGGTTTTGCCTTATCAACTGAGAAGGCCGAAAACACTGCCACGGTGCAAAATAACGGTCACTCAGCCACGATTGGCCATGGTGCAGTCGTGATTGCCTCGATTACCAGCTGTACCAACACCTCAAACCCATCGGTGATGTTGGGTGCTGGTTTGTTGGCCAAAAAGGCCGTCGAAAAAGGCTTGACTGTTGCTCCTTACGTCAAAACCAGTTTGGCCCCAGGCTCACGGGTGGTTTCCAGCTACCTCGAACAAGCCGAATTGATCGAGCCACTTGAAGCGCTGGGCTTTCACGTTGTTGGTTATGGCTGTACCACCTGTATCGGCAATAGCGGGCCATTGCCTGAACCAGTCGCCGCCGCCGTGCAAGAAGGCGAATTGGTTGCAGCCGCCGTGTTGAGCGGTAACCGCAACTTCGAAGGCCGGATCAATCCATTGGTCAAGGCTGCCTACTTAGCCTCGCCACCATTGGTCGTAGCCTATGCCTTGGCGGGCACAATCAATCTCGATTTGGCAACCGAGCCATTGGGCAACGACAAAGAAGGTAATCCGGTTTACTTGCGCGACATTTGGCCAAGCCAAAGCGAAATTCAAGAAACCGTGCGCAAAGCGATCAAGCCTGAAATGTTTACCCAACAATATGGCAACGTCTTTGCTGGCAGCGATGCTTGGAAACGCGTGCAAGCGCCAACTGGCAACATCTACGCTTGGAACAACGACTCGACCTATATCCAACACCCGCCATTCTTCCAAGATTTGCAGCCTGAGCCAGCGCCAATCGGCGATATCACGGGCGCACGGGTTTTGGCCTTGTTGGGCGATTCGGTAACCACCGACCACATCTCGCCAGCAGGTTCGATCGCCAAAAATAGCCCAGCCGCTAAATATTTGATTGATAATGGCGTTGATCCTCAAGATTTCAACTCGTATGGCGCACGCCGTGGCAACCACGAAGTGATGATGCGTGGCACATTTGCCAACATCCGCCTGAAAAACTTGTTGCTGAATGGGGTTGAAGGCGGCTATACGCTCTACTTCCCAACTGGCGAGCAACAATCGATCTACGATGCCTCGATGGCCTATCAAGCTAGCGGCACGCCGTTGGTGATTTTGGCTGGCAAGGAATATGGCACTGGTAGCTCACGCGACTGGGCCGCTAAAGGCACCTATCTCTTGGGCGTAAAAGTCGTTATCGCCGAAAGCTACGAACGGATTCACCGCTCGAACTTGGTCGGGATGGGCGTGTTGCCATTGCAATATCGCGCTGGCGAATCGGCGGCTAGCCTTGGCTTGAAGGGCGATGAAAGCTTTTCGGTTGAAGGCATCAACGACGATTTACAAGCTCGCTCAGAATTGACCGTGCGGGCAGTACGCCCCGATGGCAGCGAACTTAGTTTCCAAGCCGTCGTGCGGATCGATACCCCCGTTGAAGTTGAATACTACAAGAACGGCGGGATTCTCCATACCGTACTGCGCCAATTGGCAAAAACTGCCTAAGCGCTAAAACCAACAATCCCCATGCTGTTTTTGGGCAGCATGGGGATTTTGTTATAGATGCAGCGAAGAACATCAAGGTATTTTTTGCCACGAATTGTACAAATATCACGAACATATTCCGCTAGCTAAAGCCTACAGCCGATAGCCATATTCTATGCCCGATGCTCGCGCTGAGCCATTGGCATCAGCCGATAGAGCGTAAACACCTGCGATATGCCTTTGAGATTGTGAGTAAAAGGTTCGCTTAGCAGATTATGTTGACTAAGTATTGCCCGCACCCCTGCCGATTCCATCACATCAGAAGTCAAGACCACATCATCGCCAACACTCAGGCCTTGAGCACGCGCCGCAGCATTGACGGTTGTGCCAAAGTAATCAAGCACTTCGTTG
This sequence comes from Herpetosiphon aurantiacus DSM 785, assembly GCA_000018565.1. GTDB lineage: Bacteria > Chloroflexota > Chloroflexia > Chloroflexales > Herpetosiphonaceae > Herpetosiphon > Herpetosiphon aurantiacus. Next base: position 5,243,770 of record CP000875.1, read on the forward strand.
GCATTAACCGCAATACAAGTTCCTGTATGCAACCCAATTTTGATTACGATTGGTGGGCGTTCAGGGCGGGCTTGGTTGGCTTGCTGCATATTATGGTGGATTGCCAAGGCCGCCGCAACGCCATCGTTTGGGCTGGCAAACACCGCCATCACTGCGTCACCAATCGTTTTTACAATCGAGCCATTGTGCTGTTCAATCGCCTTGAATAGCACATCGAAATGGTCGCGAACCATGGCATAGGCGCTTGAGTCGCCATGCTGCTCGTACATCGGGGTTGAATTTTTAATATCACTAAATAAGATTGTCAGATTTTTGATTGCCAAGCCCAAGCCAGGTGCTAGCACTTCCGATGAGAACAACGATCGAAATTCGGGCAAGGTCGAAACTAGTGAGGCGCTGACCCGACCAACCCCCCAGGCATCGTGCTCGATAATCAACAGTTGTTCGCGATCGGTGGTGTTATGCACATTCAGGGTTGTAGGTTCAAGTGCCAACGTTAATGCCGCTTGATCTGGGCCAGTCGCGGTTAGATTGATTATGGCATTGGTTGCGCCAGCAGCTTGGGCTTGAATCGTGCAGCGTTGCTCAATCCCCAACATGCGTAAGCGATAGCCACCAGGGCCAAGCTGAACCATTAATTCACGCTGTTCGTTGGGTTTGAGGCGTGCTTGGGCAACGATATGCTCATTCAAGGCTGGCGAGCCAAGCGCACAGAAGGTTGCATTACTAGCACTGCGCACCTTGGGATTGACCGAAAAACGCAATTCAACATACTCATCAAAATTGAGATCGTAGCGAATATTGCATACTTCACAATGGGCGGTTGCCGTTAGGTCGCGTAAATGCGGCGAGGGTTCGCGGGCAACCCGACAATTGGGACACAACACATCCCAATTCATATCGAGCAGGCCCGTCCAAGTAGCATATAAAAAGACCCGTAATAAGCTGATTCGTTCAGCACCCCAAGCATCCGCCAACACAAATGGCCGCATGGTCGCAACATCTTCATCGCGTTGGGTTTGAATCAGCTCAAACAAACGATCGATTAATTGCTGATCGCAAGGTAAATCGCGCATCCGATTGCGCAACTCTTGCAACACATTGCGATTGGCGCGAACTTTGCGAGCTGGCGGGAAATAATTAGTTGCATTAGGCTTTTGGGCCACCGAGCGAAAAAAAGCTGCTTGCCCAGTAATCATCTGATTAGCCACAAACCAACCCACTGGATAGCCCAGCAGATTCTTGGGGAAAACATCGACAAAGGTTTCAACTTCAGTGCTAATCGAGGTATGCGGGACGAGAATTGTGCCACCGATCAAGCGATCTAATGGGGGGAAATGCTCAAAAACTCGTTCAACCCGCAGCTCTTTTTGATAAATCCATTCAAAGGGATGTTCGACCCATTGCACTGGCAGGCCATATTGACGGGCATTACCAACCACCTCGCGCACACCATCGCTGCGGGTTCGTTCGCTATAAACTAATGGTGGTAGGCCAACGGCGTGGTTAACTTTGCTGGTTTGAGCCGCAATTTCCCAAACCTCAGCCAATCCTAGTGGCACGATAGTCGATTGTTTTAGGCGAAACGGCTTAAGCGCCATTATGCCCCTCCCTTACAGCCGAGTTGGGTCGATCCTAGCGGCATAGGCTGGCACTGTATGAACTCCACGTACCAACAAACTATGGCCATGAATCCCAATCACCAGATAAATTGGCCCGAAGCGAGCCTGTAAATCATCGGGATCAAAGGCTAATTCATCGACACCTTCAGATTGCATCCATTGTTGACCAAAGGCACGCCAAGCCACATCAGTCACCGGAGTTTCATCAACGCTTTCCAAGCCCAGCAAATCAAACAGCATATAGCTTTTGAAGCGTTTTTCTTCCCGTTCAAACATCGCATGCACTTCATGGGCTTGAATGAGGCATAACGAGCGTTCACGCCGTTCGAGCACTGCCGTCGGATCTTGGTCAAGATGCTCAGGCAGAAACTTAGCATAGCGTTCTGGTGTGATATGCCGCAGCAACTGTTTGCTGGTCGCAGCGCCGATCGCCCATTGTTCAACAAATGGCGGTTGGGGATGCGGCTCCAAGCCTTCCCAACGCACGACATCACCAGGTTTGATCAACGAACCATCAGCCAACGTCAGATCGCTCAATTGGAGCGGGCCATCAGCCCGCACAATATCGATCCACACCCGACCAGTAATCGGGTGAGCTTCGGTGCTCATGCCTGCTAAGGCTACACCTTTTTTCACCCGCGATACTGCCAAAACCAGCAAATCTATTGGTTGCGCCATAACGTTTAAACCATTGTCCAATGAGTGAATCTTGCACCATTATGGTGAAATCTTGGGTCATTGTCAATTTGGCTAGGGCGTTGGCTGCCACAGTCAAATGGCATCCAGCACCTATTTTTCTAACAGTTGCCGAAATTCGCGTGAACGTTCCCAGGCTTGGGGGTCACTTTTCGATAATAAGGTACAAATTACCCGTTTTTGATCACGATTAAGCGAATCGGCTCCGGTTGCGACTGCCCGCAGCGATAAATCAGCATCAGCTCCTGGGCCGCTCAAATAATCTTCCAAAAACGAATTAGGTTGTTGCGGCAAGTAATATTGAAGTTTAAATGTTTGGAGTGTCTGAAAGATTTCGGTGATCACATGGGTAAATTGAATCGCAAAGACCGCAGCACCACGCGGCGCAGGAATTTCGCGATATTTGCCGACAACTAAGGGCGGCGAAGTTTCACTAAACATATACTCATCGTAGGCTTCAACCATCACTCCAGAATCACTGAACAAGAGCGTTGCCCGTACCACTGTTTTACGCCAGAGCCGCATACAATCCTCCGAACAATCGTGTGTCGAGTACAACAATGTTGGACGCTATCGCCACGATAGCGCCTGCTCCTTCGATTGTCCTCTATTCTACGCCTTTTTTAGATCAGGCTTTTGGCTCTGATAGATGCGATGAAGGGCTAAACCCAACTGTAATGCCAACCGATCAGGCGCACGGTCGAGATGATGCGATGTAATATTTTCGATTCGACCGAGCCGATAGAGGAGGGTATTACGGTGAATATGCAGCGCTGCTGCGGCCTGACTATGGTTGCCAAGATAGGCAAAGAACATTTGTAGGGTGTACAACAGGTCGCCATCTTGTTTGGCATCGTGGGCAGCTAATGGGCCAATCGTCCGATCATAAAACATTCTAGCACGAGCTGAGTCTGCCACACTCAGTAGTAGCCGATAAACGCCTAATTCGGCTCCGCCAGCCAACACGCCTGCCCCTAGTAATTCGCGGCCCAACCGTAATGCACCAATTGCCTCGGCCCAAGCCCCCGACCATGCACCGTTTTCCGAAGCAATGCCAAAGCCGCCATCAAGTACCCAACTGGCTTCATGCAAAGCACTATGCACTTCACGCAAACGCTGCTCAGGATTATCAAGGCTATCGATCGGCATGGCCAGCACAATAATTCCATCGTGATCAGCAATAAACGCTGGATAGCGCAAGCGATCGCAGGCTCGGCGCACTGCCGCCATCACCCGATCGATCTGCAAGGAATCTTGCGGGCGTAAAGCAGCTAGGGCATAGGCTGAATCGAGCAAAATGCCTTGCTCCGCTGCCCGCCGTTGCCCAGGAACATCCAAGGGAATCCCTGCCAGCAACGATTCAAGCACGCTGCCGCGCAAACGATCCTCGGTGGCTTCGATTGCCCGTTCTTTATCGAGCAGCAACGATAATGCGGCTGAGCCTTGTTCGAGCGCCCCTGCATCCCACGGATGGCTGCCAATACTGCCCAAAAAACCAACGCGATGGCCATCAAGCAGCACTGGTACGGTGGTGGGCATCCCCGCATCAGCCGGAAAAACCACACTATGGCCAGTCCAGAGTTCAAGCATGCGTAAAAGCGTTGTGCGGCCTTCACTCAGGCCATTCGTGGTTAGAGCACTATAAAGTTGCGCCGCACGACGCTCATATTGTGCCTCGGGATCGGAAAGTAAGCGCTCGCTTTCACGTTGTACCATGCGCAAATCGGCGTTATGTGGCAATTCAAACAAGGTAATATTAGCGGTTTCCGCCGCCGCTACTGCTCGTTCATCAACCATTCCGGTGAGGCCAACCGCCAGCACCGAAGTCCCGTTCAAGCGCTCAATCAAGCGAGCCAACGAAAGCCGCAACGAATCCAAGACGGTTGTACTAACGAGCACAACTTCGGAGCCAGCAAGGTCGGGCAGCGCTGGTTGGGTCGGACGTGCCAGCACAACTGCCCGCACTGCAAGGGTGTTGGCCTCGCCAGCTCGCAAGCTGGTTGTTGGTGGTAAGGCCAAGCGCCAAATTTCATATAGAGTTGCCACGATCGATACCTAAACTTGGCGACGATTTTGGTTAAAAATCGCCTCTCTAGCAATTTGCACAATCTGATGTTGAATTATGGCATAGTGTGGCAACTCATGCAAGCGCTTCCTTGGCTGTCAATTGTTAAATTTGTGAATAGCATTGTGCACATTGTATAGAGCTTAAGCAAACACCACCGTCGTGCGGAACGGTGGTGTTGCAATCAGGAGCCAAGCAATAATTTAGAACGGCAAGTCGTCTTCGTCGGTTACGACTGGCTTGCGTGAAGCTGGCCGAGTTTGGGTTGCGGCTGGCGCGGCGCTACGAGCTGGTGCTTTGGCTGGCGCGGTATTCCCACCATTGCCATTGCCATTGCTGCGAGCAGGGGCGGCAGGTCGGGCAGCAGGTCGGGCAACTGGAGCTGGCTCAGGTGGGTTAGCCCATTCTTCTTCTGGCTCCTCGGCGTTGTAGGCCATGCCCTCGCGCCGACCATCGAGAATAATCATATCGTTGGCCACAATCTCGGTTTTATAGCGAGTTTGACCGCTTTGTTCCTCGACCCACGAGCGGGTTTGGGAGCGGCCTTCGATATAAACGCGAGTGCCTTTATTCAAATATTGGTTGCAAATTTCGGCTAGTTTGTTCCAAGCGACGATTGAAAACCATTCGGTATCTTCGCGTTGTTCGCCTTCAGCAGTTTTCCACGAGCGGTTTGAGGCCACGCGAAAAGTGGTTACAGCAGTGCCCTGGGGAGTAAAGCGCATTTCAGGGTCGGCACCCAAGCGTCCAGTCAATTGAACTTTGTTGAGATCCTTGGCCATGGTAGTAGATCCTCCGTTTTAACGTAAAAACTCGTCATATATCGATCAATACTCAAGCGGCAACGCTGTGAGCAGGACTATCTTTGCGGCGGTTTTCCAGCCGTTCGCGCTGGGTTGATTTGCGATAGGCTTCTAATCGGCCTTGATGCTGTTGCAAAAAGTCACGAATTTCGAGGCAAATGCCCAGCCAATCGTCGGCAGGGAAGCGCATTGCCATTTGGGTGGTTGGCTTGCCATCGGGGGCAATCCCACCAGTTGCAGTTTGCTTGCCTGGACCAATCGTGATTGATAAGCGAATTGGGAAGCGAGCAAACTTATGATCAGCGCCAGGATCGCATTCAACTTTAAACAAACGACTTTCGATTCCATCATCGCGAACAGAGCCACCGAATACTTCAAGCTTCCAACCTGGCTCAAAAGCCTTCCCAGTTAAGGTGTGGTGCACCAACAATTTACAACGCAAAATTGGCAAGTAGGCGTTAGCCCGATCAAGATGTACGCGACGTGCCCGATCATAGCTGACAACTTCCCATTCAAGCCGCTCAATACCCATTGCATCGTAAACATTACAAAAGTTTTTGTTGGTGGTGTATTCCACTAAGGCATATTTTAGCTGTTGTTTGGCTTGCATACTCGGTTCCCCATTCGTCAGTATATCATCGTAATAGAACATATATTCTATTCCTACAGGATAGCACAGCCTGCGAGGATGTCAAGCACTTGCATGGGTGGGTTTGCTGACCTCCAAAAGCACTAGTTCAAGCTATGACAAGCCGTAGAATCGGCTATCTTTGGCGATAGGAGTAATAGACCAACAAATCCCCGATGTGGGTAGCCCATAGCCATCCGCTTTTTAGCCACGAATTGCACGAATTTCACAAATTATCGTTTCATCCCTCATCCTTCGATCCTCTGTGCCGCTGCGTTAAACCTAGCCCATATATTCTATGTGCAATGGTTTATCGTATTAGCAACGGCTAGAATACCCTCACCCCCTAGCCCCCTCTCCCGCACGCGAGGCGAGATGGGAACCACGGTTGGCGTGCTCCCCTAGCCTGCCGCAGTGGGAGAGGCGCTGGGGGTGAGGGACGGTGACTATTGGTTTTTACCCAATGAACCATTCCATCTATGCTCTATGCTCCGATCCCCAACATAAATAAAAAAACCGCCAACCACAGCCGTGGTGACGGTTGCTACGAATCATCGTTTTTAAGCGCCTACAAATACTCGAATTGGCTGATCCGTCGTCGCCACTCTTCCTTGATTTGGACAGTGTTTGCGCCGCGACTGGTAAAGAAATCGAGAATCAAACGATTGAACTGCGAATTAACATCCAAGAATGGAAAGTGGGTACTATTTTCCATTGTCAGCACTTGGTGTTCGATCGCCGCAGTTTCAAACAATTGAGCATGATCACGGGCAACAATTTGATCGTTGCCACTATAAATGCCCAAGGTTGGGGTTTTAAGCGTTTCCAGGGTTGAGCGCAAGTCAGCTGCTAGCACCGAATCAAACACCCGCTGAATCACATCGCCCGACGTAGCGTTGGTATCTTCCAGCACTTCGCGATAGGTGTCATCATCAATTTTGATATTTTTGAGCAGCTTGCTCCACGTTTCATTGGGGTTCGATTTGCCCATCAAGCGCGAAAGCGTACTGGGCTTCACCAAGGTGCTCAACGGCTCGCCATACACGGGCATGTTCGAGGTGATCACTTTGATAAAACTATTGGGAGCTTGTGCCGCCGCCCGAATTGCGACCATGCCGCCAAGGCCATGGCCAACCAGGTTGGTACGAACCATCCCCAATTCGCGCATAAAGGCTAAAAGTTGCTCAACATAGGCATCGATATTGTAGGTACCGATCGATCGATCCGAATCGCCAAAACCCCAAAAATCGAGAGCATAAGCCCGAAAGCGATCGGAGACCATCTCCATCGATGGAACCCAATAGCGCCAAGAGCCAAGCCAACTATGCAAGAAGATAATTGGCTGACCACGGCCAAAAACCTCGTAATGCACGACCCGATTTTCGATAAAAATTGCACTCATGCCCGCGTACTCAACAATTCGCGCACCCGACCAATGAGTGTTGCTGGGGCATAGGGCTTGAGCATATACTCAGTCGCGCCTGATTCCCAGCCTTCCTCAATTTCGGTTTTTTGCCCTTTAGCCGATAGCAAAATAATTGGTGTCGAAGCAAACTGTGGATACTTGCGCAACTCACGACATGCTTCGTAGCCAGTCATCCGTGGCATTTTAATATCAAGAACCAGCAACTCTGGAGTGACCTGAAGGGCTAGTTCAACCGCTTCTGCTCCATTATGTGCTTCGATCACCTCAAACCCGCCAAGGCTCCGCAGGCTAAAGCTGGTCATAAACAGCACATCTGGCTCATCGTCTGCAACGAGAATTTTGATCATGCCCATCGAAGCTCCTGTGTTCTGCCGATGCTAGACCTCATCACGTTCGCCTAAGTCGGGGCGTGGTTGCACTTCTGGTAGCGAGAAGCTGAATGTACTGCCCTCACCATAGACACTTTGCACCCACATATCGCCATTATGCAATTCGATAAACGACTTAGCGATGGAAAGCCCTAAGCCTGTGCCGCCAACTTCATCACGTAGGGGACTATCGGCTCGATAGAATCGTTTGAACATGCTCTTTTGTTGCTCGGCTGTCAAACCGACCCCGGTATCTTTGACATCAAGCTGGATCATCTTGTCCTCGTTGATGAAGGTGCGGATTATCACATCGCCACCAGCGTAGGTATACTTGATCGCATTCGAAACCATGTTCGTCAAGACCTGTCCAATCCGCTTACTATCATACTCGATTAATGGCAATGTGTCGTCAAGCTCGAGTTTCAGCGTCATATTCTTCTTCTCGATCTCAAGTCCCCAAGTCGCCACGATATCGCGCACCAATTGGTTGATTTGGTTCGGCGCAGTGTTCAAGACAATCTTGCCTGCTTCCAAGCGCCCAATTTCCAACAGGTCTTCGACCAAGCCCACCATGCGCATTGCATTGGTCTTGACAGTATTCAACATTTCGCGTTGTGGGTCGGAGAGTTGGCCAACCGCACCCAGCAAGAGCAAATCGACAAAGCCGCGAATTGGAGTAAGCGGCGTGCGCAACTCGTGCGAAACCGTCGCCACAAAGTCGCGCTTAGCCCGATCGGCTTCAACTTCACGGGTGATATCGCGCAAGACCACCACAACCCCGAAGCGTGAGCTTTCTTCGCCAACCACTGGGGCAAAGTTAGCCGCAATCGATTGGCCTGGCAATTCGATCATGCTGCGATGCACGCCTTCAGAGCGTTGCACCACCTGAATGCCTTCGTGCAAACCAGCATACAGCAGCAACGAACGACCTTCTTCGTGGAGTTCTTCTTCGTTGCGCGGAGCCGCCACCACTTGCAAGCTGTTGTGCATCACTTCCGAGCGCGGAATCCGCAGCACATCTTCGGCGGCAGGGTTGTACAGAATGATCTTCTCGGTTTGGTGGTCAAGCACCATAACCCCTTCCGAAACACTCTGGAGAATAGCAGCGGTCTTGCTGGCTTCTTCGCGTTGTTGCCACATCGCATCAGAGAGCCGGTCAGCCGAATCATACACCAAGGTGTAAAGGTCGGCGTTGTGCAAGGCCGAAGAAACTTCACCACCAATCGTCGAGAGGAAGCGCAGGTGATCTTGGGTGAAGAAGCCAATTTCGTTGCTATAGAGCATCAACACACCTTGCGGTGCGTCGCTCGAAAGCAATGGCACAGCAATCACCGAGCGTACATCGTCGCCGCGACCACTTTGAGCATTCGTCCAGCGCTCATCCAACCAAACATCGGAAATCACCACGCCTTCGTTGTGTTCGATGATCCAGTTGGCCAAGCCTGGGTGTTGGAAGCGTACTCGCGTTTCGATTGATTTCAAGCCCAATTCTTCGTTGAGCACTGCATGACACACCAAATCTTTGGATTCGCGGTCGAGCAAGAAGACCGCCCCACGCCGTACCATCAAGGCCGAAGCCGCAAGATCAAGTGTGCGCAACAAGAGTTCGTCGCGGTCGAGGGTCGTCCCAAGTTCGGTTGCAATGTTGTAGAGCGCTTCGACCCGTTCCTTTTCGCCCTTAAGTTCCAAGGTTCGTTGATCGACGATTTCTTCGAGTTCAAGGTTGAAACGGCGAATTTGATCGAACAATTGAGCATTATTGATCGCTTGGCCAATTTGGGTTGCCAAAATCATCAAGCTCGAAATTGTGCGTTCGTTGAAGGTAAATGGTTCGTCCATCCCCACGAACACCACGCCGCGCAAGCCTTCGCGCAACATTGGCAAGAAGATCGAGCCACGCATGCCGATGCTATTAACGAATGGCGCTAAGCCTTCGTCGGTGCTAGCATCGAACAACGCCAATGGATGGCCTGAGCGCAATGGCCGCAGAATTTCCATGCTGCCAACATCAAGCTCGTTGGTATCGGGCAGTTCCAATTCCATATGGTCGCGGTTGAGCGCCAATGAGTTGGTAATTGTATAGCCATCGCCTCCAACCACGATAATCCCGCCGAAATCGGCCCGCGACATTTCGATTGCGCTCGAAGCACTAATCGCCATCAATTCGTCGATTTCCAAGGTACTGGCCAAGGAAACGCTGGTTTCTGAAAGCGTCGAAAGTTCGCGCACGCTCTGGCGTGATTCGGAGAAGAGCCGTGCATTTTCCAGGGCTTGGGCGGCTTGCGAGGCAATCGTGAGCAACAATTGCACCAATTCATCGCTATAGGCATTATCTTGCTCATAGCTTTGAACCGTCATAACCCCGACAACCTTATCGGCGGCGATCAGCGGAATCCCTAGCCATGAACGCGCCATATCGCCAACTTGATCGACCTTCATTTCGGTCATGCGTTCGGCGATATGTGGGCCTTGCAGCAACAACGGCTGGCGCTTACGAATGACATATTCAGTCAAGCCATTTACGCCGCGCTGCGGCATCACGTTAATTGGATGGCCATATTCGTAATACAGTGGGAAGGTCACTTCTTTATTGCGCTCATCATACAGCGCCAGATAGAAGTTTTCGGTTTTGACCAACTTGCCAGTTTGTTCGTAAATCACCCGCAGCAAGTCGTCGAAACGCACCGTCGAACTCAAGGCTTGGCCGATATTGTTCAGGGTATTCAAGCGCTGAATCGATTGTTCACGCTCGGAGAATAAGCGAGCATTGGCAATCGCCGCGCCTGCCTGCGCCGCAACCGTGGTGACAAAGCTCATATCATATTCAGAGAACGAATACTCTTCATAGCTCTGAATATTGATAATCCCAATCACATCAACGCCGACCACAATTGGCACAACCAGATACGATTGTTCAATCTCACCTTGACCACCAACCCGCATGGCGCTGGTTTCCGAGGTGATTTGGGTTTGGGCATCACGATATTCGTTGGCTTCTTCCGAGGTGTTCAGCAACAACGGCTGGCGATGTTCGATAACCCACGCTGGCACGCCAACCGACAATCGGCGTGAACCAATCGTGACTGGTGCACCCCGATCATGGGCTTCACGGAATTCCATCGAGTGGGTTTGTGGATCGTACAAGCCAATGAAGGCGGTACTAACATCAACAATTTCGCCCAAACCAGCATACAAGCGCTCTAAGATTTCATCCAAACTAATGGTTGAGGTAATCCCTTGGCTGATGCGGTTGAGCGTATCCAGTTCACGAATCCGGCGTTCACGTTCGGTAAACAGCATGGCTTTTTGCACAGCTGCCGACGATTGATTAGCCAACGATTCGAGGAACTGAAGTTGTGCCCGACTGAATGTGTTAGGTTGTGGGCTTTGAATAACAAGCACGCCCAACGGCTGATTGATATTCATCCCATAGGTTTGGCTACCCATGGTGATCGAAGCCGCAATTACCGATTCCGGTTCAATCGCATCGGGAATGCCTTCAAGCCGTGGCGAGAAACGCTCATTCAGCAAATCGCTGCTGCTGTTGAACATCAATGGACGTTGCTCAAACAACATCGTTTTGAGGAAGTTGTTGCTCAGTACATGCGAAATCAACGAATAGGGCTGACCATTGCTAAAGCCAACCGTGGTCGAGATCATATTGGTTGGCGCATCGTAGAACACGATATACGCATTGTCAGTATTGTAGATTTCGGTCAAGCCCTTCAAAATTGAGCTAGCCAATTCTTCGGGCGAGAGCGTCGCAGTCATCGATTGGCTGATCGACGACAAAATTGCTGCTTCGGTTACTTGACGTTCGCGATCAGCAAACAAGCGGGCATTTTCAAGCGCAATTGCCGTTTGGCTGGCGACCGCTTGCAAGAATTGAATGGTTTCGGTGCTGAATGCTCGTTGATGGGGGCTTTGGATGGTAATAACCCCCAAAACCATATCGCCCAGCATAATCGGAATCCCGACCCACGAAGCCATCGGCGTATCGTGGCCCAGCAAGAAGCGCGAGGCATTGGCAGTTTCTTCGATGGTGTTCAGCACAATCGTGCGCCGACCGCGAATCACTCGGCTCAGCACGCCTTCGGCCAAAGCTTGCGGCTCCAGCCGCTCCTCACGGCCAGCATTCATCACCACAGGGAAGGTCAGCACATTATGATCGCTGTCGTAGAGCACGATGAACGAGTAGCGCGTATCGACCACGCTGCTCAGGCGTAAGTGCAATTGGCGCAGCAAGGTTTGTGGATCAAGCGTCGAAGTGATCGCTTGAGTCACATCATTTAATGCTTGCAACACCGTAATTTGGCGTTCACGCTCAACAAACAGGCGAGTATTTTCAATCGCGATTGCCGCTTGGTCGGCCAAAGCACTTAACAGCGCTGTATCATCTTCGTTGAATGAAGCGCCAGCCCCCGACATCACGCTCAACACACCCAGCAACTCATTGCGATAGACAATCGGTACGCCCATAAAGACCGAAAGGCCATGGTCGCGATTGAACTCAACATGTTGCGAGATGATCGGCGATTCGCCATCGGTAGCACTGGTTGTTAGCGGTTTACGTTGCTCAGCGACCGTACCAACCAAACCCTCGCCGCGCTTGACCCGTAAGCTTTGCACAAAATCGGTTGGCAAGCCCAACGAGGCTGCTGGCTGAAGTTCTTCATCACCAGTAAACAGAATCACGGTTTCGATATTGAGTTGGCGAGCCACCAAGCGTACCAAGGTATCCAAGACTTGAGTTGGCTCGTGGATTGAGCTAAGCGCTTGACCGGCTTCCAAGAGCACCGACAATTCGCCAACTTTGCGGCTCAGCACATGAGCTTGGCGTTCAGTTTCAGCAAATAGACGGGCATTTTCCAAGCCTTGCGAAATTTGGTTAGCGATGGTTTGGCAAGTTTCAGCATCGCGTTGGCTGAAATGACGGCCCTGACCAATATGATCAAGCCCGATCGAGCCAACGACTTCGCCCTTGACAATCAACGGAACCAACATCAGCGCTTGAATGCCCAATTGGCTGATCGTTTCGCGGAACGATTCAGTTAATTCGTGCTCAAGCGGATTGTTGATGACCAATGGGCGGCGATGGCGCTGCATCCATGGAATCGTGCCGTTGTTGGCCACCGGTACTTCGATGCTCATATCACCTTTGGGGAATTCGGCGCGGGTGTAGCCAACTTGGGCTTCGTAATCGAAAATCACCAAGCGAGCTTGCGAAGCATCGGTCACTTGGGCCATTTCTTCAACCGCCAAATCGTAGAGCACTTGGGTATCAAGCGTCGATGCGGTTAGATCAGAAACGTGATTGATCAGTGCCAAACGTTCAGCTTCAGTTGCCAGTTGCTCCAAACCATCCTGAGTTTGGCTATACAACAACACATTTTGCATCCCCAACGTTACCTGATAGGCCACGTTGATCAGCAATTGCAAATCGCGTTCATCGAACATCGCTTGCTTATAGTGTTGTAGCAGCAAAATCCCAAGCGGTTCGTCGTTGCTGGTGAGCAATGGCACACCCATCAACGATTGCGAAAGCACCGTATCGGCAGATTGCACCCGTGGATGAATATCGGGATAGGCCTTCATTTCCTCGTCAACATGCTTGAACAGCAATGGTTGACGATGCTCCAAAATCCAAGCCGTTAGCGAGTGCGGCGTAATCGGAGTAGCTTTGGGATATTGAATAATCAAGCCACGATCAATCACAAAGCTATGGATACGTATCGTCAGATCGCTATCAAAAACGCTCAGATTGAAAATTTCAATCGGCAAGAACTCACGCAACACGTTATACACGCCCTGCATCAATTCATCAGCGTTCAAGGTTGAGCTAGTAACTTGGCCGACGCGGCGAATCACATCCAGCTCTTTAATTTGACGATCACGTTCGTTGAACAGCTGAACTTTTTGCACACCCAAACTAATGTGCGAAACCACATTGGTTAAGAAGGCGACTGTGCGCTGATCAAAGGCATTCGTCCGATAATCTTGTAACGAGAGCATCCCAATTGGTGCGCCGTCGCGAGCAATAATCGGCACGCCAATCCATGAGCGGGGCGATTTATTTTTGCCCTCGATTGGATTGGCCATTGGCTGAACGCCCTTTTGTTGCAACTCAGCTTTATTATTAACATCGGCCAAAATCAAGGGCGCACGATTTTGCACCACCCACGCGCTTGGGCTGCCTGGGCGTGGCTTGCCACGCGGCGTGCGTTCAGCTGGCACACCTTCCTGGACAGCATAGCCATCGGTAATTTGGTCGTGCTCAGCATCGTAGATCATGGTGTAAAAAACTGGAGCTGAGGTTACTTCTTGTAAGTATTCAGCGGTCAAACCCAGCATTTCACCCAGATCAAGTGAGGCGCTCATCAACTGGCCAATTTGGCTAATCGCATCCAACTCGCGAATTTGGCGTTCGCGGTCGCCGAAGAGGCGGGCATTTTGCACCGCCAAGGCCACTTGGCTAGCGATTGTTTGCAGCAACTCAGCTTCACGTTCGCTATAGATATTTGGCTCGTAGTGTTGAACCGAGAGCATCCCCACAGCGGTGTCATCGCGAATCTTCAGCGGCACGCCAATCCACGAGCGTACCCATTTATCGGGGTTGCCAAAGCGCTTGATCGTATATTTGCCCTCAATTTCTTGGGGCATATCGCGGAAGACCAAGGGTTCAAGGGCGTTAACAACATGGGCTGACGGCGAGTTGGGCAACAGCTTCTCGCGTTGCTCTTCGATGAAGAATTTGCCTTCTTCAACATTGACCCGCAGCACAATCTCGCCATGAGTTGGATCATAGACGAAGCTATAGAAGACGTTCAATTCCAAGGTTGTGCGCAATGATTCGTAAACACCCTTGAGAATTTCGACAAAATCGAGGGTTGAATTGGTTAGGCTACCAATTTTGTTGATCAGCGCCAATTCATTCAAGCGCGATTGGGTATCGGTGTAGAGGCGCGAGTTTTCAATTGCCACAGCCAATTGGTTGGCAATCGTATCGAGCACCGCCGCATCGCGTTCGCCATAGCGCCCAGCTTCATTATGTTGCAGCGAAAGCACCCCCCGCACCGTACCATCACCCAACAATAGTGGCACGCCAATCCACGAACGCGGAACATCGGTGCTATTGCCTTCATCATTACGCGGTGGGCTATTCTCCTCGTCGTAATGAAATTCGGTGGTCATATCATTGAAATACAACGTTTTGCGCTGCTTGATGATTCGTGCCATCAACGAGCTTTCGTTAATTGGCCCATTGACCACATCGGGCATAAAGTGTTCGTCATCAATCGCCAACGATTTGACCACACTATTGCGCTGGGTATCAAAGACTGCCAAATAGTAGGCACGAATTGGCAGGTTTTCGCGGAGCACATTGTAGACTTCACGCGCCAAATCATTGAATTCGAGGCTAGCAGTTGCAGCACGGCTAATGCGGTTGATAATCGCCAGCTCGGCAATTTGGCGCGAACGCTGATCAAACAGCCAAGCATTTTCGATTGCAATTGCTGCTTGGTTGGCGAAAATTTCCAAGGTTTCGACCGTGCGGCGAGTTGGCGCTTCGTGGGTAAACGGATCATCGACCGTCATAATCCCAATTAATTCGCGTTCGGTCGAGTAGAGCGGCACGAGCAGTTGATCGCCATCGTGCCAAGCATTCGAATCGCTGCCGCGGGTGATGTAATAGGCTCGGCCAATCCGATATTGGGGGTCGAGCAAGGGGTGCACAGTTTCGATCGAAATATCTTCGCTGCGCAATTGTTCCAAATCGGAGAGGGCAATCCCCGCGCCGGCAGCGGTGCGCATAATCGTCGGACGCGCTGGATCGATCAGATTGAACAAGACCATGCGATAGCCAGCGGCTTCGGTTACACTAAAGGCAATTTGCTCAAGCAGATTGCTCAGCTCCATATCGGCCCGTAGCGCGTTACCAATCTCCAACACTTCATTTAAGAGGCTTGCGCGTTGTTGCAACAATTCACGTTGCTTAACTTGCTCCTCGTAGTGTTGAGCATTACCGATGGCCAAAGCAGCTTGGTCGGCCACAGCTCGTACAAAATCGAGCGCAGCGTGATCGAAAGAATAACCTTTGGCATCGCCAGCAATAATTGCCCCAGCCACCCGATTTTCATACAAAATTGGAGCCATGAGCAACGAACGAATTTCGCCCCAGGCAATATTCGCTTCTAAGACGGTTACATCATCATAAATCAGGGCTTCGGCGCGTTGCATTGGCGCACTCAGCAAGCCATTATTCAGCAATGGTAGCGCCAGAACGCCAGCAGCTTCGGCTGAATTGTAGCCAGTTTGTGCGATAACTTGCAGCGATTCATCCTCGTTATGCAGCACGACAATCCCATAGCCACAGCCAGTAGCTTGGGTGATTTCGGTTAACATCGCGGGCAGCAATTGCTCTAGCTGCAAGGTCGAGGTTAGTTCGCGGCTGATGCGTTGGAGCGCCAAAAGCTCGCGTACCCGTTCGCGCAACACTTCGTCGGTGGCTTCGTAGCGTTGAACATTGCGCAACGCTTGGGCTGCTTGTGAAGAAATAATATTCAACAAGCGCTCATCTTCAGCATCAAACCGCCCAACCGTGCTTGAACCAAGCTCCAACGTCCCGATCAATTGATCGCCAATCAGCATTGGCACGCCCAAGAATGAGCGGAAGGCCAAGCCACTTTCAGTTTCGTGGGGTCGAATTGGCTTGACAATCTTTTGGCGTTGCAAATCGTCGATGCGCAAGGTGGAGCGATGCCGCGCCAACCAACCAGTCAAGCCTTGATCGATGCCATACGAACCACCTTCGCTAGCATAGTGCTGGCGAGTGCGTGGCGTGGCAAACTGGCTATTCAAGACCTGATTTTGCGGATCGTAGAGACAAATTTCCAGATCGATATTGTCAAAGAGCTGGACAACGCTTTCGCCAATGCTTTCGAGTGCAACTTGCAGGCTCACGCCTGAGGTCAATTTGGCGCTCAGCGATTGCAGCACGGAAAGCTCAGCATTGCGGCGGCGCTCATCATTTAATAAGCGCGTATTGCCAATCGCTGTGGCTGCTTGGGCCGCCAAGGTTTGGGCCAAGGTAATTTCGCCAGGATTGAAGGTACGGGTTTTCGAGGTAGTGGTACAGAGCAATGTCCCAATTACCCGCTCCTTGAGCAGCATCGGCAAACCTAAAGCGCTGCGAATGCCACGGGACTTGAGCCATGAACGTTGAGCATTGATCCGCGGGTCAGTATCAATATCGACAACCACGACCGGTTGTTGGGTATCAAACGATAATTTCAAAATCGATTCAGGCCGCAACTCATAGGTTGCCCCAATCGAGAGATCAAGCGAATTGGCAGCATCATCGTCGGTGGCTTGAGCCACCAACTCACAGAGTTTGCGCCGATCATCCCATAGCAACAGCAAACATTGCTCGACCCCAAGGGCCAGCAAGACATTTTCAGTTAATCGATTGAGAATATGGCTAAGATCAAGTGATGAGCCAACCGTCAAGCTATTTTCATACAGCAAATACAATTCGCGCGAGCGTTGACGTTGGGCATCGAAGAGTTTAGCTGTGCGCATCGCCAACGAAGCTTGGGCAGCGAATGATTCAAGCAAGGCCAAATCAGCATTTTGAAAACCGCGATCAGGCTCGATATGCACCAGCACCAAGACCCCGATAATCGCCTCGTCGGCGCGGAGCGGCGCGGCCATCACAGCCGTGAAGTTAATTCCCTCGGGCAGATTATCGTATTTTTCTTTAGCTTGGGCATAATCATTGACCAGCATCGGCTTGCCACTTTGGGCCACCTTGCCAGCCACACCCTTGCCAACCTGAATCCGTGCGCCATTCCAATTGGCCGGAAATTGCACAACTTGGCGCAACTCCAAGTATTGCTGGTTGGAATCGGTCATGTAGACCCCACCGCCAGCAGCGCCCAGTAATTCGGTTGCTTGAGTGACCAAGGTTTGCAAGAAATCGTCGGCATTGAGTTGCTGAGCCAACCCTTGCAACGATTCAGTCATGGCTGCAACCGTGCGTTCACGGCGGGCAAATTCCTCTTGCAAGGCCACGCCCTGCCACAAACTGGTTAGTTGCGCGACCAAAACCGTCAGTGGTTCAGGCTCAATTGTAACTGGAGCGACCAAAACGCCAGGCACCTCGGCAGTGCCAATCTCAAACATCTGCCAACCATCTGGCAGGCGAACCTCACTTCCACCATTTAAAACGCGAGCAGGCAACAACCGATTGGTTGCGCGTTTATTCATGCCCCATGCAGTCAACAACGAACGTTGTTGACCAAGGCGTAAGATCGCCCCTTGAGCAAACATGCCGCTTTGTTTGAGCAAATCGGCACAGCGCTGCGCGAACGTTGGCAAATCAGGCGATTGCTCACGGGCGAGGTGAGCAATGCCTGTTAACACGTGCCAAATTGCGGTGGAAGGAGGAGAGATTTTCATGGGCATTTGTGTTCTTTAGGCACAGGAATTAACTCCTGGCTTAGCGGCCAAATTTCACAGCGCTACGAACTGAACCATCTTGCAGGTTGGGCAATGGGCGCACACTTTCAGCCGTTTCGCTGAGTTCACGGATATCGTAGAATGGCCCATCGTTGCTATCGAGCACCCCGATTGAAACCGTCATCAGTGGTTCTTGGCGTTCAGTACCATCGGCATTTTTAGCCAAAATATAGCCACGTTTACGGTCGGGATAGCTATAGTGCAAGCCAATTTCTTGATCAAAGCGTTCAGCGATACGATCGACAATTGCTTTAGCGCGTTCAGGCATCGACGTAATCAAGAAATCTGGCCCTGTGACCAATTGACCGATGAACTCCTCTTGGCCACCCAACTCGCTGACGACTTCGTTGATCAACAATGCGCCAAACTTCAGCACATCCTCGCCGACGACCGAGCCATAGACTTGGGTAAAGGTATCGAAGCCATTGATATGCACGGTTGCCAGCGTCCAAACTTCGGCTGAGAGCAAACGGCGGAGTTCTTCGTTAATCAATTCGGCGGTTGGCAGGCCAGTCACCGGGTGGGTGCGGCTCTTTTCGCGAGCCAAGGCCAAGTTATTGCGCACCCGCATATGGACTTCTTCAATATCGAAGGGCTTGACGATATAGTCATTGGCTTGGACTTCACCGAGGCCAATGCCTTTATCGCTTTTTTCACCACGGGCGGTCAAGAAAATGATTGGAATATGCTTTGTACGGGCATTGGCACGCAGTGCTTTTCCAATATCATACCCGGTCATATCGGGCAAATTCACATCAAGCAAGGCCAAATGCGGCGGCGTGCGTTTCACAAGATCGAGCGCTACCTGCCCGCGCATCGCGGTCATCACTTCATAACCTTGCGAGGTGAAGTAAATTTTGAGCAAGCCAGAGATATCGGCTTGGTCTTCGACGACTAAGATGCGTTCTTTGCTCACAGTATCCTCCATCATCGCACGCCGCGTGCGATGCAGCGTTAATCACGGAATTGTTCTGCTGGGTACTCATCTGCGACGCGATCGTTAACTGGAACACGTTGAACGCGCGGATCGCGGTCGGGATAGAAAACTGGTGGGCGCGTATAAATACCACTCGAAACATTTTTAGGAATAACCGAATGGTCATCGCCATAAATCAAGACCGTGCCTGATTCAATATTACGGGCTGGGTAAATGACAAAGCCTGAGCCAATTTTACAATTATGGCCAATTGCCGAGCCAATAACTGGCAGACCAACTTCTTCCAAGCGCCCGCGATGGAGCGTCTTGATTGGCTTGCCCAGCAGATCGAAATCGGTACAGGTATTGCCAGCCCCGATAAAGGTATTACGGCCAACGACGCATAACTGCAAACAGGTATTTTGCGCCACCATCGAATTTTCCATCAAGACAGTCATGAACAGAGCAGCCCGGAATGGTAAATAACAACGATCACTGACTACGCTAAGCATCACTTGAGAGCCTTGCATAATCGTCACGTTATTACCGATCAAGCTATTCGTAATCACCACTCCAGCGCCAATATTCACGTTGTTACCGATCTCAGTTGGCCCTTGAATAATCGCCGAAGGATCGATTGAGCAGTTCTTGCCAATCTTGACCACCGGAGATGATGAAAGAAAGTGCTTACGTTCGATGAATGAACGAAAGCCAATCTTCAACTTCAAACGCCAACTTGCGGCAACTTCTTGCTCGAGCTTCCGACCCCATGCAAACACCCCGAGCGGAGAGTTTGTCATGAAAATATGGACCCAGCTTTCGATTGAACAAAACGCACGAATTGGCACCTGGAATACCAAATCCCCTTGGTTGGGCGCCATATAGCTTGGAATATGGTAGTAGCCCATCTCCATGGCATTGGTATCGATCACCAGCGGTTGTGGATTCGGGACAACGCCGCGAGGGAAATAGTAGAGGTCGGCGATAAAATGGTTGCCATGCTTGCGAATACCCTCTTGTAATCGCAAAGCATGGGCCGTAATCATCGCATCATCAGCAGCAAAAGCCACTTGGCAAGGTTGCCCAGTGGCGCGTGCCTCAGCGATAAACGTCTCAATGAAATCGCGGTTGAAATAGAGATTATCTTTATGCACCAAGAGTTCATCACTACTTGGTGAAATTTCAGACCAATCGTCTACTTCCGCAACACTTTGGCAGTGGCGTGCAAGCAGATCACGGTGTAGCAGCCACAGCGGCTTATTGAGAATCCGCAAATCACGCGCTGGTTCTCCAAAGGGAGCGATAAGCGTAGGATCGCGGAGAACAATCCGTTTCATAACGAGTCCCTGCAGCTCAAGACGTTTCGACCACCGAAACCACCTGGTATCTACCATGTACTATACTCGCATTTGCACGAATATGGGAATCTAGCAGATTACAGTTGGATGTCTGTGAGCGTCCTGCTCGTCGCCAGCGCACAGATTGGCAGACTTACATCGTCCTAATCTATTGGCTCCTTGTCAATGGCAAACGCACAATATGGATCGCCATTGCGTGGACTTGCAACTTGTTCGACCTTGAAGTTATGACCGCCGGTCACCCACGTCAAGGCTTCTTCGATAATCCCTTGCGCCAAATAGAAGATCGGGGTGCTATTGCCGCGTCCCCAGAACACTGGCGATTTATCAATGTAATAGAGGAAACGACCTTTTTGATCTTCCACCCGACTCGGCTGATCGCTGAAGCGGTCGAAAGTTTGTGCTACCGCATTCAACACGATCTTCATTTTCATGGTCATGGGCATCAGTTTGAGCGCAAGGTCGGCCATCCCCAATAGTGGGCCAAATTCTTTCAACCCAAGACTGAACGCATACCGTCCGGCCCGCAGTTCCATCCCACGCGCACCCCGTGGACCGAACATTGTTTCGGTGGCTTCGCTGATCGTTGCCAGATCAAAGAACGAAAATTCGCGTTTCAAGTCGTTGGGCGGATAGTTATTGACGAGGTGTTTCATCCCTGCCATATTTAGCAGCGCATTGACCCCCGTGCGGCCCATAACATCTTCCAAACTGAGAAGATACAATCGTGCGATTTTATTGGGGTAGAACAGGCGCTCAAGCTCGTCAGACGTATTGGTGCGCTCTTCTGCCATGAGTAACTCCTTGCACTATGCTGTGAGCTTCGCAGTGGGGCAACACGGCGTGGTTCGGAACGTGGCCCGGCCAGCACGCACATTGTACATTAAGGCTATACCTTCGTCAACACAATGTGCCTTTATAATGCCCCAAATTCACAGTTGCTGTTCACGCTTTGGGCATACCGTCAAGCTAACACGGTTTGAAGGAAGCGGCCAGTCCATGAAGCTTGATTCATAGCGACTACTTCCGGCGTACCAGCCACTACCAGCCGGCCACCAGTGTCCCCACCTTCCGGCCCTAAATCGATCACCCAATCGGCGGTCTTGATCAGGTCGAGATGATGTTCGATCACCACAACGCTGTTTCCTGTATCAACCAATCGTTGCAATATCGCAATTAACCGTTCGACATCCGTCCAATATAATCCGGTGGTTGGTTCATCAAGGATGTACAGGGTTCGGCCTGTTCCTCGACGCGCTAGCTCTGCCGCCAGTTTTACCCGTTGCGCTTCGCCTCCCGAAAGAGTCGCCGCTGGCTGCCCTAACGTCAAATAGCTTAACCCGACCTCAACCAAACTCTCTAGTTTTCGCGCCAAAGCCGGTAGCCGTTCAAAAACGCTTAAGGCTTGGCCTACGGTCATGGCGAGCACATCAGCAATGGTATACCCACGATAGCGAATATCAAGGGTTTCTCGATTATAACGCAACCCGCCGCATGCGTCGCAGGTCACCGCTAGATCTGGCAGAAATTGCATGGCAATCGATACCACACCTTCGCCGCGACATTGTTCGCACCGCCCTCCCTTAAGATTAAAGGAAAATCGACTGGCTCCATAGCCCCGCGCTTTGGCTTCAGGTGTCCCAGCAAACAATTGACGCAATGCGTCGAAAATACCGGTGTAGGTGGCAGCGTTGGAACGACCTGAGCGCCCCAGTGACGTTTGATCAACTGCAATCACTTTTTCAAGTTGATCATAGCCTTCAAGGCTTCGATGTCGGCCCACTGGCAGGCGGCTTCCATGCAGTTCGTTGGCCAGCCGTGGGTAGAGAATCTCATGAATAAGTGTCGATTTCCCCGAACCTGATACTCCCGTAATCGCAACCAAACATCCCAATGGAATCGCTACATCCAGATCTTTGAGATTATGCTGTTTGGCTCCACGTAGCATTAGTGTAGCATGGGTTGGCTTTCGCCGTGTTTGAGGCAGGCTTAGCTGCCGTTGCCCAGCTACATACTGGCCTGTTTGGGAATTGGGCTGAGCTATCAGTTGCTCAAGCGTGCCGCTGGCCATAATATAGCCACCTTGCACGCCCGCTGTCGGCCCAACTTCAACCACCCAATCAGCAGCAGCAATAATCGCTGGATCATGCTCGACTACTAAAACTGAATTGCGAAGGTCGCGTAGTTGCAATAATGTCTGTAATAAACGCTCAGTATCGCGTGGATGCAAGCCAATCGATGGCTCATCCAAGACATACAAGACCCCTGATAATCCAGCTCCAATATGGGTGGCCAATTGAATCCGTTGAGCCTCGCCGCCCGATAGGCTCTCAGCAGTTCGCGCCAAACTCAAATAGTCTAGGCCAACTTCGCGCAAGAACTGTAAACGCAAGCACATTTCACGCACAATCGGCGCTGCAATCTGTTGCTCACGCTCGCGCCGCAATTTGTTGGGTAGTTCACTAACCCAAGCAAAACTAGCCTCAATCGACATTGCTGTAACTTGATCGATTGCTAGCCCCTGTAGTGTAACTGCCCGCGCCTCTGGTCGCAAGCGCGAACCTTCACAGGCCGAACAAATGGTGCCTTGGCGATAGATGCTGAGGCTTTCGCGCTGTTGTTCGCTTGCTTGTTGCCAATGTTGACGCAACCAACCGAGCAAACCTGACCAGTTGGCGAGCTGTTGGCGTAGCTTTTTGCTTAAATGTAGTTGATCATCGCTTGGAATTGTGCCTTCTAGCCATAAATCTAACGCCCAGCTAGCCATTGTGTCAACAGGCTGTTCGAGATCGCTGCCCAAAGCTTCAGCTAAACCTTGGATGGTTTCTTCCCAATATTGTTGGTAGGTCGTGGTGCTGGCGCGAAGTGGATTCGAAAGCAGTTCGCCAAGGGTTTGCGCTGCCTGAGATTGTAACAGGTTCCGGTCGAAATCATCAACTGTGCCTAATCCATCGCAAATCGGGCAAGCACCATGTGGGCTATTAAATGAAAAGCTGCGTGGTTCGATCGCGCCGCTGGCCAATGGCCCATGTTCAGGGCATGCAGCATGTTCGCTGTAACGCAGCTGTTGACCATCAAGCGGCTGAACCCAGACCATTCCCGCGCCAGTTTTCAAGGCTGTTTCAACCGAATCGCTCACCCGTACCCGATCCGGATGGTCATTCAAGCTCACGGCCTCGCTGTGGCGAATAATCAGCCGATCGACCACCACATCTATGCTATGGGCTTGACGATGATCCAACTCAATTGGTTCATCAAGATCAACAATTGCGCCATCAACCCGTACCCGCACAAAGCCAGCCCGTCGCGTTTGCTCAAGCACCGTGGCATGCGAACCAAGTTCTTCATTCACCAAGGGCGCTAAAATCATCAGGCGTGTGCCGTCAGGATAACCCAAAATCTGATCGACGATTTGGCTAGCAGTTTGTTGCTCAATCGCACGGCCACAGACTGGGCAATGCGGTTTGCCAATCCGCGCATACAACAAGCGCAAATGATCATAAATTTCGGTGATTGTGCCAACGGTTGAGCGCGGCGAACGGTTGATCGTTTGTTGGGCGACGGCAATTGCTGGCGCTAGACCACGAATGCTATCCACTTCAGGTCGGGGCAATTGACCCAAAAATTGGCGGGCATAGCTCGAAAGCGATTCAACATAGCGACGCTGGCCTTCAGCATAAATCGTATCAAAGGCGAGTGTTGATTTGCCAGCCCCCGATGGGCCGGTGAATACCACCAATTTGCCTTTGGGAATGGCTAAATCAATATTTTTGAGATTATGCTGGCGTGCGCCAACAATCTGAATCGAATCAATTTCGGCCATAACCGCTTCCTCTAAAACCGCTGAATTGTGATCAGGCCACCTGAACGCGGCTGATTGGTTGGCAACCAGACAGGCCGTAAATCTTGGTTAGGCACAAGTTGCCATTGATAATTGGCGAGCAATTCGCGTAACACTAGGCGCATTTCAATTTGAGCCAACGCCAAACCAATGCAAATCCGTGGCCCGCCGCCAAAGCCAACCAAACTATAGGCTTGTTTGCCTTCGTTACAAGGCGCTGCAAAGCGATTGGGATTGAACTGAGTAGGATTATGCCACAGACTTGGCATCTGGTGGGTATAGACTGATGAATACATCGCCAGCCAGCCCTGCGGCACATGATAGCCAGCATATTCAAAAGCTTCAACAACTCCGCGAAAACCACCAGGCGCTGGCGGATGTAACCGCTCAGCCTCACGCAGCACATGATCGAGCAAACTATGGTGATTAGTACTTAATTCTTGACGCAAACGTTGCAGGATTTCGGGGTGTTGCGCCAATTCAATACAAATCCAAGTCAGCAACGAGGCAACGGTATCGTGGCCAGCCCATAACAACAATAATAATTCGCTAATTAATTCATCATCAGGGCGATTTGGCTCAGCTTGGAGCATCAAACTTAAGCTATCCAAGGCATCAGCTGCTATGTTCAAACGGCGGAGTTCAATTAAATAACTTAAGGTTTGGCGCAACCGCTCGCCAGATTTTTGCGCCCGAAAATAAGGTGTTGCTGGAATTGGATAGGGCAACGGGGTAAACAAACCAGCGGTAAACGCCGCAAAATCATGATGCAAAGCCTCGGCAATTGGGGCTGGCGTGCGGCCACAAACCACGAGCAATGCCACGTCAAACGCCAACGTTTGCAAGCGTTCCAACAAACAAATCGGTTCAGCATCGGGCCAGGTTTGCAATTGTTGCCGAATCAGGTGTTGAATTTGTGGTTGCAGTTGCTGAAGGGCGGCATGGGCAAAAGCAGGTTTGAGCAAGCTACGTTGCTGATCGTGCTGATGACCATCAGTCAACGATAAACCACCACCCATGAGCCGCAACATAGCCCGGCCCCAGCCAGCTCGCCACGAAAAATACTGTAAACCTTGGCTCAGCATAAAGCGATTGCCTGCTGGCTCCAATAAAACGACACAAGGCCGACCCAAAAGATGGGTCGACCAAATCGGGCCATAGCGTTGGGCGCGTGCTTGGGCAAATTGCAATGGGTCAGCGGCCCACTCGCGAATCTCGCCAATCACGGGCGCACCAAACGAGCCAGGCGGACAGCCAGCCTGAGGAGCTAAACGCCGTTTCACCTGTTAGCGCATCAATTTCAAGCCAAAGCGTCCAGCCAAGCCTAACACAACCAAACTCACACCCAGCCACAACCAAGTATTTGAGCTTTGTGGGCTGCTGGTTACTGGTAAAGCAACAGGCACAGGCTTGACCACGCCAGTATCAGGCAAGGTCACCGGTGGCACTGGCGTAGCAGTCGCCGGAATTGGCGTGGCAGTTGGCAAGGCAGTTGCGGTTGGTTCAACGGTTGCCGTTGGTAAAGCAGTTGCGGTTGGCTCAAGAGTTGGCTCAGCCGTGGCACCTGGAACTGATGTTACTGGTGCCCGAGTTGCCGTGGGCAACGGTGTTTCTGTCGGCGGCGGCGTGGGCGTTAACGTTGGGCGTGGTGGTTGAGCCAGGCTACTAGCAGCAGCAGGCTGGAGCAAGACCAAACTAAGCACTCCTAGCAAGGCGGCAGCAAACAAGCCAGAGAAACGACGAAACATAAGCAACCTCTCGACAAAACTGATTCTGCTAAGTTAGGGTTCAGGTGGGTATAAGGCTATTATACCAGTTTGAACGCCCAAATTCTGATTAATATTCGGGTGTTTTGCAAAGAGCCTAGCCTTGGCAAAATCTTGCACTAGGCCTAACCACGACTAGGAATAATCACCACAGCAATTTGCACATCATCTGGGTTAATCGCATGGTCACGATACAATTTACGGGCAGCCTCGCTGGTCGCCGATTGCCAGCAACGTTCTGCCGCCAACACAATTTTGTCGATGCCCTGAATTGCCGAAAAGCGAGCAAAGGCGGTGGCAGCTTCGGCTGGAGCAGTGCCCGCAAATGCTGGCGAGGCGATCAGATCAACTTTTTCAACCGCCAATTGGGCATAGGCTTGGGCAATTTCGGCTTCAACATCGGGGGTGATTTCGCCATGCGGCGCAGTATGGTACACCTTGGTATTCAGCACAAAACCCGGGGTTGTGCCAGCTAAATCGCGGGCAACTAAACCAACCAAGGCTGGCTCAACAGTAGCAGCCTGATCAAGAGCAATCAGAAAATTCACAACACGCCTCCATCAGCGGTTAATCACAATAGTCAAAGGGTATTATAACAATCGTTAAGTAGAGGGGTTAGTGATCAGAGGCCAGTTTTCAGAATTTAGATTGATCCACGAAGGACACGAAGAGCTTGGCTATAGGCTTTTGGCTGGCAATTCCTGTGAAATACCAAGCATTATTACAAGAGCCAATAGCCCATAGCCACCCATCCGCTACGCCGCTACGTTACAGCCGTCAATCAGCCTAGATAACCATGATTTCTTCTGCTATGCTACCGATACGATCGTTTTGGATTCACTCGTTAGAGGTATTGATGAGCTATCAGATGCCAAATAATCCACAAGGCAACGCGCGAATCAGAAAGATCATGCTGATTATTTTTAGCTGTTTATGCGTTCTTTCGATTCCTATAATTTTCTTTGCCTATCAAACATCCAAGGCGCTTGATGATTTTTATTTTGGCACAAGATCGAATGCTGTTAATAGTAGTTGGCAGATTCTTAGCATAGGCAGTTTGGGTAGCTTAGCATTGGCGGCATTTTTCTGGTCACGCTCTATTAAAAAGCAGTGGCAAGAATCCAAACGTAAATACAATCTGATTCTATTCCTCCAACTAGTCAGCCTAAGCTGTATGACCTTGAGTATTTGGAATTTGCTCTATCTCTTTATCTATGTTTTGTAACCACAAAGAACACGAAGATCGCTAAGCTTCGTTGATTAATTGCTCAGCATTTAGCAGTAATCCAGACATTTGATTCTTCGTGTTCTTCGCGTCCTTCGTGGTTAAATATGTTCTATGTTCTTTGCTCTATGTTCTACTTGCCCCGTCCCCATGGTACAATAGCCATGTGCGTCAACCGTTGGCGCTTTTTTTGACATTTAAACACCTAGTAGATGATATGTACGCGATTCTTACCAAACAATTTCGCTTCGAAGCAGCCCATCAACTCCCCAATCATCGCGGCAAATGTGCGCGGTTACATGGCCATTCCTATTTATTAGAGGTCAGTGTGCGTGGGCTGATTCAGCCCACTCGTGGTCAAAGCGATGATGGCATGGTGATTGATTTAGAACAAATTAAGCAGTTGGTCAACGAAATTATTATTGCTCGCGTTGATCACTATAATCTTAACGATTTTTTGAGTGTGCCCAGCACCGCCGAAAATATCGCCCATTGGATGTGGGATCAGCTTGAACAGCAAGCGCCTGAATTTGCCGCCTTGCTATGGAGAATCCGGCTGTGGGAGACTGCCAGTGGCTATGTTGAAATTAGCCGTGCCGAACGCGAGGCCCAGCCATGAATGTGATGGAAGTTTATCGCTCAGTCCAAGGTGAAGGCACCTTGATGGGTGTGCCAACCACGTTTGTACGCTTTTTTGCCTGCAATTTGCGCTGTAGCTGGTGCGATACCAAATATTCATGGAGCGTCAAAGAGGGCGGTAAATGGGAAGATTTGCCAATTGCGACCCTCGCG
The DNA here is from genome assembly GCA_000018565.1 of Herpetosiphon aurantiacus DSM 785. GTDB lineage: Bacteria > Chloroflexota > Chloroflexia > Chloroflexales > Herpetosiphonaceae > Herpetosiphon > Herpetosiphon aurantiacus. The sequence goes on from CP000875.1 coordinate 5,271,794, forward strand.
CAGCGCATTGCCGACCAAGGAGCACGCCATGTCGTATTAACTGGCGGCGAGCCAATGTTGCAGCGCGAATTGCCAGCCTTGGCTCAAACCCTTCGAGCTGCTGGCCATCATCTCACAGTTGAAACTAATAGCACCCTCTTTCGCCCCGAACTGGTTGAGTTGATCAATCTCTGGAGCTTATCGCCAAAATTGGCCGGAGCCAACACCGGCATGTTGCGGCTCGAACCGTTACGCCAATTTATGCAATTGCCAGCCGAACAGCAACAATGGAAATTTGTGATCACTGGCGAGAGCGATTTAGCTCAATTGCATCAATTTGTCAGTGAACATCAGGCTTTTGCCGAGGCTCAATTGCCAATTATTTGGCAGCCAGAAGGTCGCTGGGCCGAGCGCGATTATGCTCATGCTCTCGAATGGCTGGCCGAACGTGCTCAATTGCCTGAATGGCGACCGTTCAATGTGCGCGTGCTGCCGCAAATGCATGTGCTGATTTGGGGCCAAAAACGGCTTGTCTAATGCTTCCAAGGGAGTTCTGTGTGGCACTACAATTCCTAAGCCTACCAACAGTTTCATTGCGAAGCTGGGTTTTGGTAGGCTTATTCAGTTTGGGGCTGGTAGGCTTATTGGGCTTAACCTTGGCAGGCATTCGCCGTTGGAGCAAGCCACGCCAAGCAACTGACGACCATTTGAGCACGATTGGCCGCAACACTAGTATTCCCTTTGCTCTACAAATGGCCAGTCGCATGCTTGATTTGGTCTTTGCGATGATTCTTTATCGCTTTTTGGCTGCCGAAACCGTTGGAGCCTACGACTTTGCGGCAGTGATTGTCGTCAATTATTTTGGCACAATTGCCGATTGGGGCTTAACGGTTTTGGCAACGCACGAAATTGTGCGCCAGCCAAGCCAAGCGCCCCAAACATTTCGCACAACGCTCTGGCTCCGTTTGCGTTTTGCAATTTTAGCCTTGCCAATTGCCGTGATTTTTGTGCTGATCTACAACGGCTTGGCGCAGGCTGAGATTACGGCGGTTGGCCTGACCAGTCAGCAAATTACGGTGATCACAATTTTGATGCTGACCTTGTTTCCGGCGGCACTTTCGGCCAGCGTCACCGCTTGGTTGCAAGGCCACGAGCGCTTGGTCGCGGCTGCGGTCGTCAATCTTTTGACCAATATTGGGAGTGCAGCATTTCGCTTAACTGCCTTGATTTTGGGCTTTGGCATTATTGGGATTGCTAGCGGAGCCTTGGCGGGAGCATTGCTCAGCGCCCTCTTATTTTGGCTGGCGATGCGGCGTTTCTTCCCCGAAGTAGCGTGGTTTGGCCCAACCTTACCCGCCAAACCCTTGCTCAAAGAGGGCTACCCGCTCTTGCTCAATAGTTTGTTGATGACGATCTTTTTTCGTTTCGACACCATTTTGTTGAGCGCCTTCCACGGCTTTGTGGTCTCGGCAACCTATGGCGTAGCCTATAAACTGATTAATTTCACCCAAATTGTGCCGCCAATTGTGGTTAACGCGATTTTCCCGACGCTAATTCGCCGTTCCGGCGATGATCGAGCTGGAATGAGTCGGGCTTATGCTGGCACATTGCGTATGTTGCTGAATTTAGCGTTTGGCATCGCCGTTGTGGCTACAATTATCGCTGTGCCACTAACCACATGGCTCGCCGATCGGCCTGAATATTTGCCAGGCAGCGTCTATGCCTTGATGATTACGATTTGGTATTTACCAGGCAGCTATCTGAATGGCCTGACTCAATATGTGATTATCGCGCTGGGCAAGAAACAGGCAATTACTAAGGCTTTTGGTTTAACTGCAATGGTCAATTTGGGCTTGAATATTTGGTTGATTCCACGCTATAGCTATTTTGCCGCCGCCGCAATCACGATTGTTTCTGAGCTTGTGTTATTTTTGCCGCTCTGGCTGGTACTACGCCGCGAACAGATTAACATCAACTTGGCGAGTTTATTTTGGCGGCCTGCGCTGGCAGCATTGCTGGCTGGTGGTATCGGCTGGTTGTTGCTCAGCATCAATGTGTATTTGGCAGGAGTCGTAACCGGATTAATCTATGGCGCTGGCTTATGGTTCAGCGGCAGCATCGGCCAAACAGAACGCGAATTGGCTGCGCGGATGTTTAAAAAGTTACGCCCCCAAGCATCAAGCTGATTCTAGCGGCGCTAGCACTCGATCACCATGGCTATTTGGTTGCGAAATCAGCAAAAAATGCAGCTCATCTGGGCCTTGATTGCTCAATTGATGGGCTGCTCCAACCGGAATCGCCAACGAATCGCCTGCTTGAAGCTGGTGAATTATGCCATCAACTTCAAGTGTCGCAACCCCTTGCAACACATAAAACACTTGGTCGGCATATTCGTGGTAATGGCGCACCTCGGCTTTGCCAACGGGCACACGCTCTTGAATCAGCGTGAACGCCGCTGATTTATGTAAAAACCAGCCGTCGCAGCCATCGCCCCAAACATAATGTTCAGCATTTTTGAGATTAATCATCATCAGCATGCTCTCTACAGCGGCAACATCCGCTTGCGCATAGCTCGTCGCCGATCAATATTCCACGCTAAACCCAACCCAACCACCACAATCAAGCCAATTCCCACAATTTTTAGCCGTAGATTAAGCGATTCAAGCAACTGAGCGGCTTGGCTGCGCCCATTATTATCGCCAAGCTGGCTAAATAAATTAGCAGCTTGCTCAATATTATTACGCGCAGCAACTATGCGAATTCCATTCAAATCGCGGCGGGCGGTTTCGAGTAGTTGCTGGGCTTTGAGGCCTTGGTCAGCGCGTTGTAGGTAATCATTCAGCAGCTTTTGGCGATCAATTCGCGCCAAATCAGCAAATAATGGCAACGCTTGTTCGATCGCGGTTTTGGCCTCAGCATAACGGCCTTCCAATAGCGCCACGCGGGCGGCGGCAGCAGCATCTTCGGCTCGCACGCCTTTGCGAGCTTGTTCGCGCAGCGCCGCAATCGCCGGATCATCCTTGATCGTCAGGGCGGTTTCGGCGGCAGTCAAGGCCTCGCTATAACGTCCAGCAGCCAGAGCTGTTTCGATGCTCGCTTGATCGAAGGCGACACTCGGCGCTTGCTTCCAACCACCATCGATCCAGGTTGGCAGTTGAGCCAGCCATTCACTTTCAAGGCTTTCGGCACTAAGACTATAGGCTTGGCTGAGGGCTGAACGATAGCCACTAGCCGTGCGCAACGCCTCTAAAAAAGCCAAAAATCGTGCCATACCATAACGCTGAATCAAAAATGAGACCATCGACCAGCTTTGTGGATAGCCCAGTTCTGGATTATCGTAGACTGCGCCAGCACTATCTAATAAGCGCCAGGTCGCAAGCGCGTTATTCTCGAGGGCTTGTTTGAGCAAGGCAATTTTATAGCCGCTTTGGCTGGTTGGCACTTCAACATATTGGGCAATGCCTTCCTGCCACATCGTACTTAATCGGCCATCGGAAAGCTCGGCAGCAATGATATGCATTAATTCATGGCGCACATTATTGCGTAATTCTTCATCGCTCATGCCTACAGTTTGCTGCACAGCAATGCTAATTTCGCGTCGCCCAGTGTGGGCATGAGCCACGATGCCTTCCAGCCAACGGGCCGCCGGGTTTACCTGTTGATAGAGTTCTTTGGTAGGGTAGATGCGCAGCGTCAAGGGTGGGGCAGGTCGATAGCCAACGACCGCCGTAACTTCCTCGTAGATCGCGTCGCTATAGCCAGCATAGCGCTCGGCTTCGGCTTCGCTGCCTTGGGGATACAAAATAGAAATATAGGTAGTTTTGCGTTCAAGCCATTGAGGAAGATTGGTTTGAGCAGCCACAGGATGCGGCCAGAGCAGCAGAATGATCAGCAAACATAACAATCGGCGCATCGGTAAATCCCTTTCCTATGCGCCAATTGTACCATGGCTACCACGCGCCACTCGAATCGCCACCACCTGAGCTTGATGAACTATTATTCGGAGCCAGCGACTCTAAATCGATAAAATCGGGATCAATCGGATTCCAATGCACATTCGGCAAATGGACTGGCGGATCTTGATAGGTATTGTAGCGCCAACGTGGCTTTTTACGCGGAATGGTGGGATCATGGGCACGCCGCGGCTCTAAGCGAGCTTGTAATGAGCGTGGGCGAAAAAAGATAATCCAAATCACATAACTTGACAACAAAAACCCAGGCACGATCACTATTGCCAACAAAAAACTAAGCGTAGTAAAGGGCAAGAGCAACTGCATACTGATCAAGGCTAGTGAACTAAGCCAAACGATCACGGTTGGTTTATGTGGAGCAAGTTTTTGTAAAATCATGTTAAATCCTCTCACCACGAGCCACTTGAATCGCCACTGTTACTATCCGATGAACTACTCGAATCGCTTGACCAAGAGCCAGCCGAATCGCCACTTGAGGACGAATCATAGGTTGATTGTGAATAATCGTAGCTTGCCGACCACGCCGAATCATTACTCGAACTTGCATAGGAGGCAGCCGTGGATTGATCGTTACTGGCTGAATTATTGAGCGAATGTTGGGCTTGATCCGGTTGGATTTGGCTCGAATACACTTTATTACGTTTGTTGTGTTGTGCTTTAGCCCGACGTTTGGCTTTATTGCTTTTAGGGTTCGGCGCTGAATAGGGATAGGATTGATGGATTCGGCGTTGCTTAGTTTTGGCTGGCCGCACCGATCGAAGACGACCGAGCAACATTATACTGAGCAAAGACAGCACGAGTGCCAAGCTAAGGCCGATTACTATCATAAATCCATTCATCGCGTATTACCAAGAACCGCTTGAATCGCCGCTGAAACTATCCGAGCTAGACGAACTACTCGAATCGCTTGACCATGAGCCGCCCGAATCGCCGCTTGACCATGAGCTACCAGAATCGTTGTTCGACCAGGAACCGCTATCAAAGCTGGATGAACTATCCCAACCTGAATTATTGGAGTCCCATGATTGAGCAACGTGCATGCCTGCTGCGATACCAATCCCAGCCGCGAGATCATCGGAATCAAAGTGATGCTGCTGGTGATGCTGCAACGATGGATGCTGATGCAATGACGGGTGCATATGGCGCTGATGAAACGAAGCATGATGTCGGCGATTATGCCGACGATTCGAATACACATTCGATTGGTAGCGATTGGGATTTCTGGCATTTTTGATAATATGCCAAAACACAAAGCCAAATATCGAAAATACGAAAAGAAAAAACACTAGTGTAAAGATCGACATGATCGTTGATACTATTTCAAATGAGTCCATCGAATTTCTCTCCTTGCTCGTCGATTGCTAATCGCTGGAATCGCCGCCGCTATCCGATGAACCGCCGGAATCGCCCCAAGAACCACTGGAATCGCCGCTATTGCTATCGGAACTCCAATGCGAATCGTTGCTAGAGCTATAATCATCGCTCGAACTCGAGCCCCAGTAAACACCAGAGCTATGTGAATGTGATCGTGAGCCAGATTGCTTTTTTACTACCCAGAAAATGAGCAATCCAACCAAGGCAATAATCGGAATACAACAGCAAATGCCACTAATATCAAACGAAAAGTGCATACCTACTCCTCTCGTTAATAATTACAATGCCAATTTAGTAATTCCTAATCGTCATCATAATCATCATCGTAATCGTCGTCGTGACCGTGGCGATGACCATAGTAGTGTTTCTTCTTATGCTTTGGGCGATAGTGATTGTAATCGTGTGATTGATAATATTGGTTGCGTGACGGATAGTGATGCTTCGAGCCTTTGAAGCGATAGGCAAATTGGTTATAGAGGCCTTTAAGATTACGGGTGCGTAAGACCTTTTTGGCAACAAATGCCGCAATTACCAAGCCTACGATAAGCACAACGGCACAAAGTACCAACCCAAGTAGCAGAACTTTGATCATGATGACACTCCTTTGTTGTCGTGGCTCTCGCGCTTCTCTACGTGAGTTTGCCATAAACGTTGCAATTGAACAATAAGGAGCAGTTTAATCGCCGAAGCACGGAGGAGAGGTGCAGTTTCCCCCTCTCCTCACGTGTGGGAGAGGGGGAAAAGGGGAGCGAGGGAAATCTGCCAATTACATCCGCTCGGGGGCGGCAATGGAGAGTAGACCTAAACCGTTGCGCAAGGCTTGGGCGGTGGCAGCAACCAATTGGCCCCGTGCGGCTCGCAGCGCTAAAGTTTCAGCTTTCAAAACCGAGCAGCTATCGTAGAACACCGCAAAAGCTTTGGCCGTCGCATACAGCCAATCGGAAACCACGAATGGCGCATAACGCTCAGCTGCATCCACAATTACCTGCGGCAAGCGGGCTAGCTCTTTCAACAACGCTTGCTCAGCCGAATGAGTCAGCACCCGCCCATCGTAGTTTTGGGGAATGCGCCCGAAATCACGCAAAATTGAGCAGCAACGGGCATGCATATATTGTAAATAGGTTGAACTATTGCCATCGAAGGCCAACATGCGCTCCCAATCGACCACCACATCGTGGGCTGGATCGTGCTGTAAATTGTGATAAATGACTGCACCAACCCCAACTTGCTCAGCAATTTCATTGATTTCTGTGCTCGAAAAGGGGATTTTCGATTCAAGCGCTTTTTGTTTGATCAAGGCTTTGGCGCGGGTGCAGGCTTCATCCAACAATGGCTCCAGATAAATCATGGTGCTAAATCGTGCGCCACTGGGCGAGCGCCGTTCTGGGCCTAGAATCATGCCACACGCCACATGGGACAGATCGGCTTTGGTGTAGCCAAGGGTTTTGCTGATGGTAAAGGCTTGGCGAAAATGCAATTCTTGCGCTTGCTTAACCACATAAATAATTTTAGTGGGTTGGTATAGCTCCTCGCGATATTTAATTGCGGCAATATCACGAGTAATATACAAACTACTGCCGTCCGAGCGATTAAGCAACAAAGTTGGTAATGCTTTGCCCTGTTCATCGAGCAAATCCTTGACGACCGCCACATGACCATCGAGTTGGGCAATTTGGTAATGCAAAGCTTCTTTGATGACCACTTGGGCTTCGCGAGCATAAAAACTCTCGCAATGTTGCACATCAAAGGCCACGCCCAAACGGCGATAATTGGCTTGGTTGGCAGTTAAACTCAAATCAACAAGCTGCTGTAAAAGCTTGATCGCTTGCGGCTCGCCCTTGGTCAGTTTGCTAGCCCAAGCCTGAGCTAAATCGTGCACTTGATCATCGGCATGATATTGTTGGGTTTGTTGCTCCAACGAAGCTAACATGCTTTCGCCATTGCCATTGCGATGTTGAAAGTGCTGCATGGCTGCCAACGAAATGCCCAATTGAGGATCGTAATCGCCCCAATGGTTCATGCGAATCACGTGGTAGCCCAAGGCACGGTAAATATTAACAATCGCTTGTCCAATCATGGTTGAGCGAATGTGATCGACGCGCATGCGTTTGGCAATATTGGGCGACGAATAATCGACCACAACCGCTTGGTTTTGGCCTTTGGTGCTACGGCCATACTCGGCTTTGCGTTGGCTAATATCGTGCAACACCGATTGGGCAAAGGTAACCGGATTGAGCGAAAAGTTGACATACGCGCCCAAGGCCGAGGCTTTTAACACGAGGCTCTCAGGAGTAAATTTAAGCGCATTTGCTAGAGTCTGAGCAAATTGGGCCGGATTAATTCCGCGCAGTTTGGCCACCCGAAAACATGGCAGGGCGAGGTCTGCCTGCACGCCGCTGGCTTTGGGGGCAACTAAATCGATCAAGTCGGCAGGTATTAACGTGGTGTCAAGCAATGCATCACGAATGGCTTGCTCAAAACGAGCAAAAGTGTCCATTTCAGGCTCCAAATCAGTCTAGCAAATTTAGGTCGTATCGACTCCATATCCTAACATAATGTTGGCAATTCGTAAGTCCTAAATTGGTCGGGCAAAAGACGGATTTTAAAATCAAAAGGCAGAAGTCAAAAGGCAAAAGTATAGAGGGATCAGGATTCAGCGATCAGGGACTAGATGTTAACGCAGAGGTGCAAAGCAACTATGGCGATTAGCACTCGGCTATCGCAGCCTCGTTGATAGGAACACCAGCAATCCAACAGCCCAAAGCCGATAGTCGATCGCCATATATTCAAATTCTGCGCGAATTGAGCGAATCTAACGAATGCCAATTCGCACATGGTAGCTGAAATACCACGGAATTGGCTGCTTGCCAATCAGCTCGTGGGCTACTTGCCTGAGCCGATCAAACCCAATTTCCTGCTCAGTAACCGTGCCATGCTTGAGCTGATGGCTGTATCCACTACTCAAGATCAGGCCAATAAAACGATTCGCATCGCCATATTCGCAATGATGGAGCACTAATTCTTGGGTATGTTGAAATACTCTACTCTGCTGCATGCGCTCAAGATGTTGCTCTTTGGCCCAACCTGGGCGTTCCGCTGGTGTACCACGAGTTGCAATTAGGTGCTCAAACCGCCGATCAACCTCTTGAAAAATCTGATCAATTTCCCAATGAATGGTTGGTGGCCAGCTATAATCATAAGCTGCAAACACACCGCCAGGTCGAAGAATGCGAGCAATTTCAGCCAGCGTTGCCGTTGGTTCCATCCAGTGAAAGGCTTGAGCACAGGTAACAATATCCACACTGTTAGATTCAAAACCCGTTTGGTGTGCTACTCCATCTTGGTAGCTGATAGTTGTAGATGAAGTAAGGGTCGCAAGATTTTGGATTGCCACACTGCGCATTGGCTCACTTGGCTCAATTCCAATGACTTGTGCTGCCCGTTCGTTCCAGATCGTCGTTGAGCGACCCGTACCACACCCCAAATCAACCACGAGTTCGGGGCATGGAATATGGATCAACTGCGTCAGAATATCGATCAAGACCAAGGGTGGTGTCGGGCGCGTTTGATCATAACGCTTAGCTTCACCAACCCATACTGCGCTAGAATCAGTCATAGAGTTGGTCCTTATGATCCATCGAATATATGATGATTAGCTGTAGGCTTTGGGCTATCGACGATTGGTAGGTACACCAATAAGCCGATAGCCCAAAGCCTACAGCCACGTTTTTACATGCGTTCAGGAGCAGCAATTGAGAGCAACGCTAAACCATTGCGGAGCGCTTGGGCGGTGGCGGCAACTACATGACCACGTGCAACCCGTAACTCTGGCGTTTCGGCTTTGAGCACTGAACAGGCATCGTAGAAAGCCGAGAAGGCCCGCGCCGTGGCATACAGCCAATCGGCGACCACGAACGGCGCATACCGTGCCGCTGCTTCTTCAATAATTTGTGGCAAACGGGCAAGCTCTTTCAACAAGCCAGTTTCAGCTGAATGGCTCAACAAACTGCCATCGTAGCTAGCGGGTAATTTGCCAAAATCGCGCAGAATCGAGCAGCAACGAGCATGCATATATTGCAAATAGGGCGAGCTATTGCCCTCGAATGCCAACATGCGATCCCAATCGACGGTGATATTGCGCTTGGTATCTTGGTACAAATCGTTGTACATCACCGCGCCAACCCCAACTTGCTCGGCAACTTGATCGATCAATTCGGCGGTAAGTTGAGTTTTGCCTTCAGCCATTTTTTGTTCAATCAAGGCTTTGGCGCGATTACGGGCTTCATCCAGCAAGGTTTCGAGATAGATCATATTGCCCTTGCGGGTTGAAAGTGGCTGGCCCTTGGCATCAAACACCGTACCAAACGAAATATGAATCAACTCGGCATCGGTGTAGCCCAAGGCCTTGCTGATGGCAAAGGTTTGGCGGAAGTGCAATTCTTGTGGCTGACCCACAATGTAAATCATCGCATCGGGATTGTAAGTTTGCTCACGATATTTGATGGTGGCAATATCGCGGGTCATGTAGAGCGTGCCGCCATCCGAGCGCTGAATCAAAAAGGTTGGTAATTTTTTGCCGCGATGGTCGGGTAAATCTTTGACAATAATAGCATTGCCATCACGTTCTGCCAGCTCACTCTCGCCAGCATCGCTGATGATTTCGGCCAACATATCTTTGTAAAAACTTTCGCCATGTTGCAGATCGAAATGCACGCCCAAACGATCATAATTGGGCTGATTGGCAGTTTTGGTCAAATCAACCATCCATTGCCAAATTTCAACTGCTTGGGGATCGCCCTGTTCTAATTTCAACGACCAAGCGCGGGCTTCATCATCCAAGCCAGCATCTGAATCAGGGTCATACTCGGTATCTTCGGCAACTGCGCCCTTCATCAACAAATTATAGCGTTTGTATTGTTCTTCAATCGCTGCGAGCACGGCCTCACCTTCGCCTTCGGGCTTGCCAAAACGCAAGGTGGCGGCAATATTGACCCCGAATTGTTTGCCATAATCGCCTAAGTGATTATCGCGAATCACTTCGTAGCCCAAGCGTTGGTAGAGATTGGCAATCGCTTGGCCGATGATCGTTGAGCGAATATGACCAACGTGCATACGCTTGGCAATATTGGGCGATGAATATTCGACAATTACTTTGCGATTGTTGCCCTTGGTGCTACTGCCATAGGTTGCGCCGCCAGCCTGAATATCGGCCAAAACGGCTTTAGCAAAGGTTTGAGGGTTGAGATTGAAATTAACATAGGGGCCAGAAATAGTCGCACTGGCAACCAAACTATCGGGGGCAAATTGCAGCGCGGCAACTAATTCTTGGGCAACTTGAGCAGGGGTGCTGCCACGGCTTTTGGCAGCACGAAAACAAGGCAAGGCTAAATCGGCCTGTACGCCAGCAGCTTTGGGTGCGCCTAAATCAATATCGGCGGCGCTAATTAAATTGGTGGCAAGCAAGGCCTCGCGAATGGCTTGCTCGAAGCGAGCAAAGGTATACATTATTAAAACTCCAATTGGTTAATTGTAATGGTTGATTCGGTTGGCAATGAATCGCCTTCCCTCACCCCCTAGCCCCCTCTCCCGCACGCGAGGCGAGGGGGAATCGCCACTCGTACTCCCCTCTCCCGCTCCGTGGGAGAGGGGTTGGGGTGAGGGAATACCAGCGTTTTTTAAGGTCATAAACCATTACAGTTAATATCTAGCGGCAGTATAGCCGAAAAGCCTTATTTTAGCCGATCAAAAAGCACCCATCGTCGTCGATGAGTGCGAGCAGAAAAAGCTGCTGGATGCTATCGACTAGACCAAATATTGCTTAAACCAAGCCAGCGTTTCAGCCCACGCCGCTTGGGCAGCCTCTGCATTATACCGCTGTCCAGTATCATTATGAAAAGCGTGATTGACCCCAGGATAAATTTCTTTGCGATAGACTTTGTTGTTTTGTTGCATTGCTGCTTCAACCTCAGCTACCGTGCTGGTAATTCGATCATCCTGTTCGGCGTAAATTGCCAAAACTGGGGCATTGATTTTGGGAATTTCGCTGCTTGGCACTGGTGGGCCGTAAAATGGCACGGCGGCTTTTAATTCGGGCATGCCCGCCGCAACCAACCAGGTAACCCCACCACCAAAGCAAAACCCAACCATGCCAATGTTGCTGGTGTCGGCAAACGACTGGGTTTTGAGATACTCGACTCCGGCCTTGAAATCGGCTACATGGCGCTCGGGTGGTGCACCGCTGAGCAAGCCAGGCACACTATCAGCGTCGGTAATGCTGGCCGTGCCGCCTTCACGCGAGAGCAAATCGACAGCTAAGCCAATATAGCCAGCCTTGGCGACCCGTCGCGCAACATCTTGAATGTGCGGCGTAAGCCCACGGTTTTCGTGGCAAACCAACACAACTGGAAATGCACCATCACCAACCGGCTGCGCCAGATAGGCCATTAACTGACCGTCGCCGCCAGCAAACTCCACCATTGCCGCTTTGATCGCTGGATCATTTTCGGCCACGCTGTTGGGCACGCTGCCGCCTGTACTGGCGGTGGTTGGCGTGGCTTCAGTTGCAGCGGCAGTCGTGGCAGTTGGCGCGGTAGTTGGGTTGGGGGCACTGGTTGCCGTTGCAGGCGTAGCAGGATCGCCACAGGCTGCCAACAACTGGGTTGCTACCACTAGTCCCGTAATACCTGCGATTTTCTTCAAGGCCTGCCGCCGACTAATCAGCCCTTCTTGATAATCCTCGACGAACTCATCGACCAGATACTGTTGTAAATGATTCATCGTTCATCCTCACATGAATTTCAGTCCATAGCTCAGTCTACGCCTGGTTTGGCCTTAACGGATGGCTTGAAAAATGAGGATTTATTAATTTCATTTACTATTTATACATCATCACTCCTCTTCACTCGCGCCTTCGCGCTCTTTGCGTCCTTCGCGGTTCCATATGCCTGAACCCTAGCCCCTGACAACTGATGCCTGATTATTTCACCACCCTTCCGTCCCTCCGCCGGAGGGAGACGCAAGGGGTTTTCATCCCCCTGCACCCCCTAAAGGACGATTGGTGGTAAACAGCGGTTTTTTGATGAACTTAGCAATAGATGATTCCCGATCCCCGTCCCCCAATAACCGATCCTCATCTCTCCCTTTCATATCCTTCGTGGTTCCGTCCGCCTGAACCCTAACCCCTGACAACCGATCCCTCAGCTTAGGCCGCTAGGCGCTTGGTGCGGCGTAAGGCTAAGCCAGCGATGGTTGCAACCAAAACGGCTTTGTGGGTATGCAAGCGATTTTCAGCTTGATCAAACACAATCGAACGTTCGCCATCGGCAATATCAGCGCTAATTTCTTCGCCGCGATGCATTGGCAAACAGTGCATAACTTTGGCTCCAGCCCGCGCTGCGGCTAAAAGCTCAGCATTAATTTGAAATGGTTGTAAGGCTTCCAAATGACCTTCGGCCACGACTTGACCCATACTGACCCAGACATCGGTATACAACACATCGGCATCTTTTACGGCTTCCAAGGGATCATTGGTGATAATGATTTTGGTGCCATTGGCAGCGGCTTGCAGGCGAGCTTGGGCCAACAAATGCTGATCAACATTGGCCACAAATGGCGTGCCGATCGCAAAATCCATACCCAAGCGTGGGGCAAGCTCAAGCAACGAATTGGAAACATTATTGGGATCGCCGAGATAGACTAATTTTACGCCTTGGCAGCTGCCAAAATGCTCGCGAATGGTCAGGGCATCGGCAAGTGCTTGCACTGGATGCAGCCAATCGGAAAGCCCGTTGATCACTGGCACATCGGCTGCCTGAGCCAACTCGACCAACGTTGCATGATCATTGACCCGTGCCATAATCGCATCGCACATGCGGCTCAGTACCCGAGCAGTGTCGCCAATCGTCTCACCGCGGCCAATTTGGGTATCACGTGGGCTGAGGTAGATGCCATGCCCGCCGAGTTGAACCATCGCCGATTCAAAGCCAACGCGGGTGCGGGTTGAGGGCTTTTCGAAAATCATCGCCAAGGTGCGGTTGGCCAAAAGAGGGTGAGCTTTGCGGCGTTGTTGGCGTAGTTTGAGTTCGGCGGCAGTTTCCAGCACGTCGAATAATTCAGTGTCGTTCCAATCCGCCAAGGCCAGTAAATCGCGACCAAGAAGTGGGTGTGTCATTGGGAAGCCTCCGTTTGATTAACGGCAGGGCGAGGGTGCTAGCAGCCACCTCAACCTTCTGCTAAAACGTGTTGAGCAGCAATCAGTTGGTCGCGCACGGCGTTGGGCGCTGTTCCACCAGGTACGTCGCGCATGGCGACGGAACGAGCAAAATCGAATAAACCAGCAACATCGGTCAGGCTTGGGTGGGCGGCTACGAAGCTTTCGGCAGGCAATTGGCGCATGCCAACCCCACGTTGTTCGGCTTCGCGCACCAAACGCCCAGCAATATGATGCGCCTCGCGGAATGGCACTCCCCGGCGTACCAATTCATCGGCTACATCGGTTGCCAGCATTGCATCATCAAGCGCCGATTCCATGCGTTCGGTGTTGAAACGAGCGGTACGAATTGCACCTGCAACCACTGGTAACGTCAGGCTTAATGTATCGATCGCATCGAATAAGGGCGCTTTATCTTCTTGTAAATCTTTGTCGTAGGCCGATGGCAGGCCTTTGAGCAAGGTCAAAACGGTAATTAAATTGCCGATCAAACGGCCAGATTTGCCACGAGCCAACTCCAACGAATCAGGGTTTTTCTTCTGCGGCATTAAACTTGAGCCAGTTGAATAGGCATCGTCTAGCGCGACAAAACCCCATTCCGAGCTGCTCCAGATGATCCAATCCTCGGCGAGCTGGCTAATGTGGACACCCAACAGCGCGATTGCCGCCAAAATTTCGACAATATAATCGCGATCACTGGTAGCATCGAGGCTATTTTGGCTGATGCTGGTAAAGCCTAATTCGGCTGCCAGTGCCGCCCGATCAACCGCGAAGGCTGTACCAGCCAGTGCGCCTGAGCCTAACGGCAGTACGCTGACGCGCTTGGTTGCATCGTGCAAGCGTTGGCGATCGCGATCTAAACGCCAAAAATGGGCTAAAAGTGCGTGCGATAACAAGACTGGCTGCGCCCGTTGCAGGTGGGTATAGCCAGGTAACATTGCTTCGCCAACCGCTTTGGCTTGTTCCAGCAAGGCCGCTTGCACATCACGAATAAGATCATCGGCCAATTTGAGTGCGCCCAATGTCCACAAACGGGTATCGGTCGCCACTTGATCGTTGCGGGAGCGGCCAGTATGCAATTTGCCCGCCAAGGCTCCGATAAAATCACCCAAGCGGCGTTCGACCGCCGTGTGAATATCTTCGTCGCTGGTTAATGGCAAAAACAGGCCTTCTTCAAACTCTTGATAGACTTGGCGCAAGCCTGCGATCAGTTCTTGGCATTCGGCGGCTTGCAAAATGCCAGCGCGTTCTAAGCCATTGGCCCAAGCAATTGAGCCGCGAATATCCTCGGCCCATAAGCGCCGATCGATTGGAAACGAATCGTTGAATAAGCGCATATGCTCAGCCAACGAGCCACTAAATCGTCCACCCCACATGGTTTGGTTACCTCGTTATTTGGATGTCGGTAGCTGGGGATTGGGGATCGGTAAGGCTATAGGCTTTTGTTGATCTTCCAACGAAATTCCACTAGCCTATAGCTGTAATGGTTTATACGGTTCGCAGTGAATTTCGCCCCCTCACCCCCAGCCCCTCTCCCACTGCGGCGGGCGAGGGGATCACTCCGAGCGCGGTTCCCCCTCGCCTCGCGGGCGGGCTAGGGGCTAGGGGGTGAGGGCATGCAAGCCGTTGTTAATGCTATAACCATTACACATAGCCTATAGCCTACTCATCTCTGTGCCTCTGGGTTAAAACTCCCGATCCCCAATAACCGATCCCCGATCCCCAACCTCTACGTCCGATAATCAGCGTTAATTCGCACATATTCCGCGCTAAAATCGCAGGTCCAAGCGTAGCCAGTGGCCGCGCCAGCCCCAAGATTTAGGCGAATTGCCACTTGTTGGCCGCCGATTTGGCTGGCGGCTTCGCGTTCGTTGTAGTTGGTGGGCGTGCCACCAGCAACTAATTGCACCTCGCCCAACCACAATTCAACGTGGCTGGGATCGAATGGCACACCCGCGACTCCGGCTGCTGCCAAAATTCGCCCCCAATTGGGATCGCCGCCGTGAATCGCGGTTTTGACCAAGGGTGAGCAGGCAATTTTGCGGGCAACGGTGCGGGCGGCAGCCACACTCGGCGCATGATCAACCGTAATCGTAATCAGCTTGGTTGCGCCTTCGCCATCGGCAGCAATTTGTTTGGCCAAATCAATGCAGACAATTTCAAGCGCTTGGCGGAAGGCTGCAATATTACTGGCATTGATCGTCACACCACTCACGCCTGAGGCCAACAACAATAGCGTATCGTTGGTACTCGGGTCGCCATCCACCGTTACACAGTTAAATGATGCATCGGTGACTTCGCGCAACAAACTTTGGGCCAAATCGGCATCGATTGCTGCATCGGTGGTGACAATTGAAAGCATGGTTGCCATCATCGGATGGATCATGCCTGCGCCTTTGGCCACCCCAGCTACCGTTACCTCAACTCCATCGATCACCGCCGTGGCGCTCGACGTTTTGGGGCGGGTATCGGTGGTCATAATCGCCTCGGACAGCGCTGGAGCATGCTCAACGCCCAGTTCAGGCGCAATTGCCGCCACGCCCTTGGCAACTTTTTCAACATTCAGTTGATGGCCGATTACGCCCGTTGAGAGCACCAAAACTTGGTGTGGCTCGCAACCAACTGCTTCAGCCGCTAAACGTGCCATCTCACGAGCCGCCGCATCGCCCTGCGCTCCGGTACAAGCGTTGGCACAGCCAGCATTGGCAATAATTGCCCGAATTTCGCTGGCATGCTCGGCCAAAACTGCTTGATCGTAGAGCACTGGCGCGGCTTTGACGAGGCTGGTAGTAAAAACCCCAGCCCCGGTGCAAACATTATCAGCAACAAGTAAGCTTAAATCAGGATTACCACTGGCCTTCAAGCCACATCGCCCCGCAGCACTGCGGAAGCCGGCGGCAAAACGAAAGATACTCATGCTTATTCGGCTCCTGAGGTTAAGGCTTCGACTTTTTGAGGCAAGCCAAAGAGCTTGATAAAGCCTTCAGCATCGGCTTGGTTATAAACGGCATCTTCGCTGAAGGTTGCCAAATCGGGTACGTACAAGCTGCGTTCAGCCTTGCGCCCAACCAAATACACGCCACCTTTGAAGACTTTCAAGCGAGTCACGCCTGTAACGTTCTTTTGGGTTTCAGTGAAGAAGGCCGACAAGGCATAGCGCAACGGCGACCACCATTGACCGTTGTAAATCAACTCTGAGAAGCGGATTGCCAAGGTATCTTTGAAGTGCAAGGTTTCGCGATCAAGCGCCAATTCTTCGAGGCCTTGGTGGGCACGATAGAGCAATGTACCGCCTGGTGTTTCGTATACGCCATGGCTTTTCATGCCAACCAAGCGATTTTCGACCAAATCGACGCGACCAACGCCATGACGAGCGCCAATGTCGTTAAGGGTTTGCAGCAACGCCACGGGGCCAAGTTGCTCGCCATTCACACTCACCGGAATACCACGTTCGAAGCCAATTTCCAAGTATTCTGGTAAATCGGGAGCTTCTTCAGGGGTCACGGTGCGTTGGAACATGGTCAATTCTGGTTCTAACCATGGATCTTCCAACGAGCCACCTTCATGGCTCAAGTGCCAAATATTGCCATCGCGACTGTAGATCGAGGCGCGAGTGCTGGTGACTGGCACATTATGTAATGCAGCATAATCCAATGCATCTTCCCGTGAGCGAATATGCCATTCACGCCATGGGGCGATAATTTTCATATGCGGAGCCAAGGCCATGTAGGTCAATTCAAAGCGCACTTGATCGTTGCCTTTGCCCGTGCAGCCGTGAGAAAGTGCATCAGCGCCAACTTTCAAGGCGGTTTGCACCTGACCACGAGCGATCAATGGGCGGGCGATGCTTGTGCCGAGCAAGTAGGTGCGTTCGTAGGTTGCACCTGATTGCAACATCGGGAACAAGAAATCGCGCACAAATTCTTCGCGCAAATCTTCGACATAGCAGGCACTTGCGCCCGAAGCAATCGCTTTGGCCTCTACGCCGCTCAGATCGTCATCTTGGCCAAGATTGGCGCAATAGCAGACGACTTCACAGCCATAGTGTTCCTTCAACCACGGCACGATCACGCTGGTATCCAAACCACCAGAGTAGGCCAGCACAACTTTATTTGCAGTCGCATTCGACATGACCAATGAACTCCTTATGAAAGGCAGAAGGCAAAAAGCAAAAGGCAAAATCGTAGGCTAATCATCGAATTGTAATGCTTCATAGGGACATTTTGATTTTTGCCCTTTGACTTTTGATTTAATTAATGTTCCCAAACGACGGCGGTTTCGTCACAGCAGGTGACGAGTGGACACTTGACACAATCGCGCCAAACCTTTTCGGGGAAGCGTTCTTTGTCGGTGATGCTAAATCCCAAGCGCACAAAAAACGAGACAGCGCGGGTCAAGGCAAAAACGGTATGAATGCGGCGCAATTTGGCTTGGGCAACCAGTTCGAGCACAATTTTGGCTCCTACGCCAGCGGCACGATACTCGGTTGCCACAGCTAATGAGCGAACCTCAACCAGATCAGGATTCATCAGCAACAACGAGCCGATGCCAATCACCCGTTGGCCATGGCAGGCAACTACCCAATTTGCTAAAGAAGCACGAATTTCGTCAGCGGAACGGGGTAATAAATGCCCAGCCCGCACATTTTCAGCTACCAATTCACTCATGCCAGCCACATCGTCTTCATGGGCGGGCCGAACTACAATGTCCGCAGGATCGATTGGAGCCAAAAGTGTACTGTGTTGAATGGCAACCATTGATTGGTTACTCCCAAAACGGCTTGCGCCGGATAATGTTTAAATATCGATAATGATGTACCATGCCCTCACCCCCAACCCCTCTCCCACTGCGGCGGGCGAGGGGGAGACTCTTAGAGCGGTTCCCCTCGCCTGCTGGGCGGGAGAGGGGGTCAGGGGGTGAGGGTATCAGGCCCAGTCGATTGCTGGTGGGATTGCCCAACCAGATTCAAAGCTGCTAACGAATGAATGGGCGGCGCTTGGGCGTTGGCCTTCGGCCAAAAACGTTGCCAACGATTTCAGCTCTTTGGGCCAAAATGGCATGCTGGCTATTTCAACCAAGCTGCGCCATTCGGGCATTGGTTTATCGGCAGCCTCGGCACGAAGTGTAGCCTGTGGATCTAACGGCGTAGCATACAGAAACACTTCTAAGCCATAGTTTGGCTCACGATCATTTGGGTCGATGATGGCATAGGTTGGAATAACCCACTCGCGCAAGAAAGCAACTTTGCCAACTTGCACCCGAATGCCGCATTCTTCCCAAACTTCACGGGCGGCACAATCGGCCAACGATTCGCCCTGTTCTAAACCACCACCAGGCAAGCGCCAAACCAATTCTGGCTGATCTTCGGTGGCCATAATCAAGAGTTCTTGCTCACGCAGCACAATCACCCGGGTTCGAATATTGTCGTAAACCGAATGACTCGGCATTAGGCGGCCTCGATAATTGTGCCAGCATCAAGCTGATCGATATTCGTGATGCGCACGATTTTTACGCCAGCTTGCAAGCCGCTCAAGGCCGATTCGACCTTGGGAATCATGCCGCCGCTGATTGTACCGTTGGCGATTAATGCCTGAATGTCGTCGGTGTTGAGCCGTGGCGCAACCACACCATCAACCAAAACTCCAGGCACATTCGAGATAAACACCGCTTCATCGGCTCCAACGGCGGCGGCGATCGCTCCCGCAAACACATCAGCATTGACATTCAGCGTGCCACCAACCCCATCAGCACACAAGGGAGCTAGCACAGGCACAACATCTGCCGCTAAGGCTTCATATAAAACCGTGGCACGAATGCGGGCTGGCTTGCCAACGGCACCCAAATCGCCAGCGGCATGCTCCAAGCGGGTGGCATACACCAAGTTGCGATCAACGCCTGACAAGCCGAGGGCTTCTACGCCAACTGCATTCAAGGCTGCAACTAAGCGAGTGCTGACCATGCCACAAAGCACCATTGTGGCCGCTTTGAGCGCCGTTTGGTCGGTCACGCGCAGGCCAGCCACAAATTGCGGTTCGCCACCAAGCGCTACCTGCAATTGGCCAATTTCCTTGCCACCGCCATGCACCAAAATCGGCACATCGTTGACATTGACCATGGTTTGGATCACCGCGACCAAGCGAGCCAACCAAGTTGGGTCATCTATTTCATTGCCGCCAAGCTTCAAGATCCGCATTGCACACTCCTAGCGCAAGCCCGTGGTTTCAGGCAAACCAAACATAATATTCATATTTTGAATTGCTTGACCCGAAGCACCCTTGAGCAAATTATCAATCGCCGCTGTGACGATCAACATGCCAGGCTGAGCGAGCGTCAAGCCAATTGCACAATCGTTGGTATGCACAACATGCGCCAAACTTGCCAACTGACCTTGATCGAGCACATTGACGAATGGTTCAGCGGCATAACGTTGGCGATAAAGCGCATGAATGCTGGCCAAATCCAGCTCTGGCTGAATTGGCACATAGATTGTGCTTAAAATACCGCGTTGGGTCGGCAAGAGGTGTGGTGCAAAAATCGTATTAACTGGTGCGTTTGCCAACTTGCTCAGTTCTTGCTCAATTTCGCCAACATGGCGATGGGTATGGCCAATGTTGTAAGGGCTATAATTTTCGTGAGCCTCGACAAAATGTAAGTGCTGTTTGGGTGCACGGCCAGCGCCCGAAACTCCCGAAGCAGCATTAATGATGATGGTTTGGCCAGTTTGCCACCAGCCTTGTTCCAGCAAAGGTGCTAAACCAAGCAAAACACTAGTGGGATAGCAACCTGGGTTGGCGATCGCTGGCACATCAACCAATACAGCGCGATTCAGTTCAGGTAAGCCATAGGGAGCATTCAAAAGTTCAGGGTGGGGATGCGTGTGGTCGTACCAGCGGGTGTAAGCGGCGGGGCTGTCCAGGCGAAGGTCGGCGGAGAGGTCGATGGCTTTGACACCATGCTTGCGGGCCTCTGCCACCGTTTGGGCAGCGACACCATGCGGCAACCCCGTGAAAATCAGATCAACCGCCTGCCAATCAACCTGATTCGCAGCCAACAACGGCATGTCAAGTGGGCCAGGCACAACCTGCGCCAAGCGTTTGCCCGCCGACGATTCGGAAACAGCCCAAACCACGCTGGCGCTTGGGTGGCGCTGCAACCAGCGAGCTAGTTCGTATCCAGCATAGCCAGTTACGCCAAAAATACCAACACGAATCATTGCGAACTCCCTATGCGAAAAGGCAGAAGGCTAAAGTCAAAAGTCAAAATGGCCGCTTGGATAGGATTTTTTGACTTTTGATTTTTGATTTTTGCCTTGCCAAATTTTTGCCTAAAAAAGATTCCCCCCGAACCATCAAATGAGGTTCGGGGGGAAACGCTTGGGCGTTTGTTATCTTGCTCGTTGCCTGTTATGCAGCACAAACGGCGCAAGCCCACCGAACCTCGTTGGTACGGGGACGACGCAGCCGCAATGCTGGCGAAAAAAGGTTGGTGAGCATTTGTTTCTTCATAATGTCGCGAATAATAGTGCGATTTAGATATTTTGTCAAGTAGTGCTTAAAAGCTCAATTTAGCCCATTAGAATCGGCTAAATAACGCGTTGCAGCACAGGTTAAATCTTGATTATATTTGGCCGTTCGCCGGTGTAGCGAGCGCGTGGCCGAATCAACCGTGCATCGCTATATTGCTCTAAGGCATGACCAATCCAGCCAACGCTGCGGCCTAGGGCAAATAGGCTCATTGCGCTGCCCAAGGGCAAATTTAGCACCCGCCCAACCCACGCCAAGCCAAAATCGATCGTCGGATGATCGCCCAACAATTCATAAACGGCTTGGATAATGCGATCAATATCGTTGCTACATTGCGGCGCTAATTGCCGAATCAGATCGAGCAACACCTTGCCGCGTGGGTCGCCATTGGGATACATCGGGTGGCCAAAACCTGGAATTGGCTGGCCTAAGCGCAGTTTTTGAGCCAACGCCGCATAGATATCGGGGCTACGCAAAAGTTCATCCAACAGCAGTTCGCTTAATTCGCTTTGCTTGCCATGATGCACTCCACCCAACGCCGCTAAACCCGCACTAACTACAGCATATAAGGTTGTGCCTGCCGAAGCTACGCAGCGAGCAGTAAACGATGAAACATTGAGTTCATGATCGGCGCTGACAATTAATGCAGCGTTGAGCAACGGCTGTAAATTTGGCGGAATCTGCCATGCCTCGGCCAATTGCGCCACGATTGGGCCTTGC
Source organism: Herpetosiphon aurantiacus DSM 785 (assembly GCA_000018565.1). Classification (GTDB taxonomy): domain Bacteria; phylum Chloroflexota; class Chloroflexia; order Chloroflexales; family Herpetosiphonaceae; genus Herpetosiphon; species Herpetosiphon aurantiacus. Next base: position 5,293,570 of record CP000875.1, read on the forward strand.
AAGGGACGTTTGGCGGCTACGCTGATCAACAACTGCACCACGCGTACCGCTGTGCGTTGCAAGCCTTGCGGGCGTTGATCGAAAGCGGCATGATCGTTGCTGCCAACCATCGCCAACGCCACGACAAATTGCTCAAGCAACGGTAGATCAGGCAACTGGGGAATGTTTAGCGCTGGCAAATCTCCCCATAATTGCTGGCTTTGTTGCCGATCGCCGACCCAAATCAGGCTCGCAACCTCTTCGATGCTGGCACTACTGGCCAATTCGCGCACATCGAACCCACGATAATAGACCTGTTGATTGTCGATCAGCGTGATCGCTGAATCGAGCACTGGCGTGCCCCAGTGCAATGCGCCAGCCGCCACACTGGCCGGATTGCGCCGACCTTCGCGGCGTAATTTCAATTGCTCAACCTCATCAAATAAATAGCGATGCGCATGCGCTCCGGCTGGCTCCGAGTGCAACAACCCGCGGCTTACATAGGCATAAACGGTTGGCACACTAATTCCCAAATGCTCGGCCACTTCGCGAGCACTCAAATAGCGCGTCATTGCGTTGCTCCATTCCAATATTGATTTATCAATCAACATTGACAACATTGATAAATCTATTTATAGTCGATAGCAGCAGGAATTTCAAGCGGCAAAATTGCCGCTCAAGGCCTAACACGCTGGAAAGGATCGATTGTCAATGGCGACTGAAACCCAAGTTCATGTAGGTTTAGAAGGGATCGTTGCAGCGGCAACGCGGCTCAGCAGTGTCGATGGCCAAGCTGGGGAATTAATTATTGCAGGCTTTCCCTTGGAGCGTTTGGCCCCGTTTGCGACCTTCGAGGAAACGATTTTTCTCTTGTGGAATGACCATTTGCCAAGCCAAAGCGAGTTGGCCGAATTGCGCCAGAGCCTTGCCAGCCAGCGCCAATTGCCAGCCCTTACCTTAGAAGTCGCTCAACAGCTGGGCCGCGAACAGGCCGACCCGATGGATGCATTGCGGGCTGCGACCGCTACATTAAACCCATTGGCTGACGAAAAAGCTACGGCCCAACGAATTGTGGCAGCCTTGCCCACGATTGTGGCGGCCTATTGGCGAGCACGCAACCAAGCCGAATTTATCGAGCCACGCAGCGATTTAAGCCATGCTGCCAATTATTTGTGGATGTTGACTGGCAAAGAGCCAAGCGCTGAGAAGGTGCGGGCACTCGAAACCTATCTCAACACCGTAGTTGACCATGGCCTGAATGCCTCGACCTTCACTACTCGCGTGATCATCTCGACTGAATCGGATTTGGTTTCGGCGATTACTGGGGCGATTGGAGCGCTCAAAGGGCCGTTGCATGGCGGCGCACCTGGCCCAGCCTTGGATATGGTATTTGAAATTGGCACAGCCGATCGCGCTGAGGAAGTACTTCGCGCCAAGTTAGCACGCGGCGAGCGCTTGATGGGCTTTGGCCATCGCGTCTACAAGGTGCGCGATCCACGGGCCGAGGTTTTGGCAGGCGCAGCCGATCAACTTTTTGCCAACGATGGCAACCGCGAGTTATACGAACTTGTACGCCATGTTGAGCAAACCGCGATTCGGCTGCTCGAAGAACACAAGCCAGGCCGCAAATTGCAAACCAATGTCGAGTTCTACACTGCCTTGCTGTTGCATGGCATCGATTTTGAAACCGACCTGTTTACCCCAACCTTTACGATCAGCCGCGCTGTTGGTTGGATTGCCCACGCCTTCGAGCAACGCGCCGTTGGCCGAATTATTCGCCCACAATCGATTTATACTGGCGAACGCAACCGCACGTGGGTTGAGGTTGCCGAGCGGTAAAATATCCCATCACCCTCGCCCCCTCGCCCACTGCGGCGAACGAGAGGTGCAATTTCAGAATGGTTCCCCTCGTCTGCTGGGCGGGCGAGGGGGTGAGGGATCATCCCCAATCTAGCCTTGGGCAAAAAACAACACCGCGACCACAATCAAAAACAATAGCACCCAAGCCCCAACATAGATCACAATAAATTTGCTGACGCTAGCTCCGGTTTTGCCGTTGTATTGTAGCTTGCACTGCGGGCATTTGACTAAGTTGACCATTTTTGGGCCAACAATCCCACCCCACCAACTCATGGTTACTTTGGTGGGTAGTGGATTCTGGCAGCGAGGGCATGGCACATACGGCGAGCTTGGTGGCACGTGATACATCATCACTCCTCAAAACGATATTGATCAACATCGCATACTGGCCGAAAGCCAACCGCTTGATAGATTTTATTCGAAGTTGGATTGCTTAAATCGGTAAAGAGCATACAAAAACGAAAGCCTTGATCCAACAACTGTTGACTTAATGCAGCCACTGCATTGCTCGCGTAACCATTACCGCGAAATTGGCGTGGGGTAGAAACTGCGCCAATACAGATGCCATTGACTGTTGGGCGGCTCGAAGCTAGTGAAGAAACAGGCTTGCCATCAACTTCCCAATACCAAGCGCTAGCTGTGGCAATTTGGCGCTCGGCCACCGCCCGACTATCCCAGGCAGGTTCGTTGGGCACGGCCTCGGCATGAAACGCTGCTAGCCATTCGGTCAACCATTCAATATCGGCATTGGTTGCCTGTTTGAGCGAACCAGCAACCGGGGTTGGTGGAATAACTTCGGTCAACGTATAAACGCGTTCATGCATACTCAACAGAGGTCGTCTGCCAGTTTTAGCTTGCCAAGCCATGCAGAAAGCGGTGGTCGTTGCAGGCGCACTAAATACCCCATTAGGTGCAATGTTCTGGCTAACCAAGTAATTAGCTAAGGCTTGAGTGGCTTGGTCGGCTAAACTGGCATCGCGCAAGGCCGAAATCGTCAGTGCATTCGGCGCAGTCATCACTGCAACGCCAACCACGCCCTGCTCATCACGAATTGCTGCGAAAAATGGTGGGTTTGCTGGCAGCCAACCATTTTGAATGCGCATACTCAAGCCAAGCGGCAGATTATTCTCCGCTTCGTGCTGCAAAAGAAATTCACGATGCTCATGAATAAACGGATCAACCGAAAAATACTGTTCGACGCGCATACATCACCCTCACTAAGCTAGCCGTATGCTGAGTGAGGATAACGTAAACCAATGCCTAAATCATCGTGCTTAAGCAGCAATTAAACGATTTGCTGGCTCATTAGCTACCACTAAATCAAGCCGCAGCCAATCAATGGTGCCTTGCATCCAAGCCCGTAGGTTTTCGATGTAATCGCTGACCACCAGCTCAAATTCGCCATAATGCGGGCGTTCAGCCACAATTCGCTCAAAGGCTGCTACCTCGCCATAGCACATTTGCTCAACCCGCTCGATCGCCCGACTCCAAGTGCAATGCTCACGCTGCTTGACCAACACAGCAATATTTTGAGGTTCGGCAAGCGTTAGATCACGCTCTAATGAGGCAATATCGTGCATCCAACACACCACATTGTTGGTGATTTCGCTCAAACTTTGAAAAGTTGGATCTTGCTTGACCGAGGGAGGCAATAATTCAGCCTGGGCAAAATCGACAAAATCGAGCGAACTCGTGGCCGCACCGATGCGTTGGTGAAGTTCAACCGCTAGTTGGTTGTTGATTGTGGGTTGGTAGGCATTGCAATACACATCGTAAACCCAATCGTGGAGATAGGTGCTCAACATTTGGCCAAAACGCTCACGCCATTGGTTCGATGTCAGGCCAGCCATGCGTTGGCTCCAATCGGCAAACATCACCACCAACGGTTTTTGGGGATACAACGGGGTTGCTCCATTAAAAACATTAATCAGGTCATTGGCCAGGCTAGCGACCAATTCGGGCTGCCCAGCCAACGAACGAAACCATTGATCTTGAAAAAACAGCCAGCCACCCCAATCGAGAATCAAACGCAAACGCTCACTGCAGGCATGTGGATAAACCCGCGCCAAGAGCTGTGGCAAACGCAAACGCTGATAAAACCCCCATTGACTTTTAGCGCTATGGGGCGATTGACTCAACCATTGGCTGTGTTCAGCATAGACTGCTTCTAGGTGAGGGTTAAGTTTCGACGTAAAAGGTAATTGAATATTCACAAACACCACTTCACCTCCGCGAGTGATCAAAAAAACATTAAAATTATTATGCGGAGATTTCTTACTATTACCTATAGTGCCTTATTCCTAACCCAACCCCATGACATTCGGCAGGCGCAGGTGTGAGTATTGGCTAGATTTAACAATCTTTTTGGCGTAATAGCACTTCGCTATAATCAGCAACCCAGCCAAAACCCAAGGCTTGATAGGTGTTAATTGCCGCTTGATTGGCACGATGCACATTCAGGCCAATGTGATTAATCTCGTGGCGCAGGCTTTGGCAAAGCTTGGCAGTTACTTGCTTGGCCAGCCCTTGGCCACGATAGGCCGGATGGGTCGTAATATTGCCCAAGGCTGCTACCCGATAGTTTGGCGAATAAACATGAATGCCCGCAATGCTGATTAATTGATCATCACGCCAAATCCCATAGCAACAACCTGTTTCCAGCATGCGCGGGTCGAAGGCATTGTCGGGATAAGCCTCGGCATACAATTGATTAATCGCTGGCAAATCGGCTGGGTGCAATTGCACCACAGCTTGATCGATCACTACCTGATCAAGCTTGCTGAAATCCTGCAAGATCATTTTTTGATGCAGGCCATGATCCTCAATCTGGTAGCGATCAGCCAAGCCTTCGGCAATTCCAGGCGAAAAATGGCAATAGATTTTGGCTGGCAGCAATGGGCGCAAGGCATCACGCAAATACGCCGAATAGCGGTGCTGCTGATCATCAAACATCAGCCAAATTGGGGTGCTATGCCCAAGATAAATCAACGCAAGTTGGAATAATTCACCTGCTTGCTCAAGCCCATACCAAACCGTCGATAGCCAGAAAAAGCGATCTAAATCACCAATTTGATAAATATTGAGATCAGCATTGCGGCTAAGCCACGCTGCAATTCGTTCTTGGTCATGCAAAGAAATTAAACGCATTTCAACCATCCTTCTAAATCAATAGGATTTACGTATTCTGTATATTAATCAATGCTCATCATGGTTCGCCACCCTTCCGTCCCTCCGCCGGAGGGAAACGCAGAGGGTTTTCATCCCCCTGCACCCCCTAAAGCACAATTGATGATTCTCATTCGCCTGACGAAGTATGAGAAAATCTATTTTGGATGAGAGTGCATAAACCCAAGCTAGTTCAATCAATCGCTCAATTATAGGCCAGCAAAATCTCCGTATACTATGAGCACGATCTGATTCTAGCCTGAAAGGGTGCTGCAATGAAGCGCTGGCAAAGCGATGGGGTTCTTTTGTTGATTGTGATGCTTTGGGGCAGCACATTTTTTGTGGTTCGCGATGCCACTGATCATTGGCCGCCGTTGGCTTTTGTAGCTTTACGCTTTGGATTGGCAACCTTGGCTCTGCTGCCATGGGCGATTAAATCGTTTGGTCAGTGGACGCGCACCGATTGGCAAGCAGGCTTGATTACTGGTGGTTTGCTGTGTGTTGGGTACATCACCCAAACCATTGGCATTAGTATGACCACCGCCTCACGGGCTGGCTTCGTGACAGGCTTGAACGTGATCTTTGTGCCGCTGATGGGCGCAGTGCTGTGGCGCACCAAAGTCAGCGCCAAAGTTTGGGCGGGAGTGGTGTTGGCCGTCGCAGGTTTATATGTACTTTCGATTGACCCTGCGGCTCAAGCTGGCACGGAGCCTGTTTCGCTGTGGGGCGATTTCTTGGTGTTTATCTGTGCAGTGACCTTTGCTGGCCATATTTTGGCGATTGGACACTGGACCAAACAGGCCTCGCCAATTGCCATGAACTTGATTCAAGTGGCAGTGGTGGCCGTTGTTGCAGGGATTGGCAGCCTGCTGTTTGAAACTGTACCCGCCTTGCCCGCCGATGTTTTTTGGGCTGGAGCCTATTTGGGCATCATTTGTACGGCGGTATTGCTAGCGATTCAGATTATTGTGCAGCGCTATGCCTCGCCAACCCGTACCGCCCTGATTTTCGTGCTAGAGCCAGTCTTTGCAGCGCTGTTTGCCTCGACCTTCGGCAACGAAACCATTTCATCAACCTTTGTTTGGGGTGGCCTATTAATGATGATCGGCATTGTAATTGCTGAATTGCCACCACTAGCGATATTTAACAAGCAGGAGCCGAATGAAACAGTTTGAGGCGATTTTATTTGATTGCGATGGGGTATTGGTCGATAGCGAACCTGTTAGCATGCGAGCATTGGATGTTTTTCTGGCGCGTTATGGCAAAACCTGTGCGCCCGACTGGGGCCATCGCATGGTTGGTCGGCGGGCTTATGATAATGCCAAAATGTTGGTCGAGAGCTTCGATTTGCCCTTGAGTATCGAGCAAACGATTGCCGAGCATCGCCAATTGATTTTTGAACTGGTTGCGCACGAAGCCGAAGCCATGCCCTATGCTGATCAAATTATTCGTTGGCTTAATCAACAGCAATTCCCGATTGCGGTTGCAACCTCGTCGCCGCGCCCATACTTGAGCATGGTGTTGCGCAAATTTGGCTGGGATGCTTGTTTTGGGGCGACGGTAACGGGTGAGGAAGTTGCCAACGGCAAACCAGCACCCGATATTTTTCTGCGGGCTGCCGAATTGTTAGGAGTCAGCGCCCAAGCTAGCCTTGTGTTGGAAGATGCGCCGCAAGGAGTGCAAGCAGGTTTGGCAGCGGGAGCAACCGTGTATGCAGTGCCCAATAGCGTCACCAAATATCTAGAATTCCCGGTAGCGGCCCGCCAATATGCCAGTTTAGCCGCAGTCTTGGCTGAACTGCAAGCTCATGCCTAATCGGCTAAGCCAGAACGCCGTTGTTCTGGCTTAGCCTAGTGATTAAGCACCCGATCAATGCCACTTTGCAAACTGCTACAGGTGGCAATATCGCCAAGATCAATCCCCAGCCCAACGATGGTTTGGGCAACATCGGGGCGCACACCAACTAACATCAAACGACAACCAAGCAAATGCGCCGCACGAAGGAGGTGCAGCAAGCTTTGTCCAACTTGGGTATCGATCACTGGCACGGCGGTAATATCGAGCAACAAATATTTGGCCCGCCGTTCTTGAATTGCTTCCAAGGCACGAGCTTGAGCCTGTTGAATCCGTTGTTGATCCAATGCGCCAACCAAGGGCATGACCAAAGCGTGGCTGGTTAATGGCAAAATTGGCGTGCTCATTTCAGCAATCACTTGAGCTTGCTGCTGAATCATAAATAGCTGTTGCTCGATTTGGCTACGGGCGGCTTCGGCTTCTTCACGGGCGGTTTGGGCAACAATATATTCATTGGCCAAATCGTTGGTATTTTGCTCAAGCGTTTGGGCCATTTCATCGAAGCTGCGCCCCAGCATGCCAATTTCATCGTTCAGTCGCAGCCCAGTTCGCGCCGAAAGATCGCCGCTGGCTAGGCGTTCAGCGCTGGTTTGTAATTTCTGAATCGGCTTGATCAACCAACGTGGGAAGCGCCACGAGGTCAATAATGCCAGCAGCACAATCACGCCAGAAATAACCGTTAGGCGCATAATCGCTTGCTGCCCTGCTAAATCAAGCTCGGCACTACTGGCCTGCGAAGCATGGTTTTTGACTTCGGCCAGATCATAGGACTGGTCGGTTAAGATTTGAATGTTGTTTTGAGCAGCCTCAAAGGTTTTGACTGCCGCCTGCGTATCGTTGATCGAGCCTTCGTTAACCGCAATTTCCACACTGCTGAAGCCGCGCACATAGTCGCGCCAAGCCTCACGCCAAGCCTGAGCCTGTGCTTGATCAAGTTCGTTGGTTGACGCATCTTCAAAGGCTTTAATCGACTTGCCTAGCTCAAAACTGGCGGCATGCCACTGTTGCAATGGTTCATCTTGGGCTGCAATATTGCCAGCATTGAGCAAAAAATCTTTTTCGTAGCGCCGACATTGCAAGGCATGGATTGAAATTTCGCTGGCCAAAATGCTCATTTCACGGTCGTTCGCCGCAGCCCGTGAGGTGCGGCGAATTGATTGCAAGGTAAAGAAGGCCAACAGCGCGACCGCTAGCACTAAGACACTCAGGCTGCTGAGCGCCAAAAATAAACGCTGACGAAACCCCATTGTTTTGAACAAACCAAAAGCTTGCATGAACCATACCTCAGCCAATTCTCAACCGACTAATAGCGCCGTTTAGGCAGATCTTGGGCGGCAGTTGCTTGGCGAAAAATTCCTTCGTTCGATTTAACCCAGCGTTCAAATGGCTCGCCGTTGACGATTTTCAGGGCAGTTTCAAAAAATTGTGGCCCAAGCAACGGGTTACATTCAACCGTTACATTCAAATCGCCAGCAATCATGGCTTTGAAGGCATCTTCAACGGCATCGATCGAGACAATTTTGACCTCGACCCCTGGTTTGATGCCTAATTCTTTGAGCAATTCGATCGCACCCAAGGCCATATCATCGTTGTGAGCATAAATCGCATCAAAATCAGTGCCATATTGCTTGATCAAGCCTTGCAACACAGTTTTGCCTTGAGCACGGGTAAAATCACCGCTTTTTGAGACCAAAACCTGCATTTCGGGATATTTTTTCAAGCAATTATGAAAGCCAGTTTTACGATCGCGGGCGGGAGCCGAGCCAACCGTGCCTTCTAGCTCAATAATCGTGCCTTTTTGATTGAGCAACTGAGCCATTTCTTCGCAAGCGCGTTCACCTTCTAATACAAAATCCGAGCCAATAAATGCGGTAATTAATTCGTCGGGCACATTGGCCGTGCGATCAACCACAATAATTGGAATTCCAGCGGCTTTGGCTTCAGCAAACACCTCATCCCAGCCATCGGCAACAATTGGCGAAACCCCAATCAGATCAACTTTTTGAGTGATGAACGAACGAATCGCATTAATTTGGTTAATTTGTTCCTGTTGGGCATCAGCAAAACGTAAGTCAACGCCCAAATCTTGGGCACTTTCTTGGATTGAGAGGGTATTAGCGGTGCGCCAGCGGCTTTCAGCGCCGATTTGCGAATAGCCAATCACCAAATCGGCATAGGTTTTAGTGGGTTTATCGGCAGTTACCGTTTGGTTGGTTTGGCTTGAGCCACAAGCTACCAAACTCAACAGAGTTACCAAAATCAATAAACGTTTGATCAATGCATGCTGTGACATAGGGTACGCTCCGATGGACGCTATGTACACTCACTCTCATGTGATGCTGCGTTGGCGATCCTAACACAGCCAATTCGCCCGACTCAATAGGCTAAATCGCTAAACTCTCTAGGTATAGCCTTCGATGCTATGGGGGATTAACAAGTGGTAACAGCTTAACCCTCTTGCAGATCGATGGCTTTAAGGTAGAGTAAACGCAGCAATCGGTTATATCGATCTGGAGGAGCTATGTCGGATACAGCCCATGTTGTTTTGATCAGCACCAGCAATGCTGATGAGGCCCGCACATTGGCCCGCGCCTTGGTTACTGAACGGCTGGCCGCCAGTGTCAATATTTTGCCCCAAGTTACCTCGATTTATCATTGGGATGGAATACTCAAGGAAGAGCCTGAAATCTTGTTGATTGTGCGAACCCGAGCCGATGCCTTGGGCAGTTTGATCGAGCGCGTCGAACAATTGCACTCCTATTCGCTACCCGAAATTATTGCTTTGCCAATTGTTGATGGCTCACAACGCTTTTTAAACTGGATTTTGAGCGAAGTCATGACCAATGAGGATGCCTAATGCAACGTATTTTAATTGTTGATGATGAACCAAGTGTGGTTGATGTAGTGCGTTCGCGCTTCGAGCGCGAAGGCTTTGCCGTGGGCGAAACTGGCTCAGGCGAAGATGCCTTGGTACGCTTGCGCAACGAAACCTATGATCTGTTAATTTTGGATATTGGCCTGCCTGGGATCGATGGCTTTGGCGTGTTGCGCCAAATGCGAGCCGAGGGCTTTGAGCAACCAGTGATTATGTTAACTGCACGTGCCGATGAGGTTGATCGAGTGGTCGGTTTGGAGCTGGGCGCTGATGATTACGTGGTCAAGCCATTTTCCCCGCGTGAACTAGTGGCCAGAGTACGTGCATTGTTGCGGCGTACTGCTGAGGCTAGCCGTTTGCGCCAACAAATTGGTGATGCAGCCCCAACCTCAAGTGGCTTACAGCTCGATAATGCTCGTCGCCGCGCTACCTTCCGTGATGTGCAACTCACCTTGCGGCCCAAAGAATTCGATTTATTGGCCTACTTGGCTTCGCACCCAGGCCAAGTGTTTACCCGCGAAGTGCTACTAGGGCAAGTTTGGGGCTATGATGAATATGTTGATGCCCGCACCGTCGATGTACATATTCGGCGTTTGCGCTCAAAATTAAGCGAGATCGATGCTGAATCGAATTTGATTCAGACTGAGTGGGGCATTGGCTATCGCTTTATCGAGGGTTAGAAATAAGCCATGGTTCATCCCCAGCCACTGCTCCTATCGCTCTGGGAGAAGGGCTGGGGATACAAAAATCGTCAATTGCGGAATGCCCAAACTCACTCAATTGAGTTAAATCTGGAAGGTATTGACGAGTTCGATATTGCGTTCACGCAGTAGGCTTTCAACCACGCCAGCTTGATCGGCGTTATCGTTATCGATCGCCAAAATCGTTTCGCCAGCTTTGAGTGCTTGCTCATACGAGGCGGCCAAATCGTTGCCAAGGCCAATTTGGCTAAAAGCGCCTAAAACTCCGCCTGCTGCTGCCCCTGCCACCGTCGAGCCAAGAATGCCTGCACCCAAGGCTGGGCCAATGCCAGGAATGGCAAATGACATTAAGCCAGCTACAACGCCGACGACACTGCCAGCCGTAACCCCTGCCGCTGCCCCAGCAGCAACTTCAGTACGATCCTGTTTGGCCTCAACCGTTGCATCCGAAGCATACAAAACCCCAATATCATCAGGCTTGACATCTGATTGATGCAATTGCTGGAGTAATCCGTCGAGCGCCGCCCGATCGGTCAAAATTCCCATAACGCGATAGCGTGCCATATGTGCTCCTTTATCGTAAAAACTACCGATTTGTAGGCAAGCGCTATGCCAGCGTTTAGGATTAATTTGTTATCATGCGGCTATGAAACGTTGTTTATGCGCATGCTGGCTGCTGTTACTATTTGCCAGCCAACCACAAACCGCTCAGGCACACAGCCTTGATCAGCTTTTTCAAGATATGCGGGTGCAGATTCAGCCAACTCAAATTGTGCTGACCGTACACTTAATCGCTGGCCCGCTGATTACGCCGCGTTTGTGGGAGCACTTGGATACTGATCGTTCGCAAACGCTGGATCAAATTGAAATTGAGCGTTGGTGTGCTGAGTTTAATCGCAATTTGGAATTGGCGTTTGATCACCAAGCACTCTCATTGACCTTGTATGAAGTCAGCGAATTTCCGACCACCAAAGCTGATTTTATTGGCTCGAATGCGACGAATTTAACCTGGACGGTGCAGGCAGCGCTTGGGCCAATCGCCACAGGCGAACATCTGCTCAGCTTAAAATCGAATAATTACCATGATATTAGTGTTGTCGATTGGAGCAAAACCCGTGGCCGAGCAGGGATTGTGGCCCAAGATGCTAGCACCATGGACTTGCATAGTGCTCAGTTTCCAATTAAATGGCCTAGCAATTTTCGCAGCGATGGCGCGATTGCCTTGCCAACGGCGGAACCGAGTGCCCCGCAACAACCAAGCTCAAGCCTCGTGGCCCGTTTGCAAACTGGCGATAGTTCGTTTGGCTTGATCGCGGCAACGCTGGGGCTGGCTTTTGGATTTGGCGCGGTTCATGCCTTACAACCTGGCCATGGCAAAACCTTGGTCGCGGCCTATCTGGTTGGCTCACGCGGCACGATTCAACAAGCGACCTTGCTGGGCGCAATTGTTACGCTGACCCATACTGCCAGTGTTTTTGCCTTGGGCGGGTTGATGTTGCTGTTCAGTGCTTGGGCTACGCCTGAGCGCTTTATCCCAATTCTGACATTCGTTTCGGGAGTTTTGGTAGCAGGCTTGGGTTTGCGCATGCTCTGGGAGCGGCTGCAAGCGCTGCGTTCTGGCAACCAAGGCCATTCCCATGGTGGCTTGTTTCATAGCCATGGCGATGGTGGGGCAGGCCATAGCCATGTGAGCAACCGCAAATTACTAGGCTTGGGCATTTCGGGTGGGCTTGTGCCCTGCCCCGAAGCCTTGGTGATTATGATTGTTGCGGCGACGCTTGGCCGAATTGGCCTCGGCTTGGCGATGATTGTGGCGTTTAGTGCTGGTTTGGCGGCGGTCTTAATCGGCATTGGGATTGTGCTGGTAACACTTGGCTCGCGCCTGATCAAAACCAGCCAGCCCGATGCCCGTTGGTTGCGTTGGCTGCCAATCGCCAGCGCTGGTGTGGTGACAATCCTTGGAATTGGGCTTATGCTTCAAACAATCTAAATTTCTAGCAATCAGGAGCAGCGCATGGCATTGATTGTGGTCGTTGGGGGAGCTGATACTGGACGTGCTCCGATGGGTGCGGTGCTATTACGCCGCTTGTTGCTCGAATCGTACCCAACCTGGCAAATTGAATCTGCTGGGGTGTTGGGCCACGATGGCGATACGTGGCAACCAGAAGCTCGCATGGCCTTGGAGCATTTGAGCGCTACGCCACCAACGCATACTGCGCGTTCGTTGAGCGCTGAACTAGCCCACCAAGCCGATTTGCTGTTGGCGGTTGATCGGGGGGTTGGCCGCGCTTTGGAGTTGCAATACCCCAACGGGCGTTGGCAAGTGCTGCCCGATTTGGCCGAAACCCCGCGCGAGGTGCTCGACCCATTTCGCATGACCCTTGATGCATGGCTGATTTATGGCCGTGAGCTTGAGCATCAATTAAAAGTAGCGCTGAGCAAAATTATTGCCTATTGCCAAGGCCAAGCAATCGCTCCAACCGCTCAAGCAGCGCAGGTTGAATCTGTCACTCAAGCAGAAACTAGTCCAGTTGAGCTTGCTTCCGAGGTGCATCCGGCCTATCGGCGTTTGCATATTTTGGCCTTCGGCATCGCTGGTATTCCTGAAGTGATCGATTGGAGCAAAGCGCGGAATAGTTTACGCGAGGCCATGCAACAGTTTGCCAATTATCTCGCTGCTAGTGCTGGGCCGAGCGATCTGCGGCCTGCGGCGTTGGCGATGCTGGGCGGGGTGTTGGGCAATGGCAGCGATCCACTAAACGCGAATCAACTAGCCATTCTACGCGAAATTGTCGGGCGGGTGGCCCAAACCCTTGATCCTCAAGATTTGGCGGGCTTAGCAGGAGCAATCGGGCGGTGGCAGAGTTAATTCCACTGACAATTAACGGTATCGATAGCCAAGCAACTGTGCATGTCACTGCCAGCGCTTGGAATGAGTGGGCCGTGGTCAACATGGCTTGCCCAGCCCAAACCAATGTGCGCAATGCGCAGCTTTCGATTGGTGCTGATAATTTGGGTGTGCCCCAAGTCAGCCCATTTGATCCAACTTGGCGTTGGTCGTGGTTGCCACGTGGCCAGGCGGGCACAGTTTATGGCCGGTTGCAGATTGAATGGGCTGATGGCGAAATTCAGCAGCAGCAGTTTCAATTTGAGCTTCAGCCACATTTGCTTGATCGTGAATTGTGGCGAGCATTGCTGAACGATCTCAGCTCGTTGGCTCGTTCGCTCGCCTTGCGAATTGCCAGCCCCAGCTTTGCCCAAGCGGTGTTAGTGCCGTTGCTCCCCGATGATCCTAGCCCATTTTTAGAAGCGCTGAGCTTGATTAACCAAAGTAGCCAGCAAGCGAGCCAGATTGTACGCAGCTTGCAGCGTCAGGCCAAATCGACACTTGAACGCCAACCGCGAACAACTGACTTGGGCACGGCTCAGCAATTTAAGCTCGATCAATTGGCTCAGCCCAGCGAGCGTTATCACGTGCTCGAACCGTATGGCCTCGTGCCAGAGCAGGTGCAGGCTGAGCATGCCCAAGCTTCATTCGATCTGCCAGAGCATCGCTGGTTGATTGGCTTGATTCAGCAAATTGAGCGGCGTTTACGCAATTTACGTCGCCTTGCTCGTGAACAACGCCAGCTTGATTTAACCAGTATTCAAGCAACAATTGAGCAACGACTGACGGCTTTGCGCCAATTACGCCAAGCAGCGCCCTTGGCGGGTTTAAAAGCTCGCCAGCAGCCAGTCCAAAGCCAACTGATCAACCGTGATGCGCGTTACCGACCGATTCGCCAGTTGGCGCGAAGTTTGCATGAACAGCCGTTGCTCACCTTGGAAGTTGGCAGTTTGGCCTTGCCCTTGGCCGATGTGCCAACCCTCTATGAGCAATGGTGTGCGCTAGCTGTCGCCCAGGTTTTAGCCGAATTAGGCCAGGTTGAAGCCCAACATCTGCTGATCGATAACCCTCAGCGTGAACGTTGGGTGCTTGAATTAAATTCCGCCACACCGTTGTTGAGCGTGCGGATTGGCTCACAGCTTTGGCATTTGCGCTACCAAGCGCGATTTAGCGCCCAGCCCGATTCTGATGGTTTTTATAGCCTTGATCGATATTTGCGCATCCCCGATTTGGTGTTACAAACTGCCACGGCCAATGCCAAGCAGGTGTTGGTGCTTGATGCCAAATATCGCCGAGCGCCTGACCAGCGGGTTCCGCAAAGTGCGCTTGATGATGTCTATGCCTATCGTGGCAGCTTGGGCTACAATGGTCAGCCATGTGTGCTAGCCGCCGCAATTCTGTACCCACAAGCAAACACACTTGAGGAATTTGGCTCGATTGCGGCAATTGGCCTCATTCCCAATCAGCTTAATCAGCTAAAAACCTGGTTGGAGCGTTGGCTCAACCAGCTTGATCAATAAAAGGAACCGAATTCATGCCAGTCTATGAATATGTTTGTTCGGAATGCCAAGGGCGTTTTGCCCGCTTGGTACGAGGTTTTAGCGACCCCAGCGATTTGCAATGCCCACGCTGTTCGAGCCAAGCAGTGCGGCGGGCGATCTCACGAGTTGCGGTGGTGCGCAGCGAAGATGCCCGTTTGGATGCAATGGCCGATTCGTCGATGTTCAACGATCTTGATGAAAACGACCCGCGTTCAGTTGCTCGTTGGGCCAAGAAAATGGGCCGTGAGCTAGGCGATGATCTCGGTGGTGATTGGAATGAAATGGTCGATCAGATGATCGATGAAGAAATGGGTGGCGAGGGCGATAATCAAACAGGCGGTACTGCCAGCAACGATTTGGGTTGGGGTTAAAAGCGCATAGAGCATAGCACATAGAGCATAGCTGTAATGGTTCATTCCCTCACCCCTAGCCTCTCCCCCTCGCCTCGCGTGCGGGAGAGCTTACAAGGGTAGGTTTTCATTGCAAACCACGGATAGGCTGGTTCATCGGTGGATGAATACCTGCCGATCCATGCCCTTGAGGGGGTGCAGGGGGATTAAAGCCCCCTGCGTCTCCCGCCTTGAGGCGGGCCGGAAGGGTGGTGATCACCCATGATTGGAAAAAACCTACCCTTGAAAGGAGGGGGTGAGGCCATACCAATCGGCGGTACATCCCACTCAAGCATTGTAAAAAACCTACCCTTGGAACATCAAGGCCAATTACTTCAACATTCTGCCCTTAGCAAACGTCTAAAACTCCATAATATCCATTGCAAATTCCCTCTTCTAGGCTAAGCATGGTATTATTGCCAAAGGATTGGCGGCAGTGCATTGGGCATTGTGCAGCCTCGAATTCATGACAAGTTAGGGTGCTTTATATGTTTCGACGACTCTTCGGTGGTGAAGAACGCTCCGAACAAGAAATTAAACAAGAAGAAAAAAAGATTGAACAAAGTGTTCAAAAAACCCGTAGTGGCTTTTTTGGCCGCATTACGGCTATGTTTCGTAGCGAAGATCCCATCACCAACGAGCTGTGGGATGAGCTAGAGGAATTGTTGATTGCTGGCGATGTTGGGGCCGAAAATGCCCTTAAAATTGTTGAGCGGGTGCGCGAAAAGTGCGAGAAGAAGGGCTTTAAGTTTGCCAGTGAAGCCCGTTCGTTGCTCAAAAGCGAGCTGGTCAACCGCCTCGATGTGGATACGCCGCAATACTCCGAACGCTCAACCAAGCCGTATGTCATTTTGGTAGTAGGAGTCAATGGGGTTGGCAAAACCACCTTGATCGCCAAATTGGCTAATCGCTACAAAGCCATGGGCAAAAATGTCATCCTCGCTGCCGCCGATACCTTTCGGGCAGCGGCGATCGATCAATTGCAACACTGGGCCGATCGGGTCGGCGTGCCGATGATTAGCCAACAACCAGGCTCCGATCCAGGCGCGGTGGCCTACGACGCAACCCAGGCAACCTACAATCAACAAGCCGATGTGCTGATTATCGACACAGCTGGGCGCTTGCAAAGCAAGCACAACTTGATGAAGGAGCTTGAAAAAATCTCCAATGTAGTCAAGAAGCGCTGGCAATATGCTCCCCACGAGGTGTTGTTGGTGCTCGATGCAACAACTGGCCAAAATGGCTTGATTCAAGCACGAGCCTTTACCCAAGCCGCCCAAGTGACCCACTTGGCCTTGACCAAACTTGATGGCACAGCCAAAGGTGGCATTGCCTTCGCGATTGTCCAAGAAATCGAGCGCCCGATTAAATATATCGGCACTGGCGAAACGATCAACGATTTAGCCTTGTTCGATGGTGAATCCTTCGTTAATGCGCTCTTCGAGGAGGAATAACATGGCAAAATTGCTTTGCCCAGCATGTAAAAAAGCCCTCAAGCTCAGCCCAGTGATGCGGGTTGGGGCGCAAGTTGGCTGCGT
The DNA here is from genome assembly GCA_000018565.1 of Herpetosiphon aurantiacus DSM 785. GTDB lineage: Bacteria > Chloroflexota > Chloroflexia > Chloroflexales > Herpetosiphonaceae > Herpetosiphon > Herpetosiphon aurantiacus. The sequence goes on from CP000875.1 coordinate 5,310,359, forward strand.
CAACTGCGATAATGTGCTCAAGATCGTCAGCCGTGATCCCGATAAGGTTGTGGTGGTTTCCGAAGCCGAAACCCTCAATCCTGATAGCAAACCAGAATCATATGCCTAATTGGTCGTTGACACAACTGCGTCAATTGTTGCTGATCGGCCTGTTAGCGCCATTGCTAACAGGCTGTTTGCTGATGGCTGGGCGTAACGAGCAAGCCACCATTACCGCCGAACTTGGTTCGCAGAATGTTGAGTTTGTCAGCAGCGATACCAACGGCGAGGCCGTGTTGCAAGCGCTGGATATTGGCACATTGCCAATGTTGCTCGATGTAACCTTTAATGCCCAAGTTGCCAGCGGCGAGTTGGTGATCGAGGTGTTGAGTGGCGAACAAGCCAATGTAGCGTTTACTGTAGTTGCTTCAGCCGAGGGTAGCAGCCAACGCGGCATCGTGATGAGCAATGATGTTGGCGATTTACAATACCGCGTGCGTTCAACCAACGCTCGTAATGGCATTTATCGCATCAGCTATCAGCCGCCGCCTACGCCAACCCCTACGCTAACTCCATCGCCAACTTGGACGCTCACGCCGAGCACCACCCCAACTGTTGAGCCAACAGCGGAGGTTACTGCCACACCATGATTGCAAATGCGCGGATTCGATTGATTGGCTTGGTTGGTTTGGGAGCGTTGCTCGGGGCAGTTGGGGCGTTTATGGCCTACCAATCACGGGCAATTGCACCGAGTCCTGAGCAACTCAAGCCCTATGTTTGGGCGGTAGTAGCCGTGCCATTGGGCAGCTTCATTGGCAGCTTACTGGGCCAATGGCGCTTGTATCGGCCATTTGCTGGTTGGCTGGGCTTGACCTACCTGCTCAGTTTGTTTGCAGCAGCCCGTTTAGAGCGGGTTTTTGTTGGCCAAGAGGCTGCTGTGGCTAATGGTCATGCCAGTTATTTAATTTTAGCGATTATCTTGCAAAGTATTGGCGCATTGCTGGTAGCATGGCGATTAAGCGCAACTGCCACATCAACGCCAATTGCCTAGCGCCAAGGAGACGACACAGCTCATGAAAGGTTTAGTTCTGAGTGGTGGTAAAGGCACACGCCTGCGCCCAATCACCTATACCAGCGCCAAGCAATTAGTGCCTGTCGCCAACAAGCCAGTACTTTTTCGGGTAATCGAAGCCCTGCGCGATGCCAATATTGATGAAATTGGGATTGTAATCGGTGATACTGGGGCCGAAGTGCGCAACGCCGTGGGCAATGGCTCACGCTGGGGCGTAAAGATCGAATATATTCCCCAAGAAGCTCCGCTCGGCTTGGCTCACGCGGTCAAAATTAGTCGTCCGTTTATTGGTGACGATAAATTTGCACTCTTTTTGGGCGATAACTGCATCGAAGGCGGAGTTAGTTCGTTGGTGTCGGGCTTTGCTACATCCGATTACAATGCCCAAATTGTGCTCAAACAAGTTGCCAATCCACAGCAATATGGTGTCGCTGAGTTGCGTCACGATGGCTCGATCGAACGCTTGACTGAAAAACCGCGCCAACCGCGCTCAGACTTGGCGTTGGTCGGCATTTATATGTTCGATCAGCATATTTGGGAAGCTGTTGAGGCGATCAAGCCTTCTTGGCGGGGCGAGTTGGAAATTACCGATGCAATTCAATGGCTGATCGAGCACGATTACCATGTTCATGCCCATATTCACCAAGGCTGGTGGATCGATACTGGCAAACGCGCTGATATGCTCGATGCCAATCGTTTGGTGCTCGAAGAAATCACGCCCCATGTATCGGGCTTCGTTGATCGCGATTCGCAATTAGTTGGCAAAGTAACGATCGAAAAAGGCGCTCAAGTGATCAACAGCGTGATTCGTGGGCCAGCGATCATCGGCGAAGATACGCGGATCGTTAACTCATACGTTGGACCGTTTACCTCAATCTATCATCATTGTACGATTGAGGAAAGCGAAATTGAGCACTCGATTGTCTTGGAAAATAGCGAAATTATTCGCCTGCCCAACCGCATCGAAGATAGCTTGATTGGCCGCAATGTCAAATTGCATACCTCGCCGATGAAACCCAAAGCCTACCGCTTGATGCTCGGCGATAACTCTGACGTGGGGCTGTTGTAAAGGCAAAAGGCAAAGGGCAGAAGGCAAAATAGGCACAAATTCAAGTTTTCTGCCCTGGGCTGATTACCATTCAAATGAATAAACCTGCTTTTGACTTTAACTATGGTGACTTTGACTTTTGATTGCTTACTTTTGACGTTCAACTGGTGATTTTGACTTTAATTATAGTTTTTTGATTTTTGACTTCTTACTTTTGACTTTAATTATGGCTGATAAATTCCGACAAGCAGAATTACATTATCGACGTGGATTATCACTTGAACATGCTGGGCGAATTGCTGAAGCTGTAGAAGAGTATCGGCAGGCATTACAAGAAAATCCGCAGCTTCGGGCTGCTCATGTGGCCTTGGCTAAATATTATTTGCGCAACGGGCTATTGGCCAAGGCGGCTGATGCTTGGCATGCAGTCGTGGCAATCGAGCCAGATTACGAGGCATTAACCAATTATGCCACCGTTTTGATCGAGTTAAAGCATTATCACGAGGCTCGCCAGATTTTGCGTTTATGTGTCGAGCTTTTTCCTTTAGATACCTTTGTAACCTATGAACTGGCCTATATTGATTTTGCTGAGGGCTTATATCAACAAGCGCTCGATCAATTGCTCGATGTACGGCCAATTTATAACGATGAATGGGAATTTCACGAATTAATTGGGCGTTGCCAAATTAAGTTGCAATTGTATGATGCTGCTTTAGCGAGTTTTGGTCGCGCCATTCTGTTGGTCGATGATGATGAGCAAATTGAGCAACTACAAGATCTCGGCAGTATTGCCCGCCGCTACCAAGAATTTAGCCTCGTTAGCAATGAAAAAGATGCTTGGTATGCGACCCATGGCCTGATTTGCCTTGGTAGTAACCTTGATAATGGGCTGAATCTCAAGCCTCAGGCTGAGTTTGCTTGGTCGTTTGAGGCAATTGCCACAACCTTGCAACGTGCCGCCGCCTTGGCCGAAGCCCATGTTTGGCGTTGCGACCAAGTTTTAGCCTTCGATAGCCAGAGCAAGCCCCTAGCCCAAGCGCTTGCTCAGTTATTACAACGCCCTTACATCCAAAAAATTGGTGACCCCGAAAAAATAACCTTGGTGGTGATGGCTGAGTTTGAGCAAAGCGCCATGCTCGAAGCCATCGCCGAACAGTTGGATGGGCTGCATTGTATTTTTGCCTTGAGCATGCGCACCAGCCCCGATTTGCTCGATGATATTCCCGATCTGATTGGCCTGCCAATTCAAAAACCCAGTTTGCCCTGGACAAGCCAATCGATCGCGACTGCCACTAAAACCTTGCTGGCAACGCTGGCGCAACTCACGCCAGAGCCAAATCGTGAGCAACAGCTTGATTATTACCGCGAACAGCACCGTTTAATTAGACTAAACGACTAAAATTAAGTTGGCTCTCAATTATCCCCCTCACCCCCAACCCCTCGCCTTTCAAGGGTAGGTTTTCGCTGCGAACCACGGATACGCTGGTTCATCGGTGGATGAATGACTGCCCCTGATTGCCCTTGAGGGGGTGCCGGGGGATTAAAGCCCCCGGCGTTTCCCGCCTTGAGGCGGGACGGAAGGGTGGTGATCAATCAATGAGTGTTATCAACCGACCCTTGAAAGAAAACGGGCGAGCGAATGCCAACGGTTGTTCATGCTACGAACCATTACGACTAACCGTTAGCAAGGTAATGTCATCGGCTTGTTCAGCTTCGCCAACAAAGCTCTCGATTGCCCGCCACACGCTGTCGAGCAATGATTGGGCATCGTGGAAATCGCCATTTTTGAGCACATTGGTCAAGGCTGCATCATCAAACACCTCGCCTGCCAGATTAAAGGCCTCGGTTGCGCCGTCGGTAAAGCCCAAGAAATATTCATCGGCGGCGAGGATGGTGCTCTTGGCCTTGTATGGCAGATCTTCCATAATCCCCAAGGGCAAGCCTGTGCCTTCTAAATAACGCAAAGTACGGCTGGTGCGATTGATGATAATCGGCGGGTTATGGCCAGCGTTGACATAGGCCAACTCGCCAGTTTGCGGATCAAATGCGGCAAAAAACAGGGTCGTGAACATATTGCTTGCGCCATGTTCACGCGAAATGTAGTTATTGGTCATGGTGATTGCCGCCGTCAGCAAGGCCAACGGATCAGTCGCAATTTCAGGCCGCGCTGCCAGCGATTGAGCGTTGGAATGCAGCAACGAGCGCGTCAGCGCCACAAACAAGGCCGCTGGCACGCCTTTGCCACAGGCATCGGCCACGACCAAACCAATTTTATTGCCGCCAAGCTTGATCACATCGTAAAAATCGCCGCCAACCTCTAACGCGCCTTGGTTGAAAGCCACAATTTGCCAGCCCTCAGGTTGAGGAATGTTGGGCGGCAAAAAGAAGCGCTGAATATCGCGGGCAATCGCCAATTCCCGCTCAATCCGTTCAAGGCGCAACAGTTCTTGCTGGGCCGATTTGAGTTCTTCGTAGGCGCTCGCTAGTTCAAGATTCTTCTTTTCGAGGCCACCCAACATTTGCGCATTTGCCTGACGCAGGCGCGTTGTGCCGCCACGCAGCAACGCCATGGCTGTGGTTGGGTTGGCATGCATCAAGGTTACAAATTCGGCCTCGGTGATGCGCAACAGGGTTGCGGCGGTTCGCGCCCGCACGCTAGCCGCGCGAGGGCTATTATCGATCAAAGCCATTTCGCCCAAAATTGCCCCAGGCCGACAGCGCTCCAGCAAAATTGTTTCGGTCGCCAGCGCTTTGATTACATCTACATCGCCAGCCATCACAATATAGCAATCGTCGCCGCTATCGCCTTCGCTGAATAATGTTTCGCCTGGGGCAAGTCGCACATGCTCAGCACTTTGTACCAAATTTTGAATCGTCGCCTGATCAACTTCGTGGAACAATGGCAATTGCTCTAAAAACTCGACCAACGGAGCAATGCTGGCCTCAGTTGAAGCTTTTTTGGTGACGATCAAGGTATTCCAACCACTGGCATCATCATGGTGGTAGGTGATCGAATCGGCCATTTCGCGCACCAAAAACACCCCCAAACCGCCAACTTGACGATCGTGGATGCTGGCGAAGAGATCGGGCGGATCAGCATCGTCGGGGTTAAATGGCTGGCCGCGATCAAGAATCCGAATCGCTAGCTCGCCATTTTCGAGCGTGCTGTGCAATTGTAGCGGGCCACCTTGCTCGGCATAGCTATATTTAATGATATTGGTGACAATTTCTTCGATCACTAAACCCAGCACAAAGGCTTGTTCGCTGGTTAGGGCAAATTCAGTTTCGATCTCGGTGGTGTAATCGGTGAGGGCGGCGAGGTTTTCCCAACGGGCATCAATCTCAATGCTGCGACCTTCAGATATAGCCATAGACGCACCTTGGATAGCTATCAGCAATAGGCTATCGGCTAAAAAACAGGCCCATACCCGCCGAGCAATATCAGCAGGTATGGCGATTATCGCCCGATGCTGGGCTTTTAGCAAGCAGTATTTTATTGCTGTTTATCTATTGGGTATTTGTAATGGTTCATTGGGTTGACAACCAGTTCTCATGCCCTCACCCCCAGCCCCTCTCCCACTGCGGTGAGCGAGGGGTATTCTACTATTCATGATAGGAGGTTTCCCCCTCGCTCGCTCGGCGGGAGAGGGGGCTAGGGGGTAGGGGGAATAATTGAGAGCCAACCTTATGAGCTGGTACAAGTATGTCTAAGGCGCTAAAATCAAATGTGGATTGTGCGGCTGGCTGCCCAATGCTTGGCCGATAGGTTGCAATTGGCTGCTACCCCGTTGCGCCTTGAACAATTGCCAGCCATTCGCTTGCGGGGCAAAAAAGTACAACACTTGTTCGTTCCAGCCCGCCATCACGGCTTGTTGCGGCAAAATTTGGCTTTGACCTTCTGGGCTGATGATTAAGCCATTGGATTGTTCAGTGCCGTTGAGCGCCAACCAATCATCAGCGGCCCACACGCTCGGCCTGCAGCTATTAACTGGCAGGGCACTTAACACCCCATTACGCACATAGCTCGGCTGATCGTGGTTGCATAGCAGCATGGCTTGGCCACTTGGGCTTAATGAAACAGCACTGGCCTGTAGATGTTCGAGCAACGCTACCTCGCCACTGCCATTCCAGCGATAGATCGTGGGAATCCCATCGCGCGGCTGATCAACATAGATCAAGCTATTAGCCTTAATTTCAGCTTCGAAGGCCATGGCTTGGGCCAACGGTGTAATCGCGCCAGTGTTGGCATCAAATACGATAAAGCTAGCACGACCATCAGGTTGGCTATTGAATTGGGTGATCAGTTGTTGATCAAGCCAACCAACCACCCGCGCTCCCATTGCCAGCGGATCAGCAGTAATTGGCGTGAAACTGGCATCAGCAAAGCGATAAATTTGCACCATTGGATTGCCCCAACCGCCACCAGTGCCAAAACTGCTGGCCGATGCAAACGCTAAATGGCTTCCATCAGCAGATAATTCCAAATTCACTTCAAGATCGGGCGTGTTGGTCAAACGTTGGGCGGTGCCAGTTGCTACATCAACTGCATACAAATCAACTTGCTGTTCGTGGGCTGAGGCCAACATAATGGTTTTGCCATCGTGCGACCACACTGGGGCTTGGTCAATTAAGGCACTTTTACGGCCTAACGCAGGTGCTTGATCGGAAGCAGTGGTTGGCAGCAGATTGAGCAATCGGCGTGGATTCTGCTCATCAACATCAACAACCCATAACTCAGCCAAATCGATTTGCTCGATTTTAGGATGATTATCGTTGAATACCACAATTGCCAACTGCTTGCCATCGGGCGAAGCCGACCACGGCAAGTAGGCATTTGGCTGAGTTGCATTGGCCAATTGATAATGTTGGCCCACCAAACTAATGGCGCGAATACTGCCATCAGCAGGCAGATCAAAAATAACTGAGCCACTGTTAATTGTCGGCTCGGCACTATAATCGGCCAGGGTTGCGGTTGGGCGTTCGGGCAATGAGCTAGCAGGTAGGGCTAGGCTAGGCAATGGGCTGGGCTGGGTCGCAGATTGGGTGGCACAAGCAGCCAAAAATAGCCCCAACCCGACGATTTGGGCAATCCGTCGCATGGTTCGTTCCTCCTCAATTGGTTGGGTGATACTGCTCATTGTAGCGAAGGTGGCCGAAATTACCCTGATGATCGATTGAAAATTAGCTGATACTTAGCCTACAATAGCAACAGGTTTTATCTAACGAGCAAGGAGTGTTTATGGCTTCACATCTGGTCAACGGCGTTCGTTACTACTACGAGGAGCGAGGAAGTGGCGATCAGGTGATTTTCTTCGGCCATGGTTTGATGTATCATTGGCGGATTTTTGAGCCACAAATGGAATATTTCGCCGCCAAAGGCTTTCGCTGTATTGCCATCGATTGGCGCGGACAAGGCCAAACTGAGGGCGGCGGCACACTCGACGATTATTCAATGTATCGGCTTGGTGCAGATGCTTATCAATTATTGAGTGATCTTGGGATCAAGCGAGTGCACTGGGTTGGGGTTTCGATGGGTGGGATGATCGGCCTGCGGCTTTACCCCAAACACCCCGAACTATTTCTCTCATTCACTTTAATTGATTCATCAGCAGGCGATGCACCCGAATTGCTCGATGGCTATCGCCAAATGGGCGATGCCTACTTAGCGTATGGCTTGATTCCGCCCTTGCAAGAAGGCTTGGATGCAGTTTTTTACACGCCTAAAATGGCCGAGCGCCACCCCCAAGTGCTGGCCTATTGGCATGCCTACTGGACCAACGCCGACCGTGAATCACTCTACAAAGCGATTATTCCGGTGATTGATCGCGACGATGTGACCGACACGATCAGCCAAATTGCTGTGCCAACCCTGATTGTGGTTGGCGTTGAAGATATGTCTACGCCGCCAGCCAAGAGCGAAGCCATGCAGCAACTGATTGCCAACGCCCAATTGCGCTATATCGATGATGCCAGCCATATGTCGATTTTAGAGCAACCTGAGGCGATTACCGCCGCAATGGCCGAATTTATTGGCTAAAATACCAAGGCCACAAGCTAGTATAGGTTGTGGCCTTGCTTAGAATTAGCTAGCGAGAATCGCCTGCATCCACGGTAGGTGCTCGGCATAATGGTCAAAGGTATCGCCAATAATCCAGCCAATAATTGGCGCATCGTTGGTTGAGCCAGCTTGGAACTCACGATGGGGACGCAACAAATCCTGATCGCTAAATTGAGCAATCCGCGCTACTAGGGCTTCATGGGTGGCTTCGAGACTAGCATAAACGTCGTCAAGAGGCAGTTCGTGGTAGCGTTGTTGCAGAATGCGGTTAACTGCCTCGTAGCCTTGTTGCCAAACTGCTTCGTCAATATCGATGCTGGCCCAGCGTGATTCTGAATTCAACAAAGCCAGTATGTTTTTTTCCCATAGAGACAGGTGAATCACATGATCTTTGATTGTCCAGCCTGCGGCATCGCTTGGTTCAGTGAGTTGGGCGTGGCTTAAACCAGCCAAAAACGTTTGCAGTGCTTGCCAACCAGCAGCAATCCGTGCTTGTAAATTGAGCGCAGTCATCGGAGTTTGAGCGTCAGATTGGCTCATAGTTCATTCCTTCCAACTAAAATATAGCTGTGGTATGGCTAGCTTAGCTATCAAGAATCGCCTGCATCCATGGTAAATGCTCGGCATAATGTTCAAAGGTATTACCCACAATCCAGCCAATAATCGGCTCATCGTTGGTTGAGCCAGCTTGGAACTCACGATGCGGACGCATTAAATCGCTATCGCTCAGTTGGCTGATATAGGCCAGCAGGGTTTGGTGGTTGGTTTCGAGGGTGGCAAACACTTGATCAAGAGGAAGATCGTGGTATCGTTGTTGTAGAATGCGGTTAACTGCCTCGTAGCCTTGTTGCCAAACTGCCTCATCAAGCCCAAAGCTAGCAGCGCGAGATTCAGCCTTGAGCAAGGCCAACAAGCTGTTTTCCCACAGTGCCAAGTGAATCGCATGATCTTTGATTGTCCAGCCTGCGGCATCGGTTGGGTTAGTTAATTGGGTGTGGCTCAAGCCTTGCAAAAATGTTTGCAGTTCTTGCCAACCAGCAGCGATCCGTGCTTGTAAATTGACGACGGTGATCGCATCTTGATCATCAAATTGACTCATGGTCGATTCCTTCCAGTGAACTACCACTCTATGGTATTTCTAGCATAGCAGGATTCGGCCAAAAAACCTCATTCTTTAGCACGAATAAGCTAAATTATACGCATAAAGCATGATTTACGAAGGATGAAACATGGAGTCCAGAGACGCAAAACGTACCGATGAATGCTCTGTGCCTCTGGACTAAACGGGCTAATCGATGCGACGTTCGCTGTATTCTTTCCCATCAAACGTCAGCAAGCGCTTTTTATCATCAAGCACGGTTTCAAGATTGACCGGACGCGTCCAGATTGTATGAATATGTTTGAGCGTGTCGCGGGCATAATCCATGCGCAAATCGCTGCCTTCATGGCGGTGGCGCAAATACAATTCACCCCGATTATTGTAGTTGCCATCCTCAACATAAATATAGGGCTGGCCGAAATTGGTTAACCCACTGAGCAATTGCGATTTAATTGCCCCAAAATCGCGGTTGACGATTTCGTACAAATCGGTGTCGTTGTTGTGTTTGAAGGTAAACAGTTTGTTCTCGACACAAAATTCAGGTGTAAGAAACTCGTCAAGAAAGGTAATATCGTTGTGGAAGCGCCGCACCTCAAAGACTTTTTCCATACCCTTGCCAAGCTTCAAATCCCATTCGCGCTTCTCGCGCATATCGTCGCATTGCTCCCAATCCTTGCCAAAACGCCCGCGATTCCAGCGATCTTCGATGTCGCGCAGCAGTAGCAAACCCAAACGATAGGGGTTTAGTCGGCCTGGATGGGCTGCGACAATTCCGGCATGATGGTCGGCAAAATCGATAATTTCTGAGGTTTCGGCGGCATGAGTGGTCATAATTCGGCTATGCCAAAAGCTGGCCCAGCCTTCATTGATAATTTTAGTCATGCCTTGGGGAGCGAAGTAATAGGCCTCGTCGCGCACAATTTCCAAAATATTATGCTGCCAACGATCGAGCGGCGCATAATTCATCAAGAATAACAGCACATCTTTTTGCGGATTCTCAGGGAATTTACGCATTTTTTGCTGTTCTTCTAAGAGTTTCTCGCGTTGCTGGCGCAAAAATTCCGGTGGATTAATAAAATCCTTCATATACGAACGTTCAAACGGCAAGCCTTCGGCAACTTCAATATCGTCATCTTCAACGATTGGCTGGCTAGTTTGGGCTTCAGGGCGATTAATATATGGCGAATGATAATCGATCAAGTTTTCAATTGATAAGCAAGTATCAATAAATGCTTCAACCGTTTCGTAGCCATAACGATCGATGTAGCGTTGTATTCGTCCGGCATGGTTGGCCATGGTGTCGAGCATTTTACGATTGGTTGGCGCAAACCACATATTATTCTTGAAGAAATCGGCATGGCCGGCAACGTGCGCCATTACCGTTTTCTGGTCAACAATCATATTACCTTCGAGCAAATAGGCATACACTGGATTGGTATTAATCACCATTTCATAAATGATGCTTAATCCATACACATGGCCCTTGATTAATTGATCATACTCCATTCCGAAGCGCCAATGCGGGTAGCGCGTTGGAAATCCACCCATTGCAGCAACTTCGTACAGTGTATTATAATCAAGGATCTGATAAACAATTGGGTAGTAATCGAGGCCATAACGTTTGGCATGACCATCAATTTGCTCCCAGGCTTTTTGTAAGTTGAGGGGTAAATCGTTGTTGCTGAGTGGCATAGAACCTCTCTTTGAAAGTCAGAAGGCAAAAATCAAAAGTCAAAAGGCGAGGGCTAAAAATACAATGAAGGAATGAAGCTAAACGGAAGGATCAAGATTAGAATGTTGTTTTTTACGTTTAATTACAGTAACAAAAATAGCGATTAATTGCTGAACTTCATCGACGAGATGATGACATTGACGATGATCTAATAAGGTTGATTCTTGCAGTAATTCGAGCCAATAACGCGTTTCTTCTAGTTCTTGTAAAGCGATATTGGTTTTTGAAATAAATTCAGCCGCTGAACGCGCACGACAAGCTTCACGATAGTTAGCTCCAACAGAGGTTCCTGAACGTAGAATTTGTTGAGCTAAGACTCGCCCTGCTAATGAATTAGGAATGAAATTAACTAACTGAATAATATGCAGAGCAAACTTTTTCGTGCGTGCTTGTAAATCTTGCCGCTCCATTTCTGCCTCTCTGCTGTGGAAATACGAACATGCATAAAGATAATTATGGCGCTCAAGTATGCATGTTCGTATTTTGATTTTTGACTTTCGCCTTTTGACTTGCTATTTGCCTTTGCCTAAAAAGGCTTTGATTGCATTGTAAATATCGTCGCGATCGGCAATTTCGGAAACGACCATGGTTTCATTGGCTCGAAAATTTTCGTTCAGATCATGGGCAAAACGCCCTGATCCATACAATGAACGCACTTGGCCGTAACAGAAAAGATTGACTTTGGGCAAAATTTGGTTACGCAGTAGCTCAACACACTCACGGGTATCGCCACCGCCCCAGTTATCGCCATCGGAAAAATGGAAGGGATAAATATTCCACTCGTCGGGCGAATAATGCTCCTCGATCAGTTTCAACACCAAGCGATAGGCCGACGAAATTTTGGTTCCGCCACCCTCGCGAATGCGATAGAAAACGTCTTGGGTCACTTCTTTGGCCGCTGCGTCGTGCACGATGTAGCGCATTTCGAGATGTTTGTATTGGGAACGGAGCCACGTTTCGATCCAAAATGCGGTTACCCGTACCAGCTCCTTTTGCTCCTGGCCCATCGAGCCAGAAACATCCATGCTGTAGATGATCACGGCGTTGCTTTCGGGCATTTCGGTGGTTTTCCAGGTGCGAAAGCGCATGTCATCGCGAATTGGCACCACCACCGGATCATCAGGATCGTACTGACCAGAGGCGACTTGGCGTTTGAGGGCTTCGCGGAAGGAGCGTTTGAAGTGGCGCAGCGAGTTTGGGCCAACCTTGGTAATGCCCGAATATTTATCTTTTTGCGAGATAATATTCTTGCTACCTTTGGGTTGAATATTGGGCAATTGCAGTTCTTCGCCCAACAACTGCGCCAGTTCTTCGATGGTCATTTCGACATCAAGCGAATGTTGGCCTGAATCCTCGCCTGCCTCGCCCGCGCCTGGCTGCGAGCCATCGCCACGCCCGATCGGATCGCCGTTATCGCCCTCGCCCTGCCCCACCCCACCTTGATTTTTGCCAAAGCGAAAGCGCGGTAAGTCGATTGAGGGCACAGGAATCGAGACCAAGCGTTTGCCTTGGCGGCCAATCATCTCACCATGGGAAATATATTTGCGCAGATCTTTCTTAATTTTGCCCCGCACAATTTGGCGGAAGCGATTGAGATCACGTTCAACTCGTTGCATAGGCTCACCGTTGATTGTTAGTGGAAGGAACGCACGCAAGCGAACGGATGCCTCATTGAACCCGTTCGCTGTGTCCGAGCCTACTTGCGCTGAGTCGCATCGCCACGAGCGAAAATACTCGCGACATAATTCAGCACATCGGTAGCACTTTGATCGTTATAGCCAAAATCGCGAATTAAGCGGGTTTTGACCACATCGATTTTTTCTTGAGTATCTTTATCGACAACACTTGAAACTAAACTAGTTAGTTTGATGCTGTCTTTTTGATCTTCAAAGAGTTTTAATTCTAAGGCCCGATGGAGTCGTTCATTCGTGCGATAATCAAAGGTTTTGCCTTCGATTGCTAATGCTCCGATGTAATTCATAATTTCGCGCCGGAAATCATCTTTACGATTATCAGGAATATCGATCTTTTCTTCGATCGAGCGCATCAGCCGCTCATCTGGTTCCTCATAGGCTCCAGTGAATTTATTCCGCACTTTTTCGCGTTGGGTATAGGCTTTGATATTGTCGATATAATTGGCGCACAAACGCTTGATAGCTTCTTCATCAGCCGAAATAGCGCGTTGCACTTCATTCTTAACAATATCAGCGTACTCTTCCTTGACAATCGCCAATAATTCGCGATAGCGTTTACGATCTTCTTCATTAGTAATGAGTGAGTGGGTTTTGAGGCCGCTTTCTAGCTCATTCATCACCATAAATGGATTGATCCCGCCATCGCTTTGGTAATTGACCAAGGCATTGCTAATTTTGTCTTGGATATAGCGTGGAGAGATGCCTTCCATACCTTCACGCCGTGATTCTTTGCGCAATTCTTTGATATTATCTTCAGTGAAGCCAGGCAATGATTTTCCATTGTAGAGCTTCATCTTTTGCAATAACGTCAAATTAGCGCGTTTTGGTTCTTCAAGTCGGGTTAAAATTGCCCACATTGCGGCAACTTCGATGGTATGCGGCGCGATATGTACCCGTACATTCTCTGAATTGAAATCCTTTTCGTAAATTCGAATTTCATCACGCAATCGCGTAATGTATGGAATATCAATTCGTACAGTACGATCCTTTAATGCTTCCATAAACTCATTATTTTCAAGCTTACGGAATTCTGGTTCATTTGTATGCCCGACGATAACTTCATCGATGTGAGTTTGTGCGAACTTCTTGGATTTAATCCGATGTTCTTGTGAAGCACCAAGCAAATCGTATAAAAATGCTGTATCGAGCTTAAGCATTTCGACAAATTCGATAATGCCACGATTAGCAATATTAAATTCACCATCGAAGCTAAATGCTCGTGGATCGCTATCAGAACCATAAATAGCAATTTTACGATAATTAATATCGCCAGTTAATTCAGTGCTATCTTGATTCTTTTCATCTTTTGGTTGAAATGTGCCGATACCGACGCGATCTTGTTCAGAGAAGACGAAGCGACGTACACGGACATGGCGCAGCACTTTGGCAAAATCGCCATTGTAACGACGCATCAGATCGCGGAAATTATAGCGACAAGAAGGATCAAGATCACCAGTAATTGTAATATGATCGTCTGGTTCGAGGTTGGCATTGAATTCGTTTAAAAATGCCTCGCGCATTTCCATCGGAATCAAGTGCAGCGGATCTTCGTGCATTGGGCAGGGGTCCCAATCAGCATCCTTGACTTTACCAGCGTCGAGATCTTCGATATCACCTAAAAACCAATCGAATGTATACAGCGCACCTTCCTCACTGCGCGAGTAGCGTTCGAGACCACGTTTCAGTCGGCGGGCGATGGTTGATTTGGCTGAGCCAACCGGACCATGCAGCAACAGCACCCGTTTTTCTGTGCCATAGCCGTGAGCCGCAGCCTTGAAGAAATTAACCAAGCGCATTAATGGGATTTCCAAGCCAAAGATGGCATCTTGCTCGTCAAATTCGTTGGTGGTAAAGAAGTTATAACGAATTAACTTCTTCTTGGCATCGATGAACTCTTCCAAGCCATACGACATAATCATGTCGTAGATCCGTTGGAAGGCATTGCGGGTGACCTTGGGATTATTGGCCACGATGTCCAAATAATCCTGGAAAGAGCCAGCCCAATTGAGATTCTGATAGTTTTGCTGATCTTGTAAGGTACTCAGCAATGACATCAGTTGCGAGCCGGAGGGAGTCGTCATAGTTGGCCTCCTACATCACCGCCACGCGGCGGGAACAGAGCGACGACGGAGGGGTGGGGTCCGCCGATAGATACCGAGGAACGCGGACAAAGCCGACTGAAAATGAGCCAACACCAAAGCACGGCAATTGTTCTGGCAGGTTGATAAGCTTTGAGAATGTGCGCTGCCAGAGGATGGTTTAAGAGGAAGTGCCGTTGCTACTTCGGCTTTTCAATTATAGCAATCGCAAGATTCATCGTCAAGAAACAAATGTGCCGCAAAAGTACCGTTTTTATAGCCTACCATAGGGGATTTAGCTACCTGATTGGTTACTCTGCAAACTCGCTTGCAGGTCGAGAATCTGTTGGTACAGCGCTTCAGCATTGGGCACACCTTCAAAAAAAGTGGAAAATCCACTGTTTACCCCAAGGAATAAATATTGGGGGAGCGCTGGTTTATCATTGAAGATAATACTTTGCTGGCCATTCGGCAGGCGATCAAGGACAACGGAGTCGATTCGTGCCAAATGGTGGCTATGTTGATAATCGCGTTTCAACCAATGGATGTGAATCAATGCTCGACGGTTGGTCAGCATATAGTAGGTATGGCGGCGTAAGTAGCGGCCCAAAAACAACCTACCAATTCCCATATAACTTGCAAATGAAACAAATAAGCCAAGGATAATCCAGTTCGCCGACGTTGATTGTTTCCCATCTGCAAAGATAACTTGCGTAATTCCGAAATAAAGCCACAATCCACCAAAAACTATGGGCGCAAGATCAACGGGATAAAACTTAAAGCCTTGGACCGGCTGGCCTTGCCACAGAATTTCTTCATTAGGCAGTAGTTTCAAATGCTGATTGTTGACTGGAACGCTGTAGCTCATCTTAATTTCTCCATCATCTAAATCGACTCCATTGGTACGCTCTAGCACGCTGTTTGTTCCATGACCCTAGCCCATAGTTCTCTTAACATTTGTTCATCCAATGCCGCTTGCATTTGAGCTACACTCTGGTTATTATTTATGAACGGAATTCATAAATAACGTTTTGCGGCGAATAAACTCACTCTATTCAGCGAACGATAATGCAACAACGGCAATACAGCCTGGAGGTGGCACATGACGGTTAAGATGTTACCTGGCCCCAAAGGAACCCGCCTCGGTGGAAGTCGGCGCGATTTACATAAATATGGCCCGTTGGGCTTTTTCGAATATCTAGCAAGTTTTGGCGATTTCACGACCTGTCGCATGGGGCCGTTTCGGGTCTATCTGGTCAATGATCCGGCTGGGATTCAAGAGCTTTTGGTGACCAATCGCGATAAGGTGCGCAAAAATGGCGGCGATCGCGAGTTGCTTTCGCGCTTTTTAGGCAATGGTTTGCTCAGCAATGATGGCGCTGATCATCAAAAGCAGCGCAAATTGGTTCAGCCTGCGTTTCATATGAAGCGCATTCAGGCCTACGCTGAAACCATGGTTGAGCATACCCAAGCCATGCTCGAACGTTGGCACGATGGCGCGATTCTGGATATGGATCAGGCCATGATGGAATTGACCTTGACGATTGTGACTAAAACCCTCTTCAATGCAGACATTAGCGAACAAGAAGTGCGCCAAGTTAGCCAAGCCATGGAAGATATTCAGGTTAACTTTACAATTATCTCGGAGCAAAGTGTACCGCTGCCGCGCTGGGTTCCAACGCGGGCTAATCGGGCGCTGGAACATGCCAGCAAACAGATCGATCAAGTGGTGCAGCGGGTGATTCGCGAACGCCGTGCCAGTGGCGAGGATACTGGCGATCTCTTGTCGATGTTATTGCTCTCAATCGATGATGGCAATGGCCAAGGCATGACCGACCAACAAGTGCGCGATGAAGTAGTGACACTGTTTTTGGCTGGTCACGAAACCACTGCCAATACCTTAACTTGGTGCAGCTACTTGCTCAGCCAAGCGCCTGAGGTGCGCCAACGCTTGCAAGCCGAAGTTGATGAGGTGTTGCAAGGCCGCCCAGTTACTTTGCAAGATTTGCAAAAATTGCCCTATACTGAAATGGTGATCAAAGAGACCTTGCGCATGTATCCGCCGGCTTATGCCTTGAGTGCCCGCGTGCCAACCGAAAATATTACGGTGCTTGGCCAAACGATTACCCCACGTCAGGCCGCCATGGTTTCGCCCTATGCTATGCATCATAATCCGCGTTACTGGCCTGAACCAGAGCGCTTCGACCCTGAACGATTTAGCCCAGAGCAAGAACGGGCACGCCATAAATATGCCTATATTCCATTTGGGGCTGGCTCACGGGTCTGCATTGGCAACGTTTTTGCCATGATGGAAGCCCAATTATTGTTGGCAACCATGATGCAGCATTATGATTTCACGCTTGATCCAACCCAACGAGTCGAGTATGATCCGCAAATTACCTTAGGGGTGAAACATGGCTTGCGGGTACGTTTAGCTCAACGCCAACCAGTGGAGCAAAGCCTCGAATTTGCAAAAAGCTGAGAGCTATGGTAGTATACGCGGGCGCGTGGGCAGTTAGCTCAGTTGGTTAGAGCGCCACGTTGACATCGTGGAGGTCACTGGTTCGAGTCCAGTACCGCCCACCACTCGCAAATCGCCCTCGTTGAGGGCGATTTTTTATTTGTGTAGGTTTTTGCGGTGGTTTAGCCCTTTGAGAGTAGCAACAATCTAGCAAGGAGTTCTGGCATGAGTTTGAAGATTGACCCACGCGATTGGGCCACAGTTCAGCCCTACTACGATTCACTTGCAGCCGAAGAGCTTACGGCTGCCAATGCAACTGCTTGGTTAGGCCGTTGGAGTGAGTTGGAAGCCCATTTGCAAGAATTCGGCTTCAAGGCCTATCGGGCGATGACCGAAAATACGCAGGATCAGGCCGCCGAAGAGCTGTACCTCTACACAATTGAGGAGTTGACCCCGAAATCCAAGGTTGCCGCCCAAACCTTGAAAGAAAAAATTTTGGCGCTTGATCCAACGCTGTTGCCAGCCAAAATGCAAGAAATGCTGCGGCGATTTCATGCTGAAGCCAATTTATTCCGCGAAGAAAATGTGCCACTATTGACCGAAGTTGAGCGCCTGAGTGCGGAATTTAGCAAATTGATGGGTGCAATGAGCGTTGAGTGGCAAGGCGAAACCCTGACCATGCAAGCAGTCGTTAAGCTGTTTAGCGACCCAGATCGCAGTGTGCGCGAAGCTGCATTTAAGGCTTATCATAGCCGTTTTTTGCAAGACCGAGCAGCTTTCAACGAGATTTATCTCAAGCAACTTAAGCTTCGTCGCCAAATTGCCACCAATGCAGGTAAAGCCAGCTATTTGGATTATGTCTGGGATCTCTATGGGCGCTTCGATTATACGCCTGCCGATTGCCGCACCTTCCACGATGCAATTGAACATGAAGTTGTGCCGTTGGTTGAAAAATGGTTGGCAGTCCATCAAGCCGAATTAGGCGTTGATAGCTTGCGACCATGGGATATTTTGGTTGATTCGCAATCACGCCCAGCTTTAACTCCATTCCAAAGCGCCGATGAACTCGAAAGCGTCTGCCAAACAATCTTCGATCGCGTTGATCCTGAACTGGGAGCGCAATACACTCGCATGCGTGATGGCTGGCTTGATTTGGATTCACGGCCTGGTAAAGCACCTGGTGGTTATTGTGGCGGGATGTTTGTTTCCAAAGTGCCCTACATTTTTATGAATGCGGTTGGCACCCATGATGATGTCCAAACCATGTTGCACGAAGGTGGCCATGCTTTCCACTTTATGGAATCATCGGCAACCAACGATTTGATTTGGAATTACGATGGGCCAACTGAATTTTGTGAAGTCGCTTCGATGGCGATGGAATTGTTGGCAGCGCCCTATTTAGCCAACGCTAAGGGCGGTTTCTACAGCGAAACTGATGCCCGTCGTGCTCGTGCAGAGCATCTTTGGAGTATGCTCAAATTCTTGCCCTATATGGCGACCGTCGATGCCTTCCAACATTGGGTCTACATTGAAGCGCCTGAAGATGTAACGGCTGAGCAGCTTGATGCCGTGTGGAAAGACCTCTATCAGCGCTTTATGAGTGGGGTGAATTGGGATGGCTTCGAAGATGTACAGACCACAGGCTGGCATCGCAAGCAGCATATTTTTGAAGCTCCGCTCTATTATGTAGAGTATGGCTTAGCCCAATTGGGGGCGCAACAAGTTTGGCGCAACGCTTTAGCTGATCAAGCGCAGGCCGTAGCACAATATCGCGCAGCCTTAGCCTTGGGCAATACCAAACCACTGAGTCAATTATTTGCAGCGGCTGGGGCAAAATTTGCCTTCGATCGGGCAACTGTCGGCGAATTAGCCCGCTTAGTCGATCAGCATCTGACCACACTCCGTGATTAATCGCCAAACCAATTCAAAACCGGATCAAGGCTTGCCAGCGCTTGATCCGGTTTTGATATTTAGCATTGGGCCTACGCATTAACGTTTACTACTAGGCAACTGCTAATTCTGGCTCCAAAGCTGCGATCAGGCGACGAACTTGTTGCATCAATTGGGCAAAATTGTGGTGGTTGAGTGATTGAGGGCCATCGGAAGAAGCACGGTCGGGATCGTGGTGAACTTCGATCATCAGACCATCAGCGCCAGCGGCCAAGCCGGCCAAGGCCATTGGCTGCACCAAGTACCATTTGCCAGTGCCATGGCTGGGGTCGGCAATCACCGGCAAGTGAGTCCGACGCTTGGCAACTGCCACAGCATTCAAATCGAGGGTGTTACGGGTGGCAGTTTCGTAGGTGCGAATACCGCGTTCGCACAAAATAACGTTGCGATTACCAGTCGCGAGAATATATTCAGCCGCCAACAACCATTCTTCGACTGTTGCTGAAGGGCCACGCTTGACCATGATCGGCTTACCCGTTTGGCCTGCTTCTTCCAAGAGGGCGAAATTTTGCATATTGCGAGCGCCAAGTTGGATGATATCAGTGTAGCGGGCGACTAATTCAACATCACGGGTATTCAGGGCTTCGGTGATGATTGGTAAACCTGTTTCTTCGCGAGCTTGGGCCAAAATTTTCAGGCCTTCTTCGCCCAAACCACGGAAAGCGTAGGGTGAAGTGCGTGGCTTGAATGCGCCACCACGGAGGATATTGGCTCCGGCTGCTTTGACCGCGTGTGCTGTACTTAATAATTGCTCAGCACTTTCGACCGAACATGGCCCAGCCATCACGACTGGAGTACCGCCGCCAATTTCCAAATCGCCAATCCGAATGACGGTATTGTGTTGTTGAAACTCGCGGCCAGCTAATTTATAGGGGCGCGTAATTCGCAAGGTTGTTTGCACGCCGCTCATCGATTGCAATTGTTCTTCCAAGCCCGCTGGAATTTTCGCACCAACAACTCCAATCACAATTCGTTCCTCGCCTTCCGATAAATGGCCTTTGAGCTTATTTTCGGCTAAGCGAGCCAATACAGCGTCACGGTCGGCGAGGTCAGCGTGGGCCTTCATTACAACGATCATGGTCAAATGCCTCCAAAATTAACAAACCCTAATTACCAATACCAAGTACCGCAGCGAACAAATGACAGCCAGTTTTAGGCAGGTTGCCAGGTGGGCAGGTTCAACAACGCTGTTGATTGAGCGCGCTCAGGGCGCAATTTGGCGGCATCGCCAAGATAGCAATGGATAATCTCGCTGGGTTTGCGGCTGGTGTTCCACAAAATCAGCACCCGAATACACATCGATAAACTGCCAGGAACATCCATTTCGTGTGCACAGAGCATAGCCAAGTCGTTCCAGCCCAACTGGCGAGCAGCCAAGGCAGGAAATTGCGCGTTAAGGTTCGATGAGGTGGTGAAAAAGACACATGCAACATCGTCAAGATCAATCTCGTTGGCTTGAACCATGGCCAGCAACAACTCACTGGTTGCTGCCAGGACGGCCTCTGAACTATTTTCCACCGCCACCGTTGCCCCGCGAACTCCACGACAAACGAGCATAGCATCCTCCAGTGAAGCACAACAAAAAGCGCGGAGCTTGTCGCTCCGCGCCGAAGGTCATTTCCAAAATCAGTAAGGGTGTGTCTAATCCTTCGTAGGCAGCGACAACTCAATATGGCAGCTAAAGTAATAAAAATAGCTGCTAAAGAAGGCATATGAGTTGAAGCTGTTGAACGATTGCATGGTAGACAAAACCTTTATCAATTACGATTGGCCGGAGCATACCACATGGCTCAGCATTTCGTCAAGTACTAATTTAAGCAACAAACTTAACAATCGTTCGTGGGGTTATATGTGTATGGCGAGAGGCTGAAGGCTATTGGCTATCGGAATAGTTTAGAGTTTTCATGATCGTGCGGCCCAAAGCCAAAAGCCCATAGCCAATGCATCTTCGTGCAATTCGTGGCTCAAAAAACTGCGTGCCTTCGTGTTCTTCGTGGATCGGAATGTTAACGCACATCAAAATACCGATATGGTGCGATAATCAGCATAAGTAGCTGGAGCGCCATTGGGAGTAATACAGTGCCAATATATCGGGTAGGATCTTGGTCAAGGATGAAAAAGCCTGCACTAAACCCGATTCCAACTAACAAGATTAACCCATACATGCCAAAGGTGGTTTTTTTAAGCAATATGTGGGAATTTCGCGATACCCCAAGCGCTATAATGCCCCATGAAAGCAACGTAAAAAGCAGGATTCTCCGAACAATTCGCCAACAGAAGATCAGCGATACAAACATATTCCGATAATTCAGATCATTATTAACGCTCATAAGCCATACAGTCAAACTGATAACTGGGTTTATTATTAATTGTCACTGTATACATTTATTCATCTCACATTATTTCATTTCGATTGACAGCAACCATTATAAAGAGTAAATAGAAACTTGAATTAGTATTTATGTAACAAATGGGTAACAACCAAAAATCGCACCGTAGGAATTTAATAACAAGCCAATATAAAAAGCTTTATGCATTTTCTTCAACACAGAGGCGAAGAGATAAGGATGAAGGATGAATAGTGTGGCACTAACCTATTAGCTTTGGAATAAGAGACCTTCGTGTTCTTCGCGTTCTTCGTGGTTTCAGCCCAACTGGTCCCTAGCCCCTGACAACTGACCCCTCGCTCGTTCTGCTAGTGTTTCGTTAATCCTTGGTAAATCGCCCATGGATTGGCTAAGCCTGTGGTGTATAATTTTCGATAGTATTAAGTGTGGTGAGGCAACGATGCCAAAAATTGTGCCTGGGTATCACATTACAACCGCTGCCCAAATTCGGGCAATCGAGCAACATGCTGTTGACGAAGGGGCGACGTGGGCTGGCCTGATGGCCGAGGCTGCACGCGGCATGGCCGATGTTGGATTAACCGTGATCGCCAAGCAAACCAACCCCAGCGTGTTAGTGCTGGTTGGTTCTGGCAACAATGGCGGCGATGCTTTGGTGATTGCACGGCATATCAAAGAGGCTGGCTTTCCAGTCACCTGCTATCTATATAAACGCAAGCCGCACGCTGATGATTGGCCGTTTGCTGCTGCCCAAGCCGAAGCCATTCCAATGATCTTCGCTGCTGATGATCCACAAAATCAGCAACTCCAGCAACTGTTGCAAACCAACACATTCATCATTGATGGGTTGTTTGGCATTGGCCTGAGTCGTTCGTTGGCGGCTGAGGTAGTCCAAATTATCGATTTGGTCAATGCCAGCAAATTGCCAGTTTTGGCAGTCGATGTGCCTTCGGGCCTTGATGCTGACAATGGCAAGATTTGGGGCACAATCATCAATGCTGCCTACACCGTAGCGGCTGGCCTAACCAAACGCGGCCATCATTTGTACCCAGGTGCGGCCTATGTTGGCAAATTGGCAATCGCCCCCTTTACCCTACCAGATTCTATGGAGGAGCCGATGACTACAACTGAACTGAATCTTGCGACAATCCGTTCGCTGGTGCCGGCCCGTCCGGTTGATGGCCATAAAGATACTTTCGGGCGCGTGATGGTTGTGGCTGGCTCGTATCTCTATCCTGGCGCGGCTTGGCTTGCGGCCACGGCGGCGGCTCGTTCGGGTGCTGGGGTAGTAACCTTGGCTTGCCCACGCTCAATTTATGGCAGCACCGCCGCCCATCTGCATGAAGTAACCTATTTGCCGTTGCCAGAAGTTGAACCAGGCGAGTTGACCGAAGCCGCTGCTAAGTTGGTGCACGAAAAACTAGCCAAATATAAAGCCTTGCTGGTTGGACCAGGCCTTGGCACCGAAACAGGCACTGGCGATTTTCTACGGGCGCTGATTGGCTTGGCCTCAAGCAAACGTCGGTTAGGCGTAGGTTTTCTTGGCTCAAGCGAGCTTGAGTTGCCGACCAAACGCAAAGGCGGGGTTGGTTTCGGCCTAGCTGCTCGGCCCAAAGAAGAAGCAAAGGCTGAAGAAGATGGCCCAGTCGTGCTGCCACCGCTGGTTATCGATGCCGATGGCTTGAATATTTTGGCCACAATTGAACATTGGGAAGAAAAATTACGCGATCAGCCTGTCGTGCTCACACCACACATCGGCGAGATGGCCCGCTTGTTGGGCGAAGAAAAAATCGGTGAAGATCACCCACAAATTGCACTCGAAGCGGCAGCCCGCTGGGGCGTGACCGTGGTGCTGAAATCGGCCCACACAATTATTGCAAGCCCTGATGGCCGCTTGGCGTTGCATGGTTTGGCTAACCCAGCATTGGCAACCGCCGGATCTGGTGATATCCTTGCAGGACTAACTGCTGGCTTGATGGCACAAGGCTTAGCCCCATTTGAAGCCGCCCAGCTTGCAGTTGGCGTGCATGGCGTTGCAGGCGCTCTGGTTCGTGAAGAACTCGGCGAACGCGGCACCATTGCTAGCGATATTCTTAATCGCCTGCCCTTAGCATGGCGAAAACTTACAGAAGGCGGATTAAAATAATGCGTGCGGTTGATCTGATTATTAAAAAACGCAATGGAGCACAGCTCTCAACCGAAGAAATTCAATGGCTGATTCAGGGCTATACCAACGGCAGTGTGCCCGATTATCAGATGGCGGCGTGGGCCATGGCGGTTGTGCTCAAAGGCATGGATGATCGCGAAACCACCGATTTAACCCTTGCCATGGCCGCTTCGGGCGATCAGCTCGATTTGCGTGATTTCGCGCCCGATGCCGTTGATAAGCACTCGACTGGCGGGGTTGGCGATAAAACTAGCC
The DNA here is from genome assembly GCA_000018565.1 of Herpetosiphon aurantiacus DSM 785. GTDB lineage: Bacteria > Chloroflexota > Chloroflexia > Chloroflexales > Herpetosiphonaceae > Herpetosiphon > Herpetosiphon aurantiacus. The sequence continues at coordinate 5,334,297 of CP000875.1, forward strand.
TTGTGCTGGGGCCAATGTTGGCAGCCGTTGGTTTGCAAGTTGCCAAAATGTCGGGGCGGGGCTTGGGCTTTTCGGGCGGCACGCTCGATAAACTTGAGGCCATCCCCAACATGCGCATCGACCTGAGCGAAGATGAGTTTCGCCATGCCATGCGTGAGATTGGCATGGTGATTATGGGCCAAACTGCTGATCTCGCACCTGCCGACAAAAAGCTGTATGCGTTGCGCGATGTGACTGGCACTGTCGAATGTATTCCGCTGATTGCAGCCAGCATTATGAGCAAAAAGCTGGCGGCTGGAGCCAAAAGCATCGTACTCGATGTCAAGGTTGGGGCGGGGGCGTTTATGAAAACCCTCGATCAAGCCCGTGATTTGGCCCGAACGATGGTGCGGATCGGCCAATTGGCTGGCCGCAATGTCGCTGCGATCCTTTCGTCGATGGAGCAACCGTTGGGCTTGACGATCGGTAATGCGCTGGAAGTGCGCGAAGCGATTGAAACGCTCCAAGGTCGCGGCCCCGGCGATTTGGTTGAAGTTTGTTTGACCCTTGGCTCACATCTGTTGGTTTTGGCTGGCAAGGCCCAAAATCTTGATGATGCCCGCCAACAGTTGCAAGCAAGCTTGGATAACGGCCAAGCTTGGGCTAAATTCCGTGAGTTTGTTGCCCAGCAAGGCGGCGATCTCACGGTGATTGACCAACCAGAAACCCTGCCAATCGCCCCAATTCAAATCAGTTTGCTGGCCGAGAGCAGCGGCTTTGTCCAACGCATCGATGCCGAAACCTGTGGGATTGTGGCGACCGAGCTTGGAGCTGGTCGCGCCCGCAAAGAAGATGCGATCGATCCGGCGGTGGGCTTGGTGCTTGAGCGTAAAGTTGGCGAGCCAGTTCAAGCGGGCGAGGCCTTGTTGACAGTGCATGCTGCTGATCAGCAACGGGCCGAGGTTGCTTTGGCCGCACTCAAATCGGCAATTACGATCAGTGCTACGTCGGTTGAAGCCTTGCCCTTGGTTTTCGAAAGCGTTGCCTAGCTACGCGTTGTGAGCACGGTTGCGTTGGTAGAGTTTGCGCTCTATCAACGCATTTTTTGTGGGTTTCGGCCTGTGGCGTGGTATAATTATTAACGAAAATATGTGCTAGCGCGAGCATTGCTTGCAATGGCAATAGGGTTTTGGGTTCTTGTTTTGGCTGGGGATAATTATGATTCACCACCCTTCCGTCCCGCCTCAAGGCGGGAAACGCATGGGGCTTTAATCCCCCTGCACCCCCTAAAGGGCAATTGGTGGGCGACAGACATCAAACGATGAACCAAGCATGATTTGGTTGGTGCAAGATTGTGCTTAACAGCCTATTCTAGCCATCGTTTTAACCAAAACACAAGTTTTGCCTTAGCGAAGCGTCATTAACGAACGGGCTATCTAGGAAGGAAATCATGGCAGAAATACTGTATTTAGGGCATGCCAGCGTGCGGATTCGCGGTCGTGAAGGCATTGTAGTGCTTGATCCCTGCGATCAATCGGTGGGCTTTGATATTGGCAAGCCAACTGCCCAAATTGTTACCATCAGCCATCACAAGGCTGATCACAATAATGTCGAAGTGGTCAAGCCATTGCGCGATACGCTATTTGTGGCCGATGGGCCAGGCGAATACGAAGTGAGCAATATCTTAATTCGTGGCATTCGTACAGCGCATACCGATGGCGAGGGCAAAAAACATGGCCATAACACAATTTATGTGATGTATATTGATGATGTGGCTTTTTGCCATTTGGGCGATTTGGGCCATGGCCTGACTGCCAGCCAACTCGATGAAATTGGCTCAGTCGATGTGTTGTTTGTGCCAGTTGGCAATGGCAACCATGTGATCAAGCCTGATGGCATGGTCGAGATTATCAGCGAAATTGCCCCCAAAGTGGTTGTGCCATTGTATAACGACAATCAACAACAACGGCTCGAAGCGCTCGATTTGGAGCCATTGAGCGTGTTTGTGCATCAGATGGGACTCAAGGAATACGAAACCCTTGATAAAGTCGTGTTTACACCCTCGACTTTGCCGCGCGAAGACGAAGAAACCAAGATTGTGATTCTCAAGCCAAGTGCAGTTGCGGTATAGCTAAGTTTGGATTAATCGTTTGCCGAAGCCCTGTTTCAAGTACTGAAGCAGGGTTTTTGGTATAGTGAAGTACTAGAATAGCCTAACACTAAATCACCCTTGACGACGAACAAACTAGCTTGTTATAGTGCTGCCTGAGAAATTTGAGTGGTGCATTCCTCGCTTGCATTCCCCAACCACCACTACCAGTTATTTTTAGGAGCACTATGCCAGCCCCAATTATTGCGGTGCACTATGATCAACTTGGATCGATTGCCAGTCGCTTGAATACCAAACGCGATGCTATGCAACAACTACTTTAAACACTTCAGCACAGCATGCAACCGCTGATCGCTGGCGAATGGCAAGGCCAAGCTGCCCAACGCTGTTTTCAGGAGTTCGAGAGCGTAATTGTGCCAACCTATCAGCGCTTGATTAATGTATTTGACACTAGTGCCCAAGTAACCCTTGAGATTGCCAAATTAATGCAAGCGGCTGAAGCCGAAGCTGCGGCTCTCTTTTCTATAAATGCCAGCTCATCTAAAAATCGACTAATGGTAGACCCATTAGAACTCCCAGATTTACCGCATACAGAACCTTTAGATGGCAGTAAAACTTTAAAGCCTGAACTCATCACAATGCCATCGCCACCGCCACCGCCGACTCAACCTAATACGGGCGACGGAAGTGGGACACATGGGGCAATGGGGCAACCAACTGAGCAGGATAAAGCCAATCATTCTAAAATGAGTAGGGCTGCAACTCTTGCACGATTCTCCGGAGTTTTTTCAGAAACCGGCTATCATATGCAACATTTCCTGAATAATTCTGGAGAGCCACTCACTGTTTCCGTCGATGATATGCTTGATGATATGCCTGTATTTAAAAGTAAGGTTGAATTTAGGTATGAAAATGAAATTATTCCCCAAATTAATCAAAAACTTCGATCTGATTATCATGGCGAACCATTAGAATTTCATGTAACAATTCCTTGGAAATCCAATTTTTATCCTGATCGAAGTGAGAATAAAAATTGGTATTACGCAGTAGGAGGATTTAGTTATGCCCAAACTGCTTATGTTCGAGTAACTCCAGCTCTAGATGGAACTCCAAATGTCGAAGTTATTTCTCAAGTACATATGTTTGATCGATATAACTGGGATCAAGGTAAAGCGGTTACCATTCCATCTTCAGGAATTGAATGGATTGATAATAGTACAATTGCAAATGATCATATTACAGATGAAGAAATGGGAAGGCTTCATGGGACAGGGATCGCGCAAGAATACGATCTAACAGGGACATCGAGTGGTCAGAAGCATTTTTATACCTATGATTCATTTATTGGTCTAAAATAAATTTCTAATTGACTTACGATAGGATACATCGATGAAATATATTTTTTTCATACTAAGCATATTACTATTATCTAGTTGCGAGGAGAATAATCACGTGAATAACCAAACCAATCACGATGCTACGGTTGAGGCTGCTTTGCGTGATCTCAGTAGTCCCTTGAACCGGGCAGAGATTGAACGCTTCATGAACTTTGCACTTCCTGCTGAAGCGACCAATGTGCATACCCACGGCGAATCAGCCTTGGATACCATGGTGATTGCGCGGTTCGATTTGCCTGCTGCTGCGCTCGATGCTTGGCTAACGACTCTACCGATTAGCGAATCACTCCAAACAACCCCTGACTCCTTTGCTTCGCTGCCAGCCCCTTACCGTGAGGCCAAAGCTTGGTGGCAACTTGATAGTTTAAATCTTCAACCTGAACAATATCGCTATGTCTATCAATTTGTTAATGGTAAAAGCTATCAAATATTGGTGGTGCAATTATCGTCCGATGCCGAATTGCTAACAATTTACCTGCAAGTCTTTAATACCTAAATAAGTACACGTTATTAAGATCCAATTTGGTACTGATAATGACATAGAGCAGTTGCGATAGAACCAAGTTTAGCTTAATCATTAACCCAAGCCCTGTTTCAAGTACTGAAACAGGGCTTTTGGTATAGTGAGGCGCTAGAATAGCCTAGCACTAAATCGCCCTTGACGACCAACAGGCCAGCTTTTTCTAGTGCTAGCTGAAACCGTTGATGATACAATTATCGCCCGATGCTGGACTACTAACGATTTATAAATAGTTTCATAAATTTGATTAATTTGATAGTCTCTCACCCTCTCGCCTTCTCGCACACGTGCGTGGTAGGCAACAATTCACCAATAACGAACTAAGGGACTAGCATAGCCAATATAGCCAAGATCGTATGGCGTAACACCGTCATTAAATAGGCCTTCATCACTCATCATTTTATTTATGGTATGCTTCAAACAATGATTCGTTAAGCTTACCTCGTGATGGCGATTGCATGATATTTTTGGGATTATTCCTGGTTATAGGATTGAGTGGCTGGTGGATTGCCCGCAAAACAACCCTCGATTGGCGGGTAGTTGGGCTGCGCTTGACGAGCTTAGCCTGTATTTTGCTGGCACTGGCCTTACCGCGCAACCAAGCTAATCAACAAGCTAGCCCTTTGATTTTGCTGGTTGATCAATCGGCCAACTTGCCTAGCGAGTTGCGTGATGCCGCTTGGAATGAGGCTGTGCGCTTCTATCAACAACAAATCGAGCAACGTCCAGTGCGCTTATTGGCCTTTGGGGCCGATGTGCGGGTGAGCCAAACCGACCAACGTCCAGCGATTGACCCCAATGGCAGCGATTTGGCGGGAGCATTGCAATTTGCTAGTGGTTTGTTGCCGCAAGGTGGCGATATTATTCTGCTCAGCGATGGTGCTAGCACTACCACCAATGGGCAAAATCAGGTTAGTACATTTGCGCAGCGCTCAATTCGTTTGCATGGCGTGCCCATCAGCTACCCCGAAACCGATATTCGGGTGGAATCGCTGCTTGTGCCGCCAGCTTTGCGCGAAGGCGAGCGATTTAGTGCCGATGTGGTGCTCTATTCGAGTGTTGATGGTCAAGTGCGCCTCGAATTGAGTAGCGACGGCGTGGGCTTGGCCGGTCAAACAATTAATGTTGAACAAGGCCGCAATCTGGTTTCATTTCAATCGACCGCTGGTGCTCGCGGCTTCCATCGTTTTCAGGCAACATTGCTAGCCACCAACGATCAACAACCTGCCAACAATCAACTTGATGCCTGGACGGTGGTTGGGCCACCGCCGCGAGTATTGATCATCGAACGCTCACCAGATAGCTCAGCCAACTTGCGCGATGCCTTAGAAGCTGCTAATTTGGTGACCGAAGCCTTACGCCCTGCCGCCTTGCCGACCAGCCTCAGCCAACTCAGGGTCTACGATTCAATCGTGCTCCAAGATATTTCTGCCAACGATTTAAGCCTTGATCAGCAATTGGCCTTGCGTGAATTTGTGCGCAGCCTTGGCCATGGTGTGGTTGTATTAGGTGGAACCAATAGCTATAACTTGGGCAGTTATGCTGGCACGCCGCTCGAAGAATTGTTGCCAGTTTCAATGGAGCCGCCGCCCCGCCGTGAGCGCCCAACCGTCACTCTGCTGCTGATTCTGGATCGCTCGGCAAGTATGTTGGGCGAGTCGGGCAAAGATAAATTTAGCCTTGCCAAAGCTGCCGCGATTGCCGCAACCGATTCTTTGGGAGCCGATGATACGATTGGCGTGCTGGCATTCGATGATACCAACGATTGGACAGTGACCTTTACCAAGGTTGGTCAAGGTGTGCAACTAAGCGAAATTCAAAATAATATCGCTGGCTTGAGTGCTGGCGGTGGAACTGATATTTATGCCGCTTTGGAAGTTGGGATGGGCGGTCTGGCTCAACAAACTGGCAAAGTGCGTCATGCCGTGCTGTTGACAGATGGACGTTCTGGCGGCGAAAGCTCCTATGAATCGCTGATCGCTCCGTTACGTGCCCAAGGCATTACGCTTTCGACAATTGCGATCGGCGGCGATGCTGATACCGTGCTGCTCGAATCGTTGGCCAAATTGGGTGCGGGACGCTATCATTTTGCCTCTAGACCCGATGATTTGCCGCGATTGACCTTGCAAGAAGCCGAAATTGCCCGCGAAAATCCATTAACTGAGGGCCAATTTCAGGCTAATCTTGCTACGCCGCACCCCGCGATTCGTGGCCTGAACCTCGGCGAAATCCCGCCGTTTGGTGGTTATGTCGCGGTTACGCCCAAACCTGAAGCTGAGCAATTATTGACCACTACCGAAGGCGATATTTTGCTGGCAACTTGGCAATATGGGCTTGGTCGCGCCACTGCTTTTACCTCGGATAGCGGCGAACGTTGGACTGCCACATGGCGACCTTGGCCAAATTGGGGCAATACCCTGGCGCAAATTATCGCCGCAACTTACCCCAACCCCGCCCGGGGCGACCTCCGAGTCAGCAGCGAATTGCAACAGAATCAAGCAATTATCACTCTCGATGCGCAAGCTGAAACGGGCGAACTCTACGATTTGGCTGATGTAGGCTTGCGGGTGCTGGCTCCCAATGGCAGCGAACAAATCTTGCGTGCACCCCAAATTGCGCCAGGTCGTTATCAAGCGCTGGCTGATGCCTCCCAAACTGGCGCGTACCATATTTTGGCAGCGTTGGAGCAAGGCCCAAATCGGCTCGAAACCCAAGCTGGCGTGATTCATCCCTACAATCGTGAATGGGCGGTTTCGGCTAACCCCGCACTGTTAGAGCAATTGGTCGGGCTTGGGCAAGGCCAAATCGGCAGCTTGGAGCAAATTGCCCCCAGCCTGCAAGTTGCCAACCAAACCAGCAATACCCAATGGTGGCCATGGCTGATTGCGCTTGCCTTAGGCTTATGGGTGGTTGAAATTGCCATCCGCCGTGGAGTTATTCGCTGATGAGGCTAAAGCGGGCGAATCTCATCATCTTGGATTTGGGTTAGTACGCCGTTGATATAGGTTGGATCAAGCCCAAAACGATGGCCACACAGAATACCTAGCCCTTTGCTACCACGCCGATACTCGCAGCCCAAGCATTGTTCAAATTTGGCAGGAGCATCATATAACGTGCATTGATCGCTGCGATTGCTGCCAAAGCTAATCAATTTTGGCGGGGTTGATTGTTCAACAGGTTGATCATTAAATAAGGCACGGGCAACTTTTTTGCGCATACTGGCCTCCTTAGTGTGGGGATGTGGCATATTTTAGCATGGTTAGGGTTGGGCGTGAGTTTGCAACCACATCTGTTGGCCATCGCTGCGAATATGTACCGAGCCATCGAGTTTTTCGTGGAGCAAGCGCCGTTCTTGACTACCCCGCGCAAAATAGCTGCGCGGATCTTGTTGTTCCGCTTGGCCTTGGCTATAAATCAGGGCTTGTGCACCACAGCGGCTGGCCAGCAAACGATCATCGCCGCGCGACCATGGCCAAATCAAAACCTGGCATTGATTTGCTGCTACCGCCAATTGTCTGGCAACTTGATCGCTTGGGTTGAGGCCAATCAGGCTGTGCCATGCCCCAAACTGGAGCTGAATAATCGCTTGAGATTGGGCGTTGGGCGCAGCAAGAATCGTCAACTGCACCTGATCTAACGTCATTTTTTGGCCTGATTCGATTAATACTACCCTACTTTGTTGTTGGGTTAAGGCTTGGGCTAGCTCAGCAGCAACAGGATTTGGCTCGAAAGCCGGGGCTAGCACCAAATTAATCTGATAACTACGGGCTAACGCCAAGGCTCCACTTAATTGTTGTGGCTCGTTACTGGTCAAGACTAATAGATCAATCTGGCGTTGCCAAAATGGCAAGCGTTGGCCCATAATCGCCATAATCGCCACTGGATCAGTGCTAGCATCGATGATAATCTGCTTGGCGTTGGGCGTTTGCACCAAAACACTATTGCCAGCAATCGACGGTACGAACAGGTGAATATTGCCATCAGGGCGATGTTGCCAAGCTTGCCAAGCGATTACTAGGCAGCTTAGCACGATGATTCGCCCAAGCCAGCGCTGCCAATTGCTCAATTGCTGCCAACGTTGCCAAAACTGTTGCATAAAATCACTCCTTGGAACGTTAATCACTTAGAGCCACAGATTGGCGAAAATTGGCATGACCGCGCGAATGTTGGGCATTTGCTACGCTGCTGCCGTTAGTGCACTTGGAGGCAACGATGACCACCGCTTGGTTGACTCAATGGCTGGCCAAACAACGTTTAAATCCCCAATATCAACAAGGGGCAACCTTGCACCAAGCCTTGCAATTGGTGCTCTACGATTGGATTCCCGCCGTATTCGAGGGTTTGGAGCAACAAGCCAAGGCCAATTGTTGGCCTGATCAAGATTTTAGCCAACGCATAACTGCCAGCGCCAAGCAACTGGCACTGTGGCATGGCAATCCACAACGTTATTGCGACTTGCAGCAACAGCAAACCAACTTACCTTTGCAACTTCCCAGCAGCTGGCAAGCCGACCAACCAACCCTGAGCGCCAAACAAATCGATGCTTTGCGCTCGTTTTGTAGCAGCGTGAGCAGCGATCCGCGCTCGGCCAGCTGGACAATTTGCGTTGCCGATGAGGCTGAATTGTATGCTTGCGAGTTGCATGCCCATGCCCTGTTTGGCGATATTGCCGCGCTGTGGCAGCCAATTATCCAAGGTTTGGCCAAACTAAATGAACTTGAAGCAGCGATTAGTTTGATTTTGCTTCAGCGCGATTTGGCCGATTATGCTGGGATTATTGCGAGTTTCAAGCGTGCTCAACAGGCGCATCCCAAGGCCGCTGAGCAGCTTGTGCCTTGGCTCGACGATCAGCTAAAACCAGCCTTGATCGATGATTTGCGGGCGATGCTTGAGGCAGTTTTGCTGGCTTATCGGCTGCACAACCCTGATGATCAAACCTTGCTTGAGGCCCTTCAGCAAGCAATTATGGCGTTAACGCCAATCGAAGTTGCCCCCGACGATGGTAAAGGCGAGGAAGCGCCTGCTCCAACTCCGCAACGTGGCGTGCCGTTGCCAGCGGTTAATTTGCCAATGCCGAATATTTTGCGCTTTGCTACGCCCAAAAACCTACTTTTGAACCAGCTAAAAACCCATTGGCAAGCCTTGTTGGCAGGGGTTTTGGTCGATGAGCAGCTTGGGGCACGCCATCGGATGGTACTGCAATGGTGGCTGGCGTGGACTGAACATCAATTATTTAACGTGACTCAAGCCCAAGCGTTGCTCGCCGAAATTCCCAGCACAACTGCGCCATTGGGTTTATTGACCGAGGCTCTGCGGGGCGAATTGGCTTTTTTAGCAGGCCAACCTGAATTAGCCCAACACTGTTTTGCCACAACCCTTGCAGCCAGCCAGCAATTAATCAGCGAGCCAACTTTTGCTAGCCAAACTAGCCAAAATCAGGCTTTTGGTGGCTTATTAGCCCAATGGCAGGGCAATAGTTTGGTGATGTTGGGCGATTACACGGCGGCTGAACAATGCTATGTCAAGCTTGCCAATTTGCTGGCCGCTGATGATCGTGAGGGCCAATGTTTGGCAGCGATCAATCGGGGCAATATCGCCTTTGTCCGCAATAATTTGCTTGATCATCGCGGCTATGTGACCTACGACAAAACCGAGCAAGTGCTATTGCGCGGCGATAAACCACCCGAACATTTTCTAGGGCTGAAATATACCAAGCATCGTCAAGCGCTTGTTCAAGCGCAACAAGCTTATGCCGAGGCATTAAACTTGGCTGAGCAAGAGCCGAATTTGGCTCAATATCGCAGCTTGATCATCGCCAACCAAGCCAATATTGTTTGGCTCCAAGCTAATTTGCTGCTTGAGTCTAGTTGGTTTTCCAGCGATTTGGCGGCAAGCTTGCAGGATTTAGGGGAGCCAGCCCAGCTTTATCAACAAGCCTTGAGCTTATTGCAACAAGCCTTGACATTGCTCAACCAAACCACGGCGGATCGGGTGCTGCAAGCGGTGTTGTTTGCCAATATCAGCGAAGTTCAATTGTTGCTGAAGCAGCCAGCCGAAGCCTTGAATTCCGCCCAAAACTGCTTGAAAGCGCTCAATCTGAGCGATCTCAAGCCCCAAGCAGCCCTGAAACAAGCCCAAATGCGCGGCGTGTTGATTCCCGATGCTGGCTGGCGAGTTTGGTTGACCATGGCACGAGCCTACGAAGCGCTCAACGATCTGGCTAAAGCCCAACAAGCCTACGCCAATGCCTGCGACTTGGTGCAAGTGTTGCGCAATAATGTGCAGCAAAGCGATTGGCAAATGGCCGCGCTGCAAGATAAATTTCAGGTGTTCGAATGCGCGATGCATTTTCATTTCAAGCATTCCAGCGACCGCACTAGCTTATTGCAATTGAGTGAAAATTTGCGTGCCCATGGCTTTGAACAATTGCTTGAGGCCAGCCAAATTGATCGTGAGCGCGAACTCAGCCCTGAGTTAAAGCAGCAACGGCTAGCTCTGGCCGCCGCCTTGGCCGCGCGAAGCATGGCAATTCGTTTAGCCATGCAACAGCCCGCTGGCGACGATTTAGTTAAATTATTGAACGATCAGCGAGCTGCATTTGCCGATTGGCAAGCGCTCCAAAGCAGCATTGCCCAAGCCTTGGAAAGCCAAAATCAAGAACTCCAGCCGCAACTAATAACCTGGCCAAACTTACAAAAAGCCTTGGCCGAACGACCCAACACGGTGATTTTGAGCTTTACGATTGGCAGCGAATGGAGCTATTTGCTATATACCGATGGTCAGCAGTTGCAAGCATTTGAGCTAGCCTGCCGCGCCAAAATTGAATATGCCGTGGCCCGTTTGATTTGGTATGCCCAGCGTGGGGCGGCGCGTTGGCAAGAATTTGTGCGAGCTAATCGCCATGTTGTTGAGTGTTTGTTAGGGCCGCTCTGGGCGGCGGGGCTAAAAGAGCAGCTACGTGGCAAACAATTAATCATCATTCCAGATGGGATTTTGTATTATTTACCGTTTGATTTGCTGTTTTTCGATGACCCAGTTGATGCCAACCAGCAGCCACTTGATCCTGCGACCTATCGCCAAAAAGCGCCTGACCAGGCTACGCCTGAGCAAATTTGCCGTGATCTCGTGCCATTTTATTGGCTGAATCACGCCACAATTTCCACTGCCCAATCGATTAGCCTTTGGCTGCAACTTCAGCAACAAGCAGCAACCCAAGCAGCAAATCTGGCGCTGGGCGTTTACAACATCAACTATCAAACCAATGTGCCAAGCGTCTACCCAGGCCATATCTACGCCCAAGAATTGATGATTAGCTACAACGATTTGAGCCAAACCAGTGTGCTCAGTAAGGTATTGGGCGATTTGGCTGCACATGGAACCACCCTGCAATTAACCGCTTGGCAAGCCGATCACACGCCCTATCAAGCTGAATTTCAATCCAACGAAGCCAATTTCAAGCGAATTTTGGCTGAGCAGGCCATGCGTTACATCATTTTTGCGGGCCATGGCGTGTTCAACGATAAATATCCGCAATTTTCGGGCTTGGTGTTTAATTTGGCAGCGCCTGATGGCAGCAGCGATCAGAGCGGGCAAGATGGATTTTTGGGCATTCATGACCTTTTTGAATTACGCATGCCCAATACCGAATTGATTTTTTTGGCAGCATGCCAAGGTGGTTTGGGTCTAATCTCACGTGGCGAGGGCATCAATGGCCTGACCCGCGCCTTGATGTTTCGCGGTAGTCCGACAATTATTGCTAGCTTATGGTCGGTTGATGTGTTGGCAACCATGGATTTAGTTGAGGCTTATTTCGAGTTGCTGAGCCAACAACCAACCGCTGATAAAGCCGAAATCTTGACCAAAGCTAAGCAAAAAATGCTGGCCCAGCCCAATAAACCACATTTAGTCCATCCATTTTATTGGGCCGCTTTTATTCCAATTGGAAAGCGTTAGAAGGAGCAATCTATGCCAAAGCGTTTGTTGGTCGTGGCGGTTGGAGTGAGTGTCTATGCCAATCCAGCGATTCCACCGTTGCCAACTTGCCGTGATGATGCCCAAGTTTTTTTGAATGCGCTACGACCCTTGAGTACCCAGCCCTTGCTTGAGCGAGTTTTGTTTGATGATCAAGCGACCAAAGCCAATATTCAGGTGACGCTGGAATGGTTGGCAGGCGAGGTCGCCGCTGATGATTTGGCGATTGTCTATTATTCAGGCCATGGAGCCAGCTTCGACGACGATAATGGTGACGAGAGCGATGGCAAAGAGGAGTTTTTATGTCCATATGAATGTGGTATGGAGCAAGGCGTAGGCAGTTTTGTGCGCGATGATGAACTGCGAGTTTGGCTAACTCCAATCCGTGAAAAAGCCCCATTGTTGGTGGTACTCGACGCTTGCCATAGTGGCACAGGTGCAATGGCTCCAGCGGGCTTGATCGCCAAAGAATTACCAGCAGGCTTGGTTAAGCAAATTATTGGCAATGCCACGATTCCGGCTGGCGCTGGTGGCGATCCAATTCCGGCCAATCAAGTGCTTTTGGCTGGCTGCCAAGATAGCGAACAATCCTACATTTTGCCTGGCGAGCCAAACTCGTTGTTCACGGCCAAGTTGGTTGAGCAAATCGCCGCTGGCCAAACTGCTGATATTCAAAGCCTATTTGAGGCAACCTACAATGCCGTGCTCGATGCTAGCGATGTGGCGGGCATTCAGCAAACCCCGAAGATTAGTAATGGGCTGAGTGCGCCGCTTGCGCTACGATCAGCCTAACCCGAATATCCCCTCTACGGGGTACTTAAAACAGGACAAACAACAAGGCAAATAATTGACAAAGGGGGGATAATAAAGCGAATCTAGATAGCTAAGGAATCCCCTCTATGGTTATGCGCTTGCAGGCTTGGCTCCAACGCTTGCCACAACAACATGGGGTTGAACGTCGCCAAGCTATGTTGCTCCAACATATAGTACTTATGCTCATCCTCATTTCAGTGATTGGCGTAATTACCGCACCGCTCACTAGTGGCTCTGCGAACCAACTACTTTTATCAATCGTGGGCTATAGTGTGCTAGGGTCGAGTTCATTGTTAGTATTATGGCGAATCCGCTTTAATGCCCTGCAACAAGCAATTTTGATTTTACTTAGCAACTTTCTCATCCAATTATCGATTTCATTTTGGGCAATTGGGGTATATACTCAAGCGATTGGCTTTATCTTAGTTTCATTCTCGATGCCCATTGTGTTGGCTGGGTTACTACGCAATCGACGAGTTGTGCTAACCATGACCAGCCTATCGCTAGCGATTTTTCTGTTGATTGGCTTAGCAGAATCGCGGGGCTTAGCTGGTAAATTATTACTGCCGATTAATCTCCAATCAATCATTGGTACATTTAGCTTGCTCACAATTCTTCAGGCAGTGATTGTTGATCGCTTTGGCAGTAATCTACGTCAGACCTTGCATGAAGCCTTAGATCGCGAAGTACGGCTGAATCAATTGCGTGATTCACTGGAAACCACGGTCAACGAGCGAACAGCCAGTCTAAGCCAAACGCTGGCTGAGCTTGAACAACGCGAGCTTGATTTACAACATACTTTAGCCACATTACAACAGAGCAAACAGATTTTTACCCAACTAAGTGCGCCCGTCTTACCTATTTTGCCAAGGATTTTGGTTATTCCTTTGGTTGGCGAGGTTTCAGGTGAACGGGCTGAGGCGTTTGCCGAGAATATTTTCAATGCGCTTGAAACCAACAAGGCCCATACAATTATTCTTGATGTCTCTGGCGTGACAACCATCGATACGTTTATTGGCAAGGCCTTGCTACATATTGCCGGAACTGTGCGGTTTCTTGAAGTTCGCACTATTTTGGTTGGTTTACGGCCCGAAGTTGCCGAAACCCTGATCGCGCTCCACATTAATTTTCCAGCGATTGAAACCTTTGCCAATCTTGAACAAGCAGTTTTATCGCTGATCAATCAACGACGAGAATTGAACTAGCACCAAAGAGGAACAGGCTATGCTGAGCCGCTGGCGCGTATGGTTTGATCAATTACCACAGACAAGTCTGATTGAACGTCGTCAAGCACGGGCATTTCAAGCAATTGTGCTCGGGTTAGTTGGAATTGCAATTGTTGGAGTGCTCAGTTCGGCGCTTATTTTCGTAACGTTTCCTTCTACATCCGATACGTTCAAACAGCTACTTATGGCGATGGGAACTTATTCAACCATGGGCATTGGTGCAGCGATTGCGCTCCAGCAGCTACGCCGCAATCACTTGCAACGAGCAGCAATGATTGTAAGTGCCAGCATTCAATTGATGTTGCTGATAGGCTATGCGGTCGTTGGGATTTTACGTGAAAATAGTACCTATGGTTTTATCTTTTTCGCGATTCCTTTAATTATTAGTGCATTGCTAAATAACCGTAATGTCTTGATTTTGAATGTATGTATCTCAATTTTAATCGTAACATCAATTGGGATACTTGAATCGACTGAAATTTTACAGCCAATCGACATGATCGAAAATTTTTGGGTTATCTTCGTAACGATGACAATTGCCATTGTCAGCCAAGCTTTATTAGTTGAGCGATTTGGTAGCAGCTTGCATATGGAGATTTATAATTTAATCCAGCGTGAAGATGAATCACAACATTTGCAGCATTTATTAGAGCAAAAATTTGACGAACGCAACCAAAGTCTACAAAATGCTCTAAATGAGCTAGCACAACGCGAAAAAGTTCTGCAACAAGCCCTCAGTGAATTACAAACGAGTCAAACAATTGTCGCTCAATTAAATATCCCAGTCATTCCAGTTTTGCCACGCGTGTTGATCGCGCCCTTGATTGGCGAAATGACCGCCGAACATGCACAAGGTCTGAAGCATGATATTTTTACAGCAATCGAACGTTCGAGTGCGCATACGATCATTTTAGATATTACAGGTGTGTCATTGATCGATCGAGTCGTGGCTGAAACAATTATTCAAATTGCCAAGGCCGCTCAATTGCTTGGCACCAAAACCATTTTGGTTGGCTTGCGCCCTGAAGTTGCCACCGCCTTAGTTTCGCTTGATATGCAGGCAAATTTGGTGAAAAATTATCTGACGCTCGAAAAAGCCATCCAATCATTGCTCCAAACCCATATACGGCGAGCAGCTTAATCAATGTCGTCCGCTTCGGTTTCATCAGCTTCGCCATTTGATTGCAGCTCTTGCCAAAGTTGATCAAGCACAGGTTTGATTGTGTCAAAGCCAAAACCACGCCGTTGCAGCAAGCCCGCCATTTTGCGGCTAAAAGCCATTTTGGTTGGCTCGTTGGCGTAGCGCCGCAAAGCAGTACGCGCCACGCTGAAAGCTCGTTCTTGTTCCTCATCTTGGTCGGTTAGTTCATGCAACACTTCGCTAATCAATTCGCGTTTGACCCCTTTTTGGCTCAGCTCTGCCTGAATCGCTCTGGCTCCCTTGGGACGATGTTGTTGGCGATTCTCGACCCAAAACCGCGCAAAGGCTTCGTCGTTAACCAAGCCAAGTTGAGCCAGTTTTTCAAGCGCAAAATCGATATGTTCATCGGGAAATTCACGTTGGCGCAGGCGGGTACGAATTTCTTGGCTAGAGCGTGGCCGCGCTGCCAGAAAAACCAAAGCCGCATTGTAGGCCTTATCGATCTCTTCAGCCTTGGCGATAGCTTGCCAATCGGCTTCACTTAGCACCTTGCCTTTGTATAAACCTTGCTGTTCCAGCGTGCGCAAGCTAATACCCAAGGCAAACACCGAATCAATGTACAAATTGACCCGTTCGTGATCGCGCTGTTGAATTTCGAGCATGGTAATGGTTCCAGTTGGCATGGCAATTCCTCAAACAAAAAGGCGCAGCACACCAATGCTACGCCCTCTGTAATCAATTGATAACGCTGACTATTCGTCGTCGAAAATCCCATCGCCATCATCGGCAGGCGCAGCACCGTTGGCAGCCGCCGCCCCAACAATGACTTTGGCGGTAGGAGCGCCTGGTGAAGCTGCCCGAATCATCTTTTCGATTTCATCGGCTAAAGCTGGATTATCCTTAAGGAATTGTTTGGCATTTTCGCGGCCTTGGCCCAAGCGATCATCGCCAAGGTAGAACCAAGCCCCGCTCTTGCGCAGAATTTCCATGGTCACACCAACGTCAACAATATTGCCTTCGCGCGAGATGCCTTCGTTATACATAATATCGAATTCAGCTTGACGGAAAGGTGGTGCAACTTTATTTTTAACAACTTTGACCCGTGCGCGAGCGCCAGTCACATCTTGACCTTGCTTGATACTTTCAACTTTGCGAATATCTAAGCGCACCGAGGCATAGAATTTGAGCGCATTGCCGCCGGTGGTAGTTTCAGGATTACCAAACATCACGCCGATTTTCATGCGCAATTGGTTGATGAAAATCAAAGCTGTGCGTGATTTGGAGACAGCACCTGAGAGCTTGCGCAAGGCTTGCGACATCAAACGGGCTTGCAAACCAACGTGTGAATCGCCCATGTCGCCTTCAATTTCGGCGCGTGGTACGAGCGCAGCTACCGAGTCAACCACAATCACATCGATTGCACCTGAGCGCACCAAAGTTTCACAAATTTCGAGCGCTTGCTCGCCAGTGTCAGGTTGTGAGACCAACAAGTCTTCAACGTTGACACCACAATTGGCGGCATAGACGGGATCAAAAGCATGTTCAGCATCGATAAAAGCAGCAACGCCACCCATTTTTTGAGTTTCGGCCACAATATGTTGGGTAAGGGTGGTTTTCCCTGAGCTTTCTGGACCATAAATTTCAATCACCCGACCCCGTGGAATCCCGCCGACCCCAAGCGCCAAATCGAGCGCAATTGAGCCAGTTGGAATTGCTTCGATCGATAAGCGTTGATCGCTCATACGCATAATTGCGCCTTTACCAAATTGGCGATCAATCTGACTGAGGGCGGCGGCCAAAGCCTTTTCTTTTTCGGGTGAAATTGCCATTACTCGGACTCCTTGTAGATACTCTTGCTTACGAAAAAGTGCGGCAGACTTGCACGTCGCCACTGCAAGCCAGTATAGCACACTTGTTCGTCAAGTACAAGGCTTTTTTTCCTAGTTTGGCTAGTACTTTTGCTTTAACCAAACATAATCCTTTGACTTTTAATCCTATAGCGGTATAATCCATCACCTATAGAGATTAACTTAATTTTGTTAATTACTACTCCATATCGTCCCCCCTAAATCACTCCTATGGGGCGATGGCATAGTGGTATACTTGCTTGGTCTGTTTGAAACTAAAACAAGGCGCACCCTATGTACGATTTACACTGTCATATTCTGCCTGGTATTGATGATGGCCCTGCCGATTGGAGTGGTTCGTTAGCAATTGCCCGCGCCTTAGTCGCCGAGGGTGTGACGTGTGTGGCCGCTACTCCACACGGGCCTGGCTCTTCGCAATCGCGAATCTATCTACCATCACGCTTACGTGATTTGGTGGTGCAACTGCGCGAATATTTGCAACGTGCCAAATTAGGCTTGCAAGTCGTTTTAGGCACTGAAATGGTAGTTGCTAGCGATTTGACCGAGCGGTTGCGTCAAGGCGATCTGTTGGGCTATGGCACGAGTCGCGCCGTTTTGTTAGAAACGCCCGCGCATATTGTGATTGAACATTTGCAACGTTCGATTTTTGATTTACAACTGGCTGGTCATCGCGTTATTCTGGCCCACCCCGAACGCACCCGCGTCTTCCAAGATAATCCTAATCTATTGATTCCATTAATTGAGCGTGGCGTAGTTGTGCAAATAACCGCCGCCAGTTTGGTTGGCTGGCACGGCCAGCGCTTGCAAGATATCACAACCCAAATGGTCTACCATAATTTGGCCCAAATTATTGCTAGCGATGCCCATGCGCCCACTGGTGCACGTGCGCCCGCAATGCGCGAGGCCTTTCAGGTGGCAACTCAATTGGTTGGCGAGCATCGAGCACGGCGGATGGTCGAAGAATTACCACACTTGCTGCTTTCTGATGCCCAAATTCCACTGGCTGAACCTTATTTCATCCAGCCCCAAAAGCAACGTTGGTGGCGACGACGTTAGCCTTAATTCAACCACGAAAACACCAAGCGCTGTTTCGTATAAAGCTGCCTACGGGTAGCTTTTTCGTTTTAGTCTATTGGAACAAATAGTGCTAGTTTGTAGTATTAGTAGTGTGTACGATGGTATGCGGAATATGGTACTATCAGCTTGATGACTAATGAGCTATAGAATATTAATCAAATTCTTATATTTATAGCCTAAATCAGCCAATGATTTATTAAGCTTGATATGATAGGATACAGCTAGGTATCCAGTTGTATGAAGGGTGTGTGATGGTTATCTTTGCAGTGTTATTAATGCTCTTTGGTGGTGTGTTATTGGTTTCACGCCAATTTCGTGAGCAATGGTTTTATAACGATGCCCGCCGTGGCACAGATATGGTGTTTACGCAGCGCCTTCACCAAACCTTCCGCTCAGTCGGTGGCGCATTTATGGTTGTTGGCCTGATCATCGTGGTGATCA
Organism: Herpetosiphon aurantiacus DSM 785; assembly: GCA_000018565.1. Taxonomy (GTDB): domain Bacteria; phylum Chloroflexota; class Chloroflexia; order Chloroflexales; family Herpetosiphonaceae; genus Herpetosiphon; species Herpetosiphon aurantiacus. The sequence continues at coordinate 5,352,840 of CP000875.1, forward strand.
ATACTATTTAAAAGTCACTGCGCACAGAATTCCTCACCATCGGTTCTGTGCGCAGCGCATTTTAGGCTTTGATCAAGCCTTTGGCAACCATTAATTCAGCGTTGAGCAACGAACCCCCAGCGGCTCCGCGCAAGGTATTGTGCCCCAACAAAACTAATTTGTAATCAAGAATTGGGCAACGGCGAACGCGCCCAACGGTCGTCGCCATACCACGCTCAGCATCGCGATCACGGCGTGGCTGCGGGCCATCGGCCAATTCAGTTACCAAAATTGGGTGGGCTGGCGCACTTGGCAAATTGAGCGCTTGTGGTTCAGCCTTAAATTCACGCAAGACCGCGATCAATTCAGCTTCATCGGCGGGCGGACGCTCGAACGCCAATGATAAACACTCGGTATGGCCATCAATAACCGCCACCCGATTACAATGAGCGCTAATTGTGATTTGGGCTTCTTCCACGCCCTGAGCGCCAAGCGTACCCAAAAGCTTGCGTGGCTCCCACTCAACTTTTTCTTCTTCGCCTTTGATCAACGGCACAACATTGTCAATAATGTCGAGGCTTGGCACACCTGGATAGCCTGCGCCCGAAATTGCTTGCATGCTCACCAACAAAACCTTGGTGAGGCCAAAGGCATCGTGCAAAGCTCGCATTGGCAACACAGCATGGGTGGTTGTGCAGTTGGGGTTGGTCAAAATGCCGCCGCTCCAGCCATACTGTTGGCGTTGTAATTCCAACAAATTAACATGGTCAGGGTTGACTTCGGGCACTAACAGCGGCACAAGTGGATCGCGGCGATGTGCACCAGCATTTGAGAAAACCAACGCGCCTGATTTGGCCCAAGCAATTTCGGTCGGGCCAGCAGCATCACTGGGCAAGGCACTGAACACTAAGCCAACATCGCCAACCTGATCAACGGGCTGGACGGTCATCTTGGCAAATTGGCTAGGCATTTCGCCGCCGATCATCCAGCGGCCAGCTTCGGCCAAGGTCTTACCAGCCGAACGCTCCGAAGCGGCAACTACCGTTACTTCAAAATAGGGGTGATCGATCAACAAACTCAAAAAGCGTTGTCCAACCATCCCTGTTGCGCCTAGCACACCAACAGGAATCTTCTTCATACCAAAAGCCTCCGCAGTGGGAATGTATGTGAATTAGCACCATTGCTCATCAGCGTCGTTGCTGCGGGCATTATAGCAACTCCACACGACCCTGCAACGTACCTAGGTTTGATGTTAATAGATTAGGGGGTTTTTAAAATGACAGATATAGATGCTCGTAACCGAATTACCCGCTTGGAAAAAGAGGTGGAGGCATTACGCCAAGAACTTAGTGTGCTTCGGGTTGAACTACGCCAGTTCATTAAGCCTCGGACAACAACCAAACATCAACCAACATTTGAGCGCAATTTGGCTCCAGAACGCGAGCCAGAAGCCTTGGCTGATGTCGCCCAACAGCTTTCAGAGCAGGTTTCGAGCGAGGAAATTGGGGCGTATTTGAAGCGCCGCCGTGTAACCGCCAGCGACATTCAACTAACTGAGCAGGATTTGCAACGTAACCAACCACGCAACCGCAGGGCACACCACGGCTATCCTAGCAAGCCCTATAATTTAGAGGCGTTCTATGGTAGTACTCAAACATTCATCGTATTATTTTGTTTGATTGCCTTGCTCATGGTCTTGCTAACGATGCTTTAAGCTGCTGCCAAGGTGGTTAGGCCAGCCAGATAGCTGCGCACTGCCAAATCGAAGGCGCTGCTTAAATCGCCGCCACGCTGGAGTTGTTGATTGAGTTCGAGCAGCACAAAGCCATGAATCAGCCCCAATAAGCCGCGCAAAGCTGCCAGTGAATGCTCTTGACCACTGATTTGGGCCATGATTGCCTGAATTGGCAATACCATTTCGACCAACAGCGCAGGATCAGCCCGTTGTTCAGGGCTTGCAGCGGTCAGGGCTAAAGCATAATTTTTGGGCTGTGCATGGGCAAATTGGCGATGCCCATGGCTAATTGCCACCAACTGGCTTTGCGCATCGTTTGGGCTGGTAGCCAATACTTGATCATACGCCGCAAACAATTGTTGAATTGTGACCGTGACCACGCCTTTGAGCAAAGCATTTTTGTTGGCCACATAGCGATAGAGCGATGGAGCTTTGATGCCAAGCTCGTTGGCAAGGCTGGCTAAGGCCAATTGCTCAACCCCATCGCGTTCAATCAAACGTTGGGCCGTACGAATAATTGTTGGATAATCGGTTTGGGCTGGGTAGGCCATTGCTGCTCCTCTAAACTCGCCCCAAATGGGTATCTTTGAACTGAGTTGGGTATTTTAGCCCATAGCCAAGCATGCGATCAAGCCCAATATGCGCCAACCAGATCAAGCCAATTTGCAGGCCGACTGGCCAATCGTTCAGCACTCCCAGCGCCAAAAAGCTCAACGGCCAGAGCGTAATATGGCCGAAATTATAGCAAAGGCTGCCGACTTTTGGCCCCCATAAATAGCCAAGCATCACCATATCGGGCACAAACAAAGCTAGGCCAAATTGCCACCAACTAAACCCTTGCCAAGCATATCCCAGCACCGCAATCAGCAATAAACCCAAGCCTTCGGCATGCAATAAGCGTTTAACCAAACTAGTATTTGACATGATTCACCTAAAGACTAATTTCATTAGTTTTCAAGACTAATCATAATAGTCTTTAAATGATTTGTCAAGACTAAATCTATTAGTTTTACGATTGGGCTTGGTATTTGCGTCGCCATTCGGCCACAGTCAGAATTTCTTCGCGTGGTTCTTGCGTGGCATCTGCCAAACAAGCATTAAAATGGTGGGTCAATTCAGCTGGATCAAAGCTATTGCTCCGGCCAATTATCACAATTTGGCTGTACGGAGTGGCTGCGCCCCATGGCTCACTGAGCCGCAAACTAGTACGTTTGCCCGCCAACTGAACAATTGCGCGGCGTTCAGGTGCTTCGGCCAAATATACAATGCCTTTAGCACGAAAAATCGCGGTTGGCAATTGTTGGAAGGCTCGTTGCAGGCTGCTCATGGTAAAAGGCTGATCAGTTTGGTAATTCCAGGTTTGCCATTCTTCGTTATGTTGATGCTGGGTGGGATACGCTTCAGCCTGCAAATCGATGCGATATTGACCAACTCCCAGCAGCAAATCAACCGGAACCTCGCCATATTCAGCGGTCAAAATTCGCGCCCGTGGCACAATCGTCTGAATCCAGGCAATCACCCGTTGCTGTTGGGCAGCATCAACCAAATCGATTTTATTGATCACAACAAGATCGGCGGCGGCAATTTGATCGACGACTTGAATCAATTGTTCACGTTGTTGGTGAATACTCTCAGCATCAACGACCGCCACAATCGAATCGAGATTGATCAACGAGCGCAGGGCGGGCAAACGGAAGGTTAATGCCACCGAAACCGGGTCGGAAACGCCGCTGGCTTCGACGATGATATATTCAGGTCGATCATCGCGCTCAAGCAATTCGAGGGTGGTGGTGAGTAAATCCTCGCGAATGGTGCAGCAAATACAGCCATTCGCCAAATTAATTACAGCGTCATTTTCAACCCCAACTACCAACTGCGAGTCAATATTAATCTCGCCAAAATCGTTAACCAGCACCGCGATTTTGAGGCCATGCTGGGCACTAAGCAGCCGATTGAGCAACGTCGTTTTGCCTGCGCCCAAAAATCCGGTCAAAATCGTCATTGGAATCGGCGTGGTCATCAGACACTCCTTATTGTTAACCGCGAAGGACACGAAGTTTCACGAAATCGAGCTTCGTGGTTCTTCGTGTCCTTCGTGGTTAATCAGCTGCTTGCTCGTGAGCCACAGCGCAAATTAGCTGACGGTTACTTTGGTCATGCTATCGCCTTGGCGAATTGCATTGACCACATCTTGGCCCTCGGTGACTTTGCCAAACACGGTATGGCGGCCATCGAGGTGAGGTTGTGGGCTATGGGTGATGAAGAATTGTGAGCCATTGGTGTTGGCTCCAGCATTAGCCATCGAAAGCACACAGGTTTCGTGCTTAAGTGGATTGCCCTTGAATTCATCTTCGAAGCGATAGCCTGGGCCACCTGTGCCCGTACCAGTTGGATCGCCACCTTGAATCATAAAGTTTGAGATCACGCGGTGGAAGACGATGCCATCATAAAACCCTTCGTTGATCAAAAACACAAAGTTATTGACCGTTTTGGGTGCATACTCAGGATACAACTCAATTTTGATGGTGCCTTTGGTTGTTTCCATGGTGACGACATAGTGCTTGGTGGTGTCAATCGACATCGCTGGCGCTGACTTCCATTGTTTTGCGGCCACGTGAGACCCCTTTCGACTAAAGAATCGTGAAAACATATCACCCTAGGGTTATAACACAAGAAAGCGACCGCAAGCAATTGGCGGTCGCTCAAAGCAACATCTGCTACGACGCGTGCTACTCAGGCTTGCCTTGGCGAACCAGCAGTTTCAAGCTATTACTGGCCGAGAAGCCAGGGGTTTTGGTAGCTTCGATTGTCATACGTTCGCGGGTTTTGGGGTTGACCCCTTGGCGAGCTTGGCGCTCACGGACTTCAAAGGTACCAAACCCAGTCAAGACCACTTTTTCGCCAGCTTGCAAGCGCTCGCTGACCACATCCAACATAGCATCGACAACGCGGCGTGCCTCTTTTTTAGAAATGCCGGTGCGTTCAGCGACCTCAGCAATGAACTCGATTTTTTGCATTGCACGCTCCTTAATCCTAGCGAAGCTACAATCATTACCGTCGATTATACCATAAGGATTAAGCGCTGTGGAACATTTTAGCCCATTAGATAGGCCAATTTACTCATTATGGTTGCTTGCCCTGAATACCGCAGCATGCTATACTTGCGTACATTCATCGAAGCTACGATGACCGATTAAGCACCCGGAGGAAACCGTATGCCACAGACACGCATTGTCATCGCCGATGACGAATCGCTGATTCGCATGAATCTGCGTGAAACGTTAGTTGGCCTCGGCTATCTTGTCGTTGGGGAAGCTGGTGATGGCGTGAGCGTTATCAACCTTGCCCGCGAACTACGCCCCGACGTAGTGGTGATGGACATCAAAATGCCCAAACTGGATGGTATCCAGGCAGCCAAAGTGCTGACTGAAGAGAAAATTGCCCCGGTCTTGCTCTTGACCGCCCACAGCGACAAAGAGTTGGTCGAGCGCGCCCGCGACGCTGGTGTTGTGGGGTATCTCAGCAAGCCCTTTCGCGATAGCGATTTGATGCCAGCACTCGAAATTGCCCGCGCCCGTTTTGAAGAGTTCCTGACCCTCGAACAACAAGTCGGCGACCTGAAGGAAACGCTCGAAACTCGCAAGATTATCGAACGCGCCAAGGGTATGTTAATGGATTCTCAAGGGCTGAAGGAGTCGGAAGCCTTCCGCAAGATTCAGCAGTTGAGCATGAATACCCGCAAGTCGATGCGCGAAGTTGCCTCGGCCTTGCTGTTGGCCAACCAGATGGAGCAACAAAAGTAAGTGATGCTGCGTCGCCCCTCTCAGCAACAACTGGTCGCTGTGCTGCGGGCGACGTTGCCTTTATTGCTGGCCGCCTTTTTGGGCGGCTTGTTGGCTTTAGCCCTCCAACCTGATCCACCCACTCAAACTATCATCCAAGTCGTTACCCCAACTGTGCTCAAGGCCGCTGCCACCGAAGTGCTGCCTGCCCCTGCCCCAACCCCGCTACCGGCCACGCCCACGGTTATCGTCTTCCCCGAAGATACGATTTCCTTGGAGTTGGTAACGTTGCGCCGCGATTTGGAGTTTACGGTTGGGAGTTTACACTTGTTACGGGCCACCATCCGCATTCAAAATGCGCGGATCGCCCACCACGATTTGCAAACCAGCAATGTTGAAGCGCAACTTGATTTGGCCCAAGCCGATTTAGATGCAGCTTTTCCCCTCGTTAGCGATGAAGTTCGCGCGGCCATCCAAGGCCTCAACGAGCAAATTAACTACTTACGCGACGATTTGGCAATTCGCCCCGAAACTATCGACTCGCGCCTCGCCGATTTAACCGAGCAAGTGCTGGTTTTGGCTAATCGCGATTTACCCTGAGTAAGAACATAGAACATAGAGGCGGGATTAGGAACTGATATTAACACAGAGGCGCAAGAATTATACAGATCGGCTTATTTGGTTACTTTGTGCTCTTTGTTAAAGTATTGATCCACGAAGGACACGAAGAGCACGAATGCGGCTATTTCCCAAACCCGATCACTTACCTCTACCTCTACGATACTCTGCGCCTCTGCGTTAAAGCCTCGTCCTTTTTGACTTTTGACTTTTGAATTTCTTTCATACTTCATACTTTATATTTTCCCCAACGGTTGGGGTAACTTGAATAAAGCGTTGCTGCACGTTCTTGCGGGTCAGGCCGATGCCAGCGATTGAGCAAATTAGGCTGATTAACACTAAAACGAGTACGAGGCGCAAAGCCCAAGGGTTGGGCGGAGTTTTGGGTTCAGAAGGTTGGCTGCGGCGAGGGGGAAACAAGATTTTTGGCGGAGCCAACAAACGCAATAATTCAAGTCGCGCTGCATCACCAAGCTCGCCCTCAGGGTCGGCAAACGAAACGTGCTCAAAATGGGATTGGGCTTGCTCGCGATCATTCAATTCGGCATATACGCGGCCACGCTCAACTAGCGCCGCCAGATTGGCTTGGTCAGCGGCGAGCAGTTGGTTCAATATCTGCATAGCGCTCGCATAATCGCCACGCAAACGAGCATTTTGGGCAGTTTCAAGCGTCATTGTTTAAAAAAGGGCGCTGTGGCCAAAAACCACAGCGCTGCTTGCAACCAAACGATCAATTAGAAATCGATCAAGGTGCGTAAGGTATCGACTGAGCTGCGAACCAAGTCGGCTGATTTGGCCATCAAGGCCTTTTCGTCGTCGCTCAATGGCAATTCGAGAATTCTTTCAACACCACCAGCGCCCAAAACAACTGGCACGCCGAAGTAGAGATCGTTAATGCCATATTCGCCTTCGAGATAAGCAGCGGCTGGCAGAACACGCTTCTTATCCTTCAAGATCGCTTCAACCATTTGGATGGTAGCAGCGGCAGGAGCATAGTAGGCTGAGCCAGTTTTGAGCAATGAAACGATTTCGCCGCCACCCTTTTTGGTGCGTTCGACGATTTGGTTCAAGCGTTCAGCGCTGATAAATTCGGTTACAGGAATCCCTGAAACCGTGGTGTAGCGTGGCAATGGAACCATTTCATCGCCGTGGCCGCCCATCAACATGGCTTGAATATCTTCAACTGAAACATTCAATTCTTGCGCCAAGAAAGTGCGATAGCGAGCTGCATCCAACACGCCACCTTGACCCATCACGCGCTCTTTGGGGAAGCCTGAAGCCACGCGAGCGAGGTAGGTCATCGTGTCCATTGGGTTGTTGACCACAATGATACAAGCGTTAGGCGAGGTTTTGGCAACCTTTTCGATGTTTGATTTGGTAATTTCAGCGTTGATTTTGAGCAAATCTTCGCGGGTCATGCCTGGTTTGCGTGGCGCACCTGAGGTCAAAATTACCACATCTGAATCGGTGGTTTCTTCATAGCTGTTGGTGCCGATCACGCTGACATCAAAGCCTTCAACTGGCCCTGATTGTAGTAAATCCAAGCCTTTGCCTTGAGGAATGCCCTCAACAATATCGACTAAAACAACATCGGCGAGTTCTTTGCTTGCCAACCAGTGTGCACAGGTTGAGCCAACAAATCCAGCCCCGATGATGGTTACTTTCTTACGATTAGCCACACATGCCTCCAAAATATCAAGCTGTGGTTACGATTCAAGTGTCGGAGATGCGTCTACGACCCATCTCTCACGCTTGCGCCTTAACCGTAATAAGTTCCCTCACCCCCTAGCCCCTCTCCCGCCCAGCAGGCGAGGGGGAAGCACCTACCTAACTCCCCTCTCCCGCCGCAGTGGGAGAGGGGCTGGGGGTGAGGGATTATCGATAGCCTCATTTATGCTTCGAGGGTTGCTAGCACGCTGCCAGCCTCGATGCTTTTGCCAACCTCGGCATTGATTGTAGCAATTGTACCAGCCCGTGGAGTTGCGATTTCGTTCTCCATCTTCATTGCTTCGACGACAAACACCACTTGGCCAGCCTCAACCGCCGCGCCAACGCTGGTTTTAATCGCCACAATTGTACCTTGAATTGGACAAATCACTGCATTGGGATCTGTCGCAACTTCACGCTTTTTGTTGGCAGCGCGATGGCGGGTTGGCGCAGCCGCTTTATTGCTAGCAATTGGTGTATTCAAACCTTCGCCAGCAACGCGCACAGCAAAGCGTCGCCCATTGACCTCAACCATTAATTCGCGGCTAGGTTGCTCGGCGGCTGGCTCGGTAGTGCTCGGCGTGGCGCTTGGCAATTGCTTGAGTTTTGCTTCCAAATAGCGTGGAATAAAGCTCACCGTCACATCGCCATGCTCAAAAGCTGGCTCAGCCAAAGCCAATTTATGGAAAGGAATCACCGTGGTAATGCCTTCGATCGTGTAATCGTTGAGGGCACGGCGCATGCGTTGCAAGGCTTCGCCACGAGTTGCACCCCAAGTCACCAATTTGGCAAGCATCGAATCGTAGTATGGTGGAATGGTTGTGCCTTGCTCAACCCCAGCATCGACCCGCACGCCATAGCCTTTAGGTTCGTTGTAAGCGCTGATCGTGCCAAGCGCTGGGCGAAAACCTGCCGCCGCATCCTCAGCATTGATCCGGCATTGAATCGCATGGCCGCGTAGCTGAATTTCCTCTTGGGTGAACCAAAGCTTTTCGCCTTGGGCGATGCGGAGTTGGGCTTGCACCAAATCGATGCCCGTAACCATTTCGGTCACAGTATGCTCAACTTGAATCCGCGTGTTCATTTCGAGGAAATAGAATTGACCATCGGGGGCTAGCAAAAACTCCAAAGTGCCAGCGCCAACATAACTCGTTTCGCGGCATAAGCGCAAAGCACATTCGCCCATGGTGCGGCGCAATTCAGGCGAAACTGCTGGCGATGGAGTTTCTTCAATCAATTTTTGGTGGCGACGCTGCACCGAACAATCGCGCTCGCCCAAATACACCACATTGCCATATTGATCAGCCAGAATCTGAATTTCAATGTGGCGTGGATCGAGCACATATTTTTCAACAAACAATTCGCCGTTTTTGAAAGCCGCTTCGGCCTCGCGACGTGCACTTTCGAAGGCAAATTCAACTTCTTCAGGCTGGTAGGCCACCTTCAAGCCACGGCCACCGCCGCCAGCACTAGCTTTGATGGCAATTGGGTAGCCATATTGTTCGCCAAGTTCAAGGGCTTCGGCGACACTTTCAACCGCCTCGGTTGTGCCTGGAACCAGCGGGACATGAGCACGTAAAGCCACTTGACGAGCGTGAATTTTACCGCCCATCAAATCCATGGCATCAGCGGTTGGCCCAATAAAGGCAATGCCCGCCGCATCACAAGTGCGCACAAAATCGGTATTTTCCGAGAGGAAGCCGTAGCCAGGGTGAATCGCGCCAGCGCCACTGCGCCGCGCAACATCGAGGATTGTTTCAGTTTGCAAATAACTTTGGACTGCTGGAGGGGGACCGATCAAAAAGGCATCGTCGGCATAACGGACGTGGAGCGAATCGCGATCCGCTTCTGAGTAGACGGCGACGGTGCGTAAACCTAATTCCTTGCATGCCCGCATCACGCGCAGGGCAATCTCGCCGCGATTGGCGATCAGCACTGTATCGAAACTCATATGCCGTTGCAACTCCGTTGTGCTATGGCAAGTCTTACGTTAATCATTGCCGTATGCGAAATTAGAGTCCCGTAATGCCGTAAAAGCCGCCAGCTGCTCGTCGGCGTAAACGTTCGATGGTGGCCCAGCGTGGCCGGACACCAGTGCGGGCTGGCCGCAGCCCTTGGCGTGAAAGCTTGGCTGAGGCTTGCCAGGTATTGGGCGCGACCGTGATCGCTGGCTCGGCTACAACCTCGGCCAACACACTGACAACTGCCGCACTGAGTGCCGCTAGTTCTGCATCGCTAGGCATTGTTGCGCTTGTCACAATCATATTCATAGCGCTATTATACTCCACTCGGCGGGGGATGCCAATATCCATCCATTGGTCCGATCTTTGCGTTAAACCAATCAGAGCAAGCAGAATTTCAGTCAAATAAGGAGTCTCTGATGAACAGCAAGGTTTTGCGCTTTGCCAATGTGGCAGCGATTATCGCGACGATTGTGATCAACGCCTTAGCCAATATTTTGCCGATCAACGGGCTTGATACTGGCACGATCTCCGATTCGTTTCCAGTGCGTTTCGTGCCAGCGGGCTATGTTTTCAGCATTTGGGGCTTAATTTATTTGGGCCTTAGCGCCTTCGCAGTTTATCAAGCATTGCCTAAGCAGGCCAATAATCCAGCCATTGCTAAAATTGGCTGGTGGTTCGTGGCCTCATGTGGCTTCAATAGCGCTTGGATTTTCGCTTGGCACTATTTGCAATTCCCACTCACAATCGTGTTAATTATTGGTTTGTTAGTTTCGCTGATTATGATTTATCGCCAGTTGAGCAGCGTTCGTGCTGAAGCTAGCACCGCTGATCGTTGGCTGATTCATACGCCGTTTTCCATTTACTTGGGTTGGGCTACGGTGGCAACCATCGCCAATGCCACGATTGTGCTCTACGATGCTGGTTGGCGCGGCGGCCCACTCAGCGATTCAGTTTGGACGGTGATTTTGTTGGTAATTGGGGTTTGTTTGGCAGCCTTCATTACCCTGCGCCAACGCGATATTGCCTATAATGGCGTGCTGTTGTGGGCGTTCATCGGCATTGCAGTTAAACAAGCAGCCTTCCCATTAGTGATGAATGCAGCAATTGTCGCGGCAGTTGCGATTGCCTTGTTGATTGGGCTGGCGCTCATTCGTAGCTTGCCAACGCAACGACGCAAAGCTATGGCGTAGCTGAAACCACAAAGAACACCAAGAGCACGAAGAAATCTTTGACATTGATTTTTCGTGCTCTTGGCGTTCTTAGCGGTTACTAACTTTTTGGTAGATCCAAATCGCTGAGCCGCACGGTTTTGCGGGTACCAAATTTGATGGTTTTTTGACCAGCTGAGGTCATTTGCCCATTGGTTTGTAGATTTTCGATCTCTTGTTGCATGGTTTGGGCTAGCTCGGTTTCGCCTTGGTTGAGCAAGCGGGTCACAGCACCTTGAAGCTTTTGGGTCGCTGCACCAATATTGCCCTCGGCCAAATCTTCTAAGGCCCGAGTTTGCAGCTTGTGGGCGCTGACCTTTTCAACAATATTCATCACTTGGGGCACAACTCCGGTTGCCTGAGCCGGATCAGCCACAAAATTCAACATGACATCGTAGCGAGCTTTTTCGCCAACTACCTGCATTTGAGGAATATCGTAGTTGACCTCGATTTGGCCCAGCCGATATTGGCCCGCCTGCTTGGGATCAACCAGCATTTCGATTAGCACCATCCGATGTTCGTCTTTGGAAATATCGCCGAGGCTCACGCCAACCGCCCGATCGCTAATTGGCCGATAGGGCAATTGTTGAATTAATGGGGTTACTTGCCAAAGGGCGCGTGGCTCAACTCCCTGCACAAAGCGCAAGGTCAAGGCTGAGTTTTGCACCACCGCCGATTGGGCTTGCTGCACCGCACCTTGGAAGAACGAGGCGATATCGTTGGGATTGCTGAAATATTCGGCAACGCCACCTGAGCGATTCGCCATTTCGATCAACAGATCTTCGTTCCAATCGTCGCCAACGCCCAGTGCCGTCAATGGCACACTAGCTTTGCCAATTTCCTCGGCCAAGCGCAAACAATCGCGTTCGCCCTCGGTTTGACCGTCGGTCAGCAAAATAATGCGGCTGATCGTATTGGCATTTTGGCTACGGCGAATTTCATTCAAGGCAGCTTCGAGCGCAGGTGCGATTTTTGTACCACCTGCATCTTTGATTTTACCAACTTCAGCTTGTAAGGCAGCAACGTTGCGAACAGGCTGAGCACTGATAATCGTTTCGCGGCGATGGTCGAAAATCACCACCGAAACAATATCTTGCGGCCCCATCAAGCCCAGAGCGCGTTGGGTAGCTTCGCGCACACAGCGCATTTTGTCGCCCTTCATCGAGCCACTATGATCGAGCACGAAGCTCACATTAACTGGCATTTGAACGTGAGCAACCGCTGGTGTTGCCGTAATATCCAGCAGTAAATAAACAACCTGCTGGGTTTGCAAGGCTGGCAACGCCGGTCGAGCCAACGTACCAGTTAATTGAACTTCACCTGCCATTGGTGATCTCCTTTATAGAGAACATAGAACATAGATTGAGTGTTCTCGTTCCCTCACCCCGACCCCTCGCCCACGGCGGCGGGAGAGGGGAGAAATCCTGGAGTGGTTCCCCCTCGCCTCGCGTGCGGGAGAGGGGGTCAGGGGGTGAGGGAACGCTGGCCGTTGTTAATGCGACAAACTATTACACATAGCCAACAGCCCAATAGCCCAAAGTCTATAGCCCTCGATTACTCTTCTAATTTTTGGGTTAGTTTGCGGGTGGCGTAGCGCAGGGCTTTTTGATCAGCGGCTGCGATTTGACCACCAGCCTCAAGTTGTTGGGCACTTTGTTCCATGGTTTGGGCCAACTCAGTTTCGCCTAAATCGAGCAAACGGGTGGCGGCGGCGCGTAATTTTTGGGTTGCGCTGCCAATATTGCCGGCCTCGGCCTCGGAAAGTGCCCGTGTTTGCAATTTGAAGGCGGTCACTTTTTCGACCGTGTTCATAATTGGCGGATTGACCACGCTGGCCTTGGGATCGACGTTAAAGCTCAAAGGAATGTCAATTTTAATTTTGCCTTCTTTGATACCAAGCACTGGGGCATCGTATTGCAATTCAGCTTGGGCGATGCGGAACGTACCCGCTTCACGCTCTGGCAGCATCACATCGACCAAAACACTGGCTCCATCGCCAGCAATTTCGCCAATGCTGACCGTGACTTCGCGTTCACCAATCGGCTTGTAGCCAAGGTTGGCGATCGTTGGCTGGACGCGATAAACTGCGCGTGGGGTAACTCCAGGCAGCAAACGCAACAGCAACCGCGCATTGACCACGGTGGTAGTTTGGGCGCTTTGCAAGGTTTGTTGGAAATATTTGCTAATTTGGCTGGGGTCGGCAATATAATCCGATTCGCCGTTGGATGCGGTAGCCAAATCGTCGAGCAAGGCCTCGTTCCATTCAGTGCCCAAGCCCAGTGCTGTGATCGAAACGCCTAAATCGCCAATTTGTTTGGCTAAATCGCGGCAGGTATCTTCATCGCCCCAGGTTTGGCCGTCGGTCAAAAGCAGCACGCGGCCAACTCGATCGGCGGCCTGGAATTTTTGCAATTCGGCAAGGCCTGCTTGCAAGCCCAACGACATGGCCGTGCCACCTTGCTCGCCGATTGATTCGATCGCATTTTGCAAGGCTGGGAGATCGTCGGCCAAACGGGCTGGCACGAGAACTTCCAAGGTATCATCGAACAACACAATGCTCACGGCATCGATTGGACGTAAGTTGGCCACAATTTCACGCACAGCTTCGCGCAAATGTTGAATTTTATCGCCAGCCATCGAACCAGAGCGATCAAGCACCAAACAAAAGTTGAGTGGCGGAGCCGCTTGGACAGTCGGCACATGATGTGGTTTGGCCTGAATCAAGACATAATTAACTTGGCTGGTGCCGCTTGGCAAAGGTTCGCGGCTCCAAACTGCTGAAAGTGCTACAGGTTCAGTCATTATTCCATCCTCTTAGTGTTGAACTATTGGAAGGGCATCAAAACGCACCACCACCACGCTGATATTATCTTCGCCGCCACCAGCATTACCAGCCTCAATCAAGGCATCGCAGAGATCGGCGGGGTTGGCATGTTCAGCGAAAAGTGCCGCCATTTTGGGGTCGCGCACCATTTCCCACATGCCGTCAGAGCAGAGAAATAGCGCATCGTTAGGCTGTAATTGCACCTCGAACGTGTCGGTGCCAGGGTCGCCGCTATCGCCAAGCGATTTGAGAATGGCGTTGCGTTGGGGGTGGGTGTAAATATCATCAGGATCAAGTTGGCCAATATCGATTAGGCGCTGGACTAACGAGTGATCTTTGCTGATGCGCTGCAATTTGCCATCGCGATAAAGGTAAGTCCGACTATCGCCAACGTTGCCAACAATCGCCCGATCGCCGATAACCACCGCCATGGTCAGGGTCGTACCCATATCGTTTTTGCGGCGCACGCTTTCTTCGTAAACCGCTTGGTTGGCTTGAAATGCTGCTTGCTTGACCAATTCGGCGAGGTGTTTGCTCGAAACTGGCCCAGCATGTAACTGCGGATCAAGCAAGGTTGGCACGAGGGTTTGAGCAGTAGTCGTGATCGCCAAACCGCTAGCAACCTCGCCGCCTTCGTGACCACCCATACCATCAGCCACTACATACAGACCAACGTTGACTGGCTTGGCATCCCAGTTCAGGCGTAAATCCCAGGTCAGCACGCTATCTTCGTTATGATCGCGAATCATGCCAACATCGGTAGCATAGCCAGTCCGTACTCGCAAACTGATCGGCGTAGCTTGTTCGGCCAGCAGGGTTTCGAGGGTTTGGGCCAAAATGCTAGCATCGGTGATGCGCTTGGCGCGGAGATCACTCAAAATTGTGGCAAAAGCGCTATCGAGCGGCGAAGGATTATTCGAATCATCAAGGCGGCGAGTTTGGCGCTGAATTCCCGCCATTTTTTCTAGCACCAAACCTAAATGCTCAACATCATCAAGTTGATCTTCTTTGCCCAACGAACGGCGAATCGCGCCAGCATCAGCCAGTTTAATTTCGCGCTTGTTGGTCAAAGCCAAATCAGCTAAGGTTAATTGGCCTAGCGCCAACCCGTGGCGATGCAAATAGGCTAAGGCGCGGGCTACTTGAATTCCAATATCAACAGCATCAGTTTGATCAACAAAGGTATTTGGTTCGCTCAGCAACGTGTCGAAACGCACTAAGCTCGTACCATCGGGCAGCACCGCAAACCGTGAATCTTCGCCCACAAAGACCTCGCGCACGGTGGGCAAGGCAGCGCGGGCGGGGTCATCGGGTAAATCATCAAGCAAAGCTGCGCCAATTGGCTGGGCCGCCGGAGTTTCTTGTAACAGAGCAGTTTGTTCTTCGACCTGCGCCCCGCACTCTTCGCAAAACTGATCGCTCGCTTGTAAGGCTGCGCCACAACGAGCGCAATGATCCCATGGCTCCAACAGCGCCACGCGATAGACGCGCAAGGTTGGAGTATCGGTCAGCAAGGCGGTTACCCGATAAATATCCTTCAACACAGTGCCAATCGCAAAGGGTTCGTGTTCCTCTGGCTGGTTGACGGGGTTGAGAGGTTGGGTTCCACCAGTCATCGGTTGAGTCGGCTCAGACACAGGTCAACTCCTCTGAATAGGTCTAGAACAACAAAAAATTCCTTGTTCTTGGACGAATAACATGACTTGAATGTTTCTGATTATCGTTCTTCTGTCAATCTTCTGGTTGCATAGCGCAAGGTTTTGGTTTGCTCAGGGTTAATTTGGCCAGTTTCTTGCAAGGTTTGGCTGGCCGCAGCAGTTTGTTTGGCTAATTCATGCTCGCCCAAATCGACCAAGCGGGTGACTGCGGCCTGCAATTGGCGAGTTGCTCCAGCTTGATCACCCTGAGCAGCTTGCTCCAGCGCTTTGTTTTGCAAGCGCCATGCCGTCACCCGTTCCAAAATCGCTACAAGCTCTGGGTTGAGCGCCTGGTCGGCATTCGGATGATATTCGACCACCACATCGCGGTTAATTGGCTCCAAACTTTGGCCTTGGGGATCGTCGGCCTGCAACGAAAGCCGCAACAAACGATAAATATTTGGCACATGATCAGGGATGCGCAGTTCGAGTAACCAAGCAGCTTTAGCCCGTTGTTCGATTGAGCCTAAACTTAAACTGCCCGAACCAGCCTCAAATTCAGGGATTGGTACTTCGCCCAAGGCTGGCCTAATGCGTAAAATTCGTTTGATATGGACATCGTGAGCGAGCCGCAAATCAAGCCGCGCCTTTTGAGCGATAATCGCATGGGCCTTGCCAAACTCCACATCAAGCAAATTAGGCAGGTCGCTGGGGTCGGTGATAAAACTGGATTGACCACCGCTCTGATCAGCAAAGCTCATCAGCAATTGCTCTTGAAACTCAACCCCCAGGCCAATCGTCGAGACCGGAATTGAGCGGGCAGCCAGATGGCGAGCATAGGCAAAGGCTTGTTGTTCATCTTCAACAAAGCCATCAGTTAGCACAACGATCCGTTGTGAAAAACCAGTGCTGGGCATGCTATCAAGCAGATCGATCGTGCTGCGCAAGCCTGGAGCCAGCCGGGTGCTCCGGCCAAGATCGCCGCGTTCAAGAATGGCGACTGAGCCTTCCAAGCGCACCACATCGGTTGGCGATTTGGCTTTGAGCACTGCATGAGCTTTTTCAGCAAAGCCGATGATCGAAAGTTGATCATCGGCATTTAGGCGCTCAGCTGCGCCACGCACGGCCTGCCCCAGCCAACGACTTGGGCTTTGAGCGCGTCGCCGCACCTCATCCATCAAATCATCGCGAATTTTCCAGACTGGCACGCCATCGAGCATAACCTCATGGGCAGCACCACGGCGCATTAATTCGCGAAACAAGGCCGCATCAGCGATTGGCACACGCATTGAGGGCGAACAATCGACCAACAACACACAATGCACCGGCGCACGCTGGTTGGTTTTGCCTTGACCAACAACCTCAGCTAAAACATACAAAACTTGTTCGCCAGTGTTTGCGGGCACGCTGCTACGTGAAAGGGTGAGCCTGAGATCTAAGCTCGTCATAGGCTTACTCGATTTCTAAACATTGCCGAATCTTAGCAAAATGGGCCGGATCGCCACTGGTGAGCCATTCGATGCTGCCTTGCGATGTTTGTGGGTTGAGCAAATCGGCTGCTGCCAACAAGCGTTGGGTTTGGCGGGCTACCGCCGCACCCGTATCGAGCAAGGCGACGTTTGGCCCAGCAACATCGGCAATCAACGAGCGCAAAAATGGATAATGGGTGCAGCCCAACACAATCGTATCAGCACCTGCCTTGAGCAATGGTGCAACATAACGGGCGACAGCATCGCGAGTTGTTTCACTTTGTAACTCGCCAGCCTCGATTAATTCGACCAAACCTGGACAGGCTTGCGGCACAACCTGCACATCGCCTGCATAACGGGCAATCAAGCGCTGAAATCGTTCACCTGCAACGGTGGCTTGGGTCGCCATCACACCAACCACACCAGTTTTGGTTTGGGCAATCGCAGGCTTGATGCCTGGCTCCATGCCGACGAAACTGATACTGAAATGTTCGCGCAAATAATCAACGGCATGCAGCGTCGCAGTGTTGCAGGCTACCACAATCAATTTAACCCCGCGTTCGAGTAAAATATAGGTGATGCGCTCAGATAAGGCCACAATTTCTTCGTGGGAACGCCCGCCATACGGACAATTACCAGTATCGGCGTAGTAAATAATATCTTCGTGCGGCAAAAGTGCCCGCAGATCACGCAAGGTCGATAAGCCACCAACCCCTGAATCGAACATGCCAATTGGTTGGTCTTTCATGCCTGAATCGCCTCGTTGCGACATGCTTTGGCAGCTTCAACAAAGGCCTTGAAAATTGCCTGCCAGCGCAAATCCTCGCCGCGCACCATTTCTTCGGGGTGGCATTGCACGCCCACAACCCATGGCCGCTGCGGATCTTCGACCGCTTCGATTAGGCCATCATCCGACCAACCGACTGCCTGTAGCTCATTCCCCAGATCTTTGACCCCTTGATGATGCATGGTGTTGACGGCAAAGGGCGTTGTGCCCAGCAATTCAGCCAATTTGGAATCATTGGCGAGGCGTAAGCCGTGGGCTGGCAAATCGCGTTGTTGGCGGGTAAACGATTCATCGTGGTTGAGATTTGGCTGATACTGCGAGGGTAAATCTTGATAGAGCGTGCCGCCATAGGCCACATTCAACAACTGAAAACCGCGGCAGATGGCAAAAACTGGCTTATGAAATTGCTTGGCCCAAGCCAACAGCTGCATCTCAACCCGATCTTGTTCGCGGTTGACCGAGCCAAGCGCTGGATGCGGCTCCTCGCTATAGTAAGCTGGGTCGAGATCAACGCCGCCAGCGAATAACAACCCATCGACAGCCTGAAATGCCGCTAACAGCGTGGCCTCGTGCTGCACCAAAGGAATTAAGAGCGGCACGCCACCTGCAACTTCAACTGCCCGAATATAGGTTTCGTTATTGCCATGAGCGAGAGGATAGGGATGTGGTCGGGCATAGGTTGCGCACGGTATCCCAATAATCGGCAAAGTTGATGGCATAGTACACTCCTTGGTTGTGTTGCTCTTGCCATTCTAGCACGACCGCAAAAAACCTGACGATTATGGGACGCTGATAACCAGATTACGCCCAGAATTTTTGGCGCGATAAAGCGCTTGATCAGCTTGATCGTGCAACGTGTGGGCATCCCAATTGTTGTTGAGGGTGGCAACGCCGACGCTAACCGTAATATGGCCTTGACCAAAAAGATGTTCGGCAGTGCGAACTCGCAGCCGTTCGGCTAACAACACTGCACCTGCTTGATCAGTTTTGGGCAAAATGATTGTAAATTCTTCGCCACCGTTGCGCGAAACAATATCAACATCGCGTACATTTTCGCAAATGAGCCGGGCAAAATCGCGCAGCAGCACATTGCCAACCAAGTGGCCATAGTTATCATTATATTGCTTGAAATAATCAATATCCAAAGCTAATAACGATAATGGATAATTATAGCGATAGGCCAAGGCCACTTCACGATCAAGCATCGTCATAAAATGGCGTTGATTGAACAAGCCAGTTAAGCCATCGGTGATGGCTAATTGTTGGGTAATTGTATATAAATGGGCGTTTTCAATCGCGATTGCTGCTTGAGTGGCAAAAATTTCTAGTACCTGCACCGATTCAAACGATGGTTTCCGCCGATCACGTGGATCATCAACTGAGAGAATACTAATTAAATTATTATCAGAATCGTACAATGGCACGAACAAGGCATCATCTTGATGCCATTCATGTGGACGACGCTCACCTAAATCAGGTCGATACGTATCACTGTTATTGCCCCAAATGGCGGTATAGCTGGTATGGCTATGCGGAATATAATACGAGCGGCTAATCCGAAATTCTTCGCGCATTACGCTGCGATACCATTCAATTGGCACTAATTGATCACGTAATTCAAACCAGCGTTCATCAGGCACACCAACCACGGCACGGCGACGCATAAAGGTTGGTCGTTCTTGATCAACTAAACTCAGCAAGGCAATATTGAAACCCAAACTTGCTTGAATTGCTCGAACAATTTCTGGCAGCAGATCATTTAAATTAAGGTTGGCGCTTAATGCTTGGCTGATACGCAGCACTTCGTTGAGTTGTTGTGAGCGTTGAGCCAACAACGCTTGTTGTTCAACTGCTTGCTGATGAATACGCGCATTATGAATTGAAAGCGCCGCATGATCAGCAATTTGGCTGACAAAGCGCGTCGTATCATCATTAAATGTGCCAACTCGATCACTTTCGAGAATCATTACACCTAGAACTTTGCCACTATGCACAATTGGCACAGTCATTTGGCTCAATGTAGTTGGCCGCGAATTAACATAGTAACTCGAATTACGAATATCAGCAGTCCAATCAGGTTGACCGGTACGTGCAACTAAGCCCGCAATGCCACGATCAATTGGCCAACCTTCAAATTGAAAACGCCGAACTTCAGCTGGATAGCCCTGAATTGCGCGGATAAACATCCGTTGCTGTTCGGTATCAAGCAAACAAACCATCCCAGCATCAGCATGCATAATCGGCTGGATACGGTCAAGTAAGCGATTCAGAATTGTATCAACATCGAGGGTTTCATTTAAATCGCGGATGGTTGCTTCGAGGGTTTCAAGTTGAGCAACGCGGGCTTGCAACTGTTGATCAACGGCGGCAAAGCGCTTGGCATGGGCAATCGCGACAGCGGCCTGATCGGCGATCATGGTCAAAATTTGTTCATCGTGGGCAGAATAGGCCTCGGCTCGTTCGACCGATTGCACACTCATAACCCCAAGAACCTGCTCACCAAGCACAATTGGAACCCCTAAAAATGATTGGACAGGCTGCCCAACAATAATCGGTGCAACCGCAGGATCAAGGTTATGGGCGTTGATCCGCAGGGGGCGGCGATGTTGCAAAATCCATTCGGTTAAACCATTGGCATAGGGGCGGGCGGGCCAAGAGACGCGCTGGCCATTTTCAACTGCCAAGGCAAACTCGATCAATTCTTGTTCAGGCGAGTATAACGCCAAGTAAAATTGGCGGGTATCCATTAATCGCGATGTTTGACTATAAATCTCCTCAAGCACCGTATCCAATTCCAAGGCCTGGTTAATCGCGTGGCGAATCTCGTGTAGCGCATGCAACTCAGTGATCATGCGCCGAATTCGCCAAGGATTGGCTTGAAAGTGAGTTCGTTGCCGCGAGGAGATCCGTAGCACGGATCGTCGCTTGGTCATGTCGCGTCCAGGTCGTTTTGTGCGATTAGTAAACACCGTTATGGCCTATTATAACAGGTTGATTTTCGGCTTGTCTATGCTATTCCAGCAGCGGGCATACCCCTTCTCATGGCTGTATTGTAGCCTACCACGCAAGCGAAGATTGTGCCTGGTTGGCCCAATATAACTCGCTAAAGCAGACTTCATGCCACTGGTTCGGGCCTGAATATCGGCTTTAATCCAGTTTTGGCATCAATCGTTGCAACTATTGTTTAATTGTTTTAATTACTATGGCCTATTGTACACTATGTCACGTAGTACATCCGCGTGCTTAAGACAGTACCAAAGTCATAACCCATCTGGGGTGCATGCTCGCTAGGCTAAGCCAGACTTGGAAGGTAATTAACCCATGGTATACTGCCGAGGTATGAGTACAGATGGTTCTACAACCAAAGATGACACAGAGCAAGCGGAATTACCTCTGATTGGCTAGACCAGTGAGCGGGAATTCCCGCTCGTTGTGTGTTTGCCACATGGAGGTGTCCGATGACCAAAATCCTCGATATTCGGCCAGCCTTAGACGACGTGCGGGCTGCGCTCGACGCTGGTTCAATTGACCAAGCAACCCTATTAGTAGCCAGCCTGCATCCGGCTGATGCAGCTGCCATCCTCGATGAACTCGAATCTGATGAATTGTATGAGGTGTTTGCTCGCCTCAACCTCGAACATGGCGCAGATGTTTTAATCGAGCTTGATACTGATTCGCAGGTGGAACTGGCCGAAACCCTCACCAGCGATCAACTCTCCGATTTGCTTGAGCAGATGGAGCCAGACGATGCTGCCGATGTGTTGGTCGAGCTTGAGCCAGCGCAAATTGCCGCAACCCTCGCTGCAATGGACCCTGAAGATTCCGACGATGTACGCCAATTGATGGAGCACGACGAGGAGAGCGCTGGCGGTTTGATGACCTCACACGTTGTGACCTTGCGCGATCGATTAAACGCCCAGCAAGCAATCGATTTACTGCGTGGTTTGCAGCCAGAAGACGAATCGGTCTACTATTTATATGTAGTTGATGCCAATGATGGCTTGGTTGGGGTAGTCAGTTTGCGCTCGTTGGTAATGGCTCCAGCGCAAACCTTGCTCAGCGAGATTATGGATCGCAACGTCATTACCGCCAGCGTTGAGACCGACCAAGAAGAATGTGCCCGTTTGTTGGCGCGGTACGACTTGTTGGCCCTACCAGTAGTTGATGCGCAACGGCGGATTGTTGGGGCAGTAACTGCCGACGATATTATCGACGTAATCGAAGAAGAAGCTACCGAGGATATGTATCGTTTGGCCAACTTGCCGCAAGATGAAGATGTTGAAGATTCATTATTTCGTTCATCGCGGCGGCGTTTATTTTGGCTATTTATCAATTTGCCCACAGCAATTTTGGCCGCCTGGGTGGTAAGCCAATTTGATGGCACAGTCGAGAAAGTAACAGCATTAGTGCCATTTATGCCAATTATTGCTGGCATGGGTGGTAACGCTGGCATTCAAACCTTGACCTTGATTGTGCGTTCGATTGCCTTGGGCGAGGTGGCAACTGGCCAAGGCTTTCGTGCCTTAGGTCGTGAGGTTGGCATTGGAGCAATCAACGGTGTAGCGTTTGGCAGTGCAATTGGTTTGCTTGGTTGGTTATGGCAAGGGAAGCCAATGTTAGGGGTGGTTGCAGGCTGTGCGATGTTGCTGAATTTAGTATCGGCGGCAATTGCCGGAACCGTCGTACCGCTGACGCTCAAGCTCTTTCGGGTTGACCCAGCCTTGGCTTCCGGCGTGATCGTAACCACGGTAACCGATGTAACTGGCTACAGCTGCCTGCTTGGTTTAGCCACAATCTTGATTCGCTATTTAATCTAGGAGCATGTATGTCTAACGATAACGACCCGCCAGACCAGTAGAACGGCACGAGTTGCAAGAATCAATTGCCTCGTGCCGTTCGTGTTTTTAGCACCAAATTTATTGAGCTGGCACCAAAAATTGAGCTGAACACCACCCCTCAATCTGCGTCTCGACCTCGCGAACCTGATACCACAGAATTCCATTGATATCTTGCTCACTCAGTTTGGTTAGCTGGGTTCCTTCAGGCATGGTTTTAACGATATTACCGCCTGGCTGATCGCGCAGGAACAAGCCATCGCTACCAGTGCCAGTTACCGCAAAAATTGGGCCTTCACTGGGGATTTGGGTATTATCGGTGGGAATCAAGCCCTCAGGAGTGGGTGATGGCCCAACGATAATTTCAGCAGTTGGTTGGTTGGGTAGATTCAATCCTGTATTATTGCCATTAGGATCATCAGTTTGCCCAGGGCGATTGGAATACAAGATGAAAATGATCAGTACAATCACCACGACTGTGGCAATGACAACATAGCGATAACCACCTTTACTCAGCCAAGAGGCAACCCCTTGGGTATTAAAGGTATCGATTGGGCTGGTGCGGCTGGTACTGACGCGGCGGCGATCCGAGCGCCAATCATTGTTGACCATACCTTGCCACGACTGATCATCTTTGCGTAACTCGGCTTGGTCGATCCGACGGGTAGGGGCGGTTGGGCTGGTCTCGTCATCTGGACGGTCATAGGGACGAAAGCGGTTTTGGCTCATCGCCGTCATCCTTTCATCGCTGCAACTACGCGAGGTCGCGTTACTAGTCCGTATTATCAATGAATTTGGTTGTTTGGGCAAGAAGCGAGTAGGATACTGTATGAATGACGAATTATGAGGGAGGAAGGTCAAGCCAAACGCCAATAGCCTTACTTCGTGGTTCATATCATTAACAAGGAGCAATCACCATGCGCTATCGCAAATTAGGCCGAACTGGACTCAAAGTTTCGGAATTATGTTTGGGAACAATGACCTTTGGCTGGAGTGTTGAAGAGCCAGAATCGTTCGCGATTATGAGCCAAGCGCTGGATGCAGGCATTAATTTCTTCGATACTGCCGATGTTTATTCGCGTTGGGACCCCCGTTCATATGCTGGCAAAACCGAGGAAATTATCGGGCGTTGGTTGGCCGAGGAGCCAAGTCGTCGCGATAAAGTGGTGTTAGCAACCAAAGTTCGTGGCCAAATGGGCGATCAGCCGAACGATCAAGGGCTGTCGCGCAAACATATTATTGCAGCGGTTGATGCCAGCTTGCGGCGCTTGCAAACAGATTATATCGACCTCTATCAAACCCACTTTCCCGATAGCGAAGTGCCAATCGAAGAAACCTTGCGGGCGCTTGATGATTTGGTACGAGCTGGTAAAGTGCGCTATATCGGCTGCTCGAATTACCGCGCATGGCAATTGATCGAAGCCCTGTGGACAAGCGATAAACTGAATCTCGCCCGTTACGATTCGCTGCAACCACATTATCATTTGCTCAATCGAGCCGAGTTTGAGCGCGAATTACAACCAGTTTGCGCCAAGTATGGCGTGGGCGTGATTGTCTATAGCCCGTTGGCGGGTGGCTTATTGACTGGCAAGTTTCGGCGTGGCCAGCCTATCCCCGAGGGCACACGGGTTGCTGAACGTGGCCGTGACGACAAACGCCTGAGCGAACCATTGTGGAAATTAATCGATCAGCTGGAAGTGTTAGCTGAGAAGCACCAAAAAACCATTCCCCAACTGGCAGTGGCATGGGTCACGGGTGCACCAGCGATCACCTCGGCGATTATTGGGGCAACCAGCAGTGGGCAACTCCACGATACCTTGGGTGCAGCCGATTTTGAGTTGAGTAGCGAAGATCGGGCCATTTTAGACAACCTAAGTGCTTGGGAGAACGTCTAAACATCATTCGGATGGCCGACGAAGCTCCATCGTAAGATTGGTTTTTGCTGAGAAACGTTGCCAAGGCGTAGGGGCAATGATACAATACCACGGGCAACTACATCGCATCTTCCATGTCGAAGGAGTCTGATCGCGATGAACTCTCCCGTACTCGTCCTCAACCATAATTACGAGCCACTCAATATCTGCTCTGCACGTCGTGCCTTGATGCTTGTGTTGGGTGGTAAAGCCGAAGTGTTGGAACACAACCACGCCGTGTTGCACACGACCAACGACACCATTGCTTGTCCGTCGGTCATCCGACTGGGCCATATGATTCGTCGTCCCTTGCCCAATGTTAAGCTTTCTCGCCGTGAAATTTTCCGTCGCGATCACTACACCTGCCAATATTGTAATCGGAGCAGTGCTGATCTCACGCTTGACCATGTGTTGCCGCGCCATCGCGGTGGTGCCCATAGCTGGGAAAATCTGGTAAGCGCCTGCCGAACGTGTAATCATCGCAAAGGTGGGCGAACTCCCGAGGAGGCACGAATGCGCTTAATTCGGCCACCCTTTCGCCCGTTTGCTAGCCCATACTATTTAATCGAACGCCGAATGCATGGGCTTGGTCTTGAAGAATGGCGTAAATTTCTGCCTGCGTCCTTTCAGACTGTGGAGGACGATCAATAAGGAGTTGTGGTATGTTACAGCGCATAGCGGTGGTCGATGATTCGAGTGAATTTCAACAGTTAATTGATGTGATGTTGCAATACCTTGGCATTCAGGAAATTCACCACTGGGCTTCGAGCCTCGAAGCATTGCCAAAGTTGTTACAAAACCCACCAGAACTCCTGGTTCTTGATGTGATGATGTCGGGAATGGATGGGTTGAACGTTTGGCGTGAATTGCGTGCTCAGCCCCAAACCCACAGCCTACCAGTGATCATCTGTACCGCTGCGATTAATAGCATCGTGCATCAAGAAGCTGATCTCAACAACGATCCATTAACTGTAGTTTTGCCAAAACCGTTTACACTTGATGAATTGCGTCAGGCCATAGGGCGGGTCGCACCACTTTGGCAAGTGGCAGCCTAACGACAAAAAGCCGTAGTTAATTTGGCCTAAAAATGCGAATTAGCGCACTGTAATGCTATTTCTGCTTGCGTAGCATCAACGGGTACGCTATAATACTTTCGCATTTTACGCCATTATTCTTTAGCAATTCGCCCAAATCCACGATCTATAAATTAATTGATCGACACGGATTATCAGATGCGCTGGATGCACAGCGCAGGGAGGAGCGGCATGGCTCTCACCACGATCCAAGCACTCTACGATGAAGCACGGTCTGCTCTCGAAACAGGGAAGGAGGAGCGTGCCATTGGTGCGAGTGAGCATCTGCTTGAATCGTTTCCCTATTATCTTGAAGCGTACCGTATCCTCGGCGAATCGTATCTTAACCGCCAAGATTTAGCCAAAGCCGTCGAAGCCTTTGAACGGGTCTTACGTTCTGACCCCGAAAATATCCCTGTCCATGTGGGCTTGGGGGTAACTTACGAGCGTCAAGGTAACCTCGCAGCGGCGATCCGCGAGTTTGAGCAAGCATTTGAAATTAAGCCCGATTTGCCTGAGTTGCGCTCGCAAGTGTTGCGTTTGTATACCGAGGCTTGGGGTAGCGAAAACGCCCGAATCTTGCTGAAAAAGGCAGGTCTCGGGCGTATGTATGTGCGCGGACGACGCTTCGATAAGGCGATTCAGGAATTTAACGATGTGCTCGCCGATGACCCCAAACGGGTGGATATTGCGGTTGCGCTGGCTGAAGCACTCTGGCGTAACGGCCAAGAGGCTGAAGCCGCCGAAGTTGCCAGCGATATTCTGCGCGATTACCCCGATATGCTCAAGGCTAACTTGATTTTGGGCTATCATTTGTTGGCCGCTGGCGACCCCAAAGGCCGCAAGTTGTGGCAACATGCCCAGCAACTCGACCCCAGTCAAGGCGTGGCCTATGCCTTATTCGATGGCATGCTGCCACCAGTCGAAGCCCCCGATACCAAAATCGAGGCCTTCGATGAAGCCGCTTGGAAAGCCAAAAAAGCTGAAAAGGCCGAAAAAGAGCGGCTTGCCCGCGAAGCTGCCGAACAAGCCGAGCGCGATCGCTTGGCCGCCGAGCAAGCGAGCAAAGCGCCAGCCGCCTCTTGGTTGGCCGAAGTTGAGGCTGCCCCGGTTGCAGTCGGGGTTGCGGCTAACGCCGATGATGATTTCTTGCGTAGCTTGTTGTTTGGCGATTTTGGGGCAGCTCCTGCTAGTCCTGCACCCACAGCGGTTGCAATCGCCGAGCCAGAATACGATGTCGATTTCAATCTCGACGACTTGGGCTTAGATCTTCAGCCCTTCTCGCTCGATGAAGTTGATGACACCCCCAGCAATAAAGCGCCAACGCCTGCGCCCGAGCCTGTGGTTGCTCCAACCAAGCCTGCTCCTGAGCCAGTAGTTGCCAGCAATGATGATTTTGAGTTGCCGGGCGATCTAACGCCCTTCAGTTTTGGCGATTGGGATGAAAGCAGCATCGATGATATTCCGGGCACTGGCGCGGATACTGGCAAGTTGCCTGAGCAATTGCAGCCATTCTCCTTGGAAAATTTTGATGATGTACAACCTGAAACCAGCTCGAAAGCCCAAGATGATGATTTGGCTTTACCAAATACCTTAAAGCCATTCTCACTTGATGAACTGAGCTTTGATTCAATCGACACACCATCAGAGCCAAGCATGCCCTTCAGCCGCGATTTACCCAGCTTCCCCGATACCGATCAAGAATCAGGTGGTTTTAGCTGGCAACAACCACGTTCACGTTCGCGCTCGATTTTTGGGGCACAACCTGAACCAGAGTTCAACCAAGATGAAGAAGATGATGCTGGAATTTTCAACCGCATGGTGATCAAGAAGCAGACGCAAACCCTGCCACCATTGGTTGAGCCAGTCTATGATCCTGCCGATTCTGACGATGAGGCAATGAATTTCTTCTCGAATGATGATGTTGATTTGCGTAATTACGATGAGCATGATCTGCACACTGCTGATACTGAGCCAGCAATTACGCCATTCTCATTAACTGAATTGGGCTTGGATGCTGATGAAATTGCTGATTACAATGCCATGGGCAATCTCAGCCAACCGCAAACCCAAGTCGATGAAGAATTGGAAATTAAGCCCTTCTCGCTGACTGAACTTGGCTTGAGCGACGATGAAATTGCCTTGCTGCAAGCTGGCGAAGATAGCGCTTTGCCCACCGATCCAACTAACGATGAATCGGGCTTAACCCCATTTTCCTTAAATGAATTTGGTTTTGACACGCCTGCGACTAACGATGATCAAGGCTTCAACTTCGATGAGCCAAGTATCACGCCATTCTCGCTCGATAATTTAGGGCTTGATCCTGAGGAGCAAGCGCTTTATTCAGGCGAGTTCAATCCAGCACCTGTGGCTGAACCCACGCCCAAGGTGGAAGAAGAGCCAAATATGACTCCCTTCTCCTTGACCGATTTGGGACTTGATGCTGATGAAATTGCTCAATTTGAAGCAATGAATCAAGCACCAGCTGCCATCGATGATGATGGTTTTGATGGTGGTTTGCAGCCATTCTCGCTCGATGATTTGGGCTTTGATCAAGAACCTCAAGCCTATGAAGAGCCAGTGCGCGAACTAAGTGATAGCTCACAACCCTTCTCCTTGAACGATATTGGTTTATCGGCAGAGGAAATTGCGGCAATCGAGCAAGCTGGCCAAAATCAAAGCGATGATCCAATCTTTGATGCGCTTTTGGGAATTGGTCAACAGCAAGGCTATGTCGATTTGACCGATATCATCAATCAATTCGATGATCCTGAATCGCAAACCGAGGAAATCGACCGCATCGCTTTGGCCTTGCACGATAATGGTATTCAAATTCGCGATGGCGATGAAGTGATTAATATGGACGAGGAGTTCTCTGGTGACGAGGCTGAAGCCTACGAAACCGAAGAACCACTTGAAAACTTCATTGCTGGCGATTTCGACCAGCCAACTGCTGAAGTCGAGCCAGAAATGACTCCGTTCTCGTTGACCGATTTGGGCTTGAGTGCCGAAGAAATCGCGATGTTGAATGGCGAAACCAGCGAAGCGCCGACTGAAGAGCCAGCACCATTCTCCTTCGATAATTTCGAGCTTGAGCAACCCAGTGCCGAAGTCGAGCCGGAAATGACTCCGTTCTCGTTGACCGATTTGGGCTTGAGTGCCGAAGAAATTGCGATGTTGAATGGCGAAACCAGTGAGCCTGCTGCCGAAGAACCAGCACCATTCTCCTTCGATAACTTTGAGCTTGAGCAACCCGCAACGGACGCTGAGCCAGAAATGACTCCGTTCTCGCTGACCGATTTGGGCTTGAGCGCCGAAGAAATTGCCATGTTGAATGGTGAAACCAGCGAAGCGGCGGCAGAAGAACCAGCGCCATTCTCCTTCGATAATTTCGAGCTTGACCAACCCGCAACGGATGCTGAGCCAGAAATGACTCCGTTCTCGCTGACCGATTTGGGCTTGAGCGCTGAAGAAATCGCCATGTTGAATGGCGAAACCAGCGAAGCGGCGGCAGAAGAACCAGCACCATTCTTCTTCGATAATTTCGAGCTTGAGCAACCCGCAACGGACGCTGAGCCAGAAATGACTCCGTTCTCGCTGACCGATTTGGGCTTGAGCGCCGAAGAAATTGCGATGTTGAATGGCGATACCAGCGAAGCGGCGACCGAAGAGCCAGCACCATTCTCCTTCGATAATTTCGAGCTTGACCAACCTGCAACGGATGCTGAGCCAGAAATGACTCCGTTCTCACTGACCGATTTGGGCTTGAGCGCTGAAGAAATCGCGATGTTGAATGGCGAAACCAGCGAAGCAGCGGCGGAAGAACCAGCACCATTCTCCTTCGATAATTTCGAGCTTGACCAACCCGCAACGGATGCTGAGCCAGAAATGACTCCGTTCTCGTTGACCGATTTGGGCTTGAGCGCCGAAGAAATCGCAATGCTGAATGGTGAAACCAGCGAAGTGGCGGCGGAAGAACCAGCACCATTCTCGTTTGATAATTTCGAACTTGAGCAACCAAGTGCGGAAGCCGAGCCAGAAATGACTCCGTTCTCGCTGACCGATTTGGGCTTGAGCGCCGAAGAAATCGCGATGCTGAATGGCGAAACGAGCGAAGCGGCGGCAGAAGAACCAGCACCATTCTCCTTCGATAATTTTGAGCTTGACCAACCCGCAACGGACGCTGAGCCAGAAATGACTCCGTTCTCGTTGACCGATTTGGGCTTGAGTGCCGAAGAAATTGCCATGCTGAATGGTGAAACCAGCGAAGCGGCGGCAGAAGAACCAGCTCGATTCGCATTCGATGATTTTGAGTTTGAGCAACCAAGTGCCGAAGCTGAGCCAGAAATGACTCCGTTCTCGCTGACCGATTTGGGCTTGAGCGCCGAAGAAATTGCTGCTCTGGAAGGCACAAGCGCACCTGAACCTGAGATTGAAGCTGAAGAGCCTGATATGTCGCCCTTCACCTTTGATCAACTAGGCTTGAGCGCCGAAGAAATTGCCGCATTGGAAGGTAACGAGGCTCCAGCAGCCGAGCCAGCCAGCGAGCTAGAGCCTGATCTCACGCCATTCTCGCTAGCCGATTTGGGCTTGAGCGATGATGAAATTGCTTCATTGCAACAAGGCGACGATGATCGGAGCTTGAAGCTGAGCGAAGAAGAATTGATGGGCATCGATTTTGCTTTGCCAAGCGCCGAGCCAGAACCAGAGCCAGTGGTCGAAGCAGCGCCAGCCGAACCCGAAATGACCCCATTCTCGTGGGAAGATTTGGGCTTGAGCGACGACGAAATTGCCATAATTGAATCGCCAGCCGAGCCAGTGGTTGAGGTTACGCCAGTTGTGGTCGTGCCAACGCCGCCTGCAATTGTCGAAACCCCACCAGCAATTAGCGCTACACCAACGCCAAAAGCTGAGCCAGAGGCTGATAACAAACGTGCTCCGTTGTATCCAGTTTCATCACGGCCACGTGAAGAAGAACAACGCCCACGCGCACCGTTGTATAACGTCTCGCCACGCCGTGAACCAAAACCAGCGGCTGAAACGCCAGTGGTTGAAACCTCACCCGTGGTGGCTCAAACCCCAACACCAGTAGCAGTAGCACCTGTGGCTAGCCCAACAGTTACGCCAAGCAGTGGTGGGGCCAGCGGCGATGGCCCAGACTTTAGCGAATACTACCAACAACTTGAGGCCGACCCAAACAACCATGGCTTGCGAATGGCCTTGGCGCGGATGATTAGTCAGACCGCCTCGGTTGATCAAGCCTTAAACGAATACAAACGGCTGATTAAACAAAATCAACTGATGGATCAAGTAGTTGATGATCTGCAAGATCTGATTGAGTCGCACGATGACCCAGGCTTGCTCCAACGGCTGCACCGTGCTTTAGGTGATGCCTATTCTAAGCAAGGACGCTGGCGTGAAGCGATGGATGAGTATGGCTGGGTGCTAAATAAACCACGTCGTTAACGCACCAAGCAACTGAAGAAAGGCTAGACCCTATGCGTCATATCGTTGAGGACTTAATTCGGGTTGAAGGGGTTATCGGCAGCCTCTTAGTGGGCCGCGATGGTTTGGTTATCGCCAGCACTTTAATCGAAGATGAAGATGCTGAAGTATTGGGCGCGATGTCGGCAGCAGTGTTCGGCGAAATTGATAAAGCGACCAAACGGATTGGGATTGGCACGTTGGTTGATGCAATTATTGATGCCAAAGATGGTTCGATTCTGTTGCTCGAAGCTCGTGATGTGATTCTGACGGTGGTAACGCAACGAATGGTTAATCTTGGTTTGGTCAAGATTGAAATGCGCCGCGCTGCCAAAAATATTAGCAAGGCCGTGCCGATTTAAATTTGTTCGATGTTTGATTTGCGAGCTACCTTGATTGGTGGCTCGCTTTTTTTATGGCCGCTTGGCTAAATATGCTACAATGCCCACGGTCGTGTAAACGATTCTTTCTTTGATTAACGAAGCATAATGGAGGCATTTCCCTGTGGAAAAGTCATTGATCATCTTAAAGCCTGATGCAGTTCAACGTGGTTTAATTGGGCCAATTTTGACCCGCTTGGAAGCTCGCGGCTTGAAATTTATCGGCATCAAATTGTCGCAAGTTAGCAGCGAGTTGGCCCACAAGCACTATGGCGTACACGAAGGCAAGCCATTTTTCGCTGGCTTAGTTTCGTACATTACCTCAGGCCCAGTGCTGGTTGTTGCAGTTGAAGGCAAAGATGTGATCGAAATTGTGCGCTCAACCGTTGGCGCAACCAATCCCGTCAAGGCTGCCCCTGGCACAATCCGTGGCGATTTTGGTGTGAACATCGGGCGCAACTTGATCCACGCCTCAGACTCACCTGAAAATGGCGATCATGAAGTGGCCTTGTTCTTCAGCAGCGAAGAATTGATCCGCTCAGAACGCTCAGTCGATCAATGGATTACCGAGTAATCTAGCTGGTTGATACGCCTTGGGATGTACATCCCAAGGCTTTTTATTTTAATTCGACCATAATTTAGATGTTTCGGGTGAAGCAGTGATTAATCAGCATTCACCACCCTTCCGTCCCACCTCAAGGCGGGAGACGCAGGAGGGTTTTCATCCCCCTGCACCCCCTAAAGCACGATTTGCGATCGATATTAAAATCTATAGAACAGACAATCCTATTTAATTTCGACCCGATCAAGCTGAAAGCCCAATAAGCGCAATGGGTCGGAGGCTCGCGAACTGACCCGCGTTGCTAAATCTTCGGGGCCGCTGACAAAGGTGCTACTAGTAAATTCAATCAGCAAATCGCTGCCTTGCGGTTGGGCAGGTAAAGCAATTTCCAGCCAGTGCCAATCGGGTTTGAGTTGATAGCTATCGATCAATTGGCCATTGAGGCTAATGCTGATGCGGGTTGGTTGCCAATCGTTGGTAAAGCCATTCAGATGTAAGCGCAGGGTTTGCGCTTGACCAGTCGCCGCTTGCGGTAAACGCAAAGCCGAGGCTTGGCTGCTCCAGCGAAAATCTGGTTGATTATGCTCGCTCTGATAAAATCCGCGCACATAGCCATAATCCAAGCCAGAGCCAAGATCGATGGTGGTGGTTGGCACAACGGTCAAATAATCCCACGCCCAAGCCAGATCATTAATAATTTCGACATCGCGGAAATTAAAACGGGCGACTGCTGCGCTAAGTTGGCCTTGGCGTTGCAGCAAATTGCCTTCGAGCATCAAAATGCGGGCCGATTGCACCGGATTATTTTTGGGATTAGCCTGTTGGTAGAAGGCCAAGGCTTGCTCTGGTTTAGCTTCGGCTTCGAGCAATTGGCCGTTGATCAAGGCCAAGCAGCGCCGCCCAGTATAGCCACTAACGCTAGTATTTTCGCTGCGACCCTCGGCATCAATGCGGTCGTGCAGTTGGCGAGCTGCCACTACATCGCCAG
This sequence comes from Herpetosiphon aurantiacus DSM 785, assembly GCA_000018565.1. GTDB lineage: Bacteria > Chloroflexota > Chloroflexia > Chloroflexales > Herpetosiphonaceae > Herpetosiphon > Herpetosiphon aurantiacus. The sequence goes on from CP000875.1 coordinate 5,385,785, forward strand.
CTTGCAATAGCTCACGAATTGCCTGGCATTGGTTGGCTTGTTGCACGCCAGCAAAGCCCAAACGCACATCTTGCCAAACGCTGCGTACCCCGACCGATTCTGGTAAATACAGATACGATGGCAACACAATCAGCCACAACAAGCAAGCACTAGCCCAAGCATAACGCTGCTGACGGCTGCTGGCCCAAGCTTGCGACCACTGCACGATTGCCAAGGCGGCATAGATGATCACGAAGGGAATCAGCGGTTGACGAAAACGGGCAATTGCAAAAATCAACGAGCCAACAATAATGTTATAGCCCAACCAACCAAGCACCAAGCCTTTGCCAGCAACCGCTTGCTTGCGCCAAAACCCAAGCACCGCCAAGCCTACAAGCACTACATACAGCGTGTCGTCGAGCAACAAGCCCAAGAGATGGGGCACTGGCACGCGGCCATCAACATAGCCATCGGTCAAATGTTCAGCGCTATCAAAGCGCACTTGTAAAATATCTAATAATTCAAGCGCCGTTTTGCTGATAAAGCGCTGTGGATTTTCGCCTAGCCACTCAAACCCTTGGGCATACGCTTGATTTTGCCGTGCTGCCTGCGAGCCTTGGCAAACTAAGCCATTGCCACCACACAAAATCTCGGCTAGGCGGGTGCCATTACGGCCATCAGGCGTGGCAATTTGCGCACCGAGGGCAAAATTATACCCACCAGTCGTATCGACCAAAATTAAGCCATCGCCGTTGCTCCAACGATTGGTTGCAAAGGCTGTCCACGGCAAGACAATTACACAAACGCTGAGCGTAAAGCCAAGCACTGGTTTAATCATGGCTTGCCAGCGTGGGCGCTGAGTGCGCCAAATTTGCCAAGCAATCCACAAGGCGGGCAACGGCAGCCATGTTAAAATGATCGCTCGGGTCAGGGCAGCAAAGCCAAAGCCTACCCCAGCCAAGAGCAAATCGCGCCAATGGCGGGTGCTAGCCCAGCGCAACAACAATAAATTCGCCGCCAAGAAGATGCTCAAAAACAACGTTTCTGAAAGCATAAAATAGCTGAATGCAGCAAATGAATAGCCCAGCGCCATCAGCCAGCCAGCAATTAAGCTAACCCGTGCTTGGTGTTCAGTTGGAGTGAGCCGCTTGGCAATCCGCATGGTTAGCCAAACGCTCAAAACGCTGATCAAGGCTTGGCTCAGGCGGGGAGCCCACAACGCGCTATTGCCAAAAAGCTTGATATGCGCCGCCAAAAAACTAATATACAGCGGCGGGCGTGTCCAGATCCAGCTATCGAAAAACTGAAATTCGCGGCCTTGCGCTAGCCAGATAGCAGCACCCCAATATTCGCCTTCGTCACTAATCCAATCGTTATAGGGCAAAAGCCACCATGTGGCGAGGCGCAGGCCCAAAGCAACCGCCAAAATGATGCAGGTATGCAGCGTGTATCGTTTCATCATATTCGCAAGATCATCGCTGATCGTTGATCACTAAAATGCATGTCAAGGCTGCAAGCGTAGACCAGATGCCCGAAATATGCAAATAGCTGCCGTAGAGGATGTTAACCACGAAGGACACGAAGAACACTAAGTTTAGGTTTTTGGCTACAAATTCCACGAATCGTATAGCTTCATCCCTCATAATTCATAATTCATCCTTCCAACATTCATGGCATAGGGCTTGCATAGAGCTTGGGTAGATATTCTTTTGTTTAGTTTGGAGTTGCTACGATGACCGACCCACAAGCCCAAACCACCGCTGAAGATAAGACGATTCGGCCAGATGAAAACGAGGTTGATGGTAGCCATGGCGCAACCGAAGATCAAGTTGTGCCAGTCGGTGGCCCACAGTCAGATTCTGATGCTAGCGACGGCGCAGATGAGTTGGGCATTGAACCAGCCGAAGAAATCACCCCAGGTTAGGCCAAATTATGGTATAGTTATAGCTATTCGGCGCTCGCGAGAGCGTCGTTTTTGTGTCTAAACGCATTGGACAGCATGCGATTCTTCATGTATCCTGCGTTACAATCACAATTGAATAATTAACCACACGAAGCGGGTGACTTTTTATGTCTGATTTTATAGATCGTGCGCTGATTACAGTCAAAGCTGGTGATGGTGGCGATGGTATGGCCACCTTCCGCCGAGAAAAATATGTTCCGCGTGGCGGCCCCGATGGTGGCGATGGTGGCCGTGGCGGGAGTGTCTATCTTGAGGTAAGCCCCCATTTAAATACGCTATTGCCTTTTCGTTTTGAAACTCATTTTGAAGCCGATAAGGGCTTGAACGCTGGTCGGCAGCGCAAACGTGGCCGTACAGGCGAAGATACGTTTATTCGTGTGCCACCTGGTACGATTGTGAGTGCCGAAATCGAAGGCGAAGTTCAAACTGTCGATTTGCTGTTTCCTGGCCAAAAATTGTTGGTAGCGCGGGGCGGCAAGGGCGGCTTGGGCAATACCCACTTTGCCACTGCCTCGAATCAAGTGCCACGGATTGCCGAGCTTGGCCAGCCTGGCGAAGAGCGTGAACTACAACTTGAATTAAAAGTCATTGCTGATGTTGGCTTGGTCGGCTTCCCCAACGCAGGCAAATCGACCTTGCTCTCGATGGTCAGCGCTGCGCGTCCGAAAATTGCTAATTATCCATTTACCACACTTTCGCCCAATTTAGGCGTAGCCGAATTCAACGATTTTACCTTTGTGGTAGCCGATATTCCAGGTTTGATCGAAGGAGCCAGCCGTGGGGTTGGGCTAGGTCACGATTTCTTGCGCCATATCGAGCGCACTCGCATTTTGGTGCATGTGCTCGATGCTGCTGGCACTGAAGGCCGCGATCCCTTTGAAGATTTCTTGACGATCAACGCTGAACTCAAGGCTTACTCCAGCGAATTGGCGCAACGCCCGCAACTGGTCGCCTTGAACAAAACCGATATTCCCGATGCCGAGGCTTTTGACGAATTGATGCGTCCGCAAATTATCGCTTGGGGCATTGATCCGGAAAATATCTTTCCAATTTCGGCAGCAACCAACCAAGGCCTGCAACCGTTGCAACGCCGGATTGTTGATATTCTACGTGAAATGCCCGAACGGATTACCCGCCTGCCGTACAGTGAGGAAATTCTGACCTTCCGCTTCAGCAATATCGACCCGAATGATTTCTGGCTCGAAACTGAGGAAGATGGTGTGTTACGTGTCCATGGCGAGAAAATTGAACGGCTTGTTTCAATGACGAACTTTGCCCAAAGCGAATCGCTCGAACGACTCCAACGAGTGTTGGAAGCGATGGGCGTTTCAGCAGCGTTGTTTGCTGCTGGTGTGCGCCATGGCGATCCTGTGCGGATTGAAAAAGCTGAGTTGTTATGGCAAGACGAGTCGATTGGATGATGAGCGATTGGTCTACCAGCCAACCGATTTTTTCGCAGCGCGATGTGCGTCAAACCACATCGCGGCTGGCTCTGACCTTGCTCGATGGATGTTTGATTTTGCTAGCCTTTGCCGTAGCGCACTGGCTGCGTTACGATGTCCGCTTAGGCCGCGATATTTACGACCCAGCTTCATATCGCCAACTCTCGGCCTTCTACCCGATGATGTTGGTGTTTATGCTGACGCTGATTAGCACGTTGCACTGGCGCGGGTTTTATCGCCTGCCCCGTTCAGCCTCAGCCTTCGATTCATTTAGTATTATCGTTACCAGCACCACGATTGCCCTTGCCCTCACGGTCATGTGGCTGTTTATCAATCGCGCCGATTTATGGTCGCGCTTGATTATGGTGTTTGTTTGGTTCTGCGTAATTGTGGCGCTGACGCTGGGTCGGATTAGTTTGCGCATGCTGAGGCGTTGGGCTTGGCGACGCGGCGTTGGCTTAGAGCAAGTCGTGGTGGTTGGCAATCGTGGCCTAGCCAAACAGGTGATGGAAGAATTGCAGTATACGCTCGATCATGGCCATCATTTGTTGGGTTATGTCGAAGGACCGCCTGATGATCGCGACGATGTAGCCGCACCAGGTGAGCAATTTCGCTGGCTTGGCACGCTCAGCCAATTCGAGCAGATTATGCGTCAGCGCCATGTCGATCAAGTGATTATTGCCTTGCCATTTTGGGCGCACACCAGCCTACCCGAAGTTGTGGCAATTTGCCGTAAGTTCAACATTGAATTTCGCGTCGCCCCCGATTTATATGAACTCAGCTTCGATCGCGTCAGCATTCAGCGCTTGAGCACGATTCCCCTGTTGCGCTTGAAAAAGAATGTGATTCGCGGCTGGAATTATGTGTTCAAACGCAGCACCGATTTGCTGATGATTGGCCTGACTGCGCCGATTTGGGCCACAATTTGGGGCTTGGCCGCCTTGATGATCAAACTTTCTGATCCACAAGCGCCGGTAGTGTTTCGCCAACCACGCATCGGCAAGCATGGCCAAACATTTATGGTCTACAAATTACGCACGATGGTGCCCAATGCCGAGGCGCTCAAAAAGAGCCTGATGGATCAAAATGAGGCCGAGGGAGCACTGTTCAAAATCAAAGACGACCCACGAGTCACCCGCTTAGGCCGGATTTTACGCAAACTGAGCATCGATGAACTGCCCCAACTCTACAATGTGCTACGCGGCGAAATGAGCCTGGTTGGCCCACGCCCGCAAGTGCCCGACGAAGTAGCCCAATATCAAGAATGGCACTATCGCCGTTTGGAAGTGACCCCAGGTTTGACTGGTTTATGGCAAGCCTCAGGCCGCTCCAACACCACCTTCGATGATATGGTGCGCTTGGATATTTACTACACCGAGCACTGGTCGCTCTGGCTTGATCTGCGGATTATGATCATGACGATTCCAGCGGTGCTATTTGGTCGTGGCGCATACTAAATATTCCCTCACCCCAACCCCTCGCCCGTAGCGCGGGCGAGGGGCTTTTTAATTTGGTGGTTTTGACATGGATCGCCGTAGAAACATTTGGTGGCTCCCCTCGCCCGCATTTAGTGGGAGAGGGGCTGGGGGTGAGGGAACTTAATCACCAGTGTTGTTTAAGCGTGGCCGTGCTATAGTGGTGGCATTGGAATTGCGACAAGCAAGCTTGGCCTCGGCAATTTGAGGCTAAAGCTGCGAAAGGATCGCTATGCGTTGGCTCAAAGCTGGGTTATGGTTTCTGACTGAGTGGGTGCTTTCGCTGCCACGTTTGCTGCTGGCCAGCATTCTGGCTCAATTGGGCTTGATGGGTGCGCTGATGGCTTACGCTAAGTTGCGCAATCGCAGCGTCGAAAATAGCTTTCCCCAGCTTGATTTGCCGCCAATCGATTTGGGCGAGCATAGCGTGCAATTATTTGATGATGGTGGCTCAGTCTTTCGCCAAATGCTGTTTGATATTTCCCTAGCCAAAGAATCGATTTTGCTCGAAAGCTATATTTTCGAGCGTGATGAGGTTGGGCTAGCCTTCAAACGGGCATTAATTCGCAAAGCCCGCGAAGGTGTGAAAATTTATGTAACCTTCGATGGCATTGGCACGTTGCATGTGCCCGAACGCTTTAAGTTATTTGGCAAGCGCCGCAATATTCGGGTCTTTGAATTTGGCCGCCTCAAATCAATTCGCTCATTTTTCGATACGAACATGTGGATTCGCACCCATCGCAAAATTTTGGTGATCGATGGCAAAATTGGCTATTTAGGCGGCATGAATATTGGCCGCAACTATGCCCGAACTTGGCGTGATACTCATTTAAAAATTGAAGGCCCAATCGCAGCCAATATTGCCGAAGAATTTATCGCTCTGTGGAATAAATACAATAAAAAACATAAAATCAATTTAAGTTACGCAACTACTAGCGATCAACAAGTGGGAATTTGTGCCAACGACCCAATTGAATATCAACTGCCGATTCGCCAAACCTATCTTGATGCAATTAATGATGCCAAACACTATATTTACATTTCAAATGCCTATTTCTTGCCCGACCCGCTGATTCGAGCAACGCTGATTGATGCAGCCAAACGCGGGGTCGATATTCAAATTATGGTGCCCGAAATCTCCGATAATATCGTAGTCGATTGGATTTGTCGCGGTTTATTGGGAGAATTAATGGAGCATGGCGCACGGGTGCTGCTCTATCGTGGCACCATGATTCACGCCAAAACCATGACCGTTGATGGGTTGTGGTCAACCGTGGGTAGCGCTAATTTAGATACCCGCAGTTTGGCCGCGAATTACGAAATCAACGCCACGATCAAGCATCCAGCTTTTGCCCGCCAAATGGAAGCCATGTTTTTGAATGATCGAGCGCAATCGCGTGAAATTAATTATCAAACCTGGCGTAGTCGTTCGATTTTTATTCACCTCGGCGAGCAAGTGCTGCAACCAGCGCGAGGCCTGTTTTAGCAAGGCAAACATCAAAAATCAAAGGGCAAAAAAGCAGAAGCCAAAAAGCGAAGCAATACTACTTTTGCTTTTTGACTTCTGCCTTTTGATTTTCTTAGCGGGCTTCCCACTTGAAGAAGCGGATTGAGAGTACGGTCATCACAATCAGCCACGCTGCTTGAACGAGCAAATTAACCAGTGGCGTACTAATTGGCGGCGCGTTGATCATCACCTGCTTCAAGGCATCAACCGTATAGGTCAAGGGGAAGGCCTTAACCACTACTTGCAACCAATCGGGCAAGCCCGTCACGGGGAAGAACACCCCTGAGAGAAACAACATTGGGAAGTTGATTAACTGGGTGATGGCATTGCCGCTTTCTTCGGTTTTGGCAATTGCAGCCACAAAGAAGCCAATGGCAATAAACATCAAAATGCTCAGCAAGAGCCAACCAATCAACACAAAGATATTGCCCAAAATTGCCACATCAAACATCAGCTTGCCGACTGCGATGATAATGATGGTTTGCAACAAACCAATGGTTAAACGCATCGCTACATAGCTTATCAAGAGCATCCAACGCGGCAAGGGGGTTGCATTGAAGCGTTTCAACACCCCTTGAGTACGCATGGCAATCATCGGTTGAGCCGTGGCAAACAAGCCAAGCTGCATAATCGACATCGCCAAAATCCCAGGAATCAAGAGGTCGATGCCACGGATTTGGCTCGAAAGCACCGATTGAACTTGCATTGTCAGCATTGGCTTGGATTGAGTAATATTTTGATCAACCGATGCGATGATGTTATCAACCACGCCTTGGAAGAAGGGGGCAAAGACTTGACTGGTCTGATCCACTTTGACGGTAACGCTAGCTGACTGACCACTGGTAATACTATCGCTCAGACCAGCCGGAATAATCACTAAGGCTTGCAAATCGCCATTTTGCAATTGAGCCTCAAGCTCGTTGGCCGTGCCACGGCTAAACTTCATGTCCGAAAAGACATTTTCATCAGGATCTTGGCCATCGGGAGTTTTGGTTAAGCCTTCAATCGCGCTAGCGATTTGTGGGCCGATTGGGCCTTGATCTTCCAACACAATCCCGACTTTCTCGTCGAATTTGCTACCGCCGCTATAGAGCAAGCCGAAAATGCTGATAAAAATCAGCGGAAACAGAATCGTAAAAAACAGTGCCATTCGGTCGCGGGAAAATTCGCGCCATTGCGATAGATAGAGTTGCACAAACATTATTTGGTTGCTCCCACACTTAGTCGCGAATCCGCCGACCAGTCAATTTCAAAAACACATCTTCCAAAGTTGCCGCCCGAATCGTAAAACCGCGCAGCTCGGTTTGTTGCTGCTCAACCAACGCCATCAAGGCATTGGTGGTGCGGGCAACCCCAGTTGAATAAAGCGTGGTGATGCCATCTTCATTTTGCACCCGCTCAACTGCTGGAAGGCTAGTCAACAATTGTTCAGGCAAACGCTCATCATCGGAAAATTCGAGCGCCGTTTCATGGAAGTTATCGTGAATTAGGGTTTGTGGTTTGCCTAAGGCGATAATTTTGCCATGATCAACCACGGCCACCCGATCGCATAAACGCTCAGCTTCTTCCATATAGTGGGTAGTCAAAAAGACCGTTTTGCCGCGTTTTTGCAAATTGGACACAACGTCCCACATCGAGCGACGCGCCTGTGGGTCAAGCCCCGTCGTTGGCTCATCGAGGAAGATAATATCGGGGTCGTTGATTAGGGCGATTGCCACTGCAAGGCGTTGGCGTTGGCCACCCGAAAGATCTTTCGAGGCCGTGTTAACCTTTTCTTCTAAGTTAACCAAGCCTATCACTTCATCAATCGGCAGGGTATTTTTAAAAAACGAGGCAAATAATTTAACCAGTTCGCGGGTGGTTAATTTTTGAAATAACGATGTTGTTTGCAGCTGAATCCCAATCCGTTGCTTGATTGGCTCGATATTCTTCAACACATCGTGACCCAAAACATGAATGTTGCCAGCGTCGGGCTTGCGTAAGCCCTCGATCATTTCGGTGGTTGTACTTTTGCCGGCCCCGTTTGGCCCAAGCATCCCAAAGACCTCGCCTTTAGCTACTTCAAAGCTAATGCCATCGACAGCTCGCAATGAGCCATAGATTTTTACGAGGTTCTCAACCTGAATTGCGGTCATAGATTGTCGCTCCACACACACCTAGCTAGCCGATTATTGCAAATCAGCATTGCATTGATCATCTTCTTGTGATAATTCTAGGTGATACTACGATATATGATGAGGGTTCGTTGCGCATCGCCCTTAAGCATTAGAAGGAGCAAAGCCAATGCATGAATCGGATCTTATTCGCCATTATGCCACTATTCCGGTTGGCACGAGTTTTGTGCGGCCCGTTGATGTATTACATTTGCTTCAAAACCAGCCGATTGCCGCCAAGCCTCGGATCTTTGACGTTGGTTGTGGCCAAGGACAGGTAGCAATTGCCATGGCCCAAGCTTGGCCCGATGCCGAAATTATCGCGATTGATCTATCACCTGAGCAAATTGTCAAAGCCCGCCAAGCCGCCGCCCAAGCAGGCATCAACACAATCCAGTTTGGAGCTGCCGATTGGCGTGAGTTTGAGTTGCCGCGTAGCGGCGTTGACATTATCGTCGCAACCCAAGTTATTCAATTTATGCCCGATGAACATGCCTTCGTGGAATATTTGGCTGATGCGCTGGCGCTCGATGGTCAATTGCTCTTACGCAGCGTTTTGCTACCCGAAGAAGAACCTGGTCGCTCATTTGTTGAGCAAGTTGTTCAACAATGGATTGCCCATTCCATTCGCTTTTATAGCGAGCGCAATTTGACCGATTTGCTGCGTGAATGTGGCTTAAGCCGCTTGCGCATTGATAAAGAGGAAATGTGGTTGGACAATCTGCCTGCCGAGCGTCAAGCGAGCCTCAACCGTGCACTGCAACAGCATAGCCTCGGCATCGACGATGTGCAGCAATGGTTTTGGTCGGGAAGTATCAGCGGAGTGCGGCGCTAAATAAGGCAAATACGAAGGATGAAGGCTAGCTGTAATGGCTCATTCGATTGGCAACCATGGTTCATTCCCTCACCCCCGGCCCCTCTCCCACGGCGGCGGGCGAGGGGAACACCCCTGGCGCGGTTCCCCCCTCGCCTCGCATGCGGGAGAGGGGGTAGGGGGTGAGGGAACGCTGGCGGTTGTTAATCTATGAACCATTACAGCTATAGGCTGTTGTTTATAATCCTACAAAACTTCCGATAGCCGATAGCCTTCATCCCTCATCATTCCAACGCTTCCCCCCTGAAATCACCTTGACAAACCGCCGATTGTTCAATAATCTAGATAGACACTATTCTACTACTAGGATATACGTGCTATGAAAAAGTTGACTCAGGCTGAGGCGGCGATTTTAAGCTTGTTGGCAGAGCAGCCACGCTATGGCTATGAGCTCGAACAAATTATTCAGGCGCGGGGGATGCGCTCGTGGACGGAAATTGCTTTTTCGTCGATCTATTATTTGCTCAAAAAGCTTGAGCAAGCGCAATTGGTCGCGGGCGAAACATCTCAGGGCGATGGGCGACCATCACGTATGGTCTACAACATTCTACCAAGTGGGCGGGTTGCTTTGCAAGAGAGCCTACGCACAATGCTGAGTGTGCCACAACAACGCTATTCGGCCTTGCTATTGGGTATGGCCAATTTACCCTTGCTTGAGCTAAGCGAGGTTGTGGTGGCTTTGGAGCAATATTGTGAGGAGTTACGGGCGCAAATCGGGCGGGTGCAACAACGTCGTGCCGAAGAACAAACTCAATCTTGGCATATTCAAGGCTTATTTGACTATACCGAAACCATGATTCAGGCTGAACATGATTGGCTAACCAAGTATTTAGCCCAGATTCGCCAGCAACTTAACCAAGCTTAGACCAAACAGCACCCACGCTACTTGAGTTACCAAGCAGCGTGGGTCGCTAACTAAAATTATTTGACAACTTGGGGAATGAACAATTGATAGGGTAGTGGTTCAGGTTCAGCGGCAAGCTGAAAGCTGGCCACACCTAAACTTGGGTTTGCGCCAATATGGGTAAAATTACCACTCAAATAGAGATAGTTTTCGGTAATTGCCATGTGTTCAACTGTGCCGTTGGGCGTTTGGCTTGGAGCTTGCCAGCTATTGCCATTCCAGCGCACAATGCTACCAAGCTGTTGCTCACCGACTTTGCTAAATGCCCCGCCAACATATAAATAGCGATCGTTGATGTTGGCAAGTTGCAATGGCGCACCATCAAACTCAAATACCATGCTATTGCCAGTATTTTCGAGCCGATGCAACTGATTGCCGTTGGTAAAATACAGCTGATTGCGCCAGGTTACAAATTGTGGAATCGAGCCATTGCTTTGTACAAACAACCCAGTAAAATCAACCCAAGCAGTGCCATTCCAAGTGTCAATATCAATCTCCCACCAATCATGGTTTTGGGTGATCATCAGCGCATAGATACGATTATTGGCATAATAGATCTTGCGAAAATTGGTGTTTAGCCCTAATTCACGCCATTCAGTGCCATTCAGCGCCACGGCCCCACTGATTGGTTGGCTGTTAATCATCGTTATGCCATTAGCCAAAAGCTCGGTTCCTGAAAGCGTCCAGGTGGTTGCCTGACCAATCAATTGCAAGGGAGCAGTCAACGCGCCAGTCGAATCAAATTGCCACAGCGAACTGCTCAATGAACCAGCGGTTTGATATGGATAAGGGTAAGCCAAATAGGCACGATCATCACTGGTGGCGAAAAGGCTAGCCATCCCCTGTAATGCGTAGCTTGTTTGCCAGGTTTGACCATCCCACTGCTTGAGCACATTCGGCCAATTTGGTTTGATAATTGGCAGACCTTGAACGCCGGTTATTTCATCAAGCCGTGGATAAACGCTGGTGCTGGCAAGTGGCGTGAGCGTTGTACCATTCCAATGCACCAATTGCACGGCGTTGCCATCAACTTCAAAATTACCAGCGAGATACAACCCATTGTCATTGCCAACAACTGTATTAATAGAGTTGATCGTCATTGGCAGATTGACCAATTGCCATTGGTTGCCAACTAAGCGCCATAGATCGCTGATAGTATAGGCATATAAATCGTTGCTTTGCGCCACACCAAGCACAAATTCATCGATCCAGCTGCCAAACGCTTGCCACTGATTAGCATTCCAGCGATACATCATGGTTTGTCGCGGATCATAGTTATTGGCCCAGGTATAGAGCGTCGTCCCAATTCGCCCTATTTGATCACGGGCGGCATTTGAGCCTGGCAAGCTGGAGTTTTGCCAGGTTGTGCCATTCCATAAGCCTAAACCTTGAATTGAGGTTTGATTGACGCGGCTTACACTGCCACCAGCAAAAAGCGTATTGGGAATTGCATCGAGATCGCTGATTACGCCATTAAAATCGCCAAACTCGCCAAAGCCGGTCGGTCGCCAGTAGGCTGTGCCGTGGGCATCGAGGCCATTAAATGTATCAAAGTTGCCACCGAGATACAGCGTATCACTCAGGACTTCAATATCATAGACCTGCGAAATAATATTGTTGCGATATGAATCGTTGATGCCACTAACGCCAGTGCCAAAGGCTTGAAATTGGCTACCATCCCAACGGGCAAGGCCATTCGTGGTTTGGTTCGCCAATTGGCGAAAACGCCCAGCCACCACCAATTGGTTTTGGTAGCTATCGAGGGCATTGATCGTATCCACATCATTGGCTTGCAAGCCATAGCCTTGCCAAGTTGTACCATTCCATGCGGCTAGCCCATTAAACAATTGCCCATTGAGGTAATTGAATTTACCAGCGACATACAAACGATTATTGGCATCAAGATGCAACTTGGTGATCGTGCCAGCGGTCGCTAAACTATTGCCAAAGCTCGTATCCCAGGTGCCACTAATCACGCTGCTGTTGGTTAAGGTTAAGGGCGAGGATTGGATGGTTGTTGGTTCAAAAGCCCTGTCTGTCGCTGAGCTGAGCAGCCGCTTTGGCTGAGATTGGGGCTGTTGGGCTTTGACTGTGCCCAAATTGAGCAGGATACCAATTAAGATTAAATAAAATCCGATTCTGTTTCCGACGATCCGTTTCCGCGCCATTGCTGAACTCCAATAGGCATCTGCATGCCACTAGCTATTCCTAGCCAGGTGTAGTTGGACTATAACATATCAACTATGACTACTACCTTGCCTCGTAATTAGTATAGAAAGTCTGTCAATGATTTTATTAAAACCGCTAAATTTTATTACGCCAATTATTAATAAAATAGCTAGCTCTATTTAATTTATTATGTTAGGTTGATTAAATAAAAACAGCCTGTGAATACAACAGGCTGTTCAATAATGATCTGACGAAACTGATTAATCGAGGCGAACTTTGGCACCGAAGTTTTTGGCTTCTTTGCTGACAAAGTACGTGCCACACGCTGCATCAATCAAATCGGGATTAAAGGTGACTTGTTCCATATTATATTTGGCGATGCTGATCATCTGATCGAGAATATCGCGCGGTTGGCACATACGGAAAGGCCGATCATCGGGCTTGTACCATTTTTCCACCAAATAATCTAAGCCCTTGGGGTCGAGGTTAATTTTGCGGCCTTTACAAACCAACGACCAAATTTGTCGCCATTGCGATTCATCGGGGTCGCGCACCTCAATTTTGAATTTGATCCGGCGCAAGAAGGCTTCGTCAGCCACTTGGCTAGGGTCGAGGTTGGTCGAAAAAATCAGCAATTGATCGAATGGAACTTCGATTTTTTGGCCAGTAATCGTGGTCAAATAATCGTAGCGCTTTTCGAGCGGCACAATCCAGCGGTTCAGCAAGTCCATCGGGCGACATTGTTGGCGACCAAAGTCGTCGATCAAGAAAATCCCGCCGTTGGCTTTCATCTGGAAGGGTGCTTCATAAAAACGGCCTGCTTCGTTGAACGTCAAATCGAGCGCTTCAAGCGTTAGTTCGCCCCCGACCACCACCACAGGCCGTTTGATTTTAGCCCAGCGCAGATCATAGGCCGAAGTTCCGATATTGGCCTCTTTATCGACCAACGTATGCACAATGCTATCGTAAACTTTGATAATTTGGCCATCGGCATCTACCGCATACGGCACGAAAATATCATCACCCATCAGGCGGGTGATGCGTTCGGCGATACTGGTTTTGCCATTGCCAGGGTAGCCAAACAAGAAGATCGACGCGCCCGAGTTGACCGCTGGCCCAACTTCGTTCAGCACTTGGTCGGTGATAATCAAATCGCTAAAGGCTTTGCGAATATTGCGCCGTGTGATCACCATATTTTTGATCGTTTGAGCCTTGACCGATTCGAGAAATTGAGCAAAAGGAACTGGAGCTGGCCCGCTATAGTTGCTTTTCTTCATGGCATCTTCGGCAGCTTGCGAGCCACGCGGAGTCAAAATATATTCGTAATTGGTATCGCCAAAGCCACGTTGCCCAGCAATATCGATATATTCCGAGTTGCGCATTTGGGTGATCACCGGATCGACCACGCTATAGAACAAGCGTACTTCTTGGGCTAGCTCCATGCCAGTGACCCGCGAACGGTTATAAATTACCCGTAGCAATTGGTCCTGAATTTGGGTTCGATTCAGGCCAGTTTCTTCAATCGTGGTTGGTACTTGGGGGTGATAGCTATTCCCCGATGGGGCTGACCCGTCATCGTTCGGCACATCCCCCCCAAGTACCCGCGCACCGCTCAATTTGCCACTGGCTTGGGCCTCAGCCACCAGCGCATCAAGCTGTTGTTTGTGCATATTTAAGTGGCGCGTCGCCTCATAATCATTCTTCTCACGCGCTTCCTTCAAGCAATCATACAAGGCACGGGCGACGGCATACTTAATCCCATCGACATACATATGATGCAAATATTCGCCCGGTCGCACGTAGCAGTCGGGTGTATGATCATTGCGGGCTTTCATTTCGTCATACGAACGCGCATCGAGTAAAAATCGCATGCCTCACATCCCTTCGTTTGCTGCGCTTGCAGCAAGCGTTGCTAAATTCTCAAAATCATCTAGGTTAATTATAGGGGGCAAAAATCACCCCATGCAAGCACGACTTTGGGGGGAAATGGTTAAAGTACCTTAATCCCCTCTGCTTGGCCTACTATCGCCGATGACCATAACAGGCCAATACTGCTAATTGTGGATGGGGGGTTTATGCCAACCAACGACTCGCCGCAATATGCTATCGTATAGTCATTATTGTACTACTACATCATATCGTAATTATTCACGATTCTTTAACCACAAGACCATGAGTTGCTAAAGAACTCGTGTAGGATGAGCAAGGAGCGCCAGTATGTTTAAATCAACGCCGCAAAGCGCACAAATTGTGATTATTGAAGATAGCGCGACCGTGCGCGATATGCTTGCGCATATCATCCGCGACGATGGCTATCAGGTTGCAACCTACACAACTGCCGTGGATGGGTTAAAATACCTCCAGTCCAGCCAACCGCCGCGTCTGATTTTGCTTGATCGGGTCTTGCCCTATATGTCGTCGGAAGAATTTCTTGAGGCATTGCAAGCCGAGCCACGGCTCAGCGCGATTCCAGTTGTGATTATTTCAACCTATTTATACGACGAACCAGCGCCGCTCCCATACACGGTTGGCTATCTCGAAAAGCCAATCGCGATCGACGATTTGATGCGTGTGGTGCGTCGCTATTGTGATTAGGCTGCGGCCAGCGTGCCGCTTATGGTTTGGAGTGTGGCGATGTATACACCTGAAACCGACCGCACGCCGCTTTCAATGCTGATCCATTCCCTCGGGAATGTGCTTGGCGATGTGATTGTGGCCCAAGATGGGGTGTCAGCGTTTGAGCTTGAAGAAGATGTGCGCCAACGCACCAAGCAACGCCGAAGCGATGGAACATTGCAAGAGACTCAAACCCTGACTGAGTTGATTAGTCAATTGCCAGTTGCCCAACTCATGGGGCTGATTAAGGCCTTTACTCATTATTTTGGCTTGGTCAATTTGGCCGAAAGCGTTGAGCGCCTACGAGTGCTGGCCGAACGCGACCGCCAAAATGGCGATGCACCACGCTCTGAATCGGTCGAATTGGCATTGCAAGAGTTGCGTGATCGTGGCATTACCGCCCAGCAAGTGCAAGATTTGCTTGATCATGCCGAGATTCGGCCAGTTTTTACTGCCCACCCGACCGAGGCCAAACGCCGAACGACGCTCAAAAAGCACCATCGCATTGCAGGGGCGGCGCGGCAATTAACCGCCGATACGACCTTTCAACGCCAGCGCGAACGCTTGCTCGAATCAATTCGTGAGGAAGTGATCTCGCTCTGGCAAAGCGATGAGGTGCGGATTATCAAGCCAACCGTGATCGACGAAGTGAAGAATAATCTCTATTACTTCGAAGAATCGCTGTTCGATATGATTCCGCAACTCTACCGTGATACCGAGGCCTCGTTGCGCCAAATTTACCCTGAGCACGAATGGCGTGTGCCAGCCTTCCTGCGCTTTGGCTCATGGGTTGGCGGCGATCGCGATGGCAATCCCTTTGTAATTCCCTCGGTCACGGTTGAAACGCTTAAACTGTTGATGGGCCGTTCGTTGCGTGAGCATATTCATTCAGTTGAGCGCTTGAGTCATCGTTTAAGCCAATCGTCGCGCCAAGTACCAATTAGCGAAGAATTAGCCCAATCGCTAATCCATGATGCGCCGTTGTTCCCCGAATTGGCCCAAGTGCTGGAGCGGCGCAATCCGCATGAGCCATATCGCCAAAAATGCTCCTACATTCACGCCAAATTGCATGCCACCTTGGCCTATGTTGAGCGCTACGAGCCAGATTGGGCACGCGGCGGCCATCGCCCAGCTGAAGGCACCTGGTATGCCAATGCCAACCAATATCTCGCCGATTTAGCAACCATGGAATATAGCTTGCGCACCAATGGCGCGGCCTCAGTCGCCGATGGCTTTTTGCGCGATATCCAATGCTCGGCCAAAGTCTTTGGTTTGCACACCGCCACCCTCGATATTCGCCAACACAGCAGCCGCCACACCAACGCCCTGAGCGAAATTTTTGAATATGCAGGCATCTGCGACGATTACGCCAGCCTGAGCCAAGCCGAACGCACGGCTGTATTGGAACGCGAGCTAGCCAATAATCGTCCGTTGATTCCAACTCATCTCTACTACAGCCCCGAAACCGTTGAGATTATCGAAACCTTCCGCACAATTCGCGCAGTGCTTTCCGATTTAAATGCTGAGGCCATCGAAACTTACATCATTTCGATGACCGAAGGCCCAAGCGATATTTTGGCGGTGCTGTTGCTGGCTCGCGAGGCGGGCATTTATCAGCCAGGTGAGCATAGTTGGCTGAATATTGTGCCATTATTTGAAACCGGAGCCGACCTCATCGCCGCGCCGGAGATAATGCACACGCTGCTTTCGAGCGAAGCCTATCGCCAACATTTGGTGTTGCGCAACGATGTGCAAGAAATTATGTTGGGCTACAGCGATTCCAACAAAGATGGTGGTTTTGCCGATGCGCACTGGGCGCTCTATCTCGCTCAAGTGGCCTTGGCCGAAACCTGTTTCCGACATCGAGTGGCCATGCGGCTGTTCCATGGCCGTGGTGGGGCGGTTGGCCGTGGTGGCGGGCCTGCCAACCGTGCGATTTTGGGTCAACCACCAGGCACAGTCGGTGGGCGGATCAAAATCACTGAACAAGGCGAAGTGATTAGCGATCGTTATGCCGAGCCAGAAACGGCCTATCGCCATCAAGAGCAAATTATCAACGCAGTATTGCGCTCATCGTTAGGCGTGAGCATCGCGCATATCAGCCAAGAATGGCACGACGCGATGAGTAGTTTGGCCAAGGTTTCGCGTAAAGTCTATCGCGGCTTGGTCTACGATCATCCGCACTTCTTGGAATACTTCCGCAATGCTACGCCGATTACCGAAATTAGCCGCTTGAACATTGGCTCACGCCCAGCCAGCCGCAAAGCCAGTGACCGGATCGAAGATTTGCGAGCGATTCCCTGGGTTTTTAGTTGGATGCAAAGTCGGCATACCTTGCCAGGTTGGTATGGCTTGGGCAGTGCCTTGGAGCATTTAATCCAAGCTGATGCCAATGGCTTGACCACCTTGCAGGGAATGTACAACGATTGGCCATTTTTCCGCACCATGCTGGATAATGCCCAAATGATTTTATCCAAGGCTGATATGGATATTGCGGCGCAATATGCCCTGCTTGTGCCCGACCAAGCCTTAGCCAACGAAATCTTTGGCCTGATCAAAGCTGAATACACCCGCACCGTTAAATGGATTTGCGAGGTGGCGCAAATTAATGAGCTGCTGGATACTAGCCCAATTTTGCAGCACTCAATTAAGCAGCGCAACCCGTATGTTGACCCATTAAGTTTCGTACAAATCGAATTGCTCCGGCGTTTGCGCACCGATCCCGATGGACTTGAGCATAGCGATCTTGAAGATGCAATTTTGTTAAGTATCAACGGGATTGCCGCAGGCTTGAAAAATACGGGTTAGGGTTCAGGGTCTAGGATTCAGGGGTCAGATCTACGAAGGACACGAAGAAAAGGCTATAGGCGATGGGCTATCGGAACAATTCTCCATCGCCTATAGCCTATAGCCATCAGCTATAAATGCTCATGGTTTATTCGGTTTGCAACCAGTTTTCGTTCCCTCACCCCCTAGCCCCCTCTCCCGCCGAGCGAGGCGAGGGGGAAACCCTTGATCATGATCATTGGAACTCCCCTCTCCGCCGCAGTGGGAGAGGGGTCGGGGGTGAGGGATCTTAAAACCTACCCTTGAAGGAGAGGGGGCAGGGGGTGAGGGCATGCTGGCCGTTGTTAATGCGATAAACCATTACATCTATGTTCTTCTGCCCCTCCGCTCTCATCTCTCACTTGGGCTTAGCGTAATTCGCGTTTGAGAATCTTGCCAGTGGCGCTAATTGGCAATTGATCGCGGAATTCGACGAGGCGTGGGTATTTGTAGGCGGCGAATTGATCGCGACACCATGCCACTACTTCTTCCTCGGTTGCTTCGGCTCCTGGTTTTTTGACGATAAAAGCCTTGACTTCTTCGCCCAGTTTTTCGTCGGGCACACCCAAGACTGCGACCAACGAAACTGCTGGGTGGGTCATCAGCACTTCTTCTAGCTCACGTGGATAGACGTTGTAGCCACCACGCAAAATCATATCTTTTTTGCGATCAACGATTGCTAGATAACCCTCTTCATCGATCACCCCAACGTCGCCAGTGTGGAGCCAGCCATCTTGCAGCGCGGCGGCGGTGGCATCGGGGCGCTTGTAGTAGCCCTTCATCACATTATGGCCACGAATCAGAATCTCGCCCTTTTCGCCAGCTGGCACAGGATTACCAGCATCATCAACACAGCAAACTTCTACGCCCCAAACTGGTTGACCAACCGTTCCTGGCTTTGAGGGCAGATCGATATGATTGAAGGTGGCAATCGGTGAACATTCCGAAAGCCCATAGCCTTCGAGCACCCGCACGCCAAAGGTTTCTTCAAATTGGCGCATTACTTCGACCGGCATGGGCGCACCACCAGATGAGGTTAGGCGCAAGTTGGCAGCAATCGGCGTGGGATCGATCTTATTGGCAGCGATGTATTGCAAGAGTGCCCAGAACATGGTTGGCACGCCTGTCCAAAGGTTGACTTTATCGCGCTCCATGACGGCCAAAACAGCGGCTGGCTCGAAACGGGGCAGCAAGGTCAGGGTTGCACCAGCAAAAATATTGGCGTTCATCTGAGCTGTTTGGCCCGTTGAGTGGAATAATGGCAGGGTAATCAGCACCACATTTGAGCCATCGAGGCTGTTATCAAGAATTGGCCAGGCCAAATCGCGGGCAACCATGGCGTTGAAAAACATATTGGCGTGGGTTAATTCAGCGCCTTTGGGTTGGCCAGTTGTGCCCGAAGTATAAAAAATTACCGCCGTATCATCGGCTTTGGTGGCGTGGGTGGTAAAACTTGGGGCTTGATTGTACATCAATTGACCCAAGGTTTTAACGCCTTCGATTGGCGATGGAGCCGCCGGATTGGTCGTCAGCATAATCATATGCTCACAGTTTGGCGCTTCATCAAAGCCAGCTTTGCCCATTTGACCCAGCGGCAACTCGGCAGTGCCTTCAAAACAGAAGAAGGCCTTGGCATCACAATCGCTCAAGTGGTAGGCGATTTCGCGCGGCTTCAACATAATATTCAAACAGATGATCACTGCGCCAACTTTGAGCGCCGCATAATACACCATGGGGAAATAGGGCAAGTTGGGGCAGGAAAGTGCTACATGATCACCTGGCTTGATGCCCAACGCAACCATACCATTGGCAATTTGGTTGGTCATGGCATTGAGTTGAGCATAGCTGAAGCGCATATCGTTGAAAATGAGGGCAGTGCGGTTGGGGCGTTTCCGGGCATGATCTTCGAGCATTGTGGCCAAATTAAGCGTCGTAGCCGTCTGGGGAATCATCAATGAAACCTCCTAAAAAGCCCAATATAGAAAAAGCTACCACCGCACTGCTCAAACCTTAGCTTGCCAGCGCCGCAGCAATTGTTGATTCAATTTCTCGAATATCAAAGGGTTTGGTAAGATACCGCCAGCAGCCCGCTTGCAAAGCCCGATCACGATCGTGACTATGGGCACGGGCACTCACGCCAGCCACCCGCATTTGTTGGCGTTGTGGGTGCTGGGCTAGCTCTTGCAAAAATTCAAAGCCATCCATCTCTGGCATCATCATGTCAAGCAAAATCAGGCTCGGCAGCTTGCTCTGACCCATGATCCAATTGAGTGCTTCACGCCCATTGGTGGTTTCGACAATCACACAATCGGCGTAATCCTCAAGAATTTCGCGCAAAATATCACGGTTGTATGGATCGTCTTCGACCAGCAAGAAAACTGGTGTGTTCATGGGGTATCCGATTCCTTCAACGGGGCAAACCGTTGGACTTCAGCAACCAGCTTACGCATACTGAGGGTATGTTTGGTCTGAATGGCTTGCGCAGCTTGGCGCAATTGGCGAATTTCTTCATTGGTTAAGTCACGGGCAGTCACAATGATCACGGGAATATTACGAGTTTCAGGATTTGCCCGCAGTTTTTCGAGTAGCTGAAAGCCGTCAACCTCTGGCATCATCAAATCAAGCAAAATTAGTTGGGGATAATTGCCCTGTTGAATCAGATCGAGCGCCGCCGCCCCATCGTATGAGGCTTGGGTAACGTAGCCATGCTCTTGCAAAGTAGCACACAGCAGTTCGGCCATATCATAATCATCATCAACCACCAAGATAAACCCTGTTTGGCCTTGAGCCCCAATCAGTTGACGAATAATCCGAATCAGAATTTGGCTATCAATTGGCTTGACTACATATGTGGAGACACCAACCCCTGGTAGCTCATTGTATACCGAAGCATCGCTTGCGATCAAGACGGGAACTTGCGCTAAATGGTCAATTTCGCGCAAGGCTGCCAAGGTTTCCCAGCTTTCGCTATTGGGCATGAGCAAATCGAGGGTGATTGCCGCTGGTGAATGATCTTTGGCCCAAGTCAAGGCACTATGATGATCAGTCGCCACAATCACTTCAAAACCAGCCGCTTGCAATTGTTCTTCCAAATATTGGGCCGTTTGGTGATCGTTTTCAATCACCAAAATCGAACGCCGTAAGCCTTGAGTGAGGCTCACAAATTGGGCACCGCGGCTGACTGGCAACATAATTGTGAAGCTGCTGCCTTGATTTTCGCCTGCGCTAGTCGCCCATGTCCGTCCACCATGTAATTCAACTAATTGCTGAACGATCGATAAACCTAAGCCTGTGCCCCCAAAACGGCGCGTCGAGCCACCCTCAACTTGATAAAAACGATCCCACAATTTTACGAGCGCTTCGGCTGGCACGCCCACCCCACTATCGCTGACCTGAATCAAGACATATTGGCCTGCCAACATCGGCGGCACTTCGGTCGCCAACACTTGATCCAGCCAGTCAATTTGGCCATGCTCATCAATGTTCAAGGCGGTTGAGGCTAAGGTGATTGTACCTTGCTCTGGCGTAAATTTAATGGCGTTACTCAACAAATTGGTCACTGCTTGGCCAATCCGCTCAGGATCGATCATGAGCAAGGGGATGTGCTGGCCCAGTTGCAAGGTGAGGGTTTGCTGTTTCTCGCGAAGCATCGGCTGCAAAATCGCCACTTGCTCTTGCAACAAGCTATTAATGATGGTGGTTTGGCGTTGCAACTCGATGCGGCCAGCATCAAGCTTGGCAATATCTAGCAGATCGTTGACGAGGCTCAGCAAACGCTGGCCGCCAGTGCGAATCCCCTCAATCTTGGTGGTATGCCAAGGCGTAAGCACTTCGGTGCGGCGTTTGAGCAGCAATTCGCTATAGCCCAAAATGGCAGTGAGCGGCGTGCGCAACTCGTGGCTCATATTGGCAACAAGTTCTTCTTTGAGCCGATCAAGCTCCTTGCGAGCGCTCAAATCTCGCGCCACCAGCACAATGCCTTCAATTGAACCATCGGCAGATCGCAGCGGCGAAACGCTGACTTCGTGAATAATCGGCACACCATCGGAGCGTGATAACGAAACTTCAACATCACGCACGGTTGTGCCAGCCAACGCCTGCTGAATCGGATGCTCATCGAAGCCCAATACATTGCCCTTAGCCGTGCGCCAAACCAAATTATTGGAGAGAAAATCAAAGTGGCGACCAGCAAAAAACTGCGTGCCAGCCTCGTTGATTCGCGTTTGATGACCACGGCTATCGTAGGAAACTACAATATCGTCGAGGCTATCGAAGCTCGTTTGCAGCTCGTTGGCCTGTTGTTTGAGCAAATAAAATAATTGAATATTTTCAAGCCAAGCGGCCAAACGATCAGCGACTTGGCGCACAAACAAGGTTTGATCATGGTCAAACAGCCGTTCAGGCGAATCTGAGGCTGCCGAAATCAGGCCAACTGCTTCATCCTGAATTTTAATCGGCACAGCGATATACGAATAGAGCGTGAATGGCTCCAAGTGTTCGCGAACCTCGTTGGTCAAATAGTTGGGGTGACGTTGCTCAACGGGCACATTGAAGAGTTCAACCAAGGGAGCATGCTGGGTAAAGACTGGCGAATACAGACCATTATCGATGCGAAATTGGACTGTTTGCACCATTTGGTCGATGTAGGCTTGGCGACTGGGCAACGAATGATATGAAGCCACCACATCGAGAAATTCCTCGCGGGGCGGGGGCAAACGCAGCGCAATGCTACACCAGGTATTCAGCACATTACCAACAGTTTGCGCCACAAAGCTATAGGCCTCAGCGGGGGTAGGATTATTGACCAAATAATCGCTGATTTCGCGCAACACCCGCGACTCGTTGATCCGCACGCCCAAAATACTGTTGATAATTGAAAGTTGATTGGTATTGAAATTTAATTCATGGTTGCTTTGCAGCAGTTGACTGCCTTTATCTTCAATTTCGTGAATTAAGTGCTGTTGGGTGCGCCAGAAGCGCACTGTCACAATCATCGAAACCACAATTAATGCTGAGAGCAAACCAATCGAGGCCAGTTTAATCCAATTGTAAGTATCAATTTGGTTGCGATAATCTTCCGAGCGCTGGCGCAATTCAGTGCGCAAGCTGGTTGTCGTGTTAACTACCGCCTCGATTTGTGGGCGACCTTGCTCAAGCGTCAATTCGGCCAACAGCATTTCTTGGTTGGCCACTGCATCCAGCACTGGCTGATAGGTATTGAGCAGCCATTGATCGACTTGCTCAGCGACTTGGGGCAAGCTCGGGTCGGGCGGGTTGACTAAGAGAAATTGCAAACCCTCGGTAACAACTGCCTGTTCTTTTTGAATTTCCGCGTAGAAAATATCTGAGCCAGTGCTGGTATAGCCGCGCAAATTGTTGTGCAACGATAACAGAGCAATATTAACGTCATTTAAACGCACCCGATAGCTCAGCAACGTTTCATCACGATCGCGTAAACGGTTCATGCCAACCGTCAAGAGGGTTGAGGCGATCAGCAACACAACCACCAAGACCGCTTGAATGCCCATTAACCAGATAAAGCGTGAGCGTTGTTGATCTGAGCTATACAGGTTAGCTAGCACGAGTTATCGTCCTTTCCACACAGGTGGGCGTTTTTGCAAGAAGGCCTGAAAGCCTTCAAAGCCATCCTCGCTATTAAAAATTTCGCGTTGATATTCGGCTTCACGACGTAGCGCATCGGCAAAACTTTGATCATTTTGGGCGGCCAACATTGCGCGTTTACCACGGGTTAACGCCAAAGGAGCTTGTGCCGCAATCGTCGCAGCATAAGCTTGCACCTCGTTGGCAAAATTTGCTTCATCAAAGACTGCATTGGCCATACCCCAAGCCAAAGCTCGTTCAGCCTCTACCATCGCCCCGGTAAACATCAATTCCATCGCCCGCCCAAGGCCAATCAGGCGCGGCAACGAATAGGTTCCACCGCCATCGGGAATTAAGCCAACTTTGATAAAAATTTCTGAGAAGCGCCCACGGCTCGAAACCAAGCGCAAATCGCAGGCCAACGCCAAATCTGAGCCAATACCAGCCGCTACGCCATCGACGGCAGCAATCACAGGCCACGACGATTGGCGAATTGCTAACAGCGTTGGGCCATACGATTCAGTTAAAACCCGATATACATCATTTGCCGTGCCACCAGATTGGAGCGCCGCCATAATATCGGCTCCCGATGAAAATGCCCCACCAGCACCAGCAATCACAATACAGCGAGTGCCATCATGCTCGCAAGCCTCAATTTCCGCTCGCAGCGCATCCATGGTTGGCTGATCGACGGCATTGCGTACCGCTGGGCGATTAATCGTGAGAGTGGTTACATTGTCGGCTTTGCTAATCAGAAGCGTGTCAGTCATTGACGATCTTCCTTTGTGCTAAAGAATTTGGTGTTAAACAGCGAGGAAAAGGCAGTGGTTTGGCCTTATCATAGGCCATCTTACGCAGAGCGTCAACGCAAGCAGCAACCCCAAAAAATGCTGATTCCGTTATAATACTCGGTTGGTACTCAGTTTTGGCTGAACCACCCGATTGCTTCTAGCTTGGAGTTGCCATGACACGCGCATTACTGGCATTGGAAGATGGACGCACCTTTTGGGGGCGGGCTGTCGGTGCACGCGGCGAACGTGCAGGTGAAGTTGTATTCAATACCAGCATGACTGGCTACGCTGAAATTTTGACCGATCCTTCATATCGCGGTCAGTTAGTAACCTTAACCGCCTCGCATATTGGCAATTATGGCATTGACGAGGTTGATCTTGAGGCAGCCATGCCTTGGGCCGAAGCCTTGATCGTGCGTTCATTTACCGAGCGGCCATCCAATTGGCGTTCGCGCGAATCTCTCAGCGAGCTATTAGCACGGCGCGGTGTTATGGCGGTGGCTGATTTAGATACCCGAGCCTTGACTCGCCATATTCGGGCAGCCGGCGCAATGCGGGCGGTGCTCTCAACCGAAGATCTTGATCCGGCTAGTTTGGTCGCCAAAGCTCAAGCCATCCCGGTGATGGAAGGCCGCGATTTGGCTAGCGACGTGGGAACCCAAAGCATTTATGAGTGGAATGAAGGCACACCTGCCGATTTCACTACCTTACAACTAGCGATTCCTGAACAATTGCACAACCGCCATGTCGTAGTTTACGATTTTGGGGTCAAACGCAACACCCTGCGGCGCTTGGTCGATCTTGGTTGTAAGGTCACAGTTGTGCCCAATCGCACTTCAGCCGAAGCGACCCTAGCCTTAAAACCTGATGGTATTTTGATTTCAAATGGCCCAGGCGACCCTGCCACCTTGGAGTATGCGGTCGAAACGATTCGCCAGTTGATCGGCAATGTGCCAGTGTTTGGCATCTGCCTTGGGCATCAATTGATTGGCCAAGCCTTGGGTGGTACAACCTTCAAATTGCCTTTTGGTCATCATGCTGGCAATCACCCAGTGTGCGATACCAGCACTGGCAAAGTCCGAATCACTGCTCAAAATCATGGCTTTGCCCTCGATCCAGCCAGCTTGCCCAGCGATGTGCAGGTGACCGAAGTTAGTGGTAACGACCAAACCTGTGAAGGCTTGCAACACAAGAGCTTGCCTGTTTTCAGCGTGCAATATCACCCTGAGGCTGGGCCTGGCCCTCACGATGGAGATGAACACTTCCGGCGTTTTATCAGCCTCGTTGATCAACAACGTAGCTAAATTTCCAAACCGATTGCCCCAAAACCTCGATAATCGGCAAAATTATCGAGGTTTTCTATTTAATCCCATTTAAAACTGAACTTTTTAACGTTACCCTCAGTTTAGTTCAGCAAGCATGCATGAGGGAAAGCTTCCGATGAATTCATCTGTTATGACAGAATTTCAGCAATTGCACAGCGAAACACTCGAATCATTGCATAGTCGCTATCATACAATGGTACTCCGAACTGCCTACTTGATACTGGCAGATTGGGGCCATGCTGAAGATGTCGCCCAAGAAGTTTGGATGCGAGTTAATCGGGCGTTGGTGCGCTTTGACCCTGACCGAGGAGCATGGTCAACATGGTTGCATCACATCACGGTTAATTGCTGTTTAAGCACCCGCAAACGACTAAGCCGCTGGCTCGGCGAACAATTGCGGCCTGAGACAGAACAGCCTCAAGCCACGACCCTTGATAATTTGTTGCGCAGTGAGGAGGAGCAAGTTATCTGGAACGCTATTGGTAATTTATCGTTGAAATTGCGCAGCGTCATCGTCTTGCGCTACTTTCACGACCTAAGCTACGAACAAATTGCAGCTATTTTAGAATGCCCAATTGGTACAGTGCGGTCGCGTTTACACACTGCCCATGCACAACTACGCAACCACTTGGAGGATGTATGAACCACGATCTAGCGGCAGTGCTTGATTATCTTGATCAGCGTTTTGGCTCGTCTGATCGACAAGCTTTTGAAGAACGCTTAGCCCAAGAACCACAATTACGTGAGTTGTTGGAAAAAACCAAATCCATGCAACGCAACTTACGCTCGATCTTTGGTCAGAGCGAGCGTTTAGTTGCGCCAAGCCGCAGTCGGCGACGAGTGGCCAAATTTAGCAGGTTCAAATACACAATCAATGCGCTGATGTTGGTTGTGTTGCTTTTAGGTGGGGTCTATTTGAAAAAGCAATTTGATATCGCGCCCCAAATCAGCAACGAGCCAACCTATTTAGCTTTAGCCAACGAGGAAACATCACTGCCCCAGCAACAAATGCTGTTGGTGAAAGGGATTGATCATGAGCAAAATCACTTTGTCCGCGCCATGCAAGATGATCAAGTGATGTGGCAAGCCAATAATGTCGATGCATTAATCATTGCTGATAATGGCGATCGGATTGAGTTGAGTAAAACTCAATCGCATTATGTCTTAAGTCGTAAAAGCAGCGATGATAACCCTACGTGGCAACAATCTCTACCATTGCAACCCGACACCAGCACTGTTGTAGGACTCTACCAGAGTGCCAATCAACAGGAGCTTTATCTGACAGCCCATACAAAAAAGCCAACCAACCAAACAGCAGATTTAGCCCAATCGGTCACGATCATTCCCCAGCAACAAGTTGATACAACCGTCTATCCATCGGCGAGCTATCCATTAGGTGTAAGTGCCGAGCAGTCAAACTCAATCACCGATGTTTTGGATGATGTGGCAGGTTCAGTAGATCCAATGTCTAGCCCAATCAATCCACCAAATGCACAGGCTGGTCAACAGGCCCAACAAGAAGCTGGCCAAATTCCAACGAATGTTGTAACTAACCAACAATTGTTGATTATTGATAGCACAAATGGCACAATTAAACATCCAAATCAGCAATGCGATTGTCGCTATCTGGCAAGTAATCAAACCTTATATCCCTATGATCAAGCATTTCCATTTACCGATTACTTCAATTATGCTATCTCCGCAAACAACCCTAATCTGCTCAGCCTCATAACTTCTGATCAAGATGTTATAACCTACGATCTCAAAAACCAAACAATCCTCAAGACAAGCAAACTTGCTAGCAATCAACAGCTCAATGATCATTTATATGCTTCACAGCTACAATTTGATCTATTTGGCCAAACTACGTCGATCAATCCTGACCTCGCTAGGATTACCGATGTTCAATTTAGTGGCAATCAACAAACAATTATCATTCGTGATAGTACCGAAGATAAAACAACTTTTTATGCGTTTGATCGCCTAAGTGGCAAACAATTATGGCAACGTTCGATCTTAGCTTCAACCGTGAGTTTTACGCCTAATTGGGATGGTTCTGAGGTGTATGCTGTGCATACATCAAAACCAACTGAAACAGGTTTTAGTACACTCTATACCGTGCAAGCAACGAAAACGACATTTATCGATTACCCGCAGCAACAATTTGAGGAAATAATCATGGTTTACGATTTCTAAAGACCCGCTGCTCAACCAAAGCAGCGGGTCTTACATCCAAGCCTAGTTTTTGCTAACAATCGGTGCAGTTATGCGATAAATATTGGCAGTGCTGGGCACAGTGGCACTGGCATCAACGCCGCTATGCTCAGCCTCGCGATTATCAACCTGATCGATCGCCCGACTACGAAAATCGTAGCGATGCTCGGGCTGACCAATAAATATGGTCGAACTGCTCGGCGGCAGAATTGCCCACACATACCATTGCCCATCAGCCTGATCGCGCACGCTAATTTCGATCTGGCGCACGCCACTGCCTGCATCACTACTGCTCAGGTTCAGGCGCACGGCTCCACTTGGCTCAAGAGTGGCACTGCTAATGCTTGAGCTAGGCGGGCTACCATCAACTTGCCAACTAAGGCTGTGGGTTGCTTCCAAATTGCCAGCCAGATCACGGGCGGCATATTCTAAGTTGAAGTTGCCGCCACTTGGGGTAAGCGTCAAGCTACTGCCTGCATCCTCTTCCCACGTGCTGCCATTGATCCGCCAACGAATGCCAGCCACGCCCGAACCACCATGATCATCAGCAACAATGGTCATTTGAACATTCGGGGCAAAATAGTTGCCATAGCGGGGTACCCCCGCCCCAACACTCACTGGAATCGGGCTAAAATCGTTGCTGCCAGGCGTTTGCCAATCGTAGCTCAGCACAGCTTGAGCAGTGCGCTCAAAATATTTAAAGCCCAGCCGATGTTCGCCAGCATTCAACCAACGCTCACCAATGACCTCGCGCTCAGGGTGCAAGCCATGGGCCTCGGCCACCAGCGTACCATCAATCCAAAGCCAAGCACCATCATCGGAATTAATGCGGAAACGATAGGTTCCGGCAACAGGCGCAACAAAACTACGGGTTTGGCGCACAATAAAGCGATCATTTCGTCCAAAAATCCCGCCATCGCCTAAATCTAAACGTGTGCCGATCCAATCAAAACTGCCCAAAAACGCCCCTTCAGGAATCGAAAGTGGGTTGGCAGTTCGCGCCAGAAAATCATCGGGAATCGCGCCCAGCTCGTAAACCAAGGCTTGGGGTTGCCAATTGGTATAAATCGACGATTGAGGTGCATCATTTTCGGGATTAATTGTGATGGTTTGGCTGGCTTGGTTTTGGCTGAAATAACGCACATATTCTTGAACCAGCCCTGCTCGCAAGGTTACTTGGCGCGGACTGGTGGTGTGATTACGAAAACGGACATAGCCCACCAAATCGCGAGTCTCACCAGGCCCAAGGTCACCGCCAATACTCCAGCGCCATGGATATCCACCAGTATCACCAGCACAATCGAGCGTCAGGCCATCACCGCCAAGCACCAGCCGAAAACGCCCCGATTCCTTGGGATAGGTCGGATAGGCATCGTTGCCATTGCCAAGGAAACATTCGCCCTCATCGTAGGTATAGCCCGTGGTGCTATCGTTGGGGCTGCCCGCGTCGGGAGCTTGGGTTTCAATTGCCACATTGCCAGTGTTACGTACCCGGAACGTTACTTTGAGCAATTCGCCACCAGCCAAGCTTGTACGATCATAATTAACTGATTCGAGCGCTACATTGACTTGGGTATCTTGTTTGACCCAGCGCACGGTATCAAAAATGACCTTACGATTGGCGCTCAATGGCTCGCTGGTCAAATCGGTTAAGTGCACCTCGACTGGCTGGCCCGAAAGTGCCAGCGCATTGGTGGTAATTTCAATCCACTCGGTGGTTGTATCTTGGCTCAACACGCGTTCGCCAATTTGCACCCCATTTTGCCAAATTGTGTAGCGAGCACTCTGGGTTGCATTGAGTAGGCCACAATTTTGGGGCACATGGGCAAAGATGCGATAATTGCCAGCGACAATATTTTCATTACGCCAGCGACCACTATTGCTACTCTCAGCGGGATCATTGGTGGCAAAGGTGTAAAAAATATGGCCCCCGTCACCACACTCAGCCTCATACCATTGGGCCGTCGAGCGAATAAAACTCGATTCCAGATCATCAATCGTCATATCGCCGTTATCGGGCGTACTACTTAAACGCGATTGCACCCGCGAACGAATGGTTGGCAACAAGCCGTAGAGATTATTCCCCGGACAGGAAGTATATCCAACCGGATCATTCGCGACATCGCGATGGCCGGCAATATTGGGGGTAATTGCTCCAGCATTGCCACAGTAGCGCGAAATATCACAGCCATAGTAATACGAGCGACCCAACGGATCGATTCCACGTTGCTCGGCTTTCCACGCCAACAATTCAACCAAGCTATTTTGGGCGGTACTGGTTGGCGGCACACTAGCATAGGTTCCTACCATCGAAACGCCCATCGAGCCATAATTACCAGTATCATGAAAGGCCACGGCATTATCGCCGCCAGCCCGACCCTCGAAAATTGTCCCATCGGGCGCGATCAAATAGTTGTAGCCAATATCGCCCCAACCCCGCGTAAAGGTATGAAACGACCAAATCGCCCGAATCCGATCACCCCACCAGCCTTCGCTCCCGCCCAAACTATTGGCATCGGCGGTATGGTGCACCACCAAATGGGTCACTGGATAGTAGGCTGGGGGCACGCGGCTGCCTTGACCATCGGGGCTACCCCAGCCAGTGCGGCTAATCACGGGCGGCTTGGTCACATCGGTCGCTCGTTCTGCAGCGGTTTCAGGCGTAGCAGGGGTTAATGCACCAACATCAACGGTATCCACGCGCAATTCGCGCAGTATTGGCAAACGCCCATCGGGCGCAGGCCCAAACTCAATTTTAGCTTGCCACCAAGTTGCCACCCCAGCAAAAATCGGCGAACCCCAATGCAAATCAGCGGCATCGCGCTCATCCAAAAAATCGTGTGATTCTTCAACTAAGCCCCAGCGCGACCAAGTATTGCCATCGCTGGAAACTCGCAGCGAAATTTGCAAGGTTGCCGAAAGCGGCACATCGGCTCGCCATGCAGCCAGCAAATCACTAAATTGATCGACCTGTTGTGGCACGGTAATCAACATCCCGCCAGCAGGTTCAGGCCGAATTCCATCTGGTGTGATGCGGGTACGCTGCCCATTACCACGGCCCAAGGCGTTGGTATCCAAAACGGTTGTCACTGGCTCAAATGAAGCCGAACGGCGTTCGCCAGTTTGGGCTGAAGCCGCAACCACAAACAATGCCGCAATAATGGCCGCAGGCCAAGCCAACCAGCGCAATGGCTGACGAATGGTACGCACTAATGCAACCGACCAAAATGCTACTTGGTTCATCGCAACCCCCAAAACTAGGTTAAATCGTAGCTGTTGCTACGAACTGTAGCATGAGCCTTGCAGCAAAAGCAGCCTTTTAAATGACAATCGGATGACAAGGGGGAAAATATAGAGCAGAGAGAGCATAGCTGGAATGGTTCATTGGTTTGGCAACCAGTTCTCGTTCCCTCACCCCCAGCCCCTCTCCCACGGCGGCGGGCGAGGGGAGCGAGCGCGATTCCCCCTCGCCTCGCGGGCGGGAGAGGAGGTCAGGGGTAAGGGCATGCGCTTCGTTACCAACCGCATAAACCATTCCGGCTATAACGTCCATTGGAATATCAAAAATTGCTCCGATAGCCTAGCGCCTTCAGCCAATAGCCACATTTTTCTATGCTCTCAACGATCGTACAAGCGTAAACTGGGTATCCGCACAGCAATGATGATTGCGGCGGCGACACAAATCGCGCCACCAAAAGCGATAGCGATTGGCGCACCAACCAATGATGCAGCGAAGCCAGCTTCAACCTCGCCTAGCAATGGCCCGCCTTGAAAAAACAGCATATTGGCCGAGGTTGCTCTCCCACGCAGCTCGTCGGGGGTGTTTAATTGGCGAATTGTGCCGCGCAAGACAGCACTGACCGTATCAGCTGCACCTGTGCCCGCCAAGCCCAGCACGGCAATTGGTAAGCTTGGAGCTAGCCCAAACACCATGGTCGCCAAGCCATAGAGCACCACCGAAACCACCACAACCATGCCCTGGCGGCGCGGATTGCCAAACCACGACATGGCGAGGGCGGCTACTAACGCGCCAATTGCTGGTGCTGCATACATCAAACCGAGGGCTTTTTCATCAACCTTTAAGACTTTATCAGCGAATAAGGGCAAGAGGGTCGTGGCAGCACCACAAAAGGTGGCAATAAAATCGAGCACCATGGTAGACCAAATAATCGGCGTGCGCCGTACAAAGTGCAAACCTTCCCACATGGAGCCTTTGATTATTGGTTTAACCTCGGTTGGGGCATAATTGCCGCGCATTTGCCACAAATTCAATACCACCACGCCATAACTGATCGCATCGATCAAATAGACCAAGGCAATTGAATAGCTAACAAACCAACCACCCAAGGCCGGCCCAGCAATATTGCCAATTTGCCAAGCAATCATATTTAAACTTAATGCTGTTGGCAGTACTTCACGCGGCACTAAACGCGGAATTAACGCTTGGCGAGCTGGTAAATCAAAGGTTTTGGTGCTGAAAAAGATAATCATAATTCCATACAGCAACCACAGATTGATTAAGCCAAACCACGATAAAACCGCCAATACCAACGATAACCCCATCAAGATACTTTGTGTTACCAGCATCAAACGTCGTCGATCAACTCGATCGGCCAATAGACCTGCACGTAACGCCAGCAACAGCAAGGGAATAAACTGAAACAAGCCAATCAAGCCCAGAAAAATCGCTGGATTAGCCCCAGGAATCGCGCTAGCTAAACGATAAACTTGAACGTGCAACGCTACGGTATGCATCTGCGAGCCAGCAATTGAAATCAGTTGGCCGCTCCAGAGCAGCCGATAATCGCGGTGGCGTAAAGCGACCAACGGCGAGGGTTGGCGCGGGGTAGTCGATGTTGAAGCCATGAGCAATCCCTTTATTTGATGATTAAATCTAGATATGATTATAAGCTAGCTTGGTGCTCAGAGCTTTCAATTGCAACGATAGTCCATATCTATGTGGCTGGCGGCTAAAATGAAAAACGCCGTAGGCTCGAACCTACGGCGTTTGAGGTTTGAATTGAGTTAAGCAGCAGCGCCAGCGGGCAAGCCAGCCGTAGCTGGTTCTTCGCTAGGAGCAGGGGCTGCCCCAGTTTCGGGCATATATGCGCCATCGGAAACATAGCCAGGCATGCCCATTTCTGGTAAATCCAAGCCTGCTACTTCGTCTTCAGCGCGTGAACGCATTAGGCCAAGTTTGGCCAAGGCTTTGAAGACCACAAACGATAAAACAAATGCCGTGATGCCAATGCCCAAGCCTTCGATCAATTGAGCAAAGAGTTGGCTGAACCCACCACCATAGAACAAGCCAGTTACCGCTTGACCATCGATGCCGTTCCAGCTAGCGGTATCGGGGTTGCCGTTGGCAAAGAGACCAACCGCAATCACACCCCAAAAGCCATTGAACAAGTGCACAGGCACTGCCCCAACTGGATCGTCGATTTTGAGTTTTTCCAACAGAATGCTGGCGAAAATCACCAAAACCCCGCCAACTGCCCCAATAATTGCTGCGGCAACCGGCGTGATAAAGGCACAAGGCGCGGTTACCGCCACCAAGCCTGCTAATAAACCATTGACACTCATGCCTGGATCGGGCTTTTTATTTTTCAGCCATGTGTAGGTCATGGCGCTGATGCCACCAGCAGCTCCAGCGATCAAGGTATTCAAGGCGGCCAAGGCGGTTAGGTTCATAAACGAACCTTGGATACCCAATGAGCTACCTGGATTGAAACCGAACCAGCCAAAGAAGAGGATGATTGCGCCCAAAACACCCATTGGTAAGTTGTGCCCAAGAATCGTGTTGGCACTGCCATCTTTATTAAATTTGCCGATCCGTGGCCCAAGCACCAGCGCAACTGCCAAACCAACTGCGCCACCAGTCATGTGCACAACCCCTGAGCCAGCAAAATCGACTGCGCCGTTGCCAAGCCCAAGCGTGCGGCCCATATTGGCCATCCAGCCACCGCCCCAAACCCAGTTGGCCGAAAGTGGATAGACGAACATACTGACCAAAAAGCCCATAATCACGAAACCAATGAACTTGATGCGTTCAGCCCCGCTGCCCGTTGGAATCGTGGCGGCGGTATCCATAAAGACCATTTGGAACATAAAGAAGGCAAAAATCCCAGCAGCACTCATGCCAATGCCATTCAGGAAGAAGCCGCTGGTGCCAAGCACGCCCCATTGATCACCGAAGGAGAGATTTGAGGAGAGCGCATCGCCCCAAGCGCCCAAGGTAACTGGGCCGAAGTTCCATTCAGCGTTTGCGCCTGTGGCTGGGTAGGTATGGTTGACTCCACCGAAGGCAAAGGCAAAGCCACAAATCCAGAAGCCAATCGCCCCAATACAAAACACCATCAAGTTCATGAGCATGGTGTGCGCGACATTTTTTGCCCTAGTGAAACCTGCTTCAACCAAGGCAAACCCAGCTTGCATAAAGAAGACCAGAAAAGCAGCGAGCAAGACCCACAAGATGTTTGCGTTGACCGTCAATGAGTTGAGTTGCTCTTCCACAGGCGTTTCCTTTCTGTAGCCCGTATCGGAATAGGGTCAAATGCATGTCGCTGCAACGCGGCTCACGTCAACACTGACGGCTGGAATGCAAGAGGGGATTCCAACGCTTCTTCAATCAATCAATCCTCAAGAATAGAGTGCCTTAGCCAATTGCCAACACTTCATCTTCAGGCTCAAGCGCCAAGTGGAGGCTTGGCAATGGCTCGGTTTTGAATGACCATTTCAGCAGAATTGGCGTGACGAGAGTGGTTACCAAGACTACTGCTACGGTCAATGAAAATACATTAGTATCAACAATTTGATTTTGGACACCCAGCGAGGCGACAATTAACCCGACCTCGCCGCGCGAGATCATGCCACAGCCAACCTGAATTGCCTCACGTTGGTTGAGGCCAGCAATTTTGGCTCCTAGGCCACAGCCCACAATTTTGGTACCAATCGCTACGATACACAACATAATGGCCATTGGGATGGCTGCACCGCTGAGGCTGCTCAAATCGGTGTTCAATCCAATTCCAATAAAGAAAATTGGCACAAGTACGGCATAGGTAAAGCTCGAAATTGAGCGGTCAATTTCATCGCGCACATCGGTATGGCTCAGGAGAATACCGGCCATAAATGCCCCGGTAATTGCGGCCAAATGCCCCACCGTTTCAGCCGTGAAGGCTAAGCCAAGCACCACCAACACCGCAAAGGTGAGCACTGGCTCGTTGGTGCGCATTTTTTTGACCCGTTCAAGGATGCGCGGCAAAAAGCGCTGGCCCAAGAACCAAGCCACCACCAAAAAGCCCACCAAGCGTACAATCGTCCAAACAATCGTCATGAAGTTGCCATCGCTGGTTTGAGTGGCCATAAAAATTGAGAGTAACAGCAGCCCAATAATATCGTCGAGCACCGCCGCGCCTAGCAACGTTGTACCAACTCGACTTTTGAGCCGCCCCAACTCAACCAAGGTTTGAGCCGAAATGCTAACGCTGGTTGCGGTCAACAATAGGCCCACAAAAATCGCTGGAATAAGGCCATAGCCAAAAGCCAACGCGCTGAGCAGCCCACCAAAAAATGGAATGATCACACCCAAAATCGCTGTCCAAGTTGCGGCCTTGCCAGCTTCGCGCAACTCATGGGCTTCGATGCGCAGGCCTGCGATAAACATGAGGAAAATGACCCCAAGCTCCGAGAGGTAGTGGATGGTCGATTTCAGATCGCTGCTTTGAAAGGTTTCCCAGTGCATGACATTAATTAAACTTGGGCCAAGCAGCACGCCCGCCAACAGCTTACCCAACACGGTTGGTTGGCCAAGCGCGGCACTAAGTGCGCCCCCAATTTTAGCAACACCGATTAACACCAACAGCAATAAGATCAGTTGCACAGTTGAACTCATCGTCGGATACCTCACAGCTTGGGTTTTTATAAAGGTTGAGAGGTCGCTTATTTGTGGATTTTGCCTAAGTTGGGCGATTGAATTTATAGTAGCTGATCGTTTCCCATCGACTATCGAACAAAATAACCAAACCCATAGCTAGCTAGCTTGTATAAACTGCACAAAAATCAAGCCTCTTTGTGCATAAAGTGCCCAAAAATTTCGGCTTAAATGTTGGAGCTTTATCTAGCCACACAAAAACCGCTAACAGCTATCGCTGCTAGCGGTTCAAGGAAATCACTTGATTTTTAGTTTAGATTTCGAGCTTAGCGCGGGCAATGCCACCGCGTCCACCTTGGATCGTCAATTCAATCACCCCAGGATTTGGCACATGCACCACCCACTCGACTTTGGTGCGATCAGTGGTCGAACCATTGCTAAAGCCAAAGAATGAAACTCGGCCTGAACGCCCTTCCAAATCGCCAATCGTGGTTTTGGCTTGGCCAAGCTTGAGGCTTGAACCTTCGGGTAGATTGAGCAAGGCTTCAAGTGGCAAGGTCGCCTTGCGTTCGCGGCCTTTTTGCGAGCCATAACTTGGTAAATAACCTTCATTTTGCACCACTGCTTGCAGCCGATAAACGTTATCGCCCAACGCCTCAAGCTCAAAGCTGCTAATTGTGGTGAATGGGGCAATCGCGGCATGAGCTAAGGCAAATTGGGTCACAGGCGCAATCGTTTCAAGCAATTTGGCTGGCGGTGGGTTACGGAAGGCATACATCGGATGCCAGCCACCAATTTCAACTGGGCCAAGCTGGGGATGTTCGAAGGCTGTCCAATCGTAGAAGCACAAGCCCTCGCCATGCTCATCCACCCA
This sequence comes from Herpetosiphon aurantiacus DSM 785, assembly GCA_000018565.1. Taxonomy (GTDB): domain Bacteria; phylum Chloroflexota; class Chloroflexia; order Chloroflexales; family Herpetosiphonaceae; genus Herpetosiphon; species Herpetosiphon aurantiacus. The sequence goes on from CP000875.1 coordinate 5,422,371, forward strand.
TTGCATAATTTTAAGATCATCTTCTTCGGGGTGCTCTTTGAACCACTCGATAAATTTGCGATCTTTGATCCCTGCCGAACCAACTAAATCCCAAAATTCGACTGTCCAGGCAAACATACCCAAGTGATCGTAGACCCAATCATCAAACACCCCGGTAATCACATCTTTGGGGTGGTAACGAAAATCGTGGTAAACCGAAACACTGGGCCAACCGGTTAACTCGGTTCCATGTTTACCCAACGCCTTAAACACATCGAGATCATGCAAATTCATCTGATCATCGGCGCGGTCGCCATATGGTCGCAGCAGCACGCCCGAATAAGTGTGGTAGGTCAGGCCACTATGAATTTCGGGGTGATCGACGATAAATTGCACCACAGCGCGGATTTCTGGCTCAGAGGTTGGGTAGGGGCCAGCACCATATTGCTCGGCTTCAGGTCGCCAATCAACTGGAAAGTTGCGGTTGATATCCAAGCCTTCGACTGCGCGGCTCAGTTTGATATTGACCCCATCGTAATTTTGAATCAAGCCTTCGGGCAAAATTCGATAGTAGGTGCCGCCAATTTCATAGGGCTTGCGCTTGACCATCACCCGTGGATCATGCTCGGAGACCCGCCAATCGCCGTTGGGATCAACCAAGCGCATCTGCAAAATAATCCCATCGCCGTTGATATCTTCTTGATACAAGCCATCGATGCGTTCAGCATAGGGATAAGGTCGCACGCTCGACCGCACTACATAGGGCGTGGTCAAGGCCCGTTCAGCTCCATCAGGATTGAAGCGTGGCAAAATGTAGAAGGTCGTGCGATCAAGCAACCGCGTGCATTCAGCATCGTTGCCATAGCCTTTGAGCAGCGTATCGATCAAGTGTAAGCCAGCCATTGCGCCAGTTACTTCGCTCGCATGGATATTGGCATCAACCCAAAAGGCTGGCTTTTCGCGTGGCCCACCAGTTGCAACATTAGTAACGGTCGCTAACCACAAATCACGGCCTTCATAACTTTTACCGATCGATTGCAAACTAATCAAATCGGGATATTCGGCGGCAAAGCCTTCTAGCGCTTCCACCAACTCAGCGAAACGATAATAGCGTGTGTAATCAATCTCTGGCATAGCCACTCCATTGCTAACTCTATGCATGATATTGCATATTATGCATTATTGTTCTACCAAGATGCAAGCCCAAATTAAACCAAAAAACCCTCGGATGAGTAATTCATCCAAGGGTTTTACGGGAAATTTCAGCAATTTAGGCAGTTGCCGGAGTTTCGCTACGCTTGCGCAAATTCGAGCCAAGCCCACCACCGAGGAACAAGCCCCAGAGCAAGCCCAAGCTCATGGCATGCACAAACACAACCCCACGTACTTCGTCGTCCCAGCGTGGCAAGAACACAATCACGAAGAACTGGACAACCGGAATAACCATCAAGGCTACGCCTAAGCGCACAAAGCCTTGCGCTACTGGTTGGCCGCGCAAGTGATTGCTAAATCCAGTCACAATCCAAGCGATAAAGAAGAAGATTGTGGCAGTCACGATTGGCAACAGCACCAAAATATCGCCAATCGCAATACTGACTACTTTGGTTGAGGCCGGAATCGTATCGGCAAGTGCTTGGGTGCCAAAGGTCAAGCCAAAGAACACTGCAACCATGACACCGAGCGTAATCACAAAGGCAATCAAGCCACCGCGAGCAGCTTTGCCCCACAAAACCGCAGTATTGGCCAATACGGCATAGCCGATTGAACAAGCCCACAGCAAGTAGTACATAATATCTTTTTTAATTTGCAAGCCGGTGGCGAGATCGCCAGCCATATACGGGCCACTGCTGGTCGTCCAGATTGCCCCAAAGATCGTGTAGATCAAGGCAAATGGCACAAAAATAACCAGATCAAGCATGCTCACGCCTATGTTATTCAACCATTTTTTCACTGAATGGCCTCCTTAGAAGGCTTTTAGGCTGGCGACAGCATGCCATCGCCAGCTCATGCTTTAACGAGTCAATGTCTTCAAGTAGGCGATGACTTCGAGAATCTTATCTTCGCTTAAGATCTGGCCTTGAGCAGGCATGACCCCATACGAAGCGCCATCTTGGGGATCTGGGCCAACGCCTGGACCACCGCCACCATTCTTGATCCAATCTAGAACATTAGCGTCGTTGACTGGATTGCCGTTGGGCAGGGTTGTACCAAAGGCTTTAGTGCCACTTTCGCCGAACAAGCCAGCTAAGCCAGGGCCAGCACCGCTTGCATCGGTTTTGCTATGGCAGCTAATACAGTAGGTATTGAAGGTTTGTTTACCCGCTTCTGCCAACGGATCATCCAATGGTGGTTCATTGGGAGTAGCAGTTGGTGGCAAACCAGCTTCAGTTGTGGCAGACCATGATTTGGCTGAGTCAAGCGCGGATGGCGCAACTGCACCACCTTGCATCGACATCACATATGAAGCAATCGCCTTGATTTGGTCATCGCGCATGCCTTGCAATTTCCAGGCGGGCATGGCCGTGCCAGTTTTACCATAGGCAATAATGGCTTCAACATAGTTGCGCAACGAGCCATATTTTTTCTGAATACCGTTTTCGCGGGTAAAGGCTTCGGTGCCTGGGCCTAAGCGACCTTGCAAATCCGAAAGCTTTGGCGCGGCCTTATTGCCTGGGCCTTGGCCTTCGCCAGCCAAGCCGTGGCAGGTGGCACAATATTGTTCGTAGTTGCGCTGCCCGAACTCCAATTGCAAAGCATCTTGGCGCAAATTGGTAGCTGCCAACCGATCATTGGTTTGGCCAAACCAGATAAAGCCAAGCAAGGCAACTGTTGCGAGGGTAAACAGCAGCGAAACTGCAATGTTTTTCGTCATAGGACGTGTTTCCTTATTCGACACGGCCCAAGCACAAACTTAGGCCGTGGATAAAAAACTTAGTTTCGTGGTTCTGTATCGCCAACGTGAACAACCCCATTGCGGTTCAGGAATTTATATTGGGTGTAACGGCTCTTTTCAGGGGTTTCAACCAAATTACCTTCGGCATCGTAACCCGCCGTTGTCCATTCCATATCCAAGGTCACACGTTTTTGCAGAATCCCATCGACTGCTGTTGAGAATCCGGCAGCATCGGTATCTTGTTGATAGAGCCATGGCTCGATCGTCAAGGTTACGGTTGGGCGAACAAACAACACATCATATTCAGCCCATTTTTGCACATCGTGCTTGAGTTCGAGCAACATTTCTTTGAAGACGGGCGAGAGTGCTTCTGGCAATGGCCCTTCGGCTACGCCAAACTCACCATCGACAAACGCATCTTTGGTTGCATCGTAATAGACTTTATAGACAAATTTTTCTTGCGGCACTTGGTCGAATGGCACTTCCATCACTCGACCTTCGCCTTCAACCGGTACATACGACACGGCCAATTCGTTCGAACCGACTTTTTGAATCCCGAAGGCGGGCAAGCCACCATACGAAACCACAATAAAGACAATCAACGAAACGATCCCGCCAGCAAGCGCAAATTTGCGATCTTTGAAGCGGCGTGAAGGGTTGCGGTCGATGTATGGCAAGAGGAACAGTGCGCCGAAGATGATCCCAGCGATGCCCAAGCCCCAAACGATCTTATCACCAAGCTTCAACATCCCTTGCAACCAGAAGAAATACCATGGTGCTTGGGTGTGTTGAGGGGTTTCCAAAGCGTTGGCGTGATTTTCCAGCTTGGCATCCCAGAAGAAGTTGTTGATAAAGATAAAGGCAAAGGTCAACACCACAATCACGGCCAATTCAAAGAACACTTGATCTGGCAAGAAGGGGATTTTGCGCTTGGTTGGTTTTTTGTTTTCAAACAATTCGTGAATTGGCGAGATTTCTTGCTTGCGCACTGCATAGTAGTGAATACTGATGAAAATAATCGTCAGCATTGGCAACATAAAGATGTGCAGCAAATAGAAGCGCAAGAGTGCGCCCGCGCCAATTTCAGCGCCACCACGGAGCAAGCGGCCAATTGCCGGCCCAACCCCAGGTGCAGCATCGGCCATCGACGAACCAATCGTCACCGCCCAGAACGCCAATTGGTCCCATGGCAAGAGATAGCCAGAGAACGACAACAACAGCGTCATAAAGAGCAGGATCATCCCCGTAAACCAGATAAACTGGCGCGGAGCTTTATACGAGGCCGTAAAGTAGGTTCGCAGCATGTGTAAAATCACCACTGCAACCATAAAGTGCGCCCCTAAGCGGTGAACATTCCGCATCAGGCCGCCCAACGGCACATCGTTCATAATCTGAGTCATAGTGGCGTAGGCTTCATTGGGCGATGGCGAATAATAGATCATCAAAACGAGACCAGTAATCGCCTCAAGCACAAAGAAGAAAAACGACATCCAGCCAAGCCCCATAGTGTAATACCATGCGGTGGCTTCTTCAGATAACGAACGTGGGCGAATGTGGTACCAAAAACTATTTGAATGCACCCGCATCCGTGGGTTTGGGCGTGGTGCTGGCTCACCACGGAGCGTTTCGCGCCACTCACGTGCCCCCATCGAAGGGAAGAATGAGCGACCAACCTCGGTTAGCCAGCCACCGAAGCCCTTGCGCTTGCTTTCAGGCGATACAGCCATACGGAAACTCCTTCGTGACTGGGTAAACTAGCCGTGAGTTAGACCCGTCTTCTTTTTCCCAGTGTCTACAACCAATGCGCCATTTTCTAAAGTAACCGGAAACTGATCAAGGTTTCGGGGCGCAGGACCAAGCACATAATGGCTGTTACGTTCAAACGTCGAGCCATGACATGGGCAGATAAAGCGATTTTGTGAAGCTTGGAAGGGAATCAAACAGCCTAAGTGGGTACATACTTGATAGATCGCAATCAAATAGGCACCATCGCCGGTTTCGACCCCAACATTATTATCGTTGGTTGGGACGATCCCATTTTCGGCTTCACTTTTGTTCTTATCCACCTTAACAATGAAAAATTTACCAGTAGAGTTTAATTCTGGGGCTTCTTCGACTGAGTAGCTTTCGCCGCTACGAGCCAGGGTAAATTTGCCGCCAAACTGGCCTGCTTTAATCCGTGGGTAGGCAAACCCACCAGGAATCCATTCGCCACCGCCGGTCAATTCTCTGACTAAATCGTCATCTTTGTTGGGCGAAACCATTGTGCCCAGCCCAAGCGCAGTTAACACTGCCAATGAGCCAGCCGTCGCATAAGCCATAAATTCGCGCCGATTGAGCCCTAGCCGCTCGCCAACCGGCTTGCCAACTTTGGTACGGGTCACAGAGCTAACGCCTGCTTTAGCAGTCACTGCCTCTGCTTCGGCCTGCGAGACGATCCGCCGCCCTCCAGATTGTTTCGGGTTTTCAGCCATTATTAGGTTCTCCTAGCCGCCTTGGTTGTCGTTTGGATATCGTGGCAATGTCAAAAAAATACCGCGCACAGACGCTGAGGCGGGGTCACTCGGTATTGTAACACATTGCACAAAGGAGCGTCAAACGCCTAGCACAGCGATTTTTTGCCTTTATAAAGGGCTATTTCGCAATCCGACCATGCCAGTTTTTGGCTAATTTGGCAGTTTTTTCAGCTATGCGCTTGGCTCGCTTTGCTCAAGTTCTGGGTCTAAATGCCACAACGAAAAGAATTCTTTGTCTTGATCAGCACGATGCACATAGACTTCTCCCAGATAGGAAATGGCATTTGGCCGTTGGCAATCTAAGCAACGATAAATATCATATTTGAAACGTGTGCTCACTGGATTGGAAACTGTCGCATTCACTTCATAGGCATCGGTATTGTGGCTGCCACACCAAGCACATTCGACGGGATAAACCACTACCCACAGTGATCGCCGAAAACGGCGCGGCGATTCACGCACTTTGCGCCGCACAATCCGGTCGGGCCAGCGAATATCCACCATCGCCTCGCGACAGGTTGGGCAACGTCGTAGCTCATGCTGCAACGTTACTTGCGGATTGACCACCGTAATAATTTCGCCAGCCAAGACTGGCCCACGATACTCACACCATAAACAGCCTTCAGGTTTCTGATTCATATATACCTCATTGTTTGATTAATTAATTTGATAATGCGTAATTATACCTACGATAAGCTGAGCGACTAGTTTTTAGGTATCAAACTACAACCAAGAGGGTCATGGTTCATAACATTAACAACCGTTGATAGTCCCTCACGCCCAACCCCTCTCCACTGCGGCGGGCGAGGGGAGTTCCAATTTTCATGATACGATGGTTCTCCTTCACCTCGCTCGGCGGGTGAGGGGCGAGGGGGTGCTTACCAGGGTAGGTTGCTGCGACGAACCACGGATAGGCTGGTTCATCGATGCATGGATGCCAGCCCTGATTGCCATTGAGGGGGTGCAGGGGGATTAAAGCCCCCTGCGTCTCCCGCCTTGAGGCGGGACGGAAGGGTGGTGATTCACAATGATTGTTGAAAACCTATCCTTGTAAGGTCAGGGGGTGAGGGCATGGCATGAGACTCTAGGCTATCAGAATAATTGGTGGTATTTCCAATCAAGTTCCGATAACCAAACGCCAAAAGTCTATAGCCCGATCCTTCGTGTTCTGCGAGGATCACTCACTATATAAATGGTACAATCGGCAGCAGTTTATAGGCTTGTTTGGAGAATTGCATGCGTTTTTGGCCGTTATGGCTTATGCTTTTGATCATCAGTTTGGTTGGCTGCGGAGCCACTGCGCCAGCATTACCACCGATCGCTGCCAACCAGCCCAACCAAATTTTGTTGCTCAACGAGCTAGATGGAGTGGGAGCCAATAGCACTATCACCGTGCTAGCACCCACAATTTTCAGCCAACCCAGACATTTGTTGGCCGCCGCGATCGAGCTTGGCGATCAACCGAATGCTTACCAACCAACCCTGAGTATTCCAGCTCAAACGCTTACAATAACCAATAGCTATGGAATTTTGCGGGTGAATGGTGTGCTTAAAAGTAGTGCTGAATTCGAGCCAATCAGCGTCAAAGTGGTTGAACCAACCAGCATCAGCCTTGGCGAGCTTAACCAAAACTTGGCAGTTTACAATAATCAAGTCGTGCGGCTCAATGGCACACTCCTGCTCAAAGATCAAGCAGCTTTATTAGTTGAAGAAGTTGGTAGCGGCGGTGTGCCCACTGCTAATGCCGCCCAAATCACCGTCGAGCAAATTCCCAGCCAATCGCCGATTATTCAGCAATTGCCCAACCAGCAAGGCAATATTCGTTATGGTCAACTGACGATTATTGGGATGTTGCGTGGGAAAACGTTATACGTATTTTGGCTTGAAGCGCAGCCCTGAGCCAAAAATTTAATATGTGCAATTTTAGCCCGTTTGCAGGCCAGCAAAACGGGCTTTTTTTAATGGGCTGAATGTGCTACGCTCGATGTTAAAAACTGTGTTCAGGCTGCGAGGCGATGCATGAAAGATTCTAAGTCGATGCCACTGATGCCGACTGCAAGCACACCCCGATCAAGCGCTAGTTTCTTGCAGGAACTGGTAAACGAACCTGTGCCCAACAGCCCGATTGCTAACCTGCCCCGCCGTACAGCGCCAATGGGAATGTACGAACGTTGGTTGAGCACCTTGGCCTATCTGAGCATTATCGGCTTGGCAATGTTGATCTGGTGGATTGGGGCACAGTTTACCTTGGCATTTTTGGCTGGGCTTGGCTTGAATTTGGCATTGCTTGGTACAGCTCAATGGTTTATTCCAATCATCATCACGGCAATCGAAGTGGCTTGCTGGCCACGCCGCGCGATCAATCAACATGTATTGGCGGTGTTTGCCTTGGTTGGCGGCTTAGATTTAATTACCAGCGTAATTGGTTGTGTGCGCTGGCTCAGCAATCAGCAATTGCCGCTCTCAACCGCTTGGCTCTGGATTTTGAGTCTCGCGATCGCCGCCTTGTGTGCCTTCTGGCCTGAACGGCTTGCACGGGCAGCAGTTGGTGAATTAACTCGTTTGTGGCGGTAATTGGGTAGGGTTAACGTTCCCTCATGCCCAACCCCTCTCCCACTGCGGGCGAGGGACTAGCTTACAAAGTTAGGGTTGCAGCGTGTTCCATAGCGAACCACTAATCTACTGGTTCATCGATGGATACCTGATGACCACTAATCGCCCTTGAGGGGGTGCAGGGGGCTTTAATCCCCCTGCGTTTCCCGCCTGGAGGCGGGACGGAAGGGTGGTGATCACCCAAAAGCCGATAGCCATTAGCTTATGATTAAAAACCACAAATACCCATGCTAGTAAGCGCTGGGTATTTGCGATTTTGTTCGAGACCAGACCAGGAAAACTATCGGAGGCTGCGTTGATTGTTGGCGTGTCGGTTCAGCAATCAACATGAATATAATAGCACAAAAGTTCTGTTTTGACAAGTAGTTTATGCATAATCATGGAGCCAATGTTTGAGGTTGCATCTGGATAAAGGTGGTTGGGTTTGGACGCTGAAGCACTACAAATTGGGGCATTGATTTTGGCTATGGCCTTGGTGGCCTTGATGTTTCGCCAGCGCTTTGGCCGCGATTGGCGCGAATTTCGGCTGTGGCAAGCCCAACAACGGGCAGTCCAACCTGAACCAACCAATATCAGCCAATTTAAGCCCTTGGCGACTAGCCTTGATCCTCGGACTTTGCCCGAGGCTGGCACGGCCCTGCTCAACCCGCCGCATGATCTACGAGTGCTGGCCCACGAATTACGCCAAACCAACAAACGCTTTGTATTGCCCTTAGGCTGGCGTAGTGTTCAGGGTGTGGTTTCATTGGTGCATGGCTCGTTGATCGACGATTTTACCCATGTGCAAGTCAGTGGGGCAACTGGCTCCGGCAAAGATGGCTGGGTGCGCACCGCACTGTTCTATCTCTGCCTCACCAATCCTGCTGAGCGCTTGCAATTGGCTTTGGTTGATGGCAAAGCAGGATTGTCGTGGCTGGGCTGGCGTGAAAAAGCCCACGTTGGTTTATTTGCTGAGGCTGAGCATGAATTAGCTCCAGCATTAACCTGGCTAACTCAGCAGCGCCTAGAGCGCCAAACCTTGCTTAAAGCTGCCGAATGCGAACGTTGGGAAGAATATCAAGGGCACGATCTGCCATTGTTAGTCGTATTTATCAGCGAATTAACCTTACTCGAACAAGCGATCGGAGCCAAACAGCTTGAGCAATGGCTCAATAGCGAGTTGACTAGTGGCCGCGCCGCTGGCATTCGCTATATTATTGCGACCCAAACATTTAGCAATTTGAGCACCCGTTTTCGTTCACAAATTAGCCTAGCTGTGGCCGGTTATCAGCCGCGTGATGATGCCGATGAGCCAAATACGACCCTACCAACCAAAGCCTTCCCCAGTAGTGCCGTGCCACCATCGCGCTTGCCCAGCCCACCAGCAGGCGCTGGGGTGTTTAGTTGTGTTCAAGGCCGCAATGCCGTTACAGTGCGCACCAGCTTTATCGATAAAACCCAGCGCCAACAGTTGCTGAGCCTCTTGCCCGACCGCCAACAAGCCCTGCCAACCCTCGAAGCTGCACCAATCAAGGCAGCCAATTTGCCGATTGCTACCGAACAACCCTTGATTGCCCTCGCCCAAACCCCCAGCCAAAGCTACAATCGCTATGATTTGGCCCAACTTTTGTTGCAATACCTCAATCGCCCTGACCAATTGCTTGATGCTGAGCTTTTTCGCAATGCGTGTAGCATCGAATACAAACGCTTGCGCAGTTATGCTGGCGTGGCACGGCTGTTTTGGGGCAAAGATGCAGCCCCTAACAAAAGTCGCCTGATCAAGCAAGCCCTCGAACGCCAAGCCACCCCCAATGAGCAAGATATGTTGGCTAATTTGCTGGGTACAGTTGCCTAGACCTCAATGTTGTGCTATAAAGGTTGTTAAATCTTTCACAAAGAGAAATTAAATCAACACGCAGCAATCGACACAAACGCGGTACACTTTCTGCAATGAATTGATAAGCGAACCACGATCAATTGAGGAATGAGCTATGCAAACTCTGCAAGCAGGCACTATCGTACCGAATTTCACCCTTCAAACCGCAATGGGCGAACGATTTAGCCGCAGCGATCTCCGTGGCAAAGCAGCCCTCGTCATTGTGTTTTTGCCCGCCTACGATGGCTTGAACCCAACCTACTTGGCTAATCTCAGTACCGCCGTTCAACGCTGGTCGCATGAACAAAAAGCCGTGGTTATTTCAGCCGAAGCCTTGCCGCCAACCGAAGGCTTAATCGTGCTGCGCGACCCAGAAGCGAAGGTTATGGCGCAATTTTTGGGTGAGGGCAAGGGCGGTTGGTTCATCACCGATCGCTATGGCGAGTTGTATGCCCAAGGTCAAGCACTCTCAACTGCCGATTTGCCCAAACCAATGAGCCTCAGCGAGTGGCTCGAATATGTCAATATGCGCTGTAGTGGCTAAGCTGAAGTCAAAAGTCAAAGGTCAAAAGTCAAAAAGTAAGCAGGCGGGATCAAACTACGCATCGATCAATGTTCAACGCCGAGGCGCAGAGAACGATAGGGCTAGAGGCTGAGGGCTATCGGAACAATTGTTGGTCTATAGATAATCTATTGTGCCAAAAGCCGATAGCCGATAGCCAATTGCCCTTCCTGTACCTTCGTGCTCTTCGTGGATCAAAAGAGGATCAGGCCATGCAGCCCGATCCCCAATAACCGAATCCCCGATCCCCCAACCTCAACTATTGCTGAATTTCGGCCTCGCGTTGCAATGCTTCTTCGCGAGCCATAAACTCGTTGATTGTACGTTCGAGTTTTTTGGCTGAGAAGGGCTTGGCAATCATTGGTGTGCCAATTTGGCGCATCGCGGTGATCGTGGCTGGACTCATCGTATCGCCAGTGATAAAGATAAAATGTTTGGCCAATTCAGGGGCTTTTTGTTGCAAAGCTCGATACAGCTGGAAGCCGTTCATGCCTGGCATTTTAACATCGCTCAGAATCAAATCGAAGGGCGCTTGATCAACGGCTTGCAAGGCGGCCTCGCCACTAGCCACCACCACTGGCTGATGACCCAAATCGCGCACCAAGCGCTGAATCACTTGGGCCACGCCTTCTTCATCGTCAACCACCAAAATTTTATAGGCTTGGTCGGGCTTAATCGTGGTTTCACGATCATCGTCGTTGATCAACTCAGGATTATCGCCCTGAACCACCGGCAAGGCCAAATGGAAGGTTGTGCCTTCGTTGGCCACGCTATCAACCCAAATATTGCCACCATGATCATGCAGAATGTTGTAGCAGATCGATAAACCTAGCCCTGTACCCTTGCCAACAGGCTTGGTGGTAAAAAATGGATCGAAGATCCGCCCGACGAGGTGTTGGGGAATACCGGGGCCAGTATCGCCGATGTTAATCCGAATTTCATCATCAACCCGCTCGGTTTTGACGGTCAAGAAACCGCCGCCGCCTTTTTCGGCCATAGCTTGATGGGCATTGCCAATCAAGTTCAGAAAAACCTGTTGTAATTGATACGGATCAGCGACGGTGGTTGGCAGCTCTGGCTCGAATTGGCGTTGAACTTTGATGTTATCGACGCGCAAGTGATAGCTATGCAAGCTCAGCGTATCGTCGATAACTTTATTGACATCGACTAAAACCCGCTGCGGCTGATGCTCACGGGCAAACGTCAGCAGGTTGGTCACAATTCGCGCTGCTCGTTCAGCTTGGTTATTAATGTAATTCAGATCGGTACGGGCATCATCATCTAAATCTTTGCGGCGCAGCAATAGCTCAGCAAAGCCTTTGATGCTGGTCATCGGATTGTTCAACTCGTGAGCAACCCCAGCCACCAATTGGCCAATCGCTGAGAGTTTTTCGGCCTGCAATAGTTGCAATTCCAAGCGGCGGCGGTCGGTCACATCACGCGCAATACAGTGCAGACCAATTACCTGATCGCCACGCTGCATCAATTGGGCGCTGACTTCAATATGCAAATCTTCGCCATTGGCACGACGCAAAGTCAACGGAAACGCACCGCCATCACCAGCAGCTTTGGCTAGTTGGCGTTGCAATTGATGTTCGATTGCTGCTTGATCGTCGGGCACACACAGCGAAATCAAGGTGCGCTGCATCATTTCAGCCACGGTCATGCCCAACAATTTGACCCCTTGACGATTGATCGAGGCAATTCGTAGCTGTGGATCAAGCGTGAAGATCATATCGTTGGCGTTATCGAATAATTCGCGGTAGCGTTGCTCAGAATCGCGGGTCGATTTAAACAAGCGCGAATTTTCAATCGCAATCGCTGCATAATCGGCAATCGCTGAGAGCAAATATTGGTCGTTTTCGCTGAAGGTACGTTGCTGCACCCGATTATCAACCGCCAATACACCAATCGCATGGCGACCAACAATCAAGGGAACTTGCAACATTGCCTGCACCAAAAGCCCAGTGCGCAGTTTTAAATCTTGGTGCTGCGAGCGATCAAGCCGAATTGGCTTGACGGTGCGAATAACTTGGCCTGCCACATTGTCATCCATCTTGACCCGAAAACGCTGCACACGCTCCTCGCCGAGATTTTTAGCCGCCCGCAAATATAATTCATCACCATCGCGCAACAGCAAATAGCCTTCTTCGGCGTGGGTCAGATACACCCCAGCATCGACGATCCGTTCGAGCAATTCTTCGAGATCAAGCAGCGAGGTCACCGATTTACCAACGCTGGAGAGAATCGTCAACTCCTGCAAGCGTTGCTGCAAGGTGCGGGTAAGCACCTCTTTTTCGCGCTGCAAACGGCGTTCGCGCAGGGCACGTTCAATTGCTGCGCCCGCTTCCGAAGCATCAAAAGGCTTGATCAAATAATTTTTGGCACCAAGTCGAAAGGCCTCGACAGCGGTTTGCTCGGTACCATGGGCGGTCATCAAAATCACCGGAATATCGTAGCCAAGTTCGCCCATTTGGCGAAGCACATCAAGCCCCGAGGTGTCGGGGAGTTGGAGATCAAGCAAAATTAGGTCGGGCTGGCGTTGTTTCAAAAAAGCCAGACCTTCCCAGCCTGTGGGTACGACGCGCGAACGATAGCCATAGTATGGCAGCACCGTCTCAGCCAAAAAATCGGCTATCTGACGGCTATCGTCGATGATGAGGATTTCTTCCATGGGACATCCTTCGCGTGTTGTTGCGTGTTGTATGGGCAGATTGTTGGACTCATAGCTATTCTAACGAGTCGCATCACTCTACGCAATAGGTTTAACCGCAATCTAAGCCTTAAAATGATTATTTTCGGTTTGGCGCAAAGCCAAAATCGCCAACGAGACTGGCTAGTGCGCCTTCTGCGTCGATTTTACCTGTTTTAATCCCGTGGTCAATCTGCACCACCCGTTCGTGGAGCATGCGCAGCTCAGTTGGGCTGAAATTGCGGGCTTGCTCAGCTGCTTTGCGGGCTACAAACGGTTTTTGACCCAAAAGTTTGGCTAATTCATCAGGTGCAACGCGTCCAGCACTCTGCGCCGCCAACATCAAACGCGCTTGGCGGGCAATCATGGTCAAAATATACAACGGCGCGGCATCATCGGCTAATAAGCCATTTAAGCCTTGCACCGCCGCCGCACCGCGCCGAGTACTTAATGCGTCGATAAAATTAAATAAGTTGGTTTCTGTCTCATCAGCCACCAGCAAATCGACCTCGCGCATGCTGATTGTGCCATTTTGGCCCACATAGGCGGCTAATTTGGCAATTTCGTTATGCAGCATCCAACCATCGCTGCCCACATAATTGGCCAAATGTTGAGCGGCATCAGGGCGTAATTGCACGCCGTTGGATTGGGCTTCTTGCTGCATCCAAGCGATGAGGGCATTGCCTTCACGCAAATTAAATTCGCGCTGCTCAGCTTGTTTAGTTTTAACCAAAGCCTGAATATCTTTGACCACACTCAAACGGCTATCAGGGGCATCACTTTCGTTGAGCACAAGGTCGGTGGTTGAGGGCAAGCGCTGAACCAAGCTTTTGAGGCCATCGCGCATTTCAGCCGATTTGGCATGCTTTAACAGATCATGCACAATCACCAAGCGGCGATCATGAAAAACAGGATACGCTTCGCAAGCAGTGCGCACTTCGTTGAGTTTGATCGATTTGCCGTGGAGCACCACCACATTGAAAGCAGCGGCATCAGGTGGAAAAGCCGCCTTGAGCACGTTGATCGTGGCTTGGCGGGTATAATCGTCGGGGCCAAAAAAGAGATACAACATAAAAGTAAACACCCTTCTATCAGCCGTGAGCGGGGTAGTTTTGAACCTGCTTTCGCAGGTGGGTGCCAGCCCTTGAGTCGTACAGCACCAGCCGCACTAGTCGCGGAACCCGGCTCCCCTTCATAAAGTGTTGGCTCAAAACTAATTCCCACCGCACGTACAGCGAAGGGTGCACCCTATTGTACTATAGCCCACTCAGATCTGCAAAAATCATCAACTAGTATCCCAACACTAGAATATTAGCTTAACCAATTTCGTTGGTGCTAGGTGGGTACAAATCGCGCAAGCCCTGGGCCGTCGCCCGCATCATATCGATCAATTCGGGTGGCTCTAGCACACGACAATTCTCCAAGTAGCGCAACAGAATTTGGCGCGTTTGCCAGAGATTATGCACCGTGGCCGTCACCAAGGCCGAGCCATCATCACGATATTGAATATCAGTATCAGCAAACCAGTGGGCAACTTTTTTATTGCGGGCAACGACATCGCGCAATTCATACTTAACTGTCCAGGTTGGGCGTTTGGGCAGGGCTGGTGGCAAGACCCGTGGCAAGATTGTTAAGCTGTTTTTGCTAATATAGTCGATGCGATAATCAACATAACGGCCAACCCGCTCGACCATCTGTTGCGGGCCATCAAAACAATAGCCCAAAAGATACATATGGCCATCGCGAGTAAAAATATTAACTGGCCCAACCCGATGCGTCTCCTCGCCATCACGTTGGCTTGAAGTATAGCGAAAACGAATTTCGCGGCGCTGGGCGAGGGCTTTGCGCAAACTACGCATAATCTGCGGATCATGTTCATAGGGCGCAACAGGGCCAGCTTGCTGCAAAATTGGCTCGCCCACATTCAAAGCCCCACGCCGCTCGATTGGCAAGAAATCGATTATCCGCTCGACCAAGCGCCGCACCTGTTGATGATCAGGCAAGGTGCTATTGGCAGTGTAGGTTGCATCAAGAAAGCGCAGCGCCGCAATTTCATCATTGGTTAAATTGAGCAAGGCCAAATCGCCAACGCTGACCAAACGATAACCCACCGAAGCCGTGTATTCGATCACACAGCCAAAAACCTCGCGCAAAGCCCGTAGATCGTGACGGAGCGCCTCGCGGGCCGCTTTAGGATACGCTTCGAGCATTTGGCTATTAACTTCGTCAATTAAGGCATCACTCGTTTTAGGGCCGCTGCCCAAACAACGCAGCAACAACATCTGACGCTGCACCTTCATCACCGATGAACGCTTAATCCCGCGTGCTTGTCGTTTTGTGTTCACGTAATCCTCACTATTCCAAAATAAGCCCATTCAGATTGTTGTGGTGTGGAACGTGGGGCACATATGGGACTGCAAACAAATTGTGCAAGATCAACGACAATCACTCGTGTAGCGAGCAATTGAGGCTCGTCAACAGCTTGCACTGAATGTGGTAGCATAGCAATTATCGGCCAAAGACCAAGGCAACGTTTGTAATTCGTTCTTTTTTGCCTAGGAGGATGCATGAATTACTATCAGGATGTGTTCCCATGGGAAGTCGTCGTCGTAAGCTCGGTCATTTTAGCTTCGATGGCGCTCTTTTCCACAGTTCGTTGGATTTTTCGGCCACAACCTAAAGTGTTTCCAGGCAAACGGATCGTGCTATTCGTGATTTGTCTTGGCTTGATATTTTATGCCTTCCGTTTTGTGCCAAACTTTCGCGATAAATTTGAGCTTGGGCTAAGCACCAATCGCGCCGCAACCAGCGATAACCCGATCTTGCCCGAATTAATGACCCCACGCTTTACCCAAGATCAAAATACGGTCTATCAAGCGGGTATTCGCACGATTCAGGCCCAACGTGGCTGGACAATTACCAACCGCTCCGATAGCCAAAAAGCGCTCAAAGTCGATATTGATGTAATGTTAGGGATCTTCACCGATGAGTTAACGATCGCCTTTATTGATGAAGGCGGCCAAACTCGCGTGGATATTCAATCGGCATCCAAGGTTGGCGGTGCAGATCTTGGGGCAAATCGGCGGCATATTCGCCAATTGGTACGGGCACTTGAGGAAGATTTAGGCACACCAAGCCAATAAAGCGTTACGCCAACAAGGGTAGTTTAACATGGCTACCCTTGTTGTTCGTTCATTCAACTACCACAATTCAGTACGTAAGCCAAGCACTGCGCCTAGCTCACGCAAGGTTGTAGCAGCCAACTCAGCGTCATCAATTTCGCCATTAATACTGGCTTCCGCCAACGTGATTAACGCTTGTAAACAGGCTGGTGTTTGAAAATCGGCATCAAGTGCTGCGATTGCCTCATTGCGCAGCTCTTCAGCATGAAGTGCGCCACCAGATACGCCACTATTGACTGCCTGTTTGAAACGTTCAACCGTGCGTTCGCCCCATGCCACATCATCATTGCTATATTCAAATTGATCGCGATAGTAATATTTGAGCAAGCCCAAGCGAATGGCATCGGCGCTGTAATGTTGCAAGGTTTTGCTGGCCAACACCAAATTGCCCAGCGATTTGCTCATTTTTTCGCCTTCGTAATAGACCATGCCGATATGCGACCAAGCAGCAACGTGCGGGCTTTGGCCAGTAAAATTCTCGGCTTGCGCTAATTCGCAAGCATGATGCGGGAATTGTAAATCGCTGCCACCACCATGAATATTGATCTGCGGCCCGAGATACTCTAGCACCATGGCGGTACACTCGATATGCCAGCCTGGCCGACCGCGACCCCACGGGCTATCCCACCATGGCTCGCCGGGCTTGGTCGCCTGCCACAACACAAAATCCAATGGGTCGCGTTTATGCGGATCATCGGGGAAATTACCGCGCTCATTGGCAATCGCCAACATACTGGCATAATCGCTGTGAGCCAAGCTGCCAAAATCGGGATCAGCATGAACATTGAAATAGACATTGCCTTGATTTTCATAGGCCACGCCACGCTCGATCAAGCCACTATTTACCTCGATAATTTTGGCGATGGCATCAGTAGCTTTGACATAGTGATTAGGCATGCGCACATTCAAGGCATCCATATCACGTAAAAAGCGCTCGGTCTCTTGGCGACCTAATTCATCCCAAGTTAGGCCAAGTTGGGCACTTTTGCGCAAAATATCATCATCAATATCAGTCACATTTTGCACATACAACACTGGCAAGCCTTGCCATTCCAAATAGCGCCGAATTGTATCGTAGACCACATAGGTCCGCGCATGGCCCATATGGGTTGTATCATAGGGAGTCACGCCGCATACATACATGCGCACAAAGCCATCGATTGGCTCCATGGCGACAGGCGTTTGGCACAGAGTATCATAAAGTAACACGACTAGGCCTCCCCTTGGTCGTCGAGCGTTTGATCAAGTGCATCGTCACGTTCAATTCGCAAACCATCTTCATATGAGCCAGCCCGATCTTCCACGCCACCTGATTCGGCCACTTCAGGATTGGTATATTTGCCATCTTGAAAACCGCTATCGTAGCCAGCTTGGCCCTCGAAGCCTTGATCATCATCACGTTTGGGTGGTTGTTCGGTCATGATTGATCCTCTAACACAGAATTATCCTGTAGTACTGTACCTCAAAAATAGCCAAAATACCGTCAGATCACAATTAACATTGCAACAATCGCTGGCGGCTTGTATCATAGCGGCCATGCAAGCACCACAACCATTAATCATCGCCATCGTTGGCCCAACTGCGGTTGGCAAAACTGCCTTTTCACTCGATTTAGCCCAAGCCTTAAATGGCGAGATCGTCTCAGTCGATTCGCGCTTAGTCTATCGGGGGATGGATATTGGCACAGCCAAACCAACGCCTGCTGAACAGGCATTAGTCAAACATCATTTAATCGACGTGGTTAATCCTGATCAGGAATATAGCCTAGCGACCTACCAAGCGGCGGCCTACGCGGCGATTGCCCAAATTCAGCAGCAGGCCAAACAGCCAATTTTGGTGGGGGGCACAGGCCAATATATGGCAGCTCTACTTGAGGGTTGGAGCATTCCTGAAGTTGCGCCCAACTATGAATTACGAGCGCGGTACGAGCAACAGGCGGCCAGCGAAGGTCATGCGGCGCTCCATCAACAACTGCAAACGATCGATCCCGAGGCCGCTAAAGCAATCGACCCAACTAATGTGCGGCGGGTGATTCGCGCCTTAGAAGTTTTTCATGAAACAGGCCAGCCGATTAGCCAGCTTCAGCAGCGCAATCCGCCACACTATCGCATATTAACGCTTGATCTAGAGCGACCGCGCGACGAACTGTATGCCCGCATCGATCAACGGGTTGATCTGATGATGCGCGAAGGACTGATTGCCGAAGTTTGGGCTTTAATTCGCCAAGGCTATGGCTGGGAGTTACCATCGATGTCGGGGTTGGGTTATGCCGAATTTCGGCCATTGTGGCAAGGCCAACAAAGTGCTGGCGCTTGCATCAGCCAACTCAAATTCAACACCCATCGTTTTGCTCGCAAACAAGGGGCGTGGTTTCGGCGTTTGCCCAAGCGGGTTAGCCTCGATGCCCGTCATACGGATTTACTGGCACAGGTGCAGGAGCTGCTTGCAATGCCTGAGCACGCACCAATACATACTGATCACTAGCTTGTTGCAAAAACTGCTCAGGATCACCAGGCACGCTGTAGCCAAGCCGTCCAAACAGCGCATAAGCCAATTGAGTTGCAATCCGCAAGCGTCGATCGGGGGCTAAAACAGCACGGCGCAGCAAAAAGTTTTGCACTAAATCCATATCGCTTGGGCGTAAGGCAGTAATATTGGGCAAGGTTGCACCACTATCTTTGAGCGCACTCGCAACTTTATCATCGCGGGTCGATTGCAACAACATTTCAAGCGTCACCCGTTGGCGATCGCGCACCACAAACGTGCTAGCAGCCAAATCTCCCAAACGGCGGGCACGCTTATCGATCAACATCGTGAGCAACCCAGTTGAATAATACGCTGGCACAAAATCAATTAACCGCAGTAAATTCCGAATCAAGCTACCAGTGAAGGTTAATGGCTTGCCAGCCTCTTGCACCACCCGAATCCCCAAAAGCCGCTTGCCAGGCGTTTGCCCATTCCAAAAGCGCTCAAAGGCGATATAATAAACCAAGACTGTAAAAATACAGAAGAAAAAGAAAATCCGATAGGCAGCATCGCTGGGATTGTTATCAGTCCCGATATAGACCCGTTGCGCAATAAATAACAAAATTGAGAAGAAGGCCGTATCGATAACCGCCGCCACAAAGCGTGTGCCGATTCCAGCCACATCATAGCCAAACTCAATACTTTCGGGAGTATCAATAATATAGCGATCACTTCCACGATTATCGATCATCTCTATCTCCAAACAATATATTAGTAGAGGAGTAGCTTTATGGTAGCAGAAGATTTTATCAATGCCAAACATCATGCTTGGGAACGATTAACCCAGCTAACCAGCCGTGCTCAGAGTAATATTATTGCCATGAATGCCACTGAATTGCAAGAGCTAGGCCGACTTTATCGCCAAGCAACCTCAGATTTAGCTCAAGCGCGGCGCGATTTTCCAGGCCATCCCTTGACGATCTATTTAAACGATTTGGTGGCGAAGGGTCATAGCAGCATCTATCGTGAGCGCAATTCGCCAATTACCGGAATAAAAAACTACTTTCTCTATCAACTCCCCCAAGCTTTTCGTGAGCTATTACCATTTACAGGCATAGCATTTTTAGCATTTTTTCTACCAGCAGTGGTTGCATGGGTCATCAGCTACCAAGATCCGGCGCGGGGAATCGCCTTAGCCCCTGAATTTCAGCCGGCGATTGACAATATGCAAGACGACATCGAATGGTGGCGCGATTTAAACGACAACAATGCTGAAGGTGCAGTTATGATTCTATCCAACAACATTTTTGTCTCATTCCAGGCATTCGTAGGAGGCTTGACCTTAGGTTTACTAACCCTCTATGCCCTCTATTACAACGGATTAATGTTAGGAATTTTAGCGGGGTCAGCTCAAAATATAGGCTTTGCCGATAACCTATGGGGCTTTATTGCGGCGCATGGACCAGTCGAATTGAGCATTATCTTTCTTGCTGGTGGTGCTGGCTTACAACTTGCTTGGGCCATTTTGCGGCCTGGCATGGTTTCGCGCCGCGCTGCCTTGGCAATTGCTGCTCAACGGGCATTCAAAGTCTCGGGAGCAATCGTCATGTTTCTAATCTTGGCAGGATTGATTGAAGGCTTTATTTCGCCGCAATATCTACCATTGTGGTTTAAGATTGCAGTTGGTATTATCAGTGCTGGCAGTATGTATGCCTATCTTTTATTAGCTGGACGCAATGTCCAACAACCAGAATCTGCTGAAGCAAGCGCCTTGAAGCTTGAAACCCCAGCACACTAGAGGATCATAATGAAACGACGAGATCAATTAGCGATTGGTTTGATTTGTGCAGCTTTAGTTGGATGCGGCACACCAGTTGCTAGCCGCCCAACTCCCAAACCGATTGTTAATCTAACAGCGGCACCAACTATCGATTTAGATGCAACCCGTGAAGCCTATAAAAATGAGTTACAACCGACCGCCCAGCCGCTCGGTTTATATATTGTGCGCGATGGCGACACGCTCGAATCGATAGCCTTAGCCTTTAATACCAGCGTAGAAGAAATTTCAGCTACCAATAAACTTGAAGATATCAACGTTATTGCCATTGGACAACCGCTGATCATCCCATCGCTGATTAGTGGCACAAGTAATCTGACGATAACGTTGCCATTAAATCAGTCTAAAGACCTAACTCCAACACCTTGACAATGATTTTCAGCATGCTATACTTCCAGCATAACCTTTATTCGATAACTACCGCAAGGGATAAAGGAGGTGATGCCAATGAATGATAGTAGTCATTGTAGCATCACGGAGGGACTTCTCTAGTCCTATCGTGAAGCGAAAAGACGAAAGCAAACCGCCAGTTCAATGAACTGGCGGTTTCGCATTTTAGAGTGGCTCTGCCAGCTTTGAGCAAGTTTAATTTTTTTAGCCCACAACACAAAAACACGCTAGATGTTGAACATCTAGCGTGTCTTCGATTGGATGGTACGCATCCCCCTACGTTCCCACAGCGGGTGCTGCAGTAGCCTCGGTGTGTGTCGCGTTCACGGCCTGGTTCGGGATGGAGCAGCGTGGGTCACAACCACCTCGACACGTACCAATGGTAAACCTAACAACAGATAAGCTTGATAACTATAGTTTCAAAAATTGCAATAAACACATCACAGATTGAATGCTTGCCGACGCGCGGCAACCGATGATCGCTCGGCTATCTGTTGTTGTCTGCTCTACCGTTCACACGGCCTCCACAGCAACCCAGTTCCCGTCTCGTCTCGACGGTGCCTCTCATACATTTCTGCACATGGATGACTGATCTTGTGGCCGGTTTCCCACTTAGATGCTGTCAGCGGTTCTCCGTCCCAGACGTAGCTACCGAGCCTTGCGGGTCGTCCCACAACTCGTCCACCAGCGGTCTGTCCAGCCCGGTCCTCTCGTACTAGGGCCAGCCCCACGCAATCATCCTTCGCTCACAGCGGATAGAGACCGAACTGTCTCACGACGTTCTGAACCCAGCTCGCGTGCCGCTTTCATGGGCGAACAGCCCAACCCTTGGGACCGACTCCAGCCCCAGGATGCGACGAGCCGACATCGAGGTGCCAAACCCCGCCGTCGATGTGAACTCTTGGGCGGGATCAGCCTGTTATCCCCGGGGTAGCTTTTATCCGTTACGCCACGGCCTTTCCACTCAGGCACGTGGGATCACTAGCGCCGACTTTCGTCCCTGCGCGGCCTGTTTGCCTTGCAGTCAAGCAGGTTTCTGCGCTTGCACGCCCCAGCCGGTTGCCATCCGGCCTGAACCTACCTTTGCGCGCCTCCGTTACTTTTTGGGAGGCGACCGCCCCAGTCAAACTACCCACCAGCCACCGTCCCCTTGCCAGCTTCATGGCCAAGGGTGAGGCGCATATCTGTCGCAGAGTGGTATTTCACCGTCGCCTCCACCAGACCCGCAAGTCCGGCTTCGCTGGCTCCCACCTATCCTACGCAGCGCCACACACGCGCCGATGGCAAGCTGTAGTCAAGCTCCACGGGGTCTTTTTGTCCTGCTGCGAGTAGGCCGCATCTTCACGGCCCTTGCAATTTCACCGAGCTCCCGGTTGAGACAGCGCCCAGATCGTTCTACCTTTCGTGCGGGTCGGAACTTACCCGACAAGGAATTTCGCTACCTTAGGACCGTTATAGTTACGGCCGCCGTTTACTGGGGCTTCGGTTCAACGCTTGCACATCTCCCCTTAACCTTCCAGCACTGGGCAGGTGTCAGCCGGTATACGTCCGCTGTTTCGCGTTCGCACCGACCTGTGTTTTTGTTAAACAGTCGCCTGGGCCTCTTTGCTGCGACTCGCCTCAGCCTCCACCCGTATGGGCTTCACCAAAGCGAGCACCCCTTTTCCCGAAGTTACGGGGTCATTCGTGCCGAGTTCCTTAACCGGGATTCGCTCGTCCACCTTGGTCTCCTCGACCTGTCTACCTGTGTCGGTGTGCGGTACGGGCACACCCAGTCCTCCGTGCCCAAGCCTTTCGCGGCTGCCTAGGTCCATCCGACTCGCCAATTCCCGAAAGAATTCGCTCGTACTTGCTTCTCGGTCAACGAACGATGGGATTTGCCACATCATTCTCCCTACCAGCGTGAACGACGCTCGTCTCGTCGCTCGGATTCCCCATCAGCATCTCAGTCACGTTCAAACGTTCTGGGTGTGGTCGCCGATTATCAACGGCGTGTCCATCAGCTACGGCTCGCGCCCTCGCCTTAGGCCCGACTTCCCCGCCGCGGAGTGCCCGTGCGGCGGAACCCTTAGACTTTCGGTGGAGGGGGTTCTCACCCCTCGTATCGTTACTCATACCGACATTCGCACTTGTGGTCGCTCCACGGGTTGCGCTTCCGCGCCCGCTTCGATGCCCCCACAACGCTCCCCTACCATTATCCACAAAGGATAATCCCGCGCTTCGGTGATCGACTTAGCCCCGGTGGATTGTCGATGCAACCGGACTAAACCAGTGAGCTGTTACGCACTCTTTCAAGGGTGGCTGCTTCTAAGCCAACCTCCTGGTTGTCTCCGTCCGATCACGCCCTTGCCCACTGAGCCGATACTTCGGGACCTTAGCGGCGGGTCTGGGTTGTTGCCCTCTTGACGATGAATGTTCGCACCCACCGTCTCACTCGTGGTGTAGGCTGCTGGTATTCCCAGTTTGCCAGCGCTTGGTAAGGCTCGCGCCCCCCGCACGCCAACAGCGCTTTACCCCCAGCAGCCCCGTTCCACGGCTGTACCTCAATACATTTCGGGGAGAACCAGCTATCTCCAGGTTCGATTGGAATTTCTCCGCTACCCACAGTTCATCCAAGCCCTTTGTAACGGACACTAGTTCGACCTTCCACGACCTGTTACGGTCGCTTCAGTCTGACCATGGGTTGCTCACCTGGTTTCGGGTCTACCCTGTGCGACCATCGCCCTATTCAGACTCGCTGTCGCTCTGGCTCCGGCTGTTGCTGCCTTAACCTGCCACACAGGGTAACTCGTCGGTTCATACTCCAAAAGGCACGCGGTTAGCTTACGCCTCCCACGGTTTGTCTGCGAGCAATTTCAGGATCTGTTTCACTCCCTTCGCCAGGGTGCTTTTCACCGTTCCCTCACGGTACTCTGCGCTATCGGTCGCCCACGATATTCTGCCTTGGAGTGTGGTCACCCCTGCTTCCGACGGGATTTCGCGTGTCCCGTCGTACTTGAGATCCCTCACGCAAGTGCTCGCCTTTCCGGGTACGGGACTCTCACCCGCTCTGGTTGGCCGTTCCAGGGCCATTCCCCTAAAGCTCGCGTTTGTGACTTGCTATTGGCAAGGACATGCCAATCTGGAGGTCTCGCAACCCGGCACACGCAACGCTGTCCTGCTTGACACGTGCGCCGTTTAGGCTCTTCCCGGTTCGCTCGCCGCTACTACGAGAATTGTTTCTGTTCCTCGGGGTACGTGAGATGTTTCAGTTCCCCCGGTGCCCTTCCTAACCCTATAGATTCAGATTAGGATCACCACCCATCACGGTGGTGGGGTTGCCCCATTCGGAGATGGTAGGGTCACAGCCTGACTCCGGCTCGCCTACCCGTTTCGGCGGGAGTCCCCGTCCTTCTTCGGTCGTGTGCGCCTAGGCATCCATCACTCGCATTCCTGCTGATCATCGGTCGTCGCGCCTCGGCAGCGTGACAACCTGTAATGTATAGATGCAATTTCTTGACTATAGTTATTGTCGCTATATCTGTTGTTAAGGTTCTGGTGGAGCGCAGGAGACTCGAACTCCTAACCTACGGTATGCAAAACCGTTGCGCTACCAATTGCGCCAGCGCCCCATTTTCATGGGATTTGTCAATTACAAAGATTGACTGGTGGGCGTATCTGGACTCGAACCAGAGACCTCGATCTTATCAGGATCGCGCTCTAACCAGCTGAGCTATACGCCCTTAGTAAATCTCAGTGAGCCTTGCCCACTGATGGGTGCTGCCGCCGCGGCGGCTTCCAAACATCTATTTGTTGATTGTCATCGTTAGCAATTTGAATGTTATCCCTAGAAAGGAGGTGATCCAGCCACACCTTCCGGTACGGCTACCTTGTTACGACTTCGTCCCAGTTACGAGCCCCACCCTCGGCCGCTGCCTCCTTGCGGTTAGCCCACGGACTTCAGGTGTTTCCCACTTCCATGACGTGACGGGCGGTGTGTACAAGGCCCGGGTACTGATTCACCGCCGTATGGCTGACCGGCGATTACTAGCAACTCCGCCTTCATGGGGGCGAGTTGCAGCCCCCAATCTGAACTGTGACTGGTGTTCTCGATTCGCTGCCTGTTGCCAGGTCGCGGCGCATTCTCCCAGCCATTGTAGCGTGTGTGTCGCCCTAGTCGTAAGGGCCATGCGGACTTGACGTCATCCCCGCCTTCCTCCGTTGTTGACAACGGCAGTCTGAGGTGACACTTGTAACACCTCACAGGGGTTGCGCTCGTTGCGGGACTTAACCCAACATCTCACGACACGAGCTGACGACAGCCATGCAGCACCTGTAGCACACCCTCGAAGGCGACTTCATTTCCGAAGCTTGCAGTGCTATGTCAAGACTAGGTAAGGTTCTTCGCGTTGCGTCGAATTAAACCACACGCTCCGCTGCTTGTGCGGGCCCCCGTCAATTCCTTTGAGTTTTAAGCTTGCGCTCGTAGTCCCCAGGCGGCATACTCATCGCGTAAGCTGCGGCACGGAACGACGCGAACGCCATCCCACACCTGGTATGCATCGTTTACTGCGTGGACTACCAGGGTATCTAATCCTGTTTGCTCCCCACGCCGTCGTGGCTCAGTGTCAGGTCTCGCCCAGAACGCCGCTTGCGCCACTGGTGTTCCTCCCGATATCTACGCATTTCACCACTACACCGGGAATTCCACGTTCCTCTGCGAGCCTCTAGTCAACGTGTCTACCGCGACCTCGCCGGCATTACTCCGGCGCTTTCACGCGGCACATCATCGACCACCTACCCACGCTTTACGCCCAGTAATTCCGGACAACGCTTGGCCCCTACGTATTACCGCGGCTGCTGGCACGTAGTTAGCCGGGCCTGATTCGGAGGGTACCGTCATTATCGTCCCCCCCAAAAGGAGTTTACAACCCAAGAGCCGTCATCCTCCACGCGGCGTTGCTCGGTCAGGCTTGCGCCCATTGCCGAAAATTCCTTGCTGCTGCCCCCCGTAGGAGTTTGGGCCGTGTCTCAGTCCCAATCTGTCTGGTCGTCCTCTCAGACCAGAGACCCATCATCGACTTGGTGCGCCATTACCACACCAACCATCTAATGGGACGCGACCCCCGCCCAGTGCGCCTTACGGCTTTCCTCCGCCGAGGCGGATCGTATGCGGGATTAGCGAGTCTTTCGACCCGTTATCCCCCACACCGGGGTAGGTTAGTCACGTGTTCCTCAGCCGTGCGCCACTCATTCCGAAGAATGCGTTCGACTTGCATGCATTAGGCACGCCGCCAGCGTTCGTCCTGAGCCAGGATCAAACTCGCCGACAAGTGACCGTAGTCACTGCGTGTACTACTAATTTATTGAGCGGTAGCACGGTCACTCATAATTGGTAGATCAACAAACCAATTGCATTGACGGTGACAAAGAAACAAATATTGTTATGATGCATGGAATGTGCTGCGGACGCAGCACCCATCAGTTGGAAAGGTGCAGTTTTGGCGATAAAAAATCCGCAGGTTTATTTTACTAACCAAACGGAAGTTTGTTGCCAATTGTTTGATGTTTATCTCACATCGTTGCTATCAGTTGATAGCCCGTGAAGTCTACCACATTCAATCGTTCTTGTCAAACCTTTGTTTGTGGCTGATTTCGTTCGGTTTATCGTGTCGTGACTGTATTTGAGTCATTCGTTGACAGCCCGTGAAGTCTACCACATTCAATCGTTCTTGTCAAACCTTTGTTTGTGGTTGATTTCGTTCGGTTTATCGTGTCGTGACTATATTTGAGTCATTCGTTGACAGCCCGTGAAGTCTACCGCAGATGGCCTTGCTTGTCAAATTGGTTGCAAAGGTAGGGTGATCGCCTATAATTGTTCAGCAAAATATGAGATTAAACACCTTTTAGTGATTGAGTGATTTCGCATGCAATTGGTTGGTTCAACGCTTTTTCGAGATCGATCATCGATTTTTGCTGAGCCATGGCGGGTTTGGCTCGCTGCGGTTGGGGGCTTGGTGCTTTGGGCGGTATTGCTCTTAACCATTACTTATCAGTGGCAAGCTCAAGCCACAATTACGCTTGGCGATTATTATGATCCGCCTTTTCTCCAAGGCAATTTCTCGCCTGGCGAGGTCAGTCAGGGTAATAATCGTTCGTTTCGCTGGACAACTGGCGAGGCCACACTTGCCGTTCCTTTAGCTGGTCGCGGCAGTTGGACAACCAAAATCGATTTGTTAACTCAACATCCTGATGCTAGTCCAGTTGAGGCAACCCTAAATTTTGCCCCGAATGTGGCTGTGGCACTGCCAGATAGCAATGAGACGCGAATTATTCATGCCTTTATTCCAGCTACTGCAACTAGCAATGGCAATCTGGCAATTGGGCTGAATTCAAATCTATATCAGGAGCAAACGGCTAGTGCCCGAACCTTGGGCGTAGCCTTATTTAATGTTGAGCTTGCTTCAACGACAGGCCGCCCTTGGTTGCCACCATTGCTTGCAGTAGTTTTGCTCAGCATTATTTTGCTTGGCATCGCCGCGAGCATTCTGCTGACTGGCATCAATTGGACTTGGGCGGTTGGCCTTAGCGCGGCTCTTGGCGTTGGTTTGGCGCTGCCAGTAATGTTGGCGCGTGTGCCACATACCTTTTGGTTGCCAAATTTGGCGGTGCTGGCGGTTTTGAGCGTTGGCTTAGTTGCTGCGCTACGCAAAATTGTGCCGTGGCTGATGCACAAGGGTGGCATTGAATTAGAGCCACGAACCTTGACGATTTTGCTTGGCTTGTTTTTATTTGGCTTTTGGGTCAAAGCTGCGGGCCAAGTCTATCCATATATGATCGCGATCGATATTCATTGGCATATGGAGCGAGTACGCTGGATTTTGGATGGTCGTTTGGCTGAAATGTATAAGCCAGGTGCGTTCAATGAGTCAGTGATGCCCGAAAAGGAATTCGGCAAGGATCGGCCAATTATTCCATATTCGCCGTTTTTCCATATTTTCGCCACTTCGTTTGCCTTGCTGCCCTTCCAAATGGAGACAACGGCCAAGATATTTAGTTCAATCATTGATTCGAGCTATATCTTTTTGATTTATTTCTTTGCCCGTTCGTTTGATTTCTCGCGACGGGTCGGGTTGTTGGCGGCAGCCTTTTATAACGTAGTGCCATTAACCTATTTGTTGCATTCATGGGGCAATGTGCCAACCACCTTTGGTATGTGGTGGACATTTATGAGCATTGCTTTTGTGATTGGGGCTTGGGGCAAGCTTGATCAACGCAAGGTTTGGTGGAGTTTCGCCGCCTTGTTGACTGTGGCATTTTTGATGTACACGGTGATGGCGGTATTCTTGGGCTTGTTGCTGTGCATTTGGATGAGCTATATCGCCATCACTAAGCGTAGCGAACGTCGCCAAGCCCGTTCAGTAATCACAGCAATGTTGGTGGGGGTGCTTGGTTCAACGATCGTCTATTATGGCTTGTATATTCCAGGCATCATTGAAAAAACGATTCCTTACTTCACCACAACCTTTACCGAAGGCCAAGAAGCTGTCGGCGCAATTCAATATCAGCCCACAGCCTACGATAATTTCCTCGCGTATCGCACCCGCTTATGGAACCATGGCTTGATGATTCCCTTCCTGCTATTGCCATTTGCTTTGTGGGTGATCGCTCGCTTGCGCACGCGCCAGCCCGAAACTCGCTTGTGGATGGGATCGATTTGGATGTGTGCGATGGTAACTGTTTCGTTACTATTCACCGTGATTGATCGCAATGTGCCAATGGTTGATAAGCATATTATTTTCTTGATTCCAGTGTGGGCGATTTTGATGGCAATGTTGATGGATATGGCGCTCAAACGTTGGCGCTGGAGCAGCATTCTGTTTGGCTTGGCCTACCTTGGGCTATTTGCAATGTCGATTGAATTATGGACACGGCGGATCGCAACGGTGAAACAAATATGGTAGTTGATTCAAATGAAACGGCATTGATCGAGCAGATCGATCGCTGGGTTGAGCCAATGAACTGGCGACCAGATTACACCACTTGGCGCGAAAAACGGATTTGGCAAGAGCGTTATCAAGCCGAACGCTTAGCATTAATCGAGCGGTTTGGCGGTGAGCTGGCAAACACGCGCATTTTAGAAATTAGCTGTGGGATGGGCGGCACACTGGTGGCCTTGGCTCAGGCTGGTGCTCAGCCAGTCGCAACTGAATTCAATCGTGATTATTGCCAGATTAGCAAGCATCGCGCAGCCCGTTATGATCTCAATGTGCCAATTTTGAATGCAGTTGGCGAGGCTGTGCCGTTTGCCGATAACAGCTTCGATTTGGCAATTTGCTGGGATATTGTTGAGCATGTGCAAGATCCGGCGGCAATGTTGGCAGAGTTGCGGCGGGTGATTCGGCCTGGTGGTCGGGTTCTGCTCACAATTATTAACCGCTGGGCATGGCGCGACCCGCATTACCATATTCGTGGGATCAATTGGTTACCGCGCAGTATGGCTGATCGCTTGGTTGCCACACGGCTCAAAACTAAACAAGCGATGGGTCTGCAAGATCGTCAGCGTTTGAGCGACATGCATTATTACACGATGAATCAATTTCGTGATTTGGCTCAGCAGTATGGCTTCAAGGTTGCCGATATGGAAGCTTTGGACATTCAGCATGGCAGCAAACGCCGCGCCCAAGGCCTCAAAGGCAAACTGCGCGATTTGGCTTATCGGCTTGGTTTAGGCTTGCCTGCTTATTATTTTTACCGTGATTGGGTCAAGGGAACCTACGAATTGGTGCTGTGGTAATGCATATTATTCACTACAATCTGACGACTACTAGCAAAGTCGGCGGGGTTGAGAGTTTTGTTTGGGAATTGGCGCAGCAGCAAGTTCGGCTCGGCCATCGGGTGACGATTGTTGGTGGTCAAGGCCCAATTCAACGGCCAAATCAGGGCTTGCGGGTGCTAAAATTCCCATTTATTGATCGGGCACGTTTGGCTTGGGGGCCGTTACGTCGCGCTTATGCTTGGCGCAAATTGGCCGAACGCTTGTCGCTGCTGCCACGGGCTTGGCCTATTTTGAAAACTGCCGATTTGGTGCATATTCACAAGCCTTATGATTTGGTCGTGGCTCCA
Organism: Herpetosiphon aurantiacus DSM 785; assembly: GCA_000018565.1. GTDB lineage: Bacteria > Chloroflexota > Chloroflexia > Chloroflexales > Herpetosiphonaceae > Herpetosiphon > Herpetosiphon aurantiacus. The sequence goes on from CP000875.1 coordinate 5,452,461, forward strand.
TTGCTCAAACGCCATGGCATTCCCACGGCTTATCACGGCCATGGCGAAGATTTTTTTCGCGGCGATGTTCAGCTGATGCAGTCAGCCGCCGTGCTGCTTTCGTGCTCTAGCTACAATGCCCAAACCTTGCAGCAACATTATGGGCGCACGGCGAGCGTGGTCTATAACGGCGTTGATGTCGAGCATTTTCGACCTTTGGCGCTAGATCCAGCATTACGCCAAGCAATTGCTGGCGATGCTCAATGGTTATTGATGCATCCTGGGCGCATGATGCCTTGGAAAGGTCAGCGCGATGCAATTAGTGCCTTGAGTTTGCTCGATCACACCTATCATTTGGCCTTTTTAGGCGATGGCGAAACCCGCCAAGCCTTGGCTGACTATGCCCAACAATTAGGCATTGCCGAACGCGTGCACTTTCTTGGCACAATTGCCCACAGCGAATTGCCGCGCTATTTGGCCTGCGCCGATTTGGTGCTTGGTACGAGTTATACATCAGAGACGTTTGGCATGGCCTTAGCCGAAGCCCAAGCCTGTGGCCGGCCCGTTATCGCCTCGTCGTGGCGTGGTTATGATGATGTGGTGCAAGCTGGCAGCACTGGCGAACGCTTTATCGCCCAAAATTCAGCCGATTTAGCTCGCGTTATCAGCCAACTTTGCCACGATTCAGCCTATCGTGAGCAACTAGCGCGTGCTGGTCGCCAACGGGTGCAACAATTGTTCCCGTGGTCGGCTGTCGCCGAGCGAGTTGAAGTGGTGTATGAGGGGTTAGTTAGTTGCTAGGGGTCAGGGGCCAGAGAATAGCGACGAGATTTAACGCAGAGACACAGAAAGCCAAAGGATGAATTATGAGGGATAAGGGATGAAATTATAACAGGATTGGAATTTGAACTGCGTAGCATAGAGGAATAATCAAAACAATCTGTGCAATCTGTGGCTAAAATAGCCTTCGTGTCCTTTGTGCCCTTCGTGGATCAAACCCAATCCCCAAATCCCTAGCTAATACGGAACAACAATGCAACGATTTTTTGCAACGATCGATACATATGCCAAAGCGCTGCTTACAACAATGATTGTGGGCTATATCGGGGTATTCGCTACACTGTCGTGTCTAAAATTGGCATGGTTTCGCCAAGGCTTCGATATGGCGGGCAACGAGCAAACGATTTGGAATACCTTGCATGGGCGGCCATTCCAAATTTCGGTGTTTGCCATGATGCGCTACGATTTTGATGATGGCCCTGTGTTATTGCAATTGCCCTTAGCATTATTGTATGGCATATATCAATCGCCCTATACGCTGCTTGTGTTGCAAACAATTGCTTTAGGCATTGCTGCTTGGCCATTGTATGCGATTGTGCGTGATCTTTTGCCAAAGCCATGGCATGCCTTGGTGATTGCTGCCATTTATTTATTACACCCCACAACTCAGCATATCAATATGTACGAGTTTCAATTGCGCTCATTTATGATTCCATTTGCCTTGGCAGCATTATTATATTTGCGCCGTGAACGCTTGGGATTGTATTGTTTATTTCTATTTTTGATGATGTGCACCAAAACTGAGGCAGGTTTTACGTTAATTGCCTTTGGTTTATATGCAGCTTGGCAGCGCAAGCCTTGGAAATTTATTGCATTTCCTTTGGTGCTAGGGCCAGCCTGGGTTGCGGTGGCTTTGGGCGTAATTGTTCCAGCCTTCAGCGAGGGTAATTTTATTGCTGATATTTACAGTTATGGCAGGCTTGGCAAAACTGTTGGCGATGTGATCACAACTATGCTGACCAATCCAGCCCTTGCTTTTAGCGTCATGACCGAGCCGCCCAAACTCAAATATTTGTGGCAATTGTTTGGGCTTGGCGGCTTTTTGGCCTTGCTCAGCCCAACCTTGCTGTTGGCATTACCAGTTTTAGCGCTCAACTTAATCTCGCCCAATGCAGTCCAATTCAGCCTAAATTATCAATATGGCTCGTTAGTTTATCCATTTTTGCTCGTGGCCTCGGTCGAAGGTTTGCTGAATCTCACCCGCTGGACAGTGCGCAACTCGCAATGGCGCGAACGGGCAGTGCATGGCGCGGTGCTGGTTTTATTGCTGATTGGGATTATTGGTAATTTGACCTTGAATAATGTGGTAAAAACCGCTTTGAGCAACCGCGAAAATCCAACACGGGTAGCCGATGCCCGGGCAATTTTGGCTCAAGTGCCTGCCGATGCCGCTGTTGCCGCCAGCACCTTTCTGGCACCACACCTCGCCCAGCGCCAAGAAATCTACTTCTTTCCAGGCAATAAATCGTATCCCGCTGAATATATTGAGCGAGCCGAGTATTTGGTGTTTGATCGGCGGCCACCAGGCAATAGCGCCGAAACTCGCGCTGCAATCGAGCGCTATTTGAACGATCCTGACTGGGTGATTGTGGCCGAGGCTGGCGATTTTGCCTTATTAAAGCAGCAGTAACCGAAACCACGAAGGACACGAAGCGCACAAAGGGGCTAGGATTTAGGAACTAAATAAAGGTCAGTTTGTTTAAGGCAGAGGCGCAGAGAACGAAAGGATGCGGGATGAAAATGCGGCAGGATTAGAACTTGAGGCACGTAGACAACATACAGAAATAATCTGATCAATCTGTGTTCATCTGTGGCTAAAACATGCTTCGTGCGCTTCGTGTCCTTCGTGGATCAAAAGCCCCTGACCCCTGATCTCTAAAATTAAGGATAGATCGATGCAAATTTTGATTGTTGGGCTAGGCGGGGTAACCGCAACCTTTCGCAACTGGCCTGAGCGAATTGTGGCGCTCGGTTTGGCTCAACGCGGTCATGCCGTTCGCGCGATTGGAACCCACGATCCCAAACGACCTGCCTTAGCTGCCCGTCATGAAATCATCGAGGGCGTAACAGTGCAACGCGTGCATTCGGGCTACGCGCCAAATCGTGAGTTGCAACAAGCCTTGGAGCATGGTCCAAGGCCAGATTTGATTCATTTTATGCATCCGCGCAATGTGCTGGCCGCCCAAACGAGTGCCTGGGCCAAACAGCACAAGATTCCCACGGTTTATACATGGTTGGGGCCGTATCACGATGCCTATTTGGTTGATGATCGTGAGCGTCCATTTGAAACAACCATCCACTATCAGCGGCCAATTTGGACGAAACAACAATTTTGGCAACGCCTCAAATCGGCCCGTTCGTGGCGCACAATCCGCGACCATCTACGCAATTGGCGCTTGCATCGCCCATTGTGGGAAGCCGATCAGCTAATTCCATGCTCGCAATTCGAGGCCGATGAACTTAAACGCATGGGATTGCAGCAAGAATCAAGTGTGATTCCCTTGTGGATTGACGATTCGGCGATTCAGACTACCCCGGTTGTTTTACCTGATTTGAAGGTAAGCCGCCCATGGATTTTATTTGTTGGGCAATTGACTCCGCGCAAGGGCTACGATTTGGCCTTGCGGGCCATGCCAGCAATTTTGCAGCAATATCCCAATGCCAATTTATTGATGGTATCGGGGATTAACCACGCTGAACGGGCCGAAGTTGACCGAATCGCCCAAGAACTGAATATTCAACCACAGATTCATTTTTTGGGGCGGGTTGATGATGCAACCTTGGTCAACCTTTTTCGCCATTGCGATGTCTATCTCACGCCGACCCGTTATGAGGGCTTTGGCTTGACCTTGCTCGAAGCCATGGCGGCGGGTGCGCCCTTGGTTGCCAGCGATATTCCGGTGGTTAACGAAATTGTGCGCCACGGCGAAAATGGCTTGCTAGCACCCTACAACAATCCCGAAGCCTTGGCCGCAGCCGCCAATTTGATTCTTGGGCAGCCGCGTTTAGCTGCCAAACTCCGCAGCGGTGGGCAGCAAACATGCGAGGTATGGTATAATCCGGCCCGATGGACGACCGCCTTAGAGCAGGTCTATACGCGAGTAATCAATGAGCACTAAGATCGACGAAACCAGCTATTTTGCGCCGCAGGTCAGCAAATCCGACCGCAAAATTGCTGTGCAATACCGCCGGATGTTCGCGTTTGGTGGCTTGGCCAAGCACTTACCCCAAGGGCCAGTGCTCGATGTGGGTTGTGGCGCGGGGCCGGGGTTGCGCTATATTCGCAGCCGTGGCGCAACCGCAATTGGCGTAGACCCCAGCATTTATGCTTTGCGCGAAGCAGCCAAATTGATTGATGTCGATCTGGTGCAGATGGATGCTGCGCCGCGGTTTCCGTTTGCCGACCAAACCTTTGGCATGGTGCTCGCCAACGAGGTGATTGAACATGTGCCCGATGGCGTGGAATTTCTGCTGGAATGCGCTCGGGTACTACAACCTGGCGGCATGGTCTTTCTGACCACTCCCAATCTGTGGGATATCCGACGGGTGCTGGCTCCCTTGGTTGGCAAAGTTTGGTCGGGCGATACCGACCCCACCCATATTAATTTGTATACCCCTTGGCGCTTGCGAAACGATCTCAAAGCCGCCGGCTTTAAACAACCACGGATCAAAACTGGCTTTAAACCCATTCGCTGGTTGCCACCACATCGCAACCCGCTTGCTATTCCCTACCCGCCCTTGATCGGAAATGGGATGGTAGCCACTGGAGTACGTTAAGTGCAATCGAACAAACCGCAGCGGAGCCTCACCAGTGAGGTTTGGAGCGCAACGCTTTGGAATACGCTGCTGTTTCCAGCCCGCTTTTTAGTTGGCATCATCACCAGTGTGATTTATTACGGGCGGCTTGCACCTGAGCAGGTCGCTTTGATTTTTCTCCTCACCAGTTTGGCGGCTTCAATTGGCACCTACGCCGACCTTGGGATCGAACGTAGTTTGCCACGCTTCATCCCTGAAGTGGAAAAACGCCAAGGTCGCCAAGGTGTTTTGCGCTTTCTCTGGCGTATGATCGGACTTAAACTGGCAATTATGGCCGTGCTGGTGCTCGGTTTGAATCTGCTGGCCCAACCCATGGGCAATTATCTAATCGAGCAACAACGAACTGAGGTTGTTGAACTCGAAAGCCAAATCCGCAGCCTTGAGCAACAACCAGCCACGTCTGACCAAATCAGCAAGCTCAGCAAATTGCAAAATCAACGCACTGGCACGCTCGCCGTGATCGAGCAAATTGAGCGCCAAAGCCACTGGTTTATGCTAGTGGTCAGCGCTTTATTAATTTTGGGTGCGCTGTTTGATGTCTTTATGCAGTTTCTGACCGCCTACTTCAAACAACGCGCTTGGAACTTGATCACCTTAGTTACAACCTTGCTCCAACCAATTTTGGTAACGATCTTTATTTTGCTGGGTTGGGGCATCACGGGGGTGTTGATTGGCTTGGTGCTCACGCCATTGGTTAGCGTGTTGATGGCAGCGTGGCAAGCCTTACGCGCCAGCCGCGAGCTATCCAATACTGGCGAGGGCGAGGCGAGCGATCCCGAATTACCTAAGCGTTTTGCCAAATTTGCCGCAGTCTCCTATTTAATGCAAATCACCACCTGGGTGTATGATATTCAGTTTGTAACGCTGTTTACGGTGACCCAACTGAATGCCCGCGATGTGGCGATTTTGGCTTTTGCCTATAAATTTGCCAAAGATTACCTTGGCTATATTTGGATGCCGCTCAACGGCGTGATGACTCCGCTGCTTTCGCGGATCAAATTGCGCCGCGATCCCCAATCGTTGCAAGATGCTCATGGTGGTTTGGCCCGCATGATTTGGCTGTTGATTGTGCCAGCAGGCGTGGGTTTGGCCTTGCTCACTCCGCGCATGGTGGCGGTGCTGTATCCACTCTACACCGATGCCAGCAGCTTAATTATTGTGTTTATCGCATTTACCTTTGGCGAATCGTTGCTGAGCGTGCCGCATAATGTACTGATGGTTTATGAGCAATATCGCGCTGTGATCATTTCGCGCTTGTTTGCCTTTATCAGTGTGCCATTGGTTTTTGTGTTGCTACCACGCTATGGCATGTTGGGCGTGGCGATTGCGGTTGGCGCAGTGCGAGTTGCCACCCGCTTGATCACGCTCTATTATGGATGGCGCAATTTGGGCTTGCAATTGCCCTGGCGGTTTTGGCTGCGGGTTTGTGCTGCCAGCGCCAGTTTTGCGGTGGCCCTCATTGGGTTAATGCAACTTTGGCCAATGCCTGAGGCGGCGGCTGGCTGGCAAACTAAATTAATCAATCTGTTGCCGTTGATGCTGTTTGCCGCAATTGGGGCTGGCCTCTATTTACTCACATTGAAATTGCTCGGCGGGCTTGATCCGGCTGAGCGAGAGCGTTTATTGAGCATGAAACTTCCATTCAAGGGCGTGCTTCGGCGCGTATTATAGCTATGCAGCGATTTAAACGATTTCTACCATTGGCGCTAATTGCCTTGAGCGCCATTATTTTTCTCATTCCGCCTGCGCGGCCTAGCATCGATGTTGTGATGGGCAGCGAAGGCGAATTTCTGGTTGAAGGCCAAACTCAAAACTTCCGAAATTTTTATGGATTTAAGGAAGTTGAGCGGACAGAGCAAGGTGTATTTCGCTGGACAAGCGGACGTGGCAGCATTGCGTTTCCTTATTGGGAGAATGTTGCCGCCCCCTTACAGCTTAATCTATTGCTCTGTGGCTGTCGCACCGATGGTCAAACCATGCCCTTAACAGTTACGGTCAATCAGCAAGCGTTGCTCAAACTTAATCTGAGCAATCAATGGCAATGGTATCATGTGCAACTTCCCGCTGGTTTAACCCACCCTGATCATGATATTTTGCTTGACTTGACCTCGGCAGAATGGCGTAGCCCTGATCAACGTACCTTGGGCATTGTGGTGCAACGCATCCAAATTGAGGCGTTGGCAGCCCAACCAACCCAATCGTTCGTCGCCTGGCTAGGCTTGGCACTTGGCTTAGGGTTAATGGTGTTGTGGCAGATTCCAGTGGGCTTTGCAGGAATTGTGTTTGGGCAGTGGCTGCTTGGGGTTTATGGCTACCAGCCCCAGTTTTTGCCAAAGGATTTTCTTCTGATCAGTTTGGTTTTTGCCAACGTGATTGGTTGGCAATGCATGCGCAATCTGCCGCAGCTATGGCGCTGGGTAAGCTTGCCACTCAGTAGCTTTTGGCTGATTAGCAGCCCTCAAATCCTTGGCTCGTGGATTTTAGATGATGCGTTTATCTCATTTCGCTATGCTGCCAATTTGGCCAATGGTCAGGGGTTGGTGTTCAACCTTGACGAGCGGGTCGAAGGCTTTACCAATTTCCTTTGGACCTTATTAAGTAGCTTCAGCATTAAACTTGGGGCCGACCCAATTTTAGTCACCCATGCAACCAACCTGCTTTTGGGCATGGTGATTGTGGTCTTAAGTTTACAATTGGCCCATCGCTTGCATCAAAGTAGCTGGATGACCCTAGCGATACCCTTGATGTTGCTCAATTTGCCGTTATTGCTCTACACAAGTTTGGGTAGCGGCATGGAAACCGCACTCTTTTGCGCGGGTATTTTGGCAACCGTGCTACTTGCGATCAATCAGGTCTGGGGTTATGCAGCGATCGCCACCACGCTCACGATTATGACTCGGCCTGATGGCATGCTGTTGGCTGGGATTATTGGCTTACTGGCAATTTGGCAAAGTTGGCAAACCAAGCACTGGCAGCCGCTAATACGCTACGCCGGAATCTTGAGCCTGACCTTTGTACCCTACTGGCTGGCGCGTTGGTGGTATTATGGCTATCCACTGCCCAACACGTTTTATGCCAAAGTTGGTGGCACAGCCAAACAAGCCGAACGAGGGATTAATTATTTTATTGATTTTAACCGTAGCTACTACTTAGGTTGGCTTGGTTTAGGGCTGGGAGCACTAGCAAGTGGGCTGCGTTGGTATCAAACTAAAAAAGTACCCATCCTTGCCATCATCACATGGGCAATCGTTGGCCTCTACACCAGCTACACGATTAGCGTGGGCGGCGATTGGATGCCAGGTTATCGTTTTATGGTCGCAACTGTGCCATGGTTTGCGCTTTTGGCAAGCTGGGGCATCAGCGAACTTTGGCACTATCGGCGTTGGCTGGGCGCTAGTGCAATCGTAGCCAGCAGCGCAATCCTGTTGCTCCTGCTCCAGCCACTTCAGCAAGAACGCCCATTAACAGTTGGTTCGGCGGCTTGGTACGAGACCGATGTGGTCAATCGCTATCGTGAAGTTGGGCTATGGATCAAAGCCAGCACACCGCCCGAAACCACGCTAACGGTTACCGCTGCCGGAGCCATACCCTATTATGCAGAACGCACAACGATTGATGCTCATGGCTTGACCGATCTGCATATTGCGCATCTGCCAATTGATCCGAGCAAGGCGGGCAAACCTGGCCACGAAAAGCAAGACCCCGATTATGTGCTCCGTGATCGAAAACCAAGCTTAATTCCATGGGTTGCTGCACCAATGTTTACTAGCCATCCATTATTTGATGCTAACTATCGGCTGATCGAAGCCAGCGGCGTTGAAGGCCGAGGCATTCGGATGTTTGTCCGCCGTGATAGTGGCCTATTTGAGCAAGCACAATGAAAGTTTCAGTTAAAGCCATTCGAGGGTTGATTATTGCGGTCAGCGTATGTGGCCTACTTTTGCGGCTGATTTTTGCGCTCTTGCCCTTGCAAACCCATTTGCTGGTGCTCGAAGATGATGCTTGGATGGTGACGGCCATTGCCCGCAATTGGGCCATGGGCCAAGGGATCACCGCCGATGGTATCACGCCAACCAATGGATTTCATCCGGTGTATCCACTCACTTTAGGGGCGATTCCCTATGTTTTTGCCCCCGATAACTTAGCCTTAGGCTTTACTGTCAACTTGATTATCTGTGCATTGTTGGCCAGTTTAGTCATGTGGCCGTTGTGGCATTTGCTGAGACATTTGATGAACTGGCAAGCAAGTTTATTTGGCATAATCTTATATGCGCTAAACCCCGTTTTAGTGCGGTTTACCGTCAATGGCATGGAAACGTCGATGGCTTTGTTGCTCTGGGTCACGACGCTGCTAGCTGCGGTCAAAATCGATCCCAAAAAATTAAGCCATAATCTCGGCCTTGCCGCACTAACGGCTGCCATGATTCTGACCCGCCTAGATGGAGCATTGCTCTTTGCCTCGATTGCCGCGGCTCGCTTGATTTGGGCTTGGCGAGCCAAACGCTTAGGCCGTGAATTGCCCATGCTCACGAGCTATGTCGTGGTGACGTTTACGCTGTTAGTGCCCTATTTCTGGCGTAATTTGACGGTATTTGGTTCGTTTTCGCCCAGTAGTGGCAAAGCCTTGACCTACTTGCACAGCTACGTCAACTCCTACGCCATCTCAAATGGGCTTGATGGTTGGTACGTTAATAGCGCAATTTCGATGGAAGTATTGGGACGCTCAGTAGTTGGCGCAGCGCTTTGTTTGGCCATTTTTGCGGCATTTGTGGGCTTTTGGGTTGGTCGTCAACTCTGGCTTGGCTTACCGCTCTTGCTCTATCTGCCGATTCCCTTGGTTTATTATGGCTATATGATGCAGCAGGATAATCCACGTCACTTTGTGCCTTGGTCGCTGGCAGTCATTATTTTGCTGGCATGGGCGTTGGCGGCAATGCTCCAGCGTTTGCCATCGATCAGCTATCTGGCCGTGCCAGCGCTGATTGCGGGCGTGCTGATTGTGCAAACCCTCGATAGCTCACGCTTTTGGCAAGAAAAAGCAACAGCGCCTAGTCAATCGCAACCAACGATGTATCAAGCAGCCTTGTGGATGCGCGATAATTTGCCCAGTGATGCCTTGATCGGGGCTAAAAATTCGGGCATTTATCAATATTATTCTGGTCATCATGTGCTGAATATCGATGGCAAATTGAACAACGACATTCTTGAGGTCTATGATCAACGGCGCATGCTCGATTATTTGCGCGAAAAAGGCGTGACCCACTTGATCGATCAAGAGGGAACCATGGCCGATCATATTCAGTTTTATAGCTATCAATTTGGTGAACGGCCCGAGCATCGTGTGCCCACAACCTTCACCCAATTCAAGATCTATGGTCAATTATTGCTGAGCAGTTTGGGGCTAGCCGATAAGCCAGCGCTTGATCGGCGCGATGGTTTTGAGCCAAATCAGCCATTTAGCAGCATCACCACGGTGATTCAGCGCTTCCCACGGCCAAACGATAGCAATAACCCAATTGCGATTTTTGAACTTAACTAAAAAGGAATAGCTTTATGGCGCGATATTTAGTAACTGGTGGCGCAGGCTTTATTGGCTCGCATTTGGTTGATGCGCTCTTGCAACGCGGCGATGAGGTGCGGGTTTTCGATAATTTTTCGACTGGCTATGAGCATAATCTGGCGCATTGTATTAATGATATTGAGTTGGTGCGCGGCGATTTACGCGATGCCGAGGCTGTGAGCCAAGCGGTGGCTGGCTGCGAAGTAATTTTTCACGAAGGTGCGTTGCCCTCAGTGCCACGCTCGGTCAGCGACCCGCTAACCACCGATGCGGTCAATACTGGCGGCTCGTTGCATGTGTTACAAGCGGCGCGGCAGCATGGCGCACGGCGCGTCGTTTTTGCAGCGTCATCATCGGTCTATGGCGATACCCCAATTTTGCCCAAAGTCGAAACTATGGCCATGAGCCCCAAATCGCCGTATGCAGTCAGCAAAATGGCCGCCGAAAGCTATTTGAAGGTTTTTCATCATGTGTATGGCTTAGAAACGGTTGGCTTGCGCTATTTCAACGTTTTTGGGCCGCGCCAAGACCCAACTTCGCAATATTCGGGCGTAATTGCTCGTTTTATGACCTTGGCCTTACAAGGCGAACCTTACACCATGAATGGCACTGGCAATCAATCACGCGACTTTACCTACGTTGCGAATGTGGTGCAGGCCAATTTGCTGGCGGCAAGCGTGCCTGCTGCGGCTGGCCATGTGTTTAACATTGCTTGTGGCTTGCGCATTAGCCTTAATGATGTGGTTGCGATGTTGAACAAACTAGTTGGTAAAGAACTACCGATTATTTACAGTCCAGCCCGTACTGGCGATGTTGAGCATTCGTTGGCCGATATTAGTGCTGCTCGCCAAATCTTGGGTTTTGAGCCAAGCGTCGATATTGAAACTGGCATCGCCCGCACACTGGATTGGTATCGCACTCAGGGAGCCTAAATTCAATGCGCATGCTCTACTTCACCACTGCCTACAACGCTGCCTTGCTTGATCGGGTGCATGAAGAATTTTTGTTGCGCTGGCAGGCGCTTGGCCATGAAACCAGCATTCTTGTGCCCGACTCCAGCCGCGACCGCCAAAGCCGTTGGTTGGTCGAAGATGGTGCAATTCAGGTCTATCGGCCAGCAGTGAGCATGCAGCGCAGCGATCGGCTATTGAATAATGTAGGCCGACGCTTGACTGAATATAGCTATTTTTTCAGTTTGCTGCGCGATTATTTAAGCTTTTTGCGCCAACACCCTGAGATCGAGATTATTCACGTTGAGTCGGTTTATCCATTGGGGGCGATTGCCGCCGTGGCTTCGTTGATTGATCGACGGCCATTTGTACCAACCATCCGTGGTGGCGACTTAATTGCTGATGATTCGATCAGCTATGGTTTTGCTCGCTACAAACGAGTCCGTGCTTTGCTCAAATTGACCTTTGCGCGAGCTGCGGCAATTCGTTCGGTTTCACCAAGTGCCAGTGCGATGGCCGAGCAATTTGGCTGCCCAACGCAGAAAATCATCACGATTGGTCGGAATATTCGCGACGAATATTTCGAGCGCGATCAAGCGGCCTTTCGGGCAGAAAGTCGAGCTTGGTTGCGCCAAACCTACCCTGCAATTGCTGGGCGCAACGTGATCGTCGCGGCAGGACGTTTATTGCCAGTCAAAGGCTTTGATGATTTGATTCAGGCCTTGGTGGGTTTACCACAGGCTGTAGCACTGATTTGCGGGCCAAATCGAGTTGACGAAAAACTTGGCGATTATGGCGAATATTTAGGCCAATTGGCCCATCGCCATAGCGTGGCCGATCGAGTAATCTTTACAGGAGGCATTCCCCGTGAGCAAATGCCGCAGTATTTTGCTGGAGCCGACGTGCTAGCCGTACCTTCGATTATTGAAGGCGGCAACCGCACCGTTTTAGAAGCAGCAAGCTTGGGAGTGCCCTTCGTGGCGACTCGCAGCGCAGGCACACCCGAATTTTTTAGTGCTGCTGCCGGCATTAGCATCGCGCCACATCGGCCTGATCAACTCTGGGCTGGCTTAGCCACAATTTTAGCTGAAACCTCGGAACAAGCCCAGGCTCGCAGCCAAACCTGTCAACAAGAAGCCCAACAATTTTATTCACCTCAAGTCGCCCAGCGGCTCGCTCGGCTTTATACAGCAATTTTAGCCAAGCAGCCGCTATCAGGGAACTTTTAGCTAATCTTCATCTTTTAACCTACTAAGCACGTTGATTTTACGTTGACAGAATCAACAGCATCGTGCTACGCTCAATAACCGCAATACACAATGTTGTATTCATTCCAAACTCTCACCAGAACTTAGGAGGAGTTCAATGCGACGAAATATTATGGGTTCCTTGTGTGGGCTACTGTTGCTCACCACAGCCATCAGTGCGTGTGGCGCATATACCAGCGCTCAACAAGGATCATTAGGCGAGTTACCAACCGCTCCACCAGCACCAACCTATGCTCCATTGCCAACCGAAGTTGTTCAAGGAGCGCCTGCCATTGAAAATCCAAATAAGGCTCCTGAGCTGTTTCGCAGCACCTTCGATGGCGATCTAAGCCAATGGGAGGTGATTGACGTTTGGATGAACTCAACTGAAAAATCCAAATGGGCGATTAAAGAAGGCCGAGTCGAGCAAGTAACTGGGCCAGAAGGTTGGCCAGCAGTTGCTCCAACCGCGCTGGTAACTGGCGATAAAAATTGGAAAGACTATAGCATCACGGCCCAAGGCTATTCCTGGGGCAATAGCGTGATGGGCTTGGTTGGTCGGGTCAATGAAAACGGCTTCTATGTTGTAGCGGTGCGTCCGGCAGGGGCCGAAGGCGGCAAAACAATCACCATCCAACGCTATGATAGCAAGACTGAAATCTTTACCCAACTTGCCGCAATTAACGATAAAGGTTGGAACCTCAAAACCTGGACAACCTTGGGCTTGAGTTTCAAAGGGACAAGCATCATCGCCACGCTTGATGGAGTTCCGGTGCTCGAAGCCCAAGACGATACATTCAGCAGTGGGCAAACCGGGGTCTATGGATTTGCCGAAGGCATGCTGGCTTTTGATAATGTCATTGTTCAAGAATAAGGACGCACAATGAAACCAACGACCTCGAAGAAATCCATAGGGCTGCTTTGTATCTTAGTGGCAAGCTTGTTTGCCTCAATGGTAAGCAACAGAACTCCAGTTACCGCAGCTCCCAACGCGGTTGGTTGGGGCCAAGCTCAACTAGTCGCAGCAGGCGCACTCAAAAATTTGCACAGCGATGTTGTGATTGATGCTAATGGTAAAACCCACATTACCTGGATTCGGCTGGCAGCCAGCACGTCTGACCCATCTGAGGTCATGTATACCAATAATGTGAGTGGCACATGGCTGAATCCGTATATTGTGAATGGGAACGCAGGCCACGGGGCTGATCCATTTGTTTCGATGGCAATCGAAGGCAATCGTGCGCATATTATCTTCATTAACTTTGAAGGGTTTGCCGTTCACCGTTATATCACGTTCTCGGCAAGTGGCATTACTCCTAGTGTTGCTACTGTGTTAAGCTCAACCAAAAGCTCAACACCGGAGATTATTGCCGACAGAACCGGTAAAATTCATGCGTTCTGGGGCGACCGCCGCGCTAGCTCAGCGGCCCAAATTATTCACCGGATTTGGGCCAATGGGGCATGGGAAACCGGCACTGGTGGTCGGGTCGTGCGCAATGACGGGAGCAACCAAAAATATCCTCGCGCTACCGCAACTGCCGATGGCAATATTCACCTAACCTATCTTGGCGATGCAAAGTTCCCCTATCTCATTTTCAATGGGACGACCTGGAATGTTTCCAACAACCTTGATAGTGGCAAAGTTAAAATTGCCTCACTAACCTCAAAAGGCAATACGGTTATTGCTGTGTATTCGATGGCTCCTAGTACCCACATTGTTTACTACAAACAAGGTACAAACGGCACCTGGAGCAATCGGGTTCAATTAAGTAGTGGCACAAGCTACGACGAATTTCCGGCGGTAACCTACAACGATCAAACTGATCGGGTTTATGCTACGTGGTTAAGCGGCCCTGGCGATACAGCCCAAGCGTTAGTCGCCCAAGAAATTAACCCAGGCATTGCCTTCAATCCAATTCAAACCATCGATGCAGCGATTGTCGGTCGGGCATGGCCGCAAATTGAAACACGAGGTGGGCTGGTAACGGCAGTTTGGCATCATCGTACCTCATCAAACCAACCGTTTAATGTCTATCGCATCGATGGGAATACGGGTGGTCAACCAGTTGCTACTGAAACCCCAACCCTCTCACCAACTCCAACGCAACCACCTGTTGACTTTACCCTGACGCGGAGCAGCGCAAGCCCCAGCAATAACCCAAATGTTGGCTTGACAATTACCAACATGATTGGCAACCCCGACCAAATGCGGGTCAGCACCACTGCATTCACGGCGCAATCAGCCTCACCAGCATGGGAAGGCTTGAACACTAGTAAAACCGTCAATACTGGGGCTGGGGTAACTTCATGTGTCACGGCAGTCTATGTGCAGTTGCGCAATAGTAGTAATGGTGGGGTTTCAAGCGTACAAGCGGTTAGCGCCTCAATCGATAGCGCCATCCAAAGCACGCCGCAAATCTACACCATGGAAACCGCGCCTAGTGCCCGCCCTGCCAGCTTGGAACAAGTGCAGTCGCAACCATTTGCCCCTGATCGGGTTTCGGAAAAATATACCCGTAACATGACCTTTGCCTATACGATTGCCCAAGAAACTGGCGGTTGTTCTGGAATTACACGGCATAAAGCAGGGCCATTTGTTGTCAATGGATCGAGCTACCCTTACACGGGCTTCTCGGCCTTTGATCGCTTTGTAACTGGCAACGATAGCTCAGGCACAGGCTTTGAAGAACAAACGGTCAATGCAACCGTGATTCTCACCGACACACTCGGTAATCAAAGCACGACCACCAAACAATTTACCTACGACGATGATGCGCCAGTCTTGACTGCTGGCGGGAGCATTAGCTTACCAAACGGTGCAAACACCAATGTTTCAGTCATTCCCTTGGAGTTCACTGCGGTGGTAACTGATGATGGCTTTATGAATAGTGCACCAGCCGATAAACGCTATTGGGGCGTGTGGGTCGTTGCCACCACAAGCAGCACCTTCCCTGCTCCACAAGATTTCTTGCAATATGGCGATGTCATTGGCTTGGGCGATGGTACGAACCGTGTCGATTATGTACGTTTGGTCAATGCCTTAACTGGCACGCAATCAGGCACACGCTTTGTACATATTCGGTTCCTCGACGGCGCAGGCAACTACACCGAAACAGGTTTGACTTCGCAAGCAATTACCTTGCAGCCAAACTATACTGGCCTGCCCAACTATCTCCCATTGATCTACAAGTATCAATAAGTTTCACGCTACGAGGGACAGCCGTTGGCTGTCCCTCGTGGTTTTACCCCTCAAGATTTCATCAACTGCTTATATGGTTGCGATCATGCATGGCTTTTGGGCAATAGTGGTACTATTAGCCTGCTTATTAAGCTTGAATGTTATTTAACTACTATTTGAATTAACCTATGCGAATTGCTTATATTGCTTATCCAACCAGTTTGATGCTGGCTTCGGCCAATGCGATTCAAACCTGGACAACCCTACGCGAATTGCGCCAACAAGCGCCCAACACCTTGATTATTATTCCGCGCTGGTTGCGTGAACCAAGCCGATTTAAAGAGGTCGGCGCAACACACTTGCAACGCCCAGCAATTGGCAAGCTCTCGCGTTTTAAAAAATCGACTTTGTGGTATTACGCTGAACGTAGCGTTTTTGCCGCCATGAGTGCTGCTGTCGTAGCCAGCCAACGTTGGCGCGGCGAGGCCGTCGATGTGGTCTATGTGCGCGAGGTGATTGCCGCTGGTTGGTGGGCCACGCTTTGGGGGCCGTTGCTCAACATTCCGGTGATCTACGAGGCCCATGATCTGGAAAGCTGGAATCCGTCACGCGCCAAAGAATCATGGGTGCAGCCCGTGCTCAATTTGCTTGATCGCTTGACGCTTGGGCGGAGCGCTGCTGTAGCTTCATTGACCGATGATTTTCGCCAACTCTTGGCACGTTTGGGCTGGCGTAAACCCAGCGATGTGGCCGTAATCCCCGATGCGTTTGATGATTCGCTGTATCAGCCCCACGATCGCCAACAGGCGCGGGCGCAGCTTGGGCTTGATCCAACTGCACCATTAATTGTCTATGCTGGAATGACCTTCTCCTATCGTGGGATTGATCGCTTGATTGCTGCTTTTGCGAGCCTACGCCAAGCGATGCCAAACGCTCAATTATTGTTCATCGGCGGGCGGCCAGCTGAAATTGCCCAATTTAGCCAGCAGGCCAACCATTTGGGGCTTGGCGAGAGCGTGCGTTTTCTGGGAGCCTTGCCGCAAAGCGCCACGCCAGCCTATTTACATGCTGCCGATGTTTTGGTCATTCCCGATACAGTCACCGACGTAACCGCCTCGCCGCTCAAATTATTTGAATATTTGGCGGTTGAGCGGGCGGTCGTTTTGCCGAATATTCCAGCCTTGCGCGAAATTTTGCCCGAACAGATCGGCTATTATTTTGAGCGTGGCAGCATCCAAGGCTTAGAGCAAGCTCTCGTCGATGCCTTAACCGATCCGCTGCGCCCTGAGCGTGAGCAGGCTGGCCGCCAATGTGTGCAAGAGCATACCTATCGCGCCCGCGCTGGCAGGATCAAGGCCTTGTGCCAACAAATTAGCCAAACAACCAGTAGTAGTGCATTAGATTAATCATCATGAGCATCCCTCACGCCTAGCCCCCTCTCCCGCACGCGAGCGAGGGGGAACAGATCGCCTCGTTTACCTCGTGGACGAAGGACTGGGGATGAGGATATATCGAATGAACCATTACAAATGAGCCAAAAATTTAACTAGCACATTGCTACTCAGCATGATAAGGATAGTATGCATCGCTTAGATCAACTTGTTGAAGACTATGGGCGCACGATGCCCAACGAGGCCAAACCAGCCTATTTTCGCCTGCATCGCTACCGTTTTCGGGCCTTGCTCCGCGCCTTGCCAGCAGCACCTGCTCGCATCCTCGAAATTGGCACAACCCCAGGCACCTTCACCGGAATTTTGCGCCAAGCAGGCTATCAGGTTGCAGGCATCGATCTGTTCCCCCAAGATCGGGCTGAACTTTGGCAAAAACTGAATGTTGAGGTCAAGTTTTGTAATCTCGACGAACAGCCCATTCCCTATGGCGATGGTGAATTCGATGCAGTGGTGTTTTCTGAGGTGATCGAGCATTTAGCTGGCTCGCCGCTCAAGCCACTAGCCGAAATGCTACGGGTGCTCAAGCCAGGTGGCCGCGTGATTATCTCCACGCCAAATCAATTTTATTTCAAAAGTCGCATGAAAACCCTTGGCGATGTAGTGCTGGCACGACCATTCGAATCGTTCAAGGAATTTACGCGCTCAATGCAGCTCGATGGGCCGCAGCGCTACTACAATCATAGCCGCCTCTATACCATGGCCGAATTGCGTTGGATGCTTGAACAAGCTGGCTTCAAGGTTGCCAAAGAGTTTTTTGGCGATGCTTGGGAGCGCGTCGGAATTGAAAAAGGTCGGATTTTGCGCCACCCATTGCGGGTTGTCACCAAAGCTGGTTTATGGGTGCTGACGAGTTTGCGGCCCGAATGGCGTTCGATGCTGTTGATCGTTGGTACGAAGCTCTAATTTCCCTCACCCCCTAGCCCCCTCTCCCGCACGCGAGCGAGGGGGAATCCATCCCATCATGACAGATGGAACACCCCTCTCCCGCCGCAGTGGGCGAGGGGTCGGGGGTGAGGGCATGCAAACCTACCCTTGTAAGCTAACCTCTCCCGCACGCGAGCGAGGGGGAATTGATACCATCATCACAGGTGGAATGCCCCTCTCCCGCCGCAGTGGGCGAGGGGTCGGGGGTGAGGGAAAGCCATTACACATTGAGGAATCTAGGCCCACTATGAAGCGTCTTTTATCTCAAGCCGGGCCGGTGGTGATTGTGGCCCTGTGGCTGGCGCTGCTGCCAATTAGTTTGTTTCGGCTGTATGCCACCGATGAAGTGCAATACTTTGCCTATTTGCGCTCGGTCTATTTCGATGGCAATTTGGATTTCGCCAACGAATATGGCTATTTTGCCGATCTCGGCATGCAAAAGGGCGATCCAGCAGTCTATAATGCGCTGCTCAAAGATCGTTCAAGCGATCCGCCGCTCAACCCTATCACAGGCTTATATCGCAATGTTGCGCCTGTTGGCTCAGCAATCTTGTGGTCGCCGTGGTATGTGGTTGCCGATGGTTTGGTTGGCGTGGGTATCTTTGGCGATGCGCCACGCGATGGATTTAGCCAGCCCTACATCATTGCCGTGTGCTTAGCATCGGCCTGCTACACGCTGTTTGGTTTGCTGCTTTCCTATCGTTTGGCGCGGCGTTGGGTTGGTATGTGGGCAGCCACATTAGCCACCTTGAGCATTTGGCTAGCCTCGCCATTGATTTGGTACACCTACATTCAAGTGCCTTGGTCGCATGGCGCGGGCTTTGCGATGGTGGCCTTGTTTATCACGATCTGGCTTGGGCCTACCGATCAACCGCTGTTAGCCCAAGGTTCGCAGCGTTCATGGGTGCGTTGGCTGGCCTTGGCCATCGTCGGCGGCTTGATGACACTGACGAGGGAACAGCTTGGCCTATTTTTGCTCTTGCCAGCAGTTGAAGGTTTAGTCGCCTATGCTAGCTTAATTCGCCAAGGTCAATGGCTGCAAGTGCGCCAACTTTTGGCTAAGCATGTATTTTTTGTGTTGATATTTGCCCTGAGCCTTGCTCCACAGTTGATCAGCTACAACATTTTGTATGGCCAGCCCAAGCCGTCAGGCACGGTTTCGGGCAAATTGAATCTGATCAGCTATAAATTTTTGCATACCTTGTTCGACCCACGGCGGGGAGCGTTTATGTGGCATCCGCTGTTGCTGGTCGGCTTAGCTGGCTTGATTTGGCTCTGGCGCAAGGATCGGCTGCTGACTGGATTGCTCAGTTTAGGCCTATTTGCCCAAATTTATCTGAATGGGGCGTTTGGCTCGACATGGCATTTGCAAGGCTCGTTCGGCTTTCGGCGCTTGATCGAATGCACGCCAATTTTTATTATTGGTTTGGCATTATTGATCGAGCGAATTCGCTGGCCCAAAGCGGCGATTGCCAGCCTAGCACTCGTATTCATTGTTTGGAATGGCGGCTTAATTTTTCAAGCGGCGACTGACCGCGAGATTCGTGGGCCAGGCTTGCGCTGGAATACCATGCTCGCTGATCAGCTTAAAGTGCCGCAATTGGTTTGGCAAAAAGCCGATCAACTGCTGTTTAATCGCTGCGAAGTCGTTAAAAATTGCTAACATCAGGTCGCGATGCGATGCAATCCGACGAGACTTGGCCTATGATACTATCCCAATACTAGATATTTATTCTCAAGTGGGAGCCATACCAATGGAACAAATGCGTGTTCCGACCGACCAAGTGCGTTTTTCTTGGCGGCGTTTAGATCGCTTTCAAAAATGGGCGATGATTACCACGATTGCTACTTATTTCTTGATTTTTGTAGGCGGGATTGTTCGCGCTTCGGGGGCTGGTTTGGGTTGCCCAGACTGGCCAAAATGCTTTGGCTATTGGATTCCACCTGCCAGCGCCGACATGATTGCCCAGCATGGCTTCGATGCTAGCCAATTCAACCCAACCTTGATGTGGATCGAATATATTAACCGTTTGATCGGCATGTTGATTGGCTTTTTCTTGTTGATCACAACATATCTGATGTTGCGTCACTATCGCAAATCGAAGCGGGTGTTTTGGTCGGTACTCGGTGCACTAGCCCTGACCTTATTCCAAGGCTGGCTCGGTGGCAAGGTCGTACACCTCGAACTCGAAGGCTGGATCGTGACCTTGCATATGATTTTGGCCTTGGTGATTGTCGGTTTGTTGTTGTATGCAACCGTTTGCGCCTTCTTCCCCAATGGCCGACCAATCGCTAATGTTCCAGCCGAACGGCGCACGGTAGCCCGCTGGGGTCAGGCGTTGGTTGGCTTTGGCTTGGTTCAATTGACCTTGGGCGCGTTAGTCCGTGGCCATATCGATGATGTTAGCTCGAAAATGAACATTCCGCGCAGCGATTGGGTATCGCAAGTTGGCATCACCGACCCATTGCATCGCACCGGAGCACTCATTTTCACCATTTCGATTTTGGCAGCAACCTATGCAATTGTGCATAATCGCAGTTTGCACCCGTGGATTCATCGCACCGCTTGGATTGCCAGCGGCTTGGTATTGACCCAAGTTGCCGCCGGAATTGGTCTAGCCTATGGGGCATTACCACCGCCGTTGCAAGCGATTCACCTAATCGTTGGCTCGTTGCTAATTGGCTGTTTGATGACGTTGGTATTGCTGGCATATCGCTTGCCTGTTAGCCCAAGCACAAGCAAAGAAGCGTTCAAACAAGTTGCCGAAGCCAGCCACTAAATTTATGTCCCTCACCCCCTAGCCCCCTCTCCCGCCCAGCAGGCGAGGGGGAAGCACCAAACCAAACGCCCCTCGCTCGCCGCAGTAGGCGAGGGGTTGGGGGTGAGGGACATTGTTTGGAGCAGATGTATGCAAGATCTCCAAGCTAAAGCCGATCTGGTTTATCGCGAGTTAGTCGCCTTGCATGGATTTAACCAACTTGTGCCACGCCGCGAACCAATGCACGAGCTAATTTCGACCATGCTTTCGCATCAAACCACTGAGGCCAACGAAGAGCGTGGCTACCAAAATCTCCGCGCAACCTTTCCAACCTGGGAAGCCATCTTGGCAGCACCAGTCGAGGCCGTCGCCGAAGCGATCAAGCCAGCCAATTACGCTCCCGCCAAAGCCAACAATATTCAAGCTGCCTTGGCCAAAATTCTGGCTGAGCGCGGCGAAATTTCGATTGATTTTCTGGCTGAGCTATCGACCGAAGCAGCAATGGCCTGGCTGACTGGGTTGCGTGGCGTTGGCCCGAAAACCGCCTCTTTAGTGCTGTTGTTTTGTTTTAGCAAGCCGATTTTGCCTGTTGATACCCATGTGCATCGAGTCAGCCAACGCTTAGGCTTGGTCAAGGCCAAAACACCCACCGAAGCCCACGAAATTCTGTGGCAATTGCTGCCGCATGACGCTGAATGGCTGTTTAACTATCACGTTGCACTATTACGCCACGGCCAACGCATCTGCTTAGCCAAACGACCACGTTGCAACCAATGCCCACTGACCGCGCAATGTTTGTGGTATCAAGCTAATCAGGCTGAGTAACTTTGCGCCAACGGGCACTTGGCCCACGCCCAAGTGGTCTTTCGATCATTAAAAATCAATGATAAGAGGTAATAAAATCGCAAATTATATATGTAAAAGTATCAATCTATTACCTATATAAGGCTACTTTTACCTATATAATTCTCATATTTTTGAATGATTTGAGGATACTACTTGAATTTATATAGGTAAAAGCATCAATCTATTACCTATATAAGGCTACTTTTACCTATATGCTGCTTGCTTGCTGGCGTGGTTTGGGATGCGGGGATGTAGGGAATTAGCGTCGTATCAGCCATGGGTAGCTCGACAAATCGCTATTTATGGCTGATACACAACAATTAATTAGGGATGCTTTGGATTAGGTAGTAGCAATACTGGCTGATTCCAGCTTACTGAAATACTGCTTGAAGAACGGTAATAAATCCGCTCCATCAATCATATGGCCTTTTCCGGCTAACTGATCAAAGGTCGCATTAGGGATTGCTTCGGCTAATGCTTGGCCGACCTTGCGAATACCAGCTGGGCTTTTTGCTCCAACCAGCACATGGATTGGCACGCTGCACTGCGTTGCCCGCTCAAGCGAGGGCAAATCGGCAGTTAATTCAAGATCATAGGCCAGTGTCGGGGCAAGTTTAACCATGGTTTTCCAGCCAGGCATAAGCCGCATCAGCCATGCAAATATTTTAGGCATGCCAATACCACTTAAAAAGCTGGTGATTGCTTGGGCATGCTGGCCGTTGGCTAGCAACGACTCAATCTGTTTTTGCAATAGCCCATACTCAGCCTGTTCAGTTGAATCGTGAACATAGGCCGGATCATACAACATCACATGATCAACACACTGGGGAAACTGCAATGCCGCTTCAAGTGCCAAGACAGCCCCCGACGAATGACCGTAGATATGCGCTTTTCCACCAGCCCGCTCGATCAGTGCCAACAAATCCTCAAGTTCGCGGAGCGGCGTATACGGCTGGATATCGCTGCTATCACCACGGCCTCGGCGATCGTAATTATAAACAGTAAATGCTTGGGCTAGGGCTTTGGCATCTTTGACAATTGGAAAAAACTTGCGAAAACAGATTGCCCCGGTGATATAGATCAACGGCGGGCCACTGCCATAAACATCATAGGCCAAGGTTGTGCCATCTTGCGAGCGCAATGTCTGCATCCATTCCTCCACGGCTAGTTATGCACATCACTCACGAGTATAGCATTAATAGAACATATGATCTATCTACAAAATATGATCTATCTACAAAAGCGGTATAATTCGCCGTCGATTGGTATGCCCTCACCCCCTAGACCCGCTCCCGCACACGAGGCGAGGGGAACCACAAAACGAAAAGCCCCTCGCCCACTACGTCGGGCGAGGGGTTGGGGTGAGCGAACTTAAAATCCTATTTCAGTGCTTTGACCACTTCCACGCCGTTGGCGGCCATGTGGTGCAATGAAAAAACATGGTGGAAATCGCCAGGATGGGCATATAGGCCAAGTTCGCGGGCCACTTCTAGCGGCGTATCGTAGGTATCGACGCATTGCGCGGGCAACACGACGCGGCGTTGCACATTCCGAGCATTGGCATCAAGCCGCAAGAACATGGCCAATTGATACACACAGAGATCCGAGCAATCGCCAGTGATGATGTAGGTATCAACTTCGGGATGCTCAGCCACCCACGCCGGAAAACCCGTGCTCAAAGCAGCGCTCAACGAGTTCTTTTCAAAAATCGTGAAGCTATCGGCAAAGGGCAAAGCACGTAATTCTGGCGCAGTATCAGCCTCGGACGTGCCACGGACACAGTGGACTGGAAACGCACCAAACTCAACAGCATCAACAGGATGCGAATCTTGGGGCAGGATGAAATGGCGCACACCACCAGCATGAGCAGTTTTGAACAATTCGGCAATCGGCGCGACGATGCTTTGCACCCGTGGGCTAGCCAAAGCCCCATCGGTACAAAACCCGACAATAATATCAACACAGGTCACCGCCACCCGCTCAGCCCCATCGATCAATAAATCGTCGAGTGGCAATTCGGGCAAGTTGGCATACCAATCATCCAAATATTCCAAAAATGCTTGGCTATTGTTCGCGAGCATAAAAACTCCTTTGAAAGTCAAAAGGCAGAAATCAAAAGGCAAAAAACACCACCGATTCTGACTTCTGACTTCTGACTTCTGACTTCTGACTTCTGACTTCTGACTTCTGACTTCTGACTTCTGACTTTAATAATCGACTGGCCGCAAGTAGTATTTGCCGATGGCGGTGCTTGAGAGCATGGCAGTGCTGGGCAAATGGCGTTTCCAGTGAGTCGAATTGACCCGCCGCTGAACAATCGCTACTTCATCGGGATTGAAGCCACGCGCAACCAATTGCTCAGGTCGATAACCGCTCAACAAATAGGCCAGCACTCGATCAGCCTTGCGATACGAGATGCCAAAATCATCTTCATCGGTTTGACCAACCACCAAATCAGCCGAAGCTGGCTTATGCACAATCACATCAGGTACGCCAATCGCCGAAGCCAATTCCCAAACTTGGGTCTTGAACAAGTCGCCCAAAGGATTGACTGGCGGAGCATCATCGGCATGCCACGTGTAATAGCCAAATAAACGCTCGGTTTTGTTGCCAGTGCCAATCGGAATACACCCGAGCTTTTGCGATTGATCAAACAACACAATCATCCGGGTGCGAGCCATCACATTGCCCCGCCGTCGGCCATCAGCATCTGGCTCAAAGCTCAAATAGCCTTCAACCGCATTAGTAATTTCGATCGTGCGATGCTGAATGCCTAGATCGTCGATCACCAACTGGGCGTGGTCTAAACTATCCGACGATGAAGTGCGATAGGGCATGCGCACGGCGAGCACATTTTCAGCGCCAAAAGCCTTAGCACACAAATAGGTGGTTAAGGCCGAATCAACCCCGCCCGAAAGCCCAATCACAACTTGTTTAAAGCCACGCCGAAAGCCAACTTCATCGCGCAAAAACTCGACCAACCAATTAATCGTCAATTCAGGATTGATCCGCAGTGGCTCGTCGCTCTCGGGATCAAAACGTGGTGCAGCAATAATTGGAAAGCTTTGATTGCCAACTGTGGCTTTGGCGCGTTTTTCGCCTTCGCTATCGACGGTACGTTGATACGAACTGGCATCGTTGAGGCCTTGCGAATCGCTGGAAAGCGCCGTATCCCACGTGCTTGGGCGATGTTGGCCCTCGCTGGCAGCATGCACATCGCGCAACATAAAGGGCAAGCGTTCTTCCAAATCAGCCAATAATGGCAAATCAGCACGGGCCAAAGTCAAATCGCTGAGATCAATATCGACCAAGATTACTGCTTCCGACCACAACGGAGCGCGAGCGCGTTCATCGGAGCGGGGACCAACCACGACTGAACCACCAGCAAAACCCTTGCCACCTTCAAAGCCGACAATTTGGCAAACCGCCAGATAGACCCCATGTTCGCCAGCAATTTCACGAATCCGGTCATCCCAACGGGCGAGATTGCTCGGACGATCTTCGTTGGCTCCACGGGCAGGCGAAGCACTGACGACGTAGAGCATCTGCGCCCCATCAAGCGCCGCGACCGTACCGCTCAGCGAGTGCCATGCATCCTCGCAAATCAAGATTGCCACCCGCCCAAAACGGGTATCGAAGGCCGCAATTTGGCGGCCAGCCTCAACAAAACGCGCTTCATCAAACACGCCGTAGGTTGGCAAAAACATCTTACGATGCACATGGCGAATGCCGGCCAAGCTCTGATCGCTGCCAATCGTGGCATACAGAGCGCTATTGTAAAAACGTTCGCGCCAACGTTCGTAAAAGCCAATCACAATATCGAGGGCTGGTGCATCAGCGCCGCGTGCCGCCACATAGGTTTGTTGCAAATCGTGAAACAATTGACCTGCGGTAACTGCCTGCTCACGCACGCCGCCCTCAAGGAAATAGCCAGTTAAGGCGGTTTCAGGCAACATCAGCACATCGGGCTGACGTTCGGTTGTGCCAAGTTGGGCGAAAATTTCGCCAAGCCGCGCCAAATTGGCGGCATAATGCCCTTTGCGCGGGCGAAATTGGGCTAAAGCTAAAGTGTACATAAACACCCCCAGTAAAGTTAGAAGGCAAAGGGCAAAAGGCAAAATAGCTTATTCCGAGTATTTTGACTTTTGATTTCTGACGTTTGCCTTATTGTTCGTCCTTCTTTTTGGCTTCGCGGTAGCGAAACACAAAATCGCCCTCGATGCGTGAATCGCGGAAGCGATAGAGGCGAGCTGGTCGGCCTCGGCTATTCAGCAATTTGCCAGTATCTTCGAGCAAATCGGAATCACGCAGTTTGCGATAGAAATTGGCTTTATCGAGCTGCTCGCCCAATATCTCTTCGTAAATCCGCTTGAGTTTGGGCAAGCTAAATTCCTTGGGGAGCAATTGAAAGGCCAAAGTGGTGTATTCCAGCTTTGAGCGCAAGCGATCGATTGCAAAGCGCAGAATCTTTTCATGATCGAAGGCCAAGTCCTTGGGCAGTTCATCGACCGGAAACCAACAAACATCATTCGATTCGTCGGAAACTTGCAAGGCTTGCTCTTCGGTACGAATTAAGGCAAAATAGGCCACACTAATCACGCGGGTTCGTGGGTCGCGCCCAGGATCACCAAAAGTATACAGCTGCTCCATATACACATCGTGAACGCCTGTTTCTTCCTCCAACTCGCGCCGAGCAGCCATTTCCAACGATTCATCCATGTTGACGAAGCCACCTGGAATCGCCCAATGTTCAGCGTAGGGCCAATGTTTCCGCTGCACCATCAGCACATGCAAACGGCCACTGCGCAAGCCAAATATCACCACATCGACCGTTACAGAAGGCCGCTCATATTTTGTCGCATCGTAATTTTCAGCAGTTTCTGTCATAGCTGCTCCTAATAGTGTTATTATGACACAAAGTATAAACATGAATTGGGCAGTTGTCAATAGGGAGTATTGGGGGCAAGAGGTCAGGGAATCAGAATCTCAGCTTTTTAGCCGCAATTTGTGCCTCGGCGTTAACGTTTGATCCACGAAGGACACGAAGAGCACGAAGAACAAGGGGCTAGATAATTACTTTGTCCAATAATGAAGCCTGATCCCTAACCTCTGATCCCTGATCCCTCGCTTTTACAATCGGATGTTGGTTCTATTGCGTTCGCTTCATGGGCATAGTACAATACTGGCAACTGCTCCAAGTGAGCTACATGGCCAAATGATCAATTGCAAAAAGGGCGATCATTCAACTTGTAGCTGGCGAATCGATTGGGAACTGCGTTTCAGCACCTCAGCTTGGCAACACTTGGATCGTGAACGTTTGACGGTAAAATCTCCTCGCCCTTTGGTTTGCAATGGGGCTTTGATGCGGGTTGAGGATTTATGCAAGATCGCAGCATCCAATTGAATAACGTTCCACTAGGAGCAGCCTATTGCCAGCTTCTTACCTTGCTTGGGTAGGAAGCTGGCGTGTTTTAGGTTTTTGTAAGGAGGCGTACCGTGGAATGGAACATCAAGAGCCGTAATATTAAGCTACACGATGCGCAAAAAGCATTTATTCAAGAAAAATTAGGCAAATTAGAACGCTACCTCGACGGAATTAACGATTGGAAAGTGGAATGCCGTTTTGAAACACTCCGTGGTAGCGGCGAAACATATACTGTTCAAGCAACGCTGTTGGCCGATCATGGGATCATTCTACGGGCAGAAGAACGCGATCGTGAATTGTATGCTGCGGTTGAGGCAGTTCACGATAATTTGCAACGCCAAATTCGCCGCTTCAAGGAAAAACATTATCGCCGTGGCAAATTGCGCCGCACTGCTGGCGAAATTATTGCCGCTCCGCTGCCAGCCTTGCCCGAAGATGCCGAACAAGCCGAAGAACGCCAAATTATTCGCGCCAAGGAGGTAACTCTGCGGCCTATGTTTAGCGATGAAGCGATCGAACAAATGGAGTTGCTCGGCCACTCGTTCTTTGTGTTCCGCGATGCTGAAACCGAAAAAATTCAAGTCGTCTATCGCCGTAACGATGGCAATTATGGCTTGATTATGCCCCGCTAAGCCTCCTTCTTTTCAACAGGGATCACATGGATGTGTGATCCCTGTTGTGCTTTAATCGGGCATAATAACCTTATTCTTAATTGGTTGTTTGCGGGAGTGTGCCATGATTCTCTATTTTGTGCGCCATGGAATTGCTGAAGATTGGGCCGAAAGTGGCCTTGATCAGGATCGGCGCTTGACTGAGCGTGGGCGTAAGCGGATTCGCCAATGTGCTCAGGCGCTGCGCTTGTTGGAAATTAAGCCCCAGATTATTTTGAGCAGCCCTTACCCACGCGCTGCCGAAACCGCCTTGATTATTGCCGAAGCGCTTGGCACTGACCCACCAGTGCTTAAAGAGCAATTACAACCTGACGGAGCCAATAGCCATTTGCTCACCGAATGCCTCAACCCCGATTGGAATGAAGTGATGATCGTCGGCCACCAGCCAAATCTCAGTGAGTATGTGGCGCATCTAGCGGGCTATGGCACCAATCTGATTTTCAAAAAAGGCACAGTTTGTCGGGTTGAATTACAAGGCGAACATGGTCAAGTCAGCTGGCTGTTGCCGCCAAAAGTGCTGATTGCGCTCGCCGAGGCGCGGCAAGCCAAACCCGCCAAACCTGCGAAGCATTAACAGCCGATTTTCAGCTTGATTGCAGTTTTTAAGCAATTTACAAGATTTATGCTAGTGGCGTTTCATCGTGCTTCCTCAGAGCGATCGCTATACTCTTGCCTGTAGTCGAATCTATCTATGAGGTCTGGCAATGAAACGTTGGATGTTATTATTTCTCGTGGTCGTAAGTTTGGCGCTCCCGCAGGCAAGCAGCGCCGCCGAACAGCAATGCTTCGAGCAAACAGGCTTTTGTATCGAAGGCCGCTTTTTGCAATATTGGCAAAAAAATGGTGGTTTGCAGGTGTTTGGCTATCCACTAGGCATCGCCCAAGATGTCTATAATCAGGATAGCCAACAAAGCTTTTTGACTCAGCAATTTGAGCGTGCTCGTTTTGAATTGCACCCTGAGTTTGCCGCGCCCTACGATGTGCTGATTGGGCGGCTTGGCGATGATTTGTTGCGCTATCGCAATATCGATAGTTCAATGTTGCCGCTTGAGACCGGTTCCAAGGCAGGTTGTTTGTGGTTTGAAACAACTGGACACAACGTCTGTAACCAAGCCAACGGCATCGGGTTCATGAGCTATTGGCAAAACCATGGCTTGAACGACCCCAAACTTGATAATTTTGGCCGTTCGTTGCAATTATTTGGCTACCCGCTGACTGAGCCAGCCATGGAAACCAATGCCAATGGCGATCGTGTACTCACCCAACATTTCGAACGTGCTCGTTTCGAGTGGCATCCCAACCAACCTGATCAATTCAAAGTGCTGCTTGGCTTAGTCGGCAAAGAATCGCAAAAATTAGTCTATGGAGAAGGCTCAAATCCCAGTCACTTAACCCAACTTGATTCACGGGTATTTTTCACGGCAAATGACGGCGTGCATGGCCAAGAGCTGTGGGTCAGCGATGGCAGCAATCAAGGTACACGCTTGGTCAAAGATATTAGCCCAACTGGTTCGGCCAACCCCTACAAACTAACCGCTGCGGCTGGTCAACTCTTTTTCGTGGTCAGCGCTGGTAATAGCGAGCAATTATGGGTAACCAACGGCACAGAAGCAGGCACAACCATGGTGTATAGCCTCAGCCGCCCAGCCGCCGACGAACCAGCAATCGTTGATCTTGCGCCAGTCGCAAGTGGGGTGATTGTGATGGGCTACACTACTGAATTTGGCATCGAGCCATGGTTTAGTAATGGCAGCAATGCAGGTACGGCTTTGATTCGCGATATTAATCCTGGCGCAGCTGGCTCGGAAATCAAAGTCAGCACCTGTTGCAGCTATTATTTTGCGACTGAATTTACCCCCATGGGCAGTAGCCTTGCCTTTATGGCCAAAACAGGCAACGCAGGCAACCAAATTTGGCTGAGCGATGGTACAACTCAAAATACTCGCCAAATCAGTACATTCGAGCAAAATAATGAGTTGGTTACCGAACTTGAACGCTTGAATAACGATCAGATCATCGCTGCGGTGCAACAACCTGATATGGTACAAATCGTCAAGATCGAGCTAGCAACAGGCAAGCATAGCCAACTGACCAGCCATGGTCGTTTTCATGTAGGCACACGCCTGATCGTCTCAGCCTACGATTTGACCAATGTGGCAGGCAAGGTCTATTACAGCGTTAGCAACAGCGACCAACGCACCAACCTTTGGCAAATTGAAGCAAAAACGGGTACGAGCGCCAACCAAGTTGATTTAGCTGGCTATCAGATCAAACGCCTGATCACCAACCCAATTTATAGTCAAATGTATCAGCAATTGCGCAACAGCGATGGTAGTGAAGCCGGAGTTTGGGCTTGGGATGGCACAAATCTACAACAGCGTAGCTCACTTGATTTTCAACAACTGGCCTACAATGGCCAACACCTCTTTGGCCTGATTGGTACAAATTCGCCGTATCGATTGTATGCCAACGCTGCGACTAACCAGAATTTGGGCTATATTGGTTCAGGTATGCATCATCTCGGCAACAGCCCAAGCTTCGCCCAAGTCAACCGTTTCAGCAGCAATCAAGGCATCTTTTTGGCCTTGCCCGACCTAGCCCATGGCTTAGAACTGTGGTATAGCGATGGCAACACCCTCCGCATGGTCAAAGATATTCGGCCATAAACGCCCAGGATTCAATCCCAAAACTCCACCTAACGTATTGGTGGAGTTTCGGTTTATCAGGTTAATTCTAGCTTATAAGCAGATTCGCAGTCGTTTGCCAGCCAAGTTTCATCGTGTTCAGCTAGCTATGTTTCTATACTCAACGCATCGTTGTAGTGGAGGAATGACCATGAAACGTTGGATTGTGTTGGCAATTTTCGTCGTCGGTTTAGGGCTTCCCCAAGCCACACAAGCTACCGAATTGCAATGTTTTGAGCAAACAGGCTTTTGTACCGATGGTCGTTTTTTAGAGTATTGGCGGCAAAATGGTGGCTTAGAAGTCTTCGGTTATCCGTTGAGCACAATTGACATCGTTTACAATCAGGATAGCCAGATGCATTTCCTGACTCAGCAATTTGAGCGTGCTCG
Organism: Herpetosiphon aurantiacus DSM 785; assembly: GCA_000018565.1. GTDB lineage: Bacteria > Chloroflexota > Chloroflexia > Chloroflexales > Herpetosiphonaceae > Herpetosiphon > Herpetosiphon aurantiacus. The sequence goes on from CP000875.1 coordinate 5,483,181, forward strand.
CTTTGAGTTTCACCCTGAATTTGCCGCGCCCTACGATATGTTGCTTGGGCGGTTGGGCGATGATCTGTTGCGCTATCGTAATATCGATAGTGCCATGTTGCCACGTGAGGCTGGCGCAACATCAGGCTGTTTGTGGTTTGAAACAACTGGACACAACGTCTGTAACCAAGCCAATGGCCTCGGTTTTATGAGCTATTGGCAAAACCATGGCCTCAACGATCCCAAACTTGATGCCTTTGGCCGTTCATTGCAATTATTTGGCTACCCGCTGACTGAGCCAGCCATAGAAACCAATGCGAATGGCGATAGTGTACTCACCCAACATTTCGAACGCGCCCGTTTCGAGTGGCATCCCAACCAACCTGATCAATTCAAAGTGCTGCTTGGCTTAGTCGGCAAAGAATCGCAAAAATTAGTCTATGGCGCAAGTGCCGATCCATCAAAATTGACCTTGGTTGGCGATACGCTCTTTTTCACCGCCGACGATGGCGTGCATGGCCGTGAATTATGGACAAGCGACGGCACCGAGGTTGGCACACGCTTGGTCAAAGATCTGAGCGTTGGCACTGAGTGGGGTGGAATTTATGAATTAGCCGCTGTCAATCAGGGCGTTATTTTTGCCGTCAACAAGCAGGATAAGGACTATCAATTATGGTATAGCGATGGCATTGAAGCTGGCACACGCTTAATCAAAAGCTTTGTTCCAAACGCTAAGATCAACAATCTCAAATCATTAGGCAACGGGATCATCTTTTGGGCAAATGATGCAGTTCATGGGATTGAACCATGGTATAGCAACGGCACTGAAGCTGGTACATATTTGCTGAGTGATATCAACCCAGGCCTTGCAGATTCAGCAGTTTCCAACAATTATGGATCTTATTGGGTTGACTATGCCCCCATCGCGGGAGGTATGGCCTTTTTTGCCCAAAATAACCAAATTGGCAATCAAATCTGGTGGACAGATGGCAGCATTGCCAACACTCGCCAAATCAGCAATTTAGCAATCTCATTTGGTATGCTTGAGCTAGAAGTGTTAGATCAGCAACATTTGATCGCAACAGCCTATCAAAATACAACGATGGGGGTTTGGAATATAACGCTTGCTACTGGCGAACAGCAACTATTAGCCAGCTATCCTGCAATTGCCACAACCCGTAATCCAGCATCAGCTATACAACTAACCCAAGCTGGTGGAAAGGTCTATTACCTTAGCAAAACCCAAGCAGGCGAGCTTAGCCTATGGCAAACTAATGGCCAAGCCGATCAAACCATCCAACCCAATCTGCAAGGCTACAACGCCGAACATATCGTAGCTGCAAACGATCAATTGTATATGCGACTGACTAATCCTCAAGGCATTCAGGCTGGCTGGTGGTATTTCGATTCAAGCCAAGGGTTGACTCAACTAACGCCATTACCACTGCATATCCATGCCGCGAACAATCGCCTATTGGGATGGGAATCGATCGCTGGAGGATTACGGTTCTATAGCACTAATGGGCCAAATCAAGCCCTACGCTATCGTAGCTCAGTTATGGGCAAGCAGACATACTTCCCTGATACGACCAATGATCGATTTTTCGCCATCCCTAGTTTTCAGTATGGCACGGAGCTATGGTCTAACGATGGCAGCACCCTGCGGATGGTCAAAGATATTCAGCCATAAATGCTTCGCCCAATAAACTTCAACACTCCACTTGTAGCTACAGGTGGAGTTGTTTTATACTCAGCAGCTTTTCAGTTTGAGTTCAGCTTATAAGTAGATTCAAAGTCGTTTACCAGCCAAGTTTCATCGTGATTCGTCAGCCAGTTCTCTATACTCAATCCATATTGATATGGAGGAATAATGATGAAACGTTGGATGTTATTCGTGCTGATGGTTGCAAGTTTGGGCTTGCCGCAAGCCAGCAGGGCCGCCGAACAACAATGTTTCGAGCAAACGGGCTTTTGTATCGAAGGCCGCTTCGCCGAATATTGGCAGCAAAATGGCGGCTTGCAGGTCTTTGGCTATCCACTGAGCAGCGCCCAAGATGGCTATAATCACGATAGTCAAAAAGCCTTTTTAACTCAGCAATTTGAGCGTGCTCGCTTTGAATTGCACCCTGAGTTTGCTGCACCCTACGATGTGCTACTTGGTCGTTTGGGCGATGATCTGCTGCGCTATCGCAATATTGATAGTCCAATGTTGCCACGCGAGGCTGGCGCAACATCAGGCTGTTTGTGGTTTGAAACAACTGGACACAACGTCTGTAACCAAGCCAATGGCCTCGGTTTTATGAGCTATTGGCAAAACCATGGCCTCAACGATCCCAAACTTGATGCCTTTGGCCGTTCATTGCAATTATTTGGCTACCCGCTGACTGAGCCAGCCATAGAAACCAACGCCAATGGTGATCGCGTGCTCACCCAATATTTCGAACGTGCCCGTTTCGAGTGGCATCCAACCCAGCCCGATCAATTTAAAGTGCTGCTAGGTTTAGTCGGCAAAGAATCGCTACAATTGCCCTATGGCGCAAGTGCTGAACCATTAGAATTGACCTTGGTTGGCGATACGCTCTTTTTCACCGCCGACGATGGCGTGCATGGCCGCGAATTATGGACAAGCGACGGCACCGAAGCTGGCACACGCTTAGTCAAGGATCTGAAAGTTGGCGCTGAATCAAATTGGCCATATCAACTAGCAGCAGCCAAGTACGGTGTCTTTTTCTTGCAATTGAACGAGACGGCCTATGAATTGTGGTTTAGCGATGGTAGCGCAGCGAATACCCGAATGGTTAAGTCAATTCAAGCTAATTCCAACCCATATATAACCAACTTGATCGCTTTAGGTGATGGCGTGCTCTTTTTCGCCAACGATGGGCTGAGTGGCCTTGAGCCATGGTATAGCGATGGCACCGCGGCTGGCACTCGTTTGCTCCGCGACATTAATCCAGGTGCAGGCCACTCAAATGTTGAAACTGGCTATAGCTATTTTTGGACAGAATATACGCCCATGGCGGGCGGAATGGCCTTCTTGGCGAGAAACGCTCAGGCGGGTGCACAAGTTTGGTGGACTGATGGAACTGAGGCAGGCACACGCCAAATCAGCAATTTTGCTGGTGAAATCCATAGTGTGTTTGAGTTAGAGCCTTTGGATGCCCAGCATTTGATCGTGGCAGCCAGCAATGAAGGCACATTCGGCATCTGGAAACTGAACATGAGCACTGGCGAGCAACAAAACTTGGCTACTTACCCGTGGATTACCGGCAGTATTCGTAATCCAATTCCGGCTTCGCAACTCACTCAGGTTAACGGCGAGGTATTTTATACGGTGATAAGCCAAGGCGTTGGCACAAGCCTCTGGCGCACCAATGGTCAAAAAGCCCAAGTAGTTGATTTAGCTGGCAAGAGTCCTTATCGCCTGCTAAGCGCCAATAATACATTCTATCTCCAGCTTTACCAAGGCACTGAACAGGCTGGCTGGTGGATACTGAATGCAGATGCCAGTTTGCGCCAATTCAGCTCACTCGACCTCATGCTTGCGGATACTGGCCAAGGCTTGATTGGCTGGGAATTGCTCAGCAATCGGGTGCGGGTTTACCGCAGCACCGCCGATTATCAAGCGATGCACTATCAAGGCTCAGTCTTGAGTCAATCCAGCTTTACCTTCTATCCATCAGATACGGCCAGTAATTCCCAACGCAGCTTTTTTAGCTTACCTGATCAGCAGCATGGCACTGAGCTTTGGGTCAGCGATGCTCAAGGCCTGCGCTTAGTCAAGGATATTCGGCCATAACTCAAAGCTGTGGCGCAGTATTCCCGATTGCGCCACAGCTTTATGCTTCAGCTCAAATCGCCAATTGAGCTTTGAGTTGACTCCATAACTCAAATACCGACACTTGACTCAACCCTGAAAACTGACCATCACCAACCTCAATCACGATCCAATCACCGTTGTGCAACTGCCCAATATAGACTGCAACAAATGGGGTTGCGACGCGACGGGCCGCCTCTAAGGCTAGCGTTTTGATCGAATAAACCTCGGCTGGATTAAGTGTCTGAGCAGCCGAGGTTTCATCCCAATAAAACCCATAGGCCAAAACCTGTTGACGATAGATAAACACTCGATACTCACGGCCTAGCGGAAATGCCTGATAGGCACTATCAATGGTTCGCAACTGAACCAAACGTCGTAAAATAACCCGCCCTCGCGATTGGGCTGGTTGGCTCAGCAGCTGTTGGCTAAGCCTATATAGTTCGACCATTGTCGTCGCAACGCAGGCTTGCCAACCCTGCTCTTTATTGGATTTAATTGCCCCTTTGACAAAGACTGGCAATCCTAGGCTAGCCACCGCTGTAGGTAATTGATCAAGCTCAGTAATGATGCAACTCTCAGGAGTAAGTTGCTCAAGCAGCGGGTAGAAACGATCAAATTCCATCGCTGTTTGGTATTGTTCAGGAGTGTTAATTAGCCAAATATTATGGGCTGATGCCGCCTGATACAGCGCCGTATACTGTGCTGGAGTAGGAATATAACCGACCCAAATCCCTATTTGAGGCTGGTCAAATGATGGAACATAGGCTAAAACATCGTCGATCACTTGCCATTGCGTAGGCTCCGATGGCAATGAATAAACCCGCAATCCAAGCATGCGGGCAGTTTCAGTAATTCGGTTCAATTCACGAGCATTCGTTGTGTGTTGATGCTGGACGGTTGCTTCACTCAGGACAACCACCATACCTGCTCCTTTGTTATTTATGTAGCCATTGGCCGATCACTTGCGACATGCCGGTAGTTTCTTCGGCAAAGCCAAGTTGCAGATAGAAGGTTTGCATATCGTCGGTAAATAAGCAAACGTGTTGGCCTTGCAAATCAGCTAGAATTTGCTTAACTAAATGGCTTGCAATGCCTTGGCGACGATAATCGCTGTGCGTCCAAACATCGACGATATAGCCGTTGCACACGCCATCGGATAAGGCGCGGGCTTTGCCGATAATCCGCTGGCCATCGAGTGCAAAGCAAACGCTATAGCTTGCAGCAAACGAACGTTGATATTGCTCAGGCGTGCGGCCATTGTCAAAATCATCGCCAGCAAGCTCAGCTTTTAATTGTACCCAGTCGATACCATCTAAATCACGTTTATATTCAATTGGCATAACAACTCCGTAATTGAGAGCATAGCAACGAGGGATAAGCGGCTACTTACAAGGGTAGGTTTTAGCCCCCTCACCCCCAACCCCTCTCCCACTGCGGCGGGCGAGGGGAGTTCCAATATTCAAATACGATAGTTCCCCCTCGCTCGCGTGCGGGAGAGGGGGCTAGGGGGTGAGGGTATGCGAATCGATTGTTAAAACCTACCCTTGTAAGATAAGTAGCTAGGGATCAGGGGGCAGGAATAACCATATCGTTGTGAATGCTTATCTCTGAACCCTGATTCCTGAACCCTGACCTCTGCTTCAGGGATACTGCGCCCAGCTTTGGTACAGTTGGCGGCCAAGCAAGCCCAACTGAATTTCGTAGGAAGTTCCGGCTAGCTCAGGATGGTGCTCAAAGCGATTGCGCTCGAAATATTGCACCAAAAAGCCCTTATTCTGCACTGGGTCGTATTCCCAAAAGGCCTCGCTCAACGGAAAGCCATAGATCGCAATCCCGCCGTTTTGCTCCCAATATTCTTTGAAGGGATAGCATAAACTATGGCCGGTTTCGACGAAATAACTACATTCGGCAGGCGGATTTTGGGCTGGCGGCAGGCCACGCCAATCAACGCCATTGCGTTCGAGTGAACGTACACCGAGTAGGCTAAGTTGGACGCGAAATTCAGGTCGATTATTGGGAAACAACTCGAAGCGGTTGCGCTCAAAATATTGCACAATCGTGGGAATTCGCCCAGCACCAGGCTCGGTTAATTCATCGGTCAAGGGCAGGCCAAAGCGAGCCAAGCCACCATTTTGCTCCCAATAGGTGCGGAAACCGCCGATAATTGAGTGTGGAGTTTCATCGAAGGTACGGCCAGTCCGGCTATAACCGCCATATTCAACCCAAATTGGCATACCCCGTTGATCAGGCTGGATTTTGACATTGCCAGTTTCGGTATTGATCACGCGCAGCAAGGTTCCATCGTAGGCTCGCACTTGCACATGGCTACAATCGCAGTGAATTTCAAGGTAGGGCGGTGATTGAGCTTCGTGCAGCCACCACAAAATATCCACCGAGCGATCGCCGTTGGTCCAGTGTTGCCAACCAAGCCCGCCATCGTAGGGCATCGCATAATTGGCTTGCCAACTCAGCCCGCCCAAGTTGTGGGTCAGGTGGTAGTAGGCGCTATAACTCGGCTTACGAATACGCTGATCATCAAAATTTAAGGGGTAGGTACGTCGCAACAAACCAAAATGAAATTGATTTTCAGTTGGATCATTGATCGGGCGGGTGTAATTGCTGTTATCGCCAGTATCGTTGCGAAAATCATACCAGAAGATTTTTTCAACCCCAGGATGGGTCATGGCCAGCAGATAGAAGCGTTGGAGCCAAGCTGCCTGCTCATCTTCGCTGACAATCCCATCGCTTTCGGTAGACCAACCAACCTCGGTATACCAAATCGGCTTATTGCCAAATTGCGCTAGCAGGGCATCGATTTCGGCAGCCTGTTCGCGGTAGGTTTGAGTACGATCGCGGCGTAGCACCGGCACTTCGGGTGCATCAGGACGATAAGGATGCAAGCCCAAAATATCAAACATTGGCCAAGCATCAAGCGCATACAAACGCTGGAGATAATCGGGAGTATCATAGGCAAATTCGGGAATTTCGCTCCAAATATCGGCCACCCCACCTAGCACAATTTTGGCCTCAGGATCAGCCGCCCGAATTGCAGCGCTGGCAGTTTGCAGCACCCGCACAAAATCCTCAACGTTGTAGAGGCCACTCTCATAGCCCGATGGCACCAGATTCGGCTCGTTCCAAACTTCCCAATATTTGATCTGCCCGCGATCACGGCCATAACGAGCGACGGTGGCATATACATAATCGCCCCAATCGCTGAGCCATTCTTCGGGGTGAGGGTTACGGCCCTTGAACCACGCAGGATTATAATCGAGCAAACCCAAAATACTGATGCCAGCCTCAGCTTGCAACTGAATCGCCCGATCATAATTATAAAAGCGCGAACTATCACCATCCCAACGAAAGGGACCATCAGGCTCAAACTGAACCTGATCCCACCAAATTTCTTCGCGGTTCCACTGAACACCAGCTTCACGCATCAAGCGAATCATCGTCGGCATTTCATCGGAGCGCACGCGATTGCCCAGCGACACGACCATGCCAAATGGCGTTGATTTATCACCCCATGGAATCTCGGCAGCAGCGGCGGGAGTAGCGGGGTTGGCTAGCAAAAACGGTGTGACGACGAGCACCAGCGCCAGCACCAGAGGGAGCAAGCGTTTGTGCATTGCAGTTTATCCCTTGTACAATCCATTGTTCATCTCAACGTTGCGTAGTGTACCATGGTTGCTTCGCTTTGCTGCTGATAAAAAGCTGAAAGATTGACAACCAAAGAACATAGAACATAGAGCATCGAACATAGTAGGGATTGGGGATCGGGGTGCAGGCTATGGGCTATTAGAGCAATAATCAAAATAATCTGTGCAATCTGTGGCTAAAAAATTAACCTTCGTGGATCAATCGCTTAACGCAGAGGCGCAGAGAATCAAGGGATGAGGGATGAAATTCCAACAGGATGAGCATCTGAGGTGTGTGGCATAGAGCAATAATCAAGATAATCTGGGCAATCTGTGGCTAAAAACTTAACCTTCGTGTCCTTTGTGCTCTTCGTGGATCAAAATAAGGTTCTTTGCGATCTTCGCGGTTTCTAGGTTACGGCTCGCTATAGCCCACAACGGCAATTTTCGCCGACTGAGGATCGCTGTTGAAAATCAAGGTAACGGTTTGCTCAGCGTGACCAGGTAGCAAATCCAGGGTGACATTGCTTTGCAGATCATCTAAACTGCCAACTATTTCAACCGCTGCTGCCGCCCGATCACCATCATTGTGCACGGTTAGATCGAGGTAAAATTGTTGCTCAACCTGACGCACTTGGCCCAGTTCAAGTCTGAATTGGGCAGGCTGATCACCCTCGGTCACCCAAAGCCAGCCAATCAAGCCAACTAAACAACTCAATAGCCCAATCGAGATAACCAGTGAAATCCATTCGGCAGTGCTGCGAGTTTCACGGCTCATACGGCTAATCTCCCTGCGGCCCCGCCAACCGTAGCAGGCAAGCCTAAAACAATTGTGTAATCGATCACTTGATGTAGCGATGTGCCAGCCCCAAGCTGGTTAAACACCCGCAGCGTTACTAAGGCAAACACCAGCGAGATAATGTATGAGGCAATTGTTTCGCTGAGCGGCGATTGAAATAAGCCGCGTTCACGTCTGCGCTGCTGATGATCACCAAACTCAGCTTGAAACACAATCACATATGAGATCAGCAACGAAGCCGCCATAATCAGCCATAACCACCATGGCGGCAATGATGCAGCAATCACGCCAACCTCATCGGTTGGGGCAATCGAAAGTCCAACCACCGTTGCCCCAAGCATCGTGCCGCCTGCATCAACCAAGGTTGCATGCCAAAATCTGCGTTGCTCAGCTTCCTGCTCATCATTAGCTTCACGCCGCAACAAACCATTGGCCATACCAACGCCAATCGCACAGGGCATAGTTTCCAAAACAATTTTGCCCAAAATCACATCGTAGGCCAGATCAAATGTAATTCGCTGCAAAATAATTAAGCTGAAACCAGCAACCAACGCGCCCAGTGCCAAGGCTTCGATACTATCAGTCAACGAACGACTCCACGTTTCGTCGCTATTTCGCCGAAAACCGGTAGCACGATTGAGCGCCACCAAGGCAACATAGGTTAAGCCAAGGTACAACAACATATGCAGCGGCGTGAGATCGCTGCCAATATCCCAAACTTCCATGGTATAGAGCAATGGAATGCCAAACAAAAACGCGCCAGCAATTCCATTCAGCAAATCATCGAATTCACGCCGCCACATAGTTCGTTCCTATTGTTGACGCTCGGCCAATTTTTGGTCGAAGCGTTGTTCAGCCGCCAAACGTTCTAAAGCATGCTCACCCAAATCGACAAATTGCATGCCTTCGATCAAACTTGGGTGGATTTTTTGTAGGGCCAAATACATTTGTTGAGCGATCGCCCGATAGCTGGGATGGCCCTGTGGCGCAGCTCGTAGCTCAATCAAATGGTAGGCTTCGCGTAAATTCAAACGAAAACGCCAACGAATGCGGTAGGCAAACGGCACCAAATATTGAGCGGCTGCCGGAAAATCGGCCTCGATCGCTTGAACTGCTGCTGCCGTTTGATCAAGTGCCGTGCAATAAGCAGCGGCAACCCCAGCGGCCTCAAGTTCAGGCGCAACCGCGTAGCCATGCACCACGCTATAACGCTGGCGTTCTTGGGTCAAAATCCGATGGCGTTGCAAATCGCGATATGCCCCAATATCGGCCAAGAAATCAAAGGTATAGTAGGTTTCCTCAAAGGCGCGGCCTGGGCGATGGAAGCGCGATCCACGTTCGCCAACATAGGCGCGAATAATTGCGCTGCGCTCTTCAGTTGGCAAATTTCGTGCCCAGCATTGTAAGGTTTCCAACGGTTGGTCGCTATGCGGATAAAGAATCGCCGCCACCACCTTGGCCTCAGCATCAGGATCAAATTCTACCAAGGTTACCGCTTGTAGATCGTTGCTTGTAGGAATTTCGGGCTGGAAGGCGGCTCCTGCTTGGCGCATGGTCGCGAGATATTGGCTATAGGCTGCGCCACGCTCAGTTTTGGCACGTTTCACAAACGAAGGAATTAATTGATCAAGCTCATGTTGCAAATTAACGCCAACGTTGCATACCTCACTATGCTCAGAGCTCGCCAATTTGGTCAACAAATATTCAAAAGCCCGCCCATTGCCAAACAAACCAACGTTGGTCAACGTCGCCATTGGCAACAAACCACGCAGCAAATCGAGAGCTTTGGCGCGAGTGGCACTAACATAGGCCCGTTCGCTGGTTTTGGCATCGCGTGGTGTGGCGCTTTGCACCCAGCGTTGCACAGGCTCAATTAATACTCGATAGGTATCAAACAACTGATCAAGCGTTTGTTCATAGAGCGTGGCATGGGGCGATTGCATAAGCTCAGCCACCCGATGGTAGCGATATTTGCCCGCCACTTGGCGATCGAAGGGAACATAACGGGTCGATTTTTCAAGCGGATCGAGGCCCAAGCGACTATCTTCGAGTGCTTTGGCGACGATGTTGCTCACGCCTTCGCAGGCAACGTGCGCCCCGCCCAACTCGGCCACCGAATCATCGCCATATCCCAGCAACACCCGTTCGTAAAAAGCCTCGGCCTGTTTGGTTGCTACCAGTTGATCGTTGCCGTTAGCCGCAGCATGGCCAACAATCGCCTGAAAACCAGCCTCTGGCGCTTGAATAAACTCATCGAGCAGCATCCGCCGCAAGCTTTTGTCGCTACGGCTATAGCGCGAGAACAGCGCCCCTTTGACAACTTCAGGTAAGTTGCGCAAGCCAAAAATTGGCTGATCGAGATTAGTGACAAATGGCGCAAGAATCGCCTGCTCGTCAGCGGTAAATGTATCGCCCCAAGGGTCGTGCATTGAAGTTCTCCAATAATAGATTTTTTGTTTCAAACTTGGGTATTTTATCCTGAGATAGAAGAGTTAATTTTGGGGAATGGCTACTAGGGTGCATAGATCAAACTAGTTTTTATGTGGTTTAAGTGGCTATTATAGGATTTCAAGTGTTTCAAGCATTGATTCACCACCCTTCCGTCCCGCCTCAAGGCGGGAGACGCAGGGGTTTTCATCCCCTGCACCCCTAATAATTGGTTGGTGGACTATTATGGTGAAGTATCCATCCTATTGTGCTAATGAAAGCAAGCATTCGTGCAATTCGTGGCTAAAAATCTTCATGGATCAGAAACCTACCACATAACCAATGTATAAATTTCAGCATCGGATAATGTTGCAAGTTTCTCAGGGAGTTGCTGCTGGATTATTTGTTGAATTGTCGTTTCAATTAATAGCTGATCGCTGGGCCGCCCGCCTGCATCTTGGAGCGTTTTAGGTACATGATCTAAAACGAGTAAACAACCAAAATCGCGAATTTGGGCTGGCTCGATTATTTGGCTGGCAGTAATTTGGCCATGAGCTTGAGCATAAGTTGTTAATCCTGAGGCCAAACCCTTGAGTATCCCACGTCGATAACTTGGCTCAAACGGCACATGCTTATAACGCAGTAAACATTGCTCGATCCGACTGAAATAGCCAAATCGCAGGCCAAGCTTGATTTGAACATGCTCATTAGCGCCTTCAAACTCTAAATATCGCTGTGGATTCAGATCATGATAGATTAACCCATCAAGATAATCACGCAAGCCATTGGGGTAAAAAAGCTGGTTGGTCGTCGCTTGCATAACGTCAACCACCTCAATTCGACAACCTCGAAATAGCGTTGCCAAGCCGCGCAACGAACCTAAGAATTGATGGATTGAGCTAGTTCGATTTATAAAAATAGCGTGGTTAGGCACAAAATGGATTCTTCGGCAGCTGGCTTGGCTGGAACCAACTAGCTGTAATGCTGGAACAGTTGGCTCGCCGCTGTAGCTTAATTGATAATGTTGCCCAGCTTTATGGAGATCAATCGTGCAATATTGAGCAGCACCAAGCAAGTGAAATAGTTGATCTTCTGGCAACCCACAAAAATTATTGGATTCAATTGTCGCCTCAAAATCTTGCACAACAAAGCCTGCCTCTGGCAAGATAGTTATCTGAATCCGCTGAGCATGTTGGCTTTTTAGGAGAAAATCGACATATTCAACTAACAGCCGTTGAATTGCTATTCCATCATTGCCACCATAGTACATTCCTAGGTTTTCGCGGCGAAGCTGAATTGGGCTACGATTCGCTGGCATTTGAATCCTGCTAGCAGCATAAAGAGAATTATCGGCCATTCGTAAACCTTTTCTCAGCATTTATGGGTTTGAATCAGGAGTCTCGCCACCCTTCCGTCCCTCCGCTGGAGGGAGACGCAGGGGTTTTCATCCCCTGCACCCCTAATAATTGTTTGGTGGATTATTATGGTGAAGTATCCATCCTATTGTGCTAATGAAAGCAAGGATTTGTGCAATTCGTGGCGAAAAGAATTCAGCCTTCATGTGCTTCACGGTTTCATTCTTCGTGCAACTTCGTGCCCTTCGTGGATCGCAATTAATCTTTTGGCAATTGCTCAGGTTTGGGGCGTTTTTCATGTTTTTTACGCAGCACAGCAGTCACTTCCGAGCGATTATGGAACAGTTGACGTGCCCCAATCACCCAATAGGCCGTGCGCAAAATACTCAGCGAGTGATAGGCGATTTGGGCACTATGTTCATGCGGCAATTTGAGTGTCACCACCGCTAAACCATCGTTGGTCAAGGCATTGGCTGAATCAACCATCAGCCACGCCGAATCACGCGCATCGATCCGCATATCATTAACGATCACGGTAAAACGCTCTTGGGTAGGCAAAAAGCGCTGAGCCAAGATTTGCAAATGGCGCACGCCTTGATCGTAGCGCAAGCTGGGGTGCAAATCGGCTGGGTCGATCGCGACTACTGGCAGGCCTGCTCGCCGCAAAATGCGCGTCCAACCACCAGGCGCAGCCCCTAAATCCAAGGCTTGGCCATGGTCGGGCCATTCGATGTTGAATAAGGCTTGGGCTTCGAGCAATTTAAATTCAGCGCGGCTTAATTGGCCTTGTTCGCGGGCAAAGCGGTGTGCGCCACCCGCCCAAGCCGAGCGATTAAATTCCACGGTCGAAACACCCAAATAAGCCCGATCCATGCTCAGAGCAACCGAAAGCACGCCCTGCGGATTGCGTACATCCAAGGGTAGCCCGCTGACTTGCGAAACTGCTTCGGCCAAGGCTTGGTTAATTTCAAAGCGGGTTAATTTGACATGTTCATCAAGCAAGCGAGTTTGCACCGCAAATGGTTTACGGGCTGGCAAATGTGGCGCAAGATTCAAGGCCACTTGGGTTAGGCGTTCTAAATCATCAGGCGTACCTTCGAGCACGACTTCACGATGAACTGGCGCGATATGGCGCACAAAAATGGCTGGCCGTTTGAGCAAGAAGGCGTGCCATTCAGCGAGTGGTTGCTCTAACTCAACCAAGGCCACTTCTGGCGCGAGCCGTTGAACGGCAACCCCATATTTGCCATAACGAATTTCATCTATCGCTGCCTCAAGCATCTCGGGCGCAGCACTAATTAAAACACGATAGGTATCAAGCACAAAAAAGTCCTTTAGAAAGGCAAAAGGCAAAGGGCAAAGGGCAAAAGTTCCTTGATCCAGCCCATTCCATTTAACCTACATGCCTTGATACAGTTAATTCCAATCGTTCTGAATCCAGCAATACAGCGGCTTATCAATTAACTATTTTGATTTTTGCCTTCTGAATTCTGACTTTAATACAGGTTTATCGGGCTGGTTGGCGATGGAATCGCGGCAAGTTGGCCACAGGCGGCGGCGATTTCAACCCCGCGCTCCACTCGCACGGTGCACGAAATGCCTGCTGCTTGCACGACTCGTTGAAAAGCCGTAACCCGCTCACGATGCGAACGCGTCAAGGGCGTTCCAGGGATAGGATTCCACGGAATTAAATTGACATGGCAGAGCATGCCCTTTACCAAACTGGCAAGTTGGGCGGCAAGCTCAGGCGTGTCGTTTTTATCATCGAGCAGCACATATTCAAATGAAACCCGCCGATGGGTTTTATCGGTGTAATAACGAATCGCATCCATCAAATCGCTGATATCAAAGCGATCGTTGACGGGCATGAGTTCGCTGCGCAATTGATCGTTGGGAGCATGCAACGAAACCGCCAAATTGACCTGTAAGGCTTCATCGGCCAATTGGCGAATACCTTTGACCAAGCCCACGGTTGAAACGGTCATGTTGCGAGCGCCAAGATTAAAGCCCTGTTTATCATTGAGCCGTTCGACCGCCGCCCACCAACGCTCGTAGTTGGCAAATGGTTCGCCCATGCCCATAAACACCAAGTTGGTGATATGGTCGGGCACTGGCCCGCCGTGGCGTTTGGCAATCGCAGCACCTTCATTGCGCAGATAGCGCTCGAAATACAACACCTGCTCCATAATCTCGCCGCTGGAGATATTGCGCAACAAGCCTAATTTGCCAGTTGCACAAAAGACGCAACCCATGGCACAACCCGCTTGGGTCGAAACGCAAATCGTCGCCCGATCTGGCGGGTAGATCATCAGCACAGTTTCAATCACCGCATCGCCTGGGCAGCGCCACAGCACTTTGCGGGTTAAGCCATCGTCGGTGGTTTGTTCGCGCACCAATTCAAGGCTGCCAATCTGCAAATTCGCTGTCAATTGCTCACGCAGTGCGGCGGGCAAATCGGTCATGGCGGCAAAATCGTTAGCTAATTTTTTATATAAATGGGCATAAATTTGCCGCGCCCGAAAGGCTGGTTGGCCTAATTCGGTCAATTGCGCGGTCAAGCCCTTCAAATCAAGATCGTAAATATTCATGGGTTCCTCGTTTGTTACGCCCCATGATACCATCTTTCTTTATCGTGGGGATCGGTCGTTGATCCACGAAGGACGCGAAGGGCACGAAGGTTAAGTTTTTAGCCACAGATTACACAGATTGTTTTAATTATGCTGCTCGACCCAGCTCATTTCTGTTTCGTTATTGCGTTTCCTGGTGTCTGATACCAGATCCCTTGCCTATGTTATTTACTCTAATCCCCATTTTGATTTTTGCCTTTTGACTTCTGATTTTATTACCGATCCCCGATTCCCACTGCATATCGTATAATAGCGCCACGCCTCATTTAACAATATTTCCCCATCTTGAAGCCTACGGCAGCCTGCTGGATGGAGCTTTCTTGGGCATGGCCAGCATTTGCCGGGCGTGCATTGTTGGCTTGATTCAAAGGAGTTGACCTGTGGCACGCAGCAATTCGTGGCTTGACGCTGGCTTGGCAGGCTATTTTCGCTTTGCCGAACGTGGAACCAACCTTCGGACTGAAATTCTGGCGGGCGTAACTACTTTTTTCGTGATGGCCTACATCATTTTTGTAAATCCCTCGATTTTATCGAGCGGGCCGTTGGCTGAGGCTGGGCCGCCGTTCAATGCAACGCTCACCGCTACCTGTTTAGTTTCGGCCTTAATGTGTATCGCGATGGGCTTATTTACCAATTATCCTTTTGCCTTAGCTCCAGGCTTGGGCTTGAATGCGGTCGTAGCCTTTCAATTAATTCTGACCATGGGTTTGCCATGGCAGGCAGCAATGGGCGTGATCGTACTCGAAGGCGTTTTGATCACAGCATTGGTACTCACTGGCTTTCGCCAAGCGGTGATGCACGCGATTCCACTTTCGCAAAAACGCGCGATTAGCGTGGGCATTGGCTTATTTATCCTATTCATTGGGTTGAATAACGCTGGGATTGTGCAACGCGGTGCGGGCACGCCCATGGCCTTGGGCAATTTCACCACCTTTTCAATCTTGCTAACGGTGGTTGGCTTATTTTTGACCCTGATTTTGATGGCGCGAAAAGTCAAAGCCGCCTTGTTGATTGGCATTCTGGCCACAACTGTGATTGGGGTGGTAAGTCATTATGCCTTTGGCGCAGATGCGAGTGCTCAGGCGGGCGTGCAAGGCGCATTCCCCACCGAACTAGCCAGCCCAAGCTTCGAAACCATCGGCCAAGGCCTTAATTTCGATGTGTTTAAATTAGCTGGAGTGCTTTCAGCAGTCTTGGTGATTTTCTCGCTGATGCTCTCGGATTTCTTCGACACGATGGGCACGATTATCGGTGTGGGCGAACAGGCAGGTTTTGTCAAAGCCGATGGCGATTTGCCCAACTCCAATCGGGTGTTGATGGTCGATTCAGTTGCAGCGGTTGCTGGTGGCGTGTTCGGCACATCATCGGTCACCACCTACATCGAAAGTGCGGCGGGCGTTGGCGAGGGCGGGCGCACAGGCCTAACCGCCGTGGTTACCGGGATTTTGTTCCTGCTAAGCATTCTGATCGCGCCATTTGCCGGAGTTGTGCCAAGCGAAGCGACCGCGCCAGCCTTGATTATCGTGGGCTTTTTGATGTGCGGCGGCATTCGCGAAATCGATTTTGGCGAGCTTGAAGAGGGCTTTCCCGCCTTGCTGACCATGACGATTATGCCATTCAGTTATAGCATCACCAACGGCATTGGCGCTGGCTTTATCAGCTATGTGGTGCTGAAATTGGCCTTGGGCAAGGCCAAGCAAGTGCATCCATTGTTGTGGTTCGTCGCCGTAGCCTTCTTGGTTTACTTTCTATTGCCATTGATCGAGGCGAAGATTTAGCCTTACCTCACCCCTAAATTTCGCTAAGACAGATAAGTTGAAAGCCTCGGCTTTATATTTCAAAATCGAGGCTTTCGGTAAATTATTTAGTTAATATATATGTTTTCACTCTTCTAATTTCACACATCAATATATTTACATTTTCTGTAAAAATAATAAAATCATTTTTATCATAAATAAATTCTTCTACATTAACCCCTTTATTTCTAATTGTTGTATGAAAATGCATTATACTATTCCTGAAAATCCTCAATATATCTTTATTATTAATTTTAATTTTTATATTATCATTTTTTGAAATTTCATCAATTAATTCTCCTATATAATGTTTCTCAAAATCCATATTTCTTAAGTCTTTGACATTATTTATTCTAAGTATTTTCCTCAGAGATGTCTCATATAAAAGAATTATCGAATAAATATAAACCTTAATTTTATCATTATTGTAATCAGAGAAATGAATAATACCGCAAAATTCACCATAGTTATAAACAAATAGAACTTTATTCTGTTTGAACTTACTAAGAGCTTGCTCACTAAACGCATCTAAATTTACATCGATTTTTAAGGAATCATCAAGGGTTATTTCTTCAAAGAAGCCTTTTTCACTCCTACAATACGCCTTATTATTAGGATCTTCAAGAGAAGGTAAATATTCAATATTTCGGTTTTTACAAAATTTTACACATTCATCTTCCATCGCTGGATCATAGAAAATTACTTCGTCGGCGGGAGTCATAATGTCGGCGATACGAACGCGCTCAATCATAGAACCTCCACATTGTTAATCATCACAACTAGTATAAGCTTTAGCTTAATTATTAATATCAGTCGCTAGCCCTATTAATCTCAAATAATACAAAAAAGCCCCTCTCCCAACAATTGGGAGAGGGGTTGCGGTGGGCGAATCTAGCCTGCGGCGTTGACAGTGGCCTTGTCGCCAGTTTCAATCAGATAAACGCTGCCTTTATGGGCTTTGGCCCGCTTTTTCACATCGGCGGCCAAATCGCCAAACTCGGCAAAGTGGGTAATTTGGTGGTTGAGACTCGAAACTACGCCAATCGAGATGCTGACAAACGGAAATTGCTTGGGATTACCCTCGCGGTCGTTTTGGCGAATAAAACCGCGTTGGCGCGATTCGATGTCGTAATACAAGGGCGCAAGCTGATCAAACTCGCGAATGATTGATTCGCAGATCGCTACAACGTTGTCGGGATGGGCTAGAAACACAAAATCGTCGCCACCAATGTGGCCGACAAAATCGCCAGCCGCTCCCGAACGTTCCACCGCGCCAGTGATAATTCGCGCGGTTTGGTGGATAATCGCATCGCCTTTGAGAAAGCCATATTGATCGTTGTAGGCTTTGAAGTGATCAAGGTCGCAGTAGCCAACCACAAATGGCTGTTTGCGATCTAAACGAGCAGCAATCGCCCGTTCAATCGCCCGATTGCCAGGCAACATCGTCGATGGGTTGGCGTTGCCTTCGACTTCGCGGCGGCGCAGCGAGGCACTGATTCGTGCTAGCAATTCGTTCCAATCAAAGGGCTTGGTAATATAATCGTCTGCACCAAGCTGAAAGCCGCGTACTTTTTCTTCGGGCTTGCCCAGCGCCGAAACCAGCATCAGCGGCGTGGTCGCAGTTTGCGTGCGTTCGCGCAACTGGCGCAACACCGTCCAGCCATCAATATCGGGCAACATCAAATCGAGCATAATCAAATCGAAAGGCTGGCGCATGGCTAAACGCAAGCCTTCCTCGCCGCTGGTCGTGACCGTAATCGAATAACCAGCGTTGGATAAGCCTTGGCTGACCACTTGCTGAATCTCTTGATCATCTTCGATTACCAAAAGCTCGGCGATGGTTTTTTTGCGGCTTTTGATCACCAACTCGCTGACCATGATTGGCAAACGATCCAAGGCTTCGTCTTTGCGGATGATTTGCAGGCGTGGGTCAAGCTCAAGTTTTTCGGTTTGCTTGGCCTCTAAGCCAGTGTAAATAATAATTGGAATATGCTTGGTTTCAGGGTCTTCACCCAGCACAAAGGCCACTTGTTCGCCATTGAGGTGGGGCAACATCAGGTCGAGAATAATCGCCACTGGTTGATAAGCCCGCGCCAAATCTAAGCCAGCCATGCCATCGGGAGCGGTTACCACGTTATAGCCCGATTGGGTCAAACGTGCGGAAACCACTGCGCGATAGGTTTGCGAATCTTCGATCAGCAAGACACACGGTTTGCTGGTGTCGATATCGGGCGGATATTTGGGTAAGGCCAAATTGGGCTGTTCGGTAGGCGTTTGAACTGGATGCTGTGGGCGCTGCGCCAGCACCTCATCGGGAATAATCACCTGAATGCCAGTTGGGTGATCAAACATATATTCTTGCAGCACATCAATCGCACTGCCCAAACGGGTTGCCGAGCGATTGAGCAAGCCCATCACCTCAGCAATTTGGGCCGAGTTGGCATTACTTTCAGCTAAATAACGCTCAAGCAACGCCAACCCCGCATTCAGCGTGGTCAGGGGTGTTGCAAAGCGGTGAACAAAACGAGAACGGCGTTCGTAGCTATCCATACAGGTATCTCCAGATGCCTCGCGCTTAGGGACGTTGTCGCTCAACCGAGCCGGAAGGGCGATCGCCTTGGTCTTCCATCAGCGCCAACTGACGGGCCACTTCTTCCACCGCCACCCGTTGTTTTCGATAAAAATCCGATTCGCTCATTGCGAGCTTATCTATAATCTCGCGTATCCGTAAGCCTTTGAGAAAGCGTAATTCTAAAATATTGTAAATCATCCATTCGGGAGCCGTTGGATCAAGTTGATCTTCAGGCCGAATGTTTTCGATCGCTTGGCGTAACACGCCTTGCAAAGCCCGCGTTGGGCTGCCACCTTGGGTATCGAGCAATTGGCGCACTGTGCGCAAATCGAGCAATGGGCTATCGCTCAGTTTTGGGCCACCCCAATAATGTGAAAGTGCATCCTTGACCAACTGTGGAAACTCAGGGTGCAAGGCCACATCAGCCAGCGCATCGTTTTTTTCGGTGACTGGCGTTTCAATTTCACTGGTTAATTGTAACAGCGAAGCGCTTTGGGGGGCTAGCCCACGCAACGAGCTAAATAGGTTTTGCTGCAATTGCATATGGGTTAGCGCCAATTCCATCTGATGCGCCAAGGTTGCAATTAACTGGCGAGTGGGAATGGTCAGTTGTTCTGGCCGACAACCAATCCCAATTGCGCCCAATAATTCCTGCTGGCTATTGTACAATGGCAACAAACAAAAGCCATCGCGAATGCTAAAATCCTCAACTTCGGGAATGCGATCGTTGCTGAAGGCCAAGTGGGGCAGATTTTGCAATAGCTCGTTGATATCATGAACATTCAAAAATTGCTTGATGGTGCGGCGCGGGCCACACGATGCTTGAACGGTAAAATGCTCGTCATTGGGAGCCAGCACAAAGCCTGATTCAACCCGCAACGAGCCACAAACCGCCACCAAGGTATTTTCGAGCAATTGGCGTAAATCTTGGCGGGTGAAAGCTCGCTCCTCGAAGCGGCGCATCCAACGCACTTCATCACTATCTTGGCGATAAATCAAGGTATCGACGGTTGGCCGAATTCGCCCAATAAAAATTGGCATCATCACCGTCATCAACATTACCCCAAAAATCGTGATCGTTGCACGCGGCAAGCCGGTGGCGGCACTGATCGGCTCAACCAATTGCAAACAAATAATCAAGGCTACGCCAACGAATGGCCCATATAATACATAACGTAAGAAATTATACTTAACCAAACGATCTGGCACAATCACCCCATGGAAAGCCACACTATAGGTCATGAGGGTCATCATCACTCCCACGCCGGTGGTGCTTGCGCCTAGTAGCATCAACGAAAGCCAGGATGGCACGCCCTTAGTATTGGCGGCGATAATCAAATAGGGAAATACACCCAGAAATGGGGCTAAAAAAGAAGTACTTAAATACCATAAGCGCCGCCGATTGGCCGGAGTAATCGAGCGCCGATGGGCTTGGCGAATACACCAAACCCCGAGCAAACACACGGTGACGAAATAGCTAATGAAGAACCAAAACAATGGCCCTTTGCCAAAGCCAACATACGGCTGACTTGGCACATCAATCACCAAAATGTTACTCGTCAGCGCGACCAGCCAAAAGCCAACACTAAATGTATAGAATAAAGGCAAGAGCACTCGCGTCCACATACGTGGATCACCCGTGCTACGAAGCAGAGATTCGGCAAAATGGTAGTAGGCCGCAGGCACAAGGCTAATACCTGCCCATTGAATGCGCCAAAGCACATGACGAGTAGCTTCGGTTTGCGCTTGACGTTGGAGAATTGCGCCCCCCAGCACAATCATCAACCCCACAATCAACAAACAAAACGAACGAGCTACCCCATTGCGCCAATTGTGCAGCGCAATATAGGCAAATAACGAAAACCCCACGACCACAATTGCTGCCAGCGTTAGGTCATTGGCTGCAAGCAAAAAATTAGTCCACGAAAACGCCGCCACCATACCTAAAGTTCCTAGCGATTGAGAATGTAGTCTGCGAATGTGGCCGCAGCAGTGCCGCCACCTGAATTATAGCATGGCGCGTCTAGGCGATTCTAAAGGGCTAATTTGAGCGCCGCCAACCATGCTACAATCCCCGCCACCAAACCTACGCCTAAAAGGATGTTTCGGTTGCGGGTCGAGGTGGGCGTATTTGATTGCATGACGCTAAAACAACCAAAGCTCATGCCTCCGCCCAGCAGCATTAAACCTGTCCATAGATCGCCAAAAATCGTTAATAGCAGCCCAGCCAAACCCAAAATTGCCGCAAAAATCAACAATAATTTCGAGCCAACCAATTGGCCTGGTACGCCGTTGGGATTATCATAGGGTGTGAGTGGCATAATCTTGCTCCTACCATGCAACAAGCACGGGGTAAGCCGTGCCTGCTGCGCGATTAATTAAGTTGGTTCTGCATTAAGCTTGCCAAGCAATCCGCAGTCGATTGTGTTCGTCGTAAGAATAATGAGCGAAAAATGGCGGATCATGTGGTTGCATGCTCAGCACTTTGGGCAACAGAATCGCTAAATCATCAACGAGATCGCTGGTTGGTAATTGCGCAGCTGAGTGCCATTCTAATGCTCCTTCGACGCTTGACACAATGTTTTGGTTCCTGGCCTCGGCAGTCCACACCGCCATCACAATCCCAACCTCAGCGCCGCTATCAATATGCACAATGCCAGCCAAACGCGGTTGCGCCACCGTCAAGCCAGTTTCTTCGTGAACTTCACGCAGGGTTGCACTGAGAAAATCTTCGTTACGCTCGATATGGCCGCCCACGCCATTTAAGCGATTGGGCCAAACTCGTTTGGTTGGCGCACCACGCAATAGCAACACTTGGCGTTCGGCTCCACTGCCAAAGGTCACAAAACAGAGCGTGCGTGGAATCGTCTGCCAACGATGCAAATTGTTATTGATGCCTTGATCTTCGCGACCCATACTGTTTGCCTACCTCGGTAATGCCCCAGTGCCACGCACTTTGGCCAAGCCCATCACGGCTTCTGCTAAATTCGCGTCGAGTTTATAGGCTTTTTCGTAGGCTTGCAAGGCATCGTTGTTTTTCTTGAGATCAAGGAAGGCTTGGCCTTTGCCGCACCACGATTGTGCATCGCGTGGGTTGACCTTCAACGCTTGATCGAAATAGTATAAGGCCTGCTTGGCTTGGTTTAATTCGAGCGAGGCATAGCCCATGCTGCGCCAGGTAACCGGATCGTTCGGGTCGAGCTTGGAAGCGTATTCGTAGGCTTGAAAGGCCTCTTTGGGCAAGGCCAAAGCGCTATAGACCCGACCACGGCCCAGCCAAGCCCGCCGCTCTTTTTTGTCCAAGTTTAAGGCTGCATCATAATCTTCCAAGGCTTCGCGCAATTGATACAGATATTCGTGCGATTCACCAGCAAGCCAGTGCAAACGAACTTCTTCATCGCGGCTTGGATTTAAAGTCAAGGCATGTTCATAGCTTTTGAGCGCATCGTTGTAGGCCAACAAGGCCACTTGGCTCATACCCAAATTGAGCCAATAGGTTGCGCGGCTGCTTTCAAGCTCGGTGGCTTGGCGAAAACATTTAACCGCCGCACTGTATTCGTGCAGCGACATATGCACAATCCCCTTGGCATTCAAATCGGCGGCTTGGGTTTCAAGGCTAATCGTCACGGTTGGCCGCGCCAATTCTTCGCCAAGGTGATATTTGCGCAGCCATTGCAAATCGTGTTCTAGCTCATCGAACGATTGATAGCGATCATTGGCTTTTTTGGCCAAACAGCGCAAAATCACATGATCACAGCCGCGCCGCAAATCAGGCCGTACTTCTGAGGGCGTTGGCGGCGGTACGTTACAATGCAGATGCGTTAATTCAGCAACGGTTGGGGCTTTGAACGGCAAATCGCCGATCATCATCTCATACAGCATCACGCCCATGGCATAAATATCGCTAGTTGTGCCCAACGGCGTGCCTGGTGCCCGTTGTTCTGGCGACATGTAGGGCTGCGAACCGCCAAACAAATCGCTGGCGTGGGTCACAATTTTCGATTCGTTGTGCTGCGAATCGTGGCCCCAACGAACTTTGGTTGAAACACTTGCACCTTGCGCCAAGCCAAAATCGGTGACTTTGGCGATGCCTTCGGGTGTAACCATCACATTATCGGGCTTGAGATCGCGGTGAATCAAATTACAGCGATCGTAGGCATATTGCATGCCCCAACAAATTTGGATGGCAAAATCGACAATGTGCTTGAAACGCAAGCGACCACGGCGCATCATCTCGCGCAGCGAAACCCCTGGCACAAACTCCATGACGATATGCGGACGGCCAGCGATGGTCACAATTCTGGTTGCTTCGACAATATTTGGGTGCGAACCAAGCCGCATCCAAACTTCGGCCTCACGGGTAAAATTAGCAATTGCGCTATCGACCCATGTAAATTTGGCTTGAAACGTTTTCATCGCCACGGTTTGCTCCGAGCGCAAATCGCGGGCGATGTAGACTAAGCCCATAAATCCTTTGCGCACATTGCGCACCAAATAGCGTTGGTCGATAATATCGCCAACTTTAAACTCAACGCCCTTTAAATTATCGGCATCATCAGAGCGCGAGAGGAGCTTATCGAGAATGGCCACTGCTCACCTCATTGATTGTGATTGGATTGATGGTCGCCGACTGAGGGTGAACGTTGATCACGGAGAATCGCTGCTGGCTGATTGCTCAAAGCATCAAGCACGCGCTCGCGATGTTTTGGCAGAAAATGCTCGGTTGGTAGCTGTTCGGGCGCAAACCACTGATGTTCCGATGATTCCTCAGTTATTTGCAACTCGCCGCCAAGCACATGACATTCGAAGGTTAACACCACCTCATGCTTTTGGGGCTTGGAATAGACCCCAACCAGCCGAGTTACCGCAACTTCTAGGCCTGTTTCTTCGCGCACCTCACGAATAATGCCTTCGCTGACACTTTCGTGGGCTTCAACACCACCACCTGGCAAATTCCACCAGCCGCTCTCAGCCCGTCGTGAAAGCAACACTGCGCCATTGGAACTAAAAATAATGGCAAATGCCGCAACCCGATGGCTCGGTGGATGGATCTTGGTCATCGTTGACGCTCCTAAAAACGAATAATGAATAATAGTCGTCGCAGACCAAAGCAATATAAAACCCAATGTCATAAACATTGGCTTAACACTATCATAACGTGGTGATCAAGAGGGGCAATTTAGGCCTTTGGTTGTTGATCCAAACTTTTGGCCAATAACATGCCTTGTAGTAGGATGGTTGCATCGGCTGCACGGCGTTGGCGGCTCAATGCTTGAATCGATTCTAACAAGGCGGCGTTAGTATCATTTTGTGCTTGTACTATCGGCACAATAAAATCACGGGTGGCCAAGCGTAGCAGGCCATTGCGAATCGCCCCTAACCAACGTTGCCGTGCTGGAATCGGCGCTGGTTCGACCTTCACTTTAGCACGAAGTTGGCGTTCAATCCATTGTAATTCGGTCTCGCCACCATCAGCGGTCTCATCGGGAAAAATATCCAGTTCGCTGATGACGGGCTGGGATTCATGGTTTAAAAAGGCCGATTGATAGGCCAAGTAGGCGATTTTCAGCGCTTGAATCTCGTCATCGCTGGCACAAGCCCGAATATGGCCCATCTCGGCAGGCAGCCATGTACGCATCAGCCAGGTATTGTTGAAGTATTTAAAAAGGTAGCGTAGCCGATTAAAATGGTACAGTTGCAAATAAACGGCGCTGCGATGGCCCACACTGGAGCCTTCGATATGGGTTGCGACTGCGCGGGGCGTGTATAGCACATCAAGGCTAGCACGCCGTAGGCGAGTACAAAAATCAACTTCTTCGTAATAGGCCGGGTAAAATTGCTCATCAAGGCCATCGAGCACATCCCAAGTGCTCCGCCGACAAGCAAAGGCCGCCCCAGTTACATAATCGACAGTTTCAAGTGCGTTGTATTGGCCATGATCATGCTCGCCAACCCCACGATGATGGCCTAAACCCCATGGCAAGCGCAAAACTCCGCCTGCATGTTGAATGGTCGTGCCATCGCGATATAACAATTTGCCGCCAACCGCACCAACGCTCGGCCAACGCTCCAACGGCGCAATAAGCTGCTCAAGCCAATCGGGCTGTACAATCAAATCGGGGTTAGCCAGCACAATATATTCAGCCGAGGTTAATCGAGCGCCTTGATTGCAACCACCTGCAAAGCCCAAATTGGCTCCGGTTTGCACAAAGCGCACTTGAGGAAATTGATTTTTGACGATCTTGGCCGTTGCATCACGCGAGGCATTGTCAACTACCACCAATTCGCTGGGCGCAGGATCAAGCGCCAGCAACGAGCTGAGGCAATCGCCAATATAGCGGGCGTGGTTGTAGGTTACAACAATAATTGCAGCATCAATCGTCACAGAAGCAACCTCATCGCTTTGAATCCGTTGGTAGCAAGCTGGTTTGCCAGGTTTGCACAGCGCCAGCCGCTCGCAGTTGTTGTTGAATATAACTGGCGCGTTCAGCCGGAACGAGTGCTAGCATAATTCCCCCCCAGCCAGCCCCCGACATTTTGGCTCCCCACGCCCCAGCCGCTAAAGCTGTTTGCACCAAATAATCAAGTTTTTCGGCTGAAACGCCCAGGGTTTGCAATAATTGATGATTTTGGCTCAGCAATTGGCCAAATAGTTCGGCATCATTGCCAGCCAATGCCGTTTGAATCTGGCGTACTAAATTGCCAACCGCCACAAATTGGCGATTATAAAGCTCCGGATCGGCCAACCAGCGCTGGCGTAAATCGCCGACGACGGCTTTGGTTTCGCTGGCGATGCCGCTATCAGCCACCACAAAATGCCATTGATTACCAACTGCTAACGGCGCAATCAGTGGTTCACCTTGGGTTTGGCGTTGAAACAAAATTGGTTGTTCGTAGGCTACAACGGTGTTATCAATGCCTGAGGGAGTGCCATGAAAAGCTTTTTCGCTCTGATAAACCAGATCGGAAATAACTTGGGCCGAAAGTTGTTGGCCTGCCTGTTCAGCTAAGGCACGGACTAAAGCTGCGCCAACCGCTGCCCCGCTGCCCATCCCGCTAGCAATTGGAATACTAGAACTAATGGTCAAGCGCAAATCTGGTTCTGGCAATTGTAAATAATCTAAGGTGCGCTGGGCCAAATCGCTCAACGGTGCAGTGGCCCGCAAACGCCAAACCAAGCCTAAATCTGGCGCATGCACGGTCATGCCCGCGCCGCGTGGGGCTGGTTCGACGGCGACGCTTGCACGTAAGGCGGCAATCGGCATCGCCAAGGCTGGTTGGCCGTAGACCACGGCATGTTCGCCAGCTAAAATAAGTTTTCCAGGCGCACTATTCATTGCACGTATTATAGATCGAATATCTTAATATGCTGTGTGACTTATGGTTTGCAAACGAATGATACAATTTGCGCTATTCGATTGATTGCCAGCAATCACCACCCTTCCGTCCCGCCTCAAGGCAGGGGTTGCAGGGGGTTTTCATCCCCCTGCAACCCCCTAAAGTACAATTTGAGAAGGGCACAAACCTAACGATGAAACTAGCATCACTTGATTTGCAGTGAAGCGTCTTTATAAATGAATGGTTGAGGTGAGGGCAGTCATTTAATCCCAGAGCAAATAACGCCCAGTTTGATAGATCATGCCCACTGCGGTCAACACGACTGCTGCATACCACGGAATATCGAGCAACATCATACCAACCACCAACACCACGAACAAAATCGAATAGCCAATAATCCAATTCCGCATCCGCTTGGACATAACCATAACTCCTACACACACCAATGCTTGCTTTAACTCAATGCTGTGCAATCAACAGATCCCCGTTTGTGGGCACGAATGTGGCGCATAGTACTCACAACTGGCGCAGAAAGCAAACGCGGGCTTGCTCAGGCCCAGCATGATTAAGCACAACTGGCACACCCTCGGCCTCGCCATCGCCCAACTCTAGCGCAAAACCCATCCGTCGATGAAACGCGATTGAGCGTTGATTGACAGGTGCAGTGATTGCGCGAACTGTACGACATTGTTGGCTAATGGCCAGTGTAAAGAATTTTTCATACAGTTGTTGGGCTAAACCTGTGCGGCGTAGTTCGGGCGCAACCCCAACCATATGGATATAAGCCTCAGCCTTGGTTTGATCGATGAGGCCAATCAAAAATCCAACGAGTTTGCCATCCTGCTCAATCACAAAACTGCTAGCACTAAAATAATGGCACATCCAACGCTGTAACAGGCTGCTCAGCGGGCGCTCCCACCAGTCGTCAATCACCGCTTGAATTGACAAGAAGTCGGCTTCGCTCATAGCACGCATGCTTATTCCTTTCGCTACAAAAAAACGCAGGCTACCGTGATGGTAACCTGCGTTGCAACCTGAAACAAGCTAGCGATTAAGCTACGTCCGCTTCGGGCTTGCCATGCTTATCGGCGAAGCCAAAACGAGTTTTGACGCTTTCGATCAAACTATAGACGACTGGCACGACCAACAAGGTCAAGAAGGTTGAGGTAAACAAGCCCCCAATCACTGCAATCCCAAGGTCTGCGCCAATGAAGCCGCCTTCTTTGAGACCCAAGGCCAATGGTAACAAGGCAACCATCGTGGCGATGGCGGTCATCAAAATTGGCCGGAGCCGCACGCGAGCCGCTTGGACCAATGATTCGTAGACCGGCTTGCCGTCTTCACGATATTGTTCAACCAACTCGATCAACACGATTGCATTGGTCACCACAATCCCGATCAAGAGCAAGACCCCGATCATCGTGGTGATACCAAGTGGCTTGCCAGTGATGAACAACGAAGTCAAGACCCCGATAATTGCCAATGGCAACGAGAAGAGGATGATCAACGGATTCATCAACGAGCCAAACGAGAGCACCATCACCAAATACACCAAGATAACTGCCACGCCCAAGGCGAGGAACATATCATTAAAGGTGTCGGTTTGTGATTGAGCTTGTGCCCCAGCTTGGATGATCACGCCTTCGGGCAAGCCAATGTTATCGCGAATTTCGGCCTCAACTGCAGCTTGGGTCGAGAAGGTATCATCGCTGGTAAATTGGCCAGAGATTGAAGTGGCGCGGTCGCCGTTAATCCGCACGATGCTGCTAGCGCCTGGTACTTCGCTAATCGTCGCAACCTCGGAAAGTGGCACAGGATTGATCGTACCAACTTCTAAGGCTTTGAGCTTTTCAGCATCCAATGCCGCAGGATCAACCTGAACATAAATATCCAAAGGCTTGTCAGTGCCATCCAATTGGACAGTACCAGCATTTTCGCCAGTTAACAACGCGCGAATTTGTAAAGCAATTTGAGCTGTGCTCGTACCGCTACCGATCGCTTTCTTAGGATCAACTGCAACTTCAAGTTCAGGCTTAACTTCGGCCAAACCACTCTTGACATTGGCAATATCGAAGCGATCGCTGGCATTATTGCCGCCAATGGCTGCCATAATTTTGTCGTTGGCTTCGCGGAGTTTATTGATATCCGAGCTAACCAAGGTGATGTCAAGCCCTGCATTGCCTGGACCGCCACCTTGCGAAATAACCTCGGCAGCCACTGAATCTAAGCCTGCAACGCCTTTGATTTGGGCCTCAAGCTCTTTGGCAAAGGCAGTTGGGTCGGTCACATTGTCGTTGTTGATCGTCAAACTAAAGCGAGCACTGTTTGGTGCACTGGCTCCGCCCGATTGATCCCGGTTGCGGTTAGCACCACCAGCACTACCAATCACCGTTTGAATATCACGAACCTTGCCTGCATCGCGTTGCGGCAACAACAATTTTTCAATTTCGTCGGCTTTGGCAACTGTGCTATCAAGGTCGGTTCCGGCTGGCGTAAAGACCTGAATTGAAATCAACTTTTCGCTGCTATCGGGCAAGAAGGTAAATTTCAAGAAGTTGACGAAACCAAAGCTACCCAGCAAGAGTGCAAACGCAATCACCAAAGTCCAAGCGCGGTTGCGCAAAGCCCACAACAAGGCTGGGGTGTAGGCGCGTTGCATCCAAGTGTTTTCTGGCTCTTCTTTGGTTTGGCGAATAAACAGGAACGCCAAGAGCGGTACAATCGTAATTGCCACAATCAACGAAGCCAACAACGCATAAGTTACGGTCAAGGCGAAGGGCAAGAAGAACTTCGAGACGATCCCGCCGACCAAGCCCAAAGGCAAGAACACACACACGGTGGTCAAGGTCGATGAGGTAATTGCGCCAGCAACTTCTTTAGTACCTTCGATCACGGCTTCGCGGCGATTTGCACCTTTATTCAGGTAGCGATAGATGTTTTCCAACACCACAATCGAGTCATCGACCACCCGCCCGACCGCCACGGTCAGACCGCCCAAGGTCATTACGTTGAGCGAGAAACCTTGCAAACGCATTAGAATCAAGGCCACCATAATTGAAAGTGGAATTGAAACGGCGGTTACCAAGGTGGTGCGCAACGAACGCAAGAACAAGAAGATCACGACGATGGCTACGACTGCGCCGATTGCGCCTTCGGTCAACACGGCACTTACCGCTTGGTTGATAGGCGTGGCTTGTTCGCTCACGATCTGAATCTTCAAATCGCCATTGTTGAATTTGGCAAATTCGGCTTCGACGGCTTCAACGATTTCGACCGTGTTACCAGTCGTATCTTTGGAAATTTCCAAGCCTAAGCTGGCTTGACCGTTGGTACGAGTAACCGTGCTACCGCCAACTGCGCCAACTTCAACCGTTCCAACATCCTTCAAACGAATCAACAAGGCTTCAGGAACACCAGTGCTGCCAGCAGCATCGGGGTTATTAAGCTTTTGAGCGATGGCTGCTTGACTTTCATCTGAAAGTAAGGCAATCAATTCAGGGGTAAAGGCACTTAAGAATTGAGCTGGAATTTGATCGATCAATTCAGGCGTAATTTGCTCAGGCGAGGTAATGCCAAAATTGGCAAACTCTGGTGGCAAAGCACTTGCCCCATTGCTTGGGGTTGGTGGAGCGGCAGGAGCCGCTGCCAAAGCTTCGGATAAGGCGGTTTGGCTAGCTTCAGGTAAGGCCAAAGCCAAGTTTATTGGAAACTGTGCCAAGCCTGCTGCTGGAAATTGGCTAATCACCGCTGGCGTAATTTGGTCTGGGGCACTAATACCAAAGGCCACTAATTCGGCTGGAACTTCAGCTTCGGGATAGCGTTGAGCCAAAGCGGCTTGGCTTTCATCGCTCAAGGCCAAGGCTAACGGTAGCGTAATTTGGCTCAGACCAGCGTCAGGAAATTGAGCAATCACCGCAGGTGTGATTTGATCAGGCGACGTAATGCCAAAGCCTTGCAATGCTGCTGGAATCAAACTAGTTGTGACTGGTTGGGTTGGGGCTTGGGTTGGGCTAGGAGTAGCCGCCGCAGTTGGTTGAGCCGCAGCGCCACCAAAGCCACCAGTTGCGCCACCAAGGCCACCGCCGGCTCCACCAGTCAGATCAACGCCCTTGATCCCAACCACGACATTTTCAATTTCGTTGGTTGAGCTATATTTGTGGGTAATGCGCAAAGGCAATGAACGGCCTTCATCGGTAATTGTGCCTACCGGAAACACCAAGTTATTGGCTTGTAAAAATTGCACAACTTGAGCTTGGGTTAAGTTATTTGCGGCCATTTTTTCAGGGTCTAGCGTAATCAAGACTTTTTCTTGCTGGCCGCCAGTAACCGCCACATTGTTCACGCCAGGAATTGCCGACAGCGCTGGAATCAATTCGCCATCGACTCGGGCCTGAACATTGCTCAGGTTCTCGCCGCTAACACTCGCAACCACAATTGGCAACGAATTGAAATCAAAGGTACCAATTGTAGGTTTTTGAGCATTCTCAGGTAAGGCCAGCGAGCTAATTTTCTCTTGAACCTCAACTTTGGCATCTTTGGGGTCAACATCAACATCAAAGGTCAAAATTGTAAATGCAAAGCTTTCCGATGAAGTTGATTGAACTGCTTGAACGCCCGACAAGCCATTAACGGCCTTTTCGATCACCGATGTCACTTCGCTATCCATGGTTTCAGAAGAAGCCCCCGGATAGATCGTGGTAATGCTGACGATAGGGAATGAAATATCCGGGAAGAGTTCCCGTTTCAGCCCTGCTGAAGCAACCAGCCCCGCAATGATCAAGACCACTGAGATCATGATCGTAATTGGCGAGCGCTTAAGCGATTGACGTGTAAACCACAACACTAGGTGGCTCCTTTCGGCACGAAAATGTTTGACGGCAAGATTATTTGTCGCTACGATTATATATGTCGAGAATATTTCGGCACGCGAACTATTATAGGATTTGTGAATTTCGTGTCAAGAGACCAAACGCCCCAAAACGACTTGGTACTTCTGTTTTTCACAATTGTTCACAACGAGGAAACTTTATGGAAGATGAACATCGTAGTTCACTACTTAGCTCAATCTCCGATATGATTCGTCAATTAACCTGGCTTTCGCATCGCCAAAGCAGCCAAACCATGGAACGCTTGGGCTTAACCCTTTCGCAAGCAATTTTGCTGATTGCGCTCGATGCCCACCAAGGCCGCGCCACGATGAGCGATCTTGGCCGCATTACCCAGCATGCTCCCGCCACCCTGACTGGAATTGTCGATCGTTTGATCGCCAACGATTTAGTGGATCGTGAGCGTGACGAGCAAGATCGGCGGGTGGTGTTCGTAGAGCTTACGGATGCTGGGCGCAAAAAGATTGAAGCAATTAATGCTGAACGTTATCGCGATATGTCGCAGTTGATGGAGCAATTCAATAATCAAGAATTGGAATTACTCTCCAGCATTGTTGAGCGTTTTGTGCACGAACTTGCTCGTTTGGATGCTGCCAACTACCATGGCCCACGCTAATTGTGTTGCCATGGAAGGATTCAAGCCATGCCAAGTTTGCGTGAACTGTTGGATGTTGCGACCGAAGCGGCCTATTTAGGTGGTCGCCGAACCCTGGCTTATTTTGGAGCCGATGTTCAAGTTGAAACCAAAGGCGATGCCACTCCCGTCACCCGTGCCGATCGCGAGGCCGAAACGATTATTCGCGACTATATTGGGCGCTATTTTCCAAGCCATACGATTATTGGCGAGGAGCACGGCGAGCAAAAGGGCGATGCCGATTATCGCTGGATTATCGACCCAATTGATGGCACCAAAACCTTTATTCATGGTGTGCCGTTTTATGGCGTGCTGATTGGGCTAGAAATTAAGGGCGAGGCCAGTGTTGGCGCGGTCTATTTGCCTGCTTTCGATGAAATGTTGGCGGCTGCCAATGGCTTAGGATGTAGCTGGAATGGCCGCCCGGCTCAGGTTAGCAAGGTTGATAATCTGGCTGATGCCACCTTGCTGACCACCTCAGTCACTTCGGCCATGAAGCGCTCTAATGCCTATGAAACGCTTGTCAGCAAAACCAAACTTCAACGAACATGGGGAGATTGCTACGGCTATGTGTTGGTGGCGACTGGTCGGGCCGAAATTATGCTTGATCCAGCTATGAATCCATGGGATTGTGCGCCAATGCTGCCAATTTTGCGCGAGGCTGGCGGCCATTTCACCACATGGGCAGGCGAGGCGACAATTTGGGGTGCTGATGGAATGGCGACCAACGCGGCATTGCATCAAGAAGTGCTAGCAATTTTAGCCACCGAGCAACGCCATATCTAGCCACCTTTTAGGCTGACTTACGTAGACGTTTATTATAAATTAAAAGCCTTTGATTTTGAGATCATTCTATGCAATGTGCTGCTTGTGGCGCGACCACCACCAATGCCCATCAACGAATCTGTGCTCAATGCAACGCACCACTACCTCAACTGTTGGTAGCTGGTGCGTTGGTGATGAACCAATATCGGGTAGTTCAGCCCTTACGTGAGGGCGGCACAGGCCAAATCTACCTCGCTGAAGATACCCGCACCTTTGATCGTAAGTGTATTTTGAAACGCACGATTCTGAAGGGTGGTAATGAGTCACGGCGGCTGTTCGCCACTGAGGCTGAATTACTGACGCGTCTGCGGCATCCTCAAATTCCCCAAGTCTTTGCTTATTTTGAGGATGCCGGGGTTGCCACAATTGTGATGGAATATGTGGCTGGGCGTGATTTGGAGCATGGGCTAAGCCAAACCTTAGTCGATGGCACATTTATGGCAGGCAAGCCGCGTCCATTCGAGCAAGTGCTACGTGATGCAATTGTCGTCTGTAAAATTTTAGAATACCTGCATGCCCTCAAACCAGCACTGGTTCACGGCGATATCAAGCCCGCCAATTTGATTCGCGATCGTGATAGCAACGAGCTTTTTTTGGTCGATTTTGGCGCGGCAGCGACCAGCGGCGTAGGCCAAACCTATGGCACGCCTGGCTATGCAGCCCCTGAGCAATATCGCAATCAGCGCTATCCAGCCAGTGATATTTATAGTTTAGCAGCCACAATTTATCATTTACTAACTGATGATGATCCATGTGAACACCCGCTGCGATTCCCCAAACTGACCAGCCTTTCGCCCCGCATGCAGCAAGTGCTTGGGCGGGCACTCCACGATGATTTAAGTCAACGGCCAAATGCCACAGTTTTCCGCGATTTGCTTGAAGAAACCCTTGAGCCAACCCTTGTCCAGCCATTTAAATTCCCGAGCGGCGTAACCCCACATACTGGTTACGACCTTGCACAGGCAATTCAAGCCGATTGGGGTTATGGCTTGCATGCCTTGGTCAATGGCGATCTCAACACGTGGTTGCGCCAACATCAACAAACCGAGTTGGCGATTAAAGTCCATCGGATGCTGGTGCAAAATGAACGCCCCGAGCGCGTGCTCGATTTTCTGGTTGGCAGTTTAGCACCCAACTTGTTGGCGGCAGAAGTCAAATTTGAATACAATACCCTGCTGTTGCCACTCGATGGAATGAGCGCCACCCCATTAACTGTGACCGCCCGCAATCGTGCTGCCCACATCAAAGCCGTTGATGCCCCAGGTTGGTTGCAAATAGGGCCAAAAGAACTCTATGTCGTGCCCGAACAACCCCAACAATTTCAATTTGGCCTCGATCTTGCCCGCAACCCCAAGCCTGGGCAAACCGCCAGCGTAAGCTTTGAGATTCGCACCAGTGAGGAAAAACCACAACGGCGCAAATTAAAAATCCAATTAGCCCAAGGTTACTTGCCCAAACCCGACACTGGTGAGTTATGGCCGTTGATTGCTGGCCTTGGCGGTGGCGCGGTTTTGCTCAGCATTGTGCTGGCAGTAATCTATCATCCCAACAATACCTTGTTGATTGAAGCGGCGATTGGCTCGTTGATTGGCATCATTTGGACGATTATATTGAGCGAACGCTCAACCGAAGTGGTGCTTCATATCTTATTAAGTATTGGCGGGGCCATATTAGCTGGCATTATTTATGCAATTTATATTCTCGGTGCGTTTAATCCTTTTTCCTTAGGAGCATTTTTCTATGCTTTGGGTGGTAGCTTAGCCTGTAACACTATCTATCACTACTTTTTCAAACACTTCTAAAACACCAAATCCAGCCAACGAATTGGCTGGATTTGGGTCGATTTGGTGGAGATGGCGGGAATCGAACCCGCGTCCAAAAAGTTAAACCGCAAGCATCTACAAGCGTAGTCTATTGATTAAATCTTATCGGTGCACCACCCGATAGACAAAGCGGGCCACGACCAGCCTGTTAATCTTAGCCCCTAGCCCACAGACATAACTAGGGGAGCGACCCGACTAAGTGTCGCCGCTACAAGCCCATCGGGCTGAGGCTAGTAGAGACGTGTTGCCTTAATTAGGCAGCAAGCGCTACAGGAGCGCGGAAAGTGTTTTTGCCAGTTAATGGCGTTGCCGATTTAACGAGGCTCAGCGTCTCGGCTTGCCACTTACGATTGGCCCTCCCTGTCGAAACCAAGCATCCCCAGGTGGTAGGCCTCTGCGTTCGAGGTCTTGGCATTATAGCATACTCACCCCAAATATTCATAAGACTTTTGTTGGAATTGCGATGGATAGGGGGCCAGATGTAATAGTTCATTCAGTTGACAATGCATTGCGTTCCCTCGACCCCTCTCCCGCACGCGAGGCGAGGGGGAACCGCTCCAAGCGTGCTCCCCTCGCCCGCCGCAGTGGGCGAGGGGTCAGGGGTGAGGGAATGGAAAAATGGGGAACTGGTTTTAATCTAAAATCTATCACAATTAAGGGCTAGGAGTCAGCAGTGAGGGATAAATCCAAGCCCTGCTAAGACTTTTGATGGAATCTTTAAATGCCCTTGCTGGCCTTGATTAGAGCAAACTCGAAGCTTTTAGGGCTTTGGGAAGAAACAAAGCTATTGATCCGTCTGATGGATACTTGGATACAAGCCTGCGAGGACCAAAAAGCTTTATGGTATGATGCGTCTCAATTACTCAATGAGGATTCCGGTTATGACAATAGTAGATGCTCCTCCTCCTAATACGGCGCGGGTTTTGCTTGATGGCGATTTGTTGGTCAACAAAACTAAAGTTCCAGTGCTAATCTCCGCAGGTAATCATCGGTTGGTGGTTTTACAATCGCAAGCGCTCTACGATATCAAGGTTGGCGATAGTGGCTTATTGGTCAGCGAAGCTCGCGGCCAGCAAGAAGTGCTGATTAGTGATATCGATCGTTTGGCCATGGTTGTGCGCTATGAGTTATCGTCGCCACCAGCCAACGACGATGATTTTGAATTACCATCGCCTGAATAAAGTTGGCGCACGCTGGTATAGGGCGGCTCAATCAATTCATCGGCAATAATTTGGCGTGGGCATGCCCGCCAATTGTGCCGATAATCGCTGGGCAACAGTGGCCGCAGCCATTGCGGATACAACTCGGCCAAATCGCTATCCAAGGCTAGCCAATCGGCATAGATCGTTGGTTCCTCGCGAGAGCGCACCACAACCATGGGATCTTGCAAGTGCGCTCGGTAGTAAAATACGATTTCGTGTTTGGGCTTGGGCTTTTTACGCCCCGCCATAAACATGCCTTCAGCAACATAGACCAGTCGTTCGACTTGAACGGCTACCCCGAACTCCTCGCCAAACTCACGTACCAAACATTGTTCGGTCGTCTCACCTACTTCGAGATGACCACCAGGTAGGGCACAGTAGCTGATGCCTTGCTGCTCAGAGCGATGCACCAACACCTGTTGATCGCGCACAATAATCGCTGCCACCCGCACAAAAAACTTCATCGAATACCCTCCCATTGCGAAAGAACTAATCGTTGCCCAACACACAAAGGGGATAGCCACTATTTGCCAGCCTATGCTATCCTGAGGTTAATCATACCTATTAATGAGTGTAGTTTATGGCTGATTTACGTCCTGCAATCCTCGGCGGCACGCCTTTGGCAACGTCGCCAATTCGCTTAGTTCGTCCGGTTTTACCAGAGTTTGCCACCTTAGCCGCCGATGTTGAGCAAACTTTAATCAGCGGCATGGTCACTAAGGGCCAGCATTTAGTGGCGTTTGAACAAGCAGTCGCCGCCCATCTAGGCGTGGCGCATGCGATTGCGGTTTCAAGCTGCACCACCGGCTTGGCCTTAGTCTATCGCGCTTTAGGCTTAAACGGGCCAGTAATTGTGCCCAGTTTTACCTTTATGGCTACCGTCAGCGCCTTGATTTGGGCTGGCGCAACCCCGCGCTTTGTGGAAATTGACCCCACGACCACCAATATCGATTTGGATGCAGTGCGCGCAGCACTCACTCCTGACGTGCAGGCGATTGTGGCCGTGCACAATTTTGGCAATCCAGCAGCAATCGCTGAACTCGAAGCAATCGCCGCCGATGCTGGAATTCCCTTAATTTTTGATGCGGCCCATGGCTTTGGGGCGCAATACGATGGGCGGCCCGTCGGCGGATTTGGCACTGCCGAATGTTTCAGTCTTAGCCCAACCAAGCTCTTGATCGCTGGCGAAGGCGGAATCGTCGCCACCAACAATGATGAGTTAGCCCACAAAATTCGTACAGGCCGCGAATATGGCAACGATGGCAAGTATGGCAGCGATTGGGCTGGCTTGAATGCTCGTATGGCCGAATATAACGCGATTATGGGGCGCTACAGCCTTGAGCAATTGGAGCAAGCCGCCCGCCAACGCAACCAATACGCTGCGCTCTATTGGGCGGCCTTGTTTGCCACGCCTGGCATTGATTTTCAAAAAGTGCGCCCAAACGATCGTTGCTCTTACAAAGATTATTCAATCACGATCGAAGCCAGCGAATTTGGCATCAGTCGCGATTTGCTGAGCAAAGCTTTGGCCGCTGAGGGCATTGATAGTCGTGCCTATTACGATCCGCCAGTTCATCGCCATGCTGCCTACGCTCAATTTGCGCCCACCGAGGGCAGTTTGCCCAAAACCGACTGGCTGGCACAATCGAGCTTGAGCTTGCCGATTCACTCGGAAATGGAGTTCAGTACAATCGAAACCGTTTGCGCAGCGATCAAACGGATTCAGCTGTTTGGCGAGGAAATCATAGCAAAACAATAACCTGCTTCGTTTAACGCAGAGGCGCAGAGGTTATTGTAGTTCCAATTGAAAACTCTGCGTCTCTGCGTTATGAATGACTGATTCAAGGTCACCGTTGTGGCAGCTAGCGAAAGGAGCACTGCCTTGAAATTCTCACGCGCAATTGCTACGCGCCTTTTGGTCGATGCAATTCTCATCAATGTGGGCTTGTTATTGGCCTTTGTAGTGCGCTATATTACGATTGTAATCCATGAGCCAAATTTGGCTGAACGCTTGATTTTGGATTATCGCGACCAATTTTTGAGCACCAGTTGGCTACTGACCAGCCTCGCGTTGGCTTTGCTGTGGATGTTTGGGGTCTATCACCATGTGCGCAGCTATGCCCGTCGCTTCAAAGTAATGACCTTATTACAAGCCACCACGCTCGCCCATCTCGCTTATGGATTTAGCTTTTTCTTTCTGCGCTTCTTGCCGTTTGTTCCGCGTGGGGTGGTGGTGCTGAGCTGGGTATTTACTTCGGCGTTGGTCATTGGCATTCGCATCGCCCGCAATGTGGTGTTGGCAGTCGATGCCTTAGAACGCCAAACTCCCAAGGCCGATCAGCCGATTAAACATGTATTGGTCATTGGCGGGGCGGGCTATATTGGCTCGTTGGTGCTACGTCGCCTGCTCAATCAAGGCTATCATGTGCGGTTGGTCGATTCGCTGATGTATGGCGATGGGGCCATCCGCGAGCTTTACAATCATCCGCAATTTGAATTTGTCCATGGCGATATGCGCCACATCGAAACCGTGGTGCGCTCGTTGGTTGGAATGGATGCGGTGATTCACCTTGGGGCGATTGTTGGCGACCCTGCCTGTGCGATCGATGCCGATTTCAGCACTGAAATTAATTTGATTGCCACGCGAATGTTGGCTGAAGCGTGCAAAGGCTATGGAATTCGGCGCTTTATTTTTGCCTCAACCTGTAGCGTGTATGGCGCATCGGATGAATTGCTCGATGAGCGTTCGGCGCTTAATCCAGTTTCGCTCTATGCCCAAACCAAAATCGACTCAGAAAATATTTTGTTGGGCTTAGCAGATCAACAATTTGCTCCAACGATTCTGCGTTTTTCGACAATTTATGGCCTATCGCCGCGCCCGCGCTTTGATTTGGTGGTCAA
Source organism: Herpetosiphon aurantiacus DSM 785 (assembly GCA_000018565.1). GTDB lineage: Bacteria > Chloroflexota > Chloroflexia > Chloroflexales > Herpetosiphonaceae > Herpetosiphon > Herpetosiphon aurantiacus. The sequence continues at coordinate 5,521,803 of CP000875.1, forward strand.
TTTACTAACCGCCAAAGCTGTACGTGAGGGCAAAATCACGGTGTTTGGTGGTGATCAATGGCGGCCATTTGTGCATGCCGATGATGCCGCCCGCGCGGTAGTGATGAGCTTGAATGCGCCTTTAGCAGCCGTGCGCGGCGAGATTTTCAATGTTGGCTCGGATAGTCAAAACTACACCATCAGCGCGATTGGCGAATTGATTGGGCGTTTAATTCCTGAGGCCGAGTTGGTATTGCAAGGCAACGATGTTGATAAACGTAACTATCGCGTTTCGTTCGCCAAAATTGCCAAAGTACTCAATTTCAGCCCTGAACACACGGTTGAGGATGGGGTACGCGAAATCGAAGCGGCTTTGCGTGATGGATCAATTGGCGATTATTACGACCCAGCCTATAACAACCACAAATTCCTGACGAATGTTGATAATGCGCCGTTGATTCGGCTAGAAACGCCATGGGCCAACAAACGTGAGTCGATCAAGCAATGAGCGAGCCTGCCGTGGAATTGTTGTTGGCGGCATGGTCAAGCCAACCAGCCGCCAACTTAACGCAATTATGTGCTGCATGTAGTCCAAACGACTGGAAAGTGCTGGCTCATCTAGCCGATTATCATGAAGTTGAGGGCTTGCTCTGGTCAGTTTTGCGCCACCAAGCCCTGCCTGCAACCCTCGCCGAACATTGGCGCGAACGCTATTACCTCGCGGCGCTACGCAACGATCTGCGGCTTGAAGAATTTCAGCGAATTCAGCAATTGCTCAACGCCGAATCAATCGAAGTCGCCTTGCTCAAAGGCATGGCCTTTGCTCCAACAATCTATCGCTCACTTGGCCAACGCCAAATGGGCGATATTGATTTGTTGGTTCAGCGGGCTGATTTGCAACGAGCCTGTGCGGTGTTATTTGCGGCGGGCTATGGCCTGAGCCAATACACGGTGCAAACATGGCCACAACAGCGTCGTAGCGGTGGCGAAGTTCGCTTGCAAACGCCTAGCGGCGCAACGTTAGAATTGCATTGGTGGCTGTTTGCGGGGCTGTGGTCGCGTTGGGCTGGCTTGCATACCTATCCAGCTTGGCAACTTCGGCAAGCGCACTATCAAACATTCACCTTGCCAGTGTTGGAGCCAATCAGTCAGCTGTTGCATACTGCTCATCATCTGGCGATTGGCAATCAATATGGGGCTGGAATTGGCCGTATGCTAGCAGATATTGATCGTTTGATTACAGCCTATGCCTTTGATTGGCAACAAGTTTGGCACGAAGCGCAACGTTGGGGTTTGGCGCATATGCTTTGGGGCGGGTTGCGTTTGGCTGAGCAATGGTTTAATTCAGCCATTGAATGGCATTGGCAGCCACGTACTTGGCGCAGAGCCTTGCTCGAACGCTGCTTGCCAAGCCAAAAACTCTTGCTTGGGGCCGATCCACGGTTGCGGCGTAGGTGGCGTTATGCAATTTTAGCCAGCGCTTTGGATTGAGTTCGAGCATAATCTAAGCCTTCTTGCAGGGTCGCGGCACTTGTAACACTGCCTAATTGCAAGTTGCCGCTGGCTAAACTGGCAGCAACATCAGGCCGGACTCCCACTAAAATTGTTTTCGCCCCCAACAACTTCAAAGCCTCAATAATGCGAACCAAGCTCAGCGCAATCTGATCGTCGATCAGCGGCACGCCCGTAATATCAAGCACCAAATACCGCGCCTTGAATTGACTAATTGTTTGGAGGGCTTGGTTGCGTACATCATCAAGCCGTTGCTGATCGAGCGAGCCGACCAAAGGCAGCACCAGTGTGCGTTGATCGATTGGCAAAATTGGCACCGATAAATTGCGAATAATCAGCCGTTGGTGTTCCACCTCAGCTAATAACCGAGTTTGTTCGGCGTTGGTTTGTTGCAATTGCGAGAGCGTTGACGTTCGTTCAATAATTTGTTGCTCCATCACCGATTGCGCTTGCAAAAGCTCTTTTTGGGCTTGGGTTGCCTTGAGAAAATTGTTGCGTAGGCGTGATTGAAACAGATTTAATACCAAAAAGGCAATGCCTGCTAAAACTGCCAAGCCGACAAAATCGCTTATTTCCATGCTTGGCATGACTGCTTGATTAAACAGATTAACGTTGTAGGCCAAGATTGTTGCAAGCAACATACACAGCCAAGCAACGACACTGAGCACTCGTGCCATTTTTTGCTCAAGATAGAGCATCGCCAAAATCAAGGCTAAAATCGGCATCATCAAAATAACTGGCAAGGCAAATGGATTAGAAAGTGCCATCATAAGGCTTGAGCCGAGCATGGCTGTGGCAACCAACAGCATTGCTTGCGGGGTGCGACCACGTTGATTAACCAGATAGCTCGCGGTTAAAAATCCCAATAAGCCAATTAAATTGACCAAGTGTAAATAACGCGCAGGCTTTGGCGCAAGGATCTGTAACCCAATGTCATAGCAAATAAATGCCAACAGGAAAATCAATGAACCCCGAACAATGCGAGCGAAGCGTTGTTGTTGCAGACGATCATTATCAAGCTCGGCCATGAGCATATTCCTATAGCTAGCTAGCTGAATAGGCTCATTATAACGAGATCAACACAATTATTCTATCCATAAAGGGCTATTTTGAACTAGTACTGAGGCGTTTATAACCGAAGCATCAAGGATGCTCCCTAGTATGATATGAAAGAATCCTTGACTTGTTGATTAAATGTGGGCTGGTTGTAGTTCGTTGGATTCAACGCCATGCCCATGCTGCAATTTGGCAGCACGCTTCAAGCGCAGCGAGTTGGTGACAACAAAGACCGATGAGAAGGCCATTGCACCAGCTGCCAAGAGCGGCGAAAGTTGCCAACCAGTTAGGTTGTAGAACAAACCCGCCGCAATTGGAATACCAATCACGTTGTAAATGAAGGCCCAGAACAAGTTCCAACGAATGGTGGTCATGGTGCGGCGCGAAAGTTCAATCGCCTGCGCCACGCCCACCAAATCGCCGCGCAACAAGGTGATATCGCTGGCTTCAATCGCGACATCGGTGCCTGTGCCAATCGCCACGCCAACATCAGCTTGGGCCAAGGCCGGAGCATCGTTTACGCCATCGCCAACCATCGCCACCAACGTACCATTGGCTTGCAATTGCTTGATCGTGGCGGCTTTGTCGGCTGGCAGCACATCGGCAATCACTTGCTCAACCCCAGCTTCGCGGCCAATCGCTTCGGCAGTGCGTTGATTGTCGCCAGTCAACATCACCACTTTCAGCCCCAATTTACGCAATTGCTGGATGGCGGCTGGCGAGCTAGCTTTGATCGTATCGGCAACCGCTAATACCCCAGCAAGTTGCTGCTCAACCACCACAACCATGGCAGTTTTGCCCTCCGATTGCCATTGATCAATCGTGGTTTGGATGTTGCTCAGATCGTAGCCTTGTTCGCGAATCAGGCGTGGGCTGCCAATCACCACCTTTTGTTGATTGACTTCCGCTTCGATCCCGCCGCCAACAATTGCTTTGAAGGTGGATGCTTGACCAAGCGTTGCACCACGGGCGGTTGCACCTTGGACAATCGCCTTGCCCAGTGGATGCTCCGAGCCACGTTCGGCAGTCGCAGCAAGCGCTAGCAGATTTGCTTCATCACCCAAGGCCAGTACATTGGTCAGGGTTGGCTTGCCTTCGGTAATTGTGCCAGTTTTATCGAGCACAATCGTTTGCAACCGCACAGCGCGTTCAAGGCTCTCAGCGTTTTTGATCAAGATGCCATGTTGTGCGCCAACCCCTGTGCCAACCATAATCGCGGTCGGCGTGGCTAATCCCAAAGCACACGGGCAGGCAATCACCAACACGGCCACCGCGAAAATCAGCGATTGAGTAAAGCCAACGCCGCCAACCCAATACCACAAGCCAAAGGTCAACAAGGCGATCACAATCACAATCGGCACAAACACGCCCGAAATTTGGTCGGCTAAGCGCTGAATTGGCGCTTTGGAGCCTTGGGCAGCTTTAACCAAATTGACGATTTGAGCTAAAGCGCTAGCCTTGCCCACTGCCGTGGCGCGTAATTGAAAACTGCCAGCATTGTTGAGCGTCGCGCCAAACACGCTATCGCCAACTCGCTTTTCAACTGGCAACGATTCGCCAGTAAGCATCGATTCATCAATCGCCGATTGACCCATCGTGACCACGCCATCAACCGGAATTTTCTCGCCAGGCCGCACGACCACAATCTCGCCAGCTCGCACTTCGGCCACAGGCATTTCGACTTCAACCCCACCACGCAGCACGCGGGCGGTTGGTGGTTGTAAATCGATCAAGGCGCGAATTGCTGATGAAGTTGCGCTTTTGGCTTGGGCTTCGAGATATTTACCCACCAAAATCAAGGCTACAATCATTGCGGCAGTTTCAAAATAGACGTGGCCGCTCAACTTGAACAGCAGCACCGCCAAGCTAAAACCATAGGCCGTCAGCGAACCGAGGGCAATCAGCGTATCCATATTGGCGCTGCCATGCTTGAGGTTAACCCAAGCACCACGCAAGAAATCGCGCCCACTATAAAACACCACGGGCGTTGCCATCAAGCCAAACAGCCATGGCCAAAGATTGTAGAAGGCTGGCATATCATGGTTCATGCCAGTCATCTCGCGGGCGCTGCCCAGCCAAATTGGGCTAATTAAGCTAAAATCGTGCATCATCGAGACGATCATCAGCGGCACACCCAAGATCAACGCCACAATCAGATTGCTGCGTTTGCGCTTGAGTTCGGCCTGACGCGCTTGGGTTTCGCTATCCTCAGCATCGTCATCCTCGCCAGTTTCGATCACCCCATAGCCCGCTTTGGTCACGGCAGCTTTGATCTGCTCAAGGCTTGCTTGATCGGGCAGGTAGCGGATACTTGCGGTTTCGGTTGCCAAGTTAACTGTTGCTTCTAACACGCCATCGACTTTACGCAAGGCTTTTTCAACCCGCGTGACACAGGCGGCGCAGGTCATGCCAGTGATTGGCAACGTGCGTTCGGCAGTAATCACGCCATAGCCGCCTTTTTCGACCGCAGCAATTAAGTTAGTTGGGCTAACCGCTGCTGGATCGAATGCCACCGTCGCTGATTCGCTGGCTAAATTGACGCTGGCCTCAGCAACTCCGGCGACCTTCTTCAAATTGCGTTCGACGCGCGTCACACAAGCGGCGCAGGTCATTCCGGTCACTGGCAATGTAAGTGTCTTTGTATCCATACCATACCTTCAGATCTGGTGAGTTAAGCAGGATGGCGGGCTGACGGTGCAACCCGACCTAGCCTCGAAACTTAATTTAAGGGAATTGTATTGGCAAATGGCGAAACATCGTAGCCTGCTTCGCTGATTGCCGTTAACAGTTGATCGCGGCTGACTTGCTCGTTGCTTTCGACTTTGACAATTTTGCTAGCCAAATCGACAACGACATTTTGAACTCCAGCAACCGCACTAACTTCGTTGTTGATCGCATTAACACAGTGTTGGCATGAGATGCCTGGAACGTTGAAGCTTTCAGTTTTCATTGTATTACTCCTTGTTTGACACCCCCTACCCAGGGGGGTATGGATAAACCATAACACGCCATTTTGGGCTTGTCAATCCAATTCACACCTGATCTTGCAAAATGTTAATTGGGCACGAGGGGCTAGAGGTTAGGGATCAGGGGCCAGTGTCAACATAGTGTGCACCTAAATCTAGTCAAAGGGAAACCATCCTGACCTTTAGCTTCTGAACCCTTTTGGGGCTTGCCTGATCTCTAACTCCTGATCCCTGACTCCTAGCCCTCTACTGCTTGACATTTTCGCCATGGTAGCGCAGATTGATCCAGGATTATTTTGATTTAGGTTGATCTATGAAAATTGGCTTTTTGATTGATGATCATATGCACCGCGCTGGGGGCATTCAGGTATATGTTCGTGGTTTGTATCATTATTTTCAAAGCAAAGGTCATGAGGTGGTGATTTTTGCTGGTGGTAGTCAGTTTGATAATAGCAAATTGGCTGAGCGCGTTATCTCGTTGGGCGTTTCAATTCCGACGTATGGCAGCGGTTCGAGTACATCACTGCCAATCTGCATCGAATCGAATCGCCGCTTGCGCGAGATTTTAGCCGAAGAAGCTTGTGATGTTTTGCATGTTCAATCGTTGCACTCGCCTACCTTGAGCGGGCGACTTTTGGCGAATTCCAAGGCTTGCCATGTTTCAACCTTTCATATTCGGGTTGATGAGGCGTGGAAATTGCAGGCCTTGCGTTTGGCAACCGCACTTGGCCCCGATTTATATCGCCATATCCATGGGCGAATTGCTGGATCACAGGCGGCACTCGAAACAGCGCAGGCAATTTTTGGCACCAAAGACGAGTATACAATTATTGCCAGTGGCATAACGATTGATCGCTTTGATGCAGCGGTGAATTTGCCACGCTTGCATCAATATAACGATGATAAAATTACGCTCTTTACGCTTGGGCGCTTGGAGCAACGCAAGGGCGTGGAGTATCTGCTGCGAGCTTATGCCTTGCTCCAAAAGGATTATCCCAACCAATTGCGCTTGGTGATTGCTGGCGATGGGCCATTACGCGAAGAATTACAAGCCTTGGCAGCCCAATTGCGCTTGACCGATGTCGAATGGCTGGGCTATGTGACCGATTTGGCCTTGCCGCATTTGATGGCGAGTGCTGATATTTTTTGTGCACCAGCGATTGGCCAAGAGAGCTTTGGTTATGTATTGATTGAGGCCATGGCGGTTGGTTTGCCAGTTGTGGCGGCAGCTAATGCAGGCTATGCGGGAGTTTTGGCCAATCATCCAGGTAATTTAGCAGTGCCACCACGCGATCCACGGGCAATGGCTGGGGCGATTGCCAGTTTTGTTGCCAGCCCTGCCGCCCGCAAACGTCTGCGCCAACTAAATCTACAAGCGGCCAAAGGCTATAGTTGGCAGGTGATTGGCGACCAAATTATGGAATTCTACAAAAAAACAATGGCGCAAACTGTGCAATAGTACCAAGTGCTTAGGCGGTTTTTTGTGTAGTTTGCATAACAGGTGCTTAATAATCTTGTGCTATAGTATGGCTATGCCAACGGTGGCAACGAACCCCAATGTGGTGGATTCTAACGATGAGCTATCTAGAGGAGGCGCATATGCGTTCCCATGATTATTCAATCGAAGAAGCCGCCGGATTAATGCAGCTCTCCGAAGATACCGTGCGGCGTTGGGTTAGCAAAAAGTTGATTGGCTCGTATCAACTTGGGCGTGGCTGGCGAATTTCCGAAGACGAGATTCAGAATATTTTGACGGCACGACACGAAATGGAGCAAGAACGCCAATTTGCCCCAAGTGCAGCCTAAGTTCCAAAATATCCTTGCAGACAACACCAAGAACGCTGAATTCGCTAAGAATCCAGCGTTTTTGTTTAATTCAAGCTGCTGAGAACTTAAACATCGCTGCCCACAACATTATTTCGTAGCGATATGCACGGCAACTGCACCAAAGCCAAGTTGCTTCCAAGTCACATCGCGCCAGCCACATTCGGCGATAATCTGGGCTAGCTCAGGTGGTTGCGGAAAGATCGAAGCTGATTGGGGCAAGTAGGTATAGGCGCGATTGTTGCCGCCAACAAGGCTGCCAATAATCGGCACAATATTGTTGAAATAGAACTGATGCCCCCAACGTACCAAGGGATTTTTAGGCCGCGCAACTTCTAAGCAGGCCAATTTGCCACCTGGCTTGGTTACCCGTGCCATCTCGCTAAATGCTTGGCGAATATCCACAATATTGCGCATGGCAAAGCCTGTCGTCACAATATCGAATGCTTCATCCTCGAAGGGCAAGTGCATACCATCGCCGTTGATAAAGCTATGGCCAAGCGTATCTTGCTCGCGTTTGGCTTGGCCAGCCTGCATCATCGCTAAGGTAAAATCCAGCCCAACGACGCTGAGCTGGGGCATGGCTTGTTGCAAAATCGGCAGAAAATCGCCAGTGCCCGAGCCAACATCCAAAGCCCACGCCGCTTGCGGCTGTTTGATCCGCTTGGTTGCCCAACGCCGCCAGCCTTGATCAAGCCCAAACGTCATCAGCCGATTCATCAGATCATAGCGTTGGGCAATTGCTGTGAACATGGCATTGACATAGACCGCCTTCTGATCGGATTGTGGCAAAACTGACATTATTCAAGCTCCAAGCCAGCCCATTGCTGGTTACTATCAAGCTCAGGGCTTAGCCCCAAGGCGACTAAGGCGCGAGCCGCCACAAAATCGACCACCTCGGCAACCGTGGTTGGGCGAGCGTAGAAATTGGGCATTGGCGGCACAAGTCGCACGCCGCGTTGCGATAAACGCAGCATATTTTCCAAATGCACGCTCGATAGCGGCGTTTCACGCGGGACGACGACCAAGCGCCGTCCCTCTTTTTGCGTTACATCGGCCACCCGCAGCAGCAAATTGTTGGCAAAACCAGCCGCCAAGGCGGCAACTGTGCCCATCGAGCAGGGCACAATCAGCATGCCATAGACAGGATACGAGCCGCTAGCAATCGTCGCCGCTTGATTATTGGGATTATGTTCGGTAATCAGGCCTGAAGCCTGCCAACGCGCCACGGCCTCAGCCCAAGGATAGCCTTGTTCTTGTCGCCAAACGATCCGAGCTGATGAAGTAGCAATCAACTCAATCGGGTGTTCCAAAGCGATCAAGCGCTCGATCACCCGATCGGCAAGGGCCGCTCCACTCGCGCCGCTAACCCCAACTACCACTGGCAAACGCTTACTCATCGTCCCATAGCTCCAATAATTCGCGCCATTCGTTTTCAAGTTCCTCGCGGCGGGCAGCATAGTAGATATGATCAACGCCATCTTCATCGCGATAGACCAGATCGACCTGTGAACGCATTGGCCGCATATAGCCGATGTTGCCCCACCAACGCACCGAGGCTTCGTCGATTGGCAAATCTTCGAGGAACATGCGTGCAGCATATTCGCGAACTGTGCCTTGTTCTAGATCTTGGTCGCGCCATGGGTCGCTGACCTCGCCGCTGCGCAAATTGCGGAAGCGGAACGAGCGGCCAAAATCGCTTTCTTCCATCGCCACAACTTCGATGCCAGTAGTTGGCGGCTTGACGCGAATCAAATTGAGCCATGCTTCGGTCAATTTGGCGCGAGTTACATCGTTGAAGGTTTGGAAATCTTCATCTTCTTTATTTTTCATGGCTAGATCAAAGCGAATTTTTTCATCGTTGCCGTAAATGCGCCAAAGCCCGCCACGGCCTTTCCAACGATATTTGCGATCGCCCCAAGGCATCCAATCGTCTTCGCCATCGGTTTGCTCATCGTCGATCGGCGCAGTAAAGCCGCGTGGCGTACTAATCGGCGCATGATCATCGTTGACATTCAGATCAACGCCGAAATTATCGTTGATGCCAAGCAATGAACGCCAGCCTTCGCCAAGCCCCCATTCGGAAACACCATAGAAAATATGGTCGATCACGCCTGAGGCATCACGATGAATCAGATCGTATTTGGTGCGATTGCCTTGTTGGAAGGTACGCCACACGCCGAGCCGCCCGTACCAACGCACATCTTCGTTGAGGTCGATTTTGGCATCGCGCAATTCTTCGTGGCGAGCGATGGCATACGCCCACAAGCCTTGGGCACGATCCCGCTCAACCCCAGTCGTGGTGCGCAAATCACGTACTTCATAGGTCCAAACTGCGTTGCGCTTTTGTTCGCTAACAATCTCGACCCCAGAGCGTGGCAATTCCAAATCTTCGCCATTATCGAGTGGTGACATGGTGCTACGAACTAAGGCTCGTCGGGCGAGTTGCAATAATTCTTCGCGATTTGCAACATGGGTTTGATCATCGCGGCGCACATAGACCGTGCCATTGCTCGCGACGTAGGGCGGTAATTCATCAGTTTTAACTTCGACCCGCACCACATCACGTTCTTGATATTGCATTAATTCTAGGCTGAGGCTGGGTTGAGGATCAAGATGTTGGGCTACGAGGTGCTTAATTTGCTCGCTAATCACGGTTGGCGAGACAGTTTGCTCACCATCAGTCCCGATTAACAAAACCCCACCATCGGCGTTAGCGAGGGCGGCAATATCGTGCCAAGCTTGCGCCAAATACTCCTCGGTTGCCGGACGGGCAATTAAGTGGCGCGAATCGCCATTCAGTCGCACGTTATCAATCTCCCATTGCTTTTGGTCGCGGCGTGGTACGCGAACCTTATCGATTTGCTTGCTATTGAACAAAGCTTTGAGCGCATCGAACGAGGCTTCGGGCAACAAGGCCTCGAAATAGCGATCGCCTACGCCATAGACTTTTTTGCTTTCTGGATCATCGGCATCAGCTCGACTAATACGATGGGCATCGGAGCCTTGGATGCAAAACATTGGCCGTTCGTAATAGGTATGTTGACCATTATAAAAATTTGGGCTGAGGTAGCTCTCGTGCGAAGCGTAGAAATGTACAAATTCTAAGGCGTGCAAATAGGGGCTTTGAGTGGCGGCAACCCGTGATTGACCGCTATTGCCAAAGCGAATTGACTCGCTGACGACACCCGCATGGGCATTGACATGGGCGGCGATCACAATCCCGCCAGCGCGATGAATAATTTCGTAGGCTTCGGTCACATGTTTGGTGTTGGAGATAGAGCACGAGCCAGCTTTTAATTCTTGGGCGGGAATCCCCAATTGCAACAAGACCGCTTCGAGCACACTTAATGGGGTAGTGGGGGCAAAAAGCGCCAAAATATGTGAGCCATAATGGCTCGTAAACTCAAAACCAGGCAGCACCGTCAATTGGGCTAGCAATTGTTGATATTCGCCGTAGCGTTCGCGCTCCTCGGGCGTACAGCGATCGGCTTGGACAAAACGTTCGAGTAAGGCCAGTTCATCGCGAAATTGTTCATAGCCGCGAATCGTATTGTGGTCGGTAAAGGCAATAATATCGAGTTGGTGGGCGGCAGCAGCCCGCAAAATATCGAGATAACTTACCTCTGGTTCAGCATAATCTTCAGATGCTGGTGTATGGATATGTAAATCTAAACGCATCCATCGCTCGGAAACCGCAGATACCTGCTCATCGCTAAAGGTCATTTTCCGTTTTACTCCATCAAGATCAATGTTTTTATTTCGCCAAAAACTCTCGACTTCTCAAGCCGATTTTGCCCGTCATGATACCTCAATCTGCTCAGAGCAGCAATTTACTTAAAATTGACCAATCGATCGCAAATATGTTCTACTGTTTCCCGTGAAACCATTAATTTCTCGCTATTTTGGCTTAGTTATCAAGAAGTTATCCACAGCATGTGGATAACTTTAGTTAATTGCTAATGTGGAAAAGCTGTGGGAAATGTGCATAACATAGCCAAATTAGGCATTAACGTTAATTCAATGTTAAGCAACCGAGGACTATTGCGCATATGTTTCACAAGTTAGGCCAAGCATTGCCCAAAAAGAACAGCGTACCCTTGCATAAGAGTACGCTGTCTAATCAAACTGCTAAATGTTTCACGGGAAACATTTAGGCTGGGTAAGTCCAAGCTTCGCCAGGTTGCAACGCAACGATTGCGGTGTTGAGCTGAAGTTTGTTTAATTCGCTCTGCAACGCCTCGGGGTTGCCATGCAAGGCTGGGAATGTGCCATAGTGTTCTGGGATAGCAAATTTGGAGCCAATTAATTTGAGTGCATGCGCGGCTTGGCGTGGCCCCATAGTATAAAAATCGCCAATTGGCAAAATGGTCACATTCGGCTGATAAATCTCGCCCATCAGAGCCATATCGCCGTGAACACAGGTATCGCCAGTGTGATACACCACGCAGCCATCGGAAAATTCGAGGATAAAGCCACAAGGATCGCCCAAGTAGAGCGAAATACTGCCGCTGGAGATACTGCTGCTGTGGTGCGCTGTAGTTAAGGTTGCTTTGATGCCAGCAAGCTCGATACAACCACCTTTGTTGAAGCCAATACATTGTGTCGCATCGACACCTTGGCCTTGCACCCAGCCAATCAGTTCGACAATGCCAGCGACCGGTGCTTTGGTTTGCTGCGCCAGCGTGATAGCGTTACCAGTATGATCCATATGGCCGTGAGTGAGCAAAATTGCATCGACATGTTCGAGTTCGGCTTTGGCAGACTCAGGAAAACTAGGATTGCCCTCGTACCAAGGGTCAAGCACAATCCGTTTGCCTTCGGGCGTGACAAATAAAAAGCTGGCGTGACCAAGCCAAGTGATGGTTGTGTTGGCCATGAAATAATCTCCTTGCACACCAAAATACAACTACTCGCTAAAATTCTACCACAGCCGCTCGAACAACGGCAGGGTTTCTAAGGGCGCAGGATAATTGTAGAGCCAGGTTTCACCCTCGAATTTCTCGCCAGTCCAATAATCGCGCCAGCCACCTTCAGGCAAATAAATGTCACGTTGGTAGTGGTTGGCTTGGAGCATTGGCGCAACCAAGTATTGCTCGCCAAACAACCATTGATCACCAATAAAGCGCGTGCTGGCATCGTCGGGATAGTGCCACCACAAAGGCCGAACTAAAGGCGTACCATCGGTGATGGTCGCTTGCACCAATTCGGCAATGTATGGCTCTAGCTCAGCGTGCAATTGAGCATAGCGCTGGCAAATCTGGCTGGTTTCTACATCGTACTGCCATGGCGCGATTGAAAATTGCATCGCTGGCAATAATGCCGTGACTTGCGTCCAACGAATCAGCAACTCGCGCTCGGGAAATTCACCGTTATAGGCGTTGCCGCCGATCATATCGGGCAGCACATAGGGATAACCGATCACGCTCATCGCAAGCGCTTGGGTAACGACCGCATGCAAGCCATTGTCCATGCCCCAACGACTCCATTTGTCCCATTCGCGGAAGAAGATTGGTTGCTGTTGCGAGCGCCAACCAGTTCGTACCTCTGTCCATTGCCACGATTTGGCCACAAAAGCCACATAGCGATCACTATATTGGTTGGGAGTCATCGGCAGATGGGTTTTGGCTTCGGCGGGTAGAAAATTCCCTTCAGCGCCGTCAAATTTAAAACCATCGATGCCATACAAGGTTTGCAAGCGCTCCAAACCTGCTTGCCACCAAGCCAAGGCAGCAGGATTCGAGACATCCAACAAACCGCCCCAACCTTGCCACCAACGGGTCAAATACGGTTGATCGTTGGCGGGATGTTTGACCAAATAGCCATTAGCAGTAGCTTCAGCAAAAGCCGCGCTCTTTGGATCGAAAAATGGTGGAATCCACAAGGTTACTTTATAGCCAAGCTGATGCAATTGATCGACCATAGCCTTGGGATCGGGAAACTTGCGCCGATCGAATTCTAAATCGCCATAAGCAGTTTGCCAGCGATCGTCGATCTCTAGCACCGAATATGGATACTGTTGGTCGATAATTTCTTGGGCAAACGCCAGCGTTTGAGCTTGATCGATATCCATTTTATAGCGTGCCCAGGTTGTCCAAATTGGCTTGCTAAACATTGCCAAGGGTGGAGCCGCCTTGGGGTAGCCCAATTGTTGAATGACGTGTTGAGCGGCAACGCTGACATTTTCAGCAATCAGTAGATCGAGCACCAAGCGCGTGCCTTCATAATGGGTTTCGCTGCCATCCAAGCCCGCGCCAAATGGGGTTGGCGAAGGAAACTGCACCAGCCGAATCACACCTGCTGGATCGCTATCGATTGTGACATGCAACGGGCCTGTATCTTCGGCCACGATAAAAGCCACGCCATTCGCGCCAATCCAGGCTGGCGTAACAATATTGAGTGTGCCATCATTGGCGTGATCATAGGTCATAAATGGTTGGCTTTGCACACCAGCCAAGTTGAGCGGCCAACTTTGAATCACCCGTTCGCCCATACCATACCACGAGCCTGCTGGTTGTACGCCGATTGCTAAACCAATTTGAGCAACCTGATGTTTCACGTGAAACACCAACTGATAGCCGGTTGCCGTCGTTTCAAGATTAAGCTCAAAGGTCTGGTTATCGAAACTAGTGTATTGCACCGTATCAGGCTTGGTTTGTACACCTAATGCGGCAAACTGCGAGCCATAAGCCTGCAAGTAGGGCTGAATCGTCAAAACTTCTTCGTCATCACGTTGAAATACCAATAAGCCTGTTGATTCGAGGGTGTATGCCATAAACGCCTCACGTAACGATCAATATGTTACCAGCTATTATAGTTGGGGATGAAGAACATAGAACATAGAACATAGAATATAGAACATAGAACATAGATGTAATGGTTCATTCGTTCCCTCACCCCCACCCCCTCGCCCACGGTGGCGGGCGAGGGGAGCACTGCGAGCGCGATTCCCCTCGCCTGCTGGGCGGGAGAGGGGGCAGGGGGTGAGGGCATGCTGGTCATTCTTAATGCTATGAACCAGTACATATAGAACAAAGAGTATCGAGCATAGATGAAGGGGCCAAGGATCAGGGGCTAGATTTAACGCAGAGGCGCAGAGAGCCAAAGGATGAATTATGAGGGATTAGGGATGAAATTCTAACAGAGATGAGCATGTGAGGCGTGAGGCATAGACCAATAATCAAAATAATCTGTGCAATCTGTGGCTAAAAGAATCTTTATGCAATTCATAGCTTAGTGCTTCGTGCTCTTCGCGTCCTTCGCGGTTTCAATCCTTCGTGCCCTTTGTGGATCAAACAACGTTTCACGTGAAACATGCAATTTTGCTCAAAATTCATGTGCTTGAAACTTCGCTGAAATTACATAATCCACAACAATAATCCTCATTTTATCCCTTCTAAATACTATATTTTACATATAATTGTAAATATTTTTACTTTATTTAAAACCTCGTTCGTTCAGTTGACAAAGTATTGGCTGTCGGCTATGATCGCAGCACCAACAAAGTTTGTTTGACGACACAACAAATCGCGGACAACGCAGTTCAAATAAAACCCCTTACCAAAGGAGCCGTCCATGCGTGACACTGCCCATCGTCGGAGCCTGATCAGCCGTATGCTGCTGATCGTTATGCTGTTGTCGTTGATGATCCCCACGTTCAGCCAACAAACACCTGTGGTCGCGGCCCAGCCTGCCACGTTTGATCTGGCGCTCAATCAAGCCCCAACTATTGCAAATGCTCAAGTCAATTGGTGTTTTGCTGGCGGGTTCCAAAATTGGGACAATGCTGCAACACCTGCCAATGACGAAGGTCTCAACGGCGATTTAGTCGCTGGCGATGGCATCTACTCTTTAGATGTCGAGATCGCAACTGCTGGCCGCTCTGAATGGAAAGCGGTTGTTTGTGGCAGTTGGGAAACTTCAGTTCCCGCTGGCCCTAATGCTTGGATGAACACCACCCAAGCCAATCAAACCGTCAAATTGACCCTCGATACCAATAACTACAGCAGCAATGCTGGCAATCATGGCGTGCCAAGCAACAATATTATTCACGCCTACGATAGCGATTTTGCTAGCTGGACAGCGGTTGGTTCGTTCCAAAATCCAGTTTGGACGAACAACGACCCAGCAACCGCAATGACAAGCCTCGGCAATGGTTGGTACTACTTGGCCTATACGGTGCCAAACGCTGGTACCTATGAAGGCAAAGTTGTGCACACTGGCGATTGGACAACTCAATACACTGGGGTTGGCCGCGCCGCCGATCAAGGCAACATCAGCTTTACCACCACCCAAGCCGGACAAATGGTGGTATTTTTGCTTGATACCAACACGAGCCGCCTGACGATTCGCCCGCAAACCGCTGGCAATGCAGGCCCATGGTGTGCTCCAGGTACCTATCAAACCCCACAATGGCAAGAAACTGGCAGCCCCTTGGTTGATAACGGAACCCAAGGCGACTTAGTGAGCGGCGACGGGGTTTTCAGCCTCGATGTTGTTATTCCAGCCGCTGGCACCTACGAATGGAAGGTCAATGCCTGTAACTGGGCGACCGCCTTCCCAGCTGCTAACGCTTGGATTTACACCGACCAACCAAATCAAACGGTAAAATTATTGTTCGATAGCAATAATCACGCTGCTGATAACGGCTGGGATTTACTACCAACTCAAAATGTGGTCAATGCAATCGATGCATCAAATGATTTCACGGTGGTTGGTGCATTCCAAGGCTGGAGCAACAATAATCCAGCTACCAAAATGATCCAAATTGCCCCAAATCAATTTGTGTTGCACTACACGATTGCAGCACCAGGCGATTATGCTGCCAAATTCACCCGCACTGGCTCATGGGTCGAGCAATACAATGCCCAGGGTCGGGTCTTCGATGCCAACGATCCCGCACCCATCGGCTTTACCACCACCAATCTCAATGAAACTGTCGTCTTCTACTTGGATAATCGCACTGGCCGCGTGGCAATTACGCCGCAACGTGATGGCCAAGTGCCCGATTCTGTCATTGGCGATGGCTTGATCAATCGTGATGCAATTGAACATCACAGCCGTGAATCGCTCTATCGCGTACCGTTTGGCGCTGCACCGCTCAACCAAGCGGTTAACTTGCGTTTGCGCACCGCCGCCCACGATATCAATCAAGCACGAATTCGCTTGTATTACACTGCTAACAATGGTCAAAGCATTCAACGCATGACCAAGGTGGCCAGTGATGAAATGTACGATTATTGGGAATACACCATGCCAGCTCAAACTGCTTTGGGCGTGGTCTATTATCGTTTTATTATCGAAGATGGCGCGACGACCCTATTCTATGAAGATGATAATCGCTTCGATGGTGGTTTAGGCGAAGTGGTCAACGCCAGCGCTGATCGCTCGTGGAACATTTATATCTACGACCCAGCCTTTACCACGCCTGAATGGGCCCAAAACGCCACAATTTATCAAATTTTTGTCGAGCGCTTCCGCAACGGCGATACAAGCAACGACCCAACTGGGGTGGCAACCGATACCACCTATCCAGGGCGTGGTTGGTTCTACCCAACTGAGCGCGGCCATCGCTTCCCAGTTACCCCGTGGAACTCGATCGTGCCCGATCCAGAACCATTCACCGACCAAAATAACCCATGGTGGTCAACCTACAGCAGCACCATGTATGGCGGCGACTTGAATGGAGTCCAAGATAAACTCGATTATTTACAAGATTTGGGTGTAACTACGCTCTATCTGAACCCGATTTTCGATAGCCCATCCAACCACAAATATGATGGCCGCAACTATCGCACAGTTGACCCAGCCTTTGGTGGGCAACAAGCCTTTGACGATTTGGTTGCCGATGCCCATGGCCGTGGCATGACGGTGGTGCTCGACGGCGTGCCCAATCACGTCAGCAGCGATAGCCCCTTCTTCGATCGCTTTGGTCGCCACGCTGAAGTTGGCGCATGCGAAAGCACCAGCAGCCCATATCGCACATGGTTCTTCTTTGAGCCAGCCGCCGAGCCAGGCACAGGCGTTTGTGCTGGCGATACCAACTATCGTGGGTGGTTTGGCGTAGCCACCTTGCCCCAAATCAACACCAATCATCCCGAAGTGATGGCCTATTGGTTTGGTACGGCTGGCGGCAACCCCAACTTACCAACCAACACCGCTAGCTACTGGGTCGATGGCACCAACAAAGCCGATGGCTGGCGCATCGACGTTGTGCCCGATGTGATTGGGGTCAACCCAACCTTCTTTGAAACCTGGCGCGACGTGATGAAAGCCGCCAATCCCGATGCTGTGCTCTACTCCGAAACCTGGAGCGAAGGCGATGTGCGTGATCGGGTGCTTGGCGATGAATTCGATAGCACCATGAACTATCGCTATCGCCGCGCAGTTTTGGGCTTCTTACGCGATACCCGCTGGGTCGATAACGACGGCGGCCAAGAGATCGATCCGCTCTTGCCTAGCCAATTTGTCAACAGTTTTGAAACTATCCGCGAGGATTATCCAGAGCCAGCCTACAACGCGGCTATGAACTTGATCGATAGCCACGATACCAATCGGGCGGTGCATGTGCTCAACGAGTTGGGCTTTACTGGCACTGGCTACGATCGCCAACCAGTCGATAATTTTGTTGATGCTCGGCATCGTTTGTCGTTGGTTGCTGCCTTGCAAATGACCTTGCCAGGTGCGCCAACCATCTATTATGGCGATGAAGTTGGCTTAACTGGCTATGGTTTCGATGTACCACGCGACGACCCCTACAACCGCCAGCCCTACCCATGGACTGACCAAGCAGGCTACAACAGCTTGCCCGAATGGCGCAAAGCCGACACTAATTTGTTGGCAACCTATCAACGGCTCGGCCAATTGCGCCGCGATTATAGCTACTTGCGCACAGGCTCGTTCGATGTGATGACCGCCAACGATGCCAACAAAGTTTTGGCTTATGGCCGTAAAGATGAAAACGGTGCGGCAATTGTGGTGTTCAACCGCGATAGCCAAGCCCATAGCATCGAACTAAACTTGGCTGGCTACGTGCCAACGGGCACAGTGCTGACTCGCACCATGCCATTGACCCAAACTGGCCTATTGCCAGCGACCGATGTTACAACCTATACCTTCAGCGTTGCACCACAAAGCGTTGGCATTTGGCTAACACCTGATAGCGTTGATATGAGTGCTCCTGCTGCGCCAACTAACTTGCAAGTGACCAACCAACTGTCACAAAGCATCGAGCTTGGCTGGAACAGCGTTGCAACCGCCGAAAGCTACAACATTTATCGCTCAATCGTGAGCGGCGGTGGCTACGAGTTGGTCGGCAATACCACCAGCACCAGTTTCAGCAGCGCAGATCTCACGCCAGGTCAACGCTACTACTACATTGTCAAAGCAGTACGCAATGGCTTGGAAAGCACCGCGAGCAACGAAGTTTCGGGCTTGCCAGCTTATGTAATCAACTGGTCGAACCTGCAATTCCCCGCCACAATCAACCATACAATCAGCATTACCAACCCAACCACTAATATTTATGGTCAGGTGTATATCGCAGGTGTAACCAGCGAAGTTGGAGCAACGCCAAGCGTTTTGGCCGAAGTTGGCTATGGCCCTGATGGCTCGCAGCCCAACACTGCTAGCTGGACATGGTTTGATGCCAATTTCAACGTACAAAATGGCAATAACGATGAATATGTGGGCAATCTATTGCCAAGCAGCGTCGGAACCTTCGATGTAGCCTATCGCTATAGCACCGACGGCGGCACAAGCTGGATTTACGCCGATCTTGATGGTTCGGATAATGGCTATTCGCCAGCGCAGGCAGCCAGTTTGGTTGTTGCGGCGAGCAGCGATACGACAGCACCGACCGCGCCGCTGAATCTTCGCGAAGTGCGACGCTCAGCCTCGCAAATTGTGATTGGCTGGGATGTTTCAAGCGCTAACGATACCTATCGCTACGATGTGTATCGCGATGGCAACGCGATTGCCTCGGTATTGCACCCAACAACGATCTTTACTGATACCGAAGTAACCGCAGGCATTACCTATACCTATCAATTGAAGGCGCTTGACGGTTCGTTCAATCAATCAGAATTCTCGAATAGCGTTTCGATTCGCGCTGAGCAACGAGTGATTGACGTAACCTTCCGCGTCAAAGTGCCAGTTGAAACCCCAACCAACGAAAGTGTTTATATCGCTGGCAACGATGGCACAGTCTTCAACGGCGCATGGACGGCTAATGGTCAAATCATGCAACGCGTGCTGACCGATACATGGGAATTCAATAAACAAATTCTCGAAGGCACAGCCTTGGAGTATAAATACACTCGTGGCGCGTGGGAGCGAGTCGAATCGTGGGGCACAATCGAGGCCTTCACCAATCGTCGCGTAACCATTGAATATGGCAACAACGGCCATTTCATCGTTGATGATACTGACACCAATTGGGGCACTGGCGACGATAACCGCAAAGCCGTCCAAGCCTGGCGAGACCCCTTGGTCAGCAGTAGTTCAATTGCCAACAATGCCGTTGAAGTTGCGCCAACAGTGCAACCAGCAATTACATGGTCGCAAGTTGTTACAACAACAACCCCAATCAGCCAAGTATTGGTCTTGACCAATGCCCAAAATCAGTCCGTAGCCGGAACAGTGGTCGCTACCAGCCCAACAACCTTCAGCTTCATCCCCGCAGCACCACTGCCAAATGGAACCTACACGCTAACCGCATTCAATGTACGGCGGGTGATTGGTGATCCATCGCCAATGCAACAACGCTACGTTGTGCGCTTCACTGTTGGCAGGGACATTCTCAAGATCTTCCTACCAATCGTTGGACGTTCAAACTAATTTCATGCTTGCCCGCTAATTGAATACCGATAATGGTGTCGGGGTATTGTTGATGGCCTAGCCATCGCGATACCCCGTTTTGCACCGCCCCGCATGAGGCTCTGTTGGTCGTTGTGAGGATGGTCTAGGCCACCATCGTTGCGAGCACCAACAGAGAACATAGGTAGCCGAGCGTTCGACGCTAGGTTTGGTGTGCCTAAAATTTGGCGCACGGCTCCTATCTGAAACGTTGGTGTTTCACGACAAATACTCTAACAACGCTGTAAACGGAGTCATTAATGCGAAACAAACGATTTGGCGGATTGCTCGCGTTGGTACTGTTGGCCTTGGCCTTGTTGCCAAACCCGAAGTCGGTTGCCGCTGGCGATAATAATGTGCACTGGGATGAGCTGTATCATGCTGCTCCCAGCGCCAACCCTCGCACTGAGCTTGTGCCAGGCGAAAGTTTCAGCTTTCAACAAGCCGAAGTCAATGGCACAATTGTTTCAACCACCAATGTCCAAATTTCAATCTTAGCGCTGGCTGGCGACCTAACCAGCGCCCAAATTCGCTACTGGAACGGAACCGAGCAGATCGTAGCGATGAGCAAAGTCAAAACGCTGACTGCCAGTTTCCGCAACACCGCTAGCACCAGCTACGATCTGTGGCGTGGCACAATTCCAGCGCATGCTGCTGGCTCAACCGTGTATTATCGGGTTCGGGTGTATGATGGCAGCGTTTTAGCCTTACTCAAAGCCCAAAATGGCAGCTACACCAATCCACGCGGCCAGCATGTACGTGGCGCAAACTATGATCCCGATGATTATAGTTTTACGGTGCAAAGCGGCGGTATGCCCACAGCTACTCCAACAATTGCCCCAACCGCCACCCGCACCGCCACTCCCAGCGCTACAGCCACGCGCACGCCAACCCCGGTTGGCACTATCAGCGCTACGCCCACGCCATCGCGCACCCCAACTGCGACTGCCACCAACACCTCAACTCCCACAGTTTCAGCAACACCATCGGGGGCTTGCAGCGGCGCAGCGGTTGGCAACAATACAATTATCAGCAGTGCGGTGTACCACGATAGCACCAACAGCGTGTATCGCGACCCGCTTGGTTCGCTGCAAGCAGGCCAATCGGCCAGCATTCGTTTGCGCACTTGTAGTAATGATGTTAGCGCTGTGAGTTTATCGGTTTGGTTAACTGGCGCACCATTCAGCCAACCATCGTTCAGCTATCCATTAACTGTGGTAAGCAATGATGGAACCTACGCCATGTGGCAAGCCAGCGTACCAGCCCCCAGCAGCTCAACCGATCAGTGGTATCAATTTAAGCTGACCGATGGCTCGACAATTGGCTATTATGTGGTTGCCAACACCAGCAACACAGGTCCAGGCGTGTGGAGCGCCACCGCGCTTGATCGTTCGTGGAAGCTGGGTACAGTTCCCGCGCCACCGCAAGATTATGCCGTACCAACATGGCTGCAAGATGCAGTGATCTATCAAATTTTCCCTGATCGCTTCCGTGATGGCGATAGCAGCAACAATTTCAATAATGTGCGGGTCTACGGCCCAAACACCTGCAACGGCTACAGCGGTGCAGGTGCACCCAACTGTTTGGCCTCGATCCACAGCAATTGGAATGAAACGCCAACCACCCCAGGCTATGGCATCGATTTTTATGGTGGCGATTTGCAAGGCATTGTCGATAAAATCAATGCTGGTTATTTTAACGACCTTGGCGTTAATGTGCTGTATCTCAACCCGATTTTTGATGCTTCATCGAACCATGGCTACGATACCAACGATTATTATGGTATCAACCCACGCTTTGGCAATTTGGCAAAATTCGACGAGATGATTGCCGCCGCCGATGCCAAAGGCCTCAAAGTGATTCTTGATGGTGTGTTCAACCACGCTGGCATGGATAGCATTTATCTTCAAGGTTATCCAGGCTATAAAACCGACCGCTGGACAGGCATCAACGGCGCTTGTGAATCGGATTCATCGCCCTACCGCAGTTGGTTCACCCAAGGCTCAGCTGGCACCAGCGGCTCGTACCCATGTGTTGGCGGTTGGGGCTGGAAGGGTTGGTATGGCTATGAAACCATCCCTGAATTTATCGAAAACGACCCAGTGAAGCAATTTTTCTATCGCGATGGCAGCGCTCAAAGCCCCAATGGCAAATCAGTAACCCGCTTCTGGCTCGAACGGGGTATCGCTGGCTGGCGCTTCGATGTAGCCCAAGATATCACCCACGCTTGGTGGAGCGATATGCGGCCTTATGTTAAAAATGGTTATGGCGATAGCGAAAGTTTATTGCTGGGCGAAGTTACGGGCGGCTGTGATTGGGGCTTATATCGTGCCTATCTCAACCAAAACGAGCTTGATTCGGTGATGAACTATTGTTTCCGTGATTGGGCAGTGAGCTTCGCCAATGGCAATGCACCTAGCTCATTCGACAGTAGCTACAATGCCTTCCGTGCGCAAATGCCTGCTAGCCCATGGTTTGGCATGATGAACTTAGTCAGTTCGCACGACTCAACTCGCGCCTTGCGCTTGCTCAACGACGACAAAGCCCGCATGAAATTGATGGTGTTGTTGCAAATGACCCTACCAGGTGCGCCATCGGTGTATTATGGCGACGAAGTTGGGGTAACTGGTGGCGGCGATCCCGACAACCGCCGCACCTATCCTTGGGCCGATAAAGGTGGTAGCCCCGATACGGTGATGTATGCTCATTTCAAGAAATTGATCGCGCTACGCCGTACCTATCCAGCGCTCAGCAGTGGTGATGTTGCAACCTTGTTGGTCAACGATGCCAGCAAACTTTATGGCTATCGCCGCTGGAAAGGCACGCAAGAGGCAGTTGTAGTGCTCAATAACGGCACGGCCAACCAAACTGCGACAGTTAATGTGAGCCATTTAGCCAATGGCACAGTCTTGACCGATGTCTTGAATGGTGGCAGCTACACCGTTAGCAACGGCCAATTGACCTTGCCAGTCGCAGCCCAATCGGGCGTGGTGCTGGTGAAGTAATTGTTCCCTCACCCCCACCCCTCTCCCACTGCGGTGGGCGAGGGGCTTTGATATAATGGTTCCCCCTCGCCTCGCTCTGCGGGAGAGGGGGCTAGGGGGTGAGGGCATGCCAATCGATACCAAATCCCAACCAATCATCGTTAAAAGTCTACCCTTGAAAGAAAGGGAACGAGGGAATTCAAAACTCCAGTTCGCTAGTTTCGAGCCAACCAAAGCGTTGCCAGCTAATATAGCCACGCTGATCAAACTCAATCCCCTCGGCTTCTAAGCGTTGGCGTTGTTCGATTGCCGTATGTACTGGACAATTGGTCGAAATTCGGCCCTCGCGATTGACCACCCGCCACCAAGCCACATCAGGATATTGCTCATCTAAGGCATGCAAAGCTTTGCCCACTGCTCGTGCATAGCCAGGGTAGCCCGCTGCCAAAGCCAACCGCCCGTAATTTACAATCCGGCCTGCTGGCACTTGCTTGAGTGTTTGATAAATCGCCGTCAAAAATTCGTTGCTCATCGACCTGCTCACTGATAGATCTGCTATCAGCACTTTAGCACAAAATAGCACGAACGAAGGGTCAGGGTTAAGATTGATCCACGAAGGACACGAAGCACACGAAGGTCAATATAGCAGGGCGAACGAGAATACTTAAGTTCATAAAGGAATTACTGTTGACCACTAATTGCCATTTAGGGGGTGCCGGGGGATGAAAACCCCCGGCGTTTCCCTCCAGCGGAGGGACGGAAGGGTGGCGAAACAAATTTACTTCTAATAAATAATTTTGGATCTAACGTCCACTGTTTTCGCGGCGGGCGCGTGAGGCGGCATCAATCGTGACTGCCAACAAAAGCACTGAGCCAGTTACGATAAATTTGATCGATGACTTGAGCGCCAGTAAATCCATGCCATTGGCAATTGCCCCAATCACTAGTGCGCCCAGCAAAGCCGACCAAATTCGGCCACGCCCACCAAACAGGCTGGTGCCACCGATCACCGCTGCGGCGATTGCGTTCAAAAGCACGTCGCCATCGCCTGATGATTGATTGGCCGCGTTCAAACGTGAGGCGGCCAAAATCCCGCCACAGGCGGCGAGTGCCGAAGCCAGCATAAAAATCGTAATCCGAATCCGATTAACATTGATTCCTGCGCGGCGAGCAGCTTCGGTATTGCCGCCAACCGCATAAACATAGCGGCCAAAACGGGTGCGCTGGGTAATAAAATCAAAGATAATCAAAAACGTTAGGAAGATAATGACTGCGCTAGGCACGCCTTGGATTGGGTTACCCGCAGCGTTGGCATTGCGGTTGACGCTCATCATCGCAACACCCGCCAAGACACTCGCGCCAACCACCCCAACCCGCCAAAATACGCCGTTCAACGAGCCAGTTGGCAATTCAGCAGCGCGGCGGCTGCGATATTCGTTGAACACAATCAAGGTATAAACGACAACACTGACAATCCCCAAAACCCAGCCAAGCCAAATTGGCAGTTTATAGTTGGCAATATCATTAATAAATTTATTGGTGATGTTGATGCTGCCTGTGTCACCAAGCACTCGTAATCGCGAGCCTTGCCAAGCTAGCAAACCTGCAAGCGTAACCACAAACGAGGGCACGCGGAAGGTTGAAATCCACCAACCTTGCAACAAGCCAACCAAGGCTCCAACCACAATTGCCCCAATAATCGCCACGGCAGCAGGCAAATTATGGCGCGAAACCAACACCGCCATCACCGCCGCCGCCAAGCCACTAACCTGGCCTGCCGAAAGATCAACCTCACCTAGCAGCAAAATTAGCACAACTCCCGTTGAAATTGTGCCCATCGCGGCGATTTGCACCATCAAGTTGGTCAGGTTGAGCGGCGTAAGAAAGTTTTTATTGATACTTTGAAACACCAATGCAATAATAATCAAGCCAATAATCACTGGCAGCGAGCCTAGGTTGCCTTGGCGAAAGCGTTCGGCTAATGCTTCGCGCCAATTGTTGGGCGCAGCAGCAAGATTCGTCGGTTGCGTTTTCATCATTCGGCCTCTCCATAGGCATTGCTGGGCAGCATTGCCCCAGTAATCGCGCCAATCACTTGTTCGTTGGTGCTGCGAGCGGTGTGGAAGGTAGCGACCCGCCGCCCCAACCGCATCACAATAATTCGATCAGATACTTCAAACACATCGGCAACATTATGGCTAATTACCACCACAGCCAAACCACGATCGCGCAAACGCATAATCAAATCTTTGACTTGGCGGGTTTGCTCAACGCCCAGCGCCGCCGTTGGCTCATCAAGCAGCACAACTTTGGAGTTCCACATGACTGAACGGGCAACCGCCACCGATTGGCGTTGACCGCCCGAAAGATTGGCAATTTGCACCCGCACACTCGGAATTTTGACGCTCAGATCGCGCAGCACTTCAGTCGCTCGGCGTTCCATCTCGGTTTCATTCAGCAGATCGAAGGATTTAAGCCCACTGCGGCGCACATTTTCGCGGCCAAGATAGAGATTAGAAACCACATCGAGATTATCGCACAAGGCCAAATCTTGGTAGACGGTTTCAACGCCGAGGTCGGTGGCATCGCGTGGGCTATTGATTGAAACGACCTTGCCTTCAAAGACATAATCGCCCTCGTCAGGTTTGTAGGCTCCGGCGATGGTTTTAATCAGCGTCGATTTGCCTGCGCCATTATCGCCAACCAATGCCACCACTTCATTCGAGTAGACCTCGAAATCGACGTTGGAGAGGGCTTGAACCGCACCAAAGCGTTTGCTAATTTGGCGCAATTGCAAAACAGGCATCGCTGCTTCTGTTGCTGTCATGACATATTCCTTTTGCTGTGGGTCAGTGGAGGAGCCGCTGAGTTGGCTGTGTGAGCCGTGCCAACCCAGCGGCGCAGAGGTTAGTTATTGAATACCGGCATCAGCACAGGCTTTGGCGAAGTCGCCAGCACAGATCTGATCAACTTTGTGGAATTGGTCTTTGACAATCGTGTCTTTGACGTTTTCTTTGGTCACAGCAATTGGGGTCAGCAAGATTGAAGGAACATCAATTTTGCCATTGTTGACTTTGCTGGTAGCTTTGTCGCTGGTTTTGCCTTCGAGCAAGGCAAAGGCCAATTCAGCAGCAGCTTCGGCTTGTGGCTTGATCGCTTTGTACACGGTCATGTATTGATCGCCAGCCAAAATCCGTTGAATCGCCGCCAATTCAGCATCTTGGCCTGTGACTGGAGGCAATGGTGAGAGACCACCAGCCTTCATAGCGGCAATCGCCCCGCCACCAGTACCGTCGTTGGCAGCATATACGCCATCAACTTTGTTACCCATGCTGGTCAAGGCTTGTTGCATTTGGTCTTGGGCTTTGTCGGGGCTCCAGTCGGGAGTGTCATATTCGTTGGCGATGGTCAATTTGCCAGCGCTAACCAATGGATCAAACACGCTGTGAGCGCCAGCTTTGAACAATTTAGCATTGTTGTCGGTTGGTGAGCCGTTGATCATGACGATAGTTGGGTTGGCAATCCCTTGCTTGTCTAATTGCGCAACCAAGCTTTCGGCTTGCAACTTGCCAACTGATTCGTTGTCGAATGAAATGTAGTAGCTCACGCCATCCGAGTTAAGGATCAAGCGGTCGTAGGCGATGACTGGCACATTTTGGGCTTTGGCTTTGTCGGCAATCGAAGCAGCAGCAGCAGAATCAACTGGGTCAAGCACCAAAACCTTTGCGCCGTTGGTCAACGCTGCTTCAGCTTGTTGCAATTGCAAGCTGGCATCTTGGTTGGCGTTGTTGTAAATCACCTGACAATCTGGGCAAAGCTCTTTCATTTTGGCTTCGAAGTAGGGGCGGTCGGCAGTTTCATAGCGGGCAGTTTTGGCATCGGGCAAGAACAAAGCGACTACTTTGCCGCCACTGCTGGTTGTGCCACCAGTGCCTGTGGTTGGAGCAGTTGTAGCGCTTTCGCTACCACAGGCTGCAATCACGCTAGAGATGAGGATCAACAAGAGGGAAGTGAATGCGCTACGCCGCACGTTCATAGAATGGACTCCTTCGTCTGTTAAGACCTACAATCGTCATTGATACCGAATTGTGCGAACAAAAAGCCAACCAAATCGAACGAACCTGCTCCCGGTGAGCAGCGCACCAATGCCCTAGGCCATCATCAAAGCTACGTTGAGCGAACCATTGCTTTTTTCTGTAGGTGTAGATTTGCCATGATGGGTAGTTGGTTGGTGGGTTGCCTAAGTTGCGTAAATGCGCCGCTTATGGCACGATAGTATGTGCTGACTGATGTAAGGCTAGTGTACGCCAAAGCTGTTGGTCAACCCAACCCCCAATCCCCCAATCTTCCTAGGGTCTTTCCCCTAGTTGAATGGGGGGATTTCCCCCTAAAGCGAGGATTTGCATGCAACTCAATGGCGAGCGTCAGATTCGAATTGTGGTAGCCGATGATCATGCGGTAGTGCGAGCTGGCATTTCAACCGCACTAAGCGATTTGCCCAATGTTGAAATTGTGGCCGAGGTCGGCGATGGGCCTGGGGTTTTAGCCGCGCTCGATCTACGGCCAGATGCCTTGGTGATTGATGTGAGCATGCCGCAATTCGAGCCGTTGCAAACAATTCGCCAAATTCGCATGCATTATCCACAGCTCAAAATTCTCGTAGTCAGCGCCTATGATGATGATGTGTATGTGCAAGGGTTGTTGCAAGCAGGAGTCGATGGCTACCAACTCAAAGATCAACCTTTGGCTGATATTCGTTTGGCCCTGCAACGGGTGCTAGCTGGCGAACGCTGGGTTTGCACACCCTTGCTTTCGAAGTTGATGCGTGGCGTGCCCGTGGTTGAAACTGGCCTGACCCCGCGCCAACGTGAATTGTTGTGGTGTTTGCAGCAGGGCGATGATAACCATGCAATTGCCCGCCGCATTGGCCTAAGCGTCAAAACCGTTGAAAATCATCTTACGCGGCTGTATCGCCAAATTGGGGTGCAAAGTCGGCTTGAAGCGGTACATTATGCGGCCCAACACCCACAATTGCCGATGATGCCAACCAGCAACCAAGTGATTGCCCCCAGCCAAGCGCTAAGCGTGTTGATTGTTGATGATAATTTGCGCTATCGTCAACACGTTAGTCGCATGATTAGCAAAATGCAGCCCAATTGTGCTGTGGTTGAAGCCGCTCACCAAACTGAAGCTATGGCAGCAATTAGCCAACGCTCGCCTGATTTGGCCTTGGTTGATGTGGTTTTAGGCGATGAAGATGGCATTAGTTGCGCCGCCCAAATTAAGCAACAATCGCCCAAGACCCGCGTGCTGCTGGTCAGCGCCTACCCCGACCGCGAGTTTCATCGGCGCGGTTTGGCGGTCGGGGCAGTTGCCTTGCTCGATAAAAAAGACCTTGATGCGGCGGCGCTGCGCTTGTTGTTGGAAGATGTGTGAGTGAGGGGTCAGTTGTCGGGGGCTAGGGGTCAGGATTGTGATCCACGAAGGACACGAAGAACACAAAGAAGGTTTTTAGCCACAGATGAGCACAGATTATTTTGATTATTCTGCTGCTTTCTGTTTCACCACAGCGTTTCCTGACCCCTGACCCCCAACCCCTGCCCCCTAATATTACCCAATCCGTTCGATGCCGCCCATGTACGGTCGCAGCACTTCGGGAACCGTCACGCTGCCATCAGCATTTTGATAATTTTCGAGAATCGCGATGATCACCCGTGGCAAAGCCAAGCCCGAACCATTCAATGTATGCACAAACTCAGGTTTTGCCCCAGCTTCGGGGCGATAGCGAATATTGGCACGACGAGCTTGATAATCACCAAACAAGCCACACGACGAAACTTCCAGCCATTCGTTCATGCCAGGTGCCCACATTTCCAAATCGTACTTGACCGTGGCAATGCCCAAATCGGCGGTGCACAATTGCAACAAGCGATAAGGAATTTTCAAGCCTTTGCAAACATCCTCAGCATTGCTAATCAGCGAGAATAATTCATCGTAGCTGGTAGCTGGCTCAACCATTTTGACCATCTCGACTTTATCGAATTGATACAGCCGCTTGATGCCACGGACATCACGTCCAGCGCTCATTTGCTCGTTGCGGAAACATGGGGTATGCGCCACATAGCGTAATGGCAATTGAGCTTTATCTAAAATTTCTTCGCGATGCAAGTTGGTAACTGGCACTTCAGCGGTCGGAATCAGCCATAAATCGGTATCTTCGATATGAAAAATCGTGTCGGCAAATTTGGGCAAGTTGCCAGTGCCAACCATGGCATCGGCCTTAACCAAGTAGGGCACGGCCAATTCGGTGTAACCATGCTGATCAACATGCATATCGATCATCCAGCTAATCAAGGCCCGTTGCAAGCGCACGCCCAAGCCTTTCATCACGAAAAAGCGTGTACCACTCATGCGCACGCCTCGCTCAAAATCGAGAATCCCGAGGGCTTCGCCTAGCTCCCAGTGTGGCTTAACCGCAAAATCAGGCTCTTGGATTGTACCTTCGACCCGCACCACAACATTATCGTGTTCATCCTTGCCAACAGGCACTTCGGGCAACGGCAAGTTAGGTAAATCGAGCAGAAGATTGTGCAATTCCAAATCGATTGCATTTGCCTGTGCATCGAGTTCAGTAATTTGATCGCCAACCAGCTTCATGGCGGCAATTTTCACGTCGCGTTCAGCCTTATCTTTAGTGCGGGCCACATCTTTCGAGCCAGCATTGCGCTCGGCCTTGAGCCGCTCAACTTCGGTAATCGCCTCGCGCCGTTTAAGATCCAAGCCAATCACCTGATCGACTAAACCTGGATCACGACCAACTTTGGCAAAGCCTTCGCGTACCAACTCGGGTTGTTCACGAAATAAACGAATATCAAGCATTGCAATACTCCTTCACATTATGCGTCGGCTGACGCAGCAAGATGATCTAATTCCTCGATTGCGACAACAATTCCTGGGCGAATCACCCCAAATGCCACATAAAAACGGTAGGCTTGGTTGGCCTTAGGCAAGGTTTTACTGTGTTGGTCGTTCAGCAAAAACATATATAAGCTATCGCGGTGCAAGGTGGCCGAAACTGCCTCGGAACGATGCACTTTGACTTCGTTTACACTGCCTTCGAGCGTTTCAACTTTGGCTTTATTGAGTCGCTGACGGGCAAGTGCTCCGTTGATCGCGCTAACCAAGGGAAACAAGGCAATTGCCAAAGGAACCCAAAATTGCCAAGAATCGGTACGCTGGGTCAGCGCAAACACCAGGAAGAATCCCCCAAAGGCTAAGCGAATCCAAATATCAAAAATTGAAATTTTCAAAATGCGTTTAATTTGATCAGGGTGCAACTCGCCATGTTGATTGCTTGGCAACTCGGCTTTGATGCCCCAAACCAGATCAAGCGCTTGGGTTTGCGCTACTTGGGCATTATGTTCGCGAATTTTAGCTAATTCCTCGCCAGTTGGGCGCTTGGATTGACGCTTGCTCATGCTGTTTCAACCGCCACGATAATGCCCATGCGTGAAACACCCTTGGCTACATAAATTGTGTAAGGTTGGCCAACCTGGAGTGGTTGGTTGCCCAATTTGGCTAAGAGTGCATACGAACGCTTATTGATCACCAGCTCGGACTCAAACATGGCAAATGGCACTGGCTGAATTTTTTCGAGTTCGCCGGTAATCGCTTGCACCACGCCAGCCTTGAGCGCGGCTTGACTTTGGCGACGAACCCAAGCATTGATAATTAACACACCGCCTAAGCCCGCAACCACCCAGCCCAAGGTATCGAAGCGCAATGTGCCATAACTAATCAGCGCCAAACCGATGAGCAGCATCGGCAAAAATGGCACGCGAAACGCTCGCATCGCCTGAAGTTGACGTTGTTGATTGGGTGCTAGACGACCCTCGTGATTATGAATTAAATCGGCTTGATCGCCTCGAATAATCATGCAGTTTCCTCTGGCTCTGGCTCATTCAGCGCTTCCGCCACCAAACTGCGGTATGGTTGGGGAATCTCGCCCAATGAGGCATAGATGGTTGTTTCAATTTCGTACAAGCGGCGTTGACCACGCCGTAATACTGCAAAATCGAGAGTTTGCTGGCTGCCATGATGCTGAATTGCTTGGCGAATCCAGCTTTGGAGCACACCCTCGCAATGTGGACAAATTGACTTAAGCTCGCCACTTTCGCTGCTGGAGCGGGCCACTGAGGTTAAAAATGCTGGCATTTTACTAATCTCAGGCAGCGTATGACTAAAGTGACACTGTTTACAACGAACAACGATCGATTCTTGGTCGGGTTGGGCAAAATGGGTATGAATTGGGTGTTCTTTGCTTGGATTCAACAACTCATACGATGGATTGCGCATACCACCACCCCAAGCTAAGCGACTAAACACCCATAGCACAATCACCAACCCAACAACACTCCCAAATGTAACTAAGCCGATTTCCCACGACATCACAAACCTCAAACGTTGGCTGGGTAAAAATTCGACATTAAAAAAAGCTCTTCGTCCCTAGAGAAGGACGAAGAGCTTCAAAGCTCTCGTGGTGCCACCTTCGTTCGTCGTTGCATGCAACAACCTCGAAAAGCTTGCTAACGGAAGCAACCCGAACGCGGGGCGTTACGACTCAGAAATTGGATAGATTGGCAGTGTTCGCCGCAATTCCAGCAGCTGCGGCTCTCTGAAGAACAAATAGGCCCAATCCACGGATTTCGTCAACATCAGTGGCGCTATTATACCACGAAAGCCAATGGTTTTAGCTGCTAGCCAAAACGCCATCACTTAATCAATTGGCGCAAAATAAACTAAATCACCGGCATTCAACAATGCTGGCGGATCGGCTTGTGGATCAAATAAACGCAGTGGAGTAGTGCCAAGTATATGCCAGCCACCAGGCGAACTTTGAGGATAAATACTCGTCTGATCGTTGGCAATTGCCACTGAGCCAGCCGCAACTTTAGCGCGGGGAGTCGCCCGCCTTGGCAAATGCAAGGCCGCAGGCAAGCCATCAAGGTAGGGAAAGCCTGGCAAAAATCCAACCATCGCCACCCGATATTCGGCGCTGGAATGGAAGCCTATCACTTGATCGATAGTTAATTGGCAGCGTTCGGCAACCTCAGCCAAATCAATTCCATCGTAACAAATTGGAATTCGATGGATGGTCGGTGTTGGCAAATTTGATTGGCCTGATTGCAGTCGCTGAATTTGCCGCCGCACCTGGCGAGCATTCGTCAACTGCAAATCAAACAAGACCGTAACTGTTGCCAAACCAGTAACCACATCAATTACCCCGCGCAAACGAGCATGACGCAGCGCCAACGCCAATTGAGCTGGCTGCGGAGTAGTAATTAACAAGGCACTATCGCCAAATAGTTCAATCTTCAGCATAGTTTAAACAGAGCAAAGAGATAGAGCTTGTAACCACGAAGAGCACAAAGAGCACGAAAAACCGTTTTGAGCCACGAATTGCACGAATTTCACAAATACATTCATAATTCATGCTTCAGCCCCATAAATTTCCTTATGCTCTTTTTGACCTTTGACCTTTGACTTTTGACTTTTGACCTGCTTAAAACGGTTCCGGTGGGCGAATTTTATAGACCATCGCAGCAAACCAGACGATCATGCCAAAAATCGCACAACCACTAGTAATCAGAATCGCAGGCCAGCGACCCCAACGCGTGCGTTGCCACAACCAATCGAGGGCAATGCCAGTGGCCAAGGCAATCGCCCAAGCGCTAAACATTAGCCAACGGGTGGTGATGGTCGATCCATTGATAATTGGAAAGGCCGCCAAGATCAAACTAACGACGAACGTCGCCCCCATGACCAATTGCAAGCCGCGATGTTTGCGACTGAGCCACCAACCAAATGGCGCGATTAAGACAGGCAGTAAACCATAATGCCGCCAAAACCCAAGATCAATCATATCCCACAGGAGTTGCAGGCGTGGTACAGCTTCGCGCTGATTGACTGCGTTCATGCCGCCTTCGGCAAACGATTGGCCTTGCTGCAAAAATAGCCCAATAAAACTTGAGTAATACAAAGCCCAAACAATCACTTGGGTTGCTACCAAGCTGGTGAATAAGGCCCAGCCTTGCGAACGTGGGCCGCGCCACCACAGCCATAGCATCAGCAAGCCGCCCATCAAGCCAGTATTAAGATAAAAGCCAAAGTGTCCGAGCGCAATCGTGCTCAAACCCAAAGTTATCCAAAGCCAGTTACGTCGTTCATGCCAGTGTTGCCACGTCCAAACCATAAATGTTGCCAGTAGCAAGGCCACAAATTGGCTAAAAATGTGCGAATCAAACGACCATGCGTTGGTCATAAAGCCTGCTGGCACAAGCCCATACATAATCGCGCCAACCAGCGCTCCACGGCTTGAGCCAGTTGTGCGCAAGCCCAAACAAAATAGCACCGGAATCGCCAGGGCTTCACAGGCTGCGGCGGTTAATTGCAACAACCAATCGGCTGAAATTCCAGTCAAGGTCAGTGGCTGCAACAAGGCATACAACACTGGCGGATAGGGAAAATCGATGCCGCGATGGCGCGATGGTCGGAATAAATCGCCAAGGTTGGTTGCATGAATTCGGTTGCGATGAAAGCCAATATCGCCTGGCATATGCTCGAGCAGCAAGCGTCCACCCAATTTGAGCGACCAGACCAGCACCGTCGCCAAAATCAGCCAACGCAAGACATCGCGGCTGATCGTTAAGCCTAGGCGCTGCAAGATTGGCGGCAAGGCCCAGCCCAACAACAGCAATGCAGCCAAACCATAGAGCGTTGTTTGGGCAACCGCTGGTGCGGCATAGCTTGCCCGTAATGGCGCAAACCAAGTTGCCGCCACAATCCCCAAGCCTGTTAGGCCAACTGCCAAGCCAACTTCAAGGCTCGAACCACCAAGCCAGATTATGCTCAAACCAAGTGTCGTCAGCAAAAACAACCAAGCTAAGGTCGGATAGAGCCCAGGCCAAGCCCAACCACTGCTGCTTAATTGCCCACCACTAAACGCCGCCCCGAGCTCGCGTGGATCATCACTCACCACTGGTTGAGCAACCGTAATTGCCACTTTACCAGCGGCATCGGCAGGCAACAACACATGCAATACCCGTCCGGCAGTACTGGTAAATTGGCTGGTTCCCATGATGAGGCTGGCTGGGTTGCCCGTAAGTTGTGGCAAATCGAGCCAGTAGTGGCGTTGCGGCACATGCGGAAAGCGCAATTGGGCATTCAGGGTTGACCAACGGTAACGAGCTGAACGATCGGGCAATTGTTCGCCAGCATTAAAGCCAACCACAAATGGAGCATCGTTGTTGATGCCCTCTTCCAAGCCCAGATTCAGCGGCACTTGCCATTGGCGATTGGATACAAAGCCCAAACCAATTAAAAGCCCAATTAATAACGTAACCAGCGTCAACCACTGGCGACGCTGGCTGAAGATCGTCATCGTATCAACTACCATGCTGCTTGCAAAATCCCCAGTAAATCATCAACAGTTGGCGCAACAGGGTTATGGTAAACCGCTCCATCGCCAAAGGCTTGTTCAGCCAACATTGGCAAGGAATCTTCAGGAATGCCCAAATCGCGCAGTTGG
The DNA here is from genome assembly GCA_000018565.1 of Herpetosiphon aurantiacus DSM 785. Taxonomy (GTDB): domain Bacteria; phylum Chloroflexota; class Chloroflexia; order Chloroflexales; family Herpetosiphonaceae; genus Herpetosiphon; species Herpetosiphon aurantiacus. Next base: position 5,556,566 of record CP000875.1, read on the forward strand.
GTGATCAGGCCGCAGTCGCTGGCCAACTGACGCAAACCTGCAATCAAATCGTCGATCACTTCCTCGCGTGGCCGACCACCAGTGTTGATCCCAAAGGCTCGTGCCAACCGCGCATAGCGATCGGGCACGGTGCTGGCATTAAAGGCAACTACATGCGGCAAGAAAATCGAATTGAGCAAGCCATGGTGCAAGGGGAAATGGCCGCCAGTAGCGTGAGCCAAGGCATGCACCGCACCCAAATATGAGTTGGTAAAGGCAATCCCCGCCATACACGAGGCAATCAACATCTGGCCGCGAGCTTCTTCATTGGTCGAGCCATGGTGGGTTGCGTCACGCAGATAATTTGAAACAATCTCGACCGCGCCCAAGGCCAAGGCATCACTCATTGGCTCAGATTCGGTTGAGACATAGGTTTCAAAGGCATGCGTCAGCGTATCCATGCCCGTTGCGGCAGCCAAATGTGCTGGCAAACTTTGGGTTACTTGCGGGTCAAGAATCGCCAACTCAGGCGCAAGGTAAGGGCTGGTAAATGAAAGCTTAACGTTATTGGCTTCATCCTTGATTACGGCAAAGTTGCTAGCTTCCGAGCCAGTGCCAGCGGTCGTAGGAATTGCCACCATCGGAATTAAGCGCCGTTCCAGCACATTAATCCCTTCATAATCGAGTAAATTGCCGCCCTCGGTGATCAAAATACGCATGGCTTTGGCGGTATCAATTGGTGAACCACCGCCAAGCGCCACCAACAGATCAGCGCCCGATTCGCGGGCTTGAGCCGCAGCTGCTTCAACCACGGTCACCGAGGAATTTGGCGGAACATCGCTATAAACGCCGACGACTTCGACCGTCTCGGCCAACGCTTGTTGAACTTGCTCGACCAAGCCTGACTTGACCAAACCAGCATCGGTCACAATGAAGGCCTTGGTTGCGCCCAGCGAGCTTAATTCAGCTCCCATTTCGGCAACCAACCCTGATTTATACAACACCCGTGGCAGTAAACGAAACTCAAAAAATTCTTGCATAATTGGCTCCTTTTTTCGAGGGATCAGTCGTCAGGGGCTAGGGATCAGAAGTTGAAACCACAAAGTACCCAAATGACGACTTTTATCCCCTCCTTCCAAGAGTAGGTTTTTAACAATGATTGGGAGGGCTTCACCGTCTATGGCATGCCCTCACCCCCTAGCCCCCTCTCCCGCACAGCAGGAGAGGGGGAATCCTTCGATCATGAAGCTTAGAACGCCCCTCGCCCGCCACAGTGGGCGAGGGGGTGAGGGATATAGTTAATGCTATCAACCGCTACCCCTGAACCCTAGTCCCCAGTCGCTGACCCCTATGTTCTATGTTCTAAATTTAGCGTTCACCGCGCAAGACGGCCCGCGCCTCACCAATCAATTGAGCTGCGCCTAAATCGCCAACATCGCGCAAGGCTTGTTGCTCTTCCGCGAGCCAAGCATCGGCATCAGCGCTTGCTAAAATGGGATACTCGGCCCGTAAAGCCAGCAGTTCGCCAGCATCTTCACATGTCAAAACCGCCCGCCGAATGCTGTGCCAATTGGCTGGCGGCGGAGCACTCGCTTGAGCCGCCACCGCTGGCTTGCTGCTAGCCAGGGTTTGGCTCGATTGATCGAGCGTTTGGCGCAGTTGAATCAGGGTAATTCTGGCTCGCTCAAAAGCTTGGCTAATTTCAAATTCGCCTGCATCAACTGCTGCTTCAGCTAAGCCCGCCAATCCCTCATCCATCGCCTCATCAAGCAAAAAGGGATATTCATGCAACACCGCTTGCAATTCTTCGGGAGTATCGGCAGCAAGCATGCGCATAATCGCTTCAGCCAAGGGCGGCAAACTATCCGAATCTTCCGAGCCAAGCGCATCGCCAATTGCTTCAATCGCTGATTGCGGCGTGTAATTGAGTTGATCTAAAGCCTCAGCCACACCCGCTACGCCAGCCTCAGCTTGCACATTACCAAGGTAGGGCAATTGATTCTCGCGTGGCAATGCGCCGATCAACATCCACAACAAACCTTGCGCCAATTCATTCCATTCGGCTTCGGGCATGCCATAAGGAACCCCAAATAGCACCGCTTTGGCTCGCCGATCATGTAGCAGAATTGGCGCGGGCACAACCCCAGTTTGGCCACAACCTGGACAACGGGTGTCGTGCAAACTTACCTCACGAATCGCCTGCACCAAATCAGGGCGTTCCTCGGCATCAACAATCAACCAAGCCTCGGCCACAAACGGAGTTTGGCAGGTCGGGCAAACAAGCTCATATGGTTGGCTATACGAAATTGGCATGCATGGCTCTCGCTAGGGTATTAATCGACGCAAAAAATCGCTAAGCCCACTGTCTATTGGCACAACGGCGGCTAAGCGATCAAACAGCAACGTTAAGTCAGATTGTTGGTCAGCATTTAGGCTTTGCCAAAACGCTTGATGATGGTCGCGATCATGGCTTTGCAGCAAGGTTTCAAATTGATCGATTGTTGCCAGCTGGTGAATTGGCCATTCGATCGTCGCCATCAGCGCAATTAACTCGCGGCGATAACTGGCATGGATCAGCATCAACTGCAAATCGTCAAGATCTGCCGCCAGCTGGACATGAGCCAAATATTCAGCTTGATCCAGCTTTTCGAGTTCCAAGCGGCTATGCAACAAGCCAACCAATTGCTGGGCCAAAGCCTCAGCCTCGCTAGCACTGGCAACCGATAAGGGCAAGGCTAAAATCAATTGCTCATAGCGAGCATCATGATACAACAATGGTGCAGTTAACGAGCCAAGCGCATCGCAATAGGGGCATTGGGTTTCGCGCAAACGACCATCAAATAACTGTTGCACTAAACCAGGCTGCTCCTCGGCATCGAGAATCAGCCACAGGGGCGCATCGAATTGCGCCCCACAAGCAGGGCATTGCACCACGGCAACTTCATGGCGAGAACGCATATTCCAACGTTAGGTTTGGCCTAACTTGCCTCCTGCTGGATTTGCTCAGCTTGTTTTTGCTTTTCCATCTCGACCAATACCCGCCGTAGCACTTTGCCAACTTGGGTTTTGGGCAGTTCCTCAATAAATTCCACTTGAGTTGGAACTTTATAAGGTGCGAGATTTTCTTTGCAAAAATCGCGAATTTCTTTGGCGGTGGCAGCTGCATCGGGCTTGAGCACCACAAAGGCTTTAACTGTTTCACCACGGTAGGTATCAGGAATGCCAGCCACCGCCGCTTCAAGCACGGCTGGGTGCATAAACAGCACTTCCTCGACTTCACGTGGCACAATATTATAGCCCGAAGCGATAATTAAGTCTTTCTTGCGATCGACCACATAGAAATAACCATCGCTATCGGTTTTGACAATATCGCCAGTGCGCAGCCAACCATCTTCGGTCAGTACTTTGGCGGTTTCATCATCGCGACCCCAATAGCCCTTCATAATTTGCGGCGCACGAATCAGCAATTCGCCTTCACGCTCTGAGCCAATTGGCAACGGTGCTTCGGTCTCAAGATCCAAAATTTGCACTTCAACATCGGGCATTGGTACGCCAATTGAGCCAGATTTGCGCGTGCCAAAAACTGGGTTACAGTGAGTAACTGGAGCCGCTTCGGTCAGGCCGTAGCCTTCGACCAAACGCCCGCCAGTCAATTCACCAAATTTCTCTTGAACTTCCATTGGCAAGGCCGCTGAGCCACTGATACAGGCCTTGATCGAGCGCAAATTGTATTTATCAATATCTTTGTGATTGATAATCCCAATGTAGAGCGCTGGCACACCTGGGAAGATCGTTGCGCGTTCGTTGTGTAAGGCTTCCAACACACCATCAACTGGCCGTGGATTAGGAATGATCACCATTTCTGCGCCAATTGCCACCGCAAAGCACATGCCGACCGTCATCCCATAGACATGGAAAAACGGAATAGCACACATGACACGCTCTTGGCCAGCTTTAAGGTCGTTCATCCAATTCAACAATTGGCTGGTGTTGGCCATAATGTTGTAGTGGGTCAGCATCGCTGCCTTGGGAGCGCCAGTTGTACCGCCAGTATATTGAAACAGCGCCACATCATGGCCATCCATCACCACTTTAGGCGGGGCGGGTGGATATTCAGCCAGCAAGGTGCTAAACATCAAGGTCGTGCGATCGGGGGTAATCTCAACCCAACTGGGGTCTTTTTGCTGGGTGCGCCGCACAAGTATACTTTGGGGGAAGGATAAAACATCGTGAACGTAGGTGACGATCACGCGTTTGAGCGGGGTTTCGGCCAAAATTTCTTGAACTTTAGGGTAGAACGGGCTAAGCACAAAAATTGTCTCAGCGCCAGAGTCGGCCAATTGATGCTTGAGTTCGCGTGGCGAGTAGGTTGGGTTGATGTTGACAACCGTGGCTCCCAAACGCAGCGCCGCGAAAAAACCAATTACAAACTGAGGCGTGTTGGGCAACATAATCGCAAAGCGATCGCCCTTGCGAACACCCAAGCCATGCAAGGCTGTGGCAAACCGATCAACCGCTTCCTTCAATTGCCGATAAGTGAGCGAACCGCCAATTGCCACCCGACCACCAAGTACATATTTCAGTACAAAGTTTGTAGCCACCTGATTGGGATAATTGGCAACGGCGCTATCCAATAACGAAATCAACGGCTCAGTGGAGTACTGCAATGAGGGCTTGACCGTTGGCTCGTAGTGTGTTGTCCATGGCGTATCCACGATGATACCTCCTCAACAGCGGACAAGCAAAACATTCGGAGAGGCAACAGGGCGAACAGGGTGGGTCTTAGGATGCAGGTGTTTCCTCGGTGTTCGGGTCGAACCAGCCCCGTTCTTGGGCAATGAATTTAATCGTGGCATCGTCGGGGGGATACAAACCCGCCACTTGATAGGCATAGGCTAGCAAGGCCGCGCCGCCAACTAAACCCACAACTGCGCCAATTAAAAAGGCCAGAATCGCTCCAAAACGCCGCATGCTGGAAACTCCTTGTGTGTCGGTGGAGACCATTGGGATAGCCAGTTTGGCCCATCCCCAACGGTAGAAACGCGCTACCATCATAACGCATAGCATCATTAAGCGCAACCACCAGCCCTAGCAACATTTGGCCAAGCACGGGCGTACTAGACGACAGTTGTACAATGCAATTACCAAGTATGTTGCACATCTTTGTGCTAGCATTTGAGGAGCGTGTGATGTCTGATAACGATTATCGACCTAAATTTGATCCCCAAACTGGCCAGCCCATCCCGAACCAACCCCAAGGCGGTTATCCACCACCACCGCCTCAAGGTGGCTATCCACCACCACCGCCCCAACCAAACTATGGTGCTCCAGCAGCAGGTGGCTACACCATGGCCAGCGAGCCAGGCCGCCCGCTCGATTTGCCCGAACCACCAGTTGCTTTGAGTGGCCGGGGCATGACCACTGGCTTGCGCTACAAAATTATTGGAACTGTGCTCCAAGCAGCGATCATCGAGCTTGATCCAGGCCAGATGATCTTCTCGGAAAGCGGCGGGATGTCGTGGATGAGCGGCAACGTTCAGATGAACACGAATTCTGGCGGCGGTATCGGCAAGATGTTCAAACGGGCTTTCTCAGGCGAATCGTTGTTCATTGTCGATTTCACGGTTGCAGGCGGCACTGGTTTGATTGGTTTTGCCAGCGAAATGCCCGGCAAGATTGTGCCATTGCACCTCGCCCCCGGCCAAGAAATCATCATGCAAAAAGATTCGTTTATGTGTGCCGAAAAGTCGGTTCAGCTTGATATTCACTTCCGCCGTAAATTGGGCGCAGGCCTGTTTGGCGGCGAAGGCTTTATCATGCAACGCGCGACTGGCCCAGGCGTGGTTTTTGCCGAGCTTGATGGCGAAGTCGTCGAATATTACTTGCAACCAGGCCAGGTGATGAAGGTCGATACTGGTCACGTGGCGATGTATGAGCCAAGCGTCCAGTTCGATATTGAAATGGTTCGCGGTTTCAAGAATATTCTCTTCGGCGGCGAAGGCTTGTTCCTGGCAACCTTGCGCGGCCCTGGTAAAGTTTGGCTGCAAACCATGCCTGTCATGAACGTTGCCAAGAAATTGGCCGAATACATGCCAGCCAGTGGTGGCGGCGGCAGCGCTGGCGGTAACATCATCGGCAGCATTCTCGGCGGCGACTAAGCGCTAGCACTATTCCAGCGATGAGGGCAGCAACACCTTCATCGCTGGTTTGTTTTATCTCGGGGATTGGTTGTTGGGGATCGGGGATCGGATTTTGAAACGATGCAGAACCCGAAGCGCACGAACGAAAGATGGCTATGGGCTTTTGGATGCAGAATCATGAACAGACCACAAATTGTCCCGATAGCCGATAGCCTTAGGTTCTCTGCGCCTCTGAGTTAAAACCTAATCCCCAACAACGTGTCCCTAATCCCTCCTTTGACCTTTGACTTCTGCCTTTTGATTTTCTAAACAGAGGTTTTACCATGGCAACGATTCGTTTAGAACCAATTACTGAGGAAAACTTACGGCCTGTACTCAAACTCAAAGTTCGCGATGATCAAACCCAATTTGTGGCGCAAAATATGTTTTCGGTGGCCGAGGCCTATGTGCACCCCGATTGGGAGCCACGCGCGATTTATGCCGATAGCGATTTGGTTGGCTTTGTGATGATGGGCCGCGACACTGAAACTGGCCACGATTGGATTATTCGCTTTATGATTGGGGCTGAACACCAAGGCAAGGGGTATTCCAAACCAGCACTTTTGGCCATCATCGATCATCTCAAGCATAAAGCCTATCGCACTGAAATTCGGCTGAGTTATGTGCCAGGCAATGAGGTAGCCGAAAAGCTTTATCAAAAAGTGGGCTTTGAAGCAACTGGCGAGGTCGAAGATGGCGAAATTATTATGCGCTTGAACGAGGCCTAATTCGATTATCAGCAACCCATCAGAGCGGTGTCACCCCAAACCGATCATAGGCGGCGTATACTGCACGATGAAAGGAGGCCATCGTGCACCGTTATTCACGTCTCATGCTTATTTTGGGCCTTGCATTGCTCAGCGCTTGCAGCAATAGCAGCCCAGCTACGATACAACCATTGCCCGAACAACCTACCGCAAGTATTCCGGCAGCCAACCCCGATCAACCAACCTCAACTCCGGCAGTCAGTCAAACCGCAGTCAGTGAGGATAATTCCGCTCCACCCAGCCCACCCAATCTACCAGCATTCGATGATCGTCAAGATCCGCTGAGCTTATTGGCGAGCTTTTATAATGCGATCAATCGTGCCGACTATCAACGTGCCTATGGCTATTTTGAAGTCGCGCCAATGCCGTTTGATCAATTTGAGCAAGGCTATGAGCAAACACTCAGCGTCAAGGTGTTGATCGATCCGCATTTTGTAATTGATGTTGGTGCTGGCAACCAAAACACGCGAGTTGCCGCTGGCTTGATTGCTTATGATCGTCAAGCAGGTTGGCAATATTTTGTAGGTTGCTATGAATTGCATCGGGTCAATATCAACGGCCCAACTGAGCCTTGGCAAATTCGCAACAGCCAATTTGAGCTGACCAACGATTTACAAGCTATGAGCCAACAGCTTGGCCAAATTTGCCCAGCGATCGAGCCACCAGCCAGAGTTCAAACGCCTGAACAAACGTTAGCCCTGTATATCTCCACGTTGAACCAAGCCAATTATGCTCAAGCTTGGAATTATTGGCACGAACAACCAGCCAGCGATGTAGCAGCCTGGAGCCAGCAATTCGAGTCAAATCAATTTATCCAAGTGGTTATCAACCCACAAGGCTTGATTGATGCTGGCGCTGGCAATCTGTATTATTCGACCAATCTGGTGTGGCTAACCAACGATCAAGCTGGTCAATTGCAAGTGCAAGCAGGCTGTGTCACCTTGCATCGCAACAACACCGAGCCAGATCAGCCGTGGAAAATGCAGAACCTGACGTTACAAACATTGCAAGCAAACCCTAGAGCGCTCGATCAGTCACTCAATAACCAATGCCAATAAGTGAATTTCATTGATTAGGTTATGCGTCAGGACGATGGTTTTAGATATCGTACAAATTGCCATTTAGGGGGTACAGGGGGGATGAAAACCACCTGCGTTTCCCGCCTTGAGGCGGGACGGAAGGGTGGTGATAACGCTGATTCTGAAAATACATGAATCTTAATTTGGTGAACTATGCATGTGAAAAGACCATCGCGAACCAACAAACCAAAATCAACTAAACTATACTCAATGAAACAAGTTTGAAACATCGAGGGATACCATTCATGCCTGTTGCCAAACGCCTACGCGGCTTATGGATCGATGCAGTGTTGTTGGGGCTAGCCATTTCATTGTTTATTCCAGCGATTGGGGCGGCTCAAGTAGCTGGATTTTCGCTGGAATTAACGATCGCACTCTTGCTGTTGCTCATTGGCGGCTTGATCGCGAAGGCAATTCGCCATGGAATGCATTTATATAGCCCGCCAGCCGAACGCGAAGCCAAACTCAACGGTCAGCTTCAGCAGGCGCTGGTTGTGAGTGCCACCCCAACTGGCTGGCTACGCGGCACGTATGGTCGGCGAATTTTTGAGTTTGAGCTGGAGTTACGCCTCGAACAAACCGCGCTTAAAATCTATCCATTCCTCGAACTGCTCAAAGCACCTGATGCAGGTGATATGGTGCAAGTCAAAATTCACCCCGATAATCCCAACGTCATTGTGCTCGCTTAAGCTTGAAGCGCTCTTGTCGGCAATCCAACAAGGGCGCTTCGTTTAGCTCGGCAATAAGCCAAAAAGACCAAAAGCAAACAAACGAGGCTGCTGAGGCAATTATGAGAGCAAAGCTTCAGCATCGATGATCGTCTGGGCAATATCTTTGAGCTTGACCCGTTTTTCGCGTGCCCGATGGCGCAACCGTTCATAGGCATCGTGTTCGCTAATATTCAAGCGCTGCATCAAAATCCCTTTGGCTCGCTCGATCAATTTGCGAGCTTCCAGCGATTCGTGCAAAGCATCAACTTCTTGGCGCAACGCACGAATTTCGGCAAAGCGAGCTAAGGCAATATCAATCGCTGGGGTTAATGCTTCCATCGTGACTGGTTTGACCAAATAGCCCAGTGCCCCAGCCCGTTCAGCCTTGCGAATGGTGTCGCGGTCGGTAAAAGCGGTTACCATCACAATTGGCATCGGGCGCTCAGCATAAAGCCGTGCGGCAACCTCGGTGCCTTCCAATTCGGGCAACTTAACATCAAGAATCGCCATATCTGGCTCTAATTGGCGTGCCAACTCCAAGGCTTGGGTTCCGGTGCGGGCAACGCCCACCACCTGAAAGCCCAAATCGGTCAAATATTCTTCCATGGTCAAGGCCACTAGCTCGTTGTCTTCGGCTAACAAAATCCGAATTGTGGCTCGCTGCTCATCAGACATAACAAGGCTCCGTCTTCACTAGAAATGGCTGCCTACATCCTAGCATACTTTAAAAAGCATTTACACAGAGAATAAACAGGCAAATAAACACCTAAATATGTAGATAAATTCAATAAATTTAAATTTTAGGCTCGTAAGATTTAGTTTATATGCATGTTCAGTTTCAACTTTTCCCAATTGGTTTAAATCCAATGCGCAGCATTGGGGATATCCCCAATATATTATTTAATTAGGATCATGAAATAGACGTTAACAGTAGAGCATGTGGATTTGTGGAAAGATCACGTTTCATGCTGTTGTAGTGGCCCATGATTGATCGGGATAGATCGTGGAAGAGTTTCCCCATGTTCCCCATGGGTTTGGGGATTAGTGCATGATGTGGATTGTTATGCACGATCGGCGCACATGCTTTCCCCATGATTGTCCACATGACGGCGAGTTTTCCACACCGAAGGGCTAGTTATCCCCATTTTGTGGATAACTTTGGGGATAACTGGCGAATAAACGGGGATAACGCTAAATCTAGGACAGGTTTTAGTTACATGGCCCTAGATATAGTAGGCCTGCCGCGTGGACGATATGTGGAAAAGCTGCTGATAACTCGGTGGAAAACCTCTGGATAGCATGATCGGCTCATGAGCCTGTGGATAGCTGTGGAAACATGTGGACAATCCGATCCCAAAATTTGGGCACAAAAAAGCCCCAACTGAAGCATCAGTTGAGGCCAAAGGAGCGGGCTACGGGCGAGCTATTGATCCGATTCAGGATCAATTGAGTCGATGAATTTACGGAAGATCGAAAGCTCTTCCTCATCGGTGGTCGGGGCGGCCTCTGGCTCAGCCTGCGAAACCGATGTTGTCGGAATATCTTCGCTTTCGTCTTGGTCGTCCATCATATGGCCCAATTCATCCATCACATGATCGGCCACGAAAATGGGAGCTTCAGCGCGAACTGCCAAGGCAATTGCATCGCTCGAACGTGAATCAAGCTCAATGGCTTGGCCATTGTTATCGACAACTAAGCGAGCAAAGAAGGTGCTATCGCGAAAATCGCTAACCACAACTTCGCGAATCGTGCCGCCCAGTGCTTTGACAGTTGCCAAGAGCAGATCGTGGGTCATTGGGCGTGGTGGCTCGTGGCCTTGGACTGCTAGTGCAATTGCATCGGCTTCAAACGGGCCGATCCAGATTGTCACATAGCGACGGCTGTTAAGTTCCCGCAGGACAACAATCCGTTGTTGTGTGAGTAGACTAAAGCGTATGCTATCAACCTGGACGCGAACCATAACGCTGAAACCTTTCTATGCATCATCGTGGTGCATACTTAGTTAATTGCCGCTCCATGCGATGCATCTTACCACGCCACCTAGGGCAGCGCAACCAGTTATGTCATGCTCTGGTGTCATCTTGATTTTGCCATACGGGTGACTTTGCGTCCCCTCTCTAGCGCTAAACTGCTGACCCAACGGCTGTTTGAATTGAATCAAAGCCATCGCGCCGTAGTAATGCTGCTAGCTCGCGGTTGATTGTGCCAACCAATTGTGGCCCGGCATAGATCAGGCTGGTATAGAGTTGCACGGCACTCGCGCCAGCCAAAATCCGTTCGTAAGCATCTTGGCCGTTGGCAATTCCGCCAACGCCAATCAAGGGCAATTTGCCGTTGGTTGTTTGATAGATATATTTGAGGGTTGCCAAGGCCTTGGTTTTGAGCGGAGCGCCACTTAAGCCGCCAGTTTCGGTTTGCTGAGCAGAACGTAAATTTTCGCGACTGACGGTTGTATTGGTGGCGATAATCCCATCAACTCCAGCGTCGAGGGCTGCGCCAAGCGCTGCCTCCAAGCCTTCGCGATCTTCATCGGGCGAGAGTTTAACGAACAACGGGGCTTGATGGCGTAATTGTTGGCGGGCAGTTTTGACAACCTGCAATAGTTCAGTCAATGGCTCGCGGCGGCTGAGTTCGCGCAAACCAGGCGTATTCGGCGAAGAAATATTGATCACAATGTAATCGGCATATTCACCAAGCAAATTAATACCTTGGCGATAATCATCAGCAGCTTGTTCGTTTGGCGTAATTTTATTCTTGCCCAAATTAATCCCAAGTGGAATGATGCGTGGCTGTTTGGCTAAACGTTGAGCAAGCGCTGCAATTCCTGCATTATTAAATCCCATTCGATTGATTAATGCATGATCCTCGATTAAACGAAATAAACGCGGCTGTTCATTGCCAGCTTGAGGCTTGGGCGTAACTGTGCCCAATTCCAAAAAACCAAAACCCAATTGACTCATTCCACGGATATGCGTGCCATCTTTATCGAAACCTGCTGCTAAACCAACCGGATTATTAAACGTTAACCCACATAAATTGGTTTTAAGCAATGGGTCATTGTGATGGAAGGAACGGAATAAAGCTGAGGTAAATGGTAAACGAGTGGCCAAATCTAGGCCTAAAGTGGTTAACCGATGAGCTTTTTCTGGTGGTAAACGAAACAAAAGTGCTTTTGCAAGCTGATAGCTGCGCATACAAAGCCTCAAATCTATGATTTTGGCCGCGACTATCGTTGGCCTTGGCGATTATACACAATCATTTGCGGGCCATGAAATATCCCACATATCCCACATATCCCAAGTTTCCCACATATCCCAAGTTTCCCACATATCCCAAGTTTCCCACATATCCCACATGGTTATCCACATTTTTGGGGGTAACTTTAAGCATTTGGGGATAGAATTACGAACATGTGTTTTTATTAACAAGCGGGTTTTGAAATTATAACGAACGTTTGTGTTATTATGGCTGTGGGAAAACAATTAATTTGACAAGTTTCAAAAAGTTATCCCACATTATCCCACACTTACCCACATTTTTGAGGTATTGTTTATTTTTGCACAATCTTTTTGGGGGATAAGGAGTTAGTATCATGGGGTTAAACTTAAATTGGTGTCCCAAGAATGAGTGGTTCTAGCTCGAAGTTGGCTCTGAGGATGTTTAGTTGTTCAGCAAAAGCGCGTTCGGCTAGTGTAACCCCGATTGGCTGAAATTGCAAATACTCCAAAGGCAAGCGCTGAGCCAGTTTTGGCAAGTCAGCGCGAATCACCACGCCAAGCACTGGGTAGCCGCCGGTGGTTTGGGCATCGGACAACAGCACAATCGGCTGACCATCAGGTGGGAGCTGAATTGTGCCCGGTACAACCCCAAACGAGCGAACTGCTTGAGTCGGTGCGGCCAAAGCTGGCCCTTCGCAACGATAGCCCATACGATTGCTTTTGCTGCTAATTTGCCAGGTTTGGGCTTGAAATTGGCGTTGAAGTTTGTTGGCAAGTTGGCGATTGGGCAGATAGCGAATTGGGGCTTGGCTTGAAATGCTGGATGCTGTGTCCAAACTACGCCCAGCAAGGCTCAAATTTGGCTCGGTGTAGGTCAATTGATCGCCAATGTGCAAGGGCCGCGCCAAGTAGCCGTGCCATGGTGCACCAAGCAATGTGCTTTGTGAGCCAAGTTGGGGCGCAAGATTGAAGCCGCCTGCAATTGCCAAATAACAACGTGCGCCAACCCGGCGTTGGGTAAAACGCAATTCGCTATTAGGCCGCACCAGCCATGCTCGGCCAAGGCTGATTGGCTGATCGTTTAATTCTGCGCCTAAATCTGCCCCAACCAAACTGATGATGGTTACTTGGCTGAAGTGCAAACACGCACCAGCTGCGGTAATTTCGAGGCTGGCACGATCTGTAGTATTGCCAACCAAGCGGCTTGCTAAGCCATGCGCTAGCCAATCAAGCGCTCCGCTGGCGGGCATACCCCAATGGCGTAGGCCAGTGCGCCCCGCATCCTGCAACGTTATCAACATGCTGGTTTGGCGAATCGTCAACATAGGCCTAAGTATACGCCAAGTTAAAAGGTAAAAGGCAAAAATCAGAAGGCAAAGGGCGAAAGGCAGAAGGCAAAAGGCAAAATCAGAAGGCAAAGGGCAAAGGCAAAGGGCAAAAAGAACATAGAGCAAAGAGCATAGAACATAGAACGTAGAGGCCCGTGGTCAGGGGCGAGAGGTCAGGGAATCGGCATAGGATGATAATCAAATCAATCTGTGTCCATCTGTGGCTAAAAACAAATTTTGTGAATGAGGTTTTAACGCAGAGGCGCAGAGTGGAGAGGGGCTATAGGCTGAAGGCGCTAGGATATCGGATGATTCGTGGCATCCTAAAGAGCATAACAGCCTAAATGCCAAAAGCCAACAGCCTATAGCCTAGCGCCCTCGTCGAACGCTTTCTAGCCTTTGGTTGGCGAATGCGCGTATAATGGGGCTAACCACTTTTTCTGGCTGCGAATTAACTACTATTGGCTATCGTTGATTGCGGTTGTACTTGTTGGAGGCAAGCCCATGACTACGCGTACCCTTCGGATTGTGCTCCTGCTGGGGTTGGTGCTGCTCTTTTTTGGTGGCTCGTATACCCAAGCGCGTGAGCTACAACAGCCCATGCCACGCTCGCAAACCGTGCTTGTACCAACAACCTACATCAACGAAAGCTTCGATAGCATTAGTTTTCCGCCGCTCAATTGGTCAACAACAATTATTACCTCGACCGACACGCCTGATCCTGAATGGACGTATGTGACGAGTGCAACCCGACCGACGGCCCAGCCTCATACGGGCGCGGGTATGGCGCATTTCAATAGCTACTCCACAATCAATGGCAATGCAGCGCGATTATCAGTCGTGCTTACCCCCACAACCAGCGTGTTGCGGGTAAGTTTTTGGTATTACCATAGCGCGATTTTTCCAACTTCTGCCGATACGTTGCTGTTGCAAACCAGCAGCGATAACCAAAACTACATAACTCGTGCTAGCTATCCACGCTATCGAGCAACCGATGGTTGGACGCAGTATCAGCTTGATTTGCCATTTGCTAGCGCCGGCCAGCCATTTTACCTTGGATTTTTAGGCATCAGCGATTTTGGGGCCAATCTTTTGCTCGATGATGTGCTGATTCAAGATACGCCGCCGATTGAAATTTTTGGCACAACCAGCAATCAAGGTTGTGCTGGCGATACCTTGCTCTATCCTTTAAGTGTCCGCAATAATTACCCTAATGCGCAAACGCTCGACCTGAATTTGGCTGTAAGTGCCTGGCCCAGCAGTTTGCCGTTTAATCAGCTTGCTATTCCTGCCCAAAGCAGCCGCCCAATCACGGTTAATGTGCAGATTCCAGCAACCGCCCAGCCGCATACCAGCGATCAAACGACCTTGCAATTGAGCAATGGCTTAGTTGAACTGAATCAAGCAATTGTGACGAATTGTGCCCTTGGGCAGTGGATTGATCGCGAGGATTCGCTGGTGGCTGCGCGTTATTCCTCGGTTGTGAGTGCTGATGGAGCGCTCTTCCAAATTGGCGGTCAAGGGCCAAATAATAATTCGCCTGCCTTGGCGAACACTCTGCGCTACCAGCCAATCACGGGGAGTTGGCAACAACGGGCGGCCATGCTTACGCCAGTATTTGGTGCTGATGCCGCTACCCTCAACGGCGAAATTTATGTCGCTGGGGGCTATACCACTGGTGGCTCGACCACGACAGGGTTGATTAGCAGTTTACAAATTTATTCGCCAACGCTCGATACTTGGCGCAGCGGCCCAAGTTTGCCAATCGCATTGGCCTATTATCAATCGGCAGTTGTTAATGGCAAACTGTATATTATTGGTGGCTCGAATGGCAGCAATGCCTTAACCAGCGTCTGGATTTTCGATCCTATTGCTCAAGTATGGAATGCTGGCTCAGCGCTGATGAGGGCTCGGGCATTTGCTTCGGCTGGCGTGATAGGCAATAAAATCTATGTTGCCGGCGGCACAGCTACAATCAGCAATCAAACTGCCATGGATACCATGGAAATTTTTGATCCAAATCTTGGATTTTGGATGCCTGCGCCCAACTTGCCACGCCGTCAAATGCAAGGTGGCGATGCTCAAATTCTTGACCGCTTCTTCGTCATTACCACGGGCTATTCAATGCCAGTTGTCGCCTCGAACTCAAGCCTGATCTTTGATCAACAGACTAATCAATGGTCAGAAGTATTGTTGAATAGCTCGCGTTATGGAGCCGAGGCCGATAGCATCAACGACACGGTGTTTGTGGTTGGCGGTCGTCAGTTTGCTAACAATGTCTTTACTATGAGCAGCCGCAACGAATCATTCCAAATCTGTCGATTTGTACTCACCACCGCCACGCCAACGCCAACGGCTACCGCCACATCGACCGCAACGGCTACCAACACGCCAACCAACACCGCTACCGCTACACCGACCGCAACGGCCACCAACACGCCAACCAATACAGCGACGAATACGCCAACCAATACCCCAACCGTTACGTTAACGCCGACCAACACATCAACAGCGACGGTTACCAACACGCCGACCAATACGCCAACAGTAACGGCGACGGGTTCACCAACCCATACTCCAACCAATACGCCAACCGCGACCCAAACGCTTGACGTGCCCGATCTCTTCTTGCCGCTGGTTGGGGTGGAATTGCGCTGAGGAATGAAAATAAGAGCATAGAGCATAGAGATTGTTTGTTGAGGTTAGAGGTTAGCGATCTGGCGAATGAGCATTAGGGTGATAGTCAAAAATTTGGGGCTAGAAATCTAGCCTTCATGCTCTTCGTGTCCTTCGCGGTTTCTGTGCTTCGTGCTCTTCGTGTCCTTCGTGGATCAAACCTAAACCCTAAAAATAGGTTGACAATAAAAAGTTGGGCATGGTACAGTTTGTGATATGGTGATCACGATTGACCAAATCAATTGAATCGACCAGGAGGAAAGAACGATGGATGATTTGATTGAGGATTTACTTGCCCATCCCAAGGTGCTAGAAACCCGCAGCCATTTGCACCACGGGATTGCTAAATATGAACATTTGATGCGGGTTACGCGCTATTCCTACCGAATTGCTCGTTTGCTCAAGGCGGATGTACGGGTTTGTACTCGTGCTGCCTTGCTTCACGATATCGATTCACGCTATGGCACGCTAGAAAATCATGGGGCGGTGGCTGCTCGCTGGGCCGAAGAACAGGGCGAAGATTTTGCAGTCTGCCAAGCAATTATTGGCCATATGTACCCAATCGGCCCCGCCCCGATGACCCGCGAAGGCTGGATTTTATCGCTGGCCGATAAAGCGGCCTCGTTGGCGGATCTGACCGCCTACGTGCGAGGCTTGGTTAATGGCCGCTCGCAACAAACCAAACGCGAACTGCAAGCCAGCGATCCCTTCTATCGCCCCCGCCGCAAGCCCAAACGCCGCGAACAACTGCGCAAAATGCTTGATCTTGATGTTTAGCTGATTGCTAGCATAGCCCTATGACGATGATTGTGTAACAGTTTTGTTGCACAATTTTTGTTTAATTAATGGTGAGCACTTATATTCAGAAACCTAATTCTGACATTGACTATGACTTAATTAAATGCTGAAATTTATTTGAACAGAACTTAATATTTTTGACCGAATCTACGGAGCGGCGTATTATAGCACTATATGCTCGGATCGAACATCCAGCATATTAGTGTTTTAGGAGGATAGAGTTTATGCGTTTGCTACGTGCGTTCGCGTTGCTGCTATTGCTGGCAGTTTTGGCTCCACTCGGCTTGCAGAGTGGGGTTGTAAGTGCCCAAAATGAGCAACGCACGGTCACTATTTTGGAAACGAGCGATATCCACGGCAATTTGATGGCTTGGGATTATTACGCCAACAAGCCTGCCGAATGGGGTATGACCAAGGTTGCAAGCTTGATCAAACAAGAACGGGCGATCGATCCCAATCTCTTGTTGGTCGATAATGGTGATACGATTCAAGGTACGCCCTTGACCTACTACTACAACGTGATCGACCAAAATGCCGCGCATCCAATGGCAGCGGTATTTAATGCGCTCAAATATGATGTTTCATCGTTGGGCAACCACGAATTTAATTATGGGATGGATGTGCTGAATCGCTATATCAGCCAAGCTCAATACCCAGTTATGAGCGCCAATGTGCGCAAAAGCGATGGTAGCGAAGCCTTCAAGCCCTACATTATTAAAGATGTGAATGGCGTGAAAGTAGGCTTTTTGGCCTTGACCACGCCAACTGTGCCAACCTGGGAAAAACCCGCCAACATCGCGGGCCTGCAATTTGCCGATCCGGTAGAAGTTGCCAAGCAATATGTACCGCAAATTCGGGCTGAAGGTGCGCATATTGTGGTTTTGCTGCAACACACGGGCTGGGAAAAACAGCCTGCCGAAGCGACCAAACCCGAAGCATGGCTAACCGACCCCAGCACTTGGCGCGATACTGGCTCGTTGCCAGGCGAAAATGTGTCGATCAAACTTGCCCAAGAAGTGCCTGGCGTTGACGTGATTTTGACTGGTCACTCACACTTGAGCGTGCCCAAGGCGATTATCAACAATGTGTTATTGATCGAGCCATCGTATTGGGGCCGCGCTTTGGGCAAAGTGACGATTACGGTTGAGAAAAATGGCGATAGCTGGAATGTGGTTAACAAAGATTCAACCAACATTTCAGTCACCAATGTTGCCGAAGATCAAGAGATTAAAGCACTGGTACAACCATATCACGACCAAACCTTGAGCTATATTAGCCAACCAGTTGGTACGGCTAGCGCCGAATTTGCTGGCGGCCCCAAGGCGCGTTATCGTGATAGCGCTTTGGCCGATTTGATCAACAATGTGCAAAAGCAAGCCGCTGCTGATGCTGGCTACCCCGTTGATCTCTCGTTGGCAGCGATTTTCACCGATGGCGGCATGATTCCGGCGGGCCAAATTACCCTGCGCGATGCCTACAGCATCTATATTTACGATAATACGCTGTATGTGATGGAAATTAATGGTGATATTCTGCGCCGTGCTTTGGAGCGTAACGCCGAATATTTCCGCCAGCTTGATCCCAATGCCTTGCCCAGCGATCCCAAAGCGGTAGTCAACGATAATGCCCGCGATTACAACTGGGATTTATACACCGATATCGACTATAGCTACGATTTGACCAAGCCAGCCGGCCAGCGTGTGACCAAATTGCAATTGAATGGGGTTGATATTACACCTGAACAAACCCTGCGCATCGCGATCAACAATTACCGAGCTGGCGGCGGCGGTGGCTTTGCCATGTTCCGTGAAGGCAAAATTGTCTATCAATCGACCAGCGAAATTCGCGATTTGATCGCTGAGTCAGTCAAAAATGCTGGCACAATTGATCCGACGGTGGTGAATAAGGTTAATTTTACCCTTGTGCCAGATTTATATGCCCACTATTTTGGTGCTGCCAGCCAGCCGACTGCTACGCCAGTGCCAGCCCAACCAACTGCCACTCCAGCGCCAGGTGTGCCAATTACCTTGCCTGATACCAGTGGTAACCAACCAAGCTATGCCTGGGTTTGGGCGGCTGTCGCCATGGCCTTACTCGCTTTAGGTTTGGTTGTGCGCCGCAATTAAAGGCAAAGGGCAGAAGGCAAAATTCAAAAGCAGGGGCTAAGGTAGGAGATTAAATTTAACCGCTAAGAACGCGAAGGGCACGAATATTTTGTTGTTGGGATGCTTGCATTATAAACAAATGTCAGAGAACCATTACATCAGCTTTCGTGCTCTTC
The DNA here is from genome assembly GCA_000018565.1 of Herpetosiphon aurantiacus DSM 785. Taxonomy (GTDB): domain Bacteria; phylum Chloroflexota; class Chloroflexia; order Chloroflexales; family Herpetosiphonaceae; genus Herpetosiphon; species Herpetosiphon aurantiacus. The sequence continues at coordinate 5,575,581 of CP000875.1, forward strand.
GTGTCCTTCGTGGTTAAAATCTTCTTCCCCGAATCCCTATGTTCTATGTTCTTTGCTCTATGTTCTCCTCATCCCTCGTATCCATTGCCTTTGCAGGCGATCATCGGCTATAATCAGCGCTACACATTGCCGCACTTCACTATTTTTACTACATAAATTCAAGCGCGATTAATCAACCTCCGGTTCGCTGGGCTTGCAATGAGGATTCAGGTATGAAAGAAGTAGTCTGTATCACGCTCGGACGTTCGCGGCGTGACTTTAGCTTTACAACAACGCTGTTGGGCGAAGAGCTACGGGTGCGCCGCATTGGAGCCGATGGCGATGTCGAACGGGTCAAGCAGTTGATTCGTGAGCACGATGGCAAGGTTGATGCGATTGCGCTTGGTGGTGTAATTGCCAACTTTCGGGTTGGCAAGGCCAGCTATCAACATAACCAAGCGTACACCATCGTCAATCAAGCACGAGTTACGCCAACCGCCGATGGAGTGTTGCTCAAGGCAACCCTCGAACGTTGGACGGTGGCGCAGGCGGTTTCGCGTGAACCAGGCCGCTTCAACTATCGTCGGGTTTTGGTCTTTTCGGGGATTGAGCGCTATTCTTTAGCTGAATCGCTCAGCGGTTATAACGTTGATTTGCGTTTTGCCGACCCCAAGGTGCATTATGGTTTGCCCTTCACGTTGAGTTCGCTGAGCCAACTGGAGCGCTACGCCAAATTTGCCATGCCCGATTTGGCCAAAAAGCCCTATCGGCGGATTCACCCGATTGGCAAGGGCGCGACCCACGATAGCCGTCTCGAAAAAGATTGTGCTTGGGCCGATGTGTTAGCTGGTGATTTTGCCTTTATTCGGCGCTACGCCCCGCAAGATCTGCGAGGTCGCACGATTTTGACCGACGATCCATCGCCTGCTGAAATTGAAGATTTGCGCCAGCGTGGAGCACATACCTTAATTACGCTCACGCCCAAAATTAGCGAAGAACATCCGTTTGTTTCGGCAGATGTGCTCGAAGCTATGATTTTGGCCGTTACAGGCAAGCGCACGCTTGATGAAGCCACGGTATTGCAAATTACCGCCGATGCTAATTGGGAGCCGCACATCCAGCGTTTGACCAACGACGAAGAATTAGAAAAATTTGCCTTTGTGATTCACCCGCTCTCAACCAAATTTATTTATAAAGATCCCCGCTTCAAAGTCTTCAAATTTGTGCCCCAACGTTGGGTTGAACGCGCCATGGCCCACTTGCCACCGCTGTATCTCTCGCGTATGAAGGGTATTAAATCAACTGGTACAGGCAAAGAAATCGAAGGCATTTTGCTGACCTTGGGCGCTACGCCCCGCGAATTGATGCGCCGCCCAACTGCCTTTACCTATCGCCGTTTGATCAAGGCTGCCCGTATGGCCGAGCGCATGGGCGCGAAGCTGATGGGCTTGGGGGCATTCACTTCGGTGGTTGGTGATGCTGGCATCACGGTTGCCCAAAAATCCGATATTGGCATCACCTCAGGCAACTCGTTGACTGTGGCCGCCACCCTTGAAGCCGCCAAACAAGCGGTCATTCTTATGGGTGGTCGAGTTGATCAAGGCACGGCAGTGGTGATTGGGGCAACTGGTTCGATTGGCGCAGTTTGTTCGCGCCTGCTAGCCCAAGCGATTGGCGATGTGGTTTTGATTGCGCCACGACCTGAGCGTTTGATCGCCTTGAAAAAGCAAATCGAGGCTGAAACGCCCAACGCCAAAGTAACAATTGCCACCAAAGCTGATGATTATGTTGGCAGTGCCGACTTAATTGTTACCACCACCACCGCCCTCAACACCAAAATTGTCGATATTGAGCGCTTGAAGCCAGGTGCGGTGGTGTGTGATGTGGCACGGCCACCCGATATCAAAGAAGATGAAGCCGCCAAACGCCCTGATGTGTTGGTGATTGAATCGGGCGAAATCACCTTGCCAGGCGAGGTTGATTTTGGCTTTGATATTGGTTTGCCGCCAGGTACAGCCTATGCATGTCTCTCGGAGACGGCTTTGTTGGCGCTTGATGGCAAGTTTGAAGATTACACGCTTGGCCGTAATATCGAAATGGATCGGGTCAAGGAGATGTATCGCTTGTTCAAAAAGCATGGCCTCAAATTGGCTGGCCTGCGCACCTTCGACCAATATGTAACCCCCGAAATGGTCGCCGAAAAGCGCCGATTGGCCGATCATCGTCGGCACGAGCTGGGCTTGCCAGTGACCACCGAAAGCGAAACCCTTACTAGCGAAATGCCGCTGGAAGTCGGTGGCTCCAACTAAATCAATCCAACGGCGTGAGTTTGCTGCTTGCGCCGTTGCTTTTGCCTCTGCAACGCCTTATTCCCCTCAGCGTATTGTTCTTGCTTAAAATTAATTCCTAGCGAGAGAGTATTTATGCTAGCCTGTAGCTATTGTGGTGGCGATGTCCCCGACGATTGGGAAGAATGTGCGACCTGTGGCTGGTTGCGTGATGGCTCGTTGGCCTTGCCACTTGAGCCACTCAAATGCCCATATTGTGGTGATGATGTGGCCGATGATTGGGAAGAGTGTCCGAGCTGTGGCTGGTTGCGCGATGGCTCATTGGGAATTCCCCAGCCCGCCCCGCCGCCAGCTACTGTGCACCAACGAATTTGCTTGCGTTGCCAAGCGCAGATGACATTTTTGGGCTTCAAGCAATTTCGTGAAAGCTCAACTTCGCTGGATATTTTGCAAGGCCGTTTTGGCTCGTTTCGCCAAGATTTTCAAATTTTGGAGTTGCATGGCTGTGGTTATTGTGGCTATGCCGAGTTGGCCTTGCCGCACATTGGTAGTTAATTGATGGCGCAACAATCGCCTGCTAGCGGCGTATAACCCCATAGCGAACCATAACAGGAGGAACAACTATGGGGTTATTTGATGGATTAATGGGCAATGCTTCGGAAGTTGATCCGCAAGCAGCCCAGCGTGATTTTGCCCAACTATTGGCATGGGGCGAGCAAGTGCAACGTGCCTACCAGCTGATTCGCGATTTCTTTATTTTTACCGATAAACGCTTGATTTTGGTGGATAAACAGGGAATTACTGGCAGCAAAGTCGAATATCATTCGATTCCTTATCGCAGCATTACCCACTTTAGCATTGAAACCGCTGGCCATTTTGATCTCGATGCTGAGTTGAAAATTTGGATTTCAGGCAATCCTGTGCCAATTCAAAAACAATTCAACAGTCGGATCAATATTTATCAATTGCAAGCGGTTTTGGCTGCGTTCGTTGCTCGTTAATCAATATGCTCGCATGGTTTTTCCATGCGAGCATATTTTAGTTACTCGGCCTTAAACTCCAAAATATACAAGCCATAACTGAAATCGCTGACATAGACAAATTGATCGCGCACTTGTACGCCCCACAAGGCCACTTTTGGCGAATTGTTCAGCGGCCAGCTTGCCACTGATTTGGGCTGGCTGGGATCGCTGATATCGAGCATGCGCAGGCCATCTTGATACCACGAGGCATACAAATATTGGCCTTGCACCTCAGAATTATGCACAGTTGGGTTGGATCGCAACGTCTCATTAATCGAATTTGGCGTATTGTAGCGCCCAACTTCAACTGGCTGGCTGGGATTGCTCAGATCGAAGAATTGAATTGCGCCGCCACCATCAAAATAGCTTTCGATCGTTGCTTCAGCCTCAGGTTGGCTGAGCAAGGCAGCGGCGGTTGTGCTGCTAATGGTAAACATCGGCAGATCAAAATCATCGATCAAATCAACATCATCGCCAAATTGCAGCTCCTCAAATGGTGTATTAGCATAAATCAATAATGCTGCGGCCTCGCCGTTTTGGGCAATTTGCAGCTTTTGCTCAATCGAACAGCCCGCCATCTCGGCCAACACAAAAAAACCTTTGAAATCAGGATATTCAGCTTCAGCATCGCAAGCCTGCCCAAGCGCTAAAACCTTGGCACTCAGCGGGGCATCAAGTTTGCCGCCAAATGGTAATTCGTGGGCGTAATCTGGCTCGGCCAAGGCTGGGTGACTAATTTTTGCCTGATCGTTGCTAAAATCTTCGTTGTTCAAGGCCAACATTTGCCCATCATTCCAATCGACGACAGAGTGTGCATCGCCCTCGGCTAGCGCGGGATAGGGCGTTTGGCCAAGGTAGATTGGTTGATTGGGGTCTTGAATATCCAAGATAATCACGCCGCCATCCCAGTACGAGAGATAGGCGCGTTGGCTGTTGCTGCTGGCCCGCACGCTATGCAAAAAGATCCCTGGGAAATTGCCACGAGTCCGATCTGCATAATCAAGTGCTTGCCAATCGGGCTTTTGATCGATGCCCCAACGGCTGAGCATGGTTGGTTGGCTAGGGTCGCTAATATCAACAATCCACAATTCGCCACGATCTTCGGGCTTGGGCGTTGTACCAAAAGCGTTATTGGTGGGCGCAGCAAGCAAAGCCAAGGCTTGTCCACTAGCCGTAATTGTTACATCGAGTTCATGTACGCCAAGGTTGGTTTCAAACCGAGCCAATTCGAGCGGCTCAGTTGGATCTGTGATATCCACAATTTGAATGCCAGGTTTGGTTGCTGCACGGCAGGGCTGAATCCCCAAAACTGCAATATCTTGCTCGCCAATCCTCACCACATCCATATCTTCAAGTGAGGCATTTTTGACGCTTGGTGAATAGCCCGCCAACTCTGGATTAGCCGGATCGCTCACATCAATTAATGTAATTTGATTTTCGGCGGGGCATGAGCCAGGCTGCGTACCAAGCAACACCAAGTCGTTATACAACGTGAGATCAGCATGGCGACCGCTGGTTGGTGGCTTAAGTCGCAAGCTGCCAACTTGCTCGAAATGCGGCCCTGTGATGGTTGGAGTCGCCGTGGCAGCGAGTCGCGGCGTTTTGGTTGGTCTTTGATTCACGCCATCTTTATCAGAGCGAGCTTGCTCGCCAGCATTGTTGTTGATTGTTGCCGTCGCAGGAATCGCTGTCGCATTTTGATTGGCACAGGCAGCGATTAGGATTAGGCAAATTGCCACGCTAAAATAACGTGACCAACGTTGAAAAAGCATTTTGTCTCCTCTCATTACAACTGCTAAGCGCTAGTTGGCAGTTGTTGGTGCATAAATTGATAGAGTGTCCGAACGAATTTAACTGGCTCCTCGAATGGTGGGCAATGGCCGCTGCGTTCAAAGTGAATCAAGGTTGATTGTGGCAAGTGCTCATGTAAATATTCGCCAACTTTGCCTGGGTAAAGCCAGCTTTGCGAACCATAGCACAACAAAATTGGTACATCCATACTTGCCAACAAATCACGATAATCGCGGTCGGCCATATCTTCGGCTAATGGCAAGAGCGCTTTGCGATCATAGTTGCGGCGATAGGGCGAGGTCAGCCAGGTTGCAAAGCGCAACAATGTACGATTAGGGTGCACAACACCCATGGCAAAGCGGCGCAATACGCGGCGTTGTTGGCTCTCAAACAGTTGGCGCATGCTGGTGATATGGTCGGGCGTGTAGGCTCCGAACAAACCCATGGTCCATTCTGTGCTGGTTTGCATACATGGAGTTTGATCGACCAGAACAATGCTTTTGAGCTGAGAAACCCCAAATTGACGCGCATATTCAAAGGTTGTTAGGCCACCCATCGACCAGCCAACGATCGTTGGTTGCTCAAGTTTGAGGTGTTCGATCAACTGATGCAAATCTTTGGCTAAACGACTGATTGTCAATTCTCCTTGGCCTGGGGTGCGTCCGTGGCCGCGCAAGTCGATTGCGATACAACGATACCAACGGCGCAAGGCTGTGGTAATGCCAACCCAATGTGAGCCAGCGCTCGTCCAACCATGAATAAAAATGATTGCGGGTTTTTGGCCGCCAGTGTCGCTATAAAAAATCGGGTTTTGATCATCGGCAAGAAAGCTCGACATAGCATCCTCCATAGTTTAATGATGTTTCGCGGCCAGCAAGATCGATTTGTGACGTTATTTGACACAACCGTCAACTATACTCAGCTCAAAACCAAGCGGGTCGTGATAGAAAACGCTGGGATGAGTATTAAACGATGAACTGGAGTACAAACGATGGAACAGGAAGCTTTAGTTACCCGCACCTACCGCGCTGCAATTCGCTCTGGAGATGATTATATAACGATTGAAGAAACAATTGCACTCCCTCCAACGGCTGATGATGCAGCAATCAGTCAAGCGGTTGAAACTGGCTGGCGGATTTTTCGGGCGCAGCAAGCAGCAGTTGAGGCGCAAATTAGCGCCTTGCGTGATGCTCACCCTGCGACAACTACGCCACGCATCGCCGACCCCGATTCGCCTGCGAGCGACAAACAACGCTCCTACCTTGAGTATTTGATCAATACCTTGGCGATTAACGATGGTCAGATGCAAGCAACCTTGCAAGAACACAACGCAACCTACGAAACCCTGACCAAGGGCCAAGCTTCAGAAATTATCGATGGCTTGAAGCAGCAATTAGATCAAAAGCCCGCAGCCAGCCAAGCGAGTGCTTCGGCCAGCGCTAGTGCCAGTAGCAGCACCACGAGCAACATGCTCGATTCGACTGCTAGCGAGCCACCAGCCAGCACGCGCCAATTGGCAGCATTGCAACGGGTCGCAGGCCAACAAGGCGTTGATCTGAGCGCTGAAATTCGCCAACGCTTCGGCGCACAACAGCTTGATGATCTCTCGGTCAACGAGGCAGGAGCACTGTTACAAGAACTGCAACAACGCAGCGTGCGCCGCTAAAAGTCCTATGGCTGGCTAGCTTAAATGGATAGTGAAACAATGACCAATGGCTAGCCGAAAAATTCGCCAACGTAGCATCTAGATATGGGCAACTGAGTAAGTACATTAAACCGGAGGAACACCAATGAACGTTAAAGGAACCGTAAATCGAGTTGAACTAATCGGCTGGCTGGGTGGCGAACCAACCCAACGCTTTTTACCATCGGGAGTTGGGGTCTGTGATTTCAGCGTGGCAACCAAGCGCTTTGGCAGTAAAGACGAACAAGGCGAGCAAACCTACGACACCGAATGGACAACCATCGAAGCTTGGAATGGTTTAGGCGATATTTGCCAAGATCGTTTGCACAAAGGCAGCCGGGTGCGGGTCGTTGGTAGCTTGCACACCCGCTCGTGGGAAGACAAAGAAAGCGGTCAGCGTCGCTCCAAAACCGTTGTCCGTGCCGATGAAGTGTTGTTCCTCGATGCCTATGGCAACGACGAATAGCCCCTAAGCAAGCCAAAGCCCTCAGCAAAACTGCTGAGGGCTTTGATGTTTGGAGCCGCATATCGGACTTGAACCGATGACCTACCACTTACAAGGCGGTTGCTCTACCACTGAGCTAATGCGGCTTAACGCGAGTCATTATACGCATGAATCGAGGTTTGGTCAAGATGGATATTTGGAGATCGGCGGTTGGGGGTCGGGAATCGGGCATTTATTGTAGAGGCGCAGCCAATATATGGCTATAAACGTTGGGCGCTAGACTATCGAAACAATCCCTATTCTATCCATACTCTCGCATCCAATGGCTAAGCCTCAGAGATCGCTAGCCGAGCCAGCAGAAACCTTATACAATCAAGCATCATCTAGTGGTTAGCGGAGGTCTCGCATGAAACGAACCCCAGTTACTTCATCAAATTTAGCCTCGGTTGGTTATGACCCCACCACCCAGACCTTAGAGATTGAATTTAAAAATCGATCGATCTATCAGTATGTTGATGTGCCCGAGAATGTCTACAACGAGTTGATGCAAGCAGCTTCGCATGGCAGCTATTTCAACGGCTGTATCAGAGGTGCTTTTATTTATCGTAAGGTTTCGCGCTAAAAACGCAGCAGGACTAGCAATCGCCAGCCCTGCTTTGCTCGGTATTAACTTGCTAGCTCTACCTACACATCCAAGTTCTTCACGTCGGCGGCGTGAGTTTGGATAAAGCGCTTGCGCGGTAACACGATTTCACCCATCAACATCGAGAAGGTTTCATCGGCTTCCATTGCATCTTCAACTGTCACTTGTAAAATCATGCGATTGCCCGGGTTGAGCGTGGTGTCCCACAGTTGGTCGGGATTCATTTCGCCTAGCCCTTTGAAGCGCTGAACGGTGACTTTGGTGCCAGCTGGCAATGAGCGAATGTACTCATCGCGGGTGGCTTCATCGTAGACATATTTGTAGGCCTTGCCATGTTGTACGCGGAACAATGGCGGCTGAGCTACATACAAGTGCCCATTGGTGATCAAATCGCGCATATGGCGGAAGAAGAAGGTCAGCAACAAGGTGCGGATGTGGCTGCCGTCAACGTCTGCGTCGGTATTGTGAGCGTATAAACCGCCAGTGCCACACAGGAAGTTTTCGTCTTCTTCGACCGAGAAGTCGTAGACGAACTCGCCAGTTGGAGCCAATTCTTCAACTGCCAACACTTCTAAGCCAACCATATCGTCGCTTAATGGCGTGAATGCTTGAGCTTTGGTCGCTGGTTTGGCCAAATGTGCCTCGACTTTGGCAGCCAAATGATGGCGCTGCCAAACCCCACTCAATTGCTCTAGCTGTTGCTTGCCGCTAATTGCAATATTGTAGTAGTCGTGCACGGTTTGAATTGGTGCATCGGCTGGTAAGTTGGGCTTGATCTTGCTCACGCCAGCAAAAACACCAAGCTGACCAAGCAAATAGAGTAAGCCATCTTTGAGTTCAGTCGAGTTGGTGGTCATGCTGATTGTGCTATCGCTGAGTGTGCCATCGCCAAGGAAATAGCCTTCGAGATAGCTGCGTTGCAAATCGTTGCTCAGGCTGAACAGCATGTTTGGCACACGTTTTTGATGAGCAACCGCGCCCAAGCCTAAGGCTCGAATCAGTCGCGCCGCCAACACGCTATGGAAATAGCATTTGATCCCGCCATTATCAGGCGATTGATAGAAGCGTGGCGTTTCGCCAAAGAGTTGCTCGATCGTGGTTTTTAGCTCGTCGAAGAAGGCTGCATCTTTTTGACCTAACGACAAACTGACTTGATGCTTGCTCAAGGAGCCTTCAGCAGTAAACCAGCCCAAGAACCACAGCAATTCTGGGGTGATGCTCAACATGCGTGGGAAAGCTCGATCGTCGTGGGCTTGCGGTACAAGCTCAACGTCACGATCAAGCAAATCTAGCTCATCGTTGCTGAAACTATCAAAGGCTTTGTAGTTGCTCACTTCGCGCCAGCGAGCGTTGGCGCTGCTATCATCTTGTAACAACAAGCGCTCGATCTTCGATGGCACAAGTTCGTAACTGATTGGTTCTTCCCAGCCAATCGTTGCCAGATAGTTGTCAAATTGTGATTGAATAGGCCGCAGCATGCCGCGTTCCCATTGGCTAATCGTAATCGCTTGCTTCACACCAAGGCGTTGGGCAACTGCTTTTTGGCTGAGGCCATTGGCTTGGCGATATTCGACCAAGCGTTCCCATGCAGCAGTATGCAAGTTGATCCGTGCTTCGTTCCATTGTTCAGGCTGAGAAACGTGGTTGAGCACCCGTTGGGCTGCGATCGTGCGCACGCTTTCGCCGCGCAAATACAGGTTATCAATCAAGCCTGCTTCAGCAAACAACTTCATAAGGTCGATTTCGCGAGGTTGGCTGGCTGGGCGTGGAATCCGACGGCTGGCAACCAACTGATCGCCAAGTCGAATTTGATCGCCCTTTTTCAGCACAGGCTGACCATTTTCGAGCACAAAGACGCTATGCGAGGCAGTTACTTTGACCGAGCGGCCATAGCGTGTGGTCAGTTTGTACATTGGCTCATGGTTGGCGTGGCGCATCACGGCTTTGAGTGGGCGGAAACGCGCAACATGCCGCTTTTGATCGAAGCTGATCACTTCGTATTCACTAGCACTACGTTGGCCTGCAATACATTGATCGATAAACTCGCCGATGCGCACAAACTCGGTATGACCTTGCGCATTGCGAATCAAGGTTGGCTCATCGCCAGCAACGCTCATAATCAAAATGCGGTGGTAGCGCAAACGCGAAATATCAAATGTTTCGCCAATACCTGTGCCAAGTGCGGTGATTAATGCTCGAACTTCGTTATTTGCCAGCATTTTATCCAAACGTGATTTTTCTACGTTCAGAATTTTACCGCGCAGCGGCAAAATCGCTTGGAAACGACGATCACGGCCTTGTTTTGCGCTTCCCCCGGCACTATCGCCTTCGACGATGAAGATTTCGCAGTGGGCAGGCTCTTTATCTGAGCAGTCGGCGAGCTTGCCTGGCAGCGCAAAGCCTTCGAGTGCACCTTTGCGTTGCACCAAATCGCGGGCTTTACGGGCGGCATCGCGGGCGCGTGAAGCCAACAGCGATTTTTCGATAATCCGGCGGGCCTCGTTAGGATTTTCATCCAAGAAGGCTGAAAGTGCTTCGTTGAGCACGGTTTCGACGGCGGTTTTAGCTTCAGGCGTTGCCAGCTTCGATTTGGTTTGGCTTTCGAATTGTGGGCGGAACAGCTTGATGCTGATGATCGCGGTCAAGCCCTCGCGCACATCTTCGCCCGAAAGTGCATCGCCTTCTTTGAGCAAGCCTTTGTTACGACCATAGGCATTGATCGTGCGGGTCAAGGCCGCGCGGAAGCCAGTGACGTGCGTACCACCATCGGGGTTGGCAATGTTATTGGTGAAGGCTAAAAGATTTTCGTTGAAATCGCCAGTGTATTGCATTGCAATTTCAACATTGACGTTTTCATAAGGTTTTTCGACGTAGAACGGCTGAGCCAGCACTGGGCCTTTTTCGCGCGTCAGATGGCGCACAAACGAGACAATCCCACCATCAAAATAATAGGTTACTTCGCGGTCGTTGTTATAATCGACGAGCTTGAAGCGCAGGCTCTTGTTGAGGTAGGCCATATCGCGTAAACGGTTAGCCAAGGTGCGATAGTTGAAATCAACCGTGGTAAATAATTGGGCATCGGGCTTGAAGATAATCGTTGTGCCCGTGCCTTCAGCATCGCCAACCGCTTTGACTGGAGCCTGAGGCATGCCAAGGCGAAAATCTTGCGCCCACAGCTTGCCATCGCGTTTAACTTCAGCCCGCAAAAATTCGGAAACTGCGTTAACTGCCGAAACCCCGACCCCGTGCAAACCACCAGAAACCTTGTAGCCCTGTGAGCCTTTGAACTTACCACCAGCGTGCAGCTCGGTCAGCACAATTTCCAAGGCCGAACGCCCCTCGACTGGGTGAATATCGGTGGGAATCCCGCGCCCATTATCGACGACAGCGATTGACCCATCAGTCCGCATCTCGACGATGATCGTATCGCAGAAGCCAGCCAAGGCCTCGTCAACCGAGTTATCGACAACTTCATAGACCAAGTGATGTAATGCTGACGTGTCTTGGCCACCGAGATACATCCCCATGTTTTCGCGTACTGCTTCCAAGCCGCGCAACATTTGAATCTGGGCGGCATCGTATGTACTCTGATTGGAATTTGTCGCCATCGAATCGAACCTCACTTTTGTGTTAGGGCAACAGGAAAACGGTGGGCAAGTGAGCCAACACGTTCGCTATAAAAGGCTAATTTTGCTGCTTGTAAACTACAGCTGAGCAACCCAAATAGGGCGCTAGCGGCAATAATGCTGATCAGATCGTTGGCTAATGGCCGCAGTAAAAAGGCCGTGCCATGGATCAAAACGCCACTCGCGAGGATCAGCGGAAAGGCTTCGCGGGGCTGTTGACGAACGAGATTATAGCTTTGGTAGAGGGCCACTAAGGCTGATTGTTGGCCAATAATGATTGCTGCTGGTGCAAGGCTGGCATAAAGCCACAGCGCGATCAGCAGCACGCCAAACGCTGCCAATACCAATTGTGCCCCAAATGCGCTGGCCGAAAGCAAAAAGCTAGCAGCCACAAACGCTGGAATGCCAAATAGTAAACCAAGCCCAACAATAATCAAACACATCTTAGTCAAAGCCCAAAGTTGTTTGGGCAACGCCGATAATGCTGGTTTTGTTGTAGCGAGTTGCTGGCCGAGCCAGAACAAGACCAACGCACTTAGCCCTAAACCAGCAATGTTCAGCCCAAGCACCAACAATAATGTTAGCCAACCGTTGAACAACCATGGTGCGCCAGCATAGATCGAGGGTGTGCCATCGCCGCTGAACAAACTGGGCACGAGATACGTACCAACGGCGCTCGAACGCAAATCGATGGTTTGCAACAACTCATTGGCCTGCGACCAAAGCTGTTGGCCTTGGGCTTGGCTAAAACGGTTGATCACACTGCCCATGCTTGCAAGCCAGCGATTGGGCGCTAAAGCTGGCAACAGCGTGAGCCATAGATCCAGCAAAATTGGCATTAAAATAACCCAAGGTGCTCGACGAACGACGCGAAATCCTTGGCTTAGACGTTCCGGAAGATTCCGCCGTTGTGGCTCTTGGGCTTGTGGTTGTAAACGTCTATTCATGGCTCTATTATACCACAAAAGCCCTATTATAACATAATATTTTAGCACAAATTTTCGATATTTAGAACATAGAACAAAGAGCGTAGAACATATAATTTAGGGTTTCGTTCTTGATCCACGAAAGGCACGAAGGACACTAAGTAAGGCTATTGGCTATTGGCGTTTGACTATGGGAATCATTGCAAATCCACACCATGTTTCGCTAGCCTATAGCCATCAGCCTAGAGCCAAAGCTTCTCTGCGCCGCTGCGTTAAATTCGATCCCCAATAACCAACCCCCGATCCCCAAATTCCTATGCTACAATAGCGCTCACGACCAACGGAGGCACGATGTCGCTGCTTGCTTTTCATCAACTAGAATCGCCAGAACGCCCGTTGTTGCAACGCCCACCATGGCGTTATGGCTTGGCAATTGGATTAACGATGCTTTGTGCTTTGGCCATGATTTTGTGGGGCACGACGTTTACCAGCCAAGCAACCCAAGGAGTGGTAACTGAGGTTGGTTCGTGGGTTGTGTTTACTGGGGTTTTCTGTTGGTTGGCATGGTTTCGCCAGCCGCATGCCAAACGCCGCGCAATATTAACCTTTGGATTGTGGGCGGCAGTGGCAATTACGGTTAATCTGGCAGCCAAGCATGGGCTAAATCAGCATTTTTTGGCGCTAGGCTTGGCCAATTCGCCCCGTTTATATTGGGCAGGCCTCTTTTTTATTCCCCCAATCCTGCTATTTTGGCATGCTCAGCGCGATCAGCAATTACAAAATCATGGCTTGCACCTACGTAAATGGCCCGATCAAGTGTTAATTGGCTTGCTTGCAGGCATTTTCATTTCGCTGCACTTTTTCTCGACGATTCGATTTAGCGGGATTGTCGGACTCAGTATTAAGTCGTGGCAATATATGTTTTGGTCGTTGGGCTACGAGGTATTTCAATCGTTAGGCGAAGAATTATTTTTTCGCGGCGTGCTCTTGCGTTCGCTGCAAAATGTGTATAAACTCAACTTCTGGCAAGCAACCGCCATCACCACCATCGCCAATTTGAGCATTTACCTCATCCGCAGCCAATGGCAAAATCCGATTCAATTGGCTGGGGTAGTAATTTATTTGTCGATGATTTCGATTGCAGCTTCGCTGCTGTTTCGGCGTTATCAAAGCGTCGTGCCAGGTTACCTTTGCAATATTGTGTTTAGTTTTAGTGCAATTTTACGCGCATGAATCGTGCTCGCCGCCATCGCGATGTGATTAGCATCAGCCTGTTGCTCTCGGTCATTACGATTGTGATGTACCTTGGTGAGGGGCGTTGGGCGGCTGCGCCTGCGTTACGCTACCTCTATTTGATTCCAATCGCCCAAGCTGCGATGGGCTTTGGCTTGATGGGCAGCATGGCCGTGGCGATTTTGGCTGATCTGCTGTTTGCGCCCTTGGTTGCCACGGCCTTGGCCAAATATGGGATGTTTGGTGCTCCTACAGTTGAAATTATTGTGACCCTCGTTTTGATGCCGGTCTTGGCCTATTTTGCGGGCAGCGGTTGGGGTCGGCTTAGTCGCCAGCGCGAGCTTTATCAATTTTTGAGCCGCATGGGCGATTTATTTGGCCGTTCGCTACCCCGCGATCAACTGCTCGCCGAGATTTTGCAAGAGGGTGGCCTGCTGATCGATGCTCAGGGCGGCGAAATTATTTTGCTTGAGCAAGGCCAAGCGCGAATTGCCGCTAGCTGGGGAATTGAAGCCCAAGCTACTGCCGCCTACCAAACCAGCCTCGCCGCCTATATTTTAAAACGCAATGAGCCATGGTCAGCCACCAGCCTCGAAAATAACAGCGATTTTCAGCGTGTCGGTTTTGGTCAACGGATTGACGCTGCCCTAGCTGTGCCATTACGCTTAGAAGGTAAGCCGATTGGCCTGTTGGCGTTTTATAATCGGCCTGGCGGGTTTAGCAAACAAGAGCAAGCCACAGTCGAGGCTATGGGCAGCAAAGTCGAAGTTGTGCTAGAGAATTTTCGCCAAGTCGAGGAGCGCTCTGAACGCGCCCGCTTGCAGCGCGAGTTTGATTTGGCGGCTGAGGTGCAGCAACGCTTTTTGCCCCAGCAATTACCAGCGATCAGCGGCTATGAAATTGCTGGTTTTACTCAGCCCGCCCGTGAGGTTGGCGGCGATTTTTTCAATGTGCTGAGTTTGCCCGATGGCCGTTGGTATATCGCGGTTGGCGATGTGTCGGGCAAGGGCGTGGTTGGCGCATTTTTCATGGCCATCGCCATGAGCGTCATCGATTTACATTTGCAAGAGGGCCAATCAACCACCCAACTAAGCCTGGCCAATCGGCTTAATCCGTTGTTTTATCGGCGGATGGCCCAGCAAAAAATCAATACAGGTTTGGCCTATGCCTTGCTTGATGCTAAAACTGGCCATATGCAGTTAGGCAACGCTGGCTTGATTGCGCCGTTGCATGTGCGCAAAAATGGCGAATGCGATTATCTCGATTTGACCGGCTTTCCCTTAGGTGCGGTTGCTCAGGCTGAATATAGCGAATCGGTGCTAGAGCTTCAGGCTGGTGAAAGTTTGATTTTTATCAGCGATGGTGTGGTTGAAGCCGCCAACCATGATCGCGAATTATTTGGCTTGAATCGACTGCGCAACTTGATTAGTATGCTGAGCCAGCGTCCGGCCTCGCAGTTGGTGAGCGAAATTATGAACGCCGCCAATCGCTGGAGCGACGGCCAATACCAAGATGATATGACCGTCGTGGTACTCCGTCGGATCTAATGTCCGCGATCTTCTTCTAAAGCTCGTTGTAATTCCTCAATCAAGCCCAAAGGTGCTAAACGAACTCCCAGCAAATTGCTGACCTCAGCTGGATCGGCACGCAGCAATTGATCGATGCTGTTAAATTGCTCGGCCAAGGCTTGAGCTAAGCGTTCGCTCACAAATTCATAGCGCAGAAAATCGGCAGCAGTTAGGCGACTGGCGGCTTGAGCAAGATTTAATTCCTGCAACGCCCGCTGCAATGCCTCGCCTCGCACCCCCAAATCATAAACTACATCAATTATGGGAATCGCCAATGGCTCGGTTTCAGCTGAACGCAAAGCGATAATCGGCACATGCGGCGCGATCGCCCAAACTGCCCCCAACGCCAACAAACTAGTTTGGGCTGGCTCGCTGGCATCAATCACAATACAGGCGGCCTGCTGCAAGCTCTGCAAACTATGTTCAGTCAACGAGATTGCTGCATCGATGCCAACGATTCGCAAAAAGAAGGGGGCACTTTCCAGCACATAGCGCAATTCTTGGTTAACTTGGTTATTACCCAAGGTGTTGATCAACACAGCGTAGGGTGCAACGGTGGCTTGCGGCACATCAACAGCATTGGTTGTGCCCGTGATTGCATTCATCAGGGCGCTAGCAACGCGGTTGTTGGCATCGAAAATTTGCTTGGCATGCTCAGGCTTGACGATCCGCTGCGCACCTTGGGCACTCAACATCAGCGCATTGTTGTAGAGAAAAATCAGCACATCGCGCATTTGCGGGTCGGCATAATGGTTTAATTGCGCCACTTGGTTAATCACCGCGTTACGAGCATTTAAATAGAGCATGCCTTTGCTGGCGGTATGTTTGCGCTCAGCTTTGCGCTCATCGAGCATCGCCCGCAGCAGTTGCTTAATCGATGGGCTCAAATTTGGGTCAGCCAGCAGGGTGTCAACTTGCTCGTTCGTTTCGGAATTCTCAGAAAAGATCAAGACCGCTGGAATCGATTCGGGCAAATATTGGGCAACTTGGGCTTCAACACCCATTTCGGCGTAGCGCTCCTCAAGCTCCAACCAACGTTGATCTTTGTTGGGCATGGCTTCGAAAATGAAATCGCCACCAACATCCAAACGGCGTAGGCCAATATTGGGCGTTAATTCAGCGTAACGGCGCAAAAATGGCTCATCGGGAAAATATTGGCCGTCAATCACCCGCAAGCCCTTGGCCGCAAACAACACCGCATGTTGGCCAATCCCGCCTGGCGTAGTGAAATAGAATAACAAGTGTTGATGTGGGTCGTCGTTGTTGATGCCACTACGCGAAAGCTGCGATTGCTCAAAATAGCGTGGCAAATTCATGCGCCCTGCATCCGTATCAAACAACACAATATCTTTGATCCGAATAAATAATTCATCGGAAATTAACGCCCACGATTTGATTACGCGGTTGTGTTGGGTAACAACCTCGCGGAATAAACGCTGATCATTGAGCGCCAGTTGTTCAAGATAATTTAAAATTACTTGGCCCAAAGTACGTTGCACTCGCTCGAAATATTCATCGCGACGCAAAGCCTCGCGTGAGGTTGTTTCGCGCAGATTTGGGCTTTCAACCACACCTTTGACGAATTTAGCCCACTCTGGCAGTAGGCTGCGCTCACCACGACAGACAAACATCCGCCGCACATAGATAATTAAATCGCCATGTTCACGGACATTCAAATACAACTGCTTGGGAATAAACAGCACGCCACCGAGTTTAAACGCGCCATCATCTTCCTCAATATTCAGCGGAATCACCGCCAATACTGATTCACTAGGATATAGCTCGTTCAAATAGCGAATATACTCGCTTTCACTGGCTTCGCTATGCCATGGCGCTTGCATCACATTGACTGGGCGTGGCGAAGGGTCAAGGTAAATCGGCACACTCAGCAAATCAGCAAACAGCCGAATCAAACGACTCAGCTCATCTTCACGTAGCAAATGGACTTGGCTTGGCTTGATCGCCACGGTGACGGTTGTACCAGCAGTCGGGCGGGTGGTTTGGCCCATCCGATAGGATTGCTCGCCGCTACATTCCCACCAAACTGCCGCTTCGCCTTCGCTGCGAAACGAACGGGTAACAAACTCAATCCGTTCGCCGATGATAAAGGCTGCCAGCATGCCCAAGCCAAAGCGCCCGATCAAGCGTTCGGCCAAACTACGCTCGCCGATCGCCTCAAGCCGCGAACGCACAGCATCGGTGTTGCTAGCCCCAATCACCGAGAGAAATTGCTCAACTTCAGCCTCGGTCATACCTGCGCCGTTATCTTCGATCGTCAAGCTACGGCCAAAAGGATCATAGCGCACATGAATTTCAGGCAATGGCGCATTTGGATCATCTGCTTGGCGCACAAGGCAGGTATCGTGGGCATTTTGCAGCAATTCGCGAATCGCCACATGCGGGTCGGCATATAAACTTTCGCCAAGCGTCCGAATCACTCCAGGCACATTAATCGTCATTTGACCTTGGCGGATTCCATGTGGTCGTTGCATAACAACTCCTTAGCGTTGAGCCAGTGCCAGTTCGAGCAGCGAAGTTTGGGCTTTTTGCACCGCCTCACCCAGTTCGGGCGTGAGTTCGACCCCGCTGGAAAGCAAGGCATAGCCCCACAAGGCTCGGACAACCGTCGCCCAAGTTGGGTCGTTGGGTTGGCCATCGCGTAATTGTTGAATTAATGGATTGAGCGTATTGACGCATAATACATAATCATCGCTACGATTTCGCCCGACCGATTGCACAAAACTGAGCAAACTTCCACTACCTTTCAACAGGCTATCCACAACTTGTTCACGTTTATAATCGCTGGATCGCATGGCTAAAGCGGTCAAATGGCTTGGTTCAAAGCGTACTGCATAGACTTGCATGCCCAATTGTTCGCAGTGTTGTTCTAATTTTCGCCATTGCTGGTCGTTTTCGGCTTCGATCAACTCGGCAATCCCAGCGGTAAGTGGTTGAAAGCTCACGCCATGGCGCAGGCTACAATATTTTTTCAAGAATTTTTCTTCGATTGAATTAATATGTAGGACTGGCACACCACGCGCCCCCACAATTGCCCGTTGCTGAGCACTTGCCGGCAAATCATTCAGCACATAAAAAATTGTGCGCTCATCCGCCCCGCGCACCGGAATTCGCTCAAGATAGCGCGTTAGTGTAATCGGGCCAATATCGCTCTCGAAGCTGAGCAAATCGGCGACCGCAGCAAAAAATTGACTATCATTGACTGCCGCCTGTTTGATGCCGCTATTATATTGTTTGACTACTTGCACAAAGGTAGCAGGTTCGCGCTGAGCCAAGCGAATTAAGAACGAGCGCACCGCCTCGACCAAGGCTTCACGCAAAGCGCGATAATTGGGGCGCTCGATCATAAAGCCTTCGCGGCTGGCAACTAGCTCTAGCAATGGTGCATCGATAATCCCACAGATAAACGTCGCCCAATCGGGCAGCAATTGCAAATCTTGGCAAACATACATCCGCCGCTGAAACACATCAAGGCTGCGCGGGCGAATGGCTAAATTGGCCTGCAAGGGCATAATCGCCAAAATCCCGACGCATTCGGCTTGCTGCTGTTTGATCGCGATTGGCTCGACCGCCAAAGGCACGACCCCATAGCGATGCTTCACATAGTCGATATATTCATGCTCCGAAGCATCTAAATGCCAAGGAGCATGCATGCGATTGATCGGACGAGCGTCGTCGCCGAGGTAAACCGGAAATTGAATGAAATCGGCATAGCGAATAATCGTGGCGCGGAGCGTCGTTTCATCGAGCAAATTATAGAAAGCTGGCTCTAACTCAATTGTAACGGTTGTGCCAATCTGCTGGCGTGTACCCAATTCAAGGCTATAATCGGCGCTACCCTGCGAACGCCACAAAACCGCTTGCTCGCTGCCTTCGGCCAAGGTATCGACGATTACTTGATGGCCAATCACAAAGGTGGAGAGAAAGCCAATCCCAAATTGACCAATCAACATCTGCGCGGCGTTTTGATCGGCAGTTGAAAATTTGACTTGACGAGTTTGGCTAGCACCAATTGTCGCCAAATAACGCACGACATCTTCGCGAGCCATGCCAGTGCCATTATCTTCCACCACCAACAACCGTTTGGTTGGGTCGATTCGCACATGAATTGCTGGCTGAAAAACGCCTTGCTGAGCCAAACGCCGCACACACGAATCGCTGGCATTTTGAATTAACTCACGAATCGCAACGTGTGGGTCGCTATACAAATTTTCGGCCAACAAACGAATCAGATGTTCAAAATCAACTTGAAATGTTCCAGTACTCATCACTCAGCGCTTTCCGATTAGACGATCAAACCATGAACCTTGTTTGGTTGCCGATTTTGGTGGCTGCTGTTGCTTGGTTAGGGTTTCAATCCACTCGCGGGCCTCTTTTTGGCGGTGCTCAAGCTGTTGGGTTTGGGCAAACTGGTAGGCCTCATTGGCAAAATACCAAGCTTCATCAGCGCGATTTAATGCGTGCAAAGCTCGCACATTCGCCAACAAAGCCCAAGCCTCATCGCGGGAATGGAGCCGCTTGCGAGCTAATTCGAGGGCTTCGCGTGAAAAATCGAGCGCTCGTTCGCCCAGCTTTAATTGTAAGGCGATTTCGGCTCGCCACATCGTCGCGTCTTGGTGATCGCTGGCAGAATCGTAGGCCAAGGCACTAGCAACATTTTCGCAAAACAAATCAAATGCTGCCTGAAGATTGCCTTGTTGATAATGAAGATGGGCCAAATAACGACGAGCGGTGATCATCCACGCTGGGTTGCCTTCGCGCTGCGCATATTCAAAAGACAGCAACCCATAGCGCAAGGCTTCGGCAGGCTCCTCGCGATGTGAATGCAAGCGTTGCAGCACCCGATAAAAGACGTAGCGGTAGAAATCAGCGGAGTAGGTATCGTGGCGAATCAGGCCTAAGCCTTGTTGAGCGTATTGCAACGCATCATCATACTCTTGCATGGTCATGGCATTGCTGGCCAACAAGCGTAGACAATCGAGTTGCCAAGCAGTGGTATTGCGGGCTTGAGCTTGTTGCAAACAATCGAGCAACAAGGTTTTAATTTCGCCCCAACGTCCTTTCAAATCAAGGTCGATCAGCGCACTGCACAGCCGAATTGTGGCAACTAATTCATAGTGTGGTTCGCGCAATTGGCGTGCCCGCGCCAACATCGTGGTTGCCACCTCAAGCGCCTGCTGGCTCTGATCCAAGTTCATCAGGGCTGCGGTGAGCTTTTGGTAGCACAGCAATTCGTTATCGCCGTCGGATTCTTGGCGTGCGGCGACAATTCCCTGCTCCAACAAACTCGCAGCGCTGCGAAACTGACCTTGCCGAAAAAGCTGAGTTGCTTGATTACAAAGATCGGCAGCGTAACCCATCGCACCAACCTCCCGCCATTGGACAACCTGAGACCAGCATGCGGTAGGGGCTTGCTGGCCTCATTGTCGGTTTAGTATTGAATTTGGGCGTAAAATGGCCGATTGCCAAGTTTTTCGCGCCCACCTAAAAAGGTCAATTCAATTAAAAAAGCTGCCTCAACCACCTCAGCCCCGAGTTGGTTGAGCAAATCGCAGGCCGCGACCACGGTTCCCCCAGTTGCCAAGAGATCATCGACAACCACAACCCGATCGCCAGCTTGCAAGGCATCGTTATGAATTTCCAAGCGATTAGTGCCATATTCCAAGCTATAATCTACGCCAATGGTTTGGGCTGGCAATTTGCCAGGTTTACGAATTGGCACAAAGCCAATCCCCAACCGTAATGCCAAAGGCGCACCAAAAATAAAACCACGTGATTCAATCCCGACAATCGCTTGTAATTGTTGGTTGGCATAGCGCTGAGCAAAGTGCTCAATCGCTGCATCGAAAGCTTGAGCATTGCCCAACAACGGCGTAATATCTTTAAACTGAACCCCAGGAATTGGAAAATCGGGGATATTGCGAACAAACTGGGTTAAATCGAGGCTCATTCAATAATTTCCTTGGCCGCACCTGGCCCAGCTTCAATATAACGGCGAGCAGCAGCCACTAATTGGGTTAGCCGACCATCAACAATCTTGCGCCATTCGGCTGATTCTTGATCAGTTAATGCACCGCCCCCATAATGCAACTCCATGGCTAGCTCCCAGCCACGGCGCAAAGCAAATTTTTCGATAATCGCCTGACGATCTTCGGGCCAGCGTTTGATATAGCGTTGAAACGCCGTCACTAATTTTTTGGAGCCATCAGCGTTGAGTGCGGGCAAGTCGAAATAGTTGTTATTGGCATCTTCCGGCGCAGGGCTTTTGGCGCTCGAAAAGTAAATTGTTTGGGTGGTAAAACAATAGCGTGCCTGACCTGCCTTCTCATAATCGCCGGGATTGCTGGCAATTGCCCCAATCAACATGCGATCAGTGATTGTCATAGGCTACTCCTGTCTGGATTGTGCTATATCGAGTCTAGCATAGCCAACTCGCCATCGCAAGTTAGCGACCATGGCGCGTCAGCAGGCCGCTTGAATCGTAATAGCTTCAGCTACTAGCGCAGTACGAACGGCTTGGGCAAAAGCCAGTGCTTGCGGGGTATCGCTATGCAAACACAAACTTTGCACGGTTAACCTAATTGGTAGCTTAGTATAACTTGGAAATGGCATGCCTTTGGCAAGCGCTAAAGCCTGTTGGAGTGCCACATTCGGTTCATGATGCACAGCTCCAGCCAAGCTGCGCGACCGCAAGCAACCATCAATTTCGTAAGCTCGGTCGATAAAGCCTTCGGCGATTGTTTGCAAGCCCGCCGTTGCCGCTTGTTCGAGCAACGAGCTACCCGCCAACCCCATCAGCGCAAGGCTTGGATCGATGGTTTGGATTGTTGTAATCAGCAGTTGCGCTAAATCAGAATCAATCGCAGCCTGATTATATAAAGCGCCATGGGGTTTAACATAGTGTACCTTAGTCCCTTGCTCAGTCGCCAAACGTTGTAACTGTGTAATCTGCGCGGTTAAGCTAGCTTGCAATTGGCTTGGCTCAAGTTCAAGCACCACCCGCCCAAAATGCGCCCGATCAGGGTAGCTGGGGTGTGCGCCGACACAAAGGTTGTGTTGCTGAGCCAATTGCAAGGCCGTTCGCATGCTTGCTTGATCGCCAGCATGGCCGCCACAAGCAATATTGCACGACGAAAGCAGCGACATTAATTCAGCATCAAAATCGCTGCCTTCGCCCAAATCGGCATTGAGATCGATGATCATGCCAGCCAATCCTCGGCTAGGGCTTTGGCTCGCAAGCGGCCAGCTAAATTCGAGCGTACTACGTTGCTATCTATACCTTTGGATGGCAACCAAAAACGGGTTTCGACAATCAAACCATCAGCTTTAACGGCGGTAATCAGCACCTCGGCAGCAGGTTTTTCGAGCACATGCTCGGTTGTCCGAGCTATTTCAGCTAAGCCCTGGACAACTGGGGCGGAATCCACATCGCGTTTGAGGGTCAGTTCAACGCTATGGCGACGCTGCACATAGCGGGTCAGATTGGTAATTGTGCCAGTGTAAATCGTGGCATTCGGCACCATCACTTCGCGACCATCGGCAGTGCGCATAGTAGTGGCACGTACTGCAATATCGGTGACTGTGCCCTCGTCGTTGCCAACTAAAATGCGGTCACCCACCCGAAACGGGCGCTGAAACAGCAACAAAATCCCAGCGGCCAAGTTTTTTGTGATGTCTTGTAAGGCAAAACCGATGATCAAGCCGCTTACCCCCAAGCCTGCCACAAACGAAAGCGCCAGTTGGCCCCAGCCCATCACTAGCAACACAATCACCAAACCAGCCACTATCACCAAAATTCGCACCAAGCGCAGAATCAAGTTTTCAGCTTCGCTGGGTAATTCCACCCGCTTTAATACCCGATTGGTTGCGCCATTGGCTAATCGAATGCCATAGCGTAAGGTGAGCAAAACCACAATTGCCGCTAAAATTCGTGGCAGCACCCGAATCGCAAAATCCTGCGCTTGTTCCGACCACAGATTCCAATCCATACCATAACCCTCATACTTGGCTTATTGCGATTTTGTTGAATAGAGCACGGAGCCATTCGAGGCGCGAATCGTAATATTTTTATAGCCAACATCAGTTAACAAACGCCCAAGCTCCTCGCTAGCTTGTTGCTGTGATTGCGAAAGAATGCCTTTTTCAAGCGCATCTTGGCGCACTTGTTCGCGCAAGGTGTTTTGAGCTTCGACCGTCATGTCGGCAATTTCATGCGAACAGCCTGGCAGCCATTTGGGCGTATCTTGGGCAATAATTCGGCTATTTTGAGTATCAAGCTCGTTGCTCAGCAATTCAGCATCGGGCAACACAATTTCAACTGTGGCTTGGTCGGGGTAGCCATCATTGCTCACAATCAAACGTTCTTCGCTAATTTTGCTCAAATCAATGCCCGCTTGGACATTGAAATAGCCCAAATAGGTAATTTCTTCGGTGCAAGCCCCTAGCAAGCCATGTTCGCGAATAATCGTTGTATCTTTGGTGAAACTCATCGCGAGGGTTGAAAGCTTGGCTTGGCGCTTGATCGCTTGGAGTACCGTCATACCTGGCTTGATCGTCGAGGTTGGTTGGGCCATCAATCCATCAAAGCCGAGCGATGGTGATAAAAACGCATAGCCAACCGTCCCGATCAGCGCCAACACCAACACCAGCATAAGCATCGTTCGAATTCGCATAGGGTTATCCTCCCCACTATGTGTAATCGCTTATGATTTTAGCATTTGCCTATATTCCCTCATCCCCAACCCTTCTCCCACATGGCGGGAGAAGGGAGTTTGATTTAGTGATTCCCCCTCACTCGCTAGGAGGGATAGGGGGCTAGGGGGTGAGGGCTGAGGTTTGCCAAATTCTATAAACTATTACAACTATGAAATAGCCTTACGCGCGATTATAGTAGCCGAGATTAAGCCAAAAAACAAAAGAAGCGTCCCACAATTTGTGGAACGCTTCTTGCATTGAACAGGTGTATGAAACAGCAACTAGCGATAAGGCCGCAACGCGCCGTAATAGTGATTGAGCCAGTAGCTGCTATAGATGCTGACTGCACCAACCCCCGAAGCGGGAGTCATCGCATTGACCATCACACCACCGCCAACGTAGATGCCTACGTGGGTGATGCCCGGGCCAGCAGTGCCAGCATAGAACAGCAAATCGCCTGGTTGCAAGTTGCTCATGCTTCCGATGAAGGTGCCATAAGCGCTGCTATATTGGCCAGCGGCACTGTGGGGCAAGCTGACCCCAACTTGGCGATACAAATACTTGGTCAAGCCGCTGCAATCGAAGCCGCTGCTTGGGCTTTCGCCGCCCCAGCGATAGTTGTAGCCAACATAGGCCCAAGCCATCGAAGCAACGTCGCCGCTAGCAGTACCACCACCGCCGCCACCGCCACCAGCAGGTTGGCTAGGAGTGCTCTTTTTGGGGGCAGCTGGAGCAACTGGTAATGAGGGCACATTGGTTGTGAATGGTACACGGCGGAACACAAAGTTGCTGACATCAACTAAATCTTGTGAGATCCAGCCTTTGGTACCTTTGGCGGTTTGAACCTTGACCCATTCTTTGTAACGAGCTAATAAGGTTAATTCAGCGCCTTTGCTCAGTTTGCCCAATGAATCGAATTTGGTGCTTGGGCCAGAGCGCAAGTTGATGCCTTCATCAGTTGCCCAACCGACCAAATCGGGGTTAGCTGATGGAATCGATTCAGCTTCGGCGATCCGTTCGGCAACGCCAGCTTCAAGATTCAAGAATTCGGCTGAAACCCAACCCACATTACCTTCACCAGTTTCAATTTGATACCAGCCTTGATAGCGGGCCAACAATGAAACTTGGCTATCAATTCCCAGCTTTTTCATGCTGATGTAGTCAGTACCAGGGCCATCACGCAAGTTCAAATTATCTTGGGTGATCTTGCCCACTTTGGCTGGTGGTGGGGTTGGAATATTTTGGGCATCAGGCAAAGCATCGATCACCGATTGCTCTAAATCAAGCAAATCAGCGGCGAGCCAACCTTCTTGGCCGCCTTCGGTGCGCACTTGCACCCAATCGGCGTGGCGAGCCACAACGGTTACCTTGGTGCCTGGTTCTAATTTATCGAGACGATCGAATTCAGTGCTTGGGCCATTGCGCAAGTTGGCAATATCGGCGCTCACTACTGATTCGGGATAGGTCGGGTTGTTATTAACTGGGCGGCCTACTGGAATCACCAACGAATCATCAAAATCGGGGCTGCTAATTGGCCCATCGCCAACACCTGGGTCAGGCGTAGCTTCTGAATCATTGAGAGCAGTCAACGGAGCTGGTTCGTTGCGGTGGGTCATGGTCATCAAGCCGAGTGCTGGCCGAACTTGGCGTTCAGCAGTTGGCGATGCGCTGACCAAGAGTGCAGTATCTACCTGAGGCTTAGTGGCATCTTTGTTGACAACTAAACCAACTGGTAAGAGCGAAAGCACCATAAGATGAAGTAGGTAGCGCCGTGGAGCTTTGCGCAGGTACGATGGAACCGCACGAAGTGCAGAAACCGAACGGGCGTTAACGCGCTGGCGTAAACTGGTCGTTCGTAAAAGCGAATTTTCGTTGTTCACAGCCCGCTGCTGGAAGTCTTGCAGATCATGATCTTCTTGGATCAGATCATTCGAGGACTTAGCATCTTGCATGCAGCTGTAACCTCCCTATTATCGAATGCGGCTTAATGATATCGCACCGACAATTAAATAATTAACGTTTATGCATCGTGCAATGCCGAGAGCGAAGTTAACATATTTGTGCCATGTTTGCAAATCTCAGCTATTTTTCAGACTACTGGCTTAAGCTTTTCAGATATTTATCAGATAGTACTTTTAGGCCATAGTAAAGCCTTAAATCAGCGTTTTCATCGTCAAATCAGCACATATTTTCTTGAAAGTGGATGAGAAAACTCTAATCATTATGTGATGTTAGGCACAAAGTTGACCATAATTAAGCTAAAAATTTAAGCACTTTTTTACCATTTTTCAGATATTTATTAATTTTAATTAACTAAGAAATTAAGCTTTTTGGCAATGATTCAGGTTTAAAATGCGCTAATTTAAAGGATTTAGCGCATCTGAATCATCCAAATCTGATCAAACCCTAGGCTTTCTCATAAACCTTAAGCATCTGGGCGGTAAAGTGTTGCCAATTAAATTGGCTGGCTCGTTGTAAACCACGTTGGCGATATTCGTTATTTAATTCAGCATCATTCAACATGCGCAACATTGCCATCGCCCAAGCCTCGGTATCGTGTGGCGGCAGCAAAATACCAGCCTCGCCGACAATTTCGGGCATGCTGCTGGTATTCGAAGAAATCACGGGCGTACCACAACTCATCGCTTCTAATGGGGGCAAGCCAAAACCTTCATAGGTCGAGGGCCAAACAAATGCACTGGCTCCAGCAAATAGCGCGGCGTTTTCAGCATTCGTGACGCGCCCAGTAAAAATAATATCAGCAGCCAAATCTTCATCAAGAATTGTGGTTTCTAAAGCAGGAAAAAATGGCGAATTAGCCTTAGGACGGCTGCCAGCAATCACTAATTTAATTGGTTGCTCAATTCGGCGACGCACCCGCCCAAATGCCCGCAGCAATGTCGTGAGATTTTTGCGCACATCAAAGCCGCCGATATAATAAAAATAAGGCTGATTAAGATTAAAACGTTGCAAGGTTTGGCTAATCTGTTCATCTGTCTGCGGTTGATAATCAGGTGCAACGCCTTCGTAAATTGTATGCACGTGTAATGCATTAATATTCAATACATCAATAATATCATCGCGGGTATGGTCGGAGACTGCCACCAATTGACGACAACGGCGCACAGCACTCGTTGCCAGGGCAGTATAGGCTCGCATCGCCAACGAGCCACGGTATTCAGGCAAAATTAATGGAATAATGTCGTGGACTGTTACCACAGTCGGCACTAATTGGCGACGTGGCGGCGCATAATAGGGCACATGCAACAGATCAACGGCTAAGCGCAAGGCGGCGCGGGGCAACTCAATTTGCTCATACCAAAGCTTGGCCAATTTAGGGTGTAGTTTATCAAACGGCGTTGGCACACGATCAACCGCAATATGCGGAATTTGAGGAATTTCGGCTTGGGTATAGGCTGGCAAAAACAACACATATTCGTGCTGAGGACCAACATGCGGCAAATGTTCAATTAAATGATGTAAATACTGACCGCTGCCCACCATTGGTTCAGCCCAAAATGTGCCACTAATCCCAATCCGCACGATAGCTACTCCCATTACTGTGCCCAATCAGGCTGCATTATACCAGTGCTCAAGCCAGCCACGGTTATTGGCCAAACATCGCCGCCACCCACGTAATTAAAAAGATCGAGAAAATCGTGGGAATTGCACTAATTAATGGAAAGACGCTTTGGATAATTTGAAAACTTGCGCGTTTGCCTGTACTAATTTTGCTCAGATCATTCGGATGAATTTCCCATGTCTTGCCTTTGAAACGTTCGCTGCGCCGAATTTCAACCTGCCAGCGCTGGCTCAACCATTGACCAAAAAACCAATCTTCGGTTAAACGCACGCCGCGCAACCACCACAACACATTGCCTGCCAAAATCAAGGCAGTTAAAAATAATTGCATCCCGCTCATCGCCATGCTCCTAAAAAACTAAGGCAGTGGCTGATTGTACCACTGCCCCAGCCTAATACTTACTTATAGCCCATGCGTAATGCGCCATCCAAGCGAATGGTCTCACCATTTAACATCGGGTTTTCGAGAATATGCTGGGCCAGCATGGCAAACTCCGCCGGATCGCCCAAGCGTGGCGGGAAGGGCACTTGCGCGGCCAAGGTTTGGCGGGCTGGTTCGGGCAAACCTGCCAACAACGGCGTATCAAATGTACCTGGCGCAATCGTCATCACCCGAATGCCATGCCGCGCCAATTCGCGGGCAGCAGGCAGGGTTAGCCCAACAATTGCACCTTTCGAGGCGCTATAGGCGACTTGACCAATTTGGCCATCGAAGGCGGCAATCGAGGCAGTGTTAATAATGACCCCGCGTTCGCCAGCCGCATTTGGCTCATTTTGGCTCATGCGTTCAGCACCCAAGCGCAAGGCATTAAACACCCCATTTAAGTTAACCTGGATTACCCGATTGAAAAGTTCAAGGCTATGCACGCCATTGCGGCCCAGAATTTTCTCGGCGCTGCCAACACCGGCACAGCTAATCACCGCTTGCAAACGCCCATTGGTGGCAATCGCTTGATCAAATGCGGCGGCCAGCGATGTTTCATCGGTTACATCACAAGCCACAAATTGGGCATTTGAGCCTAATTCCTTGGCAAGCGCCTCACCAACCTCAATGTTACGATCGGCAATTACGACCTTGGCTCCAGCGCTATACAAGCGTCGCACGGTTGCCCCGCCCAAACCAGAAGCTCCACCAGTTACCACTACACTCAAACTTTGTATTTCCATTGTTGGTCCTTATCTAAATGGGGATCGGTTGTTGGTTATTGGGGATCAGTTTTTTAACCACGAAGAACACGAAGACAGGCTATAGACTTTTGGCTATTGGCTATTGGAACATAACAAAACATTCCCCTAGTCTCTAGCCTATAGCTGTAATGGTTCATGAGGTTGGCAACCATGGTTCATTCCCTCACCCCCATCCCCTCGCCCACGGCGGCGGGCGAGGGGAGTACTCCTGGAGCGTTTCCCCCTCGCCTCGCGGGCGGGAGAGGGGGTCAGGGGGTGAGGGAACGCTGGGGGTTGTTAATGCGATAAACCATTACATATAGCCCATAATCACTATTGCTCTATGTTCTATGTTCTACCAGCCCCCGATCCCTAACAACCAATCCCCAAGTTATACCCGCTCAATAATGGTGGCGGTCGCTTGACCGTGACCGATGCACATCACTTGCAAGCCAAATTGAGCATCGCGGCGTTCCAGTTCGTTGATCATTTTGCTCATCAAGACTGCGCCAGTTGCGCCCAATGGGTGACCATGAGCAATCGCGCCGCCGTTGGGATTTACGCGGCTAGGATCAAGCTTGAATTCACGCAACCATGCCAACACCACTGAAGCAAAAGCCTCGTTGATTTCGACCAGATCAATATCGTTGATGCTCAAGCCAGCCTTGGCTAAGGCTTTATGCGTCGCAGGAATTACTTCGAGCAACTGCATGCGTGGATCACCAGCGGCAACCACGCGAGCACGGAATTTAGCACGGGGCTTGAAACCATCGGCGAGAGCTTGCTCGCGCTCACCAATTAATACAACCGCTGCACCATCGGAAATTTGGCTGGCGTTGGCGGCAGTCACCACGCCATCGGCACGGAACACCGTTTTGAGCGTGCCCATCTTGGCGCGATCAGCCTCGAAGCGAATGCCTTCATCGTAGATTAATTCGTGGGGATTACCAGTTTTATCGCTGCCAACGATTGGCGCGAGTTGGCTGCTAAACCAACCAGCCTTGGTCGCGGCAGCGGCGCGTTGATGGCTCTCAAAGCTCCAATCATCAAGCTCGGTGCGCGATAATTGATATTTCTCGGCAATGAGTTCGGCTGATTCGCCTTGGTGCACCAGTTGATATTTTTCGTTGATCGCAGGATTGAAGGTGGCAAAATTGCCTGTCACATCGCTAAACATCGGCACGCGGCTCATCGATTCAACCCCGCCAGCGATTGCATAGCTCACGTCGCCTGCGGCAATTGCCTGCGCCGCGAAATGAATCGCCTGCTGAGCCGAGCCACACATGCGGTTGAGGGTTACCGCCGGAACCGTAATTGGCAAATTGGAGAGCATCACGCCCAAACGACCAATATTTGCGCCTTGCTCACCAGTATTGGTTACGCAACCAGTAACCACATCTTCAATCAGGTTTGGATCAATCCCAGTGCGTTCGATTAAAGTGTTGAGCACATGGGCATATAAAACATCGGGGCGCACATCGCGTAGGCTGCCTTGTTGGCGACCAATCGGCGTGCGAACGGCATCAATTAACACTGCTTCAGCCATGAGGCTACCTCCTTGGAGCTACTGACCACCTGTGTTATGCGCGAGTATAGCAGATTTGGAGAACATAGAGCATAGAGCAAAGAACATAGGGAGCAGAGAAGAAGGTTTTTAACCACGAAGGACACGAAGAGCACGAAGATCAATTTCTTAGTTCTCTGGTATTTGGTTGATGATTTAAGTATTGTGATTATCAGAATAGAATATGCGCTTTCAAACTCTTCGGTCAAAAGTTATATCCATGAGTGTTGACAGAAGTGGATAGTTGTGGCACTGTACTTCACGCCGCACGAATTCCAGATCGTGCCTCAACGAGGCCACCTAAAGCGACGCTGCCCCAGTACACGTCAACTTTGAACTGATTCGCCGCGTTTTGAATGCGTCGGTTGGTGGTATAGTGTGAACTTTTAAGGAAAACCCTATGGATCATAAATTGGTGATTGTTGAGTCGCCAGCCAAAGCAAAAACTATTCAAAAATATCTGGGTGCTGGCTATCGCGTTATGGCGAGTATGGGCCATGTGCGTGATTTGCCCAAGAGTAAAATTGGCATTGATATTGACAATGATTTTAGCCCTGTCTATGAAATTAGCGAGGGCAAAGATAAGCTCATTGCCGAATTGAAGCGCGAAATCAAGACTGCTGATGCTATTTACCTCGCAACCGACCACGACCGCGAAGGCGAGGCGATCGCTTGGCATATTTTACAAGCAGCTAATATTGGCAAACGTAAGCCAGTCTATCGCATTACCTTTAACGAAATTACCAAGGATTCGATTCAGCACGCCATTCGCAATCCGCGCGAAATCGACGCAAACCTAGTTGATGCCCAACAGGCACGACGGGTGCTTGATCGCTTGGTTGGCTATAAAATTTCACCAATTTTGTGGGCCAAGGTGCGGCGCGGGCTTTCGGCTGGGCGGGTGCAATCGGTTGCTGTGCGTATGGTGGTTGAGCGTGAACGCGAAATCGAAAGCTTCGTGCCCAAAGAATATTGGACGATCGAGGCCGATTTATCGCCAGCTGGGCTGAAGAAACTTGGCAAGCACGATATTTTTCGCGCAATCTTGCATGCTCGCAATGGCAAAAAGCTCGATAAATTTGCGATTCCTAGCAAAGATGCTGCTGATGCAGTTTTGGCTGCCTTGGAAGGGGCAAATTATCTTGTTGGCACTGTAACCCGCAAGGATAAACGGCGCTCGCCAGCCCCGCCATTTATCACCAGTACCCTGCAACAAGAAGCTAGCCGCAAGCTTGGGTTTAGCTCCAAACGCACTATGCAAGTGGCCCAAAAACTGTATGAAGGGGTCGATATTGGTGGCAAAGATGGTACAGTTGGTCTGATTACCTATATGCGTACCGATTCAACCAACGTTTCAGTCGATGCCCAAACCGAGGCTCGTACACTGATTACTGAACTCTATGGCAAAGAGTACGTTCCAGCTAAGCCCAATATCTACAAAACCAAGGCTAAAGGTGCGCAGGAAGCTCACGAGGCGATCCGCCCAACCAGCGTAGTCCGCCGCCCTGATCAATTAAAAACAGCGCTTGGCCGCGATGAGTTTCGGCTTTACGACTTGATCTGGAAGCGCTTTATGGCTTCGCAGATGGCGGCGGCAATTTTTGATAGTACGAGCGTCGATATTGGTGCTGGGGCCGGAATCAAAACTGCTGCTGGAGCGCCATTTACCTTCCGCGCAACTGGCTCAGTGCTCAAATTCAATGGCTTTTTGGCAGTCTACAACGTCAGCCTCGATGAAGGCGACGAAGATGAAGACAAAGAGGCCTTGTTGCCGCCGCTCAACGAAGGCCAAGCCCTCGATTTGCATGATCTCTTTGGCGAGCAACATTTCACTACGCCACCACCACGCTATACCGAAGCAACCTTGGTTAAGCAGATGGAAAGTGAAGGGATTGGTCGCCCATCAACCTATGCGCCGACGATCTCAACCATCGTTGCCCGCGAATATGTTGAGTTGGTCGAAAAGAAATTGATGCCCACCACCTTAGGCCGGGTTGTGACCGACTTGCTAGTTGAGCACTTCAAAGATATTGTCGATTACAACTTTACTTCGGATATGGAACAGCGGCTTGATGATATCGCTGAAGGCCAACGTCGTTGGGTGCCAGTGCTGCGCGAATTTTACGATCCGTTTGCTGTACGCTTGCATGCTGCCGAAACCGAAATGCGCAACGTCAAGCGCGAAGAAATCAAAACTGAATTGCCCTGCCCGCAATGTGGCACGCATCTGGTGATCAAATGGGGGCGTAATGGCGAATTCTTGGCTTGTTCGCGTTACCCTGAGTGTAGCTGGACGGGTGATTTAGAGCGTGATGGCGATGGCGGGATTCATATCGCCTCGCAGCCTGAAATTTTTGGCAACACCAATTGCCCTGAATGCGACAACCCAATGAGCCTCAAAAAAGGTCGTTTTGGGCCGTTTCTCGCCTGTAACAACTACCCAACTTGTAAGGGTATTCGCAAAGTACGGGCGCAAGGCAAAGATTTTGTGGTGATTCCGCCGCCTAAGCCAACCGAGGAAAAATGCCCCAAATGTAACCGCCCAATGGTGCAAAAAGAGGGCAAATTTGGGCCATTCTTATCATGCACCGGCTACCCTGAATGCCGCTCGATTGTACGATTAACGCCCAACGATGCCCCAACCTGCCCTCAATGTGGTGAGGGTAAAGTTGTCGCCAAACGTGCGCGTGGTGGCCGTACCTTCTTCTCTTGCACACGCTACCCCGATTGTACGTATGCGAGTAACGCCTTACCTGTGGCGGTTTCCGAAGAAGTAGCCTAAGTTTTTTGCTTGACGC
This sequence comes from Herpetosiphon aurantiacus DSM 785, assembly GCA_000018565.1. Taxonomy (GTDB): domain Bacteria; phylum Chloroflexota; class Chloroflexia; order Chloroflexales; family Herpetosiphonaceae; genus Herpetosiphon; species Herpetosiphon aurantiacus. The sequence continues at coordinate 5,608,609 of CP000875.1, forward strand.
AAGGTTTTATCGTATTTCGATAAAACCTTGCGTTGCTGTTTAAAGGAGCTGATGGTGATCAAGCATCTGGCTGAGGCGTTGCGTTTTCTCACAATCTTGCCAATTCCAGGCAAACCTGCGCTCAGCGAACAAGCCTTAGTCCGTTCGATGGTGGCTTTTCCGCTAGCTGGAACGCTGATTGGCGGTTTGGTTGCGGCGACATGGTTTGGGGCAACCTGGCTGTGGGGCACGACTACCGGCAGTTTATGTGCAATTCTCACCTGGGGGGCAATTACCAGCGGCTTGCATTTGGATGGAATTGCAGATAGTGCCGATGCGCTGTTTAGCTGGCGTTCGCGTGAGCGCAAGCTCGAAATTATGAAAGATAGCCGAATTGGCACGATGGGCGCAATCGCATTAATCAGTATTTTGCTGCTGAAATGGCTGTTTGTGCTTGGTTGCGGCGATCTTGCTTGGCGAGCATTGATTGTGGCTCCAACGCTTGGCCGTTGGGTCGATATTATCGGAATTTTCTGGTTTCCGCCTGCGGCTGAAGGTGGGCTTGGGCGCACATTTCACGACCATACGCGGCGCAGCGATTTTTGGTGGGCGACGAGCTGTGCTGGTTTGGTTGCGGCGGGGTTGCTCTGGTGGTGGGCTGGGTTAATTTTTGCCGTCGTGATTGTGGCTACGATCATTATTGCCCGCTGGATGGTGCGCTCGTTGGGTGGCTTAACTGGTGATACCTATGGGGCGCTCTGTGAAATTGCCGAAATGCTGGTGTTGGCGGTGGTTGCGGCATTGGTTAATCATCAAGTGCTTTAAAATACCACCGCGCCATCAAAGCTTGGCGCGGGTAAGTACGAGAATTCATTGCTGAACTCGCTTCTGCTCGGATATATGTACGGCAGTTGTTAGCAAATGTTGCAGCAAACTCAAAAGATCGTAACTTTTCAAGCTACGATTGCAAAAACTAGGTTAATTTGGGCTGTGGTTCGACGATTATGGTAAGCGAGTAATGGTTTCAATAGTGATCAAGCACGATTCGCCGATCACCATGTTGCCTTCAAGCTGAACTTTTTAACCTAACTTGACGACCGCTTCTGCATCATCGTGAACAACAACGGTCTCCTCGCTATAATTTTCTGGCACTAATGCCTCTTCCAACTTTGACGCACAATCGCCCGCGCTTGTTTAAATGAACAATGGCATCATGAGCAGTGCTCATAATGCCATTATGCTGAAACTCGCGTCAATCAATGACACTACATTTTGATTTTATGGCCCAGTTTTTTGAGTTCTTCGCCAGCAATCACATATTTTTGAATTTCGTTTGTGCCTTCAAAAATCCGCGTGACCCGAGCATCGCGATACATCCGTTCGAGTGGTACTTCGCGGCTAAAGCCCATTCCACCATAAATTTGAATCGCTTCGTCGATAATTTGCGAAGCAGCCTCGGTGCAGAACAACTTGACCATCGATGATTCAAGCGTGGCTGGCTTTTTGGCATCAACCAAGGCTGCGCAGTGATAAACCATTTGCTCCATAGCATAGATTTTAGTGCGCATTTCGGCCAATTTGATCTGAATTGCTTGGAAATCGGCGATTGGGCGGCCAAATTGTTGGCGTTCAACGCTGTAGTGCAAGGCCAAATCGTAGGCTTCTTTGGCTGAGCCAAGCGCACTTGCGCCCAAACCACAGCGCCCAATATCGAGGGTTTTCATGGCAACGCCAAAGCCTGCTCCAATTTCGCCCAATACATTTTTAGCGGGCACACGGCAATTTTCAAAAAAGATCGAGGCGGTATGCGAGGCTCGCAAGCCCATTTTTTCCTCGACTTTGCCAACTTTGAAGCCCGCGAAATCTTTTTCGACGATAAATGCGCTGATGCCGCCGCGTGCGCCGCGCTCGCGATTGGTCGAGGCAAACACCACAATCACATCGGCAAACGAGCCATTGGTGATCCACATCTTGCCGCCGTTGATGATCCAATCGTCGCCATCTTGGGTTGCGGTGGTGGTAATGCTGGCCGCATCGGAGCCGGCATTTGGCTCGGTGAGTGCCCAAGCACCCAATAATTTGCCTTCGTTGAGTTTGCTAAGATAGCGTGATTTTTGCTCATCATTGCCCGATAGAAAAATCGACATGCCACAAAGCTGGGCATGTGCGCCAATAATCGTGCCAGTTGAGGCACAATAACGGTTGATTTCCTCTTGCAAAATACAATAGCCGACGATCCCTGCATCAGCGCCGCCGTATTCCTCGGGGAAGGGAATGCCGAGCAAGCCCAAATTACCAGCCTTGCGAATTGTCTCGAATGGTACGCGTTCTGCTTCATCAACTTCGCGGGCAATTGGCTTAATTTCTTTGACGGCAAAATCGCGCACGGTTTCACGCAACATGCGTAGCTCTTCGTTGAGTTCCATCGGGAAAACCTCCTAAATAAGGGCAAAAGGCAGAAGGCAAAATAGCAGGTTTTGATGAAAGTTTTCAGTGCTTAAATTAGGGTGTATCATTTAAGCAAGAATTCTTGAGTTGAATATTTTGCCTTTTGCCTTTTGATTTCTGATTTTCTATGTATCGTTTTTTGCAATTAATTGGCTCGCCAAGCGAGATTGGGCGCTATTTGGCGAGTGTGCTACAACGAGTTGTCTCGCCGTTTCGCTCAAGCGCGTGGGAGCACGATTTGGCTTTTTTGGCCGAATGTGCGGCGATTATTCGGCATACCCATTCAGCCTTGTGGGATGAATTGGTGGCCTTCGCTGATGCCTTCGATGCACCTGCTGAACGTAGTTTGTTTCTGCGAGCGGCTGCCTTGCCTCAAGCCTGTTCCGCTGTGGCTTGGCAACATTCCAGCGGCCAAGTATTCGTTGGGCGTAACTACGATTTTTACATCAATATGCCAACCCGCGATTTGCTCTCCACCAGCAGCAGTTATGGCTATCAGCACATTGGCATGAATGGTGGCTTGGTTGGCGGGCGCTACGATGGTATCAACGAACATGGCTTGTTTGTTGGGCTGCATAAAGTGATGGCTGATCGTCAGGAGCACTTGCTACCAGGTGTGCCGTTTCATCTGCTGCCACGTTTAGCTTTAGATTTATGTACCAGCACCGCCGAAGTGATTAGCTTATTTCGCCAATTGCCCCAGCTTTCATCCTTTAATTACACCGTCGCTGATCGTCATGGCCATTTCGCTCGTTTAGAGTGCTATCCTGGCCAACCGATCGGCGTTTTGGAAGCGGATGGATTGTTCGCAACTACCAACCATTTTGATCACCCTGATTTGGTACGCTTGCAAGGTCGCCGCCAACGTGACGATTCCAAAGCTCGCGAAGCCTTTTTATGTGCTGCTGTGAGCCATGAACAGGGCGACCCTTGGTTACAAACCGCCCAAGCCATGAGCGATCATCAGGTGCCAGTTTGTTGTCATAAAGAATTTTCAAGCACACTTTGGTCGGGTTTGTACGAATTGACCCAGCAACGGGTGGCCTATAGTTTTGGCGCACCCTGCCACGTTGGCTATCGAGAGTTAGAATTTTAAATTTTTTCAACCACGAAGGACACGAAGTTTCACGAAGATTTAGTTTATGGTTCTTAGTGCGCTTCGTGTCCTTCGTGGTTTCAGCTTTACAACAACTCGAAAATGCCCGCAGCGCCCATACCACCGCCGATACACATCGTTACCATGCCGTAGCGGCCATTGCGGCGACGAAGTTCATTAATGATTTGGACGGTCAGTTTCGCGCCAGTACAGCCAAGTGGGTGACCCAAGGCGATTGCGCCACCATTGACGTTGGTTTTGCTTTCGTCGATGCCAAGCTCGCGAATAACCGCCAAAGCTTGCGCACCAAAAGCCTCGTTCAATTCAATCAAATCAATGTCGCTGAGATTCAAGCCAGTTTTCTTCAAAACTTTTGGAATCGCCACGACTGGGCCAATGCCCATGACTTCAGGCCCAACGCCACCAACTGCAAAGCCAATAAAGCGAGCCAACGGTTTTAGCCCAAGTTCATCGGCTTTTTGGCGGTTCATCAAGAGCACAGCGGCAGCGCCATCGCTGGTTTGCGATGAATTGCCAGCAGTGACTGTGCCTTTGGCATGAAACACTGGGCGCAATTTGGCCAAGCCTTCTAAGGTCGTGTCACGGCGTGGGCCTTCATCGACCTTGACGGTTGCGGTGCTGCGCTTGATTGCACCGCCAGCTTCGGCCTCGGCAAACTCAACATCGACTGGTACAATTTCGTCAGCAAAGCGACCTGCTTGAATTGCTTCGATCGCCTTCATATGCGAGCGATACGAGAAGGCATCGGCATCTTCGCGGCTGATATTGAACTGTCGAGCAACATTTTCGGCGGTCAAGCCCATGTTGATGTAAATTTCGGGGTAGTGTTCAGCCATCCATGGGTTTGGTGCAAATTTATTGCCCGACATTGGAACCATGCTCATCGATTCAGCGCCACCAGCGATGATCACATCAGCGCCGCCAGCCATAATTCGTTCAGCACCCAAGGCAATTGTTTGCAAACCTGAAGCGCAAAAACGATTGACGGTTTGAGCGGGCACATCGATTGGTAAACCAGCGCGGAGCGATGCGATCCGTGCCATATTCAGGCCTTGCTCGCCCTCGGGCATAGCACAACCCAAAATCAAATCTTCGATTTCGCGAGGGTCGAGGCCTGGCGCTTGTTCAACCACAGCTTTAATCGCTGCTGCTGCCAAATCATCAGGCCGGCTATTGCGAAACATTCCACGCTTGGATTTGCCGACGGCGGTTCGCGCACCAGCTACAATCACAGCTTCATTCATCGTTGAATACTCCTTTATGGGTATGGATATGGGGATCGATTGTTGAATGAGTAAATAGGGTTCAGGATTCAGGTTGAGTTACATTCCCTCACCCCAACCCCTCGCCCACTGCGGCGGGCGAGGGGCGTTCCACGGTTCATGCTGGAGGTATTCCCCCTCGCCTGCTGGGCGGGAGAGGGGGCTAGGGGGTGAGGGAATGCGCTTTCTTGCCCTGACCCATCATCCTTCTAATTCCGCAATGGCTTGTTGTTTTGCAACATAAACATAATGCGTTCCATGGTCTTTGGTTCGCGGCAAAGTGCCAAGAATACTTCGCGCTCCATCGCCAAGAAATGCTCTTCATCGACCCATTGTGGGCTGCTGAGGTCGCCGCCAGCGATCGCATAAGCCAGTTTGTTGCCGATAAACGCATCGTATTCGGAGATATAGCCGCCTTGTTGCATCATCCACACGCCAACCCGCATTGCAGCCAAGCCATCGCGGCCAGCAGCGTAGAGTTTTTCGCGGGCGGGCGGCGTAAAGCCAGCCGCTGCCAGATCAAGCACAAACTGCTTGGCACGGCCTAGCAACTCATCAGCATTCATCACAATCCGATCAGCTTCGGTGACAAAGCCTTGATCGCGAGCTTCAAAGGCGCTGGTGCCAACTTTGGCCATCCCAATTTGCTCAAATACTCGTTGCAAGTATGGCGTTGGATCGCTTTCGGGAGCCAGTTTGATGGCTGGAGTAATGATCCGGCGCACAAATTCTTTGACCCCACCAGCCCCAGGAATCAAGCCAACCCCAACTTCGACCAAGCCCATATAGGTTTCAGCGGCGATACACATGCGCGAGCCGTGCATTGAAACTTCAGCGCCACCACCGAGCACGCGCCCGAATGGTGCGGTGACAATTGGTTTGGGTGAGAAGCGCATACCTTGCATCAAGTCGTGCGAAGTTTTCAACATCTGCTCAAGCTGGTCGAATTGATCGTTTTGAGCAGCCATCATCAACATAAAGATATTGGCACCGATGCAGAAATCTGAGCCTTGGTTGCCAACGACCATACCTGTCCAGCGATCGTCTTTGAGCAATTCCAAGGCTTTGAAGCCCATTTCGGTGATTTCGCTATCCAGCGCATTCATCTTGGAATGGAATTCGAAGCACAATACGCCATCGCCTAAATCGAGCAGGCTGGCTGAATCGTTGCGGGCAACTTCTTTGCCTGTGCTGCGCAACTCGTCAAGGTCGATTTTCAGGTCGGAGCTTGGCACGGCTTCGTATTCGCCAGTGACTGGGCTATAGGCTTGTTTCGCGCCATCGACCGTTTGATAGAACGAGTTATGGCCTTTTTCGAGTAATGCCAAAACCCAATCGGCCACCTGAATATCGCGATCTTGCATTAGCTTCACGCCATCGGCGAGGCCAATCGCATCCCACATTTCAAATGGCCCCATCTCCTTGGCAAAGCCCCAGCGCAAAGCATTATCAACATCGTACAGATGGTCGCTAATTTCTGGCACGCGGCGAGCAGCATAGGCCAACGATGGCAACAAGGTATCGGCGATCAGTTTGCCGCCACGATCTTGGCTTTGGTTGACCAAGAAACGCAGGCGAGCCGCCAAGTTGCCCTGCTTTTTGGCTTGCTTGATGATCGGCAAATCAACTTCTCGTGGGGCGCGATGTTCGCCAGTTTCCCAATCGAGCACCCAAAATTCCTTGCCATTTGCGCCTTTGACGGTTTTGTAGAAACCTTGGCCTGATTTTTGGCCGAGCCAGCCCCGTTCTAGCAAGCCTTGCACGGGAGCTGGAGCCAGCAGCGCGTCGCGTGATTCGTCGTTGGGCACGAGATTGTAGAGGTTGTGGGCCACCCCAACCATCACATCAATCCCCACCAAATCGCCAAGCCGGAAGGTTCCCGATTTGGGATTGCCAATTAAGGTTCCGGTCAAGGCATCGACTTCTTCAATCGTGTAGCCGTTATCGACGATATATTTCATGGCGTATGCGCCGCCAAAGGTGCCGATGCGGTTGGCGATAAAGTTCGGCGTATCTTTGGCAATCACCACGCCTTTACCCAAGCGTTCTTGACCAAAACTGCGAATATAGTCAATAATCGCCTGATCGGTATCTGGCGTTGGAATCACTTCGAGTAATTTGAGGTAGCGGGGTGGGTTGAAGAAGTGGGTTCCAAGGAAGTGCTTTTTGAAATCGTCGGAGCGACCTTCAGCAATTTTGTGAATTGGAATCCCGCTGGTGTTCGATGAAATAATGCTGCCAGCTTTGCGAATTTCATCGATTCGCGCCATAAGTTGTTGCTTGGGTTCGAGTTTTTCAACGATAACTTCAATTACCCAATCAGCTTCGCTGACAACTGTGAAATCGTCTTCGAGATTGCCAAGCTGCACCAATTCGCCAGCTTTTTTGTTCATGAGCGCGGCGGGGCTGCTCTTGACCACGCGATCCCAGCCAGTTTGCACAATTCGATTGCGCACGGCTTTGCTTTGCAACGAAAGCCCTTTGGCCTCTTCCTCAGGCGTGAGCGTGCTTGGCACAATATCCAACAACACGGTGCGCACGCCAGCATTGGCTAGATGAGCGGCGATGCCACCACCCATTGTGCCTGAGCCAATTACCACTGCACGTTGAATGCGGTACGTCATTGAACCACCTTTCTTTCTGGTTGGAAGCGATTTTTATCAACAATCGGTTGTAATCAGCGAGGGTTTTGCAGCGATTAGTGGCTGATTACAGGTTAGGAAACAGATTTAGAGTTCGATGCGGGCGACTTTGCGTAAACCATCGGTCAATAAATCGACCAATGGATCGCCCAATTGCTCACGCATAGCGTTTTCGACCGCATCGCCACGTTGGCGAGCATCGGGCAAGCGTTCGAGACCACTGCTAGTTAATTGGATGCGGGTTGTGCGCCGATCAGTGGGGTCGGACATTCGTTCGAGCCAGCCATCACGCTCAAGGCGATCGACGATTGGCGTTAGAGTTGAATTATCGAGATAGGTGCGGTTGGAAAGTTCGCCCATGGTTGGGGCTTCATCGGGCTTGATCGCAACGAGGACGAAGTATTGAGCGGTGGTCAGCCCCAATGGAGCCAGCACTCGATTGTAGTGGCTGATCAATTGGCGGGCTACCCGCCCAACTTGAAAACACAAATGATAGTGCGCTTCCACAATGCTACGTCCTTGTAAGCTTGATGAAGAACAGCGAATCGATTAATTTAACCACGAAGGGCACGAAGAGCACGAAGGGAGTATGGCTCTAGGCTATGAGGCTATCGGAATATTTTCTAGAATTTCAAACGATCCAATAGCCTCACCTGCTCTGCGCCTCTGCGTTAAAACCGAATCTTCTTTTGGTTTCTACACTCCAATCCCCGACCCCCAACAACCGATCCCCAAATTCCTATGTTCTATGTTCTTTGCTCTATGATCTTCAGTCTCTCGTATACAAATAGTCCGTACACAAACTAACTATACGCACTGCGTTATGCTTTGTCAAGATTGCGATTTTTGCTACGAAGTCGCTGCTTGTGAGAGTGGGGAAAGCTTGGTATGATTAGGCAATCCTCACTTGGTCATGGCATCCGCCGGAGAAATGCGTGCTACCATGAGTTTGTTCGAGACCGTTCCTACCACCCTTTTTCGCCCATTAGCTAGCCCTGGCGCTGCAATTTACACCCAGGTTTTGCTAGCGCTGTTTGCTGCCACCAAGCAACAATCGCAACCACTCAGCCGCGAACGGGCATTAAGCCTCGTCGAGCAACAATTAGAGTTACCCAATGCCGAGGCTCTTACCAGCGATGCTCACGAGGAAGAATCAGAGCTTGAGCAAAATAACCATGCTTCGGCGATTTTGCGTTCGCTGCGGGCTTGGGGCTGGCTGCGCTTCGAGCAACAAAGCGATTATTCCTCGGCGATCATTTTGCCCGATTATGCGTTTCGGCTGTTGCAACTCTTTGAAGACCTTGCAACCAAACAGCGCCAACATTTGCGCGGCATGATTTGTGGCATTCACGATGTGCTCGAAAAAGCCTGTACTGGCGATGCACCCCACGATCGGCTCTCGAATGCCTATGAACAAACACTTTTTCTAACGCAGGCGTTGAAAGAATTGCAACACAACATTGGCTTGCATATTCAAAAAGTGCTGCAAACCCTCAAAACCAAAGATGTGTTGGAGCATGTGTTTGGTACCTATCGCAAAGATATTGTCGATCAAGCCTATCATCAACTGCGTACATCCGACCATCTTTCGCGCTATCGGCCTGCGATTTTGCAGTTTTTGCAGAAAATAGAGCGCACCAATTTGTTGGAGTTATCGGCACAACATTTGGTTAGTCGCGGCGAGGCTGCTAGTTTTGAAGTGGCGTATAACCGATTAACTGACCAAATTGATACAATTCGCAGCCATTTCGACCAACTTGATCAATTAATTGGCGTGATCGATTTGCGCCATAGCCAATTTGTCGATTCGGCGGTGCGCAATATTGAATTATTTTTGAGTGCGAGCACCAGCACCAGCGGCCAACTCCACCGCATTTTGAGCCAAATTTTGCCCAATCAACAAGCCTTCGAGCAAGCCAGCCCTGAAATTAGCGAAATGCTCAGCATCTACGAATTTCAATTGACCGATCAGCAATCACTGAGTGCTCCAACTCGCGCTGCCGTGCCATTTGAAATTCAAGCTGAGAGCTATGCTCCGCTCAGCGAGGCCGAAATTGCCCAAGCACAGGCCGACACCTTGCGCCAATTGCGCCGCTCAATCAGCCGTGATCGCGTGCGGCGTTATGCTTTGCAATTGTTGGGCGATGCCGAACAACGCCGTGGCTCGGAGATTGAACTTGAAGGTGTTGACGATTTATCATTAATTATCTATTTGCGTTCGTATGGCGATGGATCGTTGGGCTACACGGTTGAGTCAATCGACGATGGCGTTTGGGTCGAGCGCGATGGTGTGGGCTTTCGCGATTTCTTGGTGCGGCGGGTTTCAACGGAGCAACCAGCATGAGCTTAGTCAATTTTGCTGAAGAATATAGCCAACTTTCATCAACCGAGCAGCAATTATTTGCCGATAGTGTGCGGCGTTTGCTCAGCGATGGCCTGATTTGGCGCGAAGATGAGCAGGATCGGCGGATTTTTGCTTGGTTAGTGCGACGGATCGATTTGGTACGCGATTATTTGGCGGTCGCTGGCTGGGAATTGCATTACGCCGAAAATTTACATATTTTCCATGTATTTCATCGTGATGGCAGCCATCGCCGCCGCTTCAACCGTGAAACCACCTTATGGCTGTTATTGCTGCGTTTAATCTACGCTGAACAATATGAGTCGCTCAATCCAAGCTTGACGCGCTATCCAACCACCACCGTGAGCGATGTCTATAGCCGTTATGGAGAGTTTTTTCCTGGCCAAACGATTCGCAAAAAAGGCGCGTTCGATGAGGCTTTACGCCTATTCAATGGGCTAAAACTCGTGCGCGCTCCCAATAGCAAAGCACTGCGTGCCAACGACCCCGATGCGGTGATCGAATTATTGCCAGCGCTTGAGGTAATAGTGCCAGCTAGTGGCATCGCCGCCTTGGCCGAACGCCTAGCCGAATATCAACGCCCCAACAGTGCTGACGAGGAGCAAGAATGATCAAGCTTAGTCGCATTTTTCTGTATCATTGGCATCGCTTCGATTGGCATGTGTTGGATGTGCAGGATAGTTTGTATTTGGCGGGCCACAACGGTTCAGGCAAATCGTCGATTCTTGATGCCTTGCAATTGGTGCTGGTGGCCGATTTGGGTCGCGTGCGTTTCAACAGCGCGGCCCAAGATCGCTCGCAACGCTCGTTGGATAGCTATGTGCGCGGCAAAATTGGCGAGCAACATTGGCTGCGGCCTGGCGACACGATTGGTTATGTGGTGCTGGAGTGGACTGAAGATCTGAAGCATCAAGCCTTTGTTAGCGGGGTTTGCTTGGAAGCTCGTGCCGCGACCCAAAGCGTTGAAAAAACCTTTTTTATCTTTGATGGCCACTTAAATCCTGATGTATTTATTGAGCAAGGCAAACCACGCACCCGCCGCGAAATCAAAGCGATGGCGCGTAATCGCTCAACTGCCGAAAGTTTCGATCAAACTGGCGAATATCAAGCGGCGTTGCTCAATCGGTTGGGCGGCTTGAATCAACGCTTTTTCGATTTATTTCTGCGTGCCTTGACCTTCCAGCCAATTCGTAATATTCGTGAGTTTGTTGAGCAATGGCTGCTGGAGCCAAATTCGTTGGATGTTCACACCTTGCAAAATGTGGTTGAACGCTTACGCGATTTGGAGCGAAAAGCTAAAGATGTTGAAGAACAATTAAAAAGCCTCGGTGCTATTATCAAAACCCAAGAAGAAGCCAAGCGCTTGCGTGGCCTGCATGGGAAATTTGAGATTCTGGCGGCTCACTATAGCGTGGCGGCAATTCAGCAACAAATTAATCAACAGCAACAACGATTAATCGATACTCGCCGCGATTACGAATTGAATCAGACTGATTTGGAACAACAACTTGGCTTACAGCAAAATGCCCAAGCTGCCTTAGTTGAAGCCCAAGTTCAATTAAGCCAATCTGATGTTGTGCGGCGTAAAAACCAACTTGCCGCTGAAATTCAGCAATTGCAGCAACACATTCAAAAAATTAACCAACGTTGGCGACAACTACAAGCCAAATTAATCCAAATTGCGGCATTATTGAATAAATTACAGCCAATTGCTGAGCAAGATTTGGTTAATTTATTGCAGCAGCCTGAGCACATTCCCCAATCACAGCAAATTGTGCCTTTATTACAACAACAGAGCACGGCGGCTGGCTCTGCTTTGAAATTGCAACTCCAGGCGATGACCAGAACCGACGATAAAATCTCGCGCTTATTTGAACAAGAAAGCCGCCTAAAACAAGAAATTACCCAGCTTGAGCAATCGAATCGCCAAAATCATTATCCCCAAAATGTGGAAAATGTGCGTAAGTACTTAAAATCAGCATTAAATATTGAACTCTTTTTGCTTTGTGAGCTGTTAGAAATTCCTGATGAACATTGGCAAAATGCGGTTGAGGCAATGCTTGGTCAACGCCGTTTCAATATTATTGTCGAACCTAAATATTATAGCCAAGCCCTTGATTTGCTTGATCAGTTACGCGAAAAAGAGCGGATCTATGATGTTGGTTTGGTTGATTTACAACAAGCTAGTGCAGAAGCTCGCCCAGCACGACCATTATCATTGGCGACCAAAGTCAAAGCCAAAACTGGCTTGATTGATAAATATATTGCGGCAATTTTAGGTGATATTATTACTTGTCAGCATGTGCAAGATTTGCGTCAACATCGCCGTGCGATTACCGCTGAAGTGATGGTTTATCAAGAATGGACAGCGCGTTCGATTGATCCACGGAAATTTCAGCCTTGGTTTATCGGTGAACGCGCCCAACGCTCGCAAATTGAAAGCCGCCGCCAGCAATTAACCGAAATCCAAGCCGAATTGGCGATATTACGCCCAGAACAACAACGCCAGCGCCAATATTATGATCAATTGGAAAAATTACAACAACTTTTATTAGGCTTAGATTCGTATTTCGAGGAAGAACTTGATTCAAGCGAATTACAAACGACACTTGCTGAATTGCAACGCGAACACGATAGCATTGATACTAGCGGCGTGGCGGCACTTGAGGCCGAAGTTAAACGTTTACACATAATTCATGAAGAATATGCCTTGAATATTCGCCGTTTAGAGCGGATTATTGGCACACTGAATAATCAAATTACTCAGATTGAACAACAACTTCAAGAAAACCAACATCAATTGTTGAATGCTCAAAGCCTGTTTGAGCATACGCAGCAACGCTATCCCGACCAAATTGACGATGCACTCAACGATTTTCAGCGCGAGAACAATGAGCAAGCGCAATTTAGCCGTTTGCAAGAAACCGCCGAGCAACAAGGTCGTGGCTATAATACCCGTTTTAACAATACCCAAGAACAATTACGCGAACAAGTTATACTCTATAATCGCGATTTTCGAGCGCGTGAACTAGCCAATATCGAGCAAACGAGCTTCCAAGAGAAACGCGCTGAGCTTGAGGCTACTGATTTACCGCATTTTGTACAGAAAATTGCTGAAGCCAAACATGAAACTGAAACCGAGCTACGCGAACATGTTCTGCATAAATTGCGTGAAAATATTGGTCGCGCCAAAGCAGAGCTTGATCGGATTAATGATGCTTTGCAAGGCTTAGATTTCAATGGCCAGCGTTATCATTTTCGCTATGAAATTGCCGATTCATTGCGTGATTTTTATCAATTGATTGAGCAATCAGCCAATGTTACTAGCGAGATGATTCAGGATAGTGAATTTTATCAGCAGCACAAAGCCACGTTTGATCGTTTCTTCCAATTGTTAATTCAGCCTGGCCTAACCGACCAAGAAAAGCTTGAGCAGGCTCAAATTACCGATTATCGGCGCTACTTGAGCTATGATATTGATGTGATTGAGCGTGATGGTACTCGTTCACGCTTGAGCAAAATTATGGGTCAAACATCTGGCGGCGAAACTCAAACTCCGTTTTATGTGACGATTGCGGCCTCGTTTGTGCAGCTTTATAAAATTAATGAACGTAGCAAACGCTCAACCATTCGGATTGTGGCCTTCGATGAAGCCTTTTCCAAAATGGATCAAGATCGGATTGGCTCGACGCTTGATCTATTTCACCATTTTGGTTTACAAATTATCACGGCCACGCCGATTGAGCGTTGCGAATATTTAGTGCCCAAAATGTGTACAACCTTGGTTTTGACTGGCTTGAAAGATCGCCAGCAGCGGGTTTTGGTCGAGCCATATCGTAATTATGCAGCTCGTCTAGAGGCGCTGAATGCTGAATCTGAACAAAACTAGCAATGCAATTTTGCAGCAATTACTTGATCAACACGAGCAGCCAGAGCGTCAGCGAGTCAATCGGGTGCAGATTAAAGCGGCCAAATTTTCGCGTTATTTTGATGATAAACAGATTGACGAACGCCAACAAACCAATAACTACTTGGTTGAGCTAGCAAAAAATCAGATAATCAAGTTGTATTGGCGTAAATGGGAAGAAGGCAATTGGCTTGAAGCGGTTGATTTGCTTGATGCGGCGGCGCTATATCGTTTGCTGAAACGCCAACCCTTGGCCGAGCAACAGCAGGCCTTGCGTACATTATTGGCTGAATATGTGCCAGTTCAAGGCTGGCTGGCTGATTGGCTGGCGTGGCTCGAACAGCAATTAATCCAACAGCGCTCGATCCAACCGCTTGATTTAACCGACCCTGCTTGGAATCGCGATGTACTACGGGCGATTTATGGCCTGACTCAGCTAGAAACGCCAATTTTAGAGCGTTTATTTAGCGTAGGTTGGCTGGGTCAGAGCAAACGATTTAGCGAGCTAGAAGGCGCAGTTTTGCGGGTTTTGCGCCAATTTGCCCCGCAAGCCAAGCAATTTGGCGACAATGATCGGGCTTTGCTGCAAGCCTTTAATCTCGAAAAAGTGCCAGAATATGTGCTACTTGCTGGCGATTTACAACTGGAATTGCATGGGAATCGGCTGGAATTAGGCGCGTTTCGGCCAAGTTTGGGCTTGCCTAGCTCGATGTTGCGTCAAGCTCAGGTGCTGGATTCAGCCTGTACTGAAATTATTACGATTGAAAACTTGACCAGCTTCCACAGTATGCTTGCCCGCCAACCACAGGCGTTGTTGATCTATACCGGTGGCTTTGCTAGCCCCAGCCTCTGCCAATTTTTGAGCAAACTAGCCATGGCTTTGCCCAATTTAACGTGGTATCACTGGGGCGATTACGATGTAGGTGGTTTGCGAATTTTGGCGCATCTACGCCAGCATGTTGCCAAGATTCGCCTGTGGCAGCCTGATCCAGCGATTTTTCAGCGGGCTGGCAAAGCTACCCAAAGCTTGAATTCTAAAGAACGCCAAAGCCTCACTGAACTCCAACAACACCCATTGCTTTATGATTGCCAAGCCTTGATCGGGGCAATGCTGGAACAGAATATCAAACTTGAGCAAGAGCAACTTGATCTTTTGGGGCACTAAAAATCCTTTGCCCAGCGAGGGGGACGCTGGGCAAAGGTGCGGCGGAAGGAGGTGTCTACGCCGTTGCTGGCTTAGCAGGAGGCGCGGTGGATTTGTTGCGCCCGTCCATGGGGTGCCAAGGCGCGGCAACAGCCAACGAGCAAGGCCAGCGCATCCGGCGACGTTTCAGCCAATATCAACACGATAGCAATCGTGAAAAGGAGGGCATTGGCCTCGTACCGGTGGTTATAACAGGCTAGCTTCGTAAACTACCAAAATTGGTATCAATCGCGATCAAAGCATCAAGCCTCAGAGCGAACCGAATGAGTAATGAACCAACTTCAGGTTTGCGAACCAGTTGAAGACATGGCGAATACTCTTGTTCAGGCATTGCGACGGTACGCTGTTCGAGCTTTTCTGGTTATTCAGGGCAGCAACGGCCTAGCATTGACTACTTTGCTGAATAAACTCAGATGCGATGCTTTTAATGTGCTTGCCTTCGTAATGAAGGAATTTGCTGAAGCTAGTTGGCGAATTCATCATCGTTCGTTGAGAAGAATTCCTCAAACGATTGTGTCCAGCAGTGATGATGGTTCACTTGGCCTCGTTTGTTTATGGGTTTAGAATACAGGTATTTACCCAGCAGCAACGAAATAGTTTCGCAACGTCTCGTAGCGAGTCCTTCACCTTGGTTAAGCTGGTAGTCGCACACTCCACTCGGCTAATTGCTGCTCTGGTTGCTGCTGCCAAATCAGCAAGCCATCTTGGGCCAAACCATTGACCAACTTGGCTAGCCATGTGAGATCATGCTCATTGCCGACCCAATCTGGCTTGACTTGTGGCCCCAAACTAGCCAGATCAAGGCTTTGCTGGGTTTCGAGTGCTCGCAGGGCATCGATAATGCGCCCACGAAAATAGCGGTTTGATGTATGAAATGGTTGTTCGGCAGCCTTTTTGCGTGGTTTGATCACTGGTGGTTGCCACATATCAAGCTGCGTGTTGGCTTCGCGCCAAATCGCGTAGGCTCGGCAATGTTGATTGACTGGGCAACGCCAGCATTGAGGTTTGGCGGCACTACAAATTAACGCTCCCAATTCCATAATTGCTTGGTTCCATGCCCAGCCTTGGCCTTGGGGAATTAATTGTTGGGCATAATCGATCAACGTTTGTTCATTGGTTTCAGGCGGAGCATCTTCGGGGCCGACCAACAAACGTCGTACCACACGCCGAATATTAGTATCAAGAAAGGCCACATCACGCTCGAAGGCAAAACATGCGACCGCCCCCGAGGTGTAAGCTCCAATCCCTGGCAAATTGCGCAAACCCTCGGGTGTAGCGGGGAAACCAGCAGGATCGGCGGGATAGCCTGCTGCGACAATTGCTTGGGCCGCCCGTTGCAGATTGACCGCGCGACGATTGTAGCCCAAGCCTTGCCACGAACGAATGACATCGGCGGTTGAAGCACTAGCCAAGGCCTCGACCGTCGGAAATAGGGCCAAAAATGCCTCATATTTGGGAATCACCCGATCAACTTGGGTTTGTTGCAGCATGGTTTCCGACACCAAAATATAGTAAGGATTACGGGTGCGTCGCCATGGTAAATCGCGGCCATTGGCTTGAAACCACGCTAGCAGATCGATTTGTAAGGTACTTAATTCGCTCATAATGCTTTCTGTTCTAAAACGTTCTAGCTTGATCGTACCATAAACTAACGGGCATGGCTCAAATCTCGGTCTTTAGTCGCTCGATCACGCACAACTGTGCGTTTATACTAACAACAACAAATGTTCATCAGGAGAATGCTGAATGAGTCAAGCGCTTGAAACAGGCTACGTCGCTGTTGATGGTGGTGAATTGTATTATGAAGCGGTGGGCAGTGGCTTGCCGTTGGTGTTTATTCACGCTGGGGTGGCCGATTTGCGCATGTGGGATGCCCAAGTTGCCCATTTTTCGCCCAACTATCGCGTCATTCGCTATGATACCCGCGGCTTTGGGCGCTCCAAGACCGAAGCGGTGAGTTTCTCCAATCGCCAAGATCTTTTGGCTGTGCTTGATCATTGCAAGGTGGATCAGGCGGTGTTGATTGGCAACTCGCGTGGCGGCAGCATTGCAATTGATTCAGCCTTAAGTTTTCCCGAACGGGTTAACGGCTTGGTGGTGCTTGGCTCAGGCTTGGGTGGCTTTGGCTCGGAAGAAATTCCCCCCGAATTAGTTGAGCCAATCGGCAAGATGCAAGCAGCGCAAGAAGCCAAAGATTGGGCTTTATTGGCCGAACTAGAGGCGCGTTTTTGGACTGATGGCCCCAATCAACCAGCAGGGCGAGCTGATTCAGCAGTCTACGAAGCTGTGCGCTCGATGACCTACGAGAATTTTATTAATCAGCCTGTCGAAGCCCAAGCCCAACCCTTGGAGCCACCAGCGGTTGGTCGTTTAGCCGAAATTAAAGTGCCAATGTTGATTTTGATTGGCTTGCTTGATGAATCTGATTGTGTTGAAGCAGCCAAATATTTAGCTGAGCATGTTGTCAACACCCAATATGTGGCCTTCCCCGATGTGGCACATATGGTCAGCTTGGAAAAACCGCAAGAATTTAATCGCGTAATGGGCGAATTTATTGAACGTAGCGTATTGTAATTAATGAATTGGCCCAGCCCGCCCATTTAGTTTGGGTTGGGCCAAACTATCATCAAGCATCGCCATAATTCGTTGAATCTGCTGCCGTCGCTTGGTGCTCTGATACAAAATCCAGCCCGCCCCAGCAAAACAGAGCGCCGCCAACATATTGGTCGTCAACACCATCGAAATCATTAAGTCGTTTTGTTCGTTAAAACTATGAGCAATGATATTCATGCTGCTGATCATCGTGAGATAGGCTGCCGAAAAGATGATTACCGTGCGCAAGCCTTGCCAACGGGCTTGGCGAATACACAGACCAATCATGGTAAAACTGGCGATGCTGGTAAAACTTAACAGCACAATAAACTGACTTGGGCCATTTTGGCGACCAATCATCAAGGCAGCAAAGCTCTGAATCGCGAAAATTGTGAGCATTGGGGCCAGCCAAATCTGGGTTGTGCGGCGTAGGCGCAGGGCTTGTTGGCCATACCACAGGCCATAGGCCAAACAGACAAAGCCTGGGGTTAAAAATTGAAACAGATCGATCGACCAACCAAACAAACTTTGCCCCATGGCCAAACGACTAAACCGATTGAGTGATGATAACGCACCACCGAAACTGATCATTAATGCGCCGAGGCCAGCCAAGTAGCCACTTTCGGCATCCATCAAGCCAATCATACTGGTAAGCCACCACAGAGCAGCGGTAGTCAAGGAAAATGTCAGCAAATCGCCTGCTGCGAGCATCCACATTGTTTGCATAAAAAGCGCCTCTCGACCTTTGGGTTGGCTAACGTGGTTCCCAAACCCATTCATCATGTAGAATGCGCCAAATTTGGTTGGGAAAACGATCTTGTTTGACTGGAATGCCAATAAAGCCATCGAAGCCAGCATTCCGCGTTCGTTCTACGTCATCGGGCATGATATTGGCGGTTAAGGCTATAATGCGTGTGCCAATCAATTTTGGATGCACGCGCAACATTGGTAATTGGGCAAAGGCATCACGCAAGGGTCGCTTAATATCATACAAAATTAAGTCAAATAGCCCTGATGTTGGTGCATCGAGCATGGTGATTAACGAACGTCCATCGCGGCAGCGCACGCACGAGCGAACCCCAATTTCAGTGATCAGCAGATCTTGCACCACGAAAAAGGTATCATCACGGTCTTCAACAACCAGCACATGGGCAAAGTTTGGGTCAATCATAGCGCTGTCTGTTTCGTTTGTGGGTCGAAAATAACGACTTCGGGCGTAAGATTTTCAGCAATTGGCAGGGTGAAACTAAAACTTGAGCCACTGCCAAATTGACTTTCGGCCCACATGGTGCCGCCCTGTAATTCTACCAAGTGGCGGCTAATTGGCAAGCCCAAGCCGGTGCCTTGTTGGCGTTGGGCTGAGGCGGCTTGCTCAACTTGGTGAAATTCTTCAAAAACCAAGGGCAATTCGTGAGCCGGAATACCTGCGCCAGTATCGATGACTGAAATTTGTACCATCCCATCGCTCTCGAAGGCGCGGAGCGTAATGCCGCCGCTGTCGGTAAATTTGGCAGCGTTGGAAAGCAAATTGAGCAAAATCTGGCGTACCCGCACTTTATCGCCACGTACAGGCGGAATTTCTTCCTCAACATCTGATTCGAGGTTTAAGCCTTTGCTCTTGGTCAAGCCAACCGCTGTTGCCATAACCCCATTGAAAATTGGCTGCAAATCAAGCAGCTCAAGGTGCAATTCCATGCGTCCGGCTTCGATCTTCGAGAGATCTAAGATATCGTTGATTAGGCCAAGCAGATGCTCGCTATTGACTAAGACCCGTTCTTGCAGCTCAATTTGGCGGGCAGTCAAATCGCCATAGCGGGGTTTGCCCAAAAACTGGGTAAAGTTGATGATCGCATTGAGTGGCGTGCGCAGCTCGTGCGACATATTGGCTAAGAAGCGAGTTTTTAATGTATTAGCCTCATCGGCGGCAGTCCGTGCTACCTCTAGCTCTTTGTTAAGAACTTGTAACTGGCTATTCAAGCGCGATTGCATTTCATAAGCGCCCTCAAGCTCAAGCAAGGTACGGGCAACCCGTGCTTCACTGACCCGCAGGCGTTCGGCGCGGCGTTCGGCTAAACGATGGCTTTCCATGGCCCATTCGACGGTTGCTACCAAGTCGCGGGTTGCTAGCCAACTGGTAAGCGCTGCCAACAGCAACGTGACTGAAGGCGGCGTAAAGGTAGTGATAAATTGAGTAATTGAGCCATAGTGATTGGTAAAATTGGTTGCCGAGGCCATTCCAACCATTAAGAAGATAACCACTACAAGTGCAACAACGGTGAATGGGGCGCGAGGCGAATACAAAATCCCCGCGATAATCACCGCCAACACTAGCGAGTAGCTCATAAATTGAGTTGTGCCAGGCAGCAAAAAGAGGCTAATCGTTGGTGTGCCGACAATTGAAAAGAAGAAAGCACTTCGTGCCAAGCGAATTTTGTTGTAGCGCAGGCCCATAAAAGCCATGCCTGTGCCAACAGCAAAGAGCACCCACGGCGGGCCGCTACGGGTATAATCGCCTGCATTGCTGGTAACTTGGGTTAGCAGCATAGCGAACCAAAGCACGCCAAACCCCAAGCACAAATACACTAAAATCGTGAGGGTGTCGATCCGAAACGATAAGAGATTTTCCTGAAGGCTGGCATCGATTTGATCGTGTTCTTCCATGGTGGGGCCACCATTCAGTTGAATTAATATGCTTGCTGAACAATTGATTGATTATGGCTCAAAATCATACCATGTTTTTGCAATTATTGTGCATCAGATTGCGCTAAATCGGCCTGCTGAGCCTCAAGTAAACGCGGCCAATCCTCACGCTTCCAGCGATAGGGCAATTGAATGAATGTGCCTGCTTGCGCTGCGTTGATCAATAGATTCAATCCATGGTTAATTAATAGTTGCTGTTGTGCAAGATTATCTGGCTCGCCCAATACATGGCCGAACGGAAACTTCACGCTTAGCCCTCGTGGAATACCCAGCTGTTGGGCAATTTCAGCCAGCAGAAAAAAGCTGACGGTGCTAATCCCAGCCGCTTCTAAAACTCGTGCGATCAGTCCCACGGACTGATTACAGATGCCTCAGGCCGGAGTAAGCACTGCTGCTGTCACGCCAGCTTCGCGCAAATTGCGGGCAATGGTTGGGGCAGTTTGCTTGATTAATGTCTCAATATGTTCATCGGTGATATGGCCCATGAAACTATAGCATGGCCCAAGGCTTTGAATTGTGCCACGGGCGGCGAGTTGCTGAAAATGGCTGATCGGCAAGACAATATTAATATCACGATCAGCGTCACGATGATCATAATAATCGTGGGTAATCATCAAATCGTTGGGGCTAGCGGTGGCGGGAATCAAACGAAAATTGGGGTCGCCGTGCGGGTCGTGCATATCAAACACTGGATCGGTGCGTAGATGCACGCCGCCAGTGGTAATTAAACTGATTCGCTGTTGAGCTAACGTGCCATGCAGCGGAGTCCATGGAATTTGGGCTGCAACCGCCTGCACCTGAAAGCGTTTGGCCCAACGTTGGCCAAGCCCAGGCATTGCGCGATACAACCACGCCCCAAGTTGATTGAATGTTCGCCGCATGGCCAAAAACTCCATGATCAAACCTGCTTCAAGCAGTTTAGCATGCTAAGGAATGTTGGGCAATAAAAAACAGCACCAATCATAACGATCGGTGCTGTGGTTACTTACGATTAAAGTCGATTATGCTTCGGTAACTGGGTTAAGAATCGCTTCGATTCGTTCTTGATAGATCTTCTTAGGGCCAGCGCCGACAATCCGATCAACTTCTTGACCGCCTTGGAAGAAGATCAAGGTTGGGATACCTTGGACCCCAAACTTCATAGCGTTGCCACTATCTTCATCGGTGTTAACCTTGGCAATCAACAATTTGCCTTGGTATTCGTCAGCCAACTCTTCGAGCACAGGGGCGATTGAGCGGCAAGGCCCACACCATGGTGCCCAAAAATCAACCAAAACGGGAATATCGGAATTAATCACTGCTGATTCGAATTCGGCATCGCTAACTGCTAATGGCTTGGCCATTGAAAGTCCTCCTTGATAGCTTGTGCATTGCTGCACCTGCATGTAGTGTAGCACGTTTTTGGCAAAAGCTAATAAGCGTTATATTAATCTTTTGCTGCTCCTAAGCGCCATTAAAACGTTGTTGCAAAGCTTGTTCAATCGCCTTAGAAACTTGATCAGGTGTACCATCAGCATCGATCAAAATCAGCAAATCGCGTTCGCCATAGAATTGTAGCAGTGGCTCAGTTTTGGCATTGTATTCAGCTAAACGGCGTTTGATCGTCTCCGGCTTATCGTCATCACGCTCGATTAACATGCCGCCATTAGCTCGACAAGCATCTAAAGCTGCTTGATCATTAATATGCAAAATTTGGTCGGGCTGGCCTTTGATTCGGCAGATGCGGCGGCCACTTAAGCGCCGAATGGCCTCTTCATCAGAGAGGGTTAGGGCAATCACCACATCAAGCGGACGGCTAATGGTCTGCATCAATTGATCAAGGCTTTGGGCTTGGCTCAGCGTGCGTGGATAACCATCGAGCAGCACCCCAACCTCGCTAGGAATGCCTAGCAACCATTCGTTCAGTAATTTGTTCATTAATGTATCGTCAACCAAACGACCTTCAGCCATGACCTGAGCGACCTCTTGACCCAATTCAGAGCCAGTTTCGACAGTTTGGCGTAGGCGTTGGCCGGTGGAGATTGAATCAATCGCTGCCAATTTATCCAAATAGGCAGCTTGGGTCGATTTCCCCGCACCTGGGGGGCCAAAAAGAATGAGGTTAAGCGGTTTCATCCTTATACCTCGATATTAAACAACACTAGCCATAATCTTATCACAGCCGTTTATGGCTGAGGTAGCAGGTTTAAAACAAAACAACCGCGAATATTCGCGATTGTTGAGTGGTGCCGATGGTGGGAGTCGAACCCACACTCCCTTGCGAGAACTACGCCCTGAACGTAGCGCGTCTGCCAATTCCGCCACATCGGCTAAGGGATTGTTGCGCATGCAACGTTGTTGAGTATAGCTGATTTTAGGTGATTGTGCAAGTTGGATTTAGCATTTCAGGGCCGCCTCTGAACGTTTTCTGACGAATAACCGAACCTGCTGAGGGCTAGATTCGCTCGATACAAGCGGCAAGTGCGGCGACTGGCGGCCCAACTCGATTGAGAAATTGGGCTGGTTGCAGATCGAGCACACGCCAACCACGCTCAGCAGTAAATCGACCGCGAATTTCCTCCTCGGTAATGGCACGAGGCACATTAACGCTGGCAAACTCGATGCCAAACGCCAACAAATAATAGCGGCCTTGAGGTTGTAAGGCTTGAGCCAATTCGTCAATAAAGCCTTCGGTATCAGCTTGATTAAACAAATGATAAAAGCCAGTATCGACGATTGCCCCAAATTTGGTTTCAAGCAAGGAGGGCTTAAGGCCATCACCAACTAGAAAACGCAGGCGTTGGGCAACCTCGCTGGGCAAGGCTGCCGCTTTGGCTTGGGCTTGTTCAATCGCAGTTGGCACAAAATCGACTCCAACCGCCGTATAACCAAGTTGCGCGAGGCCAATTGCCAAATCGCCCGAACCACAACCAACATCAAGAATAGGATTTTGCGGTGGAAAGGCGTTGATTAACTCAATCAAGGCTGGTTGGGGTGCGGCAACATCCCACGGCGGCACATCGTTATAGACATTTTGAAAAAATTCTAGCGGTTCTGCACCAAAACGGCTCATCACCCACCTCCTACATTTAACGCTTTTAGGAACTATAACAAAGCAGTCGATATCAAAACTCAGCCTTGATACCGAAATTGAGCGCAGAAGTTTACTGCCAATTACTGTTTAGCCCAACTATTGGCAGTAAAAACCAATTGTTTGGCCCAATTATCCAGCTAGAGTAAGCAGTGAGATCAGCGATTTAAGTTGGTGGATTTTGAACTGGAGAATGATGTATGCAACGTCGATCGAACTATTGGTTTTTGCTCATAAGCTTCGTTTTAGCTGCTTGTGGTCAACCAGATAGCTTGCTTTCAACAAGTCCAACAGTAACAATGGCCGACCAAGCCAACCCAACCAGCACGCCGATCAACGGTGGTCAGAGTAGCGATCTTGCCATAATCGAGCAATTGCAACGACCAGCCCAAAGCCAACCCTACGAGTTTGCACCAAACCCAATGAGTGCTAACATTAATGATTGGTTGAGGATACTTATGCCGAAGGTTATGCTCGATCAGCTTATGACACTTGATCTCGATTCAAACAGTAATCCCAACGATTTACCAATTAAAGCAATTGACGATTATTTCACTGATACGCCAATCGATAAGCTGATTGAGCATTATCGAACCAGCTTGGCCGCCACAAATTGGATTGCTCAGCCGATTCAGCACATAAATCCCCAAGATACAACCTTGATATTTGAGCATGAGCAAACCCAGCTTTACATTTTTATCTTTACGCCGATGAATACTGATCAATTGTTTGTTTCGATTAAATTGCTGCAAACGAATCATTCACGGCCAAACCTCGAACTGCCGTTAGTAAATACTTCAGATATCTTTACAACGCACGATGTGCGCTTCCCATCAGATACCACCATCAATAATGAACTGTTGAATGACCCAGCCAGGGGCGAATTGCTTAAACGCGATCTGCTGATGCCAATTCGCCAACTACAAAGCTTTTGGCCGGGCGAGATCACGCTCGAAGCGAGCCTCGTAGCTGAGACTTTCGGTTCTCAGCAGATTACCTACGATTTAGCTAAAGCTATATCTGAACTTGGTGGCTGGCAAGCAAGCAATACGTTATTGGGAAGTGATAGTTATATCGGCCCTCCATTGTTGCGTTTTGTTGATAATACAATTCAAGTGCTGCTAATGAACCAGCTCAGCGAGCACGAATATCTGGCCCAATCAAGCCCAAACGATTGGCTGTTGGGGATGCATCTGTTAACTCTGCGATCCTCCGAGCAGCCAAATTTCACGTTAGACCCCAGCTTTTTCAGCCCAATTGAAGCATTAGAAATCCCAACCCAACCAGATCAGCAGGATTATCAGCTTGGTACAGATCGATTAGTTGATAGCTTGCTCTATGGCTGGCAGCATAATCAGATCACCAAAACCAAGCTTCAGGCCTACATCAACACCAACTATCCACCTGAATCCGCATGTAGCCCAAGCACAACCAACCCAAACAGCAACATTCGCTATAGTGTTTTCAGCAGCGACAGCAACCCAAGCCAAATATCAGCAACATATAAACAAACATTAACTGAACCAAACAACTGGAATAACCTCGAAGACGATACAACCTTTGCATTTTATGGAGTCAGAACTGAGCAAGGCTATCATGGTGGTACGCTTAGTTTGATTGAACGAAGTCGCTACAACCTTCAGTTAAGCGGCAGTATTGGGATTATCAGCGAATCGACCCCAAATAGTGTTCCACAGATTAGCTTTCGAGGGCAAGAATATCCTTCTTATATCGGAGTAGCATGGCTCGTTGAGCCAATTACCCATAGCTTGCCATTACTACCCGATGCGATGGTGTTTAACTCTGTCTCTCACGAACGCTTTAATGGCTATGCTTACGGCTGGCTTAGAAGTTTGAATTACCAACGCTCCAGTAACGATTGCAAGGAAATCACCTATATTGATGGCGTACAAGCCTTGGTCATCGATTCAAGTGACTTAACGCTTGCACCCAATTTCTACGACCCAATCTTACTCGGCCAAGGCTGGCAGAAAATTGTGATGAGTGATCAGCATCATCGCTACATTAAAACAGAGCAAGATGGTAAAGTCATCAATACAATCAACATTCGCTGGCAACTTGGCAGCCGTATCACAGGTGACATAATCCAAGTCGTGATGATCGATTCAAGCATTACTTATCGCTAAATTGCCCCAATGCTTGCAAACTGCGCTATGGCGACAAACCCATGGCGCAGTTGCTCTTTTTAGCCCACAACGCTGTATTGAGTCTAATCTCTACTCCTTGATCCCGAGCCAGTCACAACGATCAGCATTGTTATGATGCAGCGCATTATGCTGCTATAATGCATGCTGGAAGTCTGAGAGGCATAGGTTCTAACCAGGGCAATCAAAGGAGCAACTGGATGAAAATCTTTTTGGATACTGCTGATGTCGAAGAGATTCGCCAAGGGGTGGCGATGGGTGTGGTTGATGGTGTGACCACCAACCCTTCATTAGCAGCAAAAGCAGGCCGCAACTTCCGTGATGTGGTTTTAGAGATTGTTGAAATTTGTCCCGGCCCAGTCAGTGCCGAAACCGTGGCATTGCAAGCCGATGAAATAGTCCGCGAAGGCCGAATTTTGGCCAAATGGGCACCAAACATTGTGGTCAAAGTGCCGTTGATGGCTGAAGGCTTGAAAGCTGTTAAGCAATTGACCAGCGAAGGCATCAAAACTAATGTAACCTTGATTTTCTCAGCTTCCCAAGCCTTGTTGGCCGCCAAAGCTGGGGCCACCTTCGTTAGTCCGTTCTTGGGGCGGCTCGATGATATCGGCCAAGATGGCATGATCTTGATTCGCGATATTGTCCAGATTTTCAAAAACTACAATATCCAAACCGAAGTCTTGGCGGCCTCAATTCGCCACCCAGTTCACGTTTTGCAATCGGCATTGGCTGGCTCGCATGTTGCTACCATGCCATTCAAAGTGCTACAACAACTGGTCAAGCACCCGTTAACTGACAAAGGCATCGAAACCTTCTTAGTCGATTGGCAACAAGTGCCCGATGCCGCAACCGTGTTTGCTGAGTAATCAATGAGTAATGCACCTTCATCAGGGCAATCACCTGCACCGCGTTTTCAACGCAGTAAACGCCCCCCGCTGCTTCGTCGGAAGGAGCGGGCGGGTCGTAAGCCTTGGGTGAACCCATGGAATTTGGCCAACATTTTAAGTTCGATCCGCATCATCGCAACGATTCCGTTGTTGATGTTGTTGCTTAACGACACTGCCATCAGTTATTTCTGGGCATTTTGGTTTTATGTGGTGGTCGCGCTCACCGATATGCTCGATGGCCAATTGGCCCGAAAATATGGCTGGGTCAGCAATTTGGGCATCTTCCTCGACCTGACTGCCGATAAAATTTACACTGCTGGCATTTTGGTCTGTTTGGTTGCCACCAACCTGCTTGACCCATGGGCGGCGATTATTATTTTGGTGCGTGAATTTGTGGTGACTGGCTTGCGATCACTCGCCGCTTCCGAAGGCGTGGTTATTCCATCGGGGCGTTGGGGCAAGCTAAAAATGATCATCACAATCGTAGCACTCGGCTGGATTATGGTTCGCGCCAACCTCGACCGTGACGGCTGGTTTAAGTTGATCGATTTTGCTGGCGGTTTAACCTGGCTGAGCCATTTATCATCGATTGTGCTGTGGCTTGCAGTATTGCTCACGATTATGTCGGGAGTCGAATACATCTGGGGTGCTCGGGCTATTTTCCGCCAACCACCACGCCAAAAACAAGACTAAGGAGGCTCTGTGAACTATTTGCTGATTGCAGTGATCAGTTATTTGCTTGGGTCGATTCCTTTTGGGTTGTTGATTGGGCGCATGGTTGGCGGAATTGATGTGCGTTCGTATGGCTCGAAGCGCACTGGGGCAACCAATGTGTTGCGCACACTTGGGCCACGCTATGGCGGCTTGGTGTTTGTGCTCGATGCGCTTAAAGGCATTGCGGCAATTTGGGCCGCGCGTTGGCTTATGCCTGATAATGCTTGGGCTATGGTTATGGCTGCCACAATTGCCGTGGTTGGCCATATTTACCCGATTTTTGCTGGTTTTCATGGTGGCCGTGGGGTGGCAACTGGCTTGGGCGGTGTTTTAGGCCTCTTTCCGTGGGGTTTTTTGGCAGCGGCCTTGGTTTGGTGGGCGGTTGTGTTGTTGACTCGCTACGTTTCGTTGGCCTCAATTTTGGCCAGCATTGCCGCCGCGATTACCGCTGGCGTGTTTTTTATGCTTGATCAAAGCCATATTGCGATTGTGACCTACTGTGCCTTGATCGCCTTAGCCGTGGTGGTTTCGCATCGTGATAACATTACGCGGTTGCGCAATGGTACCGAGAGCAAGTTTGGTCAGCGGGTCAGCGTCGAATAGCTAGCCTATCGAGAATCAGACAAGCCTAAATTCGTGTACAATATCAACACATGATTCTTAGGTTGTTGAATCCTGAGTTTAATTTGCGCTTATGACGCATGCAGCAGCAACACTTGCGGCCATTGCTGAAGAAGTCGCCCAATGCACTGCCTGCCCGCTCTGTCGCACCCGAACCAATGCAGTGCCAGGCGAAGGCCCAGCCAATGCCGAGATTTTATTAATTGGAGAAGGGCCAGGCCAACGTGAAGATGCACTTGGTCGGCCTTTCGTCGGGCCTTCGGGCGATTTGTTGGAACAATGGTTGGCCGAAATTGGCCTAACCCGCGAACAAGTCTTTATCGCCAATGTGGTGAAATGTCGGCCACCTGGCAACCGCGACCCTGAGCCAAGCGAAATCGCTGCTTGTGCCCATTTTTTGGATCGCCAGATTGCGGCTTTGGCTCCCAAGTTGATAGCGACGCTTGGGCGGCATTCGATGAACAAATTTTTTCCTGGTGGCAAAATTACCAAAATTCATGGCATTCGTGGGGTTAAACGCCAAGGCCAAACGGTATTTCTGCCCTTATTTCACCCAGCCTATGTGCTGCGTAACATGAACGCCATGCCCGATGCAATTGCCGATATCAAGTTGATACCACGGCTGATTGCGCGGCTCAACCAGCGTTTGCAAGAAGAAACTAACGAAACAACTGAGCCAAATTTGCCCGAAACCGACGAGCCAACAACGCCACCACAACAAATGTCAATGTTTTAAGGTCTCACCGCCGAAACCCCAGAACATCCGATTGATTGCTAGACCTAGAAGGATGCTGAATGAGCTTTTTTCGGCAACGTAGATCATTAATTGTGCTGAGCTTGCTGAACATCGGCTTATTACTCACAACATGGTGGCTTTTATGGCGGCTTTTGGGTTTAGAACTAACGGCATTGCCTAGCTCATGGCGGCAACAAGCCCCAAGCTGGACTGATGGCCAAAAAGTTACGGCGTTTTTCTTGCTAAGTTTGGGTTTAACCCTGCCACGCATGCTCTGGCAATTACTCTTGGAGTGGAACACCAGCTATCAAGTTGAGGCTGATGGGCTGACAATTCGCACGCTGGGCTTGCTGCAATATTATCCATGGCAGGCGTTGGCCCAATTACGGCCAAATTATAGCTATGACGATTATGTGCAGCGAATTGATGTGCTGATTGCGCCAGAATTTAGCCAAACTCGTTGGTATCGGCGCTGGTTTTATCGCCATTACTACAACAAAGTGCCGTTATATGCCACATCGGGGCAACTCGTGAGCTTGCTAAGCCAAATTAAACGGCATTGTGGCTAACATGGGCTTTTGGGCAATTGCGCAAAGGCTTGATCTGAAGAACTGCTACTCATCGTTATGTGGAGTGGTACAAGAAAATTCTATTTAACAACTATCTCAGCCAAACGGGGTTGGGATTATTCAGAAAGGAGCCATGACGACAGTGCAGGCCTACTTGCACTGTGGTTTGTATTCGTATGACTAAAAACAAATTACGGGTTATCCCACTTGGGGGCGCATCGGAAGTTGGCCGCAACATGTGGGTTTTTGAGTATGAAGAAGATATTGTCATCTGCGACATGGGCGTGATGTTTCCCGAAAGCGAGATGATGGGCGTTGATTTGGTGTTGCCCGACATCACCTATTTGCGCGATAAAGTTGCGAATATTCGCGGTATTTTGCTGACCCACGGCCACGAAGACCACATCGGAGCCGTGCCTTGGTTGATTGGCGATCTAGGCTTTCCAACAGTGTATGGCACAACATTAACCCTTGGCTTGCTCTCGAATAAACTCAAAGAACATCGGCTAACAGATAAAGTTGCAACCAAAGTCATTGCGCCAGGCGATAAATTCCAGCTTGGGTGCTTCACGATTGAGCCATTTCACATTGCCCACTCCATCCCTGATTCAGTCGGCTTTGGCTTGACCTCGCCTGCTGGTTTGGCCTTGTACATCACCGACTGGAAGCTTGACCATACCCCCGTTGACAATTGGCCAACCGAAATTGATCGGTTGGTTGATTTTGGCCGCCGCAACCCAATCGTGTTGGTTACCGACTGCGTGCGGGTTGAATCGAAAGGCTATACCCCATCGGAGCGAGTGGTGGGTGATGCCTTTGATCAAATTTTTGCCACAGCTCCTGGGCGAGTCATTATGGCCACCTTTGCCTCAAATATCTCACGGGTGCAAATGGCAATTAATGCAGCGATTGATTATGGTCGCAAAGTTGTGCCAGTTGGTCGCTCGATGGAAAACAACACCTCGATCGCCCGTGAATTGGGCTACCTTGAAGTGCCTGATGGTACGTTGATTCGAGCAGGCGATATGAAGAACTTGCCTGATGATCAAATTGCGATTGTCTGTACGGGCAGCCAAGGCGAGCCAATGGCGGCGCTCTCACGCATGGCCAATCGCGACCATCGCCAAATTTCAATTCAACGCGGCGATACCGTGGTTATCTCAGCCTCGCCAATTCCAGGCAACGAAGTATCGGTCTATAAAGTGATCGATAATTTGTACAAACTTGGGGCAAATGTGATCTATGGTTCAGATTTGCCAGTGCATGTTTCTGGGCACGCCGCTCAAGAAGAGCTGAAAATGTTGCTCAACTTGGTGCAACCACAGTATGTTATTCCCTTCCACGGCGATTATCGTCACTTGGCCCGCTATAAGCAATTGGCCGAGGGAATGGGCTTTAACGGCGATAACGTGCTAATTGCCGAGGGCGGCTCGATTATGGAATTCAGCCAAAATTACGGCAAACTGGTTAGCCGCGCTCCCGTCGGCCATGTCTTTGTTGATGGCGTTTCGGTGGGCGATATTGGTGGGGCTGTGGTGCGCGACCGCCAAATGCTTTCCAAAGATGGCATCCTGATGGTTGTCGTTTCGGTCGATCTTCAAACTGGCAACTTGGTGGCTGGGCCAGATATTGTGAGCCGCGGCTTTGTTTCGACCCGCGATTCAACCGATTTGATCGAGGGAGCCAAAGAAGCGGTGCGAGCCTCGTTCAGCGAAAGCTATGTGGTGCCAGCACGGGCATTTAGCGATGGTGAAGAAACCGCCGAAGGCAACTCGCCAGCAGTTTCCTCGCCAGCAGCTCGTAAAATCAAAGAAGTGGTTGGGCGTTTCCTCTACGAACGTACCCGCCGCCGCCCAATGGTTATTCCGGTGGTGATGGAAGTTTAACTACTACAAGCAAAGGCCGCCTTGGAAATGCTCCAAGGCGGCCTTTGCTTTAACCAATTAAATGGCAGTTACTGAAAAATCTCAGTAACTGCCAACTTGTTTTAGTTCTTGCTGACCATTGGTAAGTAGAGCTTACGGGTTGGGTCAACATTCTCAGTCACGTTGATAGTGACTGGAATTTGAACATTTGGTCGGGTTGTGTCGTTGGTTTGGATACACAGGTTGACTGTGTGGAGACCAGCGGCCAAGCCATTGGTGTTGAATTCAAGTGCCACATTGGCTGAGCCATCGGCTGCAATCGTACCGCTATTTGGTACTGCGCGAACCCATGGAGCAGCATCAGCAACACATGATGCACCGCCACCAATATCGAGTGAAACATCGTCGAGGAAGAAGTTGGTGTTACCACTGCCATCAACAAACGATTCAAACAACAAGGTATGGTTGGTGGTATCGGCCAAAACGGCTGCGCTGATTGGAACTTCGACCAACGTGTAGGTTGGGAAGTCGGCAACTTCTGCGTTGGTAACCGTGAAGACCGTAGTACCGTCGATCTTAACCTTGAGATAGTCGCTATCAACACCGCTTTGTTCGTTCATAAACAACCAGAACGATAAGGTACCTGAGGCATTGCCAGCAGCGGTAAAGGTTTGCGAGATCGTGCCCAACTCATCTGGTGGGCTTTGTGATGGGGTCAGACCACCAAACCAAGCGTACCAAGTTCCAGTGTGTGGAACGTCGGCGGTGCCAGTTGAACATCCGGTGGTACAGAGCACAACCCCGAAGTTGGTTGAGGTTTGGCTCCAGTTTGGATTCGAACTATCGCCAGCATTGGTTTCCTCGAAGCTGCCATCTTGAACAACTTCATCGGCTGGAACAGTTTGCTTGCTACCAGCAGAGCGTAAGTTGGCTGGAACTGGCTTGCGGGTTGGTGCTGCTTCGCCACTTGGGGCTTGGCGACCACTTGCAGCCAATTCAGCGATTGTCCACGTCAAGGCCGCTGCACCGTTGTTATCCAAGGTGAGGGTTTGGGTGGTAATGCTGTTGATGGCAACCGTTTCGCTAATTGGAGTGGTATCAACATCCAAACATGGCGCATTCAAGCGCAGTTGACCATTTTGGGTCACTGTGCCAGCGGTAGGAACCGTCACGTTGTAGATTTGGGTGACATAGCCAGCCTTGGCAACGGTAACCGTGTAGCTACCAGCAGCCAAACTATAGCTATATGTCCCCGAACCACTGGTGGTCAAGACAGTTGCTGGCGTGGTGTTGATCGTCACGGTTGCGCCACTTAATGGAGCAGGTGAGACATCACATGCAGCTAAGCCTTGAATCGTACCACTGATCGTACCGAAGTTCGGTGGAGCAGTAACCGTCAAAGTAACAGGGATAGTTACCACTGGTTGAGGAGCGTTGTGGTTCAAGACCAAGTTACCGGTATAAACCCCAGCTTGGGTCAGACCGTTGGTCGAGAAGCTCACATTGACGACTTGGGTGCTGACTGGCGTACCAGCCAAACCAGTAATCGTGTTTGGCGTTTCAGTCAACCATGAAATGGCATCACAGGTAGCGCCAACACACAAGGCCATTTCGCTGCGCAAGCGAGCTTGGTTGAAGCTGAATTGAGCAGCTTGAGCCGTGCTTGCTCCACGCACACCAACGGTTGCACTCAAACCATTGTTGTACAACGGATCGCCGTAATCGAGATCTTTATATTGGTAGATCATGCCACCTTGTTCGTTGATTACAACTTGGAAGGTTGCATTACCAATACCGTTATAGTGCGGGCGATTTTCCCACTGAACGATCAATGAGCGGTTTGGCGCAGTACCAACAACTTTCCAGTAGGTTGCCCCTGATTCATCATCAACATCATCCCAGAATGGCGAGATAACATTGTTGGTTGCGCCAGTTAGCAAGGATTCGTTAGTTGCGGCTACATCACCAGTGGTTGCACCGACCAAGACAACCCCATTGTTAGCAACCCGCAAGTTACGGCTGCTGGTGTTGAAGATGGTTACAGTGAATGGGCTAGTAATGTTGGCTTCAGCATCATCGGTTAAGTTCAAGTTCGTCCCATCGTTGGCTTCGAGCCAGCTATAGGGAACTTCCGAGATGGTATAGCCAGCTTGGCTGATTGCGCTGCGGCTTTGCTCACTAATGGTTGCATTGAGCGGGGCAGCACCCTTGCTGGTGACAACCAAGGTTTGGTTAACCGGAGCAGCGCCCAATTGGAGCGAAGCGCTCAATGAGCCTGGGCTAACCGTGACACAAGGCTTATTCAAGCGTAAGGTGAAGTTTTGGGTAACTTCAGCACCATCAGCAACTGTGACGCTTTGCGATTGACCAAGGTGGTCAACGGCGCTAGCGGCAACAGTATAGGTGCCACCTTGAGGCACGAAGAAGGCATATTCACCATTGGCATTGGTGGTAACTGTTGCAGTCATCCCGCTGGTATAGGTGATCAAAATTGTAGCGCCAGCAGCTGGAGCTGGAACAGTGTCACAGACCCCTGATGAGGTAACCGTACCACTAATTCGTGCTTGAGTTGCGGCTGGGTTGACCACCATCGTCACTGGAATATTGAAGGTTTGGCTAATCACTGAGGAGTAGCCAAGGTTCAGGCTGCCAGTGTAGGTGCCAGGTTGGGTAATCACACCGGGATTCCAGCCAATTGCTACGTTGGTGCTATCACCACCAGCAATTACGCCAGTCGCAGGAGCTTCCTGCAACCAGGCAATGCTATCGCCACTACCAACAATTGCTTGCAACACACGCTCAAGCACGGTGCGCTCGATCGCTTCGCCACTGGCACCAGTGCCCAAGTTAATGAAGTCGGTTGCGAGGTAGACAGCTTTGTAGCCATTACGTTGGATGAAACTACCGCCAACTGCGTTATTGCCATAGCGGAAGATTACCGTCGATGAGCTACCTGGAGTATAGAAGTCAGGGTATGCATCCACTGAGGCAGCATTTACGCCAGCCATGAAATCGAAGCCAGTCAAGGCCCGATTCGCAGCACCTGGATCATCACCACCATAGGTTGAGTCAAGCATGGTTCGGTAGAACGTGCCTGCATTGGTGAAGAAACCAAGGTCGTTGTCAGCGATAAACAGCTTACCACCTGCGTTGAGGTATTCAGTAAGTTTGGTTTCGCTGGCATTATTGGCGGTTGCGTTAGTTGAACCAAGGAAGAGTACTGCATCAAAAGTTTGCAAATTGGCCAAGCTACGGGCTTCGAATGCAATGTTATCGATTGATTCAAAGGTATAGCCAAGCGCGGTCAAAGCCGTAGTTGCAGCTGTTGCCGAGGTTGCTGAGTTGCGTTGAACCACCAAGACGTTGCCACCAGCGCGGTTGACCGCTGGGGTAAAGCCAGTCGCACCATTTTCGCGAATGGTGTAGGTGAATGGCTGAGTGCCATTATTGGTTAATTCTAAGCCAACCGTATCGGTGAATGGCGCATCACCAAAGGTAAAGGTGCGGGTCAAGCTGGCTGGGGTATAACCAAAAGCTGGTGTAATTTCCAGATCTTGGGTTGTCGTAACCCCATTGCTAATCGTCAAGCTGGCGCTATCAGCAGCGAAACCAATCTTTGAAGCGGTCAGGGTATGACTGCCTGGCTCCAAGCGAATGGCAAAGCTACCGTCAGCTTTGGTCTTGACGTATTGGTTGCTGATGGCGACCGTTGCATCGCCAACTGGTGCACCGTTAGCGCTGTTGGTCACAATCCCTGCGACCGCGCCAGCAGCCAAGGTAAAGTCTTGGGTCGCCGTGCCTGCATCAACCACCGTTACCGATTGTGATTGGGTGGCGTATTTTGGTGCACTGACCGTTACCAAGGTTGAGCCAACATTGGCTACTGGAATGGTGTATTGACCAGCAGCATTGGTTGTGGTGCTATAGCCAATGACCGAAACATTTGCTCCCACAATTGGGCGGCTGGGGGTAAAGGCATCACGTACCGTCCCTGTAATTGAGCCGTAGCTCAATACAAAGTTTTGGGTCGTGGTGACATTTTCGGTAATCGATACGCTTGGAACAGTTTGGAAAGCACCTTGCAAGCTAGCGGTTACCGCATAGGTACCAACTGGTACGATCATGCTGTAGTTACCACTGGCGTTGGTCAAAGCGCTTGAGCCACCGCTGGTGCGAACCGTTGCGCCAACAACTGGGTTGTTGTTGCTTTGGGCAACGCGGCCAGTCAAGGTACCGGTTGGGCCAACCGAGCCGTTGTAGACATACAAGGCAAAGTCTTGGTCGGTGGTATCAGCATTGCCTGGGATGGCATCGCCAGCGATGTTGCGGGCAATGACTTTGACTTGGATCGAGCCACTTGTGCCTGCTGGCAAGTACACACCTTCAATGTTGTTCTTGTTATCAGCAGTGCCGCCAGTGGTTGAAAGTGCGCCGTTGAAGACGTTACCTTTGTAGGTTTGGCCACCAACCGTCACTTCGAGATCAAGGTCGTTGACATAGCTGTTGCCAGTGGTGCTGCCAACTGCGTCAGTCCAAGCCAAGGTAATCCGAATTGGTTTGGCTGAATCGGCAATCTGACCAACTTGGGTAAATTCTTCACCCGTTGCGCCGAAGGTGCGGGTTTGGTCAACCACGATCCGTGGGGTGCTGTCCAAGGCCGGAGCCAAGTTTACATCGCCCCAGCCTTGGTTATTTGATGGCAAGGTGCCGCCAGTCCCATTCCCGTTGAGGTAGCGTGTTGAGGCCAACATATAGGCTTTCAACATTGCTGGGCTTGGAGCAACCCCACCGCCGAAGCTGGTGCGATATTTGGTGTAGAGCAATGAAGCCGAGCCTGCAACTGCTGGGGTTGAGTGGCTCGTACCACTCGACCAGCTATAGAGGGTTTGACCATTGGGGTAGTGAGTGCCACTGCTTGGCCCACAAAGGCCAGTCCCATCAAAGGTGGCGATTTGTGAAGCTGGCCCCATCACGTGCGTCCCGGGAGCCATGATGTCAGGTTTTACCCGTGCATCATCGGTTGGACCACGGCTGGAGAAACTGGCAATATCATCAGCACTATCAGCATTGCCTTCGTTACAGCCGTCGAGCACGCCTTCGTCGCGCACGTTTTCGGTTGCACCTACGGTAATAACGTTTTTGGCTGTACCAGGTGAGCCAACTGTGTTCGTACCTGAACCAGCGTTACCAGCGGCAATGATGTGAGTCATTTCTTGGTTGCCAGCAGTGGTGCTGCTTGCATCGCGGGTTCCTTGGTCGAAGGCTTGTGATGAAGCGGTATAGGCACCACCACTGTTTGAACCCCAACTGTTGGACGAGATGGCAGCGCCATGGCTGTAGGCCATTGCAATAATTCCAATGTAGTTGCTACCGCCACCACAATTGGTCAGATCAAAGCTCCCAGCATTGTTGAAGATCTTGGTGCTGGCAATTCGGCTGAATGGCGAAATGCCTAAGCCAACGCGATAGCCGCCAGCAATCCCTGAGCTAGCACCGTCAACGTGGGGCGAGCCAGTCAGGTTGTTGTAGCTACCAACGATCCCAATATTCAGGTTACCGTGGCCTGCCTGACCATTACCAGTGGCATCGGCAGTACAGTTACCAACAGCTGTAATCCGTGAAGTACCAGGCCGAACCCCATTGACATAGAAGTCAGGATGCAATGGTGAGGTTGTCCCATTATCCAGACCATCATCGACAACATCGACAATTGGATATTGGTTGGGGTCGGTTGGCACGCCTTGGCTTTGCAACCAGCTTAAGTAGCCTGGGCCGTTCGGCACCACTTTGCCACCAGCGGTGGTTACGTTACCAGCAATAATTTGGCCTTGGCGCTCATCCATTTTTTGAGGAGCTTCCCACGCTTCAATGTTGTAGACATTGGCGCGGCGAGCAATTGGAGCCAAAGCGGCTTCGCTGACTTGCACCGAAATTGTAGTGAAATTGAGCACCTGCCATGGGGTCGCGTACACTTGGGCGCTGGCATCAAGCACTTCGCGCACATCACGTTCAACCGTAGCACTGTTGTAGAACTGAATCGTAACATCGACCAGCCCCTTCGCATCAGGGTTGCTGGCTTTTTGGCGGAACTCAGGAGCTAAGCGATATTCGGGGTGGTAGGCACCAGCCCATTGAATCGCCCCATTGCTCTTGCTGAGTGCATCAAGTTTGGCCACAGTTTGGCCATTTGCCCAAACGAGGTAAGCGTTGTTGGGCATATATATGACGCGTTCCGCGCCAGCTTTGGTTAGTTCATCCAACCAAGCATCCTTGAGCGGCCCCGCAAATTGCACCAACCACAATTGTTGGTCGGCAGTTGGGCTTTGGCTCAGGCTTGGTTGCGGCGTGGGAACGCTCTTTAAAGGATTGAAGCTGATTCCCCGTAAGCCAATCGTATCCAAATCGGCGGCTTGTGCACCAGCCAATTGACTAAGACTGCTGGTGTTGTTATTGGCAACTTGCCAGACTGAAAAAGAACCATAATCGGCAATCAATGTGCCATTCGTGCGGACAAATTTGTTGGCTGGGCTGTTTGGTTCAACGAGGAACTTGGTCGTCGCAGTCGGAGCACGCATTACTTCGGCACGGGCTGGTTGCGCCGCACCCTGAAGTCCCAATGAGAGCGTCATTGCAATGAGGGCTGCTTGCCGAATGAAGGGGAATTTGGCCATGCCATCCTCCACACACAAGTGTGTATGTAATACCAGTCAATTCCAAGAGGTACAATCGTGAGCATGTGGCTAAAATATCAAAATAAAAATATTAAGCTGTATCCCTCCTTTCTACAAAAGGGGATTGTCGCAGGTTGGTGAGAGTAATAGCTTAAAAAAGCCCGTTCACTGGCTATGGGCGTATTCTAACGCTTCAGTTTGAGGCGCTATGGGGCAACAATCTCTTATATCCATTATCCCGTTGGGGATGGGACTATTGTACTAGCAAGCATTTTTTTATGCAAATTTAACCTAATTGCCCATTCTAATCAGCAAAATCTAATATTTGCTTAACGAAAACCCCCTGTGATTAGAGGATCACAGGGGGTTTTGCTTGATGAGTTTTAAAATCAGGCTATGTACTTAGTTGCGCATAATCATAGGTAGATAGAGTGGATAGTTCGGGATCGCCGCTGGCTCAACGGTCAAGCTAACGGGAATTCGTACATTTTGGCGATTGGGGTTGTTAGTAATCAAGCATAAACTTGCAGTATGCGTGCCTACTGCCAAGCCCGTTGGGTCAAACGCAACATCAATTGTTTGCTCGCTATCGGCGGCTATACTGCCCCGAGTCGGCTCAACGTGCAACCAATCCACTGCATCGCCAGCACAGCTTTGGATTAAATCAAGGCTCAGATCGTCAATAAAGAAGTTGGTGTTGCCGCCTTGGACAATTTGGGCTTCAAAGCGAATGCTATGCAACTCGCGGCCACCGAGCACTTGCTCATTAATCGGCACAGTTACAAGGGTGTAGCTGCCGTAATTGGCCCGATCGGCATTGGTCACCCGAAATACTTCATTGTTGTTGATCAGCACTCGCATGTAATCATCAGGCCGATCCATCGGCGCAGTAACCGATAACCAGAAACTCAATGTACCTGCGCTAAAGCTGGTTTGGCTGAAGTCTTGGCTGAAATAGCTGGTTTCAGTGCCAAAGTTTGACCCAATCCCACCCATCCAGATAAACCAATCACCAGTATGCGGCATAATATCATCACACTCCACAGTGCAGAGCAAGCTGGCAAAGTTGCGCGAATCTTGGCTCCAATAGGGGTTGGTCGCCACATTATCGCTAATCGTAGTGGCCTCGAAGCCGCCATCAAGCAAACGTTCGCTGGCTGGAACCAGTTGCGGTTGAGCCTCTGTTTGGCTGGTCGTTACTCGTTGGGCATTGGCTGCCAAGGCTTTTTGTTGTGGCAAACGTTCTTCAATTTGCCAATCGAGCACACCTGCGCCGATATTGCTCAAGCTAAAGCTAGCGGTGATTGGCATATTCAATTCGGTTGTGGTGGTAATCGCTGGCGTACTGCTGGTATCCAAACATGGCGCTTTCAAACGTAACAGCGAATCTTGCTGATAGGTCTGGCCTGCCTCAACTGTTAGTTGATAGCTGACACTGGTAAATGCCCCCGGGTAGCCTTCAACCAATACGTTGTAGCTGCCTGCCGGAATTGGGCGGCTGTAGTTGCCCACATTATTGGTATATAAAACCGTTGGCGGCTCAGTGTCAATCGTAATTTTGACGTTGGCCAAAGGCATTGGATTAACATCACAAACCAAGGTTGTTTCAACCAAACCATTCAGCACGCCATAGCCTTCGGGCAAGGTTACATTGACGGTTACAGGAACAACTACTGGCGGCTGTGGCGTGGTGTGGTTTAGCACCAAATTGGTGGTGTACACGCCAACCGTCTCAAAGTTGCTGGTATCAATCGCGAGATCAACCGTTTGGAAACTCGATGGTGTGCCAGTCAAGTTGCTAAGTTTATTCGGGCTAACGCTCAGCCAATTCAAACTATCGCAGGTTTGTGAGATACACAAGGCCATGCGATCACGCAGCACTGGCTGATCAACGCTATATTGGGCAATCTCGCTGCGTGTGCCGCGTACCCCAATCGTAGCACTAGCCCCAAAATCCAAGAATGGTTCGTTGAAATCAACATCCTTGTATTGGAACAAAATATCGCCTTGTTCTGAGAGCACCGCTTGGAAAGTGGTGTTATCCCAAAAGTTGTAGTGCGGGCGATTTTCCCATTGCACCACCACCGCGCGATTGGGCGCTTCGCCGACGACTTTCCAATACACGCCGCCTGTTTCATCATCCAAATCGTCCCAGTAAGGTGCAATTACGTAGTTATGGATGGCGTTCTCTAGGCTGGGATTGAAGATTTCGATCAAGCCAGTCAGATTGTTGAGAATCATCACGCCGTTATTCGAGATGCGCAAATCGGTGGTGCTCACGCCATACAAATTAATCGGAAATGGCGTGACGATATTGACCAAATCGTAAGCACCCATATTCAAATTCGTGCCATCGCTGGCTTCGATCCAGTTGTAATCAACTTCGGTCAGCGTTAGATCGCCGCTGTTGACGGTTTTAGCACGGGTCTCACTAATTGCTACATCCAGCGCTTGCGCTCCGGTGCTGATCACAAATAGTTGCTCGGTTTTGCTTTCGCCAAACACCACATTGGTATTGATCGCATGTGGCCCAACAATCAGACAACCTTTATCTAGCCGCAATTGCACATTATTGACACTTGGCTCACCATCAGCAACCGTAATACTTTGGCTGCTGGCAACGTGGTCGGTTGCGCTAAATTCAAGGCTATACTCGTCGCCTGTTGGCACAAACACCACATACTCGCCTGCGCTATTGGTGCGCACGCTGGTAACCAAGCCTTGTTGATCATTGATCGTCACCAATACATTAGCTAATGGCGCTGGGGTATTGCTACAAACGCCCGAGCCAGTCACAACGCCGCTCAGTCGGGCCTGGCTGGTGTTGGGCGTGATCGTAATGCTGATTGGAATTTCGGCAGTTTGGGTGTAGACCGCTGTTTGGGCCAAAACCACCGTGCCAGTGTAAGTTCCAGGTTGAGTTAATCGATCAGGGAACCAGCTAACTGCCACCGAACTGTTTTGTCCTGCTGCCACTTCGCCGCGCAATGGCGCAAGCTCCACCCAATTAATTTGATCGGTGGTTCCCAGCAATTGAGCAAGACTGACTTCAACAATATCGCGTTCAATGCGCTCACCAAAGGCACCTGTGCCAAAGTTACGGAAATCAACTGCCAAATAAATTGCTTTATAGCCGTTACGCTCAATATACGAGCCACCAACCGAGCCATCGCTATAACGGAAGATCGCGCGTGATGAACTGCCAGGCGCGAAATAATCAGGGGAGAAATCAACCACCATGGGATTGATTCCGGCCATGAAATCTAGCCCAATCAAGTTGTAATTGGCAGTGTTAGGATCGTCGCTGCCAAAGCTCGCATCAAGATATTGCTGATAAAAACTGCCTGTGCGCGTGAAGAAACCCAAATCGTTATCAGCAATCAACAACCGCCCGCCAGCATCGAGATATTCGGCCAATTTGGCTTCTTGCGGGTTGTTGGCAGCAGTATCGGTTGTCCCAAGATACATCACTGCATCGTAGGCTTGAATATCGGCCAAACTCATTGTGGCAAATTCGCCAAATTCAATCTGGTCGTATGCATAGCCTAGTTGGCTCAGCGGGATGGTTACGGCGTTAGCATCATCACTACCCGTGCGCAGCACCACCAAAATCCGTTGTTGGTTACGCGCAGGTGTAAAGCCAGCATCGCTCAATTCGCGCAGGCTATAGCTAATTGGCTGAGTCGTATTGTTGGTTAATTCCAAGCTCAAACTATCGCTAATCGGAGCCGCCCCAAACTCAAAGCTTTGGCTAAGGCTGCTCGGTGTATAGCTGAGCAATGGAATCAAACTGAGGTTTAATGTGCTGGTCAGGCCATTGCTAAGGGTCAAATTCTGCGTTTCGGCGATTAGGCCAACTTTGCTAGCCCCAACGCTGTAGCTGCCCAAGGGCAAACGTAAACTGTAGTAACCCGCCGCATTGGTTTTGACCGTGTAACTGTCAAGCGTGACCACAGCATCCTTGACTCCTAGGCCGCTGCTGGCATCGCTAATCATCCCTTCAACCGCACCCGCTGCCAAATTGAAATTGCCTGTGGTGGTGGTATTGGCAACTACATTCAGATTTTGCTGCTGCGGCGTGTAACGATCGGCCTGAACATTCAGCGCCACCGTGCCCGGCGCGGCCACCGGAATTTGATAGGCACCTGAACTATCAGTAAAGGTACTGAAGCCAGCGGTCGAAACCAAGGCTCCACCAATTGGCAAACTGGGCGTGAAGCTATCGCGCACCACCCCGCTAATGCTGCCATACACCAAGGTAAAGTTTTGGCTAATTTGGGCATTTTGGCCAATGGTGAGCGCTGGCACACTTTGAAATACGCCATTTATGCTTGCGGTCAGAGCATAGGTGCCAACAGGTAGAACCAAACGATAGTTCCCATTGGCATCGCTCACGGTGCTTAAATTATTGCTGGTGGCAATTCGCACATTAGCAACGGGAGCATTGCTGGCGTTGCTCACCCGCCCCGTAACTGTGCCAATCGCGCCTTGGCTAGCATTGTAGACATACAGGGCAAAATCTTGGTCGGTAGTATCAGCATTACCAGGAATGGCATCGCCAGCAATATTGCGGGCAATCACCCGCACCTGAATCGCGCCACTTGCCCCTGCTGGCAGATAAACCGATTCGACATTGTTTTTGGCATCGGCCACGCCGCCAGTCGTTGAGAGTGTTTCATTAAACACATTTCCTTTATAAACTTGGCCGCCAACCGTCACTTCCAGATCAAGGTCATTGACAAAGGCATCGCCAGTAGTACCGCCCGCTGCATCTGTCCATGTGAGGGCGACCCGCAACGCTTTGTTGCTATCGGCAATTTGGCCAACTTGGCTGAAACTTTCGCCGCTCGCCCCAAACACATGGCTTTGATCAACCACAATTCTAGGGGTGCTATCGAGTGCAGTTTTCAGGTAGACATCGCCCCAACCTTGCTGATTGGTTGGCAAATTGCCGCCAGTATTCACCCCATCCAAATAGCGGCTCGAAGCCAACAAATAGGCCTTAAGCATAGCTGGGCTTGGGGTTGCTCCATTGCCAAAGCTTGTACGATATTTGGTGTAGAGCAATGAAGCTGCGCCTGACACAGCGGGAGCTGAGTGGCTGGTACCGCTTGACCAGGTGTAAAGGGTTTGATTATCAGGATAATATGGATTAGTTAGGCCACCACAAACCCCAGCGCCCAGAAAGCCCGATTCTTGGGGGGCTGGGCCAATTACGTGTGTGCCAGGAGCCATAATGTCGGGCTTGATTCGGCTATCATCGGTTGGGCCTTTGCCCGAAAAAACCGCCAAATCATCAGCATTATCGGCTTGCGAAATCTCACAACCGTTGCCATCCAAAACGCCTTCATCGCGCACATTTTCGGTTGCACCGACCGAAATCACGTTTTTGGCAGTGCTCGGTGCGCTAACCGTATTTGCCCCAAATTCACCCATATTGCCTGCGGCAAAAATATGCAACATGGCTTGGTTGCCCGCATCGTCGCTGCTCGCGTCACGGGTTAGTTGGTCGTAAAGCTGTGAATAAATGTTGTACGCGCCCATTGAGCCTGGCTGGCCCCAACTATTCGAGGTAATCGCCGCTTGATGCTCATAACCAGCAGTCACAATATCGGCGTAGCTATCGCCACCATCACAATTGCTAATGCTAAACGAGCCACTATTACGAAAGATTTTGGTGCTGGACATACGGGTATAGGGCGCAATTCCAAGCCCAATATTATAGCCGCCAGCAATCCCAGAGCTAGCTTCATCGATATAGGGAAAGCCTGTGAGATTGTTGTAGCCGCCGATAATTCCCGCGTTGATTTGGCCGTGACCCGCCAAACTATTGCCGCGCGGGTCAAGAGTACAGTTGGATGTGGCGGTGATGCGCGAAGTTCCAGGTCGCACGCCGTTTAGAT
The DNA here is from genome assembly GCA_000018565.1 of Herpetosiphon aurantiacus DSM 785. GTDB lineage: Bacteria > Chloroflexota > Chloroflexia > Chloroflexales > Herpetosiphonaceae > Herpetosiphon > Herpetosiphon aurantiacus. The sequence continues at coordinate 5,652,023 of CP000875.1, forward strand.
AAAAATCAGGATGCAATGGATTGATCGTGCCATCATCGAAGCCATCATCGACCACGTCAACAATTGGATACTCGGCAGGGTTGTTGGGCAAGCCTTGGCTTTGCAACCAGCTTAAATAGCCAGGCCCACTTGGCACAGTTTTGCCATTCAGCGTCGTCACATTGCCCGCGATAATCTGGCCTTGGCGTTCATCAAACAGCTCTGGCTCACTCCAAGGCTCAATATTGTAGATATTCGCTCGTTGTGCCAACGCTGCCAATTCAGTTTCAGGCAGTTGGACCGAAAGTGTGGTGAAATTGAGCACCTGCCATGGTCGGGCATGCAGTTTGCTACTCGCCGCAATGACTGCATCAACCGAGGCTTGTATATCGCCAGCATTGTAGATTTGCACGCTGACATCAACCAATTCAGTCCGCTTGGGGCTACTTGCCTTAGTGCGTAGTTCTGGAGCCAAACGATATTCAGGCTGATAGACACCCATCCATTGAATAGCGTGGCTGGTTTGTTGTAATTGATTGAGCTTGTTGAGGCTCGCGCCATCAGCCCACACCAAATAGCTATTGCTCGGCACATAAATCACCAATTCGGCTCCAGCCTTGGTGAGTTGCTCCAACCAAGTATCTTTGATTGGCCCGATAAATTGTACCAACCACAATTGATGCTCAGCGGTTGGGCTTTGGGTTAATCTGAGGCTTGGTTGGGCTTTCAGTGGATTGAAGCGAATCCCACGAAAGTTAAGCGTATCTAGATCGTTGGTTGTCGCACCAGCCAATTGCTTAACCTGGTTCAGTTGATTATCGGCAATTTGCCACAAACCAAATGCCCCATAATCAACCAGCAATTTGCCATGAGTTTGGGCGAAACGGCTCGCTGAGCTACCAGTATCGATCAACAGTTTGCTGAATGTTTGCGGGTTTGCCGAAGTTTGGGCGGCGCTTGGTTGCCCAGCTGGCAATGCCAAACCCACCAGCATCAACGCCAAAACCAGTTGGCGCACCAAAGAAAATCGAGCCATGCTATTTCCTCCACACAGCGAGATCACGGCAACAAGTGCCAACCACAGCCGATTCAATCGACCAGACCAGCGTGATTGAACCGACTGCCCCCTTGACTTGAGCACAGCAAAGCCAACCTAGGAAGGTTGTAGTTGTAGTCAAGCCTCGATTATTCAGTTGTTGCAGCATTGCAGGGAATGTAGCCAAACCAGCATTCGTACTCGAACGTGTTCGCTAAAGAGACCGGTTCCAGAGACTGCGATCCAAAGGTATTGCGTTTAAGAATGCTTGGTACTATGTCCGCCAATGGACGAATTAAGCGAGCAGCCTTCCTCGGACGGTGCGTGGTGTAGGAGCAACAGCGAGCCTAGATGACGCGAAGTATGAGGCACTTCATCGTGGGGCTGAGCAATAATCGTGATTGATTATTGGGATCGGTCTCATTTTACTAAAAATTTTATTTTTTGCAACTAACTCAATCTTTGGATTGATGTCTACAAATCAAGCCGTGGTATAATCGCCCTAAATCAGAATCTGGTTCGCGGGAGTATTAAGCGCGTTTTTACAGAGAGTAGCTGGCTGGTGCAAAGCTACACCCAGTGCCCAACTCGCCCGTTTATGCCCCATCAGGGAACAGCTTCGGCCTAGTAGTTGGTGGCGGGTGCGCCCGTTATTGCGCCTACGAGTGATGTGCTTCGGCTCATAAGCAGGGTGGTACCACGGGGTTTTGCTCCGTCCCTGACATGGGTTCGGGGTTTTTTGTTTTAGATTTTTGTTTAGTTCCCTCACCCTTCGCTTACAAGGGTAGGTTTCTGCTGCGAACCACGGATAGGCTGGTTCATCGGTAGATCTATGACTACCAACAATTGCCCTTGAGGGGGTGCAGGGGGCTTTAATCCCCCTGCGTCTCCCGCCTTGAGGCGGGACGGAAGGGTGATGATCAATGATCATGTTTAAAACCTATCCTTGACAGAAGCGAGCCAGGGGGTGAGGGGAAAAGTTTTAGATTTTGCCAATTGCAGATATTTTTTAGCCAAGGAGTTGATGATGGCCACTCGCTATGATAGTAGCATCACCGAGCCAAAATGGCGCGAACGTTGGGAACGCGACGGCATTTATCGCTTCGAGCCAGACAGCGATAAGCCTAAACACTATGCCGTCACTATGTTGCCCTATCCATCGGGCAATTTGCACATTGGCCATTGGTATGCCATGTCGCCCAGCGACGTGCATGCCCGCTACATGCGCATGCGTGGCTACAACGTCTTTTTCCCAATGGGCTTCGATGCCTTTGGCCTGCCCGCTGAAAACGCCGCAATCAAAAACAACTTAGATCCGCGCAAATGGACCTATTCCAACATTGAATATATGCGCGGCCAATTGCAATCGATGGGCATGATGGTCGATTGGGATCAGCAAATTGTTAGCGCCGACCCTGAATATTATCGCTGGAATCAGTGGTTTTTTATTCAGTTTTTCAAGCGTGGCTTAGCCTACAAAAAATTCTCAGCCGTCGATTGGTGTCCCAAGTGTAATACAACCTTGGCCCGCGAACAGGTTGTGGGCGATGAGCGGCGCTGTGAACGCTGCGATAGCTTAGTCACCAAGCGCGATTTGGATCAATGGTATTTCAAAATTACTTCATACGCTGATGAATTGCTGAATTTCTCAGAGTTGGATTGGCCTGAGCGCATCACAACCATGCAGCGCAACTGGATTGGTCGCTCAGAAGGAGCTGAAATCAGCTTCAAATCTGAGGCTGGCGACCCAATTACGGTCTTTTCAACTCGCCCCGACACCTTGTGGGGTGCAACCTTTATGGTGTTGGCTCCGGAACATCCGTTGGTTGCCAAATTGACCAGCGCCGAGCAAAAAGCCAGCGTCGATGCCTATGTAGCCGAAGCAATTCGCAAAACCGAAGTTGAGCGCCAATCGACCGACGACGAAAAGCCCAAAACTGGCGTGTGGATCGGTGCGTATGCGATCAATCCAGCGAGCCAAGAGCGCGTGCCAATTTGGATTGCCGATTATGTGTTGATGACCTATGGCACTGGCGCGATCATGGCCGTGCCCGGCCACGATGAACGCGATTTTGCCTTTGCCAAAACCTTTGGCTTGGCAATCAAACGCGTAGTTACCCAATCTGAGCAAACTGCCGAAACTCCCTTGGAAGCAGCCGAGCCAGCCTATGGCACGGTCGTTAATTCAGGCCAAATCGATGGCTTGAGCTCAGCCGAGGCCAAAGAAGCTGTGATTAACTGGCTGGAAGCTGAGCAATTGGGCAAACGGGCGATTAATTATCGTTTGCGCGATTGGCTGGTCAGCCGCCAACGCTATTGGGGTACGCCAATCCCGATGATTTATTGCCCAACATGTGGTACTGTACCCGTGCCAGAAGATCAATTACCATTGTTGCTGCCCGATAGTGTTGATTTCAAGCCAACAGGCGAATCGCCCTTGAAATTGCACCCAACCTGGCGCTTTACCACATGTCCAACCTGTGGCGGCGAGGCTGAGCGCGACACCGACACCATGGATACATTTGTTGATTCGTCGTGGTATCAAGTGCGCTACTTAAGCCCGCACGAAACGAATGCGCCCTTTACCAAAGCGATTGCCGATAAATGGTTGCCAGTTGATCAATATACGGGTGGTCGCGAACATGCCGTGATGCACTTGCTGTACACCCGTTTTTGGTGGAAAGCCATGCGTGATATGGGCTTAGTCAGCGCTAACGAGCCAATGACCCGTTTGATCAACCAAGGGGTGATTTTAGGCGAAGATAGTAATAAAATGTCGAAATCGCGCGGCAATGTGATTGACCCAGATATGCTGGTAGCCCAATATGGTGCTGACACCGTGCGCACTTTCTTGATGTTTATTGGCCCGTGGGAGCAAGGCGGTCCATGGAATAATCGCGGGATCGAAGGTTGTGTGCGCTTCTTGGATCGGGCTTGGCGGGTCGTGACTGATACGCCACAACGCCACGATGCTGTGGGCGATGCTAGCACATTGGAGCGCCAAACCCATCGGATCATCAAAAAAGTTGGCGACGATTTGCAGCGTTTTGCCTTTAACACCGCCATTGCTGGCTTGATGGAGTTCGTCAACGAATTGATGAAAGTCCGCGAAACCGATGTGTATGGCACTACAACATGGCGCAAGGCCACCGAAACCTTGACCTTGTTGTTAGCACCAATCGCTCCCCACATTGCTGAAGAATTATGGGAATTTTTGGGCAACAGCCAAAGCGTCCATTTGCAAGCTTGGCCAAGCTACGATGAAACCTTATTGATCGACGAATCGATTGAATTGCCAGTGCAAATAAATGGTAAAGTTCGCGGTAAAATACAGGTAGCCGCCACCGCCGATGAACCAAGCATCATTGCAACCGCTTTGGCTGATGAAAAGATTGCCCCCTTGGTCGCGGGCAAAACCATCGTCAAGCAAATTGTGGTACCAAATCGCTTGGTCAATATCGTAATCAAATAAGTTTTTGGCCAGACAACGGAAGGGTCGTAGAGAAACCCTTCCGTTGGCCAACCCAAGAAGCGAGATAGCTTGGCAATTCGGAAACGTTGCCAACATTCAAGGAGCCTGCATGACCAACTATTACGAAATGTTCAAGCAGCACGAAGAATCGATCGTCGAAACCATTATTACTACCTTGCAAACCCAAATTCCTACCTACGGCAAAATATCACGCGATGATGTTCGCAAACGGGTCATCGCTGGGCTTGATCCATATGCCCGCGATTTGGATACAGAGCATCCCAAGGCTTTTCCTGATTATTGGCGCGAAACGAGCTACTTACGGGCGCAACAAGGTATTCCTATTGGCGATTTCTTGCAGGTTTTGCTCCTTTCCACCGATATTATGATTCAGGGTTTGCGCCAAGCCTACCCCGATAGTACCGCTGATCAAATTAATGTGATTGAAAAAGGCCATCAAATTACGACCGCTGCGATTGCTGCTGTCTACGAAGGCTTTCAACAACACAAAGATGAAATTATCTCATCACAAACCTACGCACTGGCCGAAGTTTCATCGCCAATCGTGCCAGTCTATGAAGGCGTTTTGGTCTTGCCCTTGATTGGCTCAATCGATTCGATGCGGGCAGGCCAAATTATGGAATCGCTGCTTGAATCAATCAACACCTATAGCGCAGATGTCGTCATTTTGGATATTACTGGTGTTCCAGTGATCGACACGGGCGTTGCCAATTATTTGTTGCAATCCGCTCGCGCCGCGCGTTTGCTTGGTTCAACCGTGGTACTGGTCGGGATTGGCGCTGAAATTGCCCAAACGATTGTCCAATTAGGCATCGATCTTACGGGCATCGTCACCCGCGCCAACTTACAATCGGGCATCGAATACGCCCTAGATTTACAAGGCTTGGCGATTCGCCCCCGTTAATTAGGCTCAACGCTGTTAAATCAGCATAGTTTTAGAGACTCGGCAGATCGCAGTAGGTTGGCATTTTTATCGCAATCAAAAAAACCTAAGGTTTTAGGAGGGCTCGCAACTATGTCAGATTTAGCAGCTTTTTACACCAAACACTTTGATGAAATTATCGACACTACGATCGAATTAATTCAAGCCAATGTGGTTGAATATAGCAAAATGGCGCGTGATGAGCTTAAAAAGCGAGCTGTTGCCGCCATCGATGCATTAATTCGCGATTTACGTGAGCCAGATATCCATGCCTACCAACAACATATGCGAGCGATAAGCTATGAGCGCTTCCGCCAAAATATTCCATTAAATAGCGTTCAACAAGTCTTGCGCAGCATTAATCAAGCGACCTCCAATACATTTCGCAAATACTATGCTGAAGATCCCATCCTTTTGCTCGAAATGGTCGAACGCCTGCATGAGCTAACCGAAGAAGGTATGATGGGCATGTTCAATGGCTATGAAGATGCCCAAATCGAAATTATCTCCAACCAAGAATCTGCCTTAGCCGAAGTTTCATCACCAATCGTGCCAGTTTATGGTGGAATTCTGGTGTTGCCACTGATTGGCTCAGTTGATTCGCGGCGAGCTGGCCAAATTATGGAAGCCCTGCTCGAAGCAATCAACACCTATAGCGCCGATGTCGTGATTTTGGATATTACGGGTGTTCCGGTGATCGATACTGGCGTTGCCAATTATCTCCTCCAAGCTGCTCGTGCTGCACGTTTGCTCGGCTCGACCGTGGTGCTGGTGGGGATTGGCGCTGAAATTGCCCAAACGATTGTTCAATTGGGCATCGATTTGACTGGGATTGTTACCCGCGCCAACCTGCAAGCCGGAGTTGAATATGCGCTCGAATTGCAAGGCCTAGCGATTCGCCCGCGCTAAACATTAATTGCCTGAGCCACGTCATTTTTTGGTTTGGCGTGGCCTAGCCTTTGGCGATAATTTGGCCGACCGCAGCTTGCAGGGTTGCGGCGGTCGCGACATGCTGCAAATCAGCGCCCATTCCAACCAAGGCTTGAGCGACCTCAGGTCGTACCCCGATTAATGTTGTTTGAGCACCAAGCAAATAGGCGGCCCGCAACATTCGCTGCATGCCAATTGCACCTTCAGCATCGATCAATTGAACTCCGGTCAAATCTATCAGCAAACGTTGAACTGGCTGCTGATTCAATGATTCCATCAAAACCCGTTGACATTCAATAATTCGCTGCTGATCAAGTACCCCGATCAGGGGTAGAACCAGCACGCCCGGCAAAACCGGAATCGTTGGAAATGAGAGCGCCTGAACTGCTTGAGTCAATTGATTACGTTGGATTTGTTCCTGCTCAAGTTGTTCTACCATTACGCTCAAGCGCCGCCGTTCCTGCTCCAACAAAGCCGTGTGCCGCTCCAACTCGGTAATATCCCGAATGAACAACATCGTACCTTGGCTCTGTCCAGCGCTATCCAAAATTGGTGATACTGCATTTTCTAGCAAGCGCAAAGGGTTGCCCAAGGCCAGCGTTTGAGTAAAAGCTTGGATTTGCGGCTGCGCTAATGCTTTAGCCAAAGCCGCAACATCATCAACTGCAACTCCAATCGTTTGAAATGCCTGTTGAAGTGGTTGCTGAGTTTGCAAACCAAGCTGGTGGGCCGCATTATTGAGATAAACAATCATTCCTTCGCGATCAACGACCACCATCGCTTCGCTCATGGTTTGCAAAGCCTGCTGCACCGCTACTTGTTTGGTCTGAAACAAACTGCCACGCAAAACAATGTAGGTCAAACTTAAAACCAAGGGCAACGTTTGTAGCACACTTGCCAACTGGCCACTTGGCTCAAGCTTGACAATCCCCAATACCGAGTTGGTCAATGCTGAAAAGAGAATTGCAAAAGCCAACCAACTAATGGAGCGGCGGGTTGCTGGTTGTCTCCAAAATGCCATGCCTAACAATCCAAGCTGCACCAACCACCCAAGGCTAAATAAAGCCAACATCAAACCCGCCGCTGGCCCAGCGATAGGCCGATAGCTGCCATTGGCTAATTCGATCCCAGTGGTAAACCAGCCAAATTGCCCAATCAAATCAAGTGCTAATAAGCCAATCGATAGGCCATAAACCAATGAAATCGAGCGAATTGGGCGTGAGCCTTCCCACCATTGTGGCATAAACAACGCTGCAAACAAAAGCAACATCAACCAACAAAGCAACCCCAGGCTCACCAGGGCAATCCCAACCAACCCATACGAGGTAGCATGATCAGTTGTTAGATTACGGGCAAGCGCCGTGCTATTAATGACTATCAAGCATAGGGTTAACCCAAAAAAGATTCGGGCTGGGCGATAATGGCTAGATCGGGCCAAAATAAACGTGCCCAAAGCCGTTTCAAGCATCACAAATACCAAATTAATCCAATAAGCAAGCATCTATTTTTGATCCTAGGTTGATTGGTGTAACAACTGTATGATAGCGGATCGTCTAGAGCTTGCCCATCCTTTGTAGCTGCCTATTGAGGTAGATTTTGCCAATTGTAATGCTTTGCTCATCCAGCCCATGTTCCGCCAACCGGAGAATAATCAGTGCATGCTAGATCTTGGTTGTCTAGAACGAACTATCTTAAAGCTGTTCAATCATCTAGCATGCCTATGCGTTTATCAATTTACCGATTGAACTTACGCCATGGCTTAGCCCGATACCAAACAACCAAGGTTATCGCCACCGAAAAGAGTATTACCACACTCCAACCGATTTGATCAGCATCACTAAAATCGACCCGCAAAAAAACCATGAGAAATATATTCAGCAATAGCAAGCTACTTCCAGTAATTGCTAAAGTTCCCAGCGCATACATCCTTTGCCAAATAAATGGACTCAGCAGTAGCAAACCGATCGGAAGCCAAATAAATGTTGCATAATCTAATTCATATCTTGGATCATCAAGCCACCAACGGACAATTTTTGAAGCACTAAAAATAGTTAGAAAGACCATCAGCGAATACAACCCAATATTGACGAGATACAGGGATTGTTGTAAACAACCATACTGCCAGCGGCTGGTTTTTGGTACATGATACATTTAGAACTGCTCCTTCCTACAAACACCTCTGTATTGTTCTTCAGCCAATATAATTGTTTCTTTGGCTTTGACATCATTGACCATTCCACACCATCCCGCCAGCGCCTCATGGATTTTATCGATATCACCCTCTTGTAGCATTGATTCAGGTATTTGCTGGGCAAATATTTTGATGTCATCGTGAAGTTGTTGGATTCGAGCACGATTGGCTGGACTAACTAAACTTTCCTCTTTAATAGAGCTATGAATTTGATTTATTTTGGATGGATAATATATAAATAAATTCACAAATCCAACACCATTACCAGAAGAGGTGAGACTTAAATTCCACCAAGGTTTGATAGGCCAGTTTAAAGCAGAATCGTAGTTATAGATAAATTGCGTTGATAATTGACAATATAGTTCGGCATTTGAAAGGTATTCTAGCACATACGCCTGATTATTCTGATCAGCTGCACTCATAGCAAAGCTAAGTTCTTCAACACATTTATACCAACTAAACCACAATGATTCACCAGTTGTCGCAATTTGCCCATACTGACGAGCTTGTACCACTTGCAAGTTATGATTGATTGTATAACTGTAAAAACTAAGCACCAAACAGCTCAGGGCTAAAGCGGCCATTAACCAACGTTGAATTGCGGTCATATGAGCTCCTTTGTTGCACCATAACAATAGCCTACTGTTTATCGCAGGCCACTGTTATAGCTATTCAAACTACCTACTTATTACAAGGCCCACTCTTATAATCAATTAAGAATATTTTATTATATAAACCCTTATTTAGCTCTTTTTTGGTTACCTTATCATATAAGGGGATATGCCAGAATATCTTTAGTTGCATATCTTTATTGACGGTTTGTTTTTTACAAGTAACAGATACCAACACCATAAAATAATTTTTTCGATTAACTAATACAGATTGTTGAAATGGAACCCGTAAAACTTTCATTTTTGTATTGGGATTATCATCCCAGTCGTTGAGGATCATACTATTTGATAAAGCTGGTTTATCATCCATAGCTGGTGTACCTTCTGGGAAAAGTTGAGATACATCACCGACTGAGATTGGGGTTGAGTAGAATTTTGAAACTAAGTCAATAGATGTAATTAAGTGACCCATAAATTGATCAAACCAAAGTGTATTGTTTTTAAATATAGCCGCCTCACCTCCAAATATTACATGACTCAGGTAATCACCTTGTGCTGAATTACCAGTTAAACCATTGCCCGAAGAGACAAACTTAACTGTTACCGGATCGTCCTTAGAGCCTAAGCTCACGCCTGCATTATCCTCATCATAGATATCACATGAATGGTCGGGCCAAGATTGGCCAGGGGTAACGTATCCATTCGTTACTGAGCCAAGAACTTCTAATTGGCTTCCAAAATTACCTTCATTTACGCCAATATCGTATGGCTTTGTAACCACAACCCCAAAAGTAAGTTGTTGGAATAACGAACAATCTTCACCAATAGTTCTGCGAGTCCAAGTCCACTTCTTTTCATCTGGGTCGCCCAATGCCTCGAAGGTTGATTCAGGCTCCACAAGTTTGCCAAACCAATAATCGCTGCCATACTCAGCAGGGCTAAGCGAACTAGCTTGGAATATTGGGTTTAGCAGCATATTGCTTGAGTCATTCAGCCCAAGATCGATCAGCGTGGCTTCGCGTGTTCCTTGGCGTTGCAGATATAACGATAGATTTTCGTTGATGATTGAAGGATTAGTTTGCGGACCAAATGGCTGTTGGCGGAACGCCAAATACAAAGCATCAAAGGTTCGAGTAGTATCTTGAAGCTCAGCCACCACATCACCAGGTGTACCAAGGTTCGAATGATAGAGATCGCCAGTCAAGGCAAATGGGTAGCTCGTATTACCATAATATACTTCTCCCGCTAGATCGATATATTCATCATAGACAACGAGCGAGGTAATGGTCATGGTCGCAGTTGTCGTAGGACCACCAAATTCAGTAAGTGGGACATTCAGGTAGGTTGTGCCAGTCGTTGCGATCGGATTTGTAAGGGTTGCACGTGGGCTGAGCAGCGCTACTTTATCAATCCGCACGATTGGAGCAGAAACCAAATCTGGCCCAACAAAGCGAATTTTGATCGTTTGGTTTTGGAATTGCTGAATTGGCAACTGCGCGATCTTCCAGCCATCGTTCAGGCTAGCGCGTAATTGATTCTGATCGATCCGGGTAACAGTTGTAAAATTTGCTCCAGATAACACTTCCATAGCTAAATAGTGTCGTGCATTCCCCTGATCTTTGTTGCCAACTTGGTAGACAAAGCGTAAAAATTGGCTATCGCTCGCCACTTCAACACTTGAACTGGTTAGTTGTTGAGCATTCTGGGTCATTTCAATAAATGAATAGTCAGGAGCCTGCTGGGTGACCTGCTTGCTCCGCTGTGGGCCTGCAATCAGTTGAAGCTGATCGAGCCATACAATTGCGTCGTTGCTGGTGTGGCTCTTGAATTGCAATTTAATCGTTTGGCCTTGGAATTGTGCCAGATCAAGTTGGGCTTGGAGCCAGCCATTATTCGCAGTGCCATAGACTAATTTGGCATCAATTGGGGTAATGACAGTAAAGTCATCAGTACTCAGCACATGCACTTTAATAAATGAGCGTGCATTTGGATCACTTAGCTGGGCTTTGTAGTTAAATTGGAGGGTTTGGGTATCGGTAGGAACCTGCCACGCATCACTGGTTATAGTTGCATTATTTCCAGTAAATCGAACCGCTTGGCCACTGGTTCCTGCACTTTCTAAACTGATTGGTGTGTGTTCGCTGACCGACCAACCTGCCAAGATTTGACCAACCTGGAAATTATCGAGGCGTAAATAGGCTTTATTTTGGGCTTCTAGCTGAAACCGGACTTTAATCGTTTGGCCTTGGAAGCGCTGCAAATCAATTGCCAGCCGTTGCCAACCTTGATTGGTTGAGCCACTCAGATAATTTTTTGGTAGCAGTGTTGCAACTTCGAAATGATCGCCACTTAAGACACTGATGGCAACTGATTGGCGAGCAGCATTATCATGGCTATGGCCTGCTTGATAATCAAACCGTACCTGTTGGGCGGTCAGTGGCACAGTGAAACCAAATGAGGTGAGCTGTGTAGCATTGCCATGCACATAGACATGATTTGGATATTGCTCATGCGTATCAAAGCTAACCAATTGATGATTACTAACGTGCCAGCCGGGTACATCTTGCATAACCTGTAATTGCCTAATTTGGCTGCTAGGTTTGCCTAAACTTGCATTAGTAAATTGAAGTTTAATAGTTTTACCCCGATAGCCTACCAGATCGATTTTCCCAAGTTGCCAACCTGCTTGCTGCGAGCTGATAAATTCATGGCCCTTTGGTAGTTCGCGGATCTCAAAGGCTTCGCCACTGAGAATTGCAACTTGAAGTGATCGGGTTGTGTTGGGATTATCAAGATCGCCAAGCATATATTCAAAATGAACACTGGTAGTCGCTGCTGGCACTAAGAAATCAATGCTTGTAGCTTTCGTTTTGATTCCCTGTAGGTTAATTGGCGTTTGTTCTAATACGGATACTAGTTGTTTGGGTTGTTCAAAAGCGGCATTTTCAATCACATCAAAGCCAACAAAGCCTTGCTCGAAGTCAGTATTTAATGGATGTATATCAGCGTTAGAAGGTAGACTATGAGTACGTACAAAACTCGCGTTGGAGATATCCCATCCAGGCACGGCCCAATTCAGCATGAAACGATCAAGTGAAGTAACTTGTGGCTCGGTTGGCCACCAATCATTGACAATTTTAATTTTAATCATTTGACCGCGAAATGCTTGTACGTCTACTACCGCTTCACGCCAGCCATCGGTTAATCTTCCACCCAAGGTTCCTTGATCAATGCGGGTTACCGTGGTGAAGCTAGGGCCACTCAAAATATCAACAAACAGCGGTGCATGCCCATCATTGAGCCAACGTCCAGTTCGATAGTTGAAAGAAAGGCTCTGCGTCTGATAGGTAATATTGATCGGCATTGAGGTGAGATTGGCGTTTGCTCCCGTAATGACGGCATGTGCCCCAATCAGAGCGTCATTTTGAATCGCAAATTCGCCAACTGTTGATAGTTCCCAATCGGGGATCTCTTGGGTTAGCTGGATATTCCGTACTTGCGCCGAGGGTTGATCGGTCCACCACCAGTCGTTAATAAAGCGAAGTTTGATGGTTTGGCCCCGAAACGCTTGAATATTTAATGCGCCATTTTGCCAACCAAGCCGATATTGACTCTTAATGCGACTATTACTAATGTTGGTAACGGTAGCGAAGTTTGCCCCACTCAATACTTCGATATGCAGTGGTGTAATACTATCGGCAGTTTTACGGCCAACCATATATTCAAAGCGCAACATTTGCGTAGTTTCGGGCACAGTTACGGAATCGGTCGTAAAAGATTGATTAGCATTTGTGATGCTGAATGATTCAGGATTGATCATTGCCAGAACCTCACGGTCACGGGCAAATTCGCAATTTAGCGGGTAATTTGTATGCGGTAAGGCTTGATTGGTATGCTTAACGCTGGCATTTTGTGGCTGGTTTGGCGTTGGCTCTAAATCTGGTAGTTCAAGGCTTGCGGCTGGTTCTGGGCATGGATCGGCTTCTACATTAAGCGTAGAGGATTCGCCATCATCAGAATCAAGCAATAGATCATTTAATGGTGCTTGATTGGCGGTTGGGTGAGCCTTGGGCGCAGTTGATTGTGCTGGGGTTGAAGGGACGATACCAATCATCATACTACTTACAATCAACATACTCATAACACGGCGTATTGGAATCATCGGAGCCTTCCTTGTTTTGCTAGAAGCTGACAATCGTAGCGCTACCCCAACCCTAGATACACAAACCTAGTATTTTTGGCATGACACGATCAAATTGGCTCAAATTAGGTCAATTGGGCTAGTATGAGGAATCCATGTGGGATCTATATAGTAGGACTTTTAGCCATGTCGAAATAACCAACGACGAATATCTAGGTGCGACGTAAACCAACCAGCGGCTTTAAAACAAAGCAGTGTTGCGTGATAACCAAAGCTGTAGCTCGAATCTATGAATCATTACCATACGACAACCAATCAGAGAGTGCATGAGTAAAAAGGCTACTTTTTACTTGACACAGAACGCATGTTCTACTATACTCACAGCCAGCATATTTGTTCTCAAATGGTTGACTCACAGGAGGTTCGCTATGGCCATCACAAGTCGCGATCTACGTTCAGCGGAGGTTGTGCGCCGCACGAGACCTACCACCGTGATTACCTTACCGCAAACGCGGCAGCGGTATAGCAGTCGCTCAGTGGGCTTTGGTGTGCATAACAAATTTGCTTATGCCATCTGTATTATTTTGGCGTTGTTCTTAGCTAATGCCATGTTCAGCCCAATTGTTTCGTGGTTCAAGGTTAAATACGATGATGTGAAATATGGCCGCCCACGCACGATGCAAACCACCGCCTTTGTCGGCCACGATGAAACCAATGGCTTGCCTTCACACTTTGTCGCAATGAATATGGAACGCCGAATTGTGATTGTTGAAATGCCTGGTGGTGATCCAGCTAAAGCCCGAACGATTGTTGGCCCATATCTCTTTGGGGCCGGCGAAGATTTGACCCCTGTTAGCTTGCGCTTTGCCGATGTCAATGCTGACCAACGTTTGGATATGTTGGTGAGCGTCAAACAAGAAGAGATGGTCTATATCAATGATGCGAGCAGCAATCAATTTCGCATGATCACCAGCGAAGAGCTAGCCAAACTGCAACAATAGGTATCAACGATTTCAGGGTAACCGAGAGTCAACAGCAAATATGTGAGTATCTACACCAATTCAGAGTCGCAACTGCGGCTCTGAATTTTTTATAGTTTGGTAAGTACTATCGCTCTAGCCCGATTGAAGATCAATTAATCACCGCGAAAATTGCGCAGCGTGCTAGCTAAACAAAGCATTAGAATCGCCTAAAAACGCTTGACATATCAATAGTTTGCACTATACTTCACAATATCAATTAAGCTGCGCGACGGGGCGCGAGCCTCGGTTGGGCAGCCTCAAATTCGCTTGGCAAGAGCGGCTCGTTTTGTGGTGTTTCCAAAGGAGTGTGCGGGATGGACATCTCCCCCAACGCAATTCCCGATGTTGTAGTGCGGCGATTGCCAATTTACGCACGTAGCCTGAGTTATTTGGCTGAAGAAGGTGTTCGTTCGGTTTCCTCACAGGAGTTAGGCGAACGAATTGGGGTTACTGCCGCTCAAATTCGTAAAGATCTTTCTTATTTTGGTGAATTTGGCAAGCAAGGCATTGGCTATAACGTCGAGTATTTGCTGGGACATATTCGACGGATTTTGGGTTTGCACGAAGTTTGGCCCGTGGTGTTGGTTGGGGTCGGGCCACTTGGCCAGGCTATCGCCCGCTACGAGGGCTTTCGTACCCGTGGCATCGACATTATTGGGGTTTTCGATAACGATACCTCGAAAATTGGTTTGCAACTAGGCCGCAACACCGTCCAGCCCGATTCCGATTTACCTAAAATTTTGCAAGAGCATAATATTCGCTTGGCGATTGTGGCTGTGCCAGCGGTTCGCGCTCAAGAAGTCGTCGATGTATTGGTGCAAAACGGGGTTCAAGGCATTTTGAATTACGCGCCAATTGTGGTGCAAACCCCCGATAATGTTTGGGTGCGCCATATCGATCCAGTAGCATTGTTGCATAGCATGACCTATTATCTTTCGCGTGAAGATGAACACCACGCCATGAACGAGCATTGAGCTAGCGATCAACCCTGGCTCAGCAAAATGGCTAGTTGTTGCAAAAGTTGCTCAATCTGCCCCTCAAGTTTACGTCGCCCAAGCCCCAAACGGCCAGCGATGGTTTGTTGGGCAACCCCATGCAGCAAAAGCCCTAGCAAACGGGCTTGCTCGCTTTCCAATAATGGCAAACATGCCCGTAATGCAACATGAGCGGCGGTTGACCCGCCAAATTCATGTTGTAAATTTAACCCTGCTTGTCGCCCTTGCTCACCCACATGAAACCCCGCTGTGAGCACCGCCAATAGATTGCGTACATCCTCAATCTGCCAAACTCGTCGCGGCGGGCGTTGTTGTAGTTCCAATAAATTTAGCACATCGAGCTGGCCTTGGCGAAACGCGACTGCGCTAATTTCGTCGCTGAGGGTGGGCATTGGCTGGGTGATTAATTCGGCAAGCCATTGGGCTTTGAGTGGGGTTAGTGGTTTGCTCAGCACGGCGCTACAACCAGTAGCCAGCGCCGCCCATTCACGTTGTGGCGTTAATTCGCTGCTGATCGCCACCAAATGCACCGGAGCATGCCGTCCTTGGGCGACGGCATCGCTAATTGCTGCCGCCAAAACTGTGCTTTCCAAGCGTGGCAAGGTTGGGTCGGGCAACTTAATATCCAACAAGCCTAACATGGGTTGCTTGGTTTGATCGTGTTCGAACCAATGCCATGCTTGGCGAATTGAACGCCAAATTGTTACTTCGAAGCCTGCTTCTTGCAACAACAGCTCAGCTAAAGTGGCATGAACTTCACTATCTTCGACCACAAATGCACGATAGCTCACCGATAATCCTCCTGAAAAGCTAGGCTGATAGGCGGGGCAATTGAATACAAGCCCAAGCACCTTGGCGATTTTCGAGCTGAAGTCTGGCTCCAATCAGGCTGAGATTGGCCAAAACGCCGCGTAAACCAAAGCCATAGCCACGCCCATCGCTGCTGCTTGGGGCTAAATCGAGCACATGCTGGGGAAAGCCAGCCCCATTGTCGTGAATAATCAGGTTAATCTGCTCAGCATGTGGCTCAACAATTAAGCGAATCTGCTGGCCGCCATGATCAAGGCTATTTTTCAAGAGATTATAAATCGCCCGACCAAGCAAGCGTTGGTTGGTGTCCACTTGCAGATTTTGAATATTAAGTTGAATTTGCGGTTTGTTGGCTTTTTGGGCAAAGGCGGCGCTGGCCTCTAAACGAGCAGTTTCAGCGCAACATAGTTCGGCTAAATCAACCGGAGTTTGTTGCAGCATGGCCCTGGTTTGTGCTCGGGCAATATCCAACAGATCGTGCATTTGCTGGCCGATATCTTCAATTTGTACCCGCAGCAAGTTCCATAATTGTGGGCGTTGTGGCTGTGATTCCAACACACTGATCAGGCCTGTGGCTCCATCGATCGGCGAACGCAGATCATGAATTGAGGAGCGCAACAGTTCGCGGAGAAATTCGGCTTCATCGCGGGCGTGGGTGGCCTCGCGTCGCGCTTGTTCGAGCCGTAGCGAAAGTTGTTGAGCTTCGCTCATCTCAACACTGATTCGTAGCAAAAATAATGGCAGTAGCAGCAGGGCAAAATTCAACTCGCCAGTGGCAATTGTGAAAGCTAAGCCACCAAGCAAAATCACATAGGGAATGCTGCGTTTGGCAAAGGTATCGATCGTTAGTTGATCGCTGCGAGGGCTGCTAGCGTTGGGGTGAATCGCCGCAGCGTGGGCTAAAATCAGCCAAGCCACGCAATATAATGCGCCAATCGGCAAGACAACCAGCTTGCTTCGGTCGAAAATCCAAGCCAAATCGACCAAGCTCAAGGCCAAAATGCCGCTGCTCAGTTGGCGAAATAGTTGTTGCCAGCGTTGAGGCTGTTGCTGACGAATCAGATCAAGTGCATACAGTAACGAAAGATCAGCGCCAACAAACAGGCCATCATACCAAGCGACATTTGGCACAACTTGGCGAATCGCGATGGTCGTGATAATCATCAAGCCAACGCTGAGGGCAAACCAATCGAGCACAATGCTACTACGGCGGCGTTGGCTAAACGGCAAACTGACAAAAAATGCCCCAGCCATCACCACGGTTGGCACATAAATAATGATTGGTAGCATAACTTGGCTCAAGCCTTTGATGCTAGTTAGCGAGCCACCTAAACCACGATAAAAGGCCAGCATGCCCCATTGCACCGCTAAAATCCGCCAGCCTTTAGCCAAGGCTGAATGCGGGCGTTGAATTGCAGGCAACCAAAAACGCCCGACACACACCAGCAAAATAATCACCTCAACCAGGCGGCTGATTGGGGCCGAACGTTTGCCGAGTGCGGGCCAAAGCAGGGCAGCTGCCAAATACAGCAAGGCGGCAGCATACCACCAACGACTATACAACAAGCGATTCCAGCGTTCGTGCATATGGCGATTGTACGCGAGGCTGCCCTTTGAGGCAATCGGGCCTAGCGTGAGCAAAGACGGCTTTTTGCTCACGCCCAAACGAGCATCAGTGATTGATGCCGATAATCGAGCGGCCAGCGCTCGGATTTAATAGAGAATTTGGGGTTGTTGGGCAGAATGTGGTTTGGTGCAAGCCAGCACGATTCAAGAAAGATAGCCACCACTCAATGGCGCTTGATCAATTAACCCTTGGCTCACGGCCCAATCGAAAAAGCTATGTAAGGCGGCCTTGGCAACTTCACGTTGTGCCAAACTGAGACTGCTCAAATAGGCTTGCACCCAGTAGGTTGAAATGCTATCGAGTTCGTTGGGATAGCCACTATCGATCCAGCGTTGGGCAAAATCGTCGAGATATTCGTTGTAATCGGCGGCCAGTTGCGGGCGGGTGCGCACCAACGTTCCAGCAAAACTATCCAAAGCGCCCAACAACGTGCGCTCGTGAACCAAAAGTTCTTGCATAGTCATCGTAACTCCAAACAATTCAAAATAAAGGCGCAGCCCACATCATTGGAGGCTGCGCTATAACTGCGGTCTAAATTCTAGCGCTTGAACCCGGTAATTGCGACAACCCCTGAGCGCGGCACTTCGTTACCACCAATTGGCCAGTGGCTGCTCAGTTCGGTCAAGCTCTTGGATTCTTCACCTGGGTGTTGAATCGCCAAGAACAGGGTTCGGCCATCAGGCGACCAGCATGGCCCAGTCATTTCGCTTTCCACTGGCCCGGAGGCAAATTGGAAGGCGATCCCAGCATCAGGGCCGCTGGTGCGGAAGAAGAAGAGACCGTTGTTGCCTTGGAATTTGTAGATCCCTT
Source organism: Herpetosiphon aurantiacus DSM 785 (assembly GCA_000018565.1). GTDB lineage: Bacteria > Chloroflexota > Chloroflexia > Chloroflexales > Herpetosiphonaceae > Herpetosiphon > Herpetosiphon aurantiacus. The sequence goes on from CP000875.1 coordinate 5,670,590, forward strand.
TGTTGGTGCGTGATGATGAGATGTCGGTTACCATCCACAAGTTGCCTTCGCCATCGAACACCAAATTGTCGGGCGATGAGAAGCCGCTTTGCGAGCCACCAACCGCGAAGATGCTCCATTCGAAGCTGGTTGCAGCTGGATTATTGTCGGTTTCGGCCATGCGCACGATTTGGCCGTGGAAGTTGCCGTGGCCAGTATTATTGGTCAAGGCAACATAGACACTGCCATCGAGTGGGTGAATTTCAATATCTTCTGGGCGATCAACGGGCGTGGCTTTGAGCGCCATGGCAGCGGCTTGGGTATCGGCCAAAACATCGGCTTGCGAGCTAAATAGCAAATTGCCTTTGCTATCTTTGGCACTTTGCAAGGCGCTTTGGCTATTGTAATCGAGCAAAATCCACTTGCCATTGGCAAAGTCGGCGGCATAGAGTTGGCCGCTTTCGAGAATTTGCATATTGCCTGGGCGATCTGCCAAGTTGGTCAATTTGCGGTCAGCCACAAACTTATAGACGCATGAATCGGCTTTGTCATCGCCCATATAGGCTACAACCGTGCCGTCGCTGCCAACTCGTACCGCTACATTTTCGTGGCGGAAGCGACCCATGGCGGTATGTTTGCGTGGCATGCTGTTTTTATCGAATGGATCAACTTCGACGACCCAACCGTAGTGGCGCTTGCCGTAGATTTCTGGTTCCCAGCCATAGCCAGTTGGTGCTGGATTTGGATAATCTTGGAAGTTTTCTTCGCAGCTCAGTGCTGTGCCCCAAGGTGTTACACCACCGGAACAATTGCCAAGTGAGCCAATTGCCATCGGGCCACCATCAAGTTGCGCGGCTGGGCCAGTTAAGGTGATTGGAGTAGTTGCATCGATGCGGCGGTTGTGAGCGGTATCAGTTTGGTCGAAATACCAACGGCCATCGCTATTGCGCTTAACCCGAATCACGCTCATGCCAACCATATGCTTTTCGGCGTTAATTTGATCGCCAGATTTTGCGCCTGAGCCAGTGTAGCCCGAGATAAACATAGGGTTGATATATTCGTGGTTGACCAGCAACAAACCATCAGTGCTGGATAAATCGCTGCGGGTAAAGCCAAATTGTGGGCGATTTTGGTCGAGGCCTTTTTGGAGCATATCGATTGGGAAGAACGCCAGGAAATCGGCATTTTCGCCAAACAAACTGCCATCGCCCATATCATGGCCGCGGTGGGCCAACAAATCGTAGCGGAAGCCTTCGGGCAAAATCAAATCGTCGGCGGTGCTGGGGCTGATTGGTTTGAAGGGCAATGAACCTTGAGCTTGGCGTTGAGCCAAGGCTGGGGCTGACAATGGAGCATGATAGTGCGCCGCTTCAGCAGTTTGCAGATCTAAGGGCAAGGCCGCGACCGCAGCAGCGGCAGCACCACTGGCAACAAGGGTCCGGCGATTGATCCGACGTTCTAATAAATCGTGCCAAATACTTTTGCGCTCTGCACGCTGATCGTGGCTGGTCATTGAAATCCCTCCAAAGTTGGCAACACACCATTCATTTCAACTGGACACAGCCAAAGCATACGTAAGCCATGTCAAGCCCAACTCATCAGTATGTAAAGATCAGATTAAGAAATGAGGGTGCTATAATGAACGCTAGCAATAATCAAGGAGGTTTCCCCATGGCAGTACGTCGGGTATTGCAAATAGAAGATCCAACTGATGCAGTGGTATTACGGGCCAAGGCCAAACGCATCACCAGTTTTGATCAAAGTTTGGCTGGTTTAGTTGATGATATGATTGAAACCATGCGCGAAGCTCGGGGTGTTGGCATTGCCGCGCCGCAAGTTGGGGTTTCACGGCGCGTAGTGGTGATTGAAGAGCCAGCCCAATACGAAGAACATGAAGATGGTACGCAGACCCAAATTGCTCCCGCCGTGCTGTATGTGATGGTCAACCCAGAGATTATCAAAGCCAGCGAAGAAACCCATATGCTGCAAGAAGGCTGTTTGAGCCTGCCTGGCCGCTATACCAAAGTGCCGCGCAATAAATGGGTAACGATCAAATATTACGATTTGAAGGGTCGCGAACAGCGCTTGCGCCATATTCCTGCTGAAGATTACAAAGTTGGGCACATTGCTCAGCACGAGTTGGATCACCTTGATGGGATTATGTTTACCGACCGCATGACCGAAGAAAGCAAATTGGTCGATTATCGCAAAGAAAGTGAAAGCGCACGCCTCAAACGGCGCGGTTTGTTGGCGCGTAAAAAACGCCCCGATGCTGAACTCGAATCAGAATCGACAACCAATGAATAAATGTAATGGTTAATCGATGACAGCCCCTCACCCCCTAGCCCCCTAGCCCGCAGGCGAGGCGAGGGGGAACCGAGTTACAAGTGCTCCCCTCTCCCGCCGCAGTGGGAGAGGGGCTGGGGTGAGGGAATGAACGTCATCCATCATTACAATAAGCAGCTGCTTCGTCGAAGCAACGCTTAGCGATAATTAATTTTCAGCCAAGCAATCTGCGTTTAGAATAGGGCGACTTCTGCGCCGATATTCTGTTTGAAGGAGTTCACGATGCGCGTGTTGATCACGGGAGCAGCAGGGTTTTTAGGCTCGCACTTGTGTGAGCGGTTTCTGTCCGAAGGTCACTCGGTTGTTGGGATGGATAATTTCATCACTGGCAACCCCGAAAATATTGCCCATTTAGTTGGCCGCGAAGGCTTTCAATTCATTCGCCACGATGTGACCAACTATATTTTCTTGCCTGGCCCGCTCGATGCAGTCTTGCACTTTGCCTCGCCAGCCTCGCCAATCGATTATCTTGAACTGCCGATTCAAACGCTCAAGGTTGGGGCTTTGGGAACCCACAATGCCCTCGGTTTGGCCAAAGCCAAAGGTGCCCGCTTCTTGATCGCCTCAACCTCAGAGGTTTATGGCGATCCGCAAGTTCACCCTCAACCCGAAACCTATTGGGGCCACGTCAACCCAATCGGGCCACGCGGGGTTTACGATGAAGCCAAACGCTTTGCCGAAGCCATGACCATGGCCTACCACACCTACCACGGCGTGCAAACGCGGATTGTGCGGATTTTCAACACCTATGGTCCACGTATGCGCTTGGCTGATGGTCGGGTTGTGCCTAACTTTATTCAACAAGCGCTGCGCGGCGAGGCATTAACGCTCTACGGCGATGGCTTGCAAACCCGCTCGTTCCAATTCGTTGGCGATTTGGTCGAAGGCGTGTATCGTTTGTTGCTCTCCGATGAGGTTGAGCCGGTTAATATTGGCAATCCCCACGAGTTCACGATGCGTGAGTTTGCCGAAATCGTCAATGCCATGACTGGCAATCCCGCTGGTACGGTGATTAAGCCCGAACTACGCATCAAAGACGACCCCCAAAATCGCCAGCCTGATATTAGCAAAGCCAAACGGGTATTGAATTGGGAGCCACAAGTCACTTTGCAAGCAGGCTTGGAACAAACGATTCCATGGTTTGCTGAGCAATTGCGCCAACGTGGCGAAATTAAATAAGTCCAACGTAGGCTATTCCAAGCTCCTGAGCATCGGCGTGGATGGCTCGGGCTTTTGGTATGCGATCGATTTGCCGCATTTGCAACGAAGAAGCCGAGGAAGGTCATGCAGCGTCACGCATTAACTTGGCGCTCCGTGCAGCCATTGGATTGGTTGCTAGCTAGCTTGGGGCTGGCAGGAGTGGCAATTATTACTCTGCTGCCCTTCACGCAGGCAGCAACCTTGATTATTTGTGGCATGCTGCTAGTTTGCATGCTGATTCAGCCTGCCGTAGGTTTGAGCCTGACGGTTGCCACGGTCATGCTTCAAGAGTTATTGAGCTTTCCGCTGGGCCTGACCGCCACCCATGTGATTGGGATTATGGCGCTGGGGGCGTGGTTGCTGTATGGCATGGCGCAGCGCAAAATCATCATCGACACAACTTTGCTGGTGCCATGGAGCCTGTTTTTGATGGCCTTGCTGCTCTCGGCGGGACTGACCGAATATAACGCGGTTGATGCCTTGAAGCAGGTGGTGCGTTGGTTTATGGCCTTGCTGGCCTTTGTGGTGACGGTTGCCACAATTACCACGCCCAAACGCGCGATTGGCCTGATTGCGGTGATGTTCACGGTTGGGGTCATCGAGGCACTGATCGGTATTCAGCAATATCGCGTGGGTGCTGGGCCATTTGCCATTGGCGAAACTGTGCGGGCTTATGGCACAATCGGTAAGCCCAACACCTTTGCCGGCTTTTTGGAGTTGATGTGGCCCATGACTTTGAGTGTAGCCTTGGGCTTGCTCTGGTTTTGGTGGCAGCAGCGCCAACGCTGGCACTATTTAATTGGCTCGGCCTTGAGTGCTGGCGCAAGCCTGATCATTTTGGCGGCAGTTGGGGTTAGTTTTTCGCGCGGCGCTTGGATTGGCATTATGGGTGCGGTGGTGGTGATGCTGCTGGCGGTTGATCGGCGGCGAGCCTTGCCATTAATCGCGCTTGGTGGAATCTTGCTGTTGGCGATTATCAGCCAACCTGAGCTTTTCCCCCCAGTGATTACCGAGCGAATTAGCAGTCTAACCAACAATTTACGGATTTTTGATGCTGGGCGGGTGACGGTTACCGATGAAAATTTTGCGGTTGTCGAACGCATGGCCCATTGGCAAGCGGGGGCAAATATGTTTTTGGCTCATCCGCTGCTCGGAGTTGGCCCCGACAACTTCAATCGAGCCTATCCCGAATTTTTTGTCGGGCGCTGGTCGGAATCGCAAGGCCACTCGCACAACTACTACATTCATATTGCGGCAGAAGCTGGCATTTTAGGCTTTGTTGCTTATCTCGTGCTGATTGCAGCGGTCTATCGTCAAGCCTATTTGGCAATTCAGGCGACGCGCGGCACGGTTTGGCAGATGGTAGCAATTGGCTGCTGTGGTATCATAACCGCCATTCAATTGCATAATGTTTTCGATAATCTCCATGTGTTGAATTTTGGAATTCATTTGAGCGCAGTGTGGGCCTTATGTGTGGTTCTGACACAGCGCCAAGGGTGGCGTGCATGACATATTTAGTAACGGGTGGTGCGGGTTTTATTGGCTCGCATTTGTGCGAAACACTGTTGCAGCGTGGCGAACGTGTCATTGCATTCGATAATTTCAACGATTATTACAGCCCTGAACGCAAACGCCGTAACGTAGCAGGTTTGCTTGATCATCTCAATTTTGTGCTGTGGGAAGGCGATTTGCGCGATCCGGCCAGTTTATTGGCCTTGTTTGAGCAACATCGGCCAAGCCATGTAGCGCATTTGGCAGGCATGGCCAACCCGCGCTATTCGTTGCAATACCCCGCTTTGTATAGCGCCGTCAATGTTGAAGGCTCGGTCAATGTCTGGCAAGCGGCGATTCAATATGGCATTCAGGCCTTTGTTCAAGCCTCAACATCGTCGGTGTATGGGCTTGCACCAACCCCATGGCACGAAGAATTAGCCACCGATCGACCATTATCGCCCTATGCTGCTACCAAAAAAGCCTCAGAACTGCTGGCCTATACCTTCCACTACCAAACCCAAATTCCGACCCGCGTGGTGCGCTTTTTCACGGTCTATGGCCCCAAAGGCCGCCCCGATATGACCCCAACAATTTTTGTTGAGGCCATGCGCAAGCAAGAGCCAATTGTGCTTTACAATGGCGGGGTTGATGTTTACCGCGATTGGACCTACGTTGATGATATTGTTTCAGGGGTGATTGCGGTCCTCGATAGCGATCGCGCCTTTGATATTTTCAATTTAGGCAACTCAACTCCGGTGATGCTACGCAGTTTTATTGATACGCTGCAAGCAATTACTGGCTTGAATGCAATTATTGAAGCCAAGCCTTTATCATCTGCCGACCCGCCAATTACCTTTGCCGACACCTCCAAGGCGCAACAATTGCTGGGTTGGAAGCCAACCATCGATATCGAGGATGGCCTAGAGCGCTATTGGCATTGGTATAAAACCGAGTACGATTGCTAGATCGGCATCGTGTTAGAAACAAACTGGATCATTATGAAATCGCAAACGCAAGCAAATCCTGCTAGTTTACGCCCTGAGCAAACCAACCAAGGCTTGCCGCGTCCGGCTGAAACCGAATCGCTCGAACAATTGGTTGAACAGGCCGCCGAAGCTGCACCGTTACCTGCCGATGCACTGCCCGACGATTTAGCCGAGGTGCGTTCGAGCGGCTTTTCGCTACGTGATAAATTTCTGAATGTTAAATCCTTGGCATCGTTTGGCATTGCTTTTGCGATTCTGGGCTTAGCATTTTGGCGAGCCGATATTAACCTCGCTGAGATGTGGCAGCAGATTCTTCAGACCAATCTTTGGCTGTATAGCGCTGGTTTTATTGTTTTCTATGGTCTTTTTCCAATTCGCGCCTGGCGCTGGCGGATTATCTTGCGTAGCGCTGGCTTTGAGGTTGATAGCCCGCAATCACGTAAAAATTGGTCGGGGATTGCGGCATTAAGCGAGTTTATTGGGCTTTCGTGGTTTGCCAACTGCGTCGTGCCTGCCAAACTGGGCGATGCCTATCGGGGTTATTTGGTTAAGAAAAACGGCAACGCCTCATTCTCGCGCACCTTGGGTACAATTTTCGCCGAACGCATTGTCGATATGATTGTGCTGTTTGGCATGTTGGTAGTTTCGGGCTTATTGGTCTTTCAAGGCCATCTCAATAGCTGGACCGAAAAATTATTTATCATCGGGATTGTCTTTACAATTTTGCTGGTGATTGGTTTGATGTCGATGCGCTATCTGAGTCCGTTGATTCGCCGCGCCTTGCCCCAACGTTTCCACGATTTTTATGCTCGCTTCGAGGAAGGCACGCTTTCATCATTTCGACCTTCACGCCTGCCAATTTTGCTGATTTTGACAATCATTGTTTGGCTGGGCGAGTCGATGCGCTTGTTTTTCGTAATTGAGGCCATGGGTGGTTTAGGCTTATCGTTATCAGCGATTATTTTTGTGGCCTTAGCTAGCTCATTGTTGACCGCCGTGCCAGCCTTGCCTGGTGGCTTGGGCTTGGTCGAGGTCGGGATTGCTGGTGTGATGATGTTGTTTAGTGTCGGCCAAACCACTAGCACTGCCGTGGCGTTTCTTGATCGGATCATCAATTATTGGAGCATCGTGATTTTGGGGTTGGTTTTGTATCTGTTTAGCAAACGAAAGTGAGCCAGCCATGTTAACTGCTAGCGAACGCGATGCACTTGTAGCGACCATTTTACACTTGCCTGCTCAACTACATGCCTTGGTTGATCGTTTGGATCTTGAGCAATTGAACACGGCCTATATATCGAATGAATGGACAATCGCCCAAAATATCCATCATCTTGCTGATACACAGATGACTCTGTTTATTCGCATAAAACTCTTGTTGTTGGAAGATTACCCAACGCTCAAGCCGTTTGATCAGGATACATGGGTCACAACTGTTGATAGCGTTGGCCCAATCGAAACCTCCTTGACGATTTTACAAGGCTTGCAAGAACGGGCAGCAACCTTGGTAAATTCACTTGATTTGGCCAGTTTTGAACGGACTGGTTGGCATCCCGAAAATGGCGAAACGACGCTTGAGCAAGTGGTGCGGTACTATGCCCGTCACGGCGAGCTGCATCTTGAGCAAATTGGTCAGGTGCTAGCAGCAGCCAAATGATCCACGAAGAACACGAAGGGCACGCAGAATCGAAACCGCGAAGAACGCGAAGGAGTGGGGGGATGCGACTTACAAGGGTAGGTTTTTAACAATGCTTGGGTGGGATGGACTGTCGATTGGCATGCCCTAGCCCCCTCCCCCGCAGGCGAGGCGAGGGGGAATCATCACACCAGGATTATTCGATCGCCCCTCGCCCGCCGCAGTGGGCGAGGGGTTGGGGGTGAGGGGACGCAATATGTTCTATGCTCTTAACTTATGCACATAGCAATTGATTACAATGCAGCGGTACGTCAGGGCGGCGGAATTGGCCGCTTTGTTCGCGAAATAACTCAGGTCGCCGCGCAGGCAGCGCCTCAGCATCGCTTCTCGCTGTGGTATGCTGCGCGTGGGCTTGACCCAAAAAGTGCTCAGATGCAGGCCTTGCATGAGCTTCAACGGCGTTTGCCCAATATCAAGCCGCGCCCAATTCCAATTAATGAGCGCTTGTTGACGATTCTTTGGCAACGCTTGCGCATGCCCTTGCCTGTCGAGACGATTGTTGGGGCGGTTGATGTGGTGCATGGCACTGATTTTGTGTTGCCGCCGACCAAGGCTAAAACGCTGCTCTCGATTCACGATTTTGCCTATATTATTCACCCTGAAACTGCGCCACCCGAGTTGCGGCGTTATTTGGGTGGGGTTGTACCGCGCAATGTGCGCCGCGCCGACCATATTCACGTTAATTCGCGGGCAACCAAAGCCGATATGGAGCGCTTGCTGGGCACAGCACCCTCTAAATCGACAATCGTTTATTCGGGTAGTGGCAGCGATTTTTATCCTCGGCCTGCGGCGGAAATTGCCGAAATGCGCCAACGCTTGGGCTTGCCCGAACGCTACCTTTTAAATGTAGGCACGGTGCAGCCGCGCAAAAATGTTGAGCGTTTGATCGAAGCCTTTGGTCAATTGCCCGCTGAGTTGCGCAGCCAGCCCTTGGTGATCGGCGGCAAACGGGGTTGGTTGGCCGAGCCAATTTATGCAGCGGTACAACGCCATGGCCTTGAGCAAGCAGTCATCTTCTTGGATTTTGTCAGCGACAGCGATTTGCCCAAGCTCTATAGCGGCGCGACCGCCATGGTTTATCCCTCGTTGTATGAAGGATTTGGCGTGCCGATTGTTGAAGCTCAAGCATGTGGCACACCCGTGATTACCTCAACCATCTCCAGTTTGCCCGAAATTGCTGGCAACGCGGCCTTGCTGGTCGATCCACATGATACAGCGGCACTAACAGCGGCTTTACAAAAAATTTTAACTGAGCCTGATGTTTGCCAAAGCTTGGCTGAAGCAGGCCCACGCCAAGCCGCTAAATTTACGTGGGAAGGCACTGGTTTGGGCGTTTTGGGGTTATACGAATTGCTGGGGTAACAAGCCTAAAATGCCAACGCCCCTAGCTCGCCATTGAACCAGGGGCGTAATTGATGCTTAGCCCAAACGTTCCAACACCGCTGCCCCAACTTCTTTGGTTGAGCGGCCTTGGCCTGCAGGCGCTAAATCGCCAGTTAAAATGCCTGCATCGATCGTTGCATATACGGCTTTTTCGACTGCCTCAGCCTCGGTATCTAAGCCCAAGGAATAGCGCAACAGCAAGGCTACGCTCAAAATTGTCGCCAGTGGATTGGCCACGCCTTTGCCAGCAATATCGGGAGCGCTGCCGTGAATTGGCTCGTACAAACCAGCTTTGCCCGCACCAAGCGAGGCCGATGGCAACAAGCCCAACGAGCCAGCCAACATCGACGCTTCGTCGGTCAGAATATCGCCAAACATATTTTCAGTCACAATCACATCGAAGTCGGCAGGGCGGCGCAACAAGTGCATCGCACAGGCATCGACCAAAATATGCTCAAGCTGAATATCAGGGAATTCTTCGGCAACCACTCGGCTGGCGACGCGCCGCCATAAGCGTGAGGTTTCCAAGACATTGGCTTTATCGACCGAGGTAACTTTGCCACGGCGAGTCCGTGCCAATTCACAAGCCCGCCGCACCACGCGCTCGATTTCGCTGGTGGTATAGACACAGGTATCGACAGCTTGTTCTTCGTCGGGGCGAATGTAGACACAGGTTTTATCGCCGAAGTAAATCCCGCCAGTTAATTCGCGCACTACCAACAAATCGACCCCTTCGACCAAATCGGGGCGCAATGGTGAGCGGCTAGCTAAGGCGGGCGTGACGGTCACAGGCCGCAAATTGGCATACAAGCCCAAGGTTTTGCGAATGCCCAACAAGCCTTGTTCTGGTCGAACTTTGGCCTTGGGATCATCCCACTTGGGGCCGCCAACCGCGCCCAGCAGCACGGCATCGGCGGCTCGGCAGATTTCGATTGTGGCTTCGGGCAACGCTGTGCCGTGGGCATCGATTGCACAACCACCGATTAAGCCTTCGCTGAAACTAAAACTATGGCCGTAGCGTTCACCGACGGCCTTGAGCACCTCAACCCCCTCAGCGACAACTTCGGGGCCGATGCCATCGCCTGGTAATAAAGCAATTGTTGCCTGCATCAAAACACTCCTTGCTAATTTAACCAACAAGCGGTGGCGTTCCCTCACCCCCTAGCCCCCTCTCCCGCCTGCGAGCGAGGGGGGAACCACAAAGCCAAAGCTCCCTTCTCTCACGCATGGGAGAAGGGTTGGGGATGAGGGAACGTCACTCTACCAAGCCTTATTATGCTCCAACCGTATTGACGCGGGCGGCATGGCTAGCTTCATAGGCTTGGATTGCAGTTTCTTGGGCTTGAATATAGCCTAATTGATCGACTCCATGCAATAAGCAATGTTTGGAGAAGGCATCAATTGGGAAGCTGATGGTTTCGCCTGCCACATGCACTTGTTGGTTTTCAAGGTCAACGCTGACATCGATGGTTTGGTTAGCTAGGCATTGCTCGGTCAAACGAGCCAAGGTTGGTGCATCGACCACGATTGGCAAAAGGCCATTTTTCAAAGCATTGCCTTTGAAAATATCAGCAAAATAGGTGCTGATCACTGCTTGGAAGCCAAAGCCTTGCAAGGCCCACGGTGCATGTTCACGCGAAGATCCACAGCCAAAGTTATGGCCTGCAATTAGCACGCCAGCGCCTTGAGCATAGGGTTGGTTCAACACAAAATCTGGCTCACCGCGCCAGTCGGTAAACAATGCTTCACCCAAGCCATTTTTATCGGTAACCTTTAAATAGCGGGCCGGAATGATCTGATCGGTGTCGATATTTTCAATTGGTAAGGCCACTGCTTTGGCCTGAAAAGTATTAATTGGTTGCATTTTTAAAAACCCCATATGTAAAGTCAAAAGTCAAAGTTCAAAAGGCAAAATAAACAGTATCAAAGGCAAAAGTCAAAACCACAGATTATTTTGATTTTTGCCTTCTGCCTTTTGACTTTACAAGATTTCGCGTACATCGACGATATGGCCGTTGATTGCGGTAGCGGCAGCGGTCAGCGGGCTGGCGAGGAAGGTGCGCCCGCCCTTGCCTTGGCGGCCTTCAAAGTTGCGGTTGCTGGTGCTAACTGCATATTGGCCTGGTTGCAGTTGATCGCCGTTCATGGCAATACACATCGAGCAGCCAGCTTCACGCCATTCAGCGCCTGCCGCGCGGAAAATTTGGTCTAAGCCTTCAGCTTCGGCTTGGCGCTTGACTTGTTGTGAGCCAGGCACGACCAACATGCGTAGGCCGTCGGCAACTTTTTTGCCTTCGATCACTTTGGCCGCCGCCCGTAAATCCGAAATCCGCGAGTTGGTGCAGGAGCCAAGGAACACTACATCGACTTTTTGGCCGATCAGCGATTGGTTTGGTTGCAAGCCCATGTAATTCAAGGCTTTATCCAAGGCCATGCGTTGGCTATCATCGGCCAAATCGCTGGGTGCTGGCACATTGCCAGTGACCGGAATGCCCATGCCGGGATTCGTGCCATAGGTGATCATCGGAGCCAATTCGTCAGCATTCAAGACAACTTGCAAATCGTAGGTTGCGCCTTCGTCGCTGGGCAACGTGCGCCAATATTCGACCGCAGCATCCCATGCTTCACCCTTGGGCGTATGTGGCCGATCTTTCAGCCAAGCAAAGGTGGTTTCATCAGGCGCGATCAAGCCAGCCCGTGCTCCACCTTCGATCGACATATTACAAATCGTCATGCGTTCTTCCATGGTCAGGGCGCGAATCGCCGAGCCAGTGTATTCAAGTACATAGCCCGTGCCGCCGCCAACCCCAATTTTGGCAATAATCGCCAAGATGATGTCTTTGGCGGTCACACCTGGACGCAGCGTGCCATCGATGCGAATTTCGGCGGTTTGAGGTTTTTGCTGCAACAAACATTGAGTTGCCAACACGTGACCAACTTCGCTGGTGCCAATGCCGAAGGCCAAGGCTCCGAATGCGCCGTGGGTGCTGGTGTGCGAATCGCCACACACAATCGTCATACCTGGTTGGGTGTAGCCTTGTTCTGGCCCGATTACGTGCACAATGCCTTGGTTTTCAGTGCCCAAGTTGTACAATGGTATGCCAAAATCGCTACAATTTTTGATCAATTGATCAAGCTGTTTGCGAGCAATTGCATCGGTCACTGGAATAATCCCATCAGCGCCGCGTGGCGTGGTTGGGGTGCTATGGTCCATGGTGGCGAGGGTTTGGGCTGGGCGACGCACGGTCAAACCACGTTCGCGCAACATCGTAAAGGCTTGCGGCGAGGTTACTTCGTGTACCAAGTGCAAATCGATATATAAAGTTGCTGGCGATTCAGCGTCAGCAGCTTGAACAACATGGGCATCCCAGATTTTCTCAAATAATGTCTTGGCCATTGGGTTCTCCAAATTTGATTGCGAGGTTATAGGCTGATGGCTATTGGCTATCGGACGGTTTGTAATGTCTGCACGGCTATAGCTATTTGGTCAACGTTCTCTCACCCCCAGCCCCTCTCCCACTGCGGCGGGCGAGGGGCGATCGATGATCATGATGGGATGATTCCCCCTCGCCTCGCGGGCGGGAGAGGGGGCTAGGGGGGTGAGGGATGATCATCAATGCTAACCCAATAAACTATTTCAAATAGACAACAGCCAATAGCCATTAATGTGTCCGTTTAATTTGCCAACCGCGTTCGATCCATTCAAAGCCGACTTTGGCGTAATAATCGGCGGCGGCGGGCGCTGCTAATAAGACTAATGAACATTGATCGCCAAGTTTTTCGCGCGTAGCCTCAATTAACTGACGACCAATGCCCTGTTTTTGATAGGTTTGGTCAACCGCCAAATCGGAAAGATAGGCGGCATAGCACCAATCGGTGATTGTGCGAGCAACCCCGACGAGCTTTTCGCCATCCCACGCTGTCACGATTAAATCGGCGTTAGCAAGCATGGTTTGTATGCGAGCCAAATCATCAACAGGGCGGCGTTCGCCAAGCGTTGAGGCATTCAGCACCGCCACGAATTGCTCGGCGCTAATCACAACGTCGGTGCTATAACGAATGCTCATCGCAGATACTCCAGCCAATTCCATTTATCTTCGGTTTTGCCGTTGAACAAGCCGAAGAAGGCTTCTTGTAGAACGGTGGTGATTGGCCCGCGCTTGCCTTCGCCAACTTGCACGCCATCGACTGAGCGAATTGGCGAAACTTCGGCGGCAGTGCCTGTGAAGAACATTTCATCAGCCAGATACAGAATTTCGCGTGGTAAGGCTTGTTCGCGCACTTCATAGCCATATTCTTTGGCCAAGGTCAGCACGCTATCACGGGTAATGCCAGGCAAAATTGCAGCGGTTACCGGCGTGGTATAAATCACGCCATCCCGAATGATGAACAGATTTTCGCCGCTGCCTTCGCTCAAAACGCCATTGACATCAAGCGCGATGCCTTCAGCATAGCCATTGAGCGTTGCTTCCATTACGATCAATTGTGATGAAAGATAGTTGCCGCCAGCTTTGGCCATGGTTGGGATGGTATTTGGCGCTGTGCGATTCCACGACGAAACGCAAACATCAACGCCCAATTCTAGGGCTTCGGGGCCAAGATAGGCTCCCCATTCCAAGGCTGCGATCATCACATCAACTGGTGCTGCGAGTGGGTTGACCCCTAGCACACCATAACCACGCCAAGCCAAAGGTCGCAGATAAGCCGAATTTAAGCCATTTTCACGAACCGCCGCATGACAGGCATCAGCCAATTGCGCTTGATCAAAAGGAATCGGCATGCGATAAATTTTGGCCGAATCGTATAAACGGCGCAGGTGGGGCTGCAAACGGAAAAAAGCTGGGCCGTTGGGCGTGTTGTAGGCGCGAATGCCTTCAAACACCGATGAACCGTAGTGCAAGGCATGGCTCATCACATGCACCGTGGCTTTCTCCCATTCCACTAATTCGCCGTTCATCCAAATAAATTTGGTCGGTTTGATTGACATGCAGTGTTCCTTTTATAGCAAGACTGAATGATGCTTGGCCTTAGGCGGCCACAGTTGCGGCGTGTTTGAGTAGCACTGGCTGGTTGCTGCGAGCACGAACCAAGGGCAATTCCAGCGAATCAACCAAGGCTTGCCAACTGGCTTCGATAATATTTTCGGAGCAGCCGACGGTTGTCCAACGTTCGTCGCCCATGGCTGCTTCAATCAACACCCGGGTGGTCGCTCCGGTCGCCGATTCTGAATCGAGAATCCGCACTTTGTAATCGACCAAATGGACTTCGGCCAATTCGGGGTAGCGTGAGAGCAAGGCTTTGCGCATGGCTTGGTCGAGTGCGTTAACTGGGCCATTGCCCGAAGCTGCTGTATGATAAATTTCCTCGCCAATTTGTAGCTTAACTGTCGCCTCGGCCTGCATCTCGACCCCCCGTCGTTGCTCAACAATCGTGACAACATCGAGCAATTTGAAGGGCGCTGCATAATCGGCAGCGGCGCGGCGCACCAAAAGTTCAAATGAACCTTCGGCAGCTTCAAACTGAAAGCCCTTGCTTTCAAGCAGTTTGACGCGTTCGAGCACGCCGCGTTCGAGACCTGTGCTTTCCACGCCCAATTCTTCGGCTCGCATTTTGATGTTACCACGGCCTGAAAGCTCGCTGATCACTACCCGTTTGCGATTGCCCACTTGAACTGGCTCGATATGTTGGTATGAATGCTCGACTTTTGCCACAGCTGCGACATGAATCCCGCCTTTATGGGCAAACGCGCTGTTGCCAACATAGGCGGCATGCTCGTCGGGGTTCAAATTGGCAATTTCGCTGACGGTGCGTGAAAGCTCGGTCAAACGTTGTAATTGATCAGGCAGCACACAGAACATGCCCATTTTCAGTTGCAAATTGGGAATGATCGAGATTAAGTTGGCGTTACCGCAGCGCTCGCCATAGCCGTTAATCGTGCCCTGAACTTGGCGGCAACCACCAACAATCGCGGCCAAGGAATTTGCTACCGCCAACTCGCTATCGTTGTGGGTGTGAATGCCCAATTGAGTGTTGATTTTACCCTTGACCCGCTGCACCACGGCGCTAATCCAATCGGGCAACGAGCCGCCGTTGGTATCGCATAGCACAATCCAATCTGCGCCAGCTTCGGCGGCAGCCTTGATTGTGGCTAGGGCATAGTCGTTATCAGCGCGGTAGCCATCAAAAAAGTGTTCAGCATCGTAAATCACTTCTTTGCCATGGGCTTTCATCAGCGCCACGCTATCGCGAATCATGGCCAAATTTTCTTCGAGCGTCGTTTCCAACACCTCAGTTACGTGCAATGTCCACGATTTGCCAACCAAGGTTACCACAGGTGTGTTCGCATCGAGCAAAGCCTTGAGATTGGCATCGGTTTCAGGTTTGCTGTTGGCACGGCGGGTTGAACCAAAAGCGGCAATTTTGGCGTGCTTCCATTCCATTTTGGCAGCTTCGGCGAAAAATGCTGCATCCTTGGGGTTCGAGCCAGGCCAACCGCCTTCGATATAGTGCATGCCAAAGCGATCAAGTTCGCGAGCGATTTTCAATTTATCAGCTAAAGATAACGAAAGCCCTTCGCGTTGAGTGCCGTCCCGCAGCGTTGTATCATATAAAAATATTTGCATGTCTTAATCCTCGCACGAAGTTTCGATTGATCCACGAAGGGCACAAAGAGCACGAAGGTTAGTACGTTGAAGCTTAGTGTCCTTCGTGTTCTTCGTGGATCGGCCTTCGCGTTTTTGCGGTTTATCCGCGAAACTTTGGATAGCTACCAAAAATCTTGACTGTGCCAGCGATCTGTGCCAGCTTTTGTAGGGCTTCGGCAACAACTGGTTCATGGCGATGGCCATCGATATCAACCAGAAAGACATAATCGCCAAGCTCGGCTTTGGCTGGCCGCGATTCAATTTTGCTCAAATTGATCCCAGCTTGGGCGAAAATTGCCAAGGCTTCGTATAACGCTCCTGCGCGATTAACTTTGGCAGTGAACATCAGCGAAGTCTTGTCGTCACCCGTTGGTGCGGCATCCTCAGGAGCCAACACCACAAAGCGCGTGCGATTATTGTTGTTATCCTGAACATCGTAGGCCAAGATATTGGCTTGGGCGCGTTCGGCAGCATGCAAGGTGGTCAATGCGGCGGCGCGGCGCTCATCGGCGAGCGCTTCGACCAATGCAGCAGCAGTGCTTAACGCGGCCACGGTTGGCACATTCGGCAAGCAACGTTCGATAAAACGGCGCGATTGAGCTAGCGGTTGTTGATGGGTGTAGAGCACTTCGACCGTATCGAGTTGCACATCGGGCTTGGCCACCACCATATGCCGAATCGGAATCACGATTTCGCGGCAAATCCGCAGACGCGTTTCGTGAATCAGCACATCAAGCGTAACGCTGACCGCCCCTTCGAGCGAGTTTTCAATTGGCAAAATGCCTAAATCAACCGCACGAGTTTCAACAGCCGTAATCACAGCGGGCATACTTGCCATTGGCAAATAGGTGGATTGTTGGTCGCCCGTTTCCAACGCTGCTTTTTCGCTGAATGTACCAGCCGGGCCAAGATAAGCAATTTTCATAAGTTCTTTGGGCTAGCGAGGTTGATTTGACCCAACCTCAGCAATTATTCATACCGTCCAAGGGTCGAGCCACCGAACAAATCCACGCCTGGCGCAGCGCTGGCAACTTCCATGCGGGCGGTGGTTTCTTGCTTGAGCCGTTCTTGGCGAGCTTTCAGCAATTTGTTCAAGGCGCTAACATAGGCTTCGGCAGCCGCAACGATGATATCAACATTGACTCCATTGCCGCGCCAAACTTTGGCATCTGTTGCTTTGTCGGTTAAAACTCCACGCACATGTTTATGCTTGCCTTCGACGACTTTCACGCTAACTTCGCCAACCGCATCGATACCTTCGGTGATCGCATTGACCGCAAATTCGAGCAACGTAACCGGAGTTAGCACAACTTTGTTGATCGCCGAATAGACTGCATCCACTGGGCCTGTGCCTTGGGCTGATTCGATTTTGACTTCGCCGTTGGGGCCGCGCATGCGCACGGTTGCGGTTGGGATGGCGTTCACGCCTGAGGCAAATTGCACATGCTCCAATTCATAAACTGGGCTTGGGCGGCCTGCTTCATCGCTAATCAAGGCCTCAACATCGCGATCATCAACATATTTCTTGCGATCAGCTACATCTTTGAAGCGGGCAAACAAGTGGTTGATCGTAGCTTCATCGAAGCTATAGCCCAATTCTTGCACCCGATGGCGGAAGGCATGGCGGCCTGAGTGTTTGCCCAAAACCAAGGCATTGCCATCTTGACCCACCGATTCGGCGCTCATAATTTCGTAGGTCATACGGTGTTTCAACACGCCATCTTGGTGAATGCCCGATTCGTGAGCAAAGGCATTCGCGCCAACAATTGCCTTGTTGGGTGGCACTTGGGTGTTGGTGCAGGCACTCAACAAGCGTGAGCTAGGCGTTAGTTGGGTTGTGTCGATATTGGTGCTCAGGCCGTAAAATTGCTTGCGCGTTTCCAAAGCCATCACCACTTCTTCCAACGAAGCATTGCCAGCTCGCTCGCCGATGCCATTGATTGTGCATTCAATTTGGCGTGCGCCAGCTCGAACGCCAGCCAACGAATTCGCCACCGCCAAGCCCAAATCGTCGTGGCAATGGGTTGAGATAATCACATCAGCAGCACCAGGTACGTTTTCGATAATCCCCCGAAGCAACGCTGCATATTCCTCAGGCGTGGAATAGCCCACGGTATCAGGAATATTCAAGGTTGTTGCGCCTTCTTCAATCGCTATCGCCAGCATCTGATACATAAATTCGATGTCGGAACGGGTCGCATCCATCGGCGAGAATTCAACATCGTCGCAAAGCGAGCTAGCCAAGCGCACCATCTCACGGGTTTTCGTCAGCACTTCCTCGCGGGTTGAGCGCAATTGATACTCGATATGAATATCTGAGCTTGAAAGGAAAGTGTGAATACGCTTTTTGGCGGCAGGTGCAATCGCTGTGGCACAGGCTTCGATATCGCTTTTGACTGCTCGTGCTAAGCCACAGATCACTGGACCATCGGCAGTGCCAACGCTCTTGGCAATTTGGTTAACTGCTTCCCAATCGCCAGGTGAGGCCGCCGGAAAGCCCGCTTCGATAATATCCACGCCCATTCGCGCCAATTGCTTGGCAACTTCCAATTTTTCGTGCAGATGCATGGTACAGCCTGGTGATTGCTCACCGTCGCGCAGGGTTGTATCGAAAATGCGTACATAATCGCTGGTCATAAAGTTCTCCGTAATGAGGGCTAGCTTTATTCCCTCACCCCCAGCCCCTCTCCCATTGCGTGGGAGAGGGGAGTTAGCCTAAGCAATTCCCCCTCGCCTCGCTGGGCGGGAGAGGGGGCTAGGGGGTGAGGGAACATAAGACACCAAGCCCTCGTTCCCTAATTAACTGCCTGGGTTAATTTCTTTTGGATTGACGAATGGCATCATTGAGCGCAATTCGCGGCCAACTTGCTCGATTTGGTGGCCAACATCGGTTGAGCGATACTTGTTGAAACGAGCGCGGCCAGTGTGGTTTTCTTCGATCCAATCTTCGGCGAATGCGCCATTTTGAATCTCTTCCAACAACAGTTTCATGGCAGCTTTGGTTTCGCTGGTTACGACCCGTGGCCCAGCAATATAATCGCCCCATTCAGCAGTATCACTGACCGAGTAGCGCATGTAGCTCAAGCCACCTTGATAGAACAAATCGACGATCAACTTGAGTTCGTGCATACATTCAAAGTAGGCAACTTCTGGTTGATAGCCAGCTTCGACCAAGGTTTCAAAACCTGCTTTGACCAAGGCCGAAACCCCGCCACACAAGATGGCTTGCTCGCCGAACAAGTCGGTTTCGGTTTCTTCGGCAAAGGTAGTTTCGAGCACACCAGCGCGAGCACAACCGATGCCTTTGCCATAGGCCAAGGCGTTTTGCAAGGCTTCGCCGCTGGCATCTTGATAAACTGCGACCAAACCTGGTACGCCGCCGCCATGTTCGAATACTTCACGGACGCGATGTCCAGGTGATTTTGGCGCGATCAACGAAACATCAACGCCAGCAGGTGGCACGATTTGACCATAGCGAATGTTGAAGCCGTGGGCAAACATCAAGGTTGCATTGGGCTTTAAGTTCGGGGCAATTTCATCGCTGTAGAGTTGGGCTTGGGTGGTATCTGGCACCAAGACCATGACAACATCAGCAGCCTTGGTGGCCTCGCCAACGCTCAACACTTGCAAGCCCGCAGCTTCGGCTTTGGCCTTTGATTTGCTACCTTCGTGCAAACCAACCACCACCTGCACGCCGCTATCCTTCAAGTTCAAGGCGTGGGCGTGGCCTTGTGAGCCATAACCGATGATCGCCACAGTTTTGCCAGCCAAGCGTCCAAGATCTGCATCGTTATCGTAATAAAGCTTTGCCATTGAATGAGTTCCTCAATATAACTAATGGGCTGAACGATGAACAATTGCTACCCGTGTTTATTCCATGGTCTCGCCGTAATCGCCCCACCATGTATCCCAATTGACATCTTCGTCGCTATAGTGGGCTTTATCAGCGGTCGCGGTGGTTTCTTCTTCAAACATTGGTTGCAGCATGGTCGTGATCCTTTATTAATGAAGAGGCAGTTGCCTCGTTGAATTCAATTAAGCAGCGCGAAATTCTTGGTTTTGATATGGCCCGCTGACCGTCGATGCACCACGGGTCATCGCGACACATCCGGTGCGAACCAGTTCGCGAATGCCAAACGGGCGAATCAGGTCAACAAAGCGGTCGAGTTGTTCAGGGCTGCCGCTGAGTTCGATCATCATGGCATCGGGCACAACATCGACAATTTTGGCTCCGAAAATATCGGCCAATTGCATCAATTCGCTGCGTTTGGCTGGTGGTGCATACACCTTGACCAACAGCAAATCGCGGGTGACATTCGGGTCTTGGCTAACATCACTGACCTTCAGCACATCAATCAATTTATACAGTTGTTTGATTACTTGTTCGACGCTGGTGGTATCGCCATCGACCACCAAGGTCATGCGTGAGATACCAGGCGTTTCGGTATGGCCAACGGTCAAGCTTTCGATATTGAAACCACGGCGGCGAAACAGGCTCACTGAGCGGTTCAGCACCCCAGGTTGGTCACGTAATAAAGCAACTAAGGTATGTTTCATTGCAAAAATCTCCTGTGAGCCTATTTCACTGCCACAACGTCTTCGATTTCGACTTCGTTGGGATCTTCGAACATATCGCTGATGCTCGCGCCTGGAGCCACCATCGGATAGACGTTGACTTCGCGTTCAACCACAAATTCAATCAGGAATGGGCCATTGGTTGAGCGGGCTTGCTGAATTGCCTCGGCCACATCTTCGGCGCGTTCGACCCGCACCCCAGGAATGCCATAAGCATCAGCCAACTTGATAAAATCGGGACTCCACATTGGCGTTGCCGAATAGCGGCGTTCGTGGAAAAGCTCTTGCCATTGGCGCACCATGCCCAAGTAGCCGTTGTTGATGATACAAATCTTCAAGGGCAGGCTTTCTTGCACCACCGTGGCTAGCTCTTGCAAATTCATCTGGAAGCCGCCGTCGCCAGCAATTGCCCAAACTTCTTCGTTGGGGCAAGCGACTTGTACGCCCATCGCCGCTGGCAAGGCAAAACCCATGGTTCCCAAACCGCCAGAGGTGATGTGGGTATGGGGCTTCATATATTCGATCAACTGAGCCGCCCACATTTGGTGCTGGCCCACGTCAGTGCAAACCCGAAACTCGCCTTGCATAATGCGGGTGAATTCGGCATAAACATGGTGTGGCGTGAACATGCCACTTTCTGGGTCGCGTTGGCGCTTGGAGCGCGTGGCCTGAATATCACGAATATGGTTGAGCCATTCGCTATGCTCGTTGGCGTTGACAATTTCGGTCAAGTTTTCTAGCACACGCTTGGCATCGCCGACAATTGGCACAGCAGTAATCACATTTTTGCCAACTTCAGCCGGATCAATATCAACATGAATGATTTTGGCGTTGCGGGCAAAGGTATCTAATTTGCCAGTTACACGGTCGTCGAAGCGTGCGCCGATGGTAAATAACACATCGCATTCTTGGATGGCGCGATTGACATGAACCCAACCGTGCATGCCAGGCATGCCCAACGATAACGGATGATCTTCGGGAATACAGCTAATGCCCAACAATGTGGTGATCACCGGAATACCAGTTTTTTCGGCAAATTCGCGTAATTCGACGCTCGCGTGACCCAGCAAAATGCCATGGCCTGCCATAATCAAGGGCTTTTTGGCTTGATTCAGCAAATTGGCAGCTTCTTTGATTTGGCGGCGATTGCCATCGTAGTTGGGCTTGTAGCCTGGTAAATCGACCGATTCTGGATATTCGAATACGCCCCGAGCGTTTTGGGTATCTTTGGCAACGTCGATCAAGACTGGGCCGGGGCGGCCAGTTCGGGCAATATGAAACGCTTCTTTGAACACACGGGGCAAATCGCGCACATCGGTCACCAAATAATTGTGCTTGGTGATAGGCTGGGTGATGCCCGTCACATCGGTTTCTTGAAAGCCATCTTTGCCGATTAACGAGGTGACAACTTGCCCAGTGATCGCTACGATCGGGATTGAATCCATCATGGCATCGGCAATTGCCGTGACCAAGTTGGTTGCGCCCGGGCCGCTGGTGGCGACACAAACCCCAACTTTGCCGCTGGTACGGGCGTAGCCTTCGGCGGCATGGCCAGCCGCTTGTTCGTGGCGCACCAAAATATGGCGCAATTGGGGATATTCGGGCAGCGCATGGTAGAACGGCATAATCGCCCCACCTGGATAGCCAAACATCACATCAACGCCTTCGGCTATCAACGCTTCACACATCATTTGAGCACCAGTTAGCGTTTTCATCGGTATACCTCGCCTTGCGTAAGGTTTAATGTCAATAAGTTGCAGATCTATGCTTCCAACACCGCGCCATTGCTGGCGTTCGTCACCAAACGGGTGTAGCGTGCCAACCAGCCGCGTTGATGTTTGCGTTCTGGGGCTTGCCACGCAGCGCGGCGTTCGGCAAATTGCGTTTCGCTGAGGTCAACTGCCAACAGGCGATTTGCTAAATCGATGTGAATGATGTCGCCATTTTCGATCAGGCCAATTGGGCCACCCTCGGCGGCTTCGGGGGAGATATGGCCAATACACAGGCCGCGTGTGCCGCCGCTGAAGCGACCATCGGTCAATAAGGCCACTTGCTCGCCCAAGGGCATGCCTTTGAGCAACGAGGTTAAGGCCAGCATTTCGCGCATACCTGGGCCACCGCGTGGGCCTTCGTAGCGCACTACCACCACATCGCCAGCTTGAATTTCGCCAGCGCGGGCGGCGTAGGTGGCGGCTTCTTCGCTGGGGAAACAACGGGCCGGGCCGCTAAATGTCATTTGATGTTGATCAACTGCACCAATTTTGATCACCGAGCCTTCAGGAGCCAAGTTGCCAAACAAAATACACAAACCGCCTTGGGCTGAATGGGGATGTTCGATTGGGCGGATGCATTCAGGGTTTTCGTTGGCGATGCCTTGCAATTGTTCACCCAAGGTTTGGCCTGTCACGGTTGGCACATTCAAGTGTAGGGCATCGGGCTTTTTGGCCAATTCGGCCATAATTGCTGGTACGCCACCAGCGCGATGCACATCTTCCATATGCCATTGGCGAGTGCCATCCCAGGCTGGGCTAACTTTGGCCAAGTGTGGTACGCGAGCTGCAACCTCGTTAAAGCGGCTGATTGGGTAATCCAAGCCTGCTTCACGCGCCAAGGCCAAAACGTGCAAGATGGTGTTGGTCGAGCCGCCCATGGCTACGTCGAGCGCCATCGCGTTATCAATTGATTCGGGAGTGACAATATCGCTGAAGGAAATATTCTGGCGGAGCAATTCGAGGACTTTGGTGGCGGCGGTGCGGGCTAGCTCGTGGCGGGCAGGGTCGGTGGCCAGTAATGAACCGTTGTATGGCAGGGCGATTCCCAGTGCTTCACACAGACAATTCATCGAATTGGCGGTGAACATGCCGGAGCAGGAGCCGCAGGTCGGGCAGCCGTTGCGCTCCAGATCCAGCAGCCGTTCATCACTGATGCGGCCAGAAGCATGTTGACCAACGCCCTCGAACACGCTGATCAAGTCAACTTTATTGCCATCTTTATCGCGGCCAGCCTGCATTGGCCCGCCCGATACGAAAACGGTGGGGATGTTGACGCGGGCAGCGCCCATCAGCATGCCAGGCACGATTTTATCGCAGTTGGGGATACAGATCATCGCATCGAAACAGTGGGCTGCTGCCACCGTTTCAACACAATCGGCGATCAACTCGCGCGATGGCAAGGAATAGCGCATACCTTCGTGGCCCATCACGATGCCATCATCAACCCCAATCGTGTTGAATTCAAAGGGAATGCCGCCTGCTGCCCGTACTGCATCTTTGACGATTTTGGCAAACTCATGCAAGTGAACGTGGCCAGGAATAATATCGATATACGAATTACAGATCGCGACGAACGGCTTTTGAAAGTCGCTATCATCTTGAATTTGGCCCGTCGCACGTAGGAGTGAACGATGTGGAGCGCGTGCAAAGCCCCGCTTGATCGTATCTGAACGCATAGATGCTCCCCGCATAGAGAACTGATGGCTGGACAGGCCATCGTTGAAAGGCGATTGAGCCAATGCTCCAGTGGGATTGGCCGCAGATCGCAAGATTTTGGCAATAGGAAAGCAAGCCTTGTCAGTCCCGATGCTGAACACAGGCAAGATGGGCGAACATACTCAACAATGAGCTGAACGAAAGAGCGACACTGCTCCGGGGTTTGTTGCAATCATCGCAACGGTTCGGGTTATCGCTCTAGCGCAGACGACGGCCTACGCGACACGACCAAATGGGAATGGGTTGAAGGATAATAAACTGCGGACGAGGAGTGATCATGGTGACGAGAGTTGTCAACAAGTTCCGCATGTGTTTATCCTCCAGAAGCTAACTTAATCACAAATCAAAAGCCCCTCCCGATTGGGAGGGGCTTGAGTTCTTTTGAACTACCCGCGAGGCTTGTTAGCCCCTCCCACACAAAAGTGACCGCGTAATGACGACGATTACGAGGCTAAGGAGGTTGCTAATAATAATAAACGCGGGACGATTATTCATTTGGTAGTTTCCTACAAAAGTTATTTGTGCAGAGTATACACATCCAGCTAGAGTCTGTCAAGTTGGATTTTTGAGTAATTTACTTAACTTCAGCCAACACTTCCCAAGGTGTAACATGAAGCTTCTCGGCGTATGTTGTGATCGTGGCTTAATCATCTTCTAATACAATATTCTGGCCAATTAGCTCAAAGATGTTTTTACTTTCCTCATTTTGGTTGCTCTCGCTGATCTTTTGAACATCTAATTCGCGATCATATTTTGTGATTAATCTGCTAGTAACAAATGTATCAGTTGTTTGTTGGTTATGGTTACGAATACTGCTCATCAAATCTGAAATATCAATTAATTGTTCACTCAATAGAGTGGAATTTTTATTGAATGTTTTATCAAAAACTACGATTGTATCGCCATTTTCAGGATTTACGGCTAAAAAATCGATCTTGACCGGAGCATTGGTAATTTTTGTTAAAGTTTCGTAGGTTCCACTATAAGTCTTGGTAAAATCAAGATTGGCACTCGCCAAATTTGGGTTCAAGACGATATATTCTGGAGGCAATGAAACGATTAACGTATCTTGGTGAATCGTTTGCCAGCCTGCTGGTGGAATAGGGCGTGGTTCTGATTGATTCAGCCAAAAATAACCCCCAAGCATTGCAGTAATAACCATAAATCCAATAATGATCCAACATACCATTTGCATCTCTCACTCTCTTTCTTCTAATTAACTGAGCAAACCAATTAAATAAATAACTAAACAGAGCATTCCAACGATCAATATAATTGACTTGGCAAGAGGATTTATTTTTTTATCCAGTAAGCTATCTAAGCCCCATAAACCAAAGCCCAAGCCACCCCAAAGATTTGGCCAGAGCTGATCGCTTGAAATCGCTTGGTAAGCGATGACCAAACCAAGGAACGTTCCCAAAAATCCACTGAGCAAGCTGAGGAGATTGACAGATTTCTGATTCATAACCACTCCATTCAATTCAATTTGAAACTCGTTTATGCTACGTTAAAGTGCTGTCAGGGTTGCCAACCGCCAAATTTTGGAGGCGGTTAAGCGATTTGCGAGCTGCGGTTGCAACCACGGCACGGGTGTGCGTTTGTGCTTGATCATTCAATAATGCAATCAAGGCCGGAATCGCCCGTGAATCGTGGAACATGCCGAGCGCTAAGGCGGCCCAATAGCGCAGATTGGGATCAGGATCATTTAAAAAAGCCAAGGTTGGCTCAAATGCTTGGTCGCCAAATAAGGCTAATGCATGGGCAACTTGGCTGGGCTTGATTGCGGTTTCAAGGCGAATGTAGGCCCAGATTGGCTTGAAGGCACTAAAATCGCCCAACTTACAGAGCGCTAAGCCAGCCTTTTCGCGCACTTCGGCTACGGAATCTTGCAGCGCGGCGATCAAGGTTTGGTTGGTGGGAAGGTCGAATGCGAGCTGACTCAATGCCTCAATACAGGTTGTGCGGACAATCGATGCTTGGCACGGATCGGCTAGAATGGTCAAGAGCCACGGGCGAGCTTTTTCGGCTTTGAGCATACCCAAGGCTGTTGCCGCGCATAAGCGTGAACGAGGTTGATTGATCAGCTGGCTTAAACACCAGTCAATTGATAACTGATCGCCAATTTCACCAAGGCTAATTAACCCGTGATCAAGTAGCATCTGCTCGTGTGATTGTTGAACTAGCGCTAATAGAGCCTGAGTTGCTGGCTGCATCAGGCTGGGCGAATTGCGCCGTGCACCCCACAAACCAATCGAACGAATTGCGTTAATTTGCACTGCTTGATCTGGATCATTTAATAAGTCAATCAAGATTGCCAGGGTTAAGGGGTTGGTCGAGAAACGCAGATCGTAAGCGATGGTTTGGCGTTGCTCAACCTCAGGGTGCTGTGCCAGCGCCTGCATTTCGGCGGAGCTGTAGGTTTCGGTTTGTTCAATTGGCTGCATTTGTACATCTCTCAGTGGCAAAATAGCTGGTCTAAGCATAGCAAAAAGCCTCGGTTGCTGGCTCCTACCAAAGTCCGAGGCTAACCGAGGGGCGATCCACATTTAGTTGTTGCTGGTAGCAAGATTTGGCATATGAAGTTTGGTATTCATTAATGATGGTTCATAGGCAATCAAGCAAAATGGGTAAACGTTCGGCGCTGGGGTATCATCATTGATCCCGTTGTAGATCGAAATCTGTGGAATCAAGTATTCGGCAGCAGCAAGGCTTTTGAGTAACCCAAATTGATTTGGCCGACAATCCACAGGCGCGTCATGTTGAATCAATCGTTGATGCTCTGATTCGCAGACCCATGAGTGAATACTGCTATAATTGAACCAGCCTAACTCAACCCCAAGCCACTGACCCTGTTGAATTGGCAATTGCTTAGGCTGCTGAAGCATGGTTAAAAATCCTTCTGGTTGCTCACTTGGTCGTTTTGCAGTTTGTTCAGCCATAAATTGCTCGTGATACGCTGCTGCTAAGCCAATTCTAACAATCTGTAATTCTTCAGGCCAATTTGATAATTTTTGGGCAAATTCTTGAGCTAATTCAATCGTAGTAAATAGATTGGGCAGCAATAATCCAGCTTCGTTTTTTGTATACCAGTCAGCCAATTCTTTCGCCAGCAGATTGCTTGGATCGGCGCTAAAATAACGCCACCAGTGCTCAGGCAGCGCATTAAAACTACAATCGCGCAACGCATACATGGTTTCTGGAAAAAGTAGCGGATCAAGATCTGATGGTCGCTGAATGCGTGTCATAACCAGATACCCACAATCGTACCACTGCATTTTGTAAATCTCCTCTTATTCTATGAATTCTCGGTTGAATCGTCGTCATCATGTGCTTCAACGATAAAATGCTCGTCGGTATCATTATCGATCAAGCGCCAATATTCGTTATTAGTTGAACTAATCAATAATTCTAAGCAATAACCTTGGCTCAAATGCAATTGAACATCGCCGATAGAATTAAGTTGAATGCTGCGGATAAACAAGGATTGTGGCCAAAATGTGTGTAAAAAACGATGTAAGGCTGAAGGCTCAACTCCCGCCGGATCAGGCTGCGCCCAATCGCCATCGGCAATAATGAGCTGTTGGTGCTGCCAGAAGCGCCATACGCCACTAATGTGCAAACTATAACGCCCAATCTCAACTTCTTGCTGCTTGCGGTTGGTAATCAGGCGCTTTTCGCCAATCCGTAAGCATAAAATGCCTGCAACCTCAAAGCCATCCCACAGCACTTGGCCAAGCAAGGCTGCCAGTTTTTGTTGAATGGTCGAAATTTCGTGCATAAACCCCTAGCTGCGATAACGCCAAATTTCGAGTCCATCGCGGTGCAAAACCCAATGTTGACCGGCTGCGGCATTGATCAGAATGTCGAGTTTATAATCATAATTGATCGAAAAGCAGAGATCGCCACTCTGCGGTTTTACTTCAATCGACCAAATAATTAAACTGGCGGGATCGTGCTTGGCCCAAAATTTCGCAACGCTTGGTTCAAATTCGATATTATTATCGTCGTCATACAGCCAATCTTCGCTACTGAGTAAGATTTGTTGCTGCTGACGCAAACGCCAAGCACAGTTGATGGTTAATTGATAATATTGAATTTCTCGCGTGCGCGGCTCGCCAACGCGAATAACGAAGCTTTCGAGATCACAGCTTGGGCCGTGAAACCACAAAGCTCCGCCGATTAATTGGCGAAGGGTTGCTTGCATGGCATTGGTTTGGCTCAAAAATGCAGCTCCATCGAGAAGTTGGCCCACATTAGTTAGAATAGATAGATTTTATTTTACAACCAACGACTGAATTAAACATGGAACCCAATTGCCAAGTGAGATTGGATGACCATCCCAACTAATCTCTCGATTGATGATTCGACGCGTAAGCCGTACCGCTTCGGAGTAGTCTTCGATGAGCTGATGCTGATTTAAATCAAGCAAGATTGGTTTTTGCGGCAAGACGTTGCGATACAGATATGATTCCCAACAAAAAATGTCAAACGAGAGGATATCAAAGCCAAGAGGCTGCATGGCTGGGTGTGGCGCTTGTTGGGCTTGCAGCATAGCATACAAGGCTGGCTTGGGCTGGGTATATAATGCTTCAACCGCCGCCAAAGAGCTTGCAACAAACTGTTTCGGCAGGGCAATCCCTATAATTTGCCATTGATAGCGTTTGCTACAAAAACGTTCAACAAATTCCAACGCTAGCTCAAACGTGGTAAATACATATGGAAACTCAAATCCTGCGTCGAGCTTTTGGCCGAGCAAATCGGTTGCTGCCCCAACATTGCTGATTTTATCAAGACAAATCGGATCAAGCACTAATGGCTGTTGTTCATCTTGGGTAAAGAAAAATTCAGGGGTTGTGATATTGTTGTGATCACAAGACGACCCTTCGTGTGAAAGATAATACCCAAGGTTGATATATGTTTGTTGGTGGGTCATCGAATTCCTCTCAAGCCTAAACTTGGTGAGCCGTGCAGCCAAATTATGCTGGATGCAGCGGCATTTAATCTACAACCAACGAATGAATTAAAGGCTGCGTTCAGTCCTTTAATCCGACAACGTGATTAAAGCTTATTCGAGCATCCTGATCCCTAGCCCCTTGAAAAACGTTTGACGCATGATGTCATGCGTGCTAAACTCGGCGTATCCTCTTTTGTAATACAATAGACCCACACCGTGTTCACCAGTTCGATGAGGAACGCCTATGCACGAGATTCTATTTAACAGCCAAGTTATCGCCGTTCGCGAGATTTACTGGAACTTACCGCATGCGGTTGAGTATGTGTTGTACTTGTTTGCCATCGCCTCAATTGGCACGATGTTCTACAAGATGTATCAAGACATTCTGTTGTGGCGACGCGGCCATGCAACAGTGCGCTCGACCAATTTTGCCAGTCGCTTGTGGTTAACGACGACCGAGGTTTTTGGGCAGAAGCGCGTTTTGCGTGACCGTACCCCGGGCATCATGCACACCTTTATCTTCTACGGCTTTTTGGCGCTGTTTATCGGCACCGATATCATCGCCGCTGAAGCCGACTTCACCATTCCAATTGCTGGTGAAGAGCAAGGCAAGATTTTAACTGGTGGCTTTTATCAATATTATGAACTGATTCTCGATGTAATGGGGATGGTTTTTCTCGCTGGTTTGCTCTGGGCGTTGTGGCGACGCTACAAAACCAAACCAACCCGCTTGGATAATCGTCGAACCGATGCTTGGGTGCTTTGGTCGATGATTTTCATTGTGGTTGGTGGCTACTTTATTGAAATTTTACGCTTGGCCAACCAAACCATGACCGTTGGCGAGGGTGCAGATGCCGTCACCGCGATCGTCTATGAGCAAGGTTGGGCCAAATGGGCGATCTTTGGTTATCCTGGGGCTAGCGTAGCCCGAGCAATTGGCCTCGGTGTCGAACGCGCCACTGATGGCACAATTGTGCATAGCCAAGTGGCTTTGTGGATTCACCGCGTGCTCTGGTTGAGCCATATGGCGGTGGTTTTTGCCTTTGTTGGCTCAATTCCCTTCACCAAATTCCGCCACATTTTCTATACCCCGCTCAACACCTTGTTCCGCGATCGCGACCCCAAAGGTGCGCTCGATCGAATTCCAAATATGGAAGAGGAACTAGAAAAAGATGAGCCAAAATTGGGGATTACCACGCTGAGCGACTTCTCATGGAAGCGCCGCATGGATTTTGATGCCTGTATGCGCTGTGGGCGTTGTCAGGATAATTGTCCGGCGTTTGCCTCTGGCTCCGAGCTTTCGCCCAAATGGCTAATCACCAAGATGAGCGATTTGATGCATGGTGGTCCAGTGATGAAGCGCGATGGCACAGTGGTGATGGTTCAGCCTGCTGGCGCAACCGCAACTGCCCCAACCACCAGCAATGGCGTAAAAATCGAATTGCTGGAAGGCACGCCCGAAACCTTGCCATTGTATGAACATGGCATTGTCACCGAAAACGAACTTTGGGCTTGTACCACCTGTCGCGCGTGTATGACCGAGTGTCCCGCAACGATTGAACATGTCGATGACATTATCGATTTCCGCCGCAACTTGACCATGGTGATGGGCGAAATTCCATCGGGGGTCAAAACGGTATTGCAAGGGATCGAGCGCAACGGCAACCCATGGAAGTTGCCACAACGCCAGCGTACCGCTTGGGCCGATGGCCTCGAAGTGCCAACCTTGGCCGAAAAAGAAGAAGCCGAGGTATTGTACTGGGTTGGTTGTGCGCCATCGTATGATGATCGCTCGAAGAAAACCGCCCGTGCTATGGTTCAACTGATGCAAAAAGCTGGGGTCGATTTCGCCATTCTTGGCGATGAAGAAACCTGTACTGGCGACCCAGCTCGGCGCATGGGCGAGGAATTGTTGTACGAACAGCAAGCCAATACCAACATCGAAACCATGGGCCAATACAAATTCAAGAAGATCGTCACCACCTGTGCCCACTGCTATAACACCGTCAAAAATGAGTATCCGCAGTTTGGCGGCAAAGCTGGCGTGGATTATGAGGTAGTGCATCATACCGAATTCTTGAACGATTTGGTTGAAGCTGGCAAGCTCAACCCAACCGTGCCAGTCAACGAAAAGGTTGTGTACCACGACCCCTGTTACATTGGCCGCTACAACGATATTTACGAAGAGCCTCGCAATGTGCTAAATAGCATCCCTGGCTTGGAGTTGGTCGAAGCTGGCCCGCGCAATCGTGAAAAAGCCATGTGCTGTGGTGGTGGTGGTGGTAACGCTTGGCTCGAAGGCTTTGGCGATAAACATGTCAATGTGATTCGGCTTGAGCAACTGCAAACCGAAAAGCCCGATACTGTGGCGATGGGCTGCCCCTTCTGTATGGTGATGTTCGAGGATGCCGCCAAGAACACCAATCAATCAGAAACCTTGGGCCGCAAAGATGTGGCTGAAATTCTGCTGCAATCGGTTGGTGAGCAACCACCCGCCGCCTAAACTACGTGCGACTTAAACAAAAACAGCGCTTTCCAAATTGATGGAAAGCGCTGTTTTATTACTCAAAGATTAGATAATCATTGGGATTTAAGTTTGCGCCAAGCAAAAAAGTGCGAGCTTGTTCAAGATCATGATCGGTAAATTCGATAATCTCGGTGGCAGTTTCGCGATCAGGATTATCGGTCAAGATCCAAATCGCCAGTTGCTTGGCCATAAATTCTTCGGATTCTTGCTTGGCTAGATAATCGATCAGCCCTTGTAATTCAGCGTCAACAAAGCCATCGAAGCTATATTCGTCGTCTTCATTCCCTTGTTCAGCATACAATTCAAGGCTATAAGCTTCGATAACGCCATAGCGAGGGCTGGCTTGTTTGGTAACCAAGGGCAAATCTGATGCAAACACCTCCGCATCAAGCCTATCAACCAGACCCCGATAGCCCATCAACACCATATCTTCATGGTCTGTGGTTTGGTTATCCAAAATTTGCCCAGCAGGAATGGTTAATTGAATCGAGCGATCAGTCTTGCCTGTCGCAATCATCAAGATTACGTCGCCTGAGGTGCCAGAGCTTTTAAACTCTAAATCAATCAGACCTTGATCAACAGCTTCTTGGATAGGCATTGGTTCGGCTTTGAGTGAACAACCAACGAGCATCATCAATAACAGCCCAAGCCCGATTTTGCGGAGTAGCATATTCGTCTTCCCTCAATTGCAGCATTAAACCAAGCATAATCGGTAGTTTAGGCACATACTACCGACCAAAGACCGATATTCCAGCGCTGCTATAGCTCGCGCAGCCCGATATCGTTACGATAAACCGCTGAAGCGATCCGGAGCCGTTTGAGGTTGTTATAGGCTTTTTCGTGGGCTGCTGCCAAACTTGAAGCTTGGGCGGTGACAGTAACGATTCGCCCTGCTTGGCTTGATAGACGGGTTGGACCCATTGAGCGGACCAGAATTGCATCACTCAGGGCATCGCTGACCCCGCTGAATAGGCCACGTTTTTCAGGCATATGCATTTCGTCGGAAACATAACGCAAGCCATTGGGATTGGCAGTTTCGTTTTGAAATGCAACAACCCCCGGCTCCAGCTCCGGCATCCCATCGATGGCCATCCCAGTGCTAAAACTATGCGGGTAGCCGTTGGCGACCATGGTTACGCCAACGCTCGCCTCATTGCGCCAACGCAAAGCTGGTACATTGAGTAAACTGCGATTGTTGGCCGCTACCAAAAAGGGAAATAAATCGTCTTCGAGCAAGGGTAATAAGACTTGGGCCTCAGGGTCACTCAAGGTTGTGCGAATGCGCAGCACTTGTGGCCCGCTGGCGGTAATCGAACAATCGACCCCTAAAATGCCCCACCAAGGCATTTTGTCGCGCAAGAGAGCAGCACGAATTGGCTCAAGAATGGCAGCGCTGAGATAATCGCCAAGTTGTTTGAGAATTCCGCTAGGCGTGGTATGCGCCCCCATGCCTTCAGCCGCCCAGCCCTGATCATTATCCTCAAGTCGATCATACATTCGAACTGCTTGCATTGGAATCAGGGTTGTGCCATCGGTAATTGCTGAAAGCGCCACGGTTGGGCCAAGTGCTGGCTGCTCAATCACCACGCCACGATAATGGCCTTCGCGCGGCGGCAAGGCAAAAATGCCCGCCAAGGCAGCTAAGGCTTCGGCGCGGTCGGTATAGGCTCCATCATATTCTGAAGGATAATCGCCCCATAATACCAAGGGCATAGGTTGCGAGGCCACATAGCGTTCTGCCGTGGCTAAATCGCCCAAGGCACGGCCAGTTGAGGTCGGAATTTGGTGGCGATTGAGAAATTCTTTGAGCCAAAGCCGCGAACGCTCCAGCACCGCCGAATTTTTGGGCGGCCCACAAACCGGAATTTTATAGGCAGCGGCGGCATCAGCCAAACCCGCACTGAGATAGCTGCCTTCGGCTGGAATAATTACTTGGAAGTGTTCGTCGTAGGCCCATTTGGCCAGTTCGTTAATTTTTTCAATGTGCTCAGCATTGGGCACAAGCAAACTTGTACCACCATTGCCTGGCATGGTTGCTAAACTATCGATCCGTTGGCTATTGAACAACTTCCAAACATAGGCATGGGCTGCGCCATTTTTGCCAAGCACAAGTACTTTCATAGGCCTGAGGTGCTAGCGCGATTGCTGCTATTTGGGTTAACAGCAATCGCGTAATAATTAATTTACTCGGTTTTAGGTTAGGCTGCTGAGCCTTCGCGAGCGGCAAAGACATGATAATCAATCGTGGGGAATGGATTATCAAGCTCGTTGAAACTGGCTGTTAGTTCAGCCATCAAGCCAACATCATTGGCCTCAATTGCATCAGCCAATTGATTGTAGCGATCGACATGCTCGTTGAAACGCTTGGTGGCGTAATCTTGGGCTTGCCCAGTCGTGACCAAGAACGGCCAATCGCTGGATTGCAGCAAGAGCAACTCACGCGCAGTTTGAGCCAAGGCTTCGGCTAAAGCGCCATCTGCCTGTGGATAGCTGGCGACCAAGCCTTCCATGCGCTTTTCGGCGGCATGAATAATTGGCCACATCCACTCGGTTTCAGGGTTGAGCCAGGTTTGGTGTGTACCATTGGAACCCCACGAACTTTCGGGCAGGTTCAACGATTCACGCGGTGGGTTGCTGGCGATATATTCCGAGGCCGTGGTGAGATCAATGTCGGGATTTGTCGCCAAGCGCCGTAGCACTTCGCGCATCCAATCGACCCCTTCAAACCACCAGTGACCAAATAATTCGGTATCGTAGTTTGATGAAATCAGGCCATAGCGCCCAGTTTGGCCGCGATATTCGCTGATAACCTGC
Organism: Herpetosiphon aurantiacus DSM 785; assembly: GCA_000018565.1. GTDB lineage: Bacteria > Chloroflexota > Chloroflexia > Chloroflexales > Herpetosiphonaceae > Herpetosiphon > Herpetosiphon aurantiacus. The sequence goes on from CP000875.1 coordinate 5,704,673, forward strand.
TGTACCAAGCCCGTGAAGTGCTCGGCGTGAGCATTAACTTTATCGTTGACCCAATCGGGATGATAGTAATCTTTATAACCAAGGTCAACTTTTGGCCCAGTGATCCGCCAATATTGCATGCCGCTTTCGCTATCTTTGCGGTGGAACTCGCGGTAGTTAGCCTCGCCTGGATAGCCCCATTCAGCCGACCACACCTGTAAGCCAGTTTTGTGATGGCGGCCAATTGCCGCAACTTTATCGCTCAAACCAACTAAGTAGGGTTGGAGTGTGCTATTGCCAGTTGGCGGAATTTCGCGGCTGACTGGCACGACATAGCGGCGCAACGTATCGCCATATGGCCCAAGAATCTTGCCTTCAGCCTTATCCATGGGTGCGCCACCCTCGATGGTGGTGGTTTCGACGAAGAAGCACTCGATGCCTTGGGCTTCAAGAAATTCTTCGATGCCAGGCTTGCGCTCGGTTTCGCTGGGGTTTTCAGGATAATAGGCTGGGCGATAGGCGCACTCGGGCAGCCAAATCGCCTTTGGCTTGCGGCCATAATGACGTTCGTAGCTTTGGACAGCGACGGCAATTTGGGCATAAATTGTTGAATCGCGGCTGACCAAGGGCAAGTAGCCGTGGGTCGCGCCACAGGTGATAATTTCGATATAGCCAGCATCTTGCAATTGGCGGAAAGCTCCGACAATATCGCGGTTGTAGCGCTCGATAAACGAACGCTTGATCATGCTGTACCAATCGCGATACCACATGGCCAAATAGGCTTTATGTGGATCAGGCTGCTCGATCGGAGCAGGTTCTTCAACTGCTGCTTCCTCGGTTTCTTCAGATTCCGCTTCATCATCTGCTTCGGCTTCGGTGCTGGCAGCAGCAGTGGCGCTCAGCAAACCAGCGTGAAGTGGGGCCGGAGCATCACCAGCAGTTGAAGAAAGCAGCGCATCGCTTTTGCTGATCAAGCTTTCCAACTCTTCGCTGGAGAGCAGGGGAGTTGGCTCGGTTTCAGGTTCGGCAACTTGGGCAGCATCCCAAACTGCCTGAACGTCGGCCAGTCGATCCATATCAGCTTGCGCCGCAGTGATCTTCTCGTCAAGATATTCTTCAAAATTGTGCAAAATGGTGGGGTCAGCAAGCTGCTCGGTTAGAATTGGCGTAATCCCAATCGTTAAGCGTGGTGTAACCCCATCGTTGATCAGATCGTTGAGCGCATTGAGTAGTGGAATATACGTCTCGGAAGCGGCCTCGTGAATCCATTCTTCACCGTGAGGCCAGCGGCCAGCCTTGCGACAATAGGGCAAGTGGCTATGTAAGACAAACGTGAACGCACCTTGTTTTGGCATAGATGCTCCTTCTTTGCGGAACATGCGGGACATGTTGCAGAGGTCGATTCCCATTATAGCAGGTGTTCGCAAACAGGTGCTTGAGCCAGAACTGTGTCGAGGAGCTTGATAGAGCGGGTTGTGAGGGGTATGCCTGAGCTTATACCCAGCCCACGAGTTTAATTAATATCCCTCACCCCGACCCCTCGCCCACTGCGGCGGGCGAGGGGTGAGCCAAATTTCATCGATGGCAGGTTTCCCCCTCGCCTCGCGTGCGGGAGAGGGGGCTAGGGGGTGAGGGCATGCTAATCGACGTGCACCCCTCCCAACTCATGGTTAAAAACCTAGCTTGGAAGAGGAGATGGGGGTGAGGGCATCTAGTAGCGTGTGCCAACCGCGACATTAATTGGCAGCACTGCGTTAATTGCTGCCAGTTCAGCATCACTGAAACTCACGTTGAGCGCAGCCATGTTTTCTTCGAGATAGCGCCGCCGCTTGGTGCCTGGAATTGGTACAATATCAGCGCCTTGATTCAAGACCCAGGCTAAGGCCAATTGCGCAGGCGTGATGCCCTTTTGGCTGGCCAGTTGCTCGATATGTTCAACCAAAGCCAAGTTTTTGCCAAAATTTTCACCTTGGAAGCGTGGCGAGTAGCGGCGATAATCATCGGCGGCAAAATCATCGACACTCCGAAATTGACCAGTTAAGAAGCCCCGCCCAAGCGGGCTATAGGCCACAAAACCAATGCCTAATTCGCGAGTTGTCGCCAAAATATCAATTTCTGGCTCGCGCGACCAGAGCGAATATTCAGTTTGCAAGGCGCTAATTGGGTGTACCTGATGTGCGCGGCGAATCGTTTCCGAATTGGCTTCGGATAAGCCGATAAACCGCACCTTGCCTGCCTGAACCAATTCGGCCATTGCGCCAACGGTTTCCTCGATTGGCACATTGGAATCGACCCGATGCTGATAATACAGATCAATATAATCGACCCCTAAGCGTTGCAGCGAAGCGTCGCAGGCAGCCTTAACATATTCAGGGCGGCCATTGATCGAGCGTTGATTATTGGCTTCGCGTTGAATGCCAAATTTCGTCGCAAGGATGATCTGATCGCGGCGGCCTTTGAAGGCTTTGCCAACCAATTGCTCGTTGGTAAAAGGCCCATACATATCAGCAGTATCGAAGAAATTGACCCCAAGCTCCAAGGCGCGATCGATCGTTGCTAATGATTCGGCCTCATCAGTTGGGCCATAAAACTCCGACATGCCCATACAACCCAAGCCAAGCGGGTTAACTGTGAGGCCTTGTGTGCCAAGTGACCGTTGTTCCATTCCAACCTCCAAGTGAGTACACCAAACCGATATTGGCAGTCTACACCTTTGAGCGTGCTCAAAGTCAAGGGGTTTACGACAGCTTGTCAGTAATGCCTGAGCATGGTATACTTTTGGTGATTCGTTGGCGTTTTATGCCTTTATAATCAGATAAAACGCAATTAACGAAAGAACGGGATATACCCATGAGGGCAGTATGGCGGTATTTTAGCCTTTTTATGATTGGGATTCTCATTGTTGCTGGTTGTAGCACGACAAGCTATGATAACACTTTGTTAACCCCAGGGGCTACCGCTAATCCTCCCGCACGCACGCAACTGGTCATTTGGCATGGAGCCGATGCCCAACGGAGTGAACTTTTCACCCGATTGCTGTTAGAATATCAACGTGAGCATCCAAACGTTGTCATTCAAATCGTCAATCGTGGGGCAAACCTGCTACACGATTATCGTGCGGCCCTGCTTGAAGGCACACCACCAGACCTGATCTGGCTCAACGAAAATCGTTGGGTAGGGGAACTGGCAGATCAACAGCTTATCATCGATCTGACAGAACGACTAAGCGACGAGAACCTTGAGTCAATTGCGCCAGCTGCGCTTGATGGTGCCCGCTATGGCGAGAAATTATATGGCTTGCCATTGACGCTAGATCTACCTGTGCTGTACTATAATCGTGCAAACTTTGTGAGCACACCGCCGCAAAGCACTGCTGAATGGCTTGAGATCGCTCGCGGGTTTAGCGATGATCAAGGACAGTACGGATTAGCGTATAATTTATCGCTATACTTTACCCAACCCTACCTCCCAGCCTTCGGAGGCGCAATCTTCGATACTACTGGCGAGGTCGTGCTGGGAACCCAAAGCTATACCCCAACATTACAGTGGTTGACGTGGGTTGACGAATTAGCCCAAGACCCACGCTTGTTAGCCCGTGATGATCATCGACTGGTAGCTCGCAGCGTGAGCCAAAACAGTGCGATCATGACGATTGACTGGGCAGATCAAATCGGAACCTATCGTCAATTGTGGGGGGAGAACGTTGGCGTGCAACCATTGCCACGCCTGAGCCAAACCGGCCAAGAACCGCAACCCTTTGTTCGGAGCAGCGTGCTTGTGATCAGCCCACGCAGCACTGAACAACAGCAAAACGCCGCGCTTGACGTGATGCGGTTTCTTGTGGAGATGAAAGCGCAAACGGCTTTTCAAGCCGCTGATATACCAAGCGTCCGAATCGACTTAGCCAGTGTCGATCCACTTTACACTCAAATTCAACTGGCGGTTAGTCGAGCCAGCGCTTGGCCCACCACCCTTCGTTTCAACAACGGATGGGATATCCTGATCGCTTTGGTGCGTAATAGCTTAAACGGCGCACCCTTGGAAGAAAGTATCGCGAATGCCGATCGCCTGCTACGGAGCGAGTAGCCAACCCAGCATATTACAGTAACCGCTTGACAAGCAAGGGCTAAATTAGCCCGTTGTGGTGCGATCTGTAGTTGATATTTGGCAAAAGATGTAGTAGAATGGCGCAGACGGCCAACCCGCTGAAGGCTGATCGTTCCAAGCAAGTCATTCATTATAGATTCCACGCCGGCCTACGGCCTAAGGAGGAGTTGCATGGCAACCAGAACCGAAGAGATGGTGCGGCATCTCAAGGCACTGCAGATGAATACGCCTGACATCGAAGCCTCGGCGGTCGTCAGCGTTGATGGTCTCATCATGGCCTCGAATCTTCCGAACGATGTGGAAGAAGATCGTGTGTCTGCTATGAGTGCCGCGATGTTGTCTCTGGGCGAACGAATCGCTGGCGAGCTTCGGCGGGGCGCTCTTAACCTCGTCTTTGTGCAAGGCGAAGAAGGCTACGTTATTCTGATTTCGATTGGTGAAGATGCAGTGCTAACCGCCTTGGCGCAAAGCCGGGCAAAGCTTGGGCTGATCTTCTTGGACATGAAACGTACCGCTAACGAGTTAGCCCATCTCGTATAAGGCTGCCGACCTCCGAACGACCGTTCGCGGGCCAGAATCGGTTCTGGCCCCATTTTTTGCTATAGGGTAACGCTAGCGTGCCATGTGCAGGTGGCCTGCTGGCGCTTTTTTTATTTAAGCGGGCTTTTGCTCGGTTACAATTTTGCAATAATTGGCCTCTGAGCTTGTCGGGCTAGGATAGTTTATGCTAGGCTAGAAGAACATAGAACATAGAACATAGAGCGTAGGAAGTATCGTTATAGGCTAGCGGAAATTAGTTGGAAACTAAAAATCAATCGCCAATAGCCTCATACTTCGTGCTCTTCGTGCCCTTCGTGGATCAAAAAAAGGATCACCCGATCCCCAACAACCGATCCCCGATCCCCAGTTATAAAAGGTAGCTTGGTATGTTTGCAACGTTTGATCAGCGGCGGCGGCGTGAATTTGGCTTGATTGTTGGCGGCACATTAGTTGGCATGGGCTTAGGCGCTGCTGCCGCGTTTGTGCCGAGCTTTTTGGTCGTCGCTGGTTTGGTGGCGTTGTTGGTCGGGGCATGGTTTGCCCGTTCGATCCACTCGATGCTGACGGCCACCGTGTTGGTGGCAACGCTCTTACCATTTGGCACCTTGCCTTTCAAAGTTGGGCTAACTCCAGCCTTGCTCGAACTAGCATTATTGGCGCTGTATGCCATGTTGGTGGTGCGCAGCTTGGCCGACCCTGAGCGTACTTGGCGTTGGGGCAGCCTAGCCCCATGGGTGATTTTGCTGCTAGCTAGTTCGTTTTTCTCCTTCATCATTGGCTCGAATGGCTCGCCCGATAGTTTGCTGCTGCATAATTATTTCAAATTGCTGCTAGGGATTTGCTTGTTTTTGGGGGTGCAAAATGCGCTTGATTCACTAGAACAGGCGCGTTGGTGGCTGCGCTTGCTGATTTTGGCTGGCTGGGCGGCGGCATTGTTAGGCATTGGTTTGCGCTTTGCCCCCGACGCTATGGCTTTGCGCTTTTTGACCGCACTTGCTCCGCTGGGTTATCCGGCGAGTGGTCGGGTGTTACGCTATGTTGAAGATGACCCCAGCGGCTTTGAGCGAGCAATTGGTACTTCGGTTGATCCCAATGGCTTTGGTGGGATGATGGCCTTGCTAGGAGCGATTGCGCTTGGTCAAGCCTTGGCCCAGCGCCCAGTCTTAGGCCGTAAATGGCTATGGCTGATCACCGCTAGTTTTGCTTTGGCTGTATTTTTGACATCCTCACGGGCTGCCTTGGGTGGCTTTATGATCGCCGGCTTATTTTTGGCAACCGTGCGCTATCGCCAATTGTGGTGGCTGATTGGCGCTGGCGGTCTTGCTGGCGCAATCGCGATTGTGGGCTTGGGCAAGGGTGGCGATTTTGTCGAGCGGATCGTCGAAGGCATTCAATTCAAAGATCAAGCCAACCAAATGCGCTTGGCTGAGTTTCGCAATGCAATCGCGATTATACGCGAGTATCCGGTGTTTGGGGTGGGTTTTGGTCGCGCACCCAACATTGATCTCACAACTGGTGTGAGTAGTGTCTATTTGGCGCTTGGCTCGCGTATGGGTTTGGTTGGCTTAGGCCTCTATATTTTAACTGCACTGGCCTTTTTGGTGCTTACCACTCAGGCTGCACGCCGCTGTGAACGCTCGGTAAGCGATGCAATTATTGGTTTGCAGGCAGCAATTTTGGCGGCGCTAGCAGTTGGTTTGCTCGATCATTATTTCTTCAATATTGAGTTTCCGCATATGGGGACGCTATTTTGGGGGGTGGTTGGCTTGGCGATGGTGTTTATGCGCGAGGTAAAGAATGATCAGCTAACTTCATCATTGAAATAAAGCAGCAGAAATTTATTATTTGCGCAGACCCATGGTTCGCCATTCTTTCTGTGTTATCTGAACCCTGAAAGCTGAACCCTTGTTCACCACCCTTCCGTCCCGTCTTGAGGCGGGAGACGCAGGGGTTTTCATCCCCTGCACCCCTAAAGGACGATTGTGAGCAATCAGGCGGTTTCCGATGAACTTGGCAAGCTGTGGATCTGATGTTTTGCCCGGTCGCTGGGTAGTTGACCCCTGAAAGCTGAACCCTTGTTCACCACCCTTCCGTCCCGCCTCAAGGCGGGAGACGCAGGGGGTTTTCATCCCCTGCACCCCTAAAGGACGATTGTGAGCAATCAGGCGGTTTCCGATGAAATTAGCGAGCTGTGGATCTGATGTTTTGCCCGGTCGCTGGGTAGTTGACCCCCGATCCCCAACAACCGATCCCCAAATTATTGATCAAAATCTGGATTGTAAATATGCTCAGTGGTATTGCTCCACTGTTGGCCAGTTTCGTTGCTGGCAAAGCTAGCATTATTGATAATTTGGGTATAGGTGCCGCGAATCGATTCTTTGACGATCACATGGAAGGTGGCATCGATGCGCTGGTTGGGCTGCAAGACGGGAATTTGCCAGCCAATCGGGCCGGAACCATCGGGGCTTGGCTGAATTTGGGGTGCTGGTAGGCTTAATCCCGCAAAACTGGTCGCATTCGAGAAGGGATCGACGATTTGCACATTGGTCAGGGGCATGTTGCCAGTATTTTGAATGGCAAGGGTGTAGGAAATTGTATCGCCTGGCCGGACAAATCCATCGAAATTGGTTAGCCCATCACCACGATTCGCATCCCAAATAACCAATGAATTGAGCACGATTCGCGCCCGATAGACTGGCACTGGGGTGGGGGTTGGCGATGGCGTGGGAGTTGGCAGCGGGGTGCTAGCAACTTTAAATTGAATCGTTTTGCTATCGCAGCGCACGCCTGGGTTGGCAATATAGGTGGCTTTCATGGTGTAATCGCCAATTGGTACGTCGCTTAAATTCCAGGTATTGCCTGTGAACAAATAGGGATCAATTTGCTCGATGTGAGTCATGGTCATCGGGCCAGTCAGGCGAAACTCAACTTGCCATGGCGGTGCACCTGTGATTTTCATGCCGATGCGAGCTGAGCTTTGCAAAATTGCATTCGAGCTGACCCCGACCCAACCTAGCAATTGACCCGAGTCACAACTGCGCAAACAATAATTCGTGCCACCAAAATGATTGGCTGCCAACAGGCGCTCGTTGTAGCGTTGGTTCATTAAACTTGGCAGCACCGGCCCGAAGAAGGCGCTCATTTGGCCGGCACAAGGGTTTAAGGTTTGGCGATAGGTGCGTTGGGTATTGGGGGGCAGTTGATCAGTTTGCGAGGCGAAAAGCACCTGATGATCGGTCACGGCATCGAATTTTTTATAGACAGCCGTGCCAACCTCGTAGGTACAAACGCTCGAACGATTGATGATAACAACTTCGTTTTCAGCGGTGAACCAAGCACCGAGATCACCCAAGCCAGGGCAATCAGGTGGTGAACCTTCGCTATCTTGAGCGAAGCTAGCGTGCGGTTGACTGAACATAAACGCGGCAAAACCAGCGATCATGAACGTCAATAGAGCAGGAATGCAGAGCGAACGTAGCCGCATGCTCCATTGCATAAAACACCATCCTGCGATGATTGGTTGGTATGTCGGTAGGACTATTATGACTCAGGCCTTAAGTCATGTCAATGACTAGCTAGCTATTCAATCAATCTGCTGATCAAATCGCTAGCAAGGATTAATCCTAGCCTAAACTCAATCGTGGAATATATCTTGATACAGGCGTACCAACCAGCCAAGCGCAATCCAACTGGCAACAAGCCAGCAAAGAATCCAAAAAGAATACTTGTTAGTATAGCAACACTTGTCGTCGTTGTGCAGTCTCATTAACAAGCGTGAGTCCCATTCGTTGAGACGACTTGGTACTCACCCCTAGAGGTGAGGATTTGGCTAGATGCTTGCCTAAGGATTTAGCCTATTAGGATGGGGTAAACGCTGGTTGTGAAAGGAGTAGTTGTTGTCAAATAGATAACGCAAGGCTATAATAGCCAAGGTTTTGAGGCTTGCTATCGACGATTGTTGGCATGCGCCAACGCTACCTATAGATAATAAGGGATGCTTGTGAGACGTTTAATTCGAGCTTTGTTGATTGTTGCCACCATCGGCGCACTAGTTGTCGCGTGTGTTGCAACCCTGTTTCTGCGTGAGTTAACCCAGCCTGCTGGCGAGAGCAATATTGCCCAAGATTTTACCATCGCTCCCAGCGAAAGTTTGGCGGTGATCAGCAGCAATCTGGAATCTGAAGGTTTGGTGCGGCGGGCAATTGTTTTCCGCGTATTCGCCGATTTACGTAATGCCGAGACCGATTTGTATCCTGGCACCTACAAAATTAGCCCAAATATGACGATCAATCAGATTTTAGAGATGTTTCGGGTTGCCCCAGAAGTTCAAACTGCGGTGCGCTTTACCGTGCCTGAAGGCTTGCGGATTGAAGAAATCGCGGCGGTGATTGAATCGACTGGCGTAGTTAGTGCCGATGATTTCTTGGCTGTGGCCCGCGATGGCTCGCAATTTAAGGCCGATTATAGCTTTTTATCCAGCTTGCCAGATAGCGCAACCTTGGAAGGCTATCTCTTCCCTGATACCTATGAAATCTTTTCTGATGCAACCAGCGAAGAGATTATTCGCAAAATGCTCGATACCTTTGCAATTCGCTGGGCTGATTCGCCGCTGAGCAGCGCCACGACCGGGCGTTCTGTCCATGAAGTGGTGACTTTAGCCTCGATTGTGCAGCGTGAAGCCAGCAATAACGAAGAAATGCCACGGATTGCTGCCGCCTTCTGGAATCGCCTGAAACCAGAATTTGCTGGCAATCAGCTGGGAGCCGATCCGACAATTCAATATATTTTAGGCGAATCAGGCAATTGGTGGCCAAAGCTTGATCAGCTAACGGTTGAACAAATTAATAGTGCTGCTGGCCCTTATAACACACGGGTCAACCCCGGCTTGCCACCTGGGCCAATTAGTGCGCCTGGTTTGTTTGCCTTGCAAGCCGCTGCCTCGCCTGCCGCCGAAGATGTGACCTATTTTGTGACCAAGTGTGTGGCTGCTGGCGAACGCCCAACCCACAACTTTACCAACGACTATAGCGAATTTTTGCAATTTCAAGAAGAGTTTTTGGCGTGTCCCAAATAGCTGCGCTTGGTATCATTGGCGATCCAGTCGCCCATAGTCTTTCGCCTGCAATGCACAATGCTGCTTTGCAGGCGCTTGGCATTAATCAGCAGTATGATCGCTGGCATACTCCCGCCGCTGATCTGCCAGCCCGCGTTCAAAGTTTACGCTCCAAGGGTATGTTGGGAGCCAATGTAACCTTGCCGCATAAAGTGGCGATTGCTGGTTTGCTTGATCGCACGGTGGCAATCGCCCAAGAACTTGGTGCGGTTAACACGGTTGTGCGTGAAGCTGATGGAAGTTTGACTGGCCACAACACCGATGCTCCTGCTCTGCAAGCCTCACTGCAAGCCTACGGAGCAGATTTAGCCAAGCAACGGGCAGTGATTCTCGGCGCAGGTGGGGCGGCTCGGGCGGCACTTTGGGCTTTACGCAATGCAGGTTGCCAACAGATTAGCCTGATCAACCGCACGCTCAGCAGTGCTCAAGCCTTAGTTTTGCCACATGAATTGGCCTTAGCCGCTGATGATCCGCGAGTGGCCGCACACCTTGCCGCTGCAACCTTGTTGATCAACGTCACGTCGTTGGGCTGGAAAGATACTGATCCTGCGCCGCTGGATTTGGCTCTGTTGCATGCAGGCTTGATGGTATACGATACGGTTTATCGCCGAACGCCATTGCTGCGAGCGGCGGCGGCTTGTGGGGCGGCCCACTACGATGGCCTTGATATGTTGGTGCGTCAGGCCGGTTTGGCGTTTAGTTTGTGGTTTAAGCAGCCTGCACCGCTTGAAATAATGCGAGCAGCAGCCCTAGCGGCTCTACAAGGATAATCAGCCTATGTTGCCAGCAATTCTGCTTGTGGTTGGAATCGCAATTGGTTTTGGCCTCAACCCATGGATCACCCAGCTCGCCACTGATCCCAAAGCGGCTAACCCCTTGCCAATACCACGACACCCCTTGCTTGGCGGCCCGACCTGGGTGGGGTTGTTGGTTGCAGCAGCAAGTGGGCTGATGGCCTGGGTTTGCTATCGTGATTATGGGGTTTCGCTGCGGGGTTTGTATTGGTATCTGATCAGCGTGGTGTATATCGTCATTGCAACGGTTGATTGGAAGGTACGACTGATTGATGTGTTGCTGGTGATGGCGGCAACTTTAACGGCATTACTTGGCTCGGCCTTTTTAACCATTGGCATCAAAGCCTCGCTGATTGGTTCGTTGATTGCTGGATTATTGTTTTTGCTCTTTTTTGCAGGCTCGTTTTTGCTCTTTCCAAATGCCGATACCCCATTTGGTTTAGGCGATGTCTATTTGGCATTCTTAATTGGGGCAACGCTCGGTTGGCAACATCTTGGGGTGGCCTTGATGTATGGCATGGGCTTAGCCGGAATTGCTTCTATCGGGATTTTGGCTGTGCGTCAATTCAAAGGCGAAGGCACATTATATATCGCCTATGGCACCTTTTTATGCCTTGGGGTGTTGCTCTACCTGATTCGCTTTGGGCCACTTTAAGCAACCATGGATCGGAATCGAGCGACTGCACGTATGCTTAGATGTGGTACGATCAGCATGAACTTGATTCAACACCAAGGAGGTCGTTATGACCCTATTACAGGTGCCAATCACCGAATTTTTGGATCAGCTTGCAACCAAGGAGCCAGTGCCAGGTGGCGGTAGTGTTGCAGCCGTGTCTGGGGCGATGGCCGCAGGCTTGATTTCAATGGTTTGTTCGTTGACCCTTGGCAAAAAGAAGTATGCCGAGGTCGAGGATGAAATTCGTGGTTTGATGGATCGCTCTGAGTCGTTGCGCCGTGAATTGCAAGAGCTAGCCGATGCTGATGTTGAGGCATTTCGCCGTTTGAGCGCCGCCTATAAATTGCCGCGTGAAACTACTGCCGATATTGCGATTCGCCGCGATGCCATTCAAAAAGCCACGCGGATTGCGACTGATGTGCCGTTGCGGGCGGCTCAAGCGGCAGCGGCAATTTTGCCATTGTGTAGTCCAGCCGCTCAAAAAGGTAATTCAGCGGCAGTGAGCGATGTGGGCGTGGCGGTGCTCTTGGCTCAGGCGGCGGTACGCAGCGCCTTGCTCAACGTTGAAATTAATCTTAACACGCTCGAAGATCAATTTTATGTGCGCGAAACTCGTGCCGAGGTTGCCAAACTAACTGCAACCCTGCACGACGATACTGAGGCCGTGATGGCCTTAGTCAATCAACAGCTTCAGGGCTAAATGGTTTTCCAACGATGGCGGAGCGCAGGCTCCGCCTTTTATTTGTAAAGGATGTTATGACAGCGCTTTTGCTTGATGGTCGCGGGTTGGCCAAGGAATTGAAGGCTCAAATTAGCCAGCAAGGAGCTGAATTCAAGGCTCGCACTGGCTATGCTCCCCAATTGGTGGTGATTCAAGTGGCGGGCAATGCTGCTTCCGATTGGTATGTGCGTTCAATTCGGCGTTCATGCGAAGGGGTTGGCTTTGGCTTTGCCCTGCAACGCTTGCCAGAAACCAGCGATCAAGCGACTTTAGAAGCGGCCATTCAACAAGCCAGCAACGATCCCGCGATTCATGGCATTATTATTCAAATGCCGTTGCCCAGCCAGCTCTCGGCTGATGGCGCGGTAGCCGCGCTCAATCCCCAAAAAGATGTTGATGGGTTGCACCCAACCAATGCAGGCCGTTTGGCCCAAGGTTTGACCGCGCTTGTGCCCAATACGCCTGCTGGTGGTATGGCCTTGCTTGATCGCTATCAGATTAATCTGGCTGGCAAGCATGCGGTGGTGGTTGGTCGCTCGAATGTGGTTGGCAAGCCGCTGGCTCAATTGTTGCTGGCGCGGCATGCCACCGTCACAATTTGCCATTCGCGCACTGCCAATTTGGCCGAGGTTATTCGCCAAGGCGATATTGTCGCGGCAGCGGTCGGCAAGGCTGGCTTGGTCACTGGCGAGATGCTCAAACCTGGCGCGGTGGTGCTCGATTTTGGTATCAATGAGGTGGCTGAAGGCCAAGTAGTTGGCGATGTTGATTGGGAAAGTGCCAGCAAGGTGGCGAGCGCAATTACCCCGGTACCAGGCGGCACTGGCCCGGTTACCAATATGATGTTGCTGCAAAACACCTTACAAGCAGCTCAATCGCTGGCCGAACAAGCCTAACCCGCAGCTAGGCTGAGGTTTTCTTGGCTGGCAATAATTAAATCGTTTAGTTGTTGCCAGCGCTCAGCCATTTCGTGGGCGGGCAAGGCTGGTTTCTGCCAATCGGCAATACAGGCTTGGCGATAGGTTAATCCTGCTTGCTCAATCACCCACTGCTCGTAGGCGGCAATCCATGTGCAGCAATGACCGAGCAAGCTAGTCATGCGCAGCCATTCAGCCCAATTATGTGGCGCTCGCACGGCTGGAATTTGGCTTAGCGACCAAACATCACACAGCGGCGCTGCCCGCTCGATCAAGCCAACTTGCAGTTTATCGCGGCGCAGAAATAGGCTTGGCGCATAGCCATCGCCATACCACAAGCCCCAACCCCACAAACCCATCCTCGCTCCACAGTTCAATTGAAAATGATAATTGCTGCTGCCCCGTTGTTCGGCTGGCACACGGCTGCGCGTTGCCCCATATTCCAGCAGCAAATTGCCTGCGCAACGGCGCACATCGTGGCCCCAACACCAACATTGTTGCTCGAATAGTGGCCGGCCCGCTTGATGCACAGCCTTGGGTAATTGATAATTTGGACTATTTTGCTTCATATTGATACTATATATCATTATAAAATTGCCAAAAAATTGGCCGCGCTTTGCACGACCATAATATTGATATAATGTATCATTATTAGAATGGATTGTCAATCGGCAGGCAGCCAAACGGTTGTGCCAACCCAGATCCCTTGGTCGGCCATGCTGGTTTCGTTGCTTAGCTCGACCTTGGCCGGTTTGCTAGGGTCGAAGGTGTAGGTGCCAAGATCAGCCCATTCGTTGGCATACACAAACTGATTGACTACCACATCGCTGCGACCTTCGGCGTGTTCAATCACATAATGGGCGGCAACAGCATCATCGTGGCCGTTGTAGTAGTAGGGAATATACGTTAGCACACGATAACGCCCAGCGCTGGGAATGCTGGTTTGCCAGGTAGCGGTGCTTGGTGGTTGGCTTGGCGTTGGTTGAGGCGTGGCAACGCCTGCCAAATCCGACATTGTGTCGGTTAGGGTTTCAGTGGTTGTTATGGGAATTTGCGAGGTAATCCAAAGGGTTTCGCCACCAGCACCGATTGGGGCATTTTGCCAATTGCCTTCGCTGCGACTAAATCCTTGATCGCTTGGCCGCACTGCGATGGTTTGCCCAAGATCGCAAGGATTCGGGCGATCGGCCCAAAGCCAGCGCGAAGCTGTGCCAACTGGATAGCTGCTCCATGGGTCGGGTTCGCTTGAGCACCAACCATACGGATCGGTGTTGCGGCCAAGGTATTGGGTTTGAAAGTGCAAGTGTGGGCCGATCGCACAGCCAGTTGAGCCAACGATGCCCAATTGTTCGCCGCCTTTGATCGATTGGCCAAGCTCGACCGAAATTTCGCTCAGATGCCAATAGAGCGTGCGATAGCCATTGCCATGATCAAGCACCACGCCTTTGGCTGGCACACCACAACCATCATCAGAATTGCTGGCCCAAACCACCGTGCCATCAGCGGCGGCAACCACTGCTTCGGGCGGTCGTGCGCCATAATCCCAGCCATCGTGACCATCATAGGAAAGCTCGGTTTCACGTCGCCCCCACCAACTCACCAAGGATTGATTGGGCGTTAGAAAGGGATATTCGTGATCAAAAAACGAAGTGATATAGGTGACATTGCGTAGCGGCCAACGTAAAAATGGCGTTGCTGGCGCTGGTACTTGGCCCAACGTTTGACGGGGATCTTCGAAAAACTTGCTGTAGGTTGCGACAAAACTGCCATCGCTGAGCACTTTCGCCAATTCTTCGGGAGTCATGGTTTGAGCCAGCACCCGTATCACTGCATACGAGCTTGGGTTTAAACCAGCTGGAATTGGGCCTTTGACATCTTTATCGCGATATTGCAACTCGGTAACATAGGCGAAATCACGCACACCCCGCCGCAATTCACGGGCGGCCCAACGAATTTGGCCATGCAAGCCGCGCCATTTTTCATCCTCGCCCTGATATTTCATGGCCCAATCGAGTTGATCAGGGTTGGGGGTTGGGTTGGTCAGCAGGCCTTGTTGAAATTCGAGCAAGGCCAGCAGCAATTTGGGATTAAGACTATACAAATAGGCTTGGCCAACCACCACCTCGGCCAGCGATAAATTGCGATCGCCAACTGTTACCAAGGCGGCTTTGAGCGTGCCAGGCTGTGCATCTAACAACGTTTGAATATTGGCGACAGTCAGATTTTGCTCGGATGTAAAGCGAATATCATCGATGATTGTTGGCGCTTCGGCAGAACGGGGCAAGATCGCGCTTGCATCAACCAGATTTTGCGGTTCGATCGCTGGGGGCAGTGTTGGTGGTGGTTGTTCGGCTTGGGTGCGGTCGTCCTCCGTCACCGAATCAACAGGCCGAAAAATCAAGCGCCCAGTTTCAGTGGCAGGTGGGGCAATCCGTAGCACCAGCGTCGTTAACAACAAACTGATGATTAAAGTGCTGAACAAAGCCCAGAGGCGCTGTTGATCGCTTTGCAGCCGATTGCGTAAATCGAAATAGCGTTTGGGGTTAAAACGTTGCATAATCCTCACCAAGCATTCGCCTTGCCAGTATAGCAGATGTCGAATGTTTGGCGTACAGCATGGATCACTCTACCCCTAAAGTGCAATGTGCGATCGGCATGCATTCCTTGATGAGCTTATAAATTAGTACTTAATCCTTGGTATGTTTCAGCTTCGTGTTCTTCGTGCTCTTCGTGGTTCCGTTATGCTCATCCCTTTGAGTAGTAGGATAATGGTTTATGGATTTTTGATCGTAGCGTGTTTCTCCTCCCTTCCGTCCCTCCGCTGGAGGGAAACGTAGGGTGTTTTCATCCCCCTGCACCCCCTAAAGTTCAATTTGAGGATTATAGATGTGTAATAGATCAGGCAACAATGTGCTTAATTATTGAGAATACAAAAATATCTACCATTCAATCATGATATTGGGCTATGACTAATATTCAGATTAATGTTGAAGCATGTTACGAACTTCATCAATCGTATATGGTTCTTTGCGCATATGAATCACAGCATGACAATTCGGACATACAGGGCGCAAATCATCAATGGGATTAACTTCGTAGTTTTCGCCAATAGTAGCTAGTGGCTTAAGATGATGGACATGAATAAATCCTTTTGCTAACTCTCCATAAACTTTGGCAAAATCGAAATGGCAAATAACACAAGTTGATCCATAGTGCTCAATACAACGTTGACGGGCTTCGGGATTTCGCTCATAACGAGTTACTAATGATTGATATTCTGCCCCCTCAATGAAAATCTCAGGGCTTGCTATTGGTTGGTGAGGTTGTGTTGATGGTAAGTCAAACAAATTTGCTTGGATTGCAGCTGACCAATCTTCTTCGACAGTAGATACATTTTGTATAGATTGTTTTCGTAGATCTAGGATAAGGCGTTCAGGATTTGATTGTATCCAAGGGTCAATAATCGAATTAAATTCTTCAATCCATTCATTAGAATTGAAACCATATCTCATTTCATATGTTGACGTAATTTCATCACTTTGAATAATTTTCAGATTATCTGGTAAATCAGGAGTATCCCAGTCTTTTACAATTACTGCTGTACTATTATCATCTATGAATCTTTCTTTTTTATAGCCTTTTTCTTTATATGCGATAACTAGATAGTTTCTTACTTTTGTAGTATAAACGTAATGGACTATTAATTTCTGATATCCTTGATTTATGGGCCGCATTATCTTAGTATCGGTTACATAAACATAGATAGTTGCTTGATCAACTTTTTGCAGAATAGTCATATAAAACAACTCCTACAATCAGAAGGATATTGCTTAAACTAAATAGAGCATAGAACCAAGCATAATCTATGCCCTATGTTCTATGCTCTATGTTCTTGGGCTAGCCAATCATCGTGCCAGCGACCGTATTTTCGCGGCGAGCCTCGATGACATCCTTGACGCGATTGAGTTTATCCAAAATGCGACTAAGTTGATCGATGCTCTCGATGCGGATGGTCGCAAGCAAGGTGGCGCGGCCATGATGTTTATTGTCCAATTGCTGCACCGCTTGAATGTTGATATTGCCATCAGCGATTGCATTGGTCACATCACGCCAAAGCCCGACCCGATCCCATGCTTCGATCCGAATTGGTACAGGATAGGATTGTTTTTCGGTTGTCCCACCCCAATCAACATCGATCAAACGTTCGCGATTGCGTTCATGCAAAACGTTATGGCAATCCATGCGGTGAACAGTGATGCCATGGCCACGAGTGGTATAGCCAATCACTGCCTCAGGATAAACCGGATTACAGCAGTGGGCGATGCGAGTATAGACATCGGTCTCGCCGCGCACGATAATTGTGCCTGGTTTGACTGGCTTGGAAGGCGGTGCAATCGTAGGAATTGCCGCCAATGGCTCTTCCTCAGCACCTTTATCGCTGATGACACGCTGAATTGCTTGGCGCGGCGAAAGATCTCCATTGCCAATCGCTGCCAGAAAATCCTCGCTATTTTTCATGGCATTGGCGCGAATCAACTCTTCCATGGTTGGGCGTACACCCAAACGTTTAAGTTCTTTATCAATTAATTCGCGGCCCGCTGAAATATTAACATCGTTCTCTTGGCGACGGAACCAGCGTTTGATATGGGTGCGTGCGCCGTTCGATTTAACATATTCCAGCCAGTCGCGCGAAGGGCCGCGCGGCACTTTGCTGGTTACGACATCGACAATTTCGCCATGTTGTAGTTGATAATACAACGGCACTGGTTTGTTGTTGACCCGCGCCCCAATACAGCGATTGCCAACCTCTGAGTGAATGCGATAGGCAAAATCGATCGGGGTCGAGCCTTTGGGCAGATCAATGATTTTGCCCTTGGGAGTGAGCACAAACACCTGATCGCGCAGCACATCTTCCTTGACCGTCTCGAAAAACTCGGTCGGATCAAGGTCGCGCTGGCCGTTGATTGCTGAGCGTAGCCACGCTAATTTGGTTTCAAACGATTGATCGTGTTTGTTGCCAAAGCCTTCTTTATAGCGCCAGTGTGCGGCAATCCCATATTCAGAAACTTCGTGCATTTCGTAGGTGCGAATTTGAACTTCGCAGGGTTGCTCACCTGGAATCACCACAGTTGTATGCAGCGAACGATACATGCTTTCCTTGGGGACAGCAATATAATCGTCGAATTCGCTCATAATTGGAATCCAAGTTGAGTGCACCAAACCCAGCACACGATAACATTCATCAACGCTATTGACCATAACCCGTACTGCCAATTGATCATAAATTTGATCAAGGCTTACACTCTTGCGCTCCATTTTGCGGGCGATTGAATAGATATGTTTCGGGCGGCCTGTTACTTCAGCTTTAATATTATCGCGGTCGAGAATCTGTTTGAGGCGGGCAATGACCCGTTGCACGATCCGCTCACGGGTTTCGCGGCGCAAGTTGAGCTGACGACCAATTTCGCTATACTTTTCGGGGTTGATATAGCGAAACGAAAGGTCTTCTAGCTCCCACTTGAATTGCCAAATCCCGAGGCGATGGGCGAGTGGTGCATAAACTTCGAGGGTTTCGCGGGCGATGCGTTGCTGTTTATCGGGGCGCATTGCGCCAAGCGTGCGCATATTATGCAAGCGGTCGGCCAGCTTGATCAGCACCACGCGCGGGTCATCGGCCATCGCAATAAACATCTTGCGATAGGTAATCGCTTGGGCTTCTTCGATGCTTTTGGCTTCCAACTTACTTAATTTGGTCACGCCATCGACGATATGGGCGACTTCGCGGCCAAAATCGGCACGAATTTGCTCCAAAGTAATCGGCGTATCTTCAACCACATCGTGCAATAGCGCCGCCGCGACCGATTCGGGGTCGAGCTTCATATCGACTAAAATATGGGCCACTTGCACTGGATGCAGAAAATAAGGCTCCCCCGATTTACGAATTTGGGGAGCATGGGCGACCTTGGCTACATCCCAAGCTCGCTCGATTAATTGAAATTCATCAAGCGGCCAATAGGTACGCATGCGGCTGATCAGCGCTTCACTTTCATGAACTAGCGGCGAACTAGCGGGAGTCGCAGTGATGTATTTTGTGCTCTCGCTATGGGTTGCATCATCATTAAAAGAACTAGGCATATGAGGTGCGAGGTCCATAATGACCCTCGTTTCTAGCGTCATTGCGCTGTTGTGTCGCGATACATTTTCTGCTGATTGTAGCGAACAGATTAACACGCCGCTATACACATGTCAAGCAAATCGTATGCCACAATGACGCACCGTGTTATGCAGATTACCCAAACGCCAATTGACACATTGCACAAATTAACATAGAATAGCTTTAACTCTGATTTAACACACCTCTTGGTCTAACACATACACGTTCGCCAACTTTTGCCCAACTAAACAAACTCAACTCGTCAACCAGACGAACTAGGTTTCCCCTCCTGCAATGATGCAGAATGCACCAATGAAGGCTCTCCCGCAGCGATGACGCTGGTGGTTTACCCAACGTTTCTTTGTGCTACCTGAAAATGCGCCATGGTATAGGGCAGCGTTGCTAACGCCGTCGCGTATTTGCCAACTCCCTGCGCGAAAGGAGACCTCGCATGAACCGCCTGTTGTATGACCCACGCTTTGAACACGATGCATGTGGCATTGGCTTTGTCGCTCGAATTGATGGAAAACCAACCCATGCAACAGTGAGCTTAGCCCTCGCGGCGCTTGGTAGTCTGACCCATCGCGGTGGGATTGCCGCCGACGGTCTGACAGGTGATGGCGCTGGCCTCTTAACCACCATTCCACGGGCATTTATGGCTCGTGAATTAGCTGCTCGCCGCATTTTGGCTAACCCGCAACGCATTGCCGTTGGCATGATCTTTTTGCCAACCAGTAACACCGAACGTGCCCGCGAATTGATCGACGATGCACTCGTCTGGCGAGGCTTACGACCGCTTGGTTGGCGTGAAGTACCGCTTGATCGTGAGCAACTTGGCCCGATTGCCCGTGATATTTGTCCACAGATTGAGCAAGTTTGGGTTGATCGCCCCGCCACGATGGACGACGATAGCTTTGAACGTGAACTCTACCGCGCCCGCCGCCGCGCCGAACGTACCGCCCTCGCCGAGAACATCGACCTCTACATTCCTTCACTCTCTTGTCGCACGATTGTTTATAAAGGCTTGATGCTGCCAAGTCGGCTCTCACTGTTCTACCCCGATTTGGCCGATAGCGATTATATTGCCAGCGCTGCGGTTTACCACCAACGTTATTCCACCAACACGATGCCAACCTGGAGCCGCGCTCAACCCTTCCGCGTTGTCAGCCATAACGGCGAAATCAACACCTTGGCTGGCAATGTGAATTGGATGCGAGCACGCGAAGCTCATCTCTCTAGCCCGCTGTTGGGTAATGTGCGCGAACTTGCGCCAATCGTTGACGAACGCGGCAGCGATTCAGCCCAATTTGATAATGTGCTGGAATTGTTGGTCCGCGCTGGCCGCGATGTGCGTCATTCCTTATTAATGATGATGCCCGAAGCTTGGGAACATATCGCTGATTTGCCCCAAGATGTGCGCGATTTCTACCAGTGGCACGCCAATTTGATGGAAGCTTGGGACGGCCCCGCCGCCATGACCTTCTGCGATGGCAAAATCGTTGGCTCAGCCTTGGATCGCAACGGCTTGCGCCCGGCCCGCTATATCGTCACCGATGATGGTTTAGTGGTTGTGGGCAGCGAAGTCGGCGCAACCCCAGTCGATGAAGATCGCATTATTCGCAAGGGTCGGCTTGGCCCAGGCCAGATGATCGCTGTTGATCTCATCAAAGGCCAATTGTTGGATAATACTGCGGTCAAAGCCATGTTTGCTGCCCGCCAACCTTATGGCCAATGGCTGCAAAACAAGAGTGTCGATTTGGCCGAGTTGGTCGAGGCCTACACCGAAGCTGCGGTCGAACTCAATCCTGACGATTTATTGCGCTTGCAAGCAGCGTTTGGCTATACCGACGAAAACTTGGCGATGGTGCTCAAGCCAATGGGTCGCGAAGGAGCCGAACCAATTGGCTCGATGGGCGACGATACCCCAATGGCGGTATTTTCGAACTTGGCTCGCCCAGTGTATGGCTACCTCAAACAACGCTTTGCTGAAGTAACCAACCCACCAATCGATCCCTTGCGCGAACAATTGGTGATGTCGTTGTCGATTCGCTTAGGGCCACGCCACAACATTTTGCTCGAACGCCCTGATCAAGCCCACCAAATTGCCTTGGCCAGCCCGATTTTGCGCAATATCGAGCTAGCAGCGTTGCGAGCTTGTACTGATCGTAGTTTTGGTACCGCCACCTTGGATACCACCTTCCCCGTCACCGACGATGTTCAATGGATCGAACATGCGCTTGATGACTTGTGTAGCAGCGCCGATCGCGCCTTGGATACTGGGGCAACCATTCTTGTGTTGAGTGATCGCGAAGTTGCGCCGCAACGAATTGCCATCCCAACTGTCTTGGCGCTCGGCGCAGTTCACCATCATCTAATTCGCACTGGTCGCCGTTCAACCTGCTCGTTGATTGTCGAAACTGGCGAAGCTCACGAAGTTCATCATGTGGCGGTTTTGGTTGGCTACGGCGCTGAAGCCGTCAACCCCTACGTCGCCATCGCCACGATTCGTGAAATTGCCAAAGAACGCTCACGCACCCCAATCACTGCCGATCAAGCCGAAGATAACTATGTGCATTCTTTGGAAAAAGGCTTGCTCAAAGTGATGTCGAAGATGGGCATTTCAACCGTCGATAGCTACTGTGGAGCGCAAATCTTCGAAGCGATTGGCTTGAGCGATGCCGTGATTGCCCGTTGTCTGACTGGCACGCCCTCACGCTTTGGCGGAGCCGATTGGCAACGTTTGGGCCGCGAAAGCTACCAACGCCATGCCCAAGCGTTTGGTTTAGAAAAACCAGCCCTCAGCCACCCAGGTTTGTACAAATTCCGCAAAGATGGCGAATATCATGCCTTCCAACCAGCGGTGGTGCACGCTTTGCAAAAAGCGGTGCGAGCAGCAGTCGATAATGGCGCAGATTTCGAAGCGGGCTATGCAACCTATCGCGAATACAGCGACTTGCTGAACCAACGCCAACCATCTGACCCACGCGATTTGCTAGATTTTGTCGCAACTGAGCCAATTTCAATCGATGAGGTTGAGTCAATCGAAACGATTGTCAAACGCTTCTCGACAGCGGCAATTTCCTATGGCTCGTTGAGCGCCGAAGCTCACGAAACCTTGGCAATCGCCATGAATCGGCTTGGCGGCATGAGCAATAGCGGCGAAGGCGGCGAAGACCCAGAGCGCTTTGGCACCGAAAAAGTCAGTGCAATCAAGCAAATTGCCTCAGGCCGCTTCGGAGTTACACCCAGCTACCTGATGAACGCCCGCGAGTTGCAAATTAAAATGGCGCAAGGCTCCAAGCCAGGTGAAGGCGGCCAAATTCCAGGCAATAAAGTTACTGAAGACATTGCCCGCACCCGCCATACCACGCCAGGCGTAACCTTGATTTCGCCACCACCCCACCACGATATTTATTCAATTGAGGATTTAGCTCAGTTGATTTACGACATGCGCACGATCAACCCCACCGCTGCGGTTTCAGTCAAGCTCGTCTCGGAAATGGGGGTTGGCACGATTGCCGCAGGTGTGGTCAAAGGTGGCGCTGATGTGGTGTTGATTAGTGGCAATTCGGGCGGCACTGGCGCTTCACCATTGTCATCGATCAAAAACGTCGGCATTCCATGGGAAATTGGCTTGGCTGAAACTCAACAAACTCTGATGATCAACCAACTACGCGATCGAGTGCGGGTGCGGGCCGATGGTGGCTTGCGCACTGGCCGCGACGTAGTAATGGCCGCCTTGCTTGGCGCAGATGAATATTCCTTTGGCACCTCAGCGCTGATTGCCGAAGGCTGTGTGATGGCTCGCGCCTGCCACAACAACACCTGCCCAGTTGGGATTGCCACTCAACGCGCCGATTTACGCGCCAAATTCCCCGGCAAACCTGAGCATGTGATGGCCTTTATGCAATTTATCGCCCAAGAAGTGCGTGAATTGCTGGCCCAACTTGGTGCTCGTAGCTTGAACGAAATTATTGGCCGCGTCGAATTATTGCGCCAACGCCAAACCAACAATCCCGACCACGATGCGCTTGATCTTAGCCCATTGTTGGGCTTGGCCAACGCTGGCCCACGGCGCTTCAACGGCATGCCGCAGTTGGTTGGTATCGATCGGCTCAATCAATTTTTGGTCGATAGTGCCTTTCCAAGTGCCAAAGCTGGTCAAGAAGTGATTATCAACGCCGAAATCACCAACGAAGATCGCTCAACCGGCATCACCTTGGCAGGCGAATTGGCGCTGCTCAAAAATACTGGTCACGTCAGCATGAATTTTGCTGGCAGTGCTGGCCAAAGCTTTGCTGCCTTCGCGACGCGCGGCATGCAACTCAACTTGGTTGGCGATGCTAACGATTATGTTGGCAAAGGCTTGGCTGGTGGCGAAATTGTCGTCAGACCACGGCCAACCGCCCAGTTCCTTGCCCACGAAGCCACAATTATCGGCAACACCGCCTTGTATGGCGCAACCAGTGGTAGCTTGTATGCTGCTGGCCGCGCTGGCGAACGCTTTGCTGTGCGCAATAGCGGCGCGGTTGCCGTAATTGAAGGCATCGGCGAGCATGGTTGCGAATATATGACAGGCGGCACGGTTGTGGTGCTTGGCAGCACTGGCAACAACTTTGGCGCAGGCATGAGTGGTGGTCAGGCCTTTGTCTACGACCCCAACGAACGCTTCCTTGGCCGCCTCAACGACGATATGGTGATCGCCGAACGGGTTGAATCACCACTGGTTGCCGACCACTTGCGCGAACTAATCGAGCGCCACGCGGCACTAACGGGAAGTGTCCAGGCCAACGATATTCTCGCCAACTGGGAAGATCAACAAGGAGCCTTCTGGCACATTATGTCCAAGGCGGCCCATGCTGCGGCTGCCCAAAATAACCAGCCAGAACTGGCTAAAGTCGCCGCTTAACGCTAGTCACTCCACACACACAGCAAGTACCAGCGATCAAGGATGATCGCTGGTACTTGTTTAAAGTATTAAGCTCTAGCGTAGTAGATTAAGCCAAGAAGTAAAAATTTAATAAAGAATGCCGTGAAGCGTAAGGATGCTCGTAAGGTTCAAGCTTTAGGCTGCTTGTTAATGGGCAATTCAGATTAAAGCCCATTCAGCAATTTTAGAGAATAGCTATGAGCGACCAACCCGCAGCTTCAGATTCAGCCGCATCAACCAATCTTCAGACAGCCCTCAACGCTGAGGTGGCGTTTGGTCTTCGCCCAACCGTAACAGGATTGGGTTTTTTATATTTGTTATTTAGTATTGCCCATGCGTTGGTTTTGCCCAGCCCAATTAAACTACCAATGGTCATCGTAGCGCTCAGTAGTGTCATTTTTTTTGGATTTTGGTGGTGGCGCTTGCAAAGCTGGCGGCCAGCCCCCGAGCTGACCCATCCGCTGGCCACGCTCTTTATTGTGGTTGGCGGCTTCAATAGCGTTTTGCATATCTGGCTGAGCGGCGAGATTCACCAAAGCACCAATATTGCCTTTATTTTAATTGGCACTGGCTGTTTGTTGCTTTCTTGGAATTGGTTCATCGTAGCGAGTGGGGCTATTTTGCTGGCGTGGATTGCGGCGATCATTTCATTGCCAACCTCACCGTTGACCATGCATTTTATTTTTATGGTGGTTAGTGCCACGATTGCCGCTGCCACAATTCAAGGCATTCGTTTGCGCACGGTCAAGGGCTTGATCAAATTGCGCTTGCAAGAAAGCACCTACAAACAAGAGCTACAAGAGGCCTTAATCCAAATCAAAATGAGTGAAGAGCGTTTTCGCGCCTTGGCCGAAGCAACCTCCGAAGGGGTGGTATTGCAAGATGAAGGCGTGGTGATGGATGCCAACGAACGCTTTGGCGAGATGTTTGGCTATCATCGTGATGAAATTCTCGGCCACTCGTTACGCGAATTTGTCGAGCCACAATCGCTGCAACGGGCAATGCAAAAATATAAAGATGGTGCGCCCTACGAAGTTACCGCACTGCGCAAAGATGGCAGCACCTTTATCGCCTTGGTGTTGGGCACCAATTTGCCCTATAGCAATCGGGTGGTGCGGGTTGCGGCGGTGCGCGATATTACTGAGCAGCGCCATTTTGAAAATTTATTGCTGACTGCCAAAGATGATGCTGAGGCCGCCAACCGCGCCAAAAGCACTTTCCTTTCAACTGTCAGCCACGAATTACGCACGCCACTGAATGCGATTGTTGGCTATAGCGAAATGATCTACGAGGATTTGATCGATCGCAGCATGCCTGAGTTGGCCATGGATATGACCCGCATTCGTAGCGCTAGCGACCGCTTGTTGAGCTTGATCGATGGCGTTCTGACGATTACCGATCTTGATGCGGAAGTTGTGCGTTTGGAGTATGAAACGATCGATTTGGCGCTGGCGATTGGCAGCATCAGCGACCAATTGCAAGCCAAAGCCCAAGATAACAAAAATACTGTGCAATTATTGGGTAGCCAAAACTGGGGTTCGATTATCAGCGATGATCATAAATTGCGCATGATTATTTACCATCTGCTGGATAATGCAATTAAATTCACCCACGCAGGCTTAATTAGCATCTCGGTGCAACGCTTGCAACACGCTGCTGGCGGTTGGCTCGAAATTGCAATTCGCGATACGGGGATTGGCATTGCCCATGAGCAATTTGAACGGATTTTTGAGCCATTTGTTCAAGCCGATTCCTCGGCCACTCGCCAATATGAAGGTACCGGTTTGGGCTTGGCCGTGAGCATGCGGCTGGCTCGTGCTTTGGGTGGCACGATCGAGCTTGATAGCCGCTTAGGGATTGGCTCAACGTTTACTCTGCATATGCCCGAACATCCCACCAAACCCAATGTGCCTTCACCTCAAATGTCACACGCGAACGTATAGGGTTGGGATATATAGTGCGCACAATCCTCGTTTAATTAAACCTTCAAGCTATGGGCTAAATCAACATACGTTGAGTTTTCACTATACCAATATTTCCTAACAGACATTGAATGTTGACAAAATCCTAACACTCGATTTATACTCAACATAAATCAAGTGTTAGGATTTTTTGGTATAGTGAAAGGTCGGTTTATGCGTAAGAGAATGCGTCCTAAGAGTCGGCTACTCCTGCTTTTTATTGGTTTTGCAAGCCTATTAAGTAGTCTACCAACTACCCTTACAGCCGCAGCTTCCCCTCATTCAATTACAACTACCAATGCTAGTGATGACTATCAAATTTTGATAAGTGGCCAAACTCTAACCGAATTATCAATTGAGCCAGCAACCGACCACGATTATTTCTATATTGATGTTAATGCAGGTCAAACGATTACTGTCGTAATGGTGCGAACAAGCGCCGATCAAGCATTAAATGGACTTTTAGATTTATTTGATCCAACAGGCGCGATGATTGCCTCTGATGATAATAGTGGTCATCGCGGCAACCCTTTAATCCAAGAGGTTGAGGCCATAACAACAGGTCGTTATATGCTTCGGGTACGTGATTATAGTGGAACCCGTACCGGAACCTATCAAATTACAGCGACTGTCGCTGAGCCATTAGTTTCAGGACCAAGTTTTGCAATAACTGATCTTGAGACCGATCCCTGTCCATTACCAATGGCCGCAATCACCGTACCAGAGATCGCAGATCCGACTACAGGGCCAAAAAATCCACAATTCGAAATAGGGAATCAAGCCTTACCTCGGACTGGTTATCCCTTAAATTGTGAATTTGCGCGGGATCGGCAGATTCTGGCAACCGCCATTACGCCTACAGCATTCACCATTCAAAATGCTGGCCAAGTGCAAACGACTGATGCCTTTGTGGTTGATAGCAGCGCTCAATATCTGTTGTTTGACTATATGGTTGGGCGAAAAACAGCGGATAAACCAACACGATTACATGTTGAGGTCTTGAGTGGGCCTACGTTTGCGACGATCACTGATCTTAGTCAACATACGATTCGCGGACAGTATCTTGATGGTTGGAAACGTGGTGTGTTGGCGGTCGATGCATTTCGAGGGCAAACCATCAAGCTGCGATTTATTAACGACAGTTCATCAGCTGCTCAGCCATCAGCACAAGTACGAGCTATTAAGCTGTCGATTGAAGTTCCCGATTGGCAACCATCGCCTGTTGGCACAACCGCAATTGAGTATAACGATAGCATGGGAGCACATGCTGTTATTACTGGGGCAAGCGCATTTTTGATTTCGGCTCCATTTACAATTCCTCTGCAAACCCAAAGTCTAAGTTTCAATTACCAAACTGGCCGACGCTTGAATAATGCCAGTGCCCCAATTGAGGTGCAAGTGCTCAATGGGCCAGATTTCATTACCGCAACTCCGATTGACAATAACACAGTCACAGGGCGCTTGAGTGATGGTTGGAAACGAGCGACACTTGATATCCAAGCATTCCGTGGTCAGGTTGTCAAACTCAAAATTGTGAATGATTGGTGGCCCAACGAGCCCCAAACAACCGCAATTGATAGCTTTAAGTTAAATCGGGCTGTGCCAGGGTGGGAAGTCACCAATGCCAATTATGTCTCGATCGAGAGCTTGCAGATTCCGCCAAGTACACTAACGAATGTATTAACCAACACCGATTTTGAAATTGGTTTTACTCCTATACCAGACATTATCCCTAATCAAACATTTGAGCTTCCAAGCAATCCGCTTCAAACCCTCAGTTTTTCAACAATGAGCTTGAATGGTACGAATGTGGTAACTACGACTCCCCCAATCGTTGTGCCTGAACAAGCCACCAGTTTACAATTTGAGGCATTAATTGGCGATAGTAGCAATCCAAGCTTGATTAAACCAGTGACGGTCGCGATCCTCAGTGGTGATGCATTTGATATTCGCGAATTGCCGATTGATCATCAAATACGTGGCACAATCCAAACCGGCTTACAAACAGCAGTAATTGATATCAAACGCTATCAAGGCAAAACGATTAAGCTTCAGTTTACCAATCACACAACCAATGCGCCAACGAGCCAATTGAGCAATTTTCGTTTAGTTGATCATGTGCCGCAATGGCAAGCAAATAGCCAAACCAGGTTAAACTTAATCAATGAATCATCAGCCAATCCAACCCATGCCTTTTTGGTTGGAACCCAAAGTAGCCTTCTATCGGCCCCATTTACGCTACCCACTGAGGCTCAACAAATTCGTTTTGAGTATCGTACTGGCCATACAGATAATGCCACGCGCCAAAGTCGGATTCAATTAACCGTCTTAAGCGGTCCAGACTTTGGGATTCGCACGCGGATTGATCAGAATCGGCTTGTTGGAACTGATGTGATCGGTTGGCAATCAATTGCATTTGATCTCCAACGATTTCAAGGCATGCCAATTAAACTCGAATGGGTGACTGAGTTAACCAATCAACCATATCTGCGCTTGGATAATCTCCAGGTAGGGGTGGCAATGACTGGTTGGCAAGCCAGTGAGTCCAGTGATATTCTGATTGAGCCAACAACCCCGACGTTAGGTCAAAGCATGCGGATTAATGGAAATGCTGCAACCATTACGAGCCAGCCATGGACTGTACTCAGTAATACCGTCAGTCTTAGTTTCGATTATAAAGTGCTAAGAATTAACGAAACCGGCAACGCGAACTTGTATGTGGATGTCTTGAGTGGTCATAACTTTGAGGTGATAACCCGCATTGATGCGAATGGCTTGGTTGGCTCGATCACTACCCCCAATAATGGATGGCAACGCGCAACATTAAATGTATCCCAATTCCAAGGGCGGACGATTAAGCTGCAATTTAAAAATGCGGGATATGCGATGGCTCAATCGTGGATTGATAATCTGACGCTCAATCACGGGCAACCAAGCGCGAGCCATGGTTCTGATGAAGCCCCTGACGGCAGTTTCCTAACACTGCTGAATACTGGTACTGCCCAATCTGCCCTCTCATCGAGCTTTGTGGTTGCTACGGATACCCAATTTTTGCGCTTCGAGTATCAAACCGGGACATTTGAGCATGGCAACGAGCAACGCTCGTTTGTCGTCGATATTCTCTCAGGCAATAATTTTGCAACTATCACCACGATTAACCAATCCTTGCCAAGCCGTTCGTTAAATGATGGCTGGCAAGTTGCCAAACTACCAATCAGTCAGTTCCAAGGGCAAACGGTCAAACTACGGCTAACCATGCCTTTTGTTACCAAGCGTTCGGTTGTTCGCATTGACAAACTGGCGTTGTTGAGCCCGCGAGCGCAGTTGACCACGCCAATCGCTGTTGATGGTACAACCTATTTAAATGTACCACTGACTGAATTAGGTGGCATTACGACAACCGCTAGCATGACCATTACCGCGCTGGTTGTTTATGATGAGTATGTCGATTTGGAGGGTATAGTACGATATGATAATGCTAGCTATCAATTAGTATCGACCGGAACGACATATCGTTCTATGTTGGGCAGTCCCAACGATAAAGTAGTGGATAGTATTGATCAATCGAATACTTTTAATCTGCTCCACTTTGCCGTACGAGATAACCTGCCAACGACGGCATCTCTTCAGCAGATGGCTATTGCAGATCCTGTAATTGCACTCTATCTCCAGAAGAAGAATACTCGTCAATTAACCGCCTTTGAATTCAGTATTGATAATACGCTTTTGATTAATGAGCTAGCGAGCGCAATGGCACGGTACGATACTGATTATTACCATGATATATGGTTTAAGAAAATAATTAAACCCTATTTAATTGAAGATATTGATATTACAGACTATTCAGCTAATACCAGCAATCATTCAGAACTATTACTGAAACATAGGGTAAGAACAAAAAATATTGCCTGTGAAGTTATCGAAGAAGTTGTTTATGCTATCGTTTTTAATGGGGACGCTGATATTGAAAAGCATCAGGAGCATGATATTTATTCAAGTATTGAAATTATGTATGAGCAAAGTAGTGGTAAACCAATTAATCCAAATAGTAATCCAGCAATATGTGATGGTTACTATGATTTACCAAGTAGCTCATCAATTCAGATAGGAACAATTTATCCTAACCCGAAGCAGACATTGAGTGTGAAAATTGCGACATATGGAACCGAAACAAATGGAGAAAAAGCCGATTATCTTACCAGAGGACGATATAATGGTAGCTTTTATGTAGAAAAGAAAAAATATACACCTCAAATTTATCTGAATGCCGCTGTTTCTCTTCCTAAAGTTCCAATGTTGGCGTTTCTTACTGGCAATATAGCATCAACTGTTGTTTCCGAAGGTCGAGAGGAATTTGTAGCCAAAAACCAAGAAAAGGTATTTAAGCATGTATTTAAAGGGATTATTGATCTTAATAGTTTTGCTACCCGCTCTGCAAATCATTCATTTGATTATGCAGTACTTGATACTGCTGGATATGATGCTAATGCTTTTTGGGGGATTAAGCACTGGAAGGGTGGTCGATTCAGTAGTAGTGCTATGGTTTCTTGGCATATCCCTTTTACTAATAATATCTATGATGCTGAAAGCCATTTTTCCGAAACAAATCATACAATCATTATCTATTTTATGAGCGGTAATTAATTTATCAATCATAAATCTAGTGTTCTTTTAATTGAAAGAACACTAGATTTGATTAATCAAGAGGTATCTATGAAACAATATTGTTATCGATTAAGTCTAATTCTATCAATATTTATCCTCGTTTCCTGTAATAATCAGGCTGTTATACGAGGAGAATCAAGTGTAGATATAACGATTTGCCTATTTAATCCACAACAAAAGCCTTTGAAAAACCAAGAATTTAAAATGACCTTGATTCTAGATGATGGCCAAATACTTACATCACATACTACTCAGGCTGATGCCCATGGATGTAAAGGGTATTCAATTGGTGAATTTACTAGTACGTACCCACAGCCATTTAAAGTACAGGTTAATGTATTTTATAAGGGAAAGGATAATTTTGTTGAATATCGACCAAATGAGCCAAAAACAATAATCAATATTGAAGTTAAGGAATAATATAATATGAAAAAGATATATATAGTTTTATTGGTTTTCATGCTAACATCATGTAATATTGAATTCGATAAAAATAGTATTAATAGTGAGTTCAAGATTAATTGTAGTACGGAATTTGTTTCGAATGATTCATTAGGTCAAAATAAAAATATATCTTTGCATATAAATAATATAAATCACGATGAATTATTATTATCTACCATTAATATGGTAAATTTTTCAATAGAATATCATAAAGATGATAATGGGTTGTATGTAATCGAGATATCAACGGATATTGATTCAAACTTGCTTACGAGTAACGAATATTCTATACGTAAAGTTGATATTTATGATAATAGTTATAATAATACATTTACTGGATATAATCGAGTTGTTATTAATAATGATTTAAATAGTGAGTTTTACTATAGTTGTAAGATCGAAAAATAAGCTGTATGATCTTTTATGATGTCTATTTTGGGAGCTTCCAGCTGATAGCGGCTAGAATTAATGTACCATGGATCGAACAGCAAAATAAACCAATCAGCCTAGCCTAGCATCCCAGTTTTTCTGTTCATTCTGTCTAGGATCGAATTGCAAATTACCCAGCTGAATGATACAAAATGCGATTCGATAGGCCTTAATGTCCAGAAAAATAGTTGTATTATCTGGAATGTTCATTTTGAGAGTTGAGTTATTAATTTTTCATTAAAAGGAGAATGATGTTCATGGAAGAATTTAAATCACATAGTGGAGCATATGACGCGTTATCAATCAGCAACGTTTGCAGATTAAACATCGTACCTATCTATTGCCAATTGTCATGCTCGATCTTTCATTGGAACAAATTAGCTATATTAAGTTGCGTAAACGCTTTATTTGGTTTGGCAAACAAGGCTTTGAAATTAATTATCGCCAGCATCCCAATGCTGCGTTACTTGGTTTCTTCTTTGTTTCCAAGCAATTCCAAGCTTGGCTCGATGCTTTTAGCGCAGCAGGCATCAAAATTATACCCAACGCATAGTTAGCAAAGGAACAATAGGTGTTTACGAAATTCTTCGATTGGATTTTAGGGCGAAATATACCAGTTGAACCATGGCATTTGCAAAGGCTGAGTTGGCTGATTACAGAATATCAGCTTGATGGCGAGTTAGCTGAATCCGCAACGAATTGGCTTTCAGTGGGCGATACCGCTGAATTGCTTGACCAAATGGTCAACGAGCAGGGTTTAATCGTGTTTTGCTACCATAATCAAGCATTTGCTCAAGCTGATGGCATCTGGTTTGAGATATTTTTGGATTATGATTTGGTGATTATTCTGGCCAACGATGCCGAAACGTTATTTACACCATTGGCTCAGCAATATCGCAAGCTTAGCACGAGCAGCATTCGCGATAATCGGGCGAATGATTTGCTGGGAACCAACGATGTGCTTTGGCCTGAGCAAATTATTCAGCACAAACGCGATTTACTGATGATCAGCCACGATGCTGATAGTATCTTTTTAATTCGACAGGATCAATAATTATGCGGAGCTTTACAGAAAGAATCCTGGCAATAGCAACTGGATTTTTAATTTTTGCATCATATTCGGTAGAATTTACCAAAACTGATCAATCAGCAACAAGCTACTTGATAACCTATAATAATGCAATCAATTTCCCAATTATTATTGTTTTATATCTGTTAACTGCTGCTTTGTTTTTTAAGCTAATTCCATGGCCTAAGATCAAGATGTTAGCAATTTTCGCCCTAACACTAGGAAATTTAGTATTTTTCCCGCGCTTAATTCGCCAAGAATTTCGGCTTAATGATACGCACTTAACAATTGTTTCATCGGGGTTTGTTGAAGCCTATCCATGGGCAGATCTCCAATCAATCATTATTTACAAACAAAAATCAGGCCGATCGACGATCACCTACTGGAAAATGACCGATACCAATGGCAATGTGATCGATGATGAGCTAGAAAATTCATTGATGGCGCAAAGTCGTGAAATTACTGAACAATTTGCCACCAGCCACGGCGTAACATTCGATAATCAGCTTCATCCATAAGCAGCATAAATAACGAATCATTTATTGAAGGAGTAGCACATGCGGCAGATTTGGCGAGGGGTTGGCTTAGGTTTGGTCTTATTGAGCTTCGTTGGGTGCAGCTTTGAATCAAAATTCCTCAATCAGCGGGCTATTGATCAAGTGCTCCAAAATGAGCAAGCTAGTTTGCTCCATACCATTAATACGACATCCAATACAGTTGTTTTTCTACAAACGCCAACTGGCAAAACCTGTCGGGTTTTTACTGGTGGTTCAAGTGATTCAGGCTTTAGCCAATCCCATGAGGGCATCTACTATCACTCTTCAGGAAATCAAGTCGTGGTGTTGAACATTGTCAGGCATTCGACCGTGCCAGCAGAAGATATATTTTGTATCGCGATCGAAGATCAACAACTACAACAACAAACTCAAACCATCACGATTCATCAATCGAATGGTCAAACAGCTTCGATTTCAACCAACGGCGCAGCCTATAGCATTACCGTTTTAGCTGGCAATCAACAATCGAGCACAGGCGAGTATCTCAAGGTTGAGTTTTTTGATGCAACTGGCAAGCTATTACACACTGAAACGCCAACCAATCGTTAAGAAAGGCTGTGAATGTGGTTTCGGCTCAAACACGAATATATCGCTAGTGGCCTATTGTATGGCCTAGCACCGCTATTGCTGTATGCCCTCTTCGATTCGTTTTGGCTGGGGTTAGGCTTGGGCTTTTGGCTGGTAGTTGGCCTGATTCGCTGGTTTACGGCGATTGTTTGGCAACCATGGATTGTTTGGCTGAGCTATGGAATCAGTTTTGGCTTGGCTGTTTTGATTATCGCGCTAGGTTTACATCCGCTCACGGTAATGGTGTATTTTTTAGGATGGCTCGCCGCAGGTGTCTTGGCGAGTATGGCGTTTAATCGCTATTAATATGCAAAAATCAGCCTCTGCCAATTACAGGCAGAGGCTGATTTAGTTAAGTCAGATCGTGATAGTTTAGCGCTTCACGGCTGGCAGATAGATTTGATACGATTCGACCTCGAATTTCCAACTGAAGTCAGCCGGCATTTGACGGCCATCTTTCGATCTAATTCCGTTGGCTCCGCCACGAATGGTCACGGTGTAGGTTTCACCATCGACCAGCGTAGCGCTAGGCTTGAAGCTAAATCCGATAATCTCAGTTTTATCAAGATTGTAGAGATAGATTGGTGTTCCGGCTACCAACTGATTGCTGGCATTGCGAACTTGGAAGGCATTCGTCAGCGATGCCTCGCTCAGTGGAGTTTCAAAGGCGGCCTCAATCTTGGTGGTTGTCACACCGCGTCCTCCAGGCACTGGATTCCAAGCATGTGGGCTTAGCGACCACGGCGTGCCCACAACTAACGGTGACCAAGCGCTGAAGTTGCCACTAAGATCATAGGCTCGAATCCCATAGAAGATCGATTGATTGTCTTTCAAGCCCCACAGTTTGGCATCAAGTTGGTTCGTCGCAGTAAAGATCATCTCTTTGCCACCCATATTGCGGGAGTAGAGGAACTCATTTGGATCATTGACTTCACCAAAGCCAATCTCATAGCCACCAAGGTCCATTTCGCTGTTCGGTGTCCACTTGACCAACAGTTGACCGGGCAATGGAGTCGCTTGAAGATTGGTTGGAATTTTGGGCGCACGCTGATCATTGACCACAATCAAGGTATCCAATTGTTGAACGGTTGGTTGATTATGGCCATCGTCGGCGAAGAGCGCCAGCTTATATTGACCACTTGGAATCTCGCTTAGATCCCAAACATGCTGGCCTGTACCAAGTTTGATGTTATCGCTAATGACCGTGCTCAAGCCTACATCAATGGGATCGGTTGGGGTGATCACGCTAGCATAGACCAGCGAAACTTTGGCGTTAGGGTCATCGGTATCGCGGGTCGCCCAATTAACCGTAACTTTGCTGCCAGTTGGAGCCGAGTTACATGTTACGGTTACGCCTGGGGTTGCCGCACCGCCACAAGCCAAGGTTGCGCTATCGAAAATTGGTGGGTTATTCAGTTGGTAAGCAACCACTTCGTATTGGCTTGGTGGCCCTTCAATAATCAAACTATACGTACCAGGTGTGGCCGCTTCGAGCATAAAGGCCAAGTCATTGCCTTCCGTAATCACGGTGGTGTAATCGCGAATCAAGGTCTGAGTTGTGTCATTGACATTGCCTTCATTGAGTTCCGTTCCATCAGGCAGAATCAAGCGGATAACTGGTTCAACTGAAGGAGTTCCACTAAAGTGAATCCCAAAGTAGCCACTGGCGGTCGAGGTAATCACCACTGGTACTGTAACTTCAGGGATTGCCGCAAACAAGGCACCACCCGATTTCCCTGGGTTGACAGGCCGTGAGATGATTCGTTGGCTGTAGCCTGGTTCGCCTTGCTCGATACTCTGCGCAATTTGGAGCGAGTTAATCAGGCGATAATTTTTGGGGTTGACGAGCTTGACAAAACCAGTGTTCAATCCAACCGGCTTGCTCAAATCAACAAATACACTCACTTTGAAGATGCCGAAACAGCAGCTCACGCGGCCCAACATCCCTACGGTCGTACCACCACCCGATTTTTCGAACTCGCCCATTTGGAATGAAACTGAGCCAAAGGTAATATTCTTTGGTGGTAAGGCTTTGCCGAACTGGCCTTTGCGCAAGCCAACCGACATTCGTGCTGAGCCAGCAAAGCGTAGTTTTTGTTTATCAACACAATTGGTTGAGCCAGCAGGCGTACAGCTACGAACCGTGACCGTGCCAACCCGCAGTTCCAAGCCGCCACGTACAATCACTGCTTCAAATTGGAACTTAGCATGCAGACCCTTGCCGCCGCTAAACCCAGCTTCGTGGCCAATTTCGACACTAGCGCTAGCAACTTCAAAAATCAATACCTTCATGCTGGCGGTCAGCGAGAACTTGAATGGATCAACCACCAAGGTTGCAGTTCCCTCTGCCGAAACTAGCGGAATTCCTGCGAGCTGAGCAACTGAACTTACTTCAATGCCAACCCCAATCGTGACCGAGCCTGACTTGAGCGAGAACGAACCACTCATCTTGGTCAGGGCAGCGCCACTGTTGGCCAACGGAATGCCTGGCGATGACTCGAAGGCCACCACGACATCCAACTCATTAAACACCCCGGTTGGCAAGGTTTTGACCGAAACATCAACCGAAATCGTTGAGCCGCCGCTAGGATCAAAGCCAGGCATGCTCAGAGTTGCCCCACCAGCAAACATGTAGCCAGCGCCATCTTTGCTGAAGAAGCCACGGAAACCAACAAAATTAGTTCCTGCAATCTTGAGCGGTGGCAACTCAATCCCGCCGCCAGTTACCGAAACTTCGCCGCGCCCACTGATGCTGAGGCCAGACACATCGGCGGTAAGGTTGCCCATCAGGTCTGACATCGAGAGTCGAGCACTATCGGCGGCAAAACCACCATCATCAAGGAAGCGGGGATTCTGCAAGGCCATGCTGAAACCAGCAATTTTGACGCTAAAGTTGGTTAGCGAGGCTTCGAAACGTTTGATACATGGTGATTGGGCACAGTTTTGGCTGCCAATCGGCGCAACATTCGGGCCGCCACGCACGACCATCACCAAGCCTGCACCAACACCGCTGTTACCTGGGATTTTTACGCTCAGGTTACCAGTCACGGTTAGGTTGAGGGTTTGTTGGGCCACGCCAAACTGACCAACGATGCTGCTGCCTTCCAACACGCCGCTCGAAATATTAGGAGTGCTGATCGTCGCACCGCCGAGGGCAAATTGCAACTTACCATCTTTATTGATGCCAAATTTGAAGCCAGTAATACCTGCTGCCGATTGACCGCCCATATCGCTTGACCACAGCAGATCAACCGCACTTGCTTTCAAGCCATAGAAATTTTCTACTGTATCGCCGATTAAGCTCAACCCGCGCAGGCGAAAATTCAACGGCCCCATTGCAACGGTGGTTTCAGCAACAGTAGCACTGAAAACAGGCTTGAAAACACCGTTGACTTTGACGGCACTAAATGTCAGGGTTACTTCGCGCGGCGTGGCTGATTCTGGTTGGTTCAGCACATTGCCAAAAATCAAGGTTGAGTTGACGCTAACGGTTGACGTACCAGTCGCATTATCATGGCCAATGCTCAAGGTTTGGTCGGTCATGCTAAAGTTGCCGCCAAATTTCCAATCGGGAATTGGCACCGAGCCGCCGCCAATGCTAAAGCTGCGGTTCGCATACTTGAGATTTTGCAGCGAAAAGACCAAATTTGGCTTAGCCGGATCAAGGTTTGGTAAATCGGGATTAGCCGCTCGTGAAACTTCGACCAAACCAGCTTCAAAAGAGCCAGTTGATAGCGCAATCTCTTTGACTGCAACACTCATGCCAGCCAATGACATGGTGAAATTATCGACATTGCCTGAGAGCACGCCTTGTTGCGAATATTTGAGATTCACCACAATATTGAGATTGGGATTCTCAGACGTGCTTGGGTTTAATGCTGCGATGTTGAGGTTAATCGGCAGCTCAGCCCGAAATTCTGCTGCGGCCAGATCGAACACAAAGCTCAGATCTTCGGTCTCGCTGGGGTCGGTCGTCTTATAAAAACTGCGCACACCCGAGCGATCAAGAAAGTGCAGGCTGATCGTGCTATTGGCGATTACGCCGATTGGATCAGCACTGCTTTGATCATTGGTAATCGTTAGGCCAGTCGTATCAACCTCAAACACCTCTTTCGGCGTGTTGTTGGCATTATAGGTTGAGGCAACTAGCGGCAAGCTAGCATTATCGCCAATAAATTTAACTGCGCCCGACAGCACCGACTGATCGGCAGTGAACACAAACTCGCCAAGGTTCGCGCCAACCGCGCCAGCGCTGATCAATGGTGGCGCATCACCAATCGCCAGCGTTACATCATCGCGAGCAATAAAGTGTGTGGGATCGGTTGCAACAAACGTATTAGCACAAATCTTCAAAGCATCAGCCATCCGACACTCGCGGGTTTGGGCCGATGATGATGTGGTTAAGAACGTTGTGAGTAGCACCATAAGCCCTACAAGGCCGCTACTCACCAACAACTGACTGCGAAATTGCCATGAACTACGATTAATCATCGCTCCTCCTAATAACCGAAAAACCAAGACCGCTTTGGCTGGACAACGATAGAGAAACACACGCTCTATTTATGGTTTGGAATGATTGGGCCGTTGGAATCATGGAAATTAGGATACGAGAATACTTGGCAAGCCACACCTAGCCTAGGCTAGGAATTGGGGCTATCAAAAGGTAGTTGGGACCCCTAACGAAAGATAGGATTGACACATTACTGGGTCAGATCAAAGCCATGTTTGATGGCATACAGCGCCGCTTGAGTTCGATCGGCCACCGCCAACTTGGTGAGTATGGTGCTCACATAGCCTTTAACTGTGCCCTCGGTCAGATGCAGCGAACGAGCAATTTCTTTATTGCTCAAACCGCCGACAATCCCATCGAGCACACTGCGCTCACGCTCAGTTAGGCTTGGCAACAGCGAAGGCGGAGCGGTTGATTGACGCATCAAGGTGCGCTGGGCTTCGGCATGTAAAAATGGCTGGCCGTTCGCAACTGTGCGAATTGCCAGAAACAACTCGGCCTTGAGCACATTTTTCAGCAGGTAGCCACTAGCACCCGCCTGAATTGCCTTGCTGACCCATTGATCATCACTAAAACTGGTCAGGACGATAATTCGGCTGCTGGGCATGAGACTTTGAAGCGCTTGAGTGGCCTGAATGCCATCGACATTGGGCATCACAAGATCCATCAAAATAACATGTGGCCGCACAACTGCTGCCAATTCGATCGCGTCGGCTCCATTTTGAGCCTCGCCGACAATCAAAAATTCGGTATCTTCGGCTAAGAGGGTACGCAGCCCTTCACGCACAATGGCATGGTCGTCAACAAGCATAATTCGGATAATGTTGGTCATGGCTCGCTCCTAACATGAGGTGCTTCGCGCGGGATGATCGCTTGCACCACCGTTCCTGCGGTTGCTCCGAGAGTCATCGTCAGTGTTCCGCCACAGGCTTCAACCCGTTTACGCATGCTGTAGAGACCTAAGCCTTGGCTCACTGACTGGCTCGATTGATCGAAGCCAATCCCATCGTCCTGAACGCTCAAGATCAACCGATTTCCATGAACGCGAAGGGTTACCGCCACATGACTGGCCTGGGCATGTTTGCTGACATTATTTAGTGCTTCTTGGATAATTCGATAAAGTGCATCTTCACAGACAGCTGACTGTTGCTCGTAACTGGTCGTATCAAAGCTAACCTGAAGCTGCTCGCCAATCACCTCGGTGGCATATTTATGCAATCGTTGCAGTAATTTACTTGGTTGATCGGGGGCTGAAGATGGTGTTGGTTGAGCATAAAGCACAGCCTGCGGATGCTCACGCTCAATCGGATGCAGATCGGTCAATAATGAACGCATTTCGGCCAGCGCTAGTTGGCTCAATTCGATCAAGCGATTAACGCGGCGCTCGCCTTCAGCCGGATCACGCTGCCATGCCGAGGTAACGGTTTGCGAGATCAACGTAATGCTGAAGATCATTTGGGTTACCGAATCATGCAGATCGCGGGCGAGTCGCTGGCGCTCATCCAACACCGCAATCCGTTCGCCGTGGGCATACAGCAGCCGTTGTTGGCGACGATTGTCAATGACGATCGCTAGATGTTCGGCGGTAACTTGATAAGGATGGAGATCGGCCTGTGACCACGCGTGCGGCTTGGCAGCAGTCAACACAACCAAGCCAATCCGCTGGTTGCGCACAATTAGCGGGATAAAGGCCATCGCCAGCCGCTGTTCAGCTTCTTGCATACGCCGCAAGCTAGGCGCAACCCGTGGATCAGTACGCACATCGGCAATTGTTACGGTCTCGCCAGCATCAAGCAAATCGTCTAAGGCATCACGTTCATGGGGCTGGCGATCGTGGTGCGAGGATAAGCCATGTTCTGGCGACCAACGCCCTTTGACCGTGCGAGCCACAAACTGGCCTTGGGCATCAAATTCATACAACACAACCGTGCAGGCATAACGCCGGCGGGCAGCAATATGATTGAGGTAGGCCGCCACCACCTCGGCGACTGTGCGAGCACTACTAATGTTGTGGCTGGTCTCAAACATCAATTTGGTTTCGGCCAAATGGTGCTGAAGCTGATCAAACAGACAAGCATTTTCAATCGCCACGCCCAGCTGATCAGCCACAATCGCCAAATTGGTGGAATCATCAGCCAGCACCTGGCGCTGCGATTCGATGTAGAGAATTCCTTCAAGCTGCTCGCTAATAATGATCGGAATCGCCAAATGCGATAAACCTGGTGCATTATCGATCCAAATCAGCTGACGGAGCTGCACCGCTGCCCCAATAATGCCTTGGTCAGGCGGAAAAAGCGTATCAAGCTCCAACGGAAGCGTAGCTGGGCCAATTCCTGCCCGACAGATCAAGCCATCAGCCTCAGGCCGATTGACCAACAACAAGCGCAGAGTCGAAAACTTAAAGTCCTCGCTAATAATCACGAGGGCATGCTGCAATAATGCTGTGAGGTCAAGATGTTGCGCCATGAGGTGAGCAATTCGGTTGAGCGTGCTTAGACAGGCTCGCCAATCGGTGGAGATCGAATTGATTGCCGCTGGTAGGCTTGCGGAAGCCCGAGCGGGATCTGGTATATCCATTCACCTACATCCTTAAGCTAGTGGAAATGGTGTATTTCATCAACAAACGTTACTCTCTCACCCACGACGGTGGGCGAGGGACGTTTGATTGGTGGTTGCCTCTCGCCTCGCGTGCGGCAGCGGGGGCAAGGGGGTGAGGGCATGAACATCGGCGGCAAATCCCGCTCGATCATTGTTAAAAACCTATCCTTGCAAGGAGGGGGGATGAGGTGAGGAAATCGAATTCCTTGCTCATCCAATCAGTCACAGATCGGCTTCAGTGGCGCTGTGGCATCGTTCGGATCGAGGGCTATACGCAACAATAACATCAAATTATGCCCTTTTAATCATCAGGGCAGGCGATTAAAAGCTTGGAATACGCTTATTTTACAAGATTTATTGGGCCTAATCGACAATCAGAGATGCTGATATCTATATCTGATCATTTATCTCCAACCAAAGGTGTGCCATCCCGCTTGTGCTCACACTTCTTGGCCGAACAGCAATATAATTAGTAGGCAGGCAATTAATCGTTAATTGTCGTTACGCCGCAACCCATCCCCCGAAAGTTCCCTCGCAGAAGCGCCCGCGTCGCCGCAATTTTCTGCTAAGATAGCCCTTGGATAGATTTACGATATTTAGCTTGCAATGGGGAGCGTTGAACTATGACACTCGGTGTGGTTGTGTTGGCTGCTGGTCAAGGGACGCGCATGCGTTCGAGCTTACCGAAAGTTTTACATCCTGTTGCCGGATTGCCATTAGTTGAGCATGTGACCCGTCTGGCCGATGCGGTTGGCGCACAGCAGATTGTATTGGTCGTGAGCGAAGATACTTTAGCCCCAATTAGTGCCGCGTTTGGCCATCGCTATCGCTATGTGGTGCAACATGAGCGGCTTGGCACAGGCCATGCGGTGGCGCAAGCTCGC
Organism: Herpetosiphon aurantiacus DSM 785; assembly: GCA_000018565.1. Taxonomy (GTDB): domain Bacteria; phylum Chloroflexota; class Chloroflexia; order Chloroflexales; family Herpetosiphonaceae; genus Herpetosiphon; species Herpetosiphon aurantiacus. Next base: position 5,746,288 of record CP000875.1, read on the forward strand.
GCCGAACTCGAAGGCAAAGTCGATGAAGTGCTGGTGTTGTATGGCGCTGATCCATTGATGCGCCATGAATCGCTGCTCGAATTATTGGCAGTGCGCCGCACCACCAACGCCAAAGCCGCGATCGTCAGCTTTCAAGCCAATCCACCAACTGGTTATGGCCGAATTGTGCGCGACGAAACAGGCGCAGTTCAGGCGATTGTTGAAGAACGCAACGCCACCCCCGAACAACGCCGAATTACAGAGGTGAACCAAGGTGTGGCGCTCTACGATGGCGCTTGGCTCTGGAATGCCCTCGATCAGATACAGCCCAATAGCCTAAATGGCGAATATTATTTGACCGATTTGGTCGAGATTGCGCTGCACGAGCATGGCCTTGGCGCAGTAGCTGCTATTCAGTTACGCGACCCCGATGAAGCCTTGGGGGTAAATGATCGAATTCAGTTGGCCCAAGTTGGGGCAATTTTGAATGCGCGAAAAATTCGGGCCTTGATGTTGGCCGGAGTGACCGTGGTTGATCCTGCCACGACCTTTGTTGATCACGATGTGCAGGTTGGTATGGATACGACCTTGCTGCCTGGCACGATCCTCAAAGGCCGCACCACAATTGGGGCAAATTGTATGATCGGCCCCAACAGCTTAATTGAAGATTCGCAGATTGGTGACCATTGCAAAATTAGCTATTCAGTCGTTGAGCAAGCGCAGATGGATCTCGGAGCCAACATCGGGCCATATGGGCATCTGCGCCGCGGTGCACACCTGATGGAGCATGTTCATATGGGCAACTTCGGCGAGGTGAAAAACGCGACCCTTGGCGCTGGCACAAAAATGGGCCATTTTTCCTATGTTGGCGATGCCACAATCGGCGAAAATGTAAATATTGGTGCTGGCACGATTACTTGCAATTTTACTGCTGATGGCAAAAAGCATCGCACCGAAATTGGCGCGAATGCCTTTATTGGCTCCGATTCGTTGTTGCGTGCGCCAGTTAAAATTGGCGCAGGTGCAATTACCGGAGCCGGTTCAGTTGTGACCAAAGATATACCTGATGGCGGCGTGGCCGTGGGTATGCCAGCCCGCGTCATTCGCCACCGCAAGCTTGAGCAGAGTGAGAACGAGTAGGCAACGGATTTTTCATTGACCAATTACTAACTTGGGGGGCATCGAATGGACGGGCGATTGCAGATTTTTACGGGTAATGCCAACATCCCGTTAGCTCGCAGTATCGCATCGCATCTGAATTTGAATTTAGGTCGGGCTATTGTCGGCGTTTTCAAGAATGGCGAAACTCGCGTGCAGCTTGAAGAAAACGTGCGTGGCTCCGATGTATTTATCGTGCAATCCTTAACTACGCCAGTTGATCATCATCTCATGGAGTTGTTGTTGATGATCGATGCCCTACGCCGAGCTTCGGCTCAACGGGTAACAGCGGTGATTCCTTACTATGGCTATGCCAAGCAAGAGAAGAAAACCACTGGGCGCGAGCCAATCTCAGCCAAATTGGTCGCCAATTTGATCGCGACCGCCGGAGCTGATCGAGTGCTGACTATGGATTTGCATGCGCCAGCAATCGAGGGCTTTTTCGATATTCCCGTTGATCACTTGCAAGCTGGGCCACTAATCGCCGACCACTTTCGCAGCCGCAACATGAAAAATGTGGTAGTGGTTTCGCCCGATGCTGGCGGTGTGGGTCGCGCTAATAAATTTCGCGAACGGATTGGTGCAAGTTTGGCGATTATTGCCAAGCAACGCCCAGCGCCCGATGTTTCCGAAGTGGTCGAAATGGTCGGTGATGTTGCTGGCAAGCACGCGGTAATCTTCGACGACATGATTTCAACTGGGGGAACCTTGGCCGAAGCCGCCAAAACCCTCAAAGAACGCGGCGCAATTAGCGTGGTGGCCTGTGCCACTCACGGCATCTTTGCTGGCAATGCGGTCGAATTGCTGGGCGATTCGGTGATGGAAGAAGTGCTGGTTACCGACACGATTCCTTTGCCTGCTGAAGCTAGCGCCGCACGGATTGCCCAAATTTCGGTGGCCTCGTTGTTTGCAGAAGCCATTATTCGGATTCACAAAGATCTTTCCTTGAGCGCATTATTCAGCTAAAATCAACGTACAGATAAACTTAATCAAGCGCTGCTAGCTTTATTTCTAGCAGCGCTTTTTTTGTTTGGCGGAGCAAAACTTGCCCTCCTGATGAGATGCGTTAGAATAGCCCTGACCTTAAAGGAGTTTCGCGCATGGGTTACACCATCCTTAGCATTGCCTCAACCTCGTTTTTTGCAGATTACGGCGCACACGTGCGGATTTGGGAAGAAACTCGCGCCCTGCAAAAATTGGGTCATCGCATTGTTATTGCAACCTATCATAATGGCGATAATATGCCAGGCTTTGAAATTCGCCGCTCATGGGACGTGCCATGGGTTAAGCGCACGATGGTCGGGGCTTCGCATCATAAAATGTATTTGGATGTGGCACTTTCGTGGCGAGCTTTACGGGTTGCCATGGAAATCAAGCCCGATTTAATCCATGCCCATATTCACGAATCGGCTTTGATTGGCAGTGTGCTTTCGCGCATGTTCAAGATTCCGCTGGTGTTCGATTATCAAGGCAGCCTCACTGCCGAAATGCTTGATCATGGCTTTCTTAAACGCGATGGCATGTTTTATAAGCCATTCCACTGGCTCGAAGATAAAATTAATCGCACTGCCGACGCTGTTTTGACCAGCTCCTTCAACGCTGCCAATATGCTCCGCGATGATTGGAAGTTTCCGGCGGAGCGGCTTTACACTGTGCCAGATAGCGTTAACACCGATCGCTTCAAGCCCTTCGATGGCTCGGCAGAGTGGCATGCTGAGCGTGAACGCATTCGTAGCGAGCTAGGAATTCCGGCAGGCCGCAAGATCGTGGCCTATTTAGGCTTGCTGGCAGCCTATCAAGGCACGAATGTCTTGCTTGAAGCCGCCCAAATTATTCGCCAACAACGCGATGATGTGCATTTCTTGATTATGGGCTACCCCGATGTGCGTTCGTATTTGGCCTTGGCTGAATCGCTGGGCGTTGCTGATATTGTGACCATGCCAGGCCGCATTTTATACAAAGATGCCCATGCCTACTTGGCCTTAGGTGATGTGGCGGTTGCTCCCAAAATGTCGGCAACCGAAGGCGCTGGCAAAATCCCCAATTATATGGCAGTTGGCTTGCCTGTGATCACGTTTGATACGCCAGTTAGCCATGAAATTTTGGGCGATGCTGGGGTGTATGCCAAGTTTGGCGATGCTCAATCGCTAGCCGACGAAATTCTAGGTTTGATCGATAACCCTGAGCGACGGCATAATTTGGCGCAAACGGTGCGCACTCGGGCAGTCAACGAACATTCTTGGGAACTCGCCGCCCGCCAGATCGAAGCAATTTATGAGCGGGTGTTGGCCAAACGGGCAGGCAATCCGCTACCCGAATTTCCAACGAGCTTGCAACGCGAACAAGGTTCATAATAATACCCTCACCTCCAATCCCCTACAAGGATAAGTTTTATCGTTCCCTCACCCCCGACCCCTCTCCCACGCCATGCGGGAGAGGGGGGCTAAACTTTCATGATGAGCTGGTTCCCCCTCGCTCGCTCGGCGGGAGAGGGGGCTAGGGGGTGAGGGCATGAACAGCGACGGCGAACCCCACCCAACGCTTGTTAAAAACCTACCCTTGAAAGGCGGGGGCTAGGGGGTGAGGGCAGCTAATTAACTCGTGCCAGAAAATCTAAAGTTATGCGATACAACTCATCAAGCTCTGGTGAAGGTTCGACCGCCCGCAGATAATGCGACATGCCATCGAAAAAATAACTTTCAACCTCAACGCCCAAGCCCCGCCATTGCTCAGCCAAAAATTCTGATTGGCTGGCGGGCACAACTTCATCATTCCGACTGTGCATCAACAAAATTGGCGGCAAATCAGCGCGAGGGTGTAATTGAGCCGAATAGCTGGCATAGCGCTGAATCTCCTCGTCGGGATAACCTAGGGCAATCAGGGCTTGATCAAGCCCAAACGGCGGCATGAATGTTCCGGCCACAAAGCTCTCGCGCATGGCAAACAAATCGCTAATTGGCCCCAACAATACCACCCCCGTAAAACCTACATCGTCTTGCAACAGGCGCAAAACGTGCAGGCTGCTATAACTGCCTGCCATAATCGCAATGTGGCTGCCATCAACTCCCACGAACGAGCCACCCCGCGCCAACGCCAACAAGCGCTTGAGATCGGCAATATCAGTTTCGAGGTCGAGGCTGTAGGCTGGACCAACCGCCAACACGCTATAACCGCGCTCGGCCAAGGGAATGCTCACGCTCTCCCATTCGTTGGCAGGGCCAGGGTAGACCGCCAACATCAACGGCAACGGTTGCGTGGCGGTAATTGGTCGATAGAGCAGGGTCAATTGCTGCTCGCCGTTATCGCTCCAAACTTGCACCTGCTGGCGCAATGCTTGGGTAGGGTAGGGCGTAGTTCGGCTAACTACATTGCTTGGGCCAAGCACGAGTTTTTCGACTGGGGCATAACTTGGGGCAATTGCCGGCAAAAGTTGTGCATGCTGCTCAGTTTGGGCTTGCTGCACATCAACATCGATCAAATCATCGCGATAACTCGGCGCAGTCACCAATAAGCGATATTGGTTAGCTGGCACATTGCCAAGCCGATAACAGCCTTGACGATCGCTGATAGCTCGATGTAATCTGCCGTTGCGTTCGCTGACAGCCACAATTGCCCCAACGATTGGTTGCTGCTGCGCATTGGTAATACACCCAACGATGCTGCGATCAGCGATTGGCTGGCTTGGCATTTGGCTGTCGGTTCGCCATTGGTCGAATTGATAACGCAGCGTATTGCGAATCGGCCAGATCGTCACGTTATCAGTGGTGAGCAGCCAGACCAAACCAATTGCCAAAAGGCCAACCATAATTCCTAGAATGTTGCGCCAAGAACGCTTGAACCATTGCATAACGTGCTCCTTTTGCAATTGAGTATGGCTTAATATTGCTGTTCCAACCAGTTTGGATGCTGGCAATTACTGTACAACATAGCTGTTAAGTGCTGCATATGGCTTGGCAAGCGCCAAAAGTAACGCATAATAGCACTATTCAGCGCACGAAATCTAGCTAGGCCAAGGGAGAAAAGTCGATGGTCGAGGCACATTTATTTGGGTTTGGCGGAGCACTCTGGTTAGCCTTGTTTATTGCCACCCGTACACCCCAACGCTCGCTGCTGTTTTGGGCCAGCATTATCAGTCTATTTGGCTTGATGGGCTTTTTTGGCTCAGGTGTGCTCGGCGGCGAAGGGCTGAATCTTGAGCAACTGGTCAGTTTAGAACGCGGGTTTTGGTGGAGTTCGGTACTGCCAATTACGACTTGGCTGATCGTATGTAGTTTGATTCACCAAACCTTGCAACCAAGTATTGCCACGATCGTCAAGCCCGAACGCTGGGTCGTCGGCGTTATTGGATTAATCCTCATTGGCTTGGGCAGTTCCAGCAATTGGTTGATGAATTATGCCGAGCCAGTGCTGCTTGCTAGTGGTAGTCAAATTATCGGCACAGGCCCAGCCTACCCAATCTATAGTGCCTATGTGATGGGCTGTGTCAGCGTGGCGCTTTGGCATTTGGTGGCAAGTTGGCGCATTGCCGAAACAGGTATGGCGCGGCGCAGTTTAGCTAGTTTGGTGTTGGGGGCTTTAGGGTTCTTAATTGGCACAAGTAGTTTGTTGGCTCGCTTAATCAGCACGGGTACATGGCCACTTTTCTATGGGTATATGCCGATTTTTGCTGGCTTGTTGATTACGGGTTTTGGGTTGGTGCGATTTGGCTTATTGCTCCAAGGCCAGAATGTGCTGCGCGATTTGATTTATAGTTTTTGCGAAATTAGCATCCTCGCCTTGATTTATTTAATTAGTGTGAATATTTTAGATCTGCTGCGGCCTAGCCAATTGGCCTTGCTTTTGGCGTGTGTGATCATCAGCCACACAGGGTTGGATCGTGGGCGACGTTGGCTTGATCGTTTGTTCTTTTCGCGAGCTGAACAAGAGGCTCGTAGCCAATCGCGCGAATTTGCGCTTGCCTTGGCCTCAACTCCTACGCCAACCCCCGCTCCAGTAATTGTTGATGCGAAGCCCGATAAAGCCTGGAACGATGCAGTGCGGCGAGCGATCAGCGGCTTGAAAAATCCAGTTCAATTAGCCCAAAATCCCTTGCTAAGCAGCGCTTTGGTTAGCCATAGCGTGCAGAGTAAAGCGCTAGAGGATAATCGGCTGAATCGCAGTGCAATTGCCCGCGAAATATTATTGCAAGCAATCGAGCAACTGCGGCCTGATGCCAGCCAAGCCTTAGGCAGTGGCGATGCTTGGCGTTGGTATAATGTGCTGTATCTGCCCTATGTGCGCGAAATCAACCGCAAAACTGCGATCGATTGGCTACGGCGCGGCCTCAGTGACCCATTAATTGATGCGAGTGTGTTAAGTTGGCTAGCTGATATTGATGAAGATACCTTTTATAAGTGGCAGCGCCGCGCCTCAGATTTGATCGCGGCTCAATTGTGGGAGCAACAGTTGAAGTTGGTGCAACCAGTTATTGCGTAAACGCAATGAATTAATCAGTATTTTCTCGCCTCACGTGGGGAGCGAGGCGAGAAAATGTGCTAAAAATCGATCTGCTCTTGCTTGTTTTGTTGTGCATCGAGCAGTTGTTGATAGAGCGTCGTATGCAATTGAGCGATGGTTTCCCAGCGAAATGAGCAGGCGATGCGCTGGCCTGCTTGGCTCAATTGTTGGCGTAATTCGGGGTTGGCGGCGATTTGCTCAACTGCCAAAGCCAAATTAATGGCATCATCTGGCTCGACTAATAGCACATCACGTTCATGGCGCAGTGAAGGATCGATTGGCACATGCGGCGGGGTGGTGATTGTGGGCACGCCATGGGCTAGCATCGCCAACAAACTACCCCGACGATACGATGCACCATCGCTAAATGGCAGGGCCGCGCAATCGAGCGCTTGCATGGTACGGGAAACCTCGCTGGCACTCAGGTAGCCCGTCCAATGGATACGCTGATCAAGCCCGAGACGGCTAATTGTGGCGCGTAATTGTTCGGCATAGGTTTCATCTTCGGGCGTGCCTGTGCCGCCGCCGATAATCACGAGGCGGGTAGTTGCTGGCAAATATTGCAACGATTCAACGATGGTGTGCACGCCTTTGGTGCTGTTGAGCAAGCCAAAATAGCCCAATAACAGCGTTTCGGAGTTGGCTCCCAACTGCTGGCGTAGCTGCTGGCGGTCGGCTAATGGCGCAACCTCGATATTCGCGCCAATTGGAATTAAGTGGGCTGGTGGCTCCAATGGCTGGGTCAGGGTATAAATATCGGGATTGCTGCTGGGTGCATCGCCAGCCAAGCGCGATTCATCCTCGGCATTGGTAACCACCACGGCATGAGCATTTTCGATTAGCAAACGGGTAACATAGCGGCGCAACGGCGCAACTTTGGGAGCCAAATAGGGCATACGCAAATCGTGCAGGGTTACCACACTTGGCACCGAGAGCGCCGCAGGTAGCAAATTGACCGCAGGCTTCATTTCGTATGCGCCAGTTTGATATTGAATATGCACAATATCGGCCTCGAATTGCTTGGCAGCGTTGCGCACATCCTGATGCAGCTTACGGCCCCAGCCGCGCACCCTGCGCCAAACCAGCCATGGCTCGCTTTGTTCAGCACCTTCGCCAGCAGTGAGTACACAAACCTGACAGTCGAGCGCGGTTAAGGCTTCGGCTAATTTGGCAGTGTAATCGCCAACGCCCCCAGGTTGGGGCAAATATTCGGCTGTTAGCAACAATATTCGCATCATGTATTCTCGGTGGCTAGCAGCAAGGCCGCAGCCCAACCTTTACTCCTTGGTTAGCAGATTGCTGGGCTAGACCCCGCAGCGCTGATTGCCCAGCTATTTCACTCGTCCCAGTAATTGTTTGGTTAATGCATGCAACTCGGCAATTGGCTCGGCCTCGCCTTGTAAATCGGCTAGGGCGGCTAAGGCTTGCTCGTGATAGAACTTGGCCACGCCCGCAGTATAGCCTTGTGAGCCAGTGCGCTCTAAAATTGTCAGCACAATTTGAATATCGCTGGCCTCAAGCGGCTCTTTTTGATAAATCGCCGCCAGCTTGCCGCCATCCTCAGCATCGGCGTGAGCTAGGGCATGGATAATTGGCAGGCTTTTTTTGCGGCCCCAAATATCGTGAGCATCGGGCTTGCCAGTGACGGCTTCTGCGCCCCAAATGCCGAGCATATCATCTTCAATTTGGAAGGCCAAGCCCAAGGCTTCACCCCAATTATACAGGGCGGCGGCTTGTTCGCGGTTGGCATTGCCCAAAATTGCCCCCAAACCAGCAGCAGCGGCAATTAATGCTGCCGTTTTGCGGCTGATCATCGCCAAATAATCGCCTTCGCTGATGTCGAGGCGCTGCTCAAACGACATATCGAGATACTGGCCTTCGCATAAACGAATAATGGTTTGATTAAAGCGCCGTGCAATTTCGACCACGACCGATGATTCGACCCCAACTTCTGCCAAACGAAATAATGAAAGCTGGGCAAGCGTAAACATACCATCGCCAACATTGATCGCTTGTGGAACTTCCCACAATTTCCACACGGTTTCGCGGCCACGGCGAGTTGGGCTGTGATCTTCAATATCATCGTGGATAAGCGAAAAATCATGGAGCAGCTGAATTGCGGCGGCTAAAGGCTCAGCCTGTTGGGGATCGCCGCCAACCGCAGCGCAGGCGAGCAAACAAAAGCGCGGACGCAGTAACTTGCCACTATCGGCTTGGGTTGGCTCAAGCTGAGCATTACGCCAGCCCAAATGATATTCCTGCATTTCATAAAACATGGTTACACGAGCATCGGCAGGTGGGAAGGCACTCTGCATTGCTTGGCGAATCGATTCGTCAGAAATGTGTTTCATAGTAACCTCGTACTACGTAATGTCTTTGTAATCTTCGGCTCTAGTACCATTTCTTGCAAGGGCGTACACTCAAGACAGCTAAGAACAACCCGTTGCACCAGATCTCAATCAAAGTAAGGAGCCGATAATGAGTTTGAAAATGCGCTTTCGTTTCAGCCCAACCCAAGATGGTTTAGTAAAAGTCCTTGGCCCGTTGGAAACCGAAATTATGGAATTGTTATGGAAAGAAAATCAAGGCACGGTTAAGCAAATTCATCGTTCGTTGCAACATCGCCGCGATATTGCCTACACGACTGTGATGACCACAATGAGCCGTTTGGCTGAAAAAGGTATTTTGCACCGCACCCGCGATGGGTTGGCCTATGTTTATAGCCCTGAACTAAGCCAAGATGAATTTGTGCAAATGGTTGTGCAACAAGTGCTCGATGGCTTGCTCGATGATTATCCCGATTTGACTCTGAACTATGTGGTTGATTATTTGGCTCGTAACGATCCAACCCAACTCAAGCAACTCAGCCGCGATGCCCAAAATCGCTATGCCCGCGTCTAAGTTCTCTCACCCCAACCCCTCTCCCACTGCGGCGAGGGGTTTTTGTTCCCTCACCCCAACCCCTCTCCCACTGCGGCGGGCGAGGGGCTTTTGCGCAGTTTAGGTTTACTGGCTCTCGCCTCGCTTGGCGGAAGCGCGGGTTGAGTGGCGAGGGGTTGCTTAAACGATTTCGCCCCACAAGTCGTAATCGGTGGTTTTGTTGATGGCAATCTTGGCAAATTGGCCAACGTCGGCAGCGCCATAGCCAAAGACCAAGCCATCAACTTCGGGGGCATCGCGATACGAACGCCCAACCACAATCGCCCGACCATCATCATCAGTGCCAGTGCCTTCGACCAATACCTTCATGGTTTGGCCGACAAACCGCGCAGTGCGAGCACGCGAAATCACTTGTTGCACCGCCATGGCTTCGTTCCAACGCCGCTCTTTGACTCGCTCAGCGACTTGATCGGGCAATTCGCCAGCAACTGTGCCTGGCTCCAATGAATAGCGGAACATGCCAACGCGATCAAATTGCATTTCTTCGAGGAATTCGAGTAAAGCTTTGAATTCATCGCGGGTTTCGCCAGGATAGCCCACAATAAACGTTGTGCGTAACGACAAATCGGGCATGGCTTGGCGCAACGAATTGACAATTGCTTTGGTTTTGTCGGTGTCGGGTGGGCGGCGCATGCGGCGCAAGGTATCAGGGTGGGCATGCTGCAATGGCATATCGACATAATGACACAATTGTGGCAGCCGCGCCATGGTTTCGACCAAATCAGGCGTAACCGATTGAGGATACGCGTACATCAGCCGAATCCAGCGGTCGGCTGGTACAACTGCGGCTAACTCTTCGAGCAAAACCCCCAGGCCATTTTGTTTCATGCCCAAATCGCGGCCATAATCGGTGAGGTGCTGGGCAACCAGAATAATTTCTTGCACCCCAGCCTCGACCAACTCACGCGCTTCACCTAAAATCGAGCCAACCGCTTTTGAGCGCATATCGCCTTTGAACGAAGGAATCGTACAGAAGGCACAGCGCAAATTACAGCCATCGGAAATTTTGAGATAGGCCGAGGGGCCGCGTTTGTTGCGGGTAATCGCGGTTGTGCGCCAATCGCCATAGGCTCCGAGGCTATCGCCAGTTGCGGCAGGCGTGAGGCTAAGATTAAGCCCTGTGCTGGGCATTGCACTTGGTGCGCCGCCCATCAAGGGAATCCCAAAGCCTGTGGTTTTGCTAGGCGCAACGCCGCCAGCCACAACTGAACCGATGCGCATCCATTCTTTGGTGCTGAGGGTGGCATCAAGCTTAGGCACACGTGAACGTAAGACATCGCCATGGCTTTCGGCCATACAGCCAGCCGCAATTAATTTCTGGCCTGGCGCTTTGTTGTTGGCCAGCTCTTGCAACACGCCCACGGTTTCTTCGCGGGCAGCGTTGATAAACGAACAGGTATTGACGATCACCACGTCAGCGCCATCGCTGCTATCGACGGCGGTGTGGCCTTCGCGCGTCAGAATGCCATGCATGCCTTCGCTATCGACGGTATTTTTCGGACAGCCTAAAGTAATGATATGAAACTTCATGTGTTGTATAAACTCGATGAGGCAAGCCTCGTTGATTAAACATTAAGATCGATGTGTCTATTGTACCAGCAAGTTTCAGCTTCGGCTGTAATTGAACTCCAAAGAAAGTGAGGCTTCATGAACGAAATTCAATTGCGGCGATTAAATTGGCCGCATGATCGGGCAGCGATTGGCTTGCTCGACACCAGTTTTAGCACTACAACGATCTATCAATTACACCAAACAGAGTTAACTATGCACTTAGCGTTGGTCGATTTGGCTAGCCCGTTTGAAAAACATTACGATTTGAGCGAGGATTATGCGCGTTTGCCGCAGCACGATTGGGTCTTGGTGGCCGAAGATCAATCTCAGGTGGTGGGTTTGGCGGCAGTCGAATATCAACAATGGAATCGGCGGGCAGTGCTCGAACATTGTTATGTGGATCGGCATTATCGTGGGCGGGGCTTGGGCCGACAATTGCTCACGGCAGCGATCGCGGCGGCGCGGCAATTATCGGCGCGTTGTTTGTGGCTCGAAACTCAAACGACTAATCCAGCCGCAATTGAATTTTATCGCACAGTCGGCTTCCGTTGGTGTGGCAGCGATTGGCAATTGTATGATCCTTTCGCGCTTGACCCACGCGAGATCGCCCTCTTTTTTAGTTACGACCTCACCTAGCTTGGGTCATCGGGGCAAAGTTTAACCTGTTGGCTGGTATAAATTAGTGGCCGCATTGGGCCATGGCCTGGGTAGAGCCACTCCACGCCACGTTCGCGCAAGGCCTGAAAACTGTTTTCGACCAAGGCTTGGCTCTCAGCATCGGCGGCGTAAGGTTGTAAATCGCCAGTAAAAGCAATACCCTGATCGAGCACCAAACTAATGCTATCGGCTGAGTGACCTGGCGTGTGGATGATCTCGCCAGCGATGGCGATTGAAGCCAACCATTCGCGGCTTTGTGCAAGGCTGATGATGGTGGTATGTTCGGGCGTAATCGGCTGATAGTTTACCTCGGGCTTGATTAAACTTTTGAGCAAGGGAATGGCTGGTTGTTGTTCTTCCGCCACAATCAACTGAATGCCCTTGGATTTAAGTTCTTGCACCAAGCCAGCGTGATCGGGGTGATAATGGGTGATCAGCATGGAATGAATTTGAGCTAAATCCACGTCATGTCGTTTGAGCGTGGCCAGCAATTTGCCCCAAGTACCTGGCCAGCCAGCATCGACCAGCAAAAAACCATAAGTCGAGCCAACCAGGTAATAATTGGTTGAATCGTAGCCAACATTCAGAATTCCAAATGGCATTGGTTTGCCTCCATCACAATGAATTGAGGGTAGATTAACCGAATTAGTTGGCTGATTGGCTCCACCATAAGGCTTATTTTGCTTCAGCCCTTGGGATAAGGCTTGGGTTTAGAACAACGGACGAGTGCCGCCATGGCCGGGATACAACAAGGTTACGCCGCGTTTTTGCAGTTCTTGCCAACTTTGTTCGATCAAGGCTGGATTTTCGTCGCTATTCGCGTAAGGGTGTAAATCGCCAATGAAAGCGATCCCATTATCCAAAATCAAACTAACACTATCATCAGAATGACCAGGTGTTAGAATAATTTCGCCAGCAATGCCAATTGACGCGAGCCACTGCCGCGTATCTTCAATCCGCAGCACAATTGTTTGATCGAAGGTAATTTCTTGGTAGTGGTATTGAGGTTTGATGTAGGTTTTTAAGATGGGAATGGCGAAACGTTGTTGTTCGATGACCACTAATTGCACGCCTTGGGCTTTTAGTTCTTGGACGAGGCCAGCATGATCGGGATGATAATGGGTAACAAGTAGGTAGCGAATTGTCGTAAAAGCGATAGCTTGACGGTTTAGTTGGGCCATTAATTTAGCCAAACTACCAGGCCAACCAACATCGAGCATTAAAAAACCTTCAGTAGCCCCAATTAGGTAATAATTGGTTTCGTCGTAGCCAACGTTGATGATTGTCGGTGTCATAGTAGAATGTCCTCTCTAAAAGGTTACTCACCACACTCGCGGCCTTATAGTAACCTATCTTATTTAGCTGTAATACAGCCTTGGGTCTGAGTACAACGGTAACTAAACCATAACCATGGGTCGTATGAATATTCCTTGCCAGAGCCAACCTGATAGTGCTAGGATAGCCATAATTAATCGGGCTTGATTTCATGCAGATATAGATATTAAGGAGTTGTGCCATGGCCATTCGCAAAGTTGCAATTTTAACCAGTGGTGGCGATGCCCCAGGCTTAAACGGTGTTATTCGGGCTTTTGTAAAATCGGCAGTTTTAGAGCATGGCTGGGAAGTGGTGGGGATTGAAGATGGTTTTGAGGGTTTGGTTGGTACGCCGCGCCTGCGGCCTTTAGGATTGAAAGAAGTGCGTGGGTTGCTCGGTCGCGGCGGCACGATTTTGGGCAGCACCAACAAAGGTAATTTTGGTTGGCACAAAAATGCCGATGGCGAGCTGGTGCGCAACGATGCATCCTACCAAGAATTTGTGGCCAATGCCAAAGCTGAAGGTATCGATGCAGTCGTGGTCTTAGGCGGCGAAGGTAGTCAATCGATCGCCCACGATTTGGGGAGCTTTGGTTTGCCAGTGGTTGGCGTGCCCAAAACGATCGATAACGATTTGGTGGGTACAGACCAAACCTTCGGTTTTGATACAGCGATTGGGGTTGCTACCGATGCGCTTGATCGCTTGCACACCACCGCCGAAAGCCATGATCGGGTGATGGTGCTCGAAGTCATGGGTCGCCATGCGGGCTGGATTGCCTTGCACGCTGGCTTGGCTGGCGGGGTTGATGCCATCCTGATTCCTGAAATTCCCTTCGATTTACGCGCTCTGGCCCACAAAATTGGCGAACGTGATGCATTTGGTTCATCGTTTAGCATCATTATCGTGGCTGAGGGCGCAATGCCAGCCGGCGGCGAGGCAATTTACCAACGCGAAGGCTTGCTCGGCGGGATTGGCTATTACGTTGCCAATCAATTGGCTGAATTAACTGGCAAAGATACCCGGGCAGTCGTGTTGGGGCATATTCAACGTGGTGGCTCACCTACGCCGATCGATCGAATTTTGGCTTCACGCTATGGAGTTGGCGCAGTTTGGGCGATCTCTCAAGGGCGCTTTGGCCAACTAGTGGCAATCCAAAACGATCAATTGATTACCGTGCCATTGCTTGAATGTGCCAACAAAATTAAGCCTGTGCCAGTTGATGGCCAAATGGTACGAACTGGCCGTTCGTTGGGCATTGTGTTTGGCGATGAAGAACAACGAATTAATCAATAGGTTTAACGTTATGCATTTTCAATCCATACATAACTGCTTTTATGGTTCGCCACCCTTCCGTCCCTCCGCCGGAGGGAAACGCAGGGGGGGGTCAGCCCCCTGCCCCCCATAGGCATCAACCTTATCGCCAGTATCACTCAAAGGCACTCCTATGGCATCATGGAATTGCACTACACCATGAGTCCAAGGAGTGCCCATGTCCATCATACCGCACGTCAGTGACGCGATGCAAACCGTACTGACCACGACCACCGAAACCGTCGCGGCAACCCTCGGCTATGTGAAGCGGGCCGATCGAGCGACCTTCACGCCGAGCACCTTGGTGCAGACCCTCGTCTATGGCTGGTTGGCGAACCCAACCGCCAGTTTAGGCCAATTGGCTCAGATGGCGGCACGGGTAGGCGCGACGGTCTCACCGCAAGCGATTGATCGCCGCTTTACGCTGGCCACCGTCGATCTGCTCCATCACGTGTTACTGGCCAGTATGGAGTATGCGATCAGTGCCGATCCCGTGGCGGTGTCCATCCTCCAACGGTTCACCAGCGTGCGTATTCATGACAGCACGACGATCGGCCTGCCTGATGCGCTGGCGACCACGTATCGTGGCTGTGGCAATGCTTCGGCACGCGGGACGGCAGGCTTGAAATGTGGTGTCCAGCTCGATCTCCTCACGGGAACCCTGTGTGGGATCGACCTCACGGACGGACGAGCTTCGGATCAGGTGTTATCGGTTCAACGTGCCCCGCTGCCTGCTGGGAGCCTTCGGCTGGCGGACCTCGGCTTCTACAACATCCGTATCTTTCGTGAGCTTGCTGCCGCCGAGGTATATTGGCTGTCACGCGTCCAGAGTCACAGTCGGATTCGGCTGCCAGGACAGAAAGAACAGTCAATTCTGGAGGTCGTGACGGGGTTGGGGGATGCGGATCACTGGGAAGGGACGGTGCTGGTGGGAAGCAAGGAGCGACTCGCGGCCCGCTTATTGGTGCAACGCGTCCCCGATGCCGTGGCGGCACAACGTCGCCAGCGGGTACAAGACGAGGCGCATGACAAGTGCCGCCCAGTCTCCAACGCTGCCATGGATCTGGCGGCATGGACGGTGGTTATCACGAACGCGCCGGAAGATAAGCTCGGCCTCACCGAGGCCATGGTCTTACTGAAAATGCGCTGGCAGATCGAGCTGTTGTTTAAATTGTGGAAGAGTCATGGCCACGTAGATGAATGGCGAACGAAAAAACCTGCCCGGATTTTGTGCGAAATCTATGCGAAATTGCTTGGACTGGTGTTCCAGCAGTGGATTCTGGTGGCAAGTGCGTGGGATACGGCGGAACGCAGTCTGTTCAAAGCGGCGCAAATCGTGATGGCCTATGCGACTGATCTGGCGAGCAGTCGCGGATGTCGTGAGCAATTGGAGACGGTGCTCACGACCCTTGCGAGCATCATTGGGCGGTTGGCGCGGGTGCAGAAACGTCAAAAACGGCCATCGACAGCGCAGCGGTTGTTGGCCTTAACTGCTGGGAGCGGCTAAGGTTGATGCCTATAGGGTCAGCCCCCTGCACCCTAAAGTTCAATTGGTGAATACTCAGGGATCGGCCAAGTAGCTGAAATTATGGTTTTCGTGAAATGCATAAATTCTAAGGGTTACGGGTGTGATTGCAGGGCGATCATGCCCGTTTTTGCGTTAATTTCAGGCTATTTTTGGCTCGTGGCACAGCAAAAGCACTCTTCTATCAAGCCAACTGAACGAGTATAATGCAGGCAAGCACAGGATGCCCTTTCCTGTCGCGAGCGCAAAGGGGCTACCATGAAGGTCTTGTTTCTGGCAGCGGAAAGCGTTCCATTTGTCAAGGTCGGGGGGTTGGGTGATGTGGCGGGTGCATTGCCAGAGGCACTTCGTCGCCGAGGACTCGATGTTCGGCTGGTAATTCCGCGATATGGTACGATTGACCCTTTGCGCTGGAATTTAGGGCAACTCCGCGATAATTTTCCGGTTGGTTTGGATTGGCGTAGCGAAGAATGCCAACTTTGGGCAACCGCCGATCAACAAACTTGGTTTATTGAAAATCAATATTTCTTTGGATCGCGCACCACGATTTATGGCCATGGCGATGATGATGTGCGTTTTGCCCTTTTTTGCCACGCTGCCTTAGAAGCCTGCCGCCAGATGGATTGGTGGCCCGATGTGATTCATGCCCACGATTGGCATGCGGCTGCTGCAATTCGGATCGCTTGGGGCAATGCAGCTCGGCCAGCCTTAGTCTTTACAATTCACAATTTGGCCCATCAAGGGCGCTTTGCCAACGATGCTTGGCCCTTGGTTGGAGTTTACGATGCCTTTGGCGAATTGAATCTGATGGAGCAGGCGCTGTATACCAGCGATGTGATTACAACCGTTAGCCCAACCTATGCCGATGAAATTAAACGACCTGAATATGGCTTTGGGCTAGATCATATGCTGCGTGAACGTTCGGATCGTTTGGTTGGCATTTTGAATGGAATCGATCCACGCCACTTTGATCCGGCAACTGACCAACATATTGCCCAGCAATTTAGTATTGATGATTTGGCGGGCAAGGCTGTGTGTAAAGCGGCCTTACAACGCGAAGTTGGCCTGCCAGAGCGGGCTGATGTGCCGTTAGTGGCGGTTGTTTCACGGCTTGATAGCCAAAAGGGCATTGATCTGATTGTGCAAGGCTTAGGCCGGATTATTGCTGAAACCGATGCCCAACTGATGGTGCTTGGCTCAGGCTATGGCCCCTATGAAGATGCCTTCCGCGATGCCAGCCGGTTTGTGCCTGAACGGGTGGCAAATTATATTGGATTTAATGCACCCTTAGCACAACGGGTGTATGCTGGAGCTGATATTTTTCTCATGCCCTCGGCCTTTGAGCCATGCGGCCTGAGCCAAATGATCTCAATGCGTTATGGCACAATTCCAGTGGTACGGGCAACTGGCGGCTTGGTTGATACCGTGCCCGATATGAGCCAACCAGAAGGAGTTGGCGTGGTGTTTAGCGATTACAACGTTGATGCTATGCTGCATGGCTTAGGCCGAGCGTTAGCCGCCTATCGCTACCCCAATGATTGGAGCTATTTTGTGCGGCGGGCCATGACCCACGATTTTAGTTGGGATACTGCGGCAACCCGCTATGAAGATGTTTACCGTTGGGCGCTGAGCTTGCGCTAAATGAAAGGAGCATTCCTGTGGAAACATTTAAGCTCGTGATCACCGGAGCCTTTAACACGGGCAAAAGCACCTTTATTCGATCATTATCGGATATTGCTACTGTTGATACCGATAAAGCTACCTCGTCGCCCGATGAGCAACGTATCAAGGCCAATACCACCGTGGCAATGGATTATGGGCGGGTGGCGCTCGATGATTATACCTTGCGTTTGTATGGTACGCCTGGCCAAAACCGTTTTGAATTTATGCGTGACATTTTGGCCAGAAACATGAACGGCTTTTTGGTGCTTGTCGATCTCTCGCAACCTGCCACGATCGACGATGCAGCGGCAATTTTGGCTCAATTTCGCGATCATGGCGAAGTGCCGTATGCAGTTGTGGCCAATAAAAGCGATTTAAACACCGTCATTAGCCAAGCTGATCTGCGCCAACAGCTTGATTTGAATCCCGATATTCATATTTATTTGTGCACCGCGACTGATAAAAATTCAGTGCGCGAGGTAGTGCGCCGCTTTTTGCGCGATGCCCACAAGTGAGCCAATTAACCTTGCTAACTCGCTAAGTCTCTTGATTTAGGCTTGGCGAGTTGGCTCGCCCCAACCACCTCCAAATTGCCAAAACCCCAGCAGTACTACCCAAAAGCCCCAAAAACACCCATAAACTACGCCCTTGAAGATTGCTCAGTTGGCTGCCGAACCAACCATTGCGCATCAATAAACCAAGCCGTGAGGCCTCTAGCGGTTGGTCGGAGAGCAAAATGGCGCTGAGTGGTAATTCGGCAATTGCTGGATAGCCCCGTGGAATCGCATAGGTGATGTAGCGTGCCATCAAGGCTAAATTCCAGCCAACCAAACTTGCGATTAAGCCGATTGCTGTGCTCGGCCAGTGTCGCCAACGGTGCAGCAGGGCTGCCACACCCCAAGCCAAGCAAGGCGCAAGCGTGGTCAAACGGCGTAAACCAAAGGCTCCACTGCCATGCCAATCAGGCAAACGCGAAATATAAATCAAATAAATAATGACTGCCGCCAGATACGGCCAAGCTTGCCGTTGGCGAATGCTCAAGCCTAAGCCAACCAACCCTAGCACATAGATTGGTGTCCACCAGAGCATGCCGTAAAGCGAACCAACTAGCATTGGCCAAAGTTGGCTGCTGCGCGGTGTGGCAAAATTGCCACCTTGCGGAATTGTCAGCCACGCGCCATACAGCAAGCGCCACATCGCCAACTGTGGCAACACCACAAGCAAGCCAGCGAGCGCGGCGATGCCAAGACCTTTGATTAAATTCGGCCATGCTAGGCGTTGTTTGCCAACCAGCAACGGCCAAAGCAGCAGCGCTGGCAGTATCAGCACCAATGCACCAATCCAATAGCTGACAATCGTTGCGCCCATGCTCAAGCCTAGTTGCGCCCAACGCCCAAGGCTTGGTTGTTCGCGCAACCGTAGACTGGCCAGCGCCATCAAACTGACGCAGGCCGCCGAAAGGCTGTGGGCGTAGGCTCCTTGAAAGAGACTGTAATAGAGCAAATTGCTAGCAAGATAGATACTGATGGTGGCTAGGGCGGCGATTTTAGGGCTAAATTGGCGGCGCAGCAGTGCCTCGCAACTTAGGATGAAGATTAATCCAGCTAAGGCGCTGCCCCACGTTGTCAAAGCAAGATACGGTTGACTATAGCCATCGCTGGGCCAACCACCGAGCAGGGTAATGCCATGGCCGAGCCACCACAAGGGTGCGAACGCCATGGCTGGGCCAACACTCCACGGATTGGCGGCATAGCCCGTTTTGGTCAATTTCACCCCAGTGTTGAGTTCTAAGGGAGTTTGGCTAAACTCGTTGCTAAAATCAAAATCGTGATCGATGCCCGCCGAACGCAAATAGGCGTAATAGCCAACGCCATCATATTGTACCGTTGGAGTCCACAGGCTGAGCGTTGTGATCAGCCAAATCGCCACTAATAGCCAGCGCCAATTAACTGGGCGTGGCCAACGCTGCCACATATGGTATGCGCCAACTGCCAAGGCTGCCACCAGTAACAATTGGCTCAGGCTGTTGATCGCCGCCCGATTGAGCCAATTGCCCGACCAAGCTAAAGCCGCCAAGCCAAGGCTCAAGCCGCTGCCAGCGAGTGCCAGCCAATGCCGCGCCCAGCCAAGGCTAAGCAATAGCACTACGCCACAGAGCAAGGCCAAATTGCTGGAATTAAACGGCGTAGCATCAGGTAAAGCCGCCCAGCCGTTTGAACCAAGTTCCTGCCAACTGAGGTGGCTGAGCAATAAACCCAAGTTGCGTCCATCTTGTTCGCTTGGCTGATTGCGCAATTGCAATTGTTGCACATCGGCGGGCACAAATAGGCTGAGTTGGCGGAGTTCAGGTTGCAACGCTAGGCTCAGGGCTTGAGTTTGCTCAAATTGTAAGCTGGTCGGGCCAAATGGGGCTACATATTCAAGCTGAACTAGCCGCGCGTGGTTGCTGGCCGGCCAGAGTGGCACGTGTAAATTGCCATTGCTCCAGCGGTAGCTGCGGGTAGTTGGGCCAGTCGCGCCTGGCAAACTATTCGATTGCTCAAGGCCATACAAGCCGCCAACGCTGGTTGAAGTATGCTGCAATAGATTGGCCGAGCGGCTTGGTTGGGCATTCGCCCACCAACCAATAATCAGCCACAACAGCAACAACCCTCCAAGAGTGCCCCAGCGCGAACGCAAACCACGCAACATAATCCACCTATACACACAATGCTTGGCCTAGTATAGCCGATAGCCGAATCTGCTAATACGTTGATAACTGAGCAATCGCCAAGTACGAGTTAATCGAGGTAACAACATATTTTACTCTATTTTAATTATTCTAACCATGCTATGGGTAGTAATGTGCTCGAAACACCAGTTGATGGGTAAAGTACTACTTCACTATATGCCGTTCGTAAAAAAAGGATATTGTTTGAAATAGTACTAGTACTATAAGCAAGTAGTTCCTTTAGGGCTAAAAAATCACGTGCATGTTGAGGTAGTAATCCGCTAGGCATGTCACTATACTAGTTAGTAGCCTAATAATTCCCTTCTCTTAATTAAATTTATTTTTCTTAACTATTTTTTATTCTAAGGAGTTTTTTATGAATCCAAAATTGCAACGATGGATAACGCAGGTTATACTCCTTGTAACGATCGTGGTGGCTGGTGGAGTTAGTACCACCTTTGCCAATGTGGGCCAAGCAATCGATTCAGCAGCGGTAGACACAGTAGTTGAGCCAACCGCTGAACCAAGTGTTGAGCCAACAGCCGAGCCAACCACTGAGCCAACTGCCGAACCAACTGCAACCGATCTGCCTAGCACGCCGATTCCAACCGTAACACCTGTTTGTAATCCTCAGATTGATCTGTCTGGTTGGTTCTCCACGAACTCTCTTGGCAAAATTCAGAATAAATCGACTACTTGTGTCTACACGGTGGGCATGGCTTCGTATCAAAAAGTCGATGAAATTATTGATCATCAAGTGATTTATTCGTGGGAAACCGGACGAATTGAGCCAAACCAAATTCTAGCCTTGAACGTTGCAGTTCCTGAGTGTGCCGCCCAAATTGATTTATTTTATGGGCCAGTTTTACACTCGCTTGATGGGCAACGCTATGGTGAGCGATTAATTACTGCTCGTCATACTGGCGGAATTAACTATTGTGGTCTTGCTGCGCCAACCAGCACCGTTGAGCCAACCGCAGAACCGACGGCAACCAGCACGCTTGCGCCAACCGCAGAACCGACGGCAACCAGCACCGTTGAGCCAACCGCAGAGCCAACGGCAACCAGCACGCTTGCGCCAACGGCAACCAACACGCCAACCGCAGAACCGACGGCAACCAACACGCCTGCGCCAACGGCAACCAACACGCCAACCGCAGAACCGACGGCAACTCATACGCCTGCGCCAACTGCCACCAATCTACCAACATCTACCGCCACCAGAACACCAACGGCAACGCCGACAACACCTCCAACCAGAACACCAACGGCTATTCCAAGCCCAACATCAACCAAAACACCAACTCCAACGGCAACGATTCGACC
This sequence comes from Herpetosiphon aurantiacus DSM 785, assembly GCA_000018565.1. Classification (GTDB taxonomy): domain Bacteria; phylum Chloroflexota; class Chloroflexia; order Chloroflexales; family Herpetosiphonaceae; genus Herpetosiphon; species Herpetosiphon aurantiacus. The sequence continues at coordinate 5,767,918 of CP000875.1, forward strand.
AACCTCTACGCCAACCAGAACACCAGCACCGACTGCCACCAATACGCCAACTGGTGCAAATTGTACCTATACTGATGGCTATTGGAAGACCCATCCGCGGGAGTGGCCTCTAGGATCGATGATGCTCGGTGGAGTTCAATATAGCCAAAATCAATTGATGGCGATTTTTATTATGAACGTTAGAGATGATATGAGCTATACCCTAGCGCATCAATTGATTGCTGCCAAATTGAATGTGGCCCAAGGTGCCGATGGTAGTCAGATTAATGGCACTATCGCTGCTGCTGATATGTGGCTCGAGCAAAATCCTTTGGGCAGCAAGCCGACTGGTTTTATTGCAACCACTGGCACTGGCTATAGCTCGACCTTAAATAGCTTCAATAGCGGTTTACTTGGCCCTGTTCACTGTAACAACTATTAATATCGTGGATCAAGAAACCTGTGACCAAGGAATTACCTTGGTCACAGGTTTTTTGTTGTTCATATTCAAAGCGCAAGCTCATGAAATAGTTTGAGTAAAAAGCGTGTTGTAATTCGTGTTTTTTTATAAAAATTGAAATATTAGATTTAAATGGTGATAATAGGAATACATTAATTAATATTCTATCAATAGAGTACTATTTGTATCTATGCCACCTTACGAAGAACCTTACGGATCGAATTAGTACCAGTACTACCTCAATCTAGTTCTCTTACCACAAAAAGATCACGCTCATGTTGAACTAGCGATGACAATTCAATGACATTATACTAGCTAGTAGCTTCGTTTATTTTTATGGTTTAACTAATTTATTATTTTTTTTAACTATTTTTTAATTGTAAGGAGTTCTTATGACCCCGACACTGCGACGATGGACAACGCGGGTTGTGCTACTTGCAACAATGTTGATGGCAGGTGGTCCAAGTGCCAGCTTTGCCAATGTGAGCAAAGGCGTAGAATCAGCCAGTGTTGAGACAGTCGTTGAACCAACTGCTGAACCAACTGCTGAGCCAACTGCTGAACTAACCGCTGAGCCAACCGCTGAGCCAACCGGAACAGCAGCCCCAACCGCAGCCCCAACCGGAACAGCAGCCCCAACCGCAGCTCCAGTCTGTGACCCAAAGGCTGATCTTTCGGGTTGGTTCTCAAGCAATACCGTCGGCAAGATTTGGAATAAATCAAGCACCTGCTCCTACGATGTAGGTATGGCTTCGTATCAAAAATTTGATGAAATCATCGATCACCAATTGATTTATTCGTGGGCAATTGGCCGAGTTGGCCCAAAAACAACTGTTTCTTTAAGCGTTTCAGTGCCCGATTGTGCTACCCAAATTGATGTATTCTATGGGCCTGTATTGCACTCGCTCGATGGTCAACGCTATGGCGAGCGCTTGCTCTCATCTCGCCACCTTGGCGGAACCAGCTATTGTGGTGTAACAACTCCAACCAACACGCCAGAACCAACGGCTGAGCCAACGGTTGCCCCAACCAATACGCCAGAACCAACCGCCTACCCAACGCCAACAGCAGAACCAACAGTTGCGCCAACCAATACACCAGAACCAACGGCAGAACCAACAGTTGCACCAACTAACACGCCAGAACCAACGGTTGCGCCAACGGTTGCACCAACTAACACGCCAGAACCAACGGTTGCGCCAACCAACACGCCAGAACCAACTGCCTACCCAACACCAACCGCTGTGCCAACCGCGACCAAGACACCAGTCCCAACCGCGACGAAGACACCCGCGCCAACTGCAACCAGCACGCCAGCGCCAACCGCGACGAAGACACCAGTCCCAACCGCGACGAAGACACCCGCGCCAACTGCAACCAGCACGCCTACTGGTAAAGATTGTACCTATACCCAAGGCTACTGGAAGAATCACCCAAGTGCTTGGCCAGTTACGAGCTTGAGCATTGGTGGTGTGGTTTACAGCCAAAGCCAATTGATGGCAATTTTCAACACCTCGCCACGTGGTGATGCCACCTACATCTTGGCTCACCAATTGATCGCGGCCAAGTTGAATGTTGCTCAAGGTGCTAATGGCAGCACAGTTAATGCAACGATCGCTGCTGCTGACGCTTGGTTGCAACAATATCCATTGGGCAGCAAACCAAGTGGCTCAGCCTCCAACACTGGCACCAGCTACGCCACTCAATTGGATAACTTCAACAATGGCGTAATTGGCCCAGGCCACTGCGACTAAGCTCAACCCTGAATAATTGTTCAAACGGCGACGATCTAGTATTTCTAGATCGTCGCCGTTTTTCGTTATAATAGCCTGCATTGTTTGTGATTGAGGTTGACCAATGGCACAACGTGGGCGAATTCCAGCTGGTTTAGGCCATTTTTTAGTGGCGTTTGGGCTAGGTGCAGCATTTAATCTAGGCGTTAGCTATGGCCTGATTGGCCTAATCGTGGTTTCATTCATCACGTTAATTGTATTTATTGTTGATAAACAAAAATCGCGTGGTCGTGGCCGCCGAATTGCCGAGAGTACGCTATTGTGGTTTGTGGCTGTTGGTGGAACCTTAGGCGCTGTGGTGGGCATTTGGTTTTTTCGGCATAAATCGCAAAAAACCACGTTTCTGCAAGGTTTTTGGCTAATTGTTGGTTGCCAAGTTGTTGGCTTATTGGCCGTTGGCTTGGTGCGTGACCTGCTGTTAAACTGAACCATAACTGCGACCCACAGCTGGTAACGCAGAGGGATGAACATAGAGCATCCATGGGGATCAGAAGATTATTCGTGGAATTCGTGCAATTCGTGGCTAAAAATCAGCCTTCGTGCACTTCGTGTGCTTCGTGGTTAAAATAAAGTAGCCAATCTTCAGTAACTAACTCAACAATAATCTAAATATGTTATAATCAGCGCCATCGGCGATGATGCCCTTTTCCGCATTGGGAAGGGGCTTTTTTGTAGGACACACCAGCTATGAGTCAGCTAACCACCCATGCTTCGGCGGTGCCATTACTCGAACGCTACCGCCAATTTTTGCCGATCACTGCCCAAACGCCAATTGTCACCTTGCACGAGGGCAATACACCGTTGATCAATGTGCCACGCTTGGCTGCCCACCTTGGGGTGCGCGAATTGTGGCTCAAATTGGAATCCATGAATCCAACTGGTTCGTTCAAGGATCGCGGCATGGTCATGGCGATTGCCAAAGCACTCGAAGCTGGCAGCAAAGCCGTGGTCTGCGCCTCAACTGGCAATACCAGTGCTGCCGCCGCTGCCTATGCCGCTCGGATGGGCATGGAATGTGTAGTGGTCGTGCCTGCTGGCAAAATCGCCTTAGGTAAATTGGCTCAAGCTTTGATGTACGGAGCCAAACTCTTGGTGATCGAAGGCAATTTCGACCAAGCCTTGGATATGGTGCGCGTGTTGGCCGAACAACACCCAATTACTTTGGTCAACTCGGTTAACCCCTATCGTTTGGAAGGCCAAGCGACCGCTGCCTACGAAATTTGCGATGTGCTCGGCGATGCACCCGATTATTTGGCCTTGCCAGTTGGGAATGCTGGCAATATTTCGGCCTATTGGATGGGCTTCAAACGCTATTATGAAGCGCATCGCTCGGAAAGCTTGCCCAAAATTTTGGGTTTTGAGGCAACTGGTTCGGCAGCAATCGTGCGCGGTGAGCCAATTGCTTATCCTGAAACCGTGGCAACCGCGATTCGAATTGGCAATCCGGCTTCGTGGCAGTTGGCAGTTAATGCTCGCGACGAATCGGAAGGCACGATCGATCATGTTAGCGATGAAGAAATTTTGGCGGCATGGCGCGATCTCTCGGCACTCGAAGGTATTTTCTGCGAACCAGCTTCGGCAGCAGGGGTTGCCGGCATTCGCAAGCTTTTGGCTGCTGGCAGCATCGATCCCAATGGCCGGTTTGTGGCAGTTTTGACTGGCCATGGCTTGAAAGATCCACAATTGGCTGTTGAGCAGTTCTCGGTTCCACAGGCGATCCCTGCTGAATTGAGCGCTGTGGTCGCCGCCTTAGATTTGTAGTGGCGCGGTGAGAGTGAGCAAGGTTTTGACGCTATTGATTTAGCCACATTCAGGCTTTTGAGCAGCAACTTAATTGCTGGGGGCAAAAGGTTGTTGAGTTGTTGCTCGCCTTCAAGGTGGATTCAATTTTTTCATTTGGAGCACGTTATGCGTTTGCTAGTGACGAAATTTGGTGGTACGTCGGTCGGTTCAGCTGAAGCTATTCGTGGCTTAACTGCAATCACTACCACTAATCGCACTACTTGGGATCATGTTGTTGTGGTGGTGTCGGCCCTCAGCGGTGTCACCGATAAATTGTTGAATATTGTGCGGGTTGCCCAAACAACGGGCGATGCTGCTGCGGTTGCTACGCTGCACGCCGAGTTGCGCCAGCGCCATCATGATGTGATTGGTGAGTTGCTCGATGCTGAACAGGCCGCAATCCAAACCGAAATTGATGGCTTGCTCGATGAGTGTGCCCGTTTGTGCGAAGGTGTGCGAGTATTGGGCGAATTGACTCCGCGCACACTCGATGCGATTGCTGGCTTGGGTGAGCGCATGAGCGCCCGCATCGTCGCTGCAACCTTACGCCATCTAGGAGTGCCAGCTCAACATTTTGACGCTAGCGATCTGATCGTTACCGATGATCGTTATCAAGATGCTTCGCCGTTGATGCCCGAAACCACCGAGCGCACCACCGCAACTCTTGGCCCAATCTTGGATCAAGGAATTACGCCAGTGGTCACAGGTTTTATTGGCGCAACCTTGGCAGGCGTAAAAACCACGCTTGGCCGTGGTGGCTCCGATTGGAGTGCAGCGATTTTGGGCGCGGCGCTCGAAGCCAGCGAAGTTTGGATCTATACCGATGTGGATGGGGTGATGACTGCCGACCCACGAATTGCCCCCGATGCCCATGTGATCAGCACACTTTCCTACAATGAAATCAGCGAATTGGCTTATTACGGCGCGAAAGTGCTACATCCCAAAACGATTCGGCCTGTAGTCGAGCGTGGCATCCCCTTGCGAGTCAAAAACACCTTCAATCCCAGCCATCCTGGCACAGTGATTGTGGGCAAAACTGAGCCAATCGTTGGCGCAATCAAAGCCGTTACTGCAATCCACAATCTGACCATGATTACCGTGGCAGGCCGTGGCATGTTGGGCGTGCCTGGGATCGCTGCCCGAACTTTTGGCGCGGTAGCGCGTGAAGATGCCAGCATTTTGATGATTTCACAAGCCTCATCCGAGCAAAGCATCTGTTTTGTCATCCCCGATGGTGGAGCAAAACGGGTGGTCGAATCGCTGAACCAAGAACTAGCGGTCGAACTCGAACGCCGCGATATCGACACGATTGCCTTGGAAGAAGGCGTTTCGATCATTACGGCGGTTGGCGCTGGCATGCGTGGCACAACTGGGGTGGCCAAACGGGTCTTTAGCGCAATTGGCGATGCTGAAATCAATGTGATTGCGATTGCTCAAGGTTCATCTGAATGTGCAATTAGCTTGGTGGTTTCGGGCGATAGCGCCAAGGCGGGTGTGCGAGCGATTCATGCCCTGACCTACCGCGAAACGATCAACGCCCAACATCGCCCACCATGTGAGTAAATTTCAAGCCTCAATCAAACTTAGACCCTCAGTTCTCGTGCTGAACTGAGGGTCTTTCTATGCCAATAAGTACAAAATCATGACTTTAGTCCTATACCTATCTAGGCATAAGATTTCCATAATAATCCATCAGCCTGATTGATTATTGGTTTTGCTGGCCAAATTGGTGGGCTGATCTGTGTGGTTTTAGGAGGTATTGGCATGCTTCAAACCATTGTTCGCTATCGTTGGCTGTTGGTCTTCGTTGGTTTTTTGGTAGCGGTCCCAATCGCTGCTCAAACGGCGGAGAAAAATAAAGGGGCTGATTGGTTGCTGACCCAACAGCAGTCGGATGGCAGTTTTGATTCGTATTATCACTCTCCACTTGATCCAACGGCATGTTCGGTGTATGCCCTCCATGCGGCGGGCTATCAAATTGATCCAGCCACGCAACGCTTTATTGAGCAACAGGCTCAGAGCTATATTGGGCATCCGGCTAAAGCTTCGGCCATTGTCATGGCTCAATTGCTAACTGGTCATGATCCCCGTTCGGTTGGTGGGGTCGATTTGGTTGAAGCAATCATCAAGAGCTACGATCCTGCAACGGGCATGTATGGTGAAAACTTGTATGAGAATTCCTTGGTAATGATGGCCTTGAAAGCTGCTGGCGAGGCGATTGAGCCACAGGCAATTCAGACGATTCTTGATCAACAGTTGGCTGATGGGTCGTGGAGTACTAGTACGCAAAACACCGCCTTACAAATTCAGGCCTTAGTCGCGGCTGATCAAAAGCAATCTGCGGCAATTCCGGCAGCTTTGGCCTTCTTGCAAACTCAGCAAGATTTTGATCGCGGGTTTATGAATAATCGCGACTTTGAGCCGACAGCGTTTAAGGATGCAATTTCAACGTCCTTGGCCATCCAAGCTATCTTAGCAACTGGTGGCGACCCCAAGGCTGAACCATGGGGCGATAATATCAATAATCCTATCAATGCTTTGCGGCGTTTGCAGCTTGCTGATGGTGGCTTTCGGCTCGATTCATCGACCCCACAGCCTGATACGATGTCAACTTGTTCGTCTGTTCAGGCTGTGCTGCAAAAAACCTATCCATTTATTGAACTTGCCAACATTGGCATTACGCTTACCCCGACCTTAGCTCCTGCCGATGGCTCGACAGCCACTCCCGTTCAGCAACCTGGCCTACCTGGGGTGTTACCAGACACTAGCTCAAGCTCAAATCTGGCCTTGCCAATTTTGCTTGGCGTATTGGCTGCCTGTGTATTGGTTGGCCTACGTTTGCGCAAATTGGCCTAAATAGGCCAGTGGATTGATTCGCGTAATCATCTTGGTGTCGCTCCTACTGTATGTAGGTTCATGCTCAGTGTTCCACATTCAGCGGGAGCGGGTCAGAGGTGAGGTCATTCATCGTGCTTTGGTTAACCTGCGTGCTCAAAGCTGAGGCGAGCGCGTTACGCTGATTGCTCAGATTTAATCTCTTGTACATCATTGATCGAATAATCCAACTGATCGATATGCGGTGGCTCCTTGGCTTTTTGGATAATGATCCTGACGCGTTGCCATAACGTTGAGATTGCCTTGAACAGCGTAATTAAGCCCAACATCCCTAAAATAGCGATGATAATCGGCATTATGGATTCTCCATCGTTAAAATCAACAGCGTACTGAAAAATCCCAGTACGCTGTTGGTTCATTATTGATCTTCGGCCTTGACCTCACGGCCTTGATCCATCGAATAATTGCCATGATCGATATGCGGTGGCTCGCCAGCTTTTTGCACAATTACGCCTAATTTGAGCAAAAGTAAAATCAAGCCGCTAATGCTAAGTAAGCCCAAAATCACGAAACAACCGATCCAAAACATCGACATACACAATCCTCCTAAAGTATTCCGGTCGATGAGCCTGCTAGGCCTTGAGGCTCACCCGCGGCTACCTCGCGCACCCGACTAATAGTGCTTGACGGGCGATCCGAGCGGGTGTAGAATGCGCCTAGCTAACGTGCCGGATCAACGTTGATTGTGGTACGCTCCAATCATCCGTGCAGGTTGCACGGTTTTTTTGTTTGGAAAATATCAATGATTGTACCATCACCGCAAATCCGTGCAACGGTGCCTTTTCAGTTGGGTGACTTGGCTTTGATGATTCGGCCAGCCATAATGGATGATCTTGCGCCAATGTTGCAATTACAAGCCCTAGCCTTTGCCGATAAATTTAGCTCGGCTTTTGGCAAACGCGGCATCCAACGTGGCGTGGCTGCCTTACATCAATCGCATCAGATGCAAGGGCCAAGTAGCCTACAAGGAATGTACGTCATGTTAGCTGGCAGCGAACTTGTAGGCACGATTACGCTGCGCACCATCGAGATGCGGCCAGACGATGTTGGTTTAGTTGAGCAAGCGTTTTTGCGCGAACTTGGCGCTTGGGGGGCGTTTCGCGCAGTGCATGCGCTTTCGCAAATCGACCATCGGATTGGGCGGGATGAAGGTTTTATTAGCGATGTGGCGGTTGCTGAATCCTATCGCCGTCGTGGCATTGCCCAAGCAATGATGCGGCATAGCATGACGCTAGCCCGTGAGCTTGGCAAAAAACGCCTAGGGCTGTATGTGAGTGCCTCCAACCATAGTGCACGAGCGTTATATCGTAATTTGGGCTTTAGCGAGGGCCAGGTGCGCCGCTCATGGTGGAACGCCCTGTTTCTCGGTGAACGCCGTTGGATTTATATGTCGTATAATCTTAGAGAGACTTCTGCATAACCAAGAGGCCTCTTTTGATCAAAGGCGATCAATTAGAAAGGAACAAGTCAATGGCTGACTCTCATCGCAACGCATTCGAGAATGCTCAGCGTCAATTCGATCTCGCTGCTGAAAAGCTGAATCTCGACCACAGCTTGCGTCGAGTTCTGCGCGTCCCTCAACGCGAATTAAGCGTCAATTTCCCTGTCAAAATGGACAATGGTGAGATTCAAGTGTTTAGCGGTTATCGCGTCCAACACAATGTTTCTCGCGGTCCAGCCAAAGGTGGGATTCGCTACCACCCAGCAGTCGATATCGATGAAGTTCGTGCTCTCGCGATGTGGATGACCTGGAAGTGTGCGCTGGTTAATATTCCGTATGGTGGCGCAAAAGGTGGGGTCATTGTAGACCCAACGAAACTATCGCAAAGTGAATTAGAGCGATTAACCCGGCGTTTTGCAACTGAAATTAGCATTTTGGTTGGCGCTGAAAAAGATATTCCAGCTCCTGATGTTGGAACCAACGGCCAAGTGATGGCTTGGTTTATGGATACGATCTCGATGCATCGTGGCTACACCGTGCCAGCTGTGATCACTGGTAAACCGGTTGAAGTTGGTGGCTCGCTTGGGCGGGTCGAAGCAACTGGGCGCGGGGTTAGCATTGTGGCCCGCGAAGCCGCCAAACACCTTGGCTTGCGCATCGAAGGCGCAACCGTAGTGATTCAGGGCTTTGGTAATGTGGGTAGCGTTACCGCCGATATGATGCAGCGCATGGGCAGCAAAGTGATTGCGGTTAGCGATGTTTCTGGTGGCTACTACAACCGCCGTGGCCTGAACATCCCCGAAATGATTGCCTATACCAAGCAACATCGTTCGCTGGAAGGCTACCAAGCCGAAGGCATCGAGCGGGTCAGCAATAACGAGTTGCTCGAAATTGAGTGCGATATTTTGGCTCCATGTGCCTTGGAAAACCAAATTACCGAGGAAAATGCAGGCCGAATTCGCTGTAAATTGCTGGTCGAAGGCGCAAACGGCCCAACTACCCCCGAAGCCGATGATATTTTGTTTGAAAAAGGCATCTTTGTTGTGCCCGATATCTTGGCGAACGCTGGTGGTGTAACCGTTTCATACTTCGAATGGGTTCAAGGCTTGCAAGAGTTCTTCTGGACTGAAGAAGAAATCAATAACAAGCTTGAGCGGATTATGCAACACAGCTTTGAATCGGTGCTGGCCCAAACCCTCAAGCATAAAGTTTCAATGCGCATGGGTGGCTATATGGTCGCAGTAGCCCGGGTCGCTGAAGCAACCCAAATCCGCGGGATTTATCCATAAACTAGGCTTTGTGGCCCCTCGTCCAATTGTATGGGCGAGGGGCTTTTTAGTTAAGGATGAAGGATGAATTATGAGGGATGAAATCAAAAGTAAGAAATAGGGGCTTTATGTTTAAGTTTGATCGATACGTATGCCCTGACCCCCTAGCCCTCGCTCCCGCTCACGAGGCGAGGGGGAAGCCTTCATCATGAAGCGTGGAACGCCCCTCGCCCGCCGCAGTGGGAGAGGGGTTGGGGTGAGGGAACGGTGACACCAGCGGATTTACTCAACCATCGAGCGATAAACTGCTAAATGTTGCTGGGCAATGCTAGCTTGGGTGTAATGGCTCAACGCTCGTTGGCGACCAGCTTCAGCGATATTTTGGCGATACTTTTCATCCAGATAGAGTTTGTGAATTGCCTCGGCCAGTGCCGCAACATCGCCTTCGGGAAACACTAAGCCTGCTGTATCAATTACATGCGGAATTTCACCTGAATTGGAGCCGATCACTGGCACGCCGCAGGCCATGGCCTCAATCAAGACCCGCCCAAATTGCTCTTTCCAATTGGGGGTGGTACGCGAGGGCAGCACATAGGCATGGACGCTGCGCATAGCGTCGGGCATGGCGCTGGATGGAATCAACGGCTCAAGCGTGACCCGCCCAGCCAGCGGTGCTTTGGCAATGCGTTGTTCAACTTCGCTGCTCAAATCGCCTTTGCCAATTAATCGACAATGAATATCGCTGGGCAAGCGTTCGAGGGCTGCCAACAAATCGAGCACGCCTTTCGAGCGCATCAAGCGCCCAAAAAAGCCCACGACAAACGGTTTTGCAGGCAATGGCTCAGGCGCAGGCCTAAAAATCGCCTCATCAACCCCAAATTGTGGAATGACGCTGATTGGGCCAGGGTAGCCGTGATCGCGAATGAGTTGCTTAGCCAAATGGTTGCCAGCAATTGCATGGGCTGCATGGCGATAGCTGTAGCGCTCGAAGAAACTAAATGGCGGTGGATAACGTCGCGCTACATCAGCCCAATTATAAAAACAGAGTTTGGCGTTGGTTTTGCGGGCATGCCAAAAAGCCTGAAATGTTGCCAAATTAAAGGCTTCTTCATCGGCATGCAGAATACCTGGTTGCTCAGCGGCGATTAATTTGCCCAAACCCTGCCACCAAAACGTATGATGATGACCGTTGTGACCCAGTGGTACAACATGCATGCGATAATTGCGCGGCGTTTGCACTTCCAGCGGATACTCGCCAACGCCAGGCTCAAACCACATCGGCGGCACAATCGCCGTCAATTCAACATCTGGCTCTGCCGCAATCAATTCAAGCTTGCGGTGGTAGGTGGCGGCGGTCAGGGCTTTCGAAATAATCAAAATTTTCATAGCAACCAAGGCTTCAATAATCACGAAGGACGCAAAACACCTGCAATGGTGCTTCGTGTCCTTCGTCAGCTGATTCAGCGCAATTTAATTTAGAGGTGAAGTGTGCCGTCAAGCAAGGCATGACCAGCTTCGTGCATGGCTTCGTATAAGGTTGGGTGAGCATGAATCGTTGCTAACAGCGATTCGACCGTGGCTTCGTGGCTCAAAGCCAAGCCGCCTTCGGCAACCAACTCGGTCACACGAGGCCCAATCATATGGAAGCCAAGGATCTCGCCATATTCAGCGTCGGCAACGATTTTAACAAAGCCATCGCGATTGCCAATGGCTGTAGCTTTGCCAACCGCCGCAAATGGAAACTTGCCAACTTTGACATTGTAGCCGCGTTCTTTGGCTTGGGCTTCGGTCAAGCCAACGTGCGCCACTTCGGGCGAACAATAGACACAGCTTGGAATAATGTCGTAGTTGATTGGGTTGGTATGGTGGCCTGCGATATGTTCGACCGCAATCACGCCTTCGGCTGAGGCAACGTGAGCCAGCCATGGCGTTGGCACAACATCGCCAATTGCATAAATATTGGCAATGTTGGTTTGCATGGTGGCATTGACTGGAATATAGCCACGTTCATCGATGGTTACGCCGACTTCTTCGAGGCCAATATTTTTGGTCAAAGGAGCGCGACCTGTGCCAATCAGGACGTAATCTGCTTCTAAAGTTTGTTCTTTGCCATCTGGACCTTCAAAAACCACGCTAGCACCATCGGCACGTTTGTTGACGGCCTTGGTTTTCGAGCCAGTGTAGAGCTTGATCCCGCGTTTGGTGAAGGCTTTGGCCAATTCAGCCGAAATTTCTTCATCCTCAGTGGCAACAATTCGTGGCAACATTTCGATGATGCTCACTTGCGAGCCGAAGGTACGATACATCGAAGCAAATTCGCAGCCGATGATCCCACCGCCGATTACCACCAAATGTTTTGGCACTTCGGGCAAGCTCAAGGCTCCAGTGCTCGAAACGATCCGTTGCTCGTCGAATGGCGCGAATGGCAATGCCCGAGGAGTCGAGCCAACTGCCAAAATCACATTCTTGGTTTCGATGACCGTTTCAGTACCATCGTTGCCTTTGACCGCGACCTTGTTGGTGCCAGCCAAACGGCCAAACCCGCGAAAGAGATCGATTTTCTTCTTTTTGAACAAGCCTTCGAGACCAGTGCGCATGGTTTTGACCACTTTTTCTTTGTGGCCCATGGCACCCTTGAGATCGAACGAAACTTCGCCCGTGATTACGCCAAACTTCTTGCCTTCTTTGGTTTCTTCCAGCAAGTCGGCGCAGTGCAACAGCGATTTGGTAGGAATACAGCCAATATTTAAACAGACACCGCCGACTTGTTCTTTTTCGACGACAGCGACTTTTAAGCCCAATTGGACAGCGCGTAAGGCAGCAACTTCACCGCCTGGCCCTGAACCAATAATCACAACATCATATTGAGCCATTGAAATATCAATCCTCCGTATGGTAGACGTTTTGTCCATTGTCTATGATAGCACAGGCAGTGGTTTAGGCAGAAATCAAAAGTCAAAAGTCAGAAGGCAAAAATCAAAATGGGATCAGGTTTCAGCGATCAGGGGCTAAATTTTAACGCAGCGGCGCAGAGGAATATATGGCTAGAGGCTGAAGGCGATTGGCTATCGGAATATTTTAGGATTCTCCTAATCGTGTTTCCGATAGCCAATCGCTTTGCTCCTATGTTCGTTGCTCTATGCTCTTTGACCCGCGTTAGGCACTTGCCGCGAAACGGCTGGTGCGCAAGGCTGAGGGAGCTTGGCGACGACGGGCGGTGCGCAATGGCCGTACTGGCAATTGCTCGCGGACTACGGCAGTACGTACTGGCATTGGTTTGCGCACTGGCTGCTCAATCGTGGCAATGCTATAACCCAAGGCACTCATTTGTGCCATCAAGTTTTGCGGGGCAATTTCGCGCATTACCAATTGATCGCCATCTTGCTCGATGATAATTCGGCGCATTTCGGGGTTCAAGCAGTGGTGAGCACCACCCTTACCGCCGATCATGGCCTGATATGCGCCAACACCACAAACCGCCAAGACCATGCCAGCTTGGAATTCGGGCAACATCAAGGCTGGGCGATGCGAACGTGGATACAGATCGTCGGAATCGCAGGTGCGGCGGCCACCCAAGCGCACTGCTTGCACCGCTGTATCCCAACCATCTAAGGGCACAACCACGAATTCTTGGTCAACAATCAAGGTATCGGGAGCTGAAACCATCAACGAGCCATTCAACAAATACCACGGCTCAATTGCGCCAGCTTCCTTCACGCGGCCAACTTCAATCAAATAGAGATTATGGTTGGCAACAGTGTAGCGGCCACATTCGGCGATGATCATGGGTGCTGCCACGCCATGCTCAGCACAAATTGCTTGGGTATTGGCCATCAAGTTGGTCAAAAAGCCCACATAATCAAATTGGAAGGCCAAATCGTAGCCTGAGGTGGGCATGCCCCCGCCAAAATTAAACATCGTTAGGCTTGGAGTAGTGCTGGCCAAAGCGGCATAGGCATTGGCTGAACGAGCCAAACGAGCTTCCCATGCAGCTGCATCTTCAATTTGCGAGCCAACCATGGCGTGATACACCACCAATTGATGCTGCGTGCCAGCCAAGCGCTGGGCGACAAGTTGCATTTCAGCGGGAGTTAAGCCAAAGCGCTCGGCTCCAGCATGGTTACGATCCACGACATCAGGGGCGTGGCGTTCACGAACACCGAACAACATCGGTACACGACAATGGGCCAAGATATAATCAAGTTCATCGAGATCATCAAGCACAGCCACAACTCGCTCGTAGCCAGCCTGGCGCAAAGCCAAGATCCCGTCGAGATACATCGGCTCTTTCGAGCCATTACAGAAGATATAGCGATCTTCGGAAAGCACCCCTTGCCGCCAGAGATGGTGAGCGATCACCACATCGGCTGCCGCTGAGGTTTCGTAATGAGCACCAGCATTCAAGGCTGTGCGCACCACTTCCTCCGAAAAATTGGCCTTGGTAGCATAAGCATACAAGAACGAGCCAGTATAGCTTGATGCCGCCTGTGCAGCCATCGCATAATCAAGCATATTCTGCACCTGCGTGGTAATTTGCGGGCAGAACGAAACCTCAAGGGGTGCACCAAATTGCTCAACCAATGCACCCAGATCGACCGTATCGCCTAAGAGCAAGCGCTCATTGCGGCGCGTTAGAAAATCGGTCAAAGCCCCAGCACCCGAAAAGCCAAACGAATCATTCAGGTAGCCAGCATAGGTTTGCTCGATCAACTGGACATGTCCCTCCAAGCCGTGATGTCCACGACGATAGTGCTCAGCCACAACATGGGGCTGAGAGAACAAAGTGCAATCAAAATTAGCGGTGTTCGTGCGTGTGTTTATTGACGGAGACTCCCAAAGTGCTTTGTCCATTTTTTGGGCATAAAAAAACCAAGTGTCGGGCGACATTTGGCCTAAGCACTGGGCATAAAAAACCTGCCCAATCGCGGCAGGTGAGGAGATAGACAGAGAACCATTGCTAGTCTGCTAGCATGATTGCAAAGCTCACCAACCTAGATTGAGGGAGGTTCAGCACAGCGCCGCGTAATCTGTCGCAGCGTGCAAAAATTCTGTCTACCGTTCATATAGCCTCGTTGAAAGCCCGCTCGGAAGTCAAAAACCAGCGCTCAAAACGTTGTGATGCGCCCCAGAAAACAACTACACTCATCGTTACAATCGATGCAGCCCCCTGCTGCCGATGAGTGCCGAGAAGGCACGGAACCTGTTGGCGAATTCCTTCACCGCTGCATATTTTAGCCTAATTTTGGTGCTTGTCAAATAAGCAATTCGTATGAATTTAGTGGCAAAACCATGGGGGATACTCGCAGCAATTCAGCCCATCACAAAGGTCTAAATCGGGTTACATAGCTGTAACAGGCGCTAATTGAAACGCTGGCACAATTAATTGAAAATTCGAACCCTGCCCCAGCACGCTCTCAACCATAATATCGCCGCCTAAAAGCCGCGCCAGCGAACGACTAATTGCCAAGCCTAAACCAGTGCCGCCAAAGCGTGCCGCTGTCGATTGTTCGGCTTGGACAAAGGGCTGAAACAGGTTGGCAACGTGTTCGCTGCTCATGCCAATCCCAGTATCAACCACTTCAAAATGCAGCCAATCGCCATCACGTTTGGCTCGTAAGGTAATTGTGCCTTGTTGGGTAAATTTGCTAGCATTAGTTAATAAATTAAGTAAGATTTGGCGTAACTTTTGCAAATCACTGTGCATCACACCCAAATCCTTAGCTACATCCAACACAAGGCGATTGTTGTTCTTGGCAATTTGCGGCTGAATATACAATTCCAGATCGTTGATCAACTCAATCGCACGAAAATCTTGGCCGAACAATTCCATGCGGCCAGCCTCAATTTTCGAAAGATCCAGCACATCGTTGATTAAACCCAACAGATGCACGCCAGCGTTGCGAATGGTACTGAGATCTTGCACATAATTGGGTAATTGATCAGCCTCGGCATCTTCTTGCAGCAGCTCGCTATAGCCGATAATTGCATTCAGTGGCGTGCGCAACTCATGGCTCATCATGGCCAGAAATTGGCTTTTGGAGCGATTGGCCAACTCAGCCTCTTCTTTGGCAGCCAGTAACGATTGCTCAATCTGTTTGCGCTGGCTAATTTCGTTGGCCAACAATTCGCGCTCGCGCTGAAGCTCGGTAGTTTGAGTTTGAATTTTATCGATCAGCGATCGCAACCAGCCAATTGCTCCGCCGACCACAAATGCCATCATCAAGCCAGGCCCGAGCGCCAGAATCTCAGCAAATGATGACCCATTCAACAAAAATAAACCGATGTTGAGGCAAATCCCAATCAAGGCCGCGAGCAAACCACCGCGCCAACCCAAAAGCCATGCAGCTAAACCAACAGGGAGCAGTAATAGCGAACCAATCACGGCCCCCACCTGATCGTAGAACCACATAAAACCGAGGCTGTAGCCAACGAAAGCCATCCCAATAATCATGATATGGCGTAACTGCTGGATTGATTGTTCAAGCGCTTGTTTGGGCATAACAAATCCAATTACTCATCGAGATCGGCAATTTCAAGGCTAAGAGCATCGATTGAAACCTGAATTTCACGCAATGATAAGCCCAACGAGGTCAAAAGTAATAACAAACTTATGGCAAATGTGCCTTTACCTAGTAGCTCTTGGCCTGCGAAAAGCACAAACATACACAGCACACAAAAGAAAAATGCTGCAACGCCGCAAATCTGCATGCTACGAATAATCCCAATCCGATAGCGCAAATTTTCCAACTGGCCGCGAATCCGTGGATCACGATCAAGTTTATAGCGACTTTTGAGTTCGCGCATGAGGGCGGCAATTGAAAGGAAACGATTGGTATAGGCCAAAAACAGCAACGAAATTGCTGGAAACAACAGCGCTGGCGTGGTGAAAGTCAGTTCCATGATGAGCCTGCTTTGATGCTAAATTGAACTCCATAACCAGATAGTTTAGCACTTTTAGCGCAGGCGATTGGATGCAAACCGACACCGTGCGGCGCTAGATCATCACAATTAACGCCAAAACCGCCCATTCGAGCGAAAGAGCGGTTTGGTACAGGCGAACCAACTTATGAAAGCGACTCATAGATTATGCCGCCAAGCCCCATATAATCGATGCCCTTGAGTTGATAGCGCTCAATTTCAAGGTCGGCTTGGGTCATCAAAAACGAGCCAATTTCATTTTTAAATAGGGTATATTCACGGGCCATGGCATGGCTGCCACTATATTGGATGGTTACAAATACGGTAGTAGTTGAAGGCAAGCGGAACATGCGCACCAACAATTCGGCTTCAGTCGGCGAAACACCGCTGCGCACCAAGGTATCGGCTGATTGCGCTGTTTGGCCTTGCTCAGCCAATTGGCGTGCCATCACTAATTTTTCGCGGCTAATATCAACATGCAAATTAACCGCTGGCGTGTTCGCAGCGTAATCGCTCAGTTGAAACACCGTTTCAATCAATCGATCAAGATTGGGCATCTGCGCGAGGTTGTGAACTTCCGGGTTAATCACCGTATGCACAACTAAAGAATCATCGCGCACATGGCCAAACCCTTGCAGCACCACCCCATCGGCACGAGTATGATAAACCACCAGTGAGCGTTGTGGATACGCGCAACTTGCCACAACTCCAAGTAAATCTCGAACAATTAATAATTGACCATTTTCATCTACCGCCGCAGCGTTGCGAGCACGGAGCGAATGTTCAGCCTGCAACAACTCCAAAGCGCGTTGATTCTCATCGGCGGTGGTCGCTTGAACACCCATCAAAGCGGGAGCTTTCAAGAGTGCACTAATTAACAGCAATTCACTGCGTGAAAGTGTTACTGCGACCAAGGGTTGGGGGGTTGTCATGCCCTAATCTCCTACGGTACAACCGCAAAGGTACTGTCAATTGCAATCGGGTTGGAATATCGATGTTCCCATTCGTGGCCCGAAGCATTGCGATCATCGACCCCACGTTGGCGCGATTCACGAGTGTTCACCGCAATCCGTTGGACCGTTGGCCATTGCGCTTGTTCATTCGGGGCGATTGGAATCACAAATGTCCGTTTATTAAGTTTACTAACTTTTAATGCTTCTAACCAACGAGTTTGATCTGGTTCTTCACGTTCAAATTCGATCGTTGTGAGTTCACCCATAACACGATCATCAACCAAGCCAACAATTAGCCGATAGCCATCGATCTCGAATAAGGCTGTTTGCAGCGGGGCTTCGGGAAAGGTTTGCGTCAAAGGGAGCGCAAACGCCGCTGCATCAGCATTTGGCTCAAGGTAGGCAATCGTGGTTGGTTCGCCAGCCACAGTTTGCGCTCGAATCAAGCTTAAACGGCGATAGCGTGGTTTGTCACCCAACCACGGGCTGATATCGAGTGTGCCAATTGTTTGAATCGACTGTTCGTCGAGGCCGTTACGCACGGCCTCGGGAACAGCACTTGATCCACATCCAAAGAGTGATGCCAACAAGCCCATTGCAAGCATCCCCCACCATACTCTACACACAACCTGCATGGATTACTTCAGGTATGGAGCAACTTGGGGATAGCTGTTTTTAATGATGCTAACCACATCGTTGCTCGTCCAATAGGAGTTGTGATTGCTAATTGGGTTGCCCGCATTGGCATTGGTCGTAAAGTAATTGATCCCAGCATCGCGGGCGGCGTTATCGGCTCCAAGCACCCCTGGCACAACCAATGGCAAGGATTTCGGCGCTAAAATGCCAGTCATCAAGCCTGGAGTTAGGAAATTACGCCCTTCATCGGAGCGAATCCATGGTTGGCCAATATAATCGCCTTTGTCGCTAACGCTGAGGAATTTGGCATATTGCATCGCCCGATCAGCATTGGCTACCGGCGACCCGAGCGTAACCACCCCAGAAACATCAACGCCCATGTTATTTTCAAGCATTGGCGCGAGGTTACTGACAACTGCCCCACCGCCGCTATGCCCAATTAGCATGACGGTTTGGCCGGGCAATAATGGGTTACGGGCAAGGTCTTGTTGAATAAAGTTGTAGCTTTCCTGGGTATACTTGCCTTGATCTTGCATTGTATACTCTTGCACAACTTCGCTGACCCCGACTCCAGTATTAAACAACGCCGAAGCCCCATTGACAACACTGGCACCGGCACCCGTAACTCCATTCACGATCGAGGCTCCGGCTCCGGTCAGCCAATCGACGGGCGATAACCAACCACCATGATTGGTACCTTGCAAATCGGTGCCTTGCAAGTTGGTGGTGTAGTTGGTGTTGTAAATTGCCGGCATCGCCTTGATTTGGCTAGGATCATAGCCGTGGGCAGCCAACAAGCCGGCCAGTTGCTGTGGCCCTTCACCTGGAGTACCATCTGGCTCGCTGGCGTTAATCCCGTTGACAATGTACATGCGTGGTGGTGGCAACTGGTTCGCTGCCGCCGAGCCTGCCGCATTACCTGCTGCTGCGCTGAACGAAACACCACTGCCAGCACTTGAGCTAGCTCCACCATCAGCAAATGTGATCCCCTTAGCTGCCTCTTGTTCAGCTTGCTGGAAGATCGTACTAATTTGTTGGGTTACCGTTTGAGCTTCCCGCAATACACCTGTTAGACGTTGCATTGTGGGGAAAATTTCCGTCTGCATTTCATTGAAAAATGCCTTTGCCGCATCACCCATCCATCCGCCATTGGCTAATGTTTCATAGCTCTGGCGAACTTGGCTGTTGATTTGATCAACTACCTCCGATTGCTTGCCAAACCGACTTGCAACTTGAGTGAGTTGGTCATACTGAGCTTGAACGATTTCAGCTCCCATGCCAATACTCCTTAAAAGTGCGCTTCAACCTCGGGAATGCCCTTGCTCTCGTTGACCGAATGTGGGGTAAAAAACCGAAATGTAGCAGTATCATCGTATAAAAACAAGCTTACGTCAAGATCTTTATTAAGAAAAAGCACCAATTTAGCAGCTAGCTAGTTAGTTATTGTTAAGTATCTTGATCAGGTTAGTCTTTTTTGTGCTCAAGCCTGTCTTGCTCCAATCAATCTGTTGCAAGAACAAGACCAAGCAAAACCCCTTGATTGTGCAATCAAGGGGTAGTCTATGCGCTGTGGCTGTTTGGATTCCCTGTTAGGCCTTTTTACTGGCAAACCATTGATTAACGCTCAAATCAAGCCATTTGATCGGCGGTGCAACCGCAGGCAACTCGGCCTCAGGCCACAAGGTTTGGTAGATATAGTGCATAATCGCTTGCACTTCCTCAGGCTCAAATGGATAAGTACCACCGCTATAGCGCTCATAATCAACAGCATCAGTGGTCAAGGATTCTTCTAAGGCTGCCTTAAAGATTTGCTCATCGTGATGTTTGGTTAGGTGCAGTTTAAGTTCTTCGACATAGGCTTTATAGCCGCTCAAGTCTTCGGGTGGTAGATCGTTGCGACCAAACCAAGCAGCGGTTATATATTGCAGATAGTAATCAAAAACCTGTTGACTGAATTGCATAATGCTTCCTTGAAAAGTGATAGACCTTGATGTTTCAATTATTTTGTGGGAAAGTGCTGAACCACATCCCAATTGTTGGTTGTTGGGTTCCACTCAACCGTAGTTTTGGTTTGGCTAATATCGCCAAGTGGCTGGGTGTTATCGTAGACCTTGATTTTGCCCGATCCGCCATTAGGATTAGGGATTTTCTTGCCATCGACACCTTCAAAACCATTGCCAATCGGCGGATGCCCATGATCAACGGTGGTCATATAGCGGGTTGGTTCGCCAGGTGCTGGTGGCTTACTAAAATCAACGCCATCACGTTTGGCAATATCATCAAGCGCCGATTGTCGTGTGCGCTCCCAATCTTGGTAGCTATTAAACTTGGTTGAGGCCGAAGTTGGGCTAAGTTTGCCATCAGGAGCATAGCCTGTCGTCAAGCGATCCTTTAATTGTTGATCACTGACCTCGGGGCCATGGCGGGCAATACTATGGCCACCATCGGCTGATTCCAATGCCAGCGCACGGGCTTTCGAGGCATCTTCAGCCGCTTTTGCCGCAGCAGCAGCTTCATCAGCAGCCTTGGTTGCATCGGCAGCCTTATCAATCCCTTTGGCAGCATCAGCAGCATCGTCGGCTTTATCAATTGCCCGACTAGCATCGCTCACTTTATCGACAACTTTGGCAACATCGGCTGCTTTATCAACACCTTTGGCAATATCCCCAATAATTGGAATTGCCGCAGCCCCTGATAATGCTGCATTGCCCCAATCACCTTCGATCGCATACAGGCCAGCATTGATTGCGTCGGGCACAGCACCTAAGCCTGGAATAAAGCCGGCCCAATCAAGCACTTCGTGAACCACACCCATAACCGTTGGGCCATCGTCGTTGGTTGCAGGCTTAGCAGCATTCGAATCACTATCGAACTTGATCAAATTAGCGGCCTCTTGTTCGGCTTGAGCAAAAATTTTGCTCACATTGAGCGTAACACTTTGGGCGGTTTCAAAGGCTACTGATAACCGCTTGAAGGTTGGCACAATGCTCGCTTGCATCTCTTGGGCAAAGGCCGTTGCCGCTTCGCCCTTCCAATCGCTTGCCAACATCTCAGCAGTTTTTTGCAATTGTTGTTGTAACTGTTGCACATCTGCTGCCAGCTTGCCAAAACGTTGCGCTACATTGGCAATCGTCTCGTACTCAATCTGGATAATCTCTGGAGCCATCGGTCATTTCCTCTAAAATTGCTATGCCTATAATGCATAGAAAAAGATCTTGAGGATTATACCATTGAGCTTATTAATTTTGATGAGAAACGGATCACAAATCAGCTTTGGTTAGTTGCTGACGCATCCAATCGGCATCGTGGCGTTGGCTGCCATCGGCCTCAGGGCTGGCATCAAACCAACCAGTAAACCGCCCACCCTCAATCACCACATCCTTGGCTTGCAAACCAGCTACCGCTACATGCTCAAAGCTTTTGAGCTGGCGCAAACTGGCTGCGTTTAAGTTTGCCCCGCGTAAATCGCAAGCGTAAATCGTCGCAAAATCAAGCATGGCATGATCAAGTTGGGCATTACGAGCTGAGCTACGGCTCAGACTAAAACGCACCGTATGGGTATAACTAAGGATTGCCTGATCTAAAACGCTGCTCTCAAAACTAGTTTTGTTCAGATCAGCATAGGCTAGATTGGCGTGGCTAAAATCGCTGAGTTTAATGATTGCACTGATCAGATCAGCTTGTTGCCAATTGCTGTCGCGGGCATCAATTTGCTCGCAAAAGCTCGAAGCAAAGCAGGCTTTACGCAAATCGGCAGCCTGTAAATCGACCTTGCGCAACATTGCCCCAAAAAAATTACAATCACGCAGATCGCAGCCTGCCAACACCACGTTTTCCAACTGCACACGCATCAACGAACGCCCACGCAAATCCATGCCACGCAGATCACAATTGCACAAGCTCATGGCTTCGCCAACAGGTTCTTGTAACCATTCGGCGTGCGCAGCCAGTAGTTGATCAAGCTTTTGTTGCGAAAAATAGCGCATTGCGAGCGCCTCACTACCATTCCAAAACTAGGCTTGTATCCGTTGTTCAATAATTTCGACCGCGCGGCTGATGCCCTGCTCAGCTTGCAGGGTTTTGGCCATGGCTTGGGCATTGTGTTGCATGCTCGGCGTGTTAGCGGCCTGCGAAATCGCCCAAGCCAACCGATCAACCGTAAGTTTGTTGCGCGGAATCGCCTTTGGCCCTAAGCCCAAATCAAACACGCGCTGACCCCAACGCAGTTGATCGCCCAAGTGCGGCACGATGACGGTTGGCAAACCAGCCGCTAAGCTTGCAGCCGTTGTGCCAGCCCCGCCATGGTGTACCGCCGCTTTGACATGGCGAAAAAGCCGTTCATGCGGCGCTGAGCCAATCCGAAAAACAGTTTTGGGCAATTCGATTTGGCCCAAGCCAGCCCAACCAGTTTGGATAATTGCCCGCTGGCCGCTATGTGCCACCGCCTTGAGCAACAATTCGGTAAAAGCATCAGGGTTAGCTCCGGTCATGCTACCAAAGCCTATATAGATTGGAGTTGGGCCATCGGCCAAAAATTGCTCAAGCTCAGGCGGCATTTGCCAAGCCTCATCGGGCGGCAACATCCAATAACCAACCGTCTGAATATTGGCGGGCCAATCGCTGGGATGCGGAATGATTGCCGGGCTATAGCCTTGAATAATCGTGGTTTGACGCAAGCGTTGAGCATATTCGCGCACACTTTGGGCTGGCAATTTGAGCTGTTGCTGGCGAAACTGATTAATAAAATCGCCGCCAACT
Organism: Herpetosiphon aurantiacus DSM 785; assembly: GCA_000018565.1. GTDB lineage: Bacteria > Chloroflexota > Chloroflexia > Chloroflexales > Herpetosiphonaceae > Herpetosiphon > Herpetosiphon aurantiacus. The sequence goes on from CP000875.1 coordinate 5,790,801, forward strand.
TGCCACATAAATGGCTCAAGCACCCAGCGCCCAAACCAATAATTAATGATGCTCTCGTGGTTTGGTAGAATTGCCGCCGCACTAGCAGGGCCGCAACGGGTGGCCAACATGGCTGGTTGCAGTGGCGTGCTAATATGCACCACATTCAGCACTTCAGCCAACGTCACTGCAAAGACATCCGAGGTAAAACTGCTGATCAAAACATCGCAGTTTTGGGCGACTTGCCAAGCATCTTCAACCATGGTCAAGGCATGTTGCTTCAACAAACGGCGCATCGCATTGCGCTGTTTAATTGGATTAGCCCCATGTTTGACCCAATCGTTGCCATGATCGCTCAACATCATCTGCTGAATATCGACCCGCGCAGTCGCCACTTGTAACCCAAACTCCTCAACCCAGCTTTTAAAATTGCTGCTGACCAACAGGGTTATCGAATGCCCACGCTCTTGCAAGGCCAAGCCCAAGGCCACCATCGGCTGAACATCGCCGCGTGTGCCAAAGGCAATAATTAAAATTCTCACACGCTCGCTCCCAATAAAAAGGCCAGTGGCAATTCAGCTCGTTCGCGCCAAGCCAGCTCAGAATGGCCCGCTCCCACAAATTTCTGGGTAAGCCAATTATCGCCTTGAATATATCCCGCTGCCTGCATAAACCCATCCATCTCAATTTGATAGGGTTCGTACTCAGCGTCAAGATCCTCAGTGCCAAAATCGAAATAGATTCGATGCTTGCCAGCCTTAGGCAAACGTTTGCCCAGCCATGCCACCAACGAGCTAGCGCCAATCGGCCAGTGAGTTGAAACACACCCAGCATTACCAAAGATTTGGGGATATTCAACCAAGGCATACAGCGAAATCAGCCCACCCATACTTGCGCCCATAATGCTGGTATGTTCAGGCTCAGGGTGAGTGCGATAGCGTGTATCAATCTGCGGCTTGAGCGTTTTGACGATCCAAGCTAGATATTCGTCGGAAAGCGGGCCACCACCAACAGCTGTTTCAAATTGGGCTTGGATCGCGGCGCTAGCACTATAAAACGGCTTGGCTGGCAAATAATCGCGAATCCGTTGTTCGCTATTCCAAATGCCAACCACAATTGCCCCGTTGATTGTTTGGCTGGCAATCAGATTTTCGAGCGCCTCGTCAATTCCCCAATCAACTCCGATATAGGCCAAGGCTGGGTCAAACAAGTTTTGGCCATCGTGCATATAAATTACCGGAAAAGCTTCGCTACTACTATGATAGTTGGCAGGCAACCAAACATCGACATTGCGTGGTAAAAGGCCACGAATCGGCATATCGGCGTAGCGTTCTAAAAATCCAGTTGCATCGGATAATTCAATCGATTGCATAGCTACCTCAACTACGAATCTAAGGTTTTCAGCATTGTTTGGACGAAATTAATCGCTATTTTGGGTGGCAGGCTTGAGCGCGGCCAAGTTCGCTGATGAATAATGCTATAGCCACGCGGGTTGAGCAAGATCATCGAACAAGAATAGCCACCAGTCCAAGCAAAAAAAGGTTGTTCAACCAATTTAATGCATTCGGCGCTAAATCTACGGGCGCTCACGGCAACCGTAATCGCACTCGGTAAATGCAAGCGCAGCCAGCGTTTCCGCGCAAAACCAGCCTCGACCAAGGTTAATTGGGCCAAATTGGCTTGTTCTAAGGCATAGGCTTGATGCTCAGGCTCAATCGCCAGCCGATCAAAATCCCAAAAAGCGAGATCATTGGTAACTTTGCCAATTAATGGCAGTGGCGCAACCCAACGCAGATGTACATCGGCGGCCTGCGGGTTGGTTTGCATCGGACGGGTATAATCCATGCCCCGCCGTTCCAGCCAGCGCGTTAATTGGTCAAAGAAGTAATAATTCATGCCATCAGCCACATCCAAAATGTACCAATTAATAAGGATGGTAGCACAAACAGCAAGCCCAATTTAAAGTATTGTTTGGCACTAATTTCCAGACCTTTGCGCCGTAAAATCACCAACCACAGCATTGTAGCCAACGAGCCAACAATTGTTAAATTTGGCCCAAGGTCAGCCCCAAAAATGGTGGCATAAATCAACGCAGGCTCAGGTGTGCTAGGCAAATGTTCAAGCGTCGAGGTCATCACCAAGGTCATCGGCACATTGTTGATCATGTTCGAGCCAAGTGCACTACCGAAAATTACCCGCGCAATATTGCCCAAACTCGCGCCGCTGCCCTGTAACAAACTCGCGCCAAAGCGTTCAGTCCAGCCTAATTGCTCAATCGCCCGTACCACCAAAAACATGCCGCTAATAAAGCCAAACAAGGCTGGAGATAATTCGTGCAAGGCTTGTTTGGGCTTAAACGTGCCATTCCACCAGCTAATTGCCGCTAAGAGAGCGGCTCCAGCCAACGCCACAAAGGCCAATGGCACGTGCCACAACGAGCCAGCTACATAGGCCACAGCAATACTGCCCAAGCCAACAAGGGTTGTCCGATAAAGGCGTGGGTTGGCGATAGTTAAATCATCAAGCAGTGCCAAATCGTAGCTGCCCTGCAAATCGCGCCGAAACAGCCAAGCAAATAGCCCAATATTCCAGCCAATACACACCAGTGACGGAACCAACAAATAGGCCCAATATTCCAACAGCTCACGATTAAAGCGGGTTAGCACCAAAATATTAATCGGATTGGAAACGGGCAGCAATGCCGAAGCAGTATCGGCAATAAAGGTGCAGGCAAACATAAATGGCAAGGCTGGCAAGCGCAAACGGCTGGCCAACGTCCAAACCACTGGAGTTAAAATCAAGGCTGTCGCATCGTTGGAGAGCACCGCTGTAATCAGCGTGCCCACCAAAAAGACCGCCAAATAGAGCCGCTGCGCCGAGCCATTGGCCCAACGTGCTGCCTGCAACGCCAAGGCCTGAAACACCCCAGCTTGCTCGGCAAAAAAGGCAATCAGCATCAAACCGGCAAAAAAACCATACACATTCCATTCGCGGGCAAGCGTCGGCAAAATTGCCTTCAGTGGCAAAATTCCGACCAATAACATGGCAACTGCGCCAAGTAACGCGACCCAAGCTTCCGAAATATTGCGCGGACGAACCATCACGCCTAAGAGCGTGGCTCCAAAAATTGTTCCACCAAGTAGCAGTTGCATGATCTTCCTATTAAATGAGGGGTTAGTTGTCGGGGTTCAGGGGCAAGATTTTTAACCGCGAAGCATGGATGGCTCTAGTTGGCTAGCGGAGTAATTGATGCTGTGCACACCAAAAAATCCCCAATGGCCCGTAGCCACGCATCTCTGCTTCTCTGCGTTAAAATTCTGATCCACGAAGGACACGAAGATTCACGAAGGGCTGAAACCGCGAAGCACCCGACGATCGCGAAGTAGCTGAATATCCAGCTTCCCGACCCCCGATGCCCAGCCCCTGACCCCAATTGCTATGTTCTATCTGTAATGGTTCATTGCATAAACAACGGACAACATTCCCTCACCCCCAACCCCTCGCCCACTGCGGCGGGCGAGGGGCGCATGCCTGGAGTGTTTCCCCCTCGCCTCGCGTGCGGGAGATGGGGCTAGGGGGTGAGGGAACAATGACGGTTGCCAACCTCATAAACCATTCCATCTATGTTTTATGTTTTACGCTCTATGTTCTATGTTCTATGCTCTTTTAGCGATACCACAAACCAGCAATATGAATATGCACAGCGTGAACATTCAACTCGGTATATTGCTGAATGCTTTCGATCACCCGTTTGCGCAGCGCATTGACGATTGGCGGTAACGCTTCATTGATAAACGGAATTAATTTGAGATGCAAGACAATGCTCGCTCGCTCATCAAAACGGGTTTGCGGCTCCTCATTCGATTTTGGTTCGTTTTCAGCCCGACCTTCAGCGACAAGCTCGGCGCTTTCAAGTTGGGTTTCATAAATGCCTTCAATCGAACCGCTGACCGACTGAACAATTTGACCGATCACACCGATATCGATCGTGGTTGTATGGCGATTACTGCGCACTGAGCGAACAATCGATTGTTGTTGAGGCATAGTTGGCTCCTTAACGAGTTGGGGTAGCGGTTGGTTGTGGGCTAGCGGTTGGCGCAGTCGCCCCTAAAGCGATTCGTAGCCGCTCCAAAGTACTGCCAATGCTGGCTAAATCTTGTTCAACGCTATCAAGCCGATTGGTCAAGGCCGCATTGGCAGGAATCGATTCAAGCTCATTCAGTCGCGATTGAATCGCCAATAAGGCATCAAGATTCGAGTCGATTTGTTTTTGCAAGCTATCAAGGTCGGTTTCGCGGGTATTGAGTTTGCTCTCAATCGTTTGCACCCGCTCGCGCAAGCCATCGACCGAGCCACGCAAATCGGCTAAGCCCCGCAAGGTCGCCGCCTGATCAGTTTGTTGGATGATTGCGGTTTGTTGGGCTTGTTCAAGCGCAGCGATCCGCCCAGTGCTATCGGGAAAGCTAACCCCAAAATTGCGCGGGCCATACCACATCACCAAGAGCGCCAAGGCCGCCCCAAGCCCTGCACTCACAATAATCGTCAAGGCCGAACCCACCAGGGTGGCCAAACATCCCCGTTTTTGTTTAATCACAATTGGCTTGGGAGCATCGCTTTGTTCGCTCATCGATTTGGCTCTCCATACCATCAACAGATGGTTGCATTTGGCTTAAATAATACTCGAATCTAGCCAATACTCAATATTGCCCAAAATGTAAAATATAGCTTAAACATGACCATAATCAAGGCTTAACTTTGGGCTGCTAGCATTGGGCAATTTGAGTAATGAGAATGGCTATGCAGTTGCACGCACGCGGTGGGTTGGCGCTCAATCAGCTAATTCGGCTGGTTTATCTGATGGCAATTGCCGTTGGGATGTTGGGGCTTGGTCTGATTGGCTATGGCCTTTGGCTGGCGCGTTTCGATTGGTGGCATTGGTTTTTGATCAGCCTTGGGGCTTTATGGTTGCTGCTGCACATTGGCTTAATCGTGATGCTGCAACGCAAACGCCGCGCAATTCAGCAATTAACTGCTGTCGTCGATGTGCTAGCAACCGCCGATTTAAGTGTGCGAGCACCCAATCTAGGCACTGATGAGTTGGGCGAATTGGCGCAATCGATCAATTTGGCCGCCGAGCATTTTACCAGCTTGCTCGATACCCAGCGCCGCGAAACCCAGCGCGAACGGGCAATTTTGGCGGCAATCGACGATGGCGTGATTGTTTGCGATCAGCTTGGTCAGATTATTTTGCTCAATACTGCTGCCTACAATATTATTGCCATGGCCGAAGCTGAACGCCTGCAAACCAACCACGAACAGCCTAATTTGAGTTTGCGCTTTTATGCTGCGCTCGAAGCCGTGCAACCAGCCTTGGATCAAGCGCTTGGCCGTCCGCATATCAAGCCTGCCGAACGAGTTTGTTTTGCTGGCCGCACCTATCGCCTCAGTGCTAACCCGATTTGGATCGACGATCGGCGGATTGGGGCGGTGGCAATTTTGCAAGATATTAGTGCCCGCGTCGAGAGCGAACGCTTACGCAGCGATTTTATGGCTTTGGCTGCCCATGAATTACGTTCGCCGTTGACCAGTATTCGTGGCTTTGCTGATATGCTATTGTGGAGCAACCCCGAGCATTTTAGTGCCGAAGAAATTAGCTACATCGAAGGCATCGGGCGCAACATCCAACGCCTAACCGAGCTGATGAACGATGTGGTTGAGTTGGCGCGATTGGAAACCCAACGCAATGAGCATACACCGCAGCCTGTTGATTTACGCCAGGTGTTGAGCGCAGTGCTTGATGAATTTCGGCCACGCGCTGAACGCAAAAAATTACAATTAGATTGTTTATTGCCGAATGAATTACCGCTGTTGAGCCTTGACCCGCTGCATATTCGCCAAATTAGCCATCACCTGATTAGCAATGCGATCAAATATACCCCTGAGCAAGGCCAGATTCAAATTGAAGTGCAACAACGGATCGATGATATCTTAGTGGTGGTACGCGATACGGGGATTGGCATTTCGCTGCGCGAACAGCCGCGCATTTTTGGGCGTTTTTTTCGCAACGATAATCCACTTTCACGCGCCGCAGGTGGCACAGGCTTAGGCTTATCGATCGCCAAAGCCCTCGTCGAAATGAACCATGGTTCAATCTATTTTGAAAGCATCGAGGAAGAAGGTACAACCTTTTATGTGGCGTTTCCCTTGGCTTTGGTATGCGAACCTTTGCCCTACAATCCAGCCGCCTTGGCCGATGCAGCCTAGCGTGGCCCCCAACCTAGCCCAAATTTATTGGCCTCGGAGATTGTAAAGGGCTTGGCTGGCCCGCCCTCGGTTGAGACAACCCACACATTGAAGCGCGGACGATTATTTTGTAAATCGTCGGGCATGCCCCACTTCGCCAAAAAGACAATCCATTTGCCATCGGGCGACCAACGCGGCTGAGTTACCCCACCAAGCCCCTTGGTCAGCGGATGCGGATTGGAGCCATCGGCGTTCATGACCCAAATTTGGCGGGTAATTGTGCGCTGACTATCACCAGCCACATAGGCGATAGATTTGCCATCAGGCGACCATTCGGCATAATGTTCGTCGCGGTCGCGGGTTGGGTTGATAATTTTCAAGCCGCTACCATCGGGCTGAATAATGGCAAGACCAAGTTGCTCGATATTCTCAACAATATCGCGGCTGGTGAACACAATTCCTTGCTGGCCCCAGGTTGGCATTGTGCCCCACATTTTGGTTAATTGCTGGCCCTCGGTTTGATCAAGCGCTTGGATATAAATAGTTGAACTATTTTCCTTAAGATCATCAAGCCGCCGATGGGCATAGGCCAACTGTTTGCCATCAGGCGACCAACTTGGGTATTCGCAACGCCCAGGATCATTGGTCACGCGCCGCTGATCGCTGCCATCAACCTTCATCACATAGACTTGTTCGCGGCCATCGCGCTCAGAGGTAAAGGCGATTTGCCTACCATCAGGCGACACCACCCCACCATAATTTGAGCCAAGTGTGGTTAATTGCTGCGGTTCGCCGCCCATCGCCGGAATTCGATAAATTTGATAATCGCCATCCTCTTCGCGCATGCCCACAAAGAAATAGCCAGTTAATCCAGCAATCAACGGCTGAATGGTCGAAGTTGGGGCGGGCGTAGCAGTTGGCGCGGGTGTGCTGGTTGGCGCGGGGGTTGGCGTGAGCAACGGAGCCGAAGTTGCACTATTATTCAACAAGGCTGGAAAATAGGTTTGCCAATTGGGCGAGGCCTCAGCCGCATTTTGTTGATTGAGCAAGCTCCAAATCGTTGCACTAAAGCCACCCAAACTAAGGCTGCCAACCAAACCTAAACCCAACCAATGTCGCCAAGTGCGGGCTTGAATCAATGGTTTGGTACGGATATTGGGCAATTTGGGACTAGCTGGCTGCACCGAACGCCAAGCAGTCATCAATTCCAAGGCCAACTGACCTGCCGATTGCTGACGCGCTTCTGGCTCTATAGCCAGCCCACGTAACAACGGCTGATCTAAGGCGCTAGGCAAACTGGGGCGCAAGGCCGATGGCGCAGGCAAGCTTTCGCCAATCAACCGCGCGGGAGCTGCCAACGGCGCACGCCCAGTCAATAAGGCATAAATCGTCGCTGTCAGGGCATAAATATCCGAACGCGCATCGGTTTGGCCGCGATATTGCTCTGGCGGCGAATAACCAGCAGTCACCGCTCGTCGCAAACCCAAGCTCGAAACCTTGAGGTCGCGGGCGATTCCAAAATCAATCAAGACCAAGCGACCATCAGGCGTGAGCTTGATATTCGATGGCTTGATATCGCGGTGCAACACAGGTTGGGGCAGGGTGTGAATATATTGCACCGCAGTACACAATTGCTGTGCCCATTCAACCACCCGTTTGGGCGCAATTCCATCGTGCTCGGTTGCCAGCAACACACTCAGGTCAACACCCTCGATATAATCCATCACGACACAGGCACGGCCTTCGTGCACAAAATGATCGCGAATACGCGGCAACGACGGATGGGCGAGGCCCGCCAAAATAGTGGCTTCGGCTTCGAGCATCTCGACAACTTCGGATTCGGCAGCAATACTTTGCTTAACCGCACATAGCCCACCGATCTGTTGATCGTAGGCAAGCCAAACGGTGGCAAAACCACCTTTTCCAAGTTGTTCGACAAACCGATAACGTTCGCGCATAGTTTTAAGTAGGGGTCAGTAAATAAAGAACATAGAACATAGAGCATAGAATTATAGCCAATAGCCACGTCCTTCGTGCTCTTCGTGTTCTTCGTGGTTTCGTTTCCCCAATCGCTATTATAAACGCATTACCATGATGGCCAGCGATCGTGGCGCGTGCCATCGGAGAGTGCTTCAACCTTGCCAGTTGCCAAATGTTGCAGATAAATGCCCCAATGATCGTTGCGATAACTTTCGAAGGCCAAATAACGCCCATCCGGCGACCAACGCGGCCAACGATTTTTGCCAGTGCCAAGGTTGGTTAGCTCGCGTGGTTCGCCGCCGCTAGTTGGCACGGTGTAAATTTTGGTGCGGCTATCGTTATCACCAGTCATAAAGGCAATCGTCTGACCATCAGGCGACCAATCGGCCCAAAAAGCACTATCATCGACGCTAGCTAACAAATATTGCTTGTTGGTGGTCAAATCGAGCACCACAATTTCATAGAGGCCGCTGGTTTGGCTATGAAACGCCAGCTTTGTGCCATCGGGCGACCAGGCGGGGCCGCCTTGCCAACCGCCTTCCGCCGTCACCCGCTGCACATTCGAGCCATCAGCATCCATAATATAAATATCAAAACTATTGTTATTGCTGTGATCACGGTCGCTTTCGAAGGCAATTTTACTACCATCAGGCGACCAACGGGGGGCACGGCTTTCGCCTGGAGCGCTGGTCAATTGCTGCTCATCACTGCCATTAGCGCTAATCGTAAAAATCTGCTCAAGCCCATCAACTCCATGCGAGTAGGCCACGCGGCCATCGCTCCGCCGCCGTGAGGCAATTGCATTATCATCGTGATGCGGCACAACTTCGCTCACTGCACCAGTTGGAATATCCAAACTGAGCAAATTATATGCGCCACTGTTGCCTTCGCGCGAGGAAATAATCAAATCGCCCTCGGCACTATCGGGCAAAGCACTAGGCAAAGTTGGCACGACGAGCGGTTGATCTGGCGTGCTTGAGCGATTTAGATACCACCAGCACGCCCCGCCACCACCAAACAACAGGACAAACAGCAGTAGCCAAGGCCAAATCTGAGCTTTGCGTGGGCTAAACTCAGGCTGTGGATTTGCTTGAATTGGCTGGGGCGTAACGCTGGCATGCCCATAGCTTTGCTGTTGTTGCACCTGTGGATTGACCCGCGTTGGGGCTTCGGCATTGCGGTAGGGCGCGGCTTGCGGCACAATCGCAAAAGGATCGGCGATTGGCACAATTGGCGTGTCGCGAATTCGCTCCAATTCGGCACGCACAGCCGCCGCCGAAGCAGGCCGTTGATCAATATGCAGCGAGGTTAACTGGGTAATCAAATCATCAAGCGCTGGCGAAACCCACTCTACACTTTGGCTAACGGGCGGCAAACGCAAGCCACTGGTCACGCGCTCGTTGGTCAATAACACATACATCGTCGAGCCAAGGCTATATAAATCGGAGCGTGGCTCGGTTTGGCCACCATATTGCTCAGGTGGCGCATAGCCAGGCGTGCCAATTTGAATCGTATCTTGATGCTGACCCTCTTTGAAGCGCCGCACAATCCCAAAATCGATCAAAATAACTTTGCCTTCGGGAGTACGCATAATATTGGCAGGCTTGAGATCGCGGAAAATTAGTGGTGGGCGTTGGTTATGCAAATATTCCAACACATGGCACAACTCAATCGCCCAATCGATCACCTGTTGCTCGCCGAAGGGGCCGTTGAGCCGTTTTTGCAAGGCCGATAACGACTCGCCTGGCACATAGCCCATCACCAACATCCAACCATCATCAACCGCAAAATAATCAAGCACCGGAGCGAGATTGGGGTGACTCAAACTGGCCAACGTATGAGCTTCTTGCTGAAACAAATGCGCCAACGAATCGAGTTCATCGGGGCGCATATGGGCAGTAGCAAAATATTTAATCGCCACATTGCGCTGCCCCAAGCGACCATCGGTGGCCAAAAAGACCGCCCCAAAGCCGCCGCTGCCTAAGGGCCGCACAATCGTGTAGCGATCCTGAATAATTGTGCCACTTTTCAACATGCCAATTGCCTCACCACACAGCTACTTAACCATAACATTGCTATTATAGTCGATTCATTCATCAAAATATAGTTTAAATGGTCAGGCTAGCCCAAATTTCTGCAGCTTAATTCATCGTTATAGTTAGCTGAAAAGGAATATTTTACCTATATGCCGCCGTATCGATCAAAAAAGCCCCTTGCCAGCGCTAGGCAAGGGGCTTGTAGGTAAAATGTGGCTATGGCTCTTCGCGCAGATCAACACTCAGAATATTTAGCACGGTCCACGGTGAGGCAATTGCGGTACGGCTTGGATTGCCAAACCAAAGTACTTGCGGCTGAGCGCCAGCTTGTTCGGTGAATAGCACGTTGCCATCAAGAATGAAGGTTTGCTGACCATTCCGCTGTTGAATGATCAAGGTATGTTCGGTGGTATCAATTTGGCCGTTGCTGTAGGGCAAGCGAATATCTTTCAATTCGTTATCAGCCGTTTGATCGCGATGGAATTCGACGATCAGCCCTTGAGTTCCGTCTTGCCAAATGCCGCCCCAACTTGTCCCCGCCCGATCGGTATCGCCACAGGGCGTAGCCATAGCATCCGCCAGCATAAAGCCTGTGCCCAAGGCTGTGACATCGGAGTAGCGGAAGGTCACGCTCAAGGTAAAGTTGTTGACCGGAAACAGCGTATCGGTGATCGTTCGCACGACTGGATAGCAGGTGGCACTAGTTGCCGCGAGTTGCAATTCGCCATTGGTTAATTGAATTGTGCCATCACGAGTTTCGCCAGCCCACAAACGCGGGTCAAGTGTGCTGCCATCGAAGCTATCGCCAACGATTTGGCCAATCGGCGTGGCAGTTGGGGTAGCTGGCAAAGCAGTTGGGCTTGGTTGAGCGACAGCGGTTGCCGTGCCGCCAGCAATCGTGGTTTGTTGCGGGCCAGCGGTGGCCGTGGCATCAAGAAAAATCTTAATTCGGTCGCGACGGGCCTGAGTATCTTTGTAGGTTGGGTCTTGGCGCAAGATTTCATCGTATTCGCTCAAGGCCAAGCCATATTGACCAGTTTCTTCGTAGGCCATACCACGCTGATAGCGGGCATCAAGCGCATCATCAAAGGCTAATTGGGTTGCAACGGTAAATGTTTGAATCGCATCAGCGGTCGCCCGTGGCACATCGAGGGTTGGAATTTGGGTTGGAGGCGGAATTGCAGCCAAAGCGGTGGCAGTTTTGGCACTATCGCTTAGCAAAATCCCTTCATCACGGGTAACAGTTGGCAAGCCATTGTTGGCGACCTGTGTGGCATTAACAAAGACGTTGCTCTTGGGCTTGAATAATAGCCATGCGCCCGCTAATAAGGCCAAGCCAATAAACACCCCTAGCACAATCAACCCAGCCCGACTATTTTGCTGGGCTGGGCGTTTGGGCAAAATTGAAGGCGCTGGCCCAACATCGCGATCAGGTATGAGCAATTGCTCAAGCATCGCCTGATCATATTGAGCGGTAGAGCCACGCCCTGGCGGCACTGGAATTGGCGAGCTTTCCGAGGGCACATAGCGTTGAGTTGGGCCATCGGCTGGTGTGCTAGGCAAAATCGAAGGCGTAAAACCAATTACTGGCAAATCGCCCGCCGATTCGTGGGTGCTGCTGGTTTGGCTCAAGGCAACCACAAATTGCTCGATATTAGCAAAGCGTTGTTGTGGTTGTTGGCTCAGGGCTTTGACAATCGCATGCGAAACTGCTGGCGAAAGATCAGGCCGTCGCACATCAGGTGGAGCAAAGGCCATCAAGGGCTGGGTGTTGGGGTCAGTGCCAGTCAGCAAGTGGTGCAGCGTTGCGCCCAAAGCATAAATATCTGAGGCTGGCGTGGCCGTCGCGCCGCTCCAAATTTCGGGCGCAGCATAGCGCGAACCAGCATTTTTGGGGCAGCCAGCGGGCAAACCACCAAGCAATTTAATGCGGCGGCCATCTTGCAGCACGATATTTTGCGGCTGAATATCGCCATGCACAAAGCCTTGGCTATGCAAATAGCGCAAGCCTTCGGCAATTTGCTTGGCCCAAGCCAGCACCACGCCCTCGCGCAAACGCGGCCCAAGCGCTACATCGGCCAAGGTTTGGCCACGCGGATATTCCAACACCAAATAGCGCTGGCCATGCTCCTCGAATAAATCATAGACCGAGGGCAAGGCTGCTTGGTTTAACTGCGCCAAGCGTTGCAACGAGGTTGCATCTAAAACACCATCATTGAGTTGGCGCAAGGCAACCTCGCGGCCTGCCATCTTGCCATCGACCGCCAAATACATTACGCCGCATTCATCGCGAAAAAGCTCGTTGCGTACTTGGTAGCGTCCTTGTTGAAACGTGGCCTGTCCACTCATAACTGCTACATCACACTAGCGTTGCCATTGCAACACACATCGTCCAAGGCGAATTTCATCGCCAACATTTAAATTAACTACTTGGCGAGCTTGGAGCCGTTGTTTATTCACGGTTGTTCCGTTGGTGCTATCCAAATCTTCAAGTTGCACCACGCCAGCCCGCACAAAAATTCGGGCATGACGACGGCCAACGCCATCGGCCAAGCCATTATGGGGGTTTAAATCAACATCAGGATAATTATTCGAGACAGCATCTTCGCGGCCTACCACAATCTCGGCTTTGGCTGGCAAATTGATGCGTGTGCCTGCCGCCGTTACCAGCACAAACCCCGCCAACGATTGAATGCCAACCGCTGCCGGAGCAACGGGCGCTGCCACAGGTGGCTTTGGCACAACTGGCGCTGGTGGTGGCATGTAAACTGGTGCTGCTGGCACAACCGGAGCAGCTTGGACTGGCGGCGCATAGCTTGGCTGCACGGGCGCTGGCGCAACTGGCCGAGCGGCTGGAGCAGCAGGTGCACCCGCCAATAACGAAGCACCACAGTTATCGCAAAAAGCCTCGCCAGGAATAACCGCCGCGCGACAGCTTGGGCAGCTTGGTGCTGCATTGGCAATCGGTTGCGGTGCAGGATAACTGGGCTGCGGCGCGGGCTGCACACTTGGTGCAATTGGGGCGGGAGCAACTGGCACAGCGGGGGCAGCGGCAACCCCAACATTCAACGGCGTACCACATTCATCACAAAAAGCCTCGCCAGGTGTAGCAATATGCTTGCAGGTTGGGCATTGAACGCCACCGGCAACCGCACGCGGTGGGGTTACCGCCGCCGCCACGGTTGGCAAACGATGGCCACACATTTCACAAAATAAGGCACCTGTTTGGTTGGTCGCATTACAGACAGGACAAGCAATCATACAACGATCACTCCACAATCATGAGACTCTGTGGCAACGATAGCACGCCGCGTTCCTTGATGTCAATGCAATTTAGCGATAACCCAAATCGGCTAACGCTGCAAGCAAGGCATCATGATGTTCTGGTAGGCCAATACTCACCCGAATACAATTGGCAAGCTCTGGGTTGCGATAGTAGCGCAGCAAAATTCCCCGTTTGGCAAGGTCGGCTTTGAGTTGGGCGGCATCGCCACGCTCAACCCGACACAGAATAAAATTTGCCTGCGATGGAAATGGCGTAAGGCCGTCGATTGTTTGCAAGGCAGCAAATAGACGTTCTCGCTCAGCAACCATAATTTTGGCGCGGGCATTAAGCGCCTCGGTTTCGGCCAACGATTGCAACACCGCGACCTCAGCTGCGACATTGGTATTGTAGGGCTGCTTGATTTTCCACAGGTGGGTAATCAACCACTCGGGAATTAGCCCATAGCCCAAGCGCAACCCCGCTAAACCAGCCCATTTGGAAAAGGTGCGTAACACGACCAAATTGGGATAGTGCCCAACCAAATCGGCGACACTCCCCGAACTAAACTCGGCGTAGGCTTCGTCCAACACGAGCATTGTTGGCAATTTCAATAGCCGTAGGACGTGTTCACGGGCTAAAAGGTTGCCAGTTGGATTGTTGGGCGAGGGCAAAAACACCATTTTGGCCTGATGCTCTAGCACTGCATCGGCCAGCGCCTCGATATCGACATCGAAGTTGTCATCGCGTGGCACTGCCACAAACCGCCCGCCAACCACGCCAGTATTGAAGCTATACATGCCAAAGGTTGGTGGGCAGGCAATGACCACATCGTTGGGCTGCACCAGCACTCGCATCAACAGATCGATAATTTCATCTGAGCCATTGCCACATAAAATTCGTTCAATTGGCTGGCCAATAAATGGGCTAATTGCTCGCCGCAAACGGGTTTGATCAGGGTCGGGATAAATTGCATAAAACGGGCAATCGCGCAGTGCTTCGGCAACGCTGGGCGCTGGCCCGTAAGGATTTTCATTGGCATCAAGTTTAATAATGTGCTCAATTGGAATGCCCAATTGTTCGCTAAGCACATCGAATGGTTGAATCGGAGTATAGGCTTCGAGCGCCGCAATATCAGGCCGCACAAACTGAGTTACATCAGCCATCAGTTGGTTCCTTCGCTGAGGTGGCTTTAATCTGGCCTATGATACCATGGTGCGATCAAAGCTGCTGATTAAATTGCGCCTTGAGCCAAGTCGATCATTGCCCGCATATTGGCATAATTGTTGTTGCTGGCAGCAAATAATGGCTCGTTGGCCGATGCGCCTTGGTAAAAACGCTGCCAATCGAATGGCCCGCCCGAAAATGTTGATAGCTTACCACCAGCCCGCTCTAAAATTGGCCATGCTCCGGCAATATCCCACAAGCTGGCGTTGCCCAAAATTGCGGCACACGCGCGGCTACTAGCCACATAGCAAACATTGGCGGCCGTGCTGCCAAGTGAGCGAGTTTTACCTGGATAGCTAATTTTGTAGCGACGATGGGCATTCGATGGCACAGCCATCCACGATTGGCTATCGAGAAAATCTGGGTTTTCGGCGTTGATGATTTGGCCGTTGAGGGTTGCATCACCAGTTAATCCCGCCAAATAACATTCATCGAGCACTGGCAAATACACGCAGCCAGCCGCTGGATAGCCATCGACCAACAAGCCAATCGAAACGCACCACACTGGCAAACGCTTAACAAACGAACCAGTGCCATCAATTGGATCAAGCACCCAAATCCGCCCGCTGTTGCTGGCTTGGCCGCCGCCCTCTTCGCCCATAATCAGATCATCGGGAAAGGCTTGAGCAATGTGTTGGCGCAGCATCTGTTCAATTGTTTCATCAACCTCGGTTACCCACGAGTTATCAGCTTTGCGGCGTGGCGCGGCTGCATTGTAATCATGAAAAATATCGAGGGCATAGGCTCCTGCTTGGCGTGCCCAAGTTTCCATCAATTGAGCTTCGTTGGGTGATTGCATTGTTGTATCCTTTATTCGCGACCAACAAAGCTACCGCGATCAGCACAATGCTGGTCACGGTGAGTGGCTTCGTCGTCACAGATTGAATTATTCGTCGTCTTCGGCTTGAATCTCAGGGCGTAGGATGCGTACAGCATTGACTGCTGGATCAACCCGTAGATCACCTAGCTCTGGAAATTGTACCAGCAATAGCTCACGGCCATCGCGGATGCGCGTTTTTTGCACCACGCCCTCGCCGTAGGGCACGCAATGCACCCGATCGCCTTGTTTGAAGCGCGATTCGCTTGGCTCGGCGGCTTGATTGGTGCTTGGCCGCGTGATTGGCTGCGCTACGCGGGCTTCGGCTTCGCGTTGCTCACGTAAACGCCGCGCTTTTTCAAGCATTGTCTGTGGATCAGCAGTGGCTTCCACGGGCTTGGCTGGTTGCTCATTACGTTGATATGGCCGCACTGGCTCGGCCAAGTTTGGCTGTACTGGCCGTTGCTCAGGTTGAAGCGGGCGCTGTGGCGGCTGAATTTCGCGCGGCATCGGTTTGGTCGGCTGATCGTTGCGCTGATACGGTCGCGCTGGTTGTTGCTCGCGCTGAATCGGACGCTGCTGCGACTGGCTTTCGCGCGGCATCGGTTTGGTCGGCTGATCGTTGCGCTGATACGGTCGGGTCGGTTGTTGCTCACGCTGAATCGGACGCTGCTGCGGCTGATTTTCGCGCTGGACAGGCCGCGAGCTTGGACGCTGAGCCGCTGGTTTTTCTGGAGGGTTGCGCTGTTGAAACGGTGGTCGTTCGTAGGGCGGCGGCTCGTTGGCCACCGGCATCACCACCGAACCGCGTTCAGGCGGTAAAGGCTGGCTTGGCGCTGGCGTTTTGGGCTGCACTAAGGGCTGGGTTGAGCGTTGCGCCTCATTGCGCCCAACGTTAGCCTTGCGCCGTGACGGTCGGGTCAGGTTGGCCTTGGCTTTTTCAGGGCTAGGCGGCGCTGGCGGGGCTTCGTTGCGCACCGCTGGACGTTGGTTGGTCAGCGGCTTGTTGGCTGGCGGTTGTTGGGCGGCCAAACGCATGGGCTGAGCAGGCAACGCTGGTTGGTTTGGCACAGGGTTGGTTTGGCTACGCTTGAGCGCTTCGCCTTGCTTGGGTAGCGAACGCGGCAGCGCAAACACATTGCCACGTCCACGGCGGCGGGCATTCAAATCGTTGGTGCTAATTACCATCGATTGACGGCTCGCTCGCTCGACCCGTGGCGGTGCAACTTGGGCTGGCTCTGGTGGCATATCGGCGCGTAACGGCGCAGCGAGTGGTACCAAAATCTTTTCAAGCCAACGCAATTCGGCCTGAGCATAACTAGCATACAACGGGTCTTTGCTCAGAGTGCGGGCCGCCAAGCCAGCCAAATGTAGCCAAGCCTCAAATTGGCTATACAACTGCTCAACTATGCCGCGCCCGCCTGGTTGAGCTTCGACCAAATACAAATGTTGTTCGCTGACACACGCCACCATCGCATCAGGCTGGCAGTGCAGCAATAATGGCAACACGCCAAGCAGGATTTCGCCCAAGCCAGCCCCAGCTTCTGGCGCAGCCAACCACAGCGCTGGGGCATTCCACTGCAGCTGAATCGGCGGCTCAAACGGCACACGCCGAATGCTGCCATCATCAGCCAGGCTGCGCCGTGCCACAATTTCTTCGGTTGCCACCACACGGCCAATCATCAACTCGATCTCGGCGCGTGCTCCATCAAGCGGGCGTTGGCCAAATTGCTCGCGCACCGCAACACTACAGCGATGTTCAGCCAAGGTTGGCGCAACATCCTGCAAACGCAAACCCAATGAACCATCATCATTCCAGCCAATTACTCGCCCGCCGAGCACGCTAGCGCCGCTAAATAAACGCCGCTCAACCGTCACCGAATCAAGTTCGGCCAAGAAGGTGCCTTCGTGATCGACGATCTGTACTGGTATATCACTAATTGTGGTTGGATGCAGCGTGGCATAAATATCGCTGCGCTGCTGCAAATTGGCGACTGGTTGCCAAGTTGGGCTATCGGGCAACTGGGCTAGCTGATTGCGCTGGGTCAAACGCTCAACCAGATCGCTCACTTCCCACGCGCTAATTTCGCTTTGTTGCAAGGGCCGTTCTTCGGCGGCGCAGCGCAAATGCCCACTGCTGATGTAGTTGTTTTGGGTGGCTACGGGCAAGGCTGGCGGCACAGTTGGGGTGAGCAAGGCTGGTTGAGCCAAGGCGGTTTGGGCAGCAATCGATTGATCGGTCACCAACACCACGGCGCGATGGCCGCTGGCGAGTAAACTTGGCAGGCTGGTAGCATTCACGCCACCCAACATCACCAACACATGGGCCGGAGCCGCTGCCCGTGGCACTAAACTCAGGCCTTGAGCCGCGCCACGTTGGGCCAACATTGCTCGCTCTAGCCTATCGGGCGCATCAAGCTGCACGCTTAAACCTGCTTGGCGCAAGGCCAAGGCCAATTTCAAAGCTGCATCAACTGGCTGCGTGCCACCATTCCACAAAGCCCAAGTCAAGGGAATGCGGGCGGTATTGGCATAAACCAGCGGCGGCAGGTGGTCAAACACTCGCGCCAGCAATTCATCAATCTCGGCAACGGGCGCTAAACTGGCATAGAGCGTCAATGGTCGGGCACGCGGGCGCAAGCGTTCGATCCGCCGCATCAACCAACGGCAATGGCCAAAAATCGTACTACTGGCTTGATCGAAAGCTGGCAACACCACCCCATTCAGATGCGGCCAGATATTCGACCATCCACGATGGTGCGAGCGCAGCATGCGTTGATGCAAAATTGTAGGAGTAGTCAAAATCAAACGCGGTGGACTGTGAGGTGGGCGCGTACTTTGCTCAACGACCAAATGGGGAAAGCCGCCACCAAGCAGCGCATCAATATTATTCGCTGTTTGCGCCAAATCGTGCAAGCTAGCAGCATCGGGAGCCAACAGCAACAAACTACCTTGATTGGTGCTCACATGCTCGGCAGCCAACAGCAACAAACATGCTGGGCCAAGTGGGGCTGGCGCAACCAAGGCCAAGCCCAAGCCACGCCGCACGGTCGCCAACGCTTCAGCTTGCCAAGGCCAACCAGTTTCGCCGAGCAAGGCCCGCCAAGCTACCGCTAACTCCGGAGCCAAGGGCAGCGGTTGGGTGCTAGCATCGGGTAAGGCTAATTCACCACTCCTCAACAAAGGCGAGCGGCTGCTTTGGGCGAAACGTTGGGCAATTTGCTGCAACACGTCGCCAATTGGGGTTGAGGCAGACGATATACTCATAGCACCATTTTAACATGATCCTGAACAATTGAGCGAGGGGTATTTAGGCTGATTTTAGAATGGATGGGTTCTGCATTCACTCGACAAATCATCATGGTTCGCCACCCTTCCGTCCCTCCGCCGGAGGGAAACGCAGGGTGTTTTCATCCCCCTGCACCCCCTAAAGTTCAATTTGTGGTAAATAATGATTGAGTGGGATCTGAAGTCGATTTGGATGCCTTCACCCCCTAGCCCCCGCTCCCGCCCGCGAGGCGAGGGGGAACCCTCAATCATGATCGTTGGCTCTCCCCTCGCCCGCCGCAGTGGGAGAGGGGTTGGGGTGAGGGCATATCATCCCAAGCGTTTGCAAGTCTGAATTAATTCATCAATACTCGCAACTTGGGGAATTTGGTAACGAGCGCAGATAATATCGACGTTACCTTTGCGCCAAAAGCCTTCAGGACAGCAAACCACAACTTTTCCGCTCCTCGCGAATAAGCCCAGTTCGAGCAGGCTGATTGGAGCTTGAGTTTGCGGCGCAAAATAAATCACAATCAAATCGGCCAAGGCTAGGCCGTCAAGCTCCCATTCAACTTGGCCGCGAAACAGCGGATTCTCAATCGTCTGCTCCCACGAGCTATCCCAAGCATCACGGCGTGGGTTGAGCAGCAACAACTCGTCGTTGGTCAATTGACGTTCGATTTCAGCTTGCCAATCGATTGCACTGCCCATATCGATCGAGCCGGCCAAAAAAATCGTGGGCATGGTTTTGGTGGCGGGCAAAGCAGTTGGTGGTTTGAGCACAACAGCCATCTCAAGCTCCTTTGAAGGCCAGCATTTCGAGCGCTGGTTGACGGTCGCCGTTGCAGGCGATACGCCGTGGTGCAGGCAAGATCTCGATTGAAAAGCCCAAATTGCGATACAAATCTAAAATACGTTGGGTTGCTTGATTCGATGCCAGCACCGGGCCAGGGTGTTGCGCTAGCCATTCAGCCAATTGCACCTGTTCGCTCCAATTAAATCCTTGCTGGCTATAGGCGCGAAATGGCACATCGTAGGGTGGGTCGGCATAAATTAAGGCTTGAGCCGGGATTTGCATTTCAATAAAATGGCCCCGCTGAAACCGCCATTGGCGCAAGGTTTCGGCATAATGGCTAAAATCATAACAATAACGAATGCGTTTGTAGCGCCCAAATGGCACATTAAACAAGCCACGCTGATTAAAACGACACAGCCCATTATAGCCCGTGCGATTGAGATAATAAAACAACCCAGCAGCCTCAGCAGTTTGCTCAGCCCCAGCACGAATTAATTGATTGAATTGGTCACGATAACGATAATAATAAGTTTGGTCGTTATGTAATTCAAAATCGATCACCAAGCCATGCTGCAACCAGTGATAAAAATTAATCACATGTGGATTAATATCATTCAAAAGTGCCTGTTGTGGTTGCAAACCCAACGCAATCGCCAAACCACCAACAAATGGCTCAACCAAGGTATAATCTTGATAGTTCTGCCAAAAATCGCTCAGGCGGGGAATTAGCCAGCGTTTACCACCAGCCCATTTGAGCGGTGGATTGAGCAGTGGTAGAGCTTGGGTCAGCATAGGCTTCCTGTTGGTCGATAATTTGCCCAACTATACCATACTGACACAGACATGCTATTCCTGCGCGAGTGCTTCGAGTCGAAAATCGCGAAATTCGGCAGTAAAACCACTTTGGATTGGCGCGGCAGCCATCGGGCCAACTTGCACCGGCAAAGCAGGCGGAAAGTAGCCTAAACGCACCATCGTTGGGGTGGCATCAGCCTCAGTCGCATAGAGCACTTGGAGCGTATCGCCGTTGCGTGTGACTGTTAGCCAAAGTTCTTCCGGCGCTTCAGCCAACTTTACCACCGACCAATCCGAGTGTTCCAGCGTCAATACGGCACTCACATGGTAAATGCCATCGACGTATTCGATGCCACATTTGAGCCAATTATATTCATCGAGCCGCACCATCAGCCCAGCTTGATCATATTGATTCTGATAGTTGGCCTTAACTCGCACGCTACAGTTAAAGTTATTCTCGGCAACTTGATAGTAAAAATGGCCTGAATCAAAAATAAAACCATAGTGGGTTGTGCGCCAAAAATCGCTTTTCGTTTCAGCCGTAATACTCAGGACATCATCGCTGAATGACCATTGTTGCGGTTCGTTTAACCATTGCATCGGGTTTGCTCCTTCGAAAAATAAGCTGGATCTGAGCAAGTACCGCTATTATAGCGCTAGATTAATAGATCCAGAATCAAGGGCGTGATCTGGCTAATATCTTCGACTTTGGCTGCGGCTTGGGCCTTGGCTCCAACTACCAACAGCGGCACAGGATTGCGGCTATGGCTGGTGTGCTCGATCATCTCAAGGTTGCCATGATCGCTAACCAGAATCAAACTATCGCTGGGTTGCATTTGGCTGATGATCGCCCCAAGCATGGTATCGATCAATTCAAGCGTATGTTCGGGCGTTTCAACAATGCGCCGATGGCCAACGAAATCGGGCAAATAGCACTCGTAATGCACCAGATCGGCCAAACGCAGCGCTTGCCCAAGTCGCAAGCCTGCTTCGTGGGCAGTAATCGTGGGCAAGCCCGCCAATGCGCCCCATTGTTGCAAATAATAGCCCGTAATGTCCCAAGTCACTGCTTGACCAGCCAGCCATTCGGGTGTAGCAGGCAAGTTCAAATCGACGACTTGAGCGGCGAGGGCGGCGGCAGTTGCCCGTTGCTCACGCTTGGCGACTAGCTCCCAATAGCGATCACGATGGACGGTGGCGATCAGACTGGTTCGGCCAAGTTGCTGAACTTTGGCAAACAAGCTTTGTTCGGCGATCATCGGGCGTTGCGAGGGCGCAGGATAGGCTGGATAATGCCGTCCCAACAAGGCCGAAGCATTCACGCCTGTCCATAAACTGGTATGGCCCGTGCCACTTTGCGGCAAGCCCTCCACCCCCAAAGTGGCATCAATCGCCCGAAAATAGAGATTAGGCTGCTCAATCTGCAAATTACTGTGTGGTAAATCGCCCAGCAAGTTGGTGAGTGTTGGCAGATGGGCGGTCGTCCAGGGCGCGGCGGCGTGCGGCAACAAACCAACCCCATCAATAAAACAGACAATCACGCTCATAACACATCAATTCCAAAACGAGCCAAAAGATCGCGACAACGTGCGGCTGGCTGTGGGCTGAAAGGATCACGCGGGCCATGCGAATCGCCGCCAGCGCTGATCAAAAAGCCATGCAGCGCCGCCTGCTGCACGAAAAATGCCACTTGCTCAGAGCTGTGCATCGGATAATAAACCTCGATGCCATCAAGCCCAATCGCCGCCAATGCCACAAAATCAGCGGCAGTCGCTGGAATGGCATAAACACTTTTTTCACGACCAGGATGGGCTAAAATTGCCACTCCGCCAGCAGCATGAGCGACTTGCACAATCTCGTCCACGCTCAAGGGATTATAGGCCTCAGGCTGGTTGGTTAGTAAATAAGCCATGCCCGCCGATTCAGGATCAACGCCGGTTTGGCTGGGCCAGATGCCATCGCGCACCAAGCCATGAGCCACATCGGCCAAATTGGCAGGCCGATCAACGGCAATCTGGGCTAGGCTTGGGAGATCGTGGCCTGCACTGCGCGTTTGCTCCAGCAGGCGTTGAGCATCGGCATGGTTGCGCCGAACCACGGCCTCGCACAAACCCAAAATGCCAGGATCGTTAGGGTTTGCGCCGTAGACCAAGGTATGCCAAAGCTTGCCATTGAAGGCGCTATCAAATTCAACTCCGCCGATAAAATCCAAGCCTGCTGCTTGGGCAGCCTCAGCAAAGGCCGTCACTTGGCTGGTCGTGTTGTGGTCGGCGATGCCAATAACCTGAATGCCAGCCGCTTGAGCCGCTGCCATTAATTCGGTGGGTGTCCAATGCGAATGATGGGGTGTCGCAATTGTGTGACAATGTAAATCGAGCAACATTTAAGCCTCCCAACACAAAGGGCCAAGAGCACTAGCTCTTAGCCCTGCGATGGCGTTGCCAAAATGGTACCACAATTTAGGGTTGATTAACTGGGGGATTTTGATTAGTGATTGGGGAATTTTGGCTTTGGTTTTGGCTATATTTACGCCATTTGCGCCAGCCAAACCATGCGGCCAAAACCAACGGCAACCAAATTGGAAGCCAAACCGCCCAAACAACCAAGGTTTCAGCAACATCTTTGCCAATTTCCAACACATCGTCCCAAGCACCAGTTGCGGCGGCGAGCGGTGTCCAGCCTGGACGTTCGGCTTTAGCTAAGGCATTGCGAATATTTTGACCAATATCAATTTTGGTAAACATGCTGTAATCAGCGGTTTTGGGCCGAATCAACAAGGTAATCATGCTCATCGAAGCGCTATCGCTTAGATATTTTTGGCGGCCTTTAATCATTTCGATTTGGCTTTCGTATTGCGCCAAAGTTTCATTGATTTTAATCGTGTCGGCGATGGTTTCGGCTTTGGCCAGCAATTCACGAATGCGTGCAGCAGTGGCTTCTAAGTTGGTTAATCGTGATTGATTATCGACAAATTCTTCGGTAACATCTTGGCCAGAAACTTCACGGCGCACAACTTCGAGTTTATTTTCTTCAAAGGCATTCAAGGCTTTTTCAAATTGATCAGCCGGAACCCGAAAGGCCAGCGAAATATAGGCTTGATCTTCGTCATTGCTGCTAGCATCGTCAGTCAAAACAATGTAGCCACCCAAGCGTAGCACCATATTTTCAATTTGGGTACTGGCCAAACGCATTTGCTTATAATCAATTAAGGCTTCAACATCAGCATTTTTAATTACCAAACGATCAGTAGCTTGGTTGGGGGCGGCACTTGGTTCTTGTGAATTTTCAGCATCGGCAGGAGCAGCCCCGCCAAGTGCCGGCGCAGCAGCAACATCGGATTCATCCATTAAACCATCGGTAGTTACTTGACGCTCCATCTCAGCGGCTGGCGCAGATTCCGGCATTGCAGCTTGATCCAAAGCATCGGAAACAGTTTGGAATTTATCGCTTGCTGAATTACCCGAACCATTTAACAACGTTGTCACGATAAAAAAGAACACCAAGACAGCAGCGCCAATCGCCAATAAACGTTTGCGTGAGCGAATTTGGGTTAACATACCAATTTCCTTTCGCGGGATGGGTCAAATTTTGGATTGTCGCGACGTTTCTAGAGCATCAACGTTACGAATGTTCAATTTGTTCCCGACTAAATAGCTATTTAGCCATCCGCTCAAAAATTGATACTAGATCCCTTGACGTTTGCGCAATGTGGGGCGGCGACGCAATTGAGTTCGGCGCACGATTGGAGCTTTAGCCTGAACGGCTAGCGACTCCGCCGCAGGTTGGGCTTCACGAATCCGTTTGATCCAAAATTCTTCAACCAATGCTTGGCCAACCACCGCCAATGGAATCGCAATCACCCCGCCGATAATCCCCAAAAGCTCGATCCCGCTAAACAAGGCCAAAATCGTGATCACTGGATGGGTTTCGACTGCGTGGCCCATGACTTTTGGCGCAATGATATGCACTTCAATATTGCCAACAATCAAATGCAACACCAGCACCCAAACCGCCAACATCGGCTGCACCGTGAAGGCCACGAGCATGGTCAGAATGGTGGCCACGAAACCGCCAACATAGGGAATTAGCTCAAGCATGCCGCCAATTACGCCTAAGGCGACCGGATAGGGTACGCCCAACATCCACAAGCCCATACCAAAACAAACGGCATAGAAGGTGGCAACTGTCAGTTGCGCCCAAACCCAACGCCCAAGGCGGCGGCCAATCACATTGGTCACATTGATTAAGCGTTCTTGAAAGCGATTGGGAATCATCAATTTGATAAAATTGCTGGCAACATTGGCGCGGCTAACCAGGAAAAAAGCTAAAACCAACACCACAATAAAATTAATAATCACACCCATCAAGGTGCGCCCAAAAGTGAAGGCTGCGCCACTAAACCCACCAACGACTGTACCCGCGTAATGTGCCGCCTGACCAGCCAAATCGCCAGTGGGCAAGGGTACACGCAAGGTTGGAAACTGTTGGGCCAGCCAAGCGCTAGCTTGTTGGGTTGGTTGGCGCACCAAATTAGGGAATTGCTCAGCCAGAAGTCGCACCTGTTGACTAACCATTGGCACTAGCACAAAGCCCAAACTAATAAACATCGCAATAATGATTGTATAAATCACCAAAATTGTGATGGGGCGGGCGATGCGCAATTGTTCAAAGCGTTGCACCACCCCCGAAATTGCCACTGCTAGCAGCACCGCCACAAAAAACAGCACCAACACATGATTCAGCAGAATCGTAATCCAGACCCCTGAAAAAATCAGCAGTGTCCAGCCGACGGTGCGGGCACTCACTCGCACGGTTAATTCTTTGGGCATATGCGCTACCTTCCATCGACCCGAAACACTTAGCCTAGCCGTGGGTTTAGCCGCAGTTCAGGGCGATTATGTTGACATTGACCACACAGGCCAAAGGCTTCGAGGGCATGACCTTGAATCACAAAGCCAGTCGATTTCCCAAGCTGATTCAAAATGCCATCGAGATCGCAGGTATTAAAAGCAACCGCAGTGCCACAACGGGTACAAACTAATTGATGTTGATGGGGGTGGGCTGGCAAATAGGCATGATCACCTTCATCGTGGTGAATCCGAGCCAACCAATGGCTAGCCGCCAGCATATCCAAGGTGCGATAAATCGTGGCGCGACCAACATCGGGCAATTCGACCACAAGTTGTTCAGCGGTAAATGCTTCGCGGCGGCTGGCAATCGTGCGAACAATCAAGCGCCGTGGGCCAGTCATGCGACAACCTTGCTCGTTCAGCGAGCGTAAAACATCATTTTCCCAAGCCATACAAAAATTTCCTTACTAGGTTATGAGAGATCATAGGGTGCAGGCGTTTCGCGAGCAAGCACATAATGCATTCCACCAACATGGCGAACCATGCCTTTGAGTTCCATCAAGCCCAAGGTTGCCGCCAGATCATGGGCCGCTAGCCCACACGAGCGCCCTAATTCGTCGATGTGGGTGGGCTGACCACTCAAATGGGGCAAGAGCAAGGCCTCAGCGGGTGTTTCGGGCACAATCGTACTGACCGTTTGTTGGGCTTGCGCTTGATGCAGATTCAGCTGCTCCAGCAATTGCTCGACTGAACGCAAGGGTGTTGCACCATCGACGATTAATTGATTTGGTCCATCGCTGCTATGACTGAGAATTGAGCCAGGCACGGCAAACACATCACGACCTTGTTCGAGCGCAAAGCGGGCAGTAATTAATGCGCCGCTACGTTCGCCTGCTTCAACTACAATTGTTGCCAAACTTAGCCCGCTAATCAAGCGATTACGCGCGGGGAAGTTGCCACTCAATGGCTCGGTCGTCGGGGCATACTCCGAAAGCAAGGCTCCCTGTTGGCTCACATCAGCCGCTAATTGGCGATGTTGGGAAGGGTAAATCTGTTGCAGCCCGCTGCCAAGCACCGCCAAGGTGCGCCCATTATTATCTAAGGCGGTGCGATGGGCGATTGCATCGATGCCCAAGGCCAAACCAGAAACCACCGTCAACCCTGCGCGGGCTAACTCGCCAGCAAACTTATAGGTGACCTCACGACCATAGGGGGTAGGGTTGCGCGTACCGACAATTGCTACCGCCCAACGATCAGTTTCAATCAGTGAACCACGCAAATACAGCAACGGCGGCACAGGATCAATTGTGTGCAGCATGGCTGGAAAGTCCGAATCAGTTTGCAGCACAACCTTGATGTTTTGTTCAGCAATTGTGCGCAGCTCGGCCTCAAGGTCTAAATGTTGTTGCGCATGCTGCAAGGCTTGAATGCTGCGACGATCCAAACCCGCCGCCCGCCAATCGTCGAGCGTAGCCGACCAAGCTGCCGCCGCCGAGCCACAATGCTTAATCAGGGCTTGGAGGCGCTGTGGTCCTATACCAGGAGTGAGATTAAAGGCAATGTAGGCATGACGTTCATCCATTGCAGACTCCCACACATGTGTAACGCTTTAATTATACATCAGTCAAGTAGGTAGCAAAAGCAAATAGGAATTGCGGGCGGTATCAAAAGCTATGTGCTTCACGGTATAATGAAGCTATTATGGCTTTTTTCCACACTGGCCGAGTTTATGAATAGTTTTAGCGCTACGTCCTTCCAACCAGCCATGGAGCAACCAACGCTCGCTGAATTAACCCAAACTATCGCTCGTTTAGAGGCTGAGCTGGCTGCTACCAAGCAGGCCTTGCTCGCCAGCGAACAGCGCAATCTGCAATTTTTTCAACAAACTCAAGCGATTGAGTTAATTGTTGAGCCTGATACTTGGCGAGTTTTGGCGGCCAATGCTGCTGCTTGCCGTTTTTATGGCTATAGCCAAGCCGAGTTTAGTAATCTCAACGTTCGCGATTTAAATGTATTGACCAGTAAAGAACATCGGGTGGCCATTCGCAACGGTGAGCTTGGTGGTAGCAATCGCTATGAGTTTCGCCATCGCTTACGTTCAGGAATGGTCTGCGATGTTGAAGTTTATATCACTCCCTTTGAATATCAACAGCAACCAGCCTTATTTTGTTTAATTCACGACGTAACTGCCCATAAACAGACGATTCGCCAAATGCAACGCCAAAATGCCTATCTTGGCTCGCTGCACGATGTGACCTTGGCCTTGATCGATCAGGCCGCCCTGCCCGATTTGCTCGAAATTATTCTGTGGAAGGCAACCGATTTGGTCGGCAGCGAATATGGTGTGATGTATATTCGCAGCGCCGATGGTCAAGCCATGGAATCTGTCGTGAGTCGCGGGGCGATCAACGTAATCCAGCACATCGAATTAGGCCAAGGTGCAGTTGGCACGGTCGGCCTTAGCGGTCAGCCATTAATTATTGATGATTACTCCGCCTGGAGTGAGCGTTTATTTACGCCGCAAGATGGTTTTGGTAATGGCCTGTTGGTATTACCATTATTCCGTGAACAAACAGTCGCTGGCGCACTAGCGATTATCTACGAGCCAAGTCAGATTCAAATTAGCATTACGATGCTTGAAATGGTGCAACAATTTGCCCGCTTTGCCTCGCTTGCACTGGAGAAGCATATGCTCTACACCGCAGCCCAAACTGAACTGGCCGAACGTCGGCGGGTCGAACAGCAGTTGCGTTCGCTGAATGAGCGGTTTGAATTGGCCCAAACGGTGCTGAATGGCGGCATCTACGATTGGGATATGATTCAGCAGACCACAGTGGTGAATCGGAGCTTTACAACGGTGTTTGGCTATACCAGTGAAGAGGTTGCCAGCAGCCCAACCTGGTGGGAAGAACATCTGCACCCCGATGATCGTGAGTTGTTCATCCAACGAACTGCCGATATTTTCGCTGGCCATAGCGATGTTTTTTCGGCTGAATATCGCTTTCTCGATCAACATCAACATTATCGCTTTGTGCAGGATCGCGGCCATGTGCTGCGTGATCCCGATGGCCAAGCTTTGCGTATGGTTGGCACACTGATCGATATCTCCGAGGAATATCGCCATATTGTTGAGATGCTGCCCTTGCCGCTGTTTGTAGTGCAGGATGATCGAATTGTCTATGCCAATCAGGCTGGACTGGCGTTGACCCAAACCACCAGCAGCGAATTGCTTAGCCAGTCGGTGCTTAGTGGCTTACGGCCACAAGATCCTGATGATTTTTATGTGCTGATTCGCCATGCCAGCACCATGCCCACCAGTTTTATTGAAACAACCTTTTTGCGCCGTGATGGCACGCCAATTTATGGCGAATGTTCAACCTCAGCAATTTTATTTGAGCATCGAAATTCAGTCCAAGTGATTATTCGCGATATTAGCGAACGCAAGCAGGCCGAGCAAAAACGCCTAGAAATTGAACAACACTTTTCAGAAACCCAAAAATTAGAAAGCCTTGGCGTGTTTGCTGGCGGGATTGCCCACGATTTCAATAATGTGTTCATGTCAATTCTTGGTAATACCCATTTAGCTATGCTCGAACTGCCTGAGCAAGCCAACCTGCGTCCGCTTTTAGCCGAAATCGAACAATCGGCCAAACGGGCAGCGCAAATCACCAAGCAAATGGTTGCCTACACCGGCCAAAATCTTGATGTGCGGCGCAGCCTGATGATCAACGAATTAGTTCAGACCTCAATTCGTTTGCTGCCCTCAAGCCTAACCCAGCAACGTCATATTCAGAGCAACTTAGCTGATAACTTGCCGCTGATCGAGGGTGATCAACAACATCTGCGCCAAGCGATCAGCAATGTACTGATCAATGCGCTTGAAGCGTCGAGCAGCGGAACGCTTACAGTTACCACCAGCTTGCGCGATTTGCAAGGAGCACCCGAGGGCCACACCTATACGACAGGCACATTTTTGCCCGCCCAATATATCGCGATTGAAATTAGCGATCAAGGCTTAGGCATGGATCATGCGACGATCTCGCGCATGTTCGACCCATTTTTTACCACCAAATTTACTGGACGCGGGTTGGGTTTAGCGGTTACTTTAGGGATTGTGCGCGGCCATCGCGGTGGCATTGCGGTCAAGAGTCGCCCTCAACAGGGCACGACAATAGGAATTTATCTGCCAATTATGACAGCAGTACAAACTGAACTAGCCAGCGAACAACCAGCCTTAGTCGATTCTGGCCCAGGCAAAATTTTGGTGATCGACGACGAGCCTGATGTACGAATCGTGATTGATCGGATTTTGCGTCGTTTGGGCTACGAAACCTTACTAGCCGAGGGTGGTAATCGGGGCATTAGCCTCTTCCGCGACCATCATCAAGAAATTGCGGGCGTTTTTCTCGACCTAACCATGCCCGATCTCGATGGTCAAAGCACGCTCGAAGTGCTCAAACAGATTCAGCCTGAGATTCGCGTGGTGATTATGAGCGGCTATAATGAACAACAAGTGAGCCAACAATTTGGTACTACTGGTACAACCCAATTTCTGGCAAAACCATTTATGATTGAGGAGATCCGCGATAAGCTCACGGCATTACGGCTCTAGCCATGCCGCGTTGGCAATTTTTTGAAAGGGGCAGTTATGTCTCGGCGTTCTCCCAAACCATCACCATGGCCACGGCGGTTTATGTACATTACAGGCATTGTGATGGTGATTTTCTTTGCGGTAGCATTGACGGGCTTATACAGTGGTAATTTTGCCTTAGCCTTCCCGATGTTTGTTGGTTTGACTGCGTTGATGTTGTTTATGATTATTTTGCTCTTTTTACACAACCGCCTCAATCGTTAGCCAAGCCTAAATCCCCTCAACCTTACTCCTTCCATGAATGATTGCTTGCGTTCCCTCACCCCAACCCCTCTCCCACTGCGGCGGGAGAGGGGCATTCCAATCTGATGAGATGGTTTCCCTCGCCTGCTGGGCGGGAGAGGGGCTAGGGGTGAGGGCATGAAAATCGGCTACAAATCCTCCCCAGTCATTGTTCAAAACCTACCTTATAAATTTGGAATTTGCCAATCGATTTGGCTTTGACCATGAGCCTCAAGGGCTGCGTTGATTTTAGAGAATGGGCGGCTGCCAAAAAAACCATTATCGGCCGAAAGTGGCGAGGGATGCGCCGATTGAATAATCGTATGGCGGCTGTTGTCGATTAAGCTAGCCTTCTTTTGGGCATATGCTCCCCACAATACAAACACTACATGCTCTGGTTTGGCATTGACCTGGCGAATCACGGCATCGGTGAATTTCTCCCAGCCGCGATTTTTATGTGAATTGGCGGTATGCGCCCGTACCGTCATCACCGCATTGATCATTAACATACCTTGTTTGGCCCACGGTAGCAGGTAGCCATTATTAGGCACAACACAACCAAGATCAGTTTTGAGTTCCTTGAACATATTTTTGAGCGATGGCGGCGCTTTGATCCCAGGCAGCACCGAGAAACATAAGCCATGCGCTTGGCCTGGGCCATGGTAAGGATCTTGCCCCAACAACAGCACTTTGGTTTGCTCAGGCGAGGTTAATTCTAAAGCTGAAAAAACTTGATCTTCTGGCGGGAACACCTGTTGTTCAGCCCGTTCGGCGGCGACAAATGCTTCGAGATCGTTCCAATAGGGCTTGCTGGTTTCGTCGGCGAGCACTGGTTGCCACAAAGCAGGAATCGTTAATGCCATCGTTGTTGTCCTCATATTCACACAAAGTTGGCTCTTGCATCTGCACAAGTTGCCCATATCATACAGCTTAAGAATCACCCAAGCCTGTGTCAATGGTTGTCACAAGCTTGGAGTAGCTGAAGTTGGCTTTGAGTAAGGAGTATCAGTGTGCTGAATCGGTTTCGAACACCTCGCATGTTCTCGTTCGTAACATTGCTCTCGCTATTTAGCCTTGTCGTTGGTCTAAACTTAGCCCAAGCAGCCCCGCGCACCACTCAAGGCGGTGGTGGCTTTACCCCAGGCAATTTGGTGGTAGTACGGGTTGGTAATGGCAGTGGCACGCTTTCAAATGCTGCAACTCCAGTTTTTCTCGATGAGTACACCCCCAACGGCGATTTTGTGCAAGCTGTTGCTATGCCAACTGCCTTGAATGGCAATAATCGCCGCCTTACCATGTCGGGTTCGGCAACCTCGGAGGGTGCACTCAGCCTTTCAGGCGATGGTCAGTGGTTATTGCTAGCAGGCTACGATGCTGATGTTGGTACGACGAGTGTTGCATCAAGCAATAGTGCCACGGTCAATCGGGTGGTTGCCAAAGTCAGCCTCAGTAGCCTAATTGATACAACCAACGTGATTACTGATGCCTATAGCGCTAACAATATTCGTGGCGCAACAGGTAACGGCGACAACCTTTGGGCAACCGGAACTGGTAATCCGGGCGGAGTACGTTTTCTGAATGGGATGGGCACAACCACAACCTTGATCACCCCAACCAACACCCGCGTTGTACATACCTATGGTGGTAATCTCTACTTCTCGTCATCATCAGCTACATCGCGTGGTATTTTCCAAATTGGCAATGGCCTGCCAACCAGCGCAGGCCAAACGATTACGCCAATCGCTAGCGCAACCTCGCCCTATGGCTTTGTCTTTTTAGATCGTGAGCCAAGTGTGGCAGGCGTTGACACGTTGTATGTGGTTGATGATACATCAACAAACTTGCGTAAATTCTCCTTCGATGGCACAACCTGGACATTGCAAGGTGTTTGGGCTGAGCCAAGCACTGGGTTTCATATTGCAGCCCAAGATAATGGAGCCAACGGCGTTGATTTATACCTGACTCGCGGAACCAATAGCCTGAGCAAATTGACCGATACCGCAGCTTATAACCAACCAATTAATGCTGCGGCCCTAAATCCCATCGTTCCGGTTGGGGCCAACACAGCGTTTCGTGGAATTATCGTTGTGCCCAGCCCAGTTCAAGCTACGCCAACTCCCACTGAAACTGCGACAGTAACGCCGAGCGAAACCCCATCGCCAACCGCCGTGCCAAGCTGTTTGCGCTTTATGGTTAGTTTGGAAGGCTCGCAAGAAGTACCACCAAGTGGCAGCAATGCAACTGGCGGTGGCACAGTCGATGTTGATACCGTCAACAATATTTTGAGCTATAACCTCAGCTACCAAGGCTTGAGCGGCACCGAAACGGCTGCGCATATTCACGGTTTTGCTCCACGCGGAGCCAATGCTGGCGTTTTAGTTGGCTTGAGCACTGGTTCGCCCAAAGTTGGCATCTTCAACTACAGCGAAGCCCAAGAAGCCAATATTTTGGCCGGCCAAGCCTACGTCAATATTCATACCGATAGTTTCCCTGGTGGCGAAATTCGCGGTCAAATCGATGGTGCAACGATTAATTGTCCACCGCCAACCGCTACGCCAACCGAAACGACTACTCCAACTGCCACTGAAACCCCATCTGCTACGCCAATTCCAAGCTGTTTGCGCTTTATGGTTAGTTTGGAAGGTTCGCAGGAAGTGCCGCCAAGCGGCAGCACTGCAACTGGCGGCGGCACAGTCGATGTTGATACCGTCAACAATATTTTGAGCTATAACCTCAGCTACCAGGGCTTGAGCGGCACCGAAACGGCTGCGCATATTCACGGTTTTGCCCCACGTGGAGCCAATGCTGGAGTCTTAATTGGCTTGAGCACTGGTTCGCCCAAAGTTGGCACCTTCAACTACGCTGAGAATCAAGAAGCCAATATTTTGGCCGGCCAAACCTACGTTAATATTCATACCGATAGTTTCCCTGGTGGCGAAATTCGCGGCCAAATCGATGGTGCGACGATTAATTGTCCACCGCCAACCGCAACCCCGACCGAAACTGTTACGCCAAGCGCTACGGCAACTGCGACCGCAACCGCAACAGGCACGGCCACACCAAGCCTAACCCCAATCGTTACACCACCACCAAGCTGTATCACCATGACGGTAAGTGGCAGTGGTTCGCAAGAAGTACCACCGAATAACAGCAATGGCATGGTGATGGGCATGATTGAAATTAATACGGTTGCCAACACGATCAACTACAATCTCAGCTACCACGATTTGAGCAGCGCCGAAACTGCCGCGCATATTCATGGTTTTGCGCCGCGTGGCTCGAATGCTGGCGTATTATTCAACTTGCCGCTTGGTGCTAGCAAAGTTGGCTCGGTCAGCTACGCCGAAAATCAAGAAGCCAATATTTTGGCCGGCCAGACCTACATTAATATTCATAGCAGCAATTTCCCGGGTGGCGAGCTTCGCGCCCAGCTTGATGGTGCAACCGCCTTATGTGCCACCCCAACACCTACGGCGACAGGGACTGCTACGAACACGCCAACCAACACAGCGACGGCGACAGTGACCAATACCCCAACTAATACCGCCACTGCTGTGCCGCCAACCTTTAGAATCTACCTGCCATTGACCATGAAATAAACCAAAAAGCCGCTGGATCAAGCTTGATCCAGCGGCTTTGAATTTAATCGGGTTAATGCCAGAAATTAATTCCCAAGAAGCCGAGCAGACCTCCAACCAACAACGTGCTAGTCAGGGTTACGCCCAAAAGCATAAATAACACTAGAGCTGCCAGCAAATAACCTGCACTGAAAAAGAAGATTCCTTCCCAACCAACATCGTGAGGAGGCAAATCGAAGAGTTTTGAGGGTTCGGGTGATTGTTGCATGAATTAGGCTACCTCGGGGTGGTCACGCTGATTTCGGCAGGGCGGAGGGCCGGGACTCCCACCGCCGCACGCCAGTCACGGACACACCAGACCACTTCTGGTCTATGAATTCGATTATAGGGTGGTTTAAAACAATTAACTATGGTCAGATTGCCATAAGCTCATGGCCCAATTGTTGTGGAAAGTATACAAGATTGTGCAATTTGCCAAGCAACTTACCAAACTTCGCCTTCGCGCCATTCGGCTGAAATTGGCGCATCCAGATCGATCAGACCGGTTTTGGGCAAACGCAGAACCATTACTTCTTCATCAGGAGTTGGCTCAATGCCTTGCTCGGTGCGAATCGACAACCGCCCGCGCCAGAGTTCCCAACCAAGCCGCTGATAAAACGCTGCATCCGATGGACTAAGCGCGGCTAGCTCAAAATCGTTGATAGCATTGGCTAAATGACGCAAGACGTGGCTGGCATAGCCCTTTTTTTGATGATCGGGATGGGTGGCGACCGCTTCGATATAAGCAGTCCGGCGGGGAGCTTCGTCGCCAATTTGCAACCAGCGCTCAACCCACATCGCATGGCTGACCAACTCTGAGCCAAGCCAGCCCAGTACATGCACCGGATTTTCATAAATCAGGTAAGGCGCAAAATCTTCTTCGTAGGCTAAACTACATAGTTCTAAAATCGCCCGTGCTTGATCAGTGGTTAAATCGGCACTTTTGCAAATTTGCAGAGTTAATTCGCCAGCCATTGCAGCATCCTTCCAAATCAAAAAAAGCTTAGGGAAGCCTAGCATAGCCTGAGCAAATTGGCATGCAACTCAAGGCCGATCGGGGTAGTGCAAATCGCATGCTGCTGGCGCGAAAGCATTACCGCCTAAGCTAGCGTTGTGTAGTATACTAAGCCACAACGCTATTCTATTCTTCTCTAGCTGGTGTGCTGCTATGACGAACGCTGCGTACACACGCCTAAAACCGCAGATCATCACCGGTCGCCGGATTCTGCTGACGGCTTTTGTTACCCCGAATGACGATTATTTTGAGCCGCCCGACGGATGGATCGACCCGATTGAAGTTGCGCTCTATGGCAATAGTTTTGGCTGTAATTTGGCAACGCCCAATGGCAACAAACGCTATATCGATTCCTACAACCGCGATGAGGTGTTGTGGACGACCAATAGTTTGATGCAAAATTGCCAGTTGCGGCCAGATTGGGGCTACTCCAATAATTCAACTCTTGATCTGAGCCGCTTGGCTCGGTTCGTTGGGCGGTTTACCAAGGCATGTGTGGCAATCTATCGCCATAATCATCCTCCAGTTACGGTTGGGATGGCAATTATTCCTGCTCAAGGGCTACAATTGCTCGATAGTCAGACCAATTCGCCATTTGGGCCGTTGGTAACCCAAGCGCGGGTGGTGGCGCAAACGGCGCTTGAGGCAGGAGCCGACGAACGTTTGCTGCAAACGATTCGCGATGGTTTATTATCTAGTGCAGGCAGCTAAAATGGTAGCTCAGTTAGCGCTCGCAGACACAACGAGGTGATTGATGGGCAGTCAAATTACAACTGATGCTGGCATTCCAGTTGAGCCAATTTATCGTGATAACGACCGCCAGCCCGAACCTGATGCTGGCCAGTTTCCCTATACACGCGGCATTTACCCCACGATGTATCGAGGCCGTTTGTGGACGATGCGTCAATATGCTGGCTTTGCTTCAGCCCACGAAACCAACGAACGCTTCCGCTATTTGCTCAACCAAGGTCAAATGGGGCTTTCCGTCGCTTTCGATCTACCAACCCAGCTTGGCCTCGACTCGGATGATCCACGAGCTGAGGGCGAGGTTGGCAAGGTCGGGGTGGCAATCGATTCAATCGACGATATGGCAACCTTATTCGCGGGCATTCCGCTGGATAAAGTTAGTACCTCGATGACGATTAATGCGCCCGCCAGTGTGCTGTTGCTGTTATACGAGTTGGTTGGCGCTCAACAAGGCGCGGCCTCGAAAACGCTCACGGGCACAATTCAAAATGATATTCTCAAGGAATACGCTGCTCGTGGCACCTATATCTTTCCGCCACGGCCTTCGATGCGGCTGATTACCGATACCTTTGCTTATTGCGCCGAGCGGATTCCACGCTGGAACACGATTAGCATCAGCGGCTATCATATTCGCGAGGCTGGGGCAACGGCGGTGCAAGAATTGGCCTTTACCTTGGCCAACGGCATTGCCTACGTTCAGGGCGCAATTGATGCTGGCTTGCATGTCGATGAATTTGGCCCACGCTTATCGTTCTTCTTCAATGCCCACAACAATTTCTTCGAAGAAATCGCCAAATTCCGCGCTGCTCGCCGCATGTGGGCCACAATTATGCGTGAGCGTTTTGGTGCAACCGATGAACGCGCCTTGACCTTGCGCTTCCACACCCAAACTGGCGGCTCGACCTTAACCTCACAGCAACCACTCAATAACGTGGTGCGGGTAACCTTGCAAGCGTTGGCGGCGGTGATGGGCGGCACGCAATCGCTGCACACCAACGGCTTTGATGAAGCGCTTTCGTTGCCCACCACCGAAGCTGCAACCCTCGCCTTGCGCACCCAACAGGTCATCGCCTATGAAAGTGGCGTGACAGCTAGCGCCGATCCCTTGGGTGGTTCGTATTTGGTCGAAAGCATGACCGACGAGATCGAGCAACGCGCCTTGGAATTAATTCGGCATATCGATGATTTGGGCGGCGCAGTACGGGCTGTCGAAGATGGTTTCGTGCAAGCTCAAATTATGGACACCGCCTACGATTATCAAAATCGGGTTGAAAGTGGCGAGCAACTGGTGATTGGGGTCAACAAATTTGTAACCGATGATGCCCCAGTGCCAATCTTCAAGCCTAACGAAGCGGTAGCCGCCGAACAATGTGCCAAATTGGCCAAACTGCGGGCCGAGCGCGATCAAGCGGCGGTTGATGCGGCTTTGGCCGATTTGCAACGCGCCGCCGAGGGCAGTGCCAATGTGCTGTATCCAATGCGCGAAGCCTTGAGCCAACGGGCAACGGTGGGCGAGGTTTGTGGGGTATTGCGCCGAATTTGGGGAGAATATCGACCTGATGTGGCGATCTAAGGGTGTTATTTTAGCAAGTGTGGTGCTGATCGTGCTGATCATCACCACACTTGCCCCAAATTTATTTGAGCAGATCGATGGCAACGTTGGCAGTTATCTGATGGTTGGGGTTGCGCTAGCGGCGGTTGCTGCTTGGTGGTGGCGACGCAAACAAGCCTAGTTTGTCGGCTTGCCAGTTGTAATTAAACTCAGCAAATCTGCACCCCACTGGGCTAATTTTTGGCTGCCAATGCCTTTGATTGTGCTTAATTCTTGGGTATTGGTTGGTTGATAGGCCGCCAAATCAAATAACACGCTATCTGGAATAATCATATAGTGCGGTAGATTGAGTTTGCGGGCCTGCTCGGAGCGCCAGCTTTTGAGCAAGAGCAACAATTCGCCATCAGCCTGAAGCTGCTCATCTTTGGCCGAATCACGTTTGCCCTGAATGTTGAGCACTGGCAAGCTCTGAGGATCATTCAAAACCGCACGGCCTGCACTATTCAAGGCCAACAACGGATATAAGCCCTGCTGCTGGCGATCCAACAACTGAGCCTCAACCAACGCCTCAACCACCACCTCAATTTGCTCCATCGTGGCATGGGCTAAAACGCCATGATCCGGCGAACGTTTGGCATCGCTGACCCCTTTGAGCAAGCGCACCAAGCCAGTTCGCCCCAAGGGATAGGGCAAACGAGTCAGCGTCGCTAACACTTGCAACGCGATATCACGTTGTTGATTGCCTGTGCGTTTGGGCGCTGCCACGACTGCCACCAAGGTTGCGCCTTGATAAGCCAACGTCCCTGCATCGACCAACACATCAATCTCGGCGCGAATCGAGTCAAACGAGCGTTCGGCGAGTGCCCCAAACAACGGATGCGAACTATAACCGCGTGAGCCAGCCAAAATATGCGCCAAATCGCGACTGGTTAATTGTTGGGGATGTTCGCGCACCGCCTCAACCATAATTCGTTGATGGTCGCTGATCGCCCCGCCATTGCCCCAATTGGAGCCAACCAGCGGCATGGTTTGGGGCTGCAAAACATTTGGTGGTCGGCTGATGGTGATGCGGCCTGATTGGCAAATATCACAGGCATTGCCACAAGCAGGCAGACGTTGACCAAACTGCGCCGCCAAAATTCGATGGCGGCAATGGCTGGCCTCAACATATTGGGTTAATGAATCGAGTTGGCGTTCTTGGGTGCTGCGCCATTGCTTCAAAACTTGATACATGCGTTCGCGCGTATCTTTGGGTGAGGGCAAAACTTCGAGCAAGACTTCCCGCGCCACGCCTTCGTAGCCCAGCAAGCCTTGTTCTTGCCAAGCGAGCAAGGTTGGCTCAAGCTGGCTAGGGGCAATCCGCAGTGCAGCGGCTAAATCGAGGCTGCTCACATCTTGCCACCAACGCCCCAAGCTAAACCACTCGCAAAGTTGGTTGATTTCGGGTGTAGCTGGAGCTTCGCCACGACGTAATTTGCAAACTCGCGGCAGATCGAAATGGCGACGCACCAGCCCAACATGCTCCAAAATACCCAAGCCCACGCGCAAACGGGTTTCATCAAAGCCCGAAAGCTCCATCAGCTGAGCTTGATTGATTGTGCCTTGGCCTTTGCCGATTTGCCCCAAAACTGCCTTGTAGAGTTCGCGTAATTCTTCGACTCCGAAATGGCTGCTTTCGAGCCATTCCTTGAGTTGGCGTTTATCGAAAAAGTTGTAGAGCATAATGCAGCGCGAAATTTGGCCATCGCGGCCTGCTCGTCCGGCCTCTTGGGCATAATCTTCTAGCGATTTGGGCAAATTGGCGTGAATCACCGCCCGCACATCACGCTTATCAACACCCATGCCAAAAGCGATGGTCGCGACAATCACGCGAGTTTCGCCACGCATAAAGCGATCTTGAATGGCATCACGGTCGGGGCAGCCAGCATGATAGGCTTCGGCCACAACGCCAGTTTTGCGCAGCTGCTCGGCCAATTCTTCACAACTATTGCGCGAACGGGCATAGACAATAATTGCCCCATCAATTTGGCTGCACAAACTAAGAATCGCCGCTTGTTTTTTCTCTTTATTCGAGGCTTTGATCAACTCGAAATGTAAATTTGGCCGAAATACGTTGGTTCGCACAGTTTCTAAATCGCCAAGTTGCTCGCAGATAGCTTTTTCGGTGGCTGGGCTAGCAGTTGCCGTCAAGCCCAACACCAACGGATTGCCAAGCTCGCGCAGCGCTTCGCGAATAAACAGATAATCGGGGCGAAACGAGAAACCCCACAACGAAACACAATGGGCTTCATCGACCACAAACAACGAAATGCCAACTTGTTGCAAGGCATAAAGAAATTGGCGTTGGCGCAAACGTTCGGGCGCAACATACACCAATTTATAGCGACCCTCGCTCAAACCGCGCAAGCGTGTGCGAACTTCATCGAAGGGAATTGCGCTGTTGATAAAGGTTGCTCGTTCGCGCACCGCCTCAGGCAAGCCATCAAGCTGATCTTTCATCAAGGCAATCAGCGGCGAGATCACGATCGTGGCGTGAGGCAGCAGCAATGCAGGCAATTGGTAGCACAACGATTTACCAGCGCCAGTCGGCATCAAAGCCAGAGTTGATCGGCCAGCCATTACCCGTTCGATTACTTGTTGCTGACCACTACGAAAGCCAGGCAAGCCAAAATGCTCGCGTAAGGCTTCGGTCAACTCATTGGCTAAGGCCGTCGGCTGGGCTTCAGCTTCATCGAAGGTAAACAGCGGCGTTTCAGGATCAACCAATGTCATAAGCGCCTCAAAAGTAGCAAATCCGTTTCTAAGCATATCACATGATTGAATTGTAGATGGCAGTGGGGTGGGAAAATGATGGTGGTTGTTAACCTCATAAATCAATCTAGCTATTGGCTATTGATATGGCAATCAAGCCTGATCATTGGGTTCTTTGGAGTTTCATGAGTTTCGGCTTTATGCTGACCTTGCCTTTTGATTTTTGGCTTTCAAGAAAGTGCTACAATGCACGCCAATTGATTGTTTGCTAGCACGGGATGGAATCTAGGCCATGACACAAAGCGAACACGAAGCGATTATTGCGCAGAGTGATACATTTTTGTTGCCGCTTTACAAACGAGCCAAACTCGCTTTAGTTGGTGGCGAAGGCGCATGGTTACATGCTGCCGATGGACGACGTTTGTTGGATGCAACCGCAGGGATTGCGGTCAATGCCTTGGGTTATGGCGATGCTGAAGTGGTGGCTGCAATTCAACAAGCAGCAACAGGCTTGCTGCATACTTCAAATTTGTATTACACTGCGTCGGTCGCCGAATTGGCCCAACGTTTGGTTGATTTAACCCCATGGGCTAGTAAGGCCTTTTTCTGCAATTCGGGTACCGAGGCGATTGAAGCTAGCCTGAAATTTGCCCGCCGCTATACCTACAACCAACGCCCTGAGCAACAAACGGGCTTTGTGGCCTTTAACGATGCATTCCATGGTCGTTCGATGGGCGCGTTATCAGTTACCTCACGCGAGGCCTACCGTACTCCTTTTAATCCATTAATC
This sequence comes from Herpetosiphon aurantiacus DSM 785, assembly GCA_000018565.1. Taxonomy (GTDB): domain Bacteria; phylum Chloroflexota; class Chloroflexia; order Chloroflexales; family Herpetosiphonaceae; genus Herpetosiphon; species Herpetosiphon aurantiacus. Next base: position 5,831,398 of record CP000875.1, read on the forward strand.
CCAGGCGTGCGCTTTATCAATCTTGAATGCGATCAAGCGACGCTCGAAGCGACAATCGATGCGAGTGTTGCTGCCGTGATTGTTGAGCCAATTCAAGGTGAGGGCGGAATTCGGCCAATTAGCCCTGAATTTGCCCAGGCCTTGCGCCGCCGTTGCGATCAAGTCGATGCCTTATTGATTTTCGATGAAATTCAATGTGGCATGGGCCGAACTGGCGATGTTTGGGCACACCAAGCTTTGGGGGTCAATCCTGATATTATGGCGCTTGCCAAGCCGCTTGGTGGTGGTTTGCCGATTGGCGCAGTCTTGGTTAACGAACGGGCAGCCAAAGCGTTGAATTATGGTGATCATGGCACAACCTTTGGTGGCAACCCCTTTATTTGTAGCGTTGCCAACGTTGTTTTGCAAAAAGTTACCCATCCCACCATGTTGGATCATGTGCGCTCAGTTGGCGCAGAATTAGGGGCAGGCCTGCGCGATTTAGGCGAACGCTTTGATGTAATTAGTGCTGTACGTGGGCGTGGCTTAATGTGGGGTGTTGAATTCCAAGGCCCAACGGCGGCCCACATTACCGAAGCAGCGTTTGATCAAGGCTTGTTGTTGGTTGGTTCGGGCGCTGATGTCGTGCGGGTTATTCCACCATTGGTTATTGGACATAATGATGTTGAGCAGCTCATCACCCGTTTGGGCGATGCAATTAGCCAAGTTGTGAGCTAAATCTGGCTGAATGAAGGCACTCGGCTATCGGAATATTTTGGGGAATTGTAATGACTCCAACATCCGATAGCCAATGTGCTTTTTTGATGGATCAGTAGAATTAGTGCAGAGAGTAGGGATGAGGGATGATGAGCTAGGTGTCGCGATTCAACAATCAAATAATCAAGCAAATCTGTGCAATCTGTGGCTAAAACTTAACCTTCGTGTTCTTCGCGCTCTTCGTGGATTAGCAATTAAACTGAGAGGGAATTTCCAATGAACCAACGCATCGAAATTTTGCAAGGCGATATTACCAAATTTGCTGGTGCAGCGATTGTTAATGCTGCTAATAGCTCGTTGCTTGGTGGTGGTGGCGTTGATGGGGCGATTCATCGGGCAGCCGGCCCAAAACTTGGCTTGGAATGCCTTATGTTGGGTGGTTGTAAAACTGGCCAAGCTAAAATGACCAAAGGCTATCGCTTACCTGTTCGCTCAATCATTCATACGGTTGGGCCAGTTTGGCAGGGTGGTAATAAACACGAAGCCGAATTGCTGACCAACTGCTATCAACAGAGCCTCGAACTTGCTGCCAAACATCAGCTTGAAACGCTGGCCTTTCCAGCGATTAGCTGTGGAATTTATGGCTATCCAGTCGAATTAGCCGCCCCAATTGCGATCCAAACGATTGCCAACTTTCTTACGACCAATTCAATCCCCGAAAAAGTCAGCTTGATCTGTTTTGAAGCCACAGTTTATCAAGCCTATTGCGTCGCGTGGGAAGCCTATCAAGCCAAGTGATAGCTCATGCATCCAATTTGCTAAACCTCAATGTATATAGCTATATAAGGCTTAATCCACAATCAATACCAACCGCATACCAACGAACCAATTGATCAGTTGTCGGCGGGTGATTCAATTGTGGTATGGTTCATGCTTTGGATTCCTGACACACTATTGATAGTGGATTAAGCCAAATTCGGCCAAAAATCCCTTGATTAATCACCAAATTTCATGCAAAATTAAAATCTGATTTGTATCTAAATAGATGTGGAATAATTTGAGTGTGATGTGACCTTTAAACGATACGTTATAGCTTCTTACAATCACACCTTGGTGGCACAAGGGAAAGGACAAGCAGATGATCCTATATCGACCTGTTGGGTTAGAAGAACTAACATTAATTGCGCAAGCGGGCTATCGTTCATTCCCAGCACAATTGGCCGAGCCACCAATTGCTTATCCAATCCTCAACCTTGAGTATGCCAGCCATGTTGCTGAATCAGTCAAAACCAAGGATGCTGAGGCTGGTTATGCTGGATTTGTGGCCGAATTTGAAATAAGCGAACAATATGCTCGCCAATTTGCGGTTAAATCGGTGGGCATTCGTCGCCGTCATCGTGAACTTTTAGTGCCAATCGAAGAATTTCACAATTTCAACACCCGCATTCTTGGCCATATCAAGGTCATTGCCTCGTTCTATGGCAAGCAATTTCGCGGGATGGTCAACCCCGTAACCGCCCTCCCCACCTTCATCTCACCTGTTTTGTAACTAAACCAAGGCTTCTGATCAACTGATCAGGAGCCTTGGTTTATTCGTGAAAAGCACTCACTGGCAGGAAATCAAGGTACTTTTTAACGGCAAGATCGTCGTTAAACGGTGGCGAAAATACTTGTAATGGCAAAATAAATGTTTGAGCCACAGTTTGGCCTTGTTTATAGTTAATTGTAGGCTGAATTGCCAAAAAATCAGTTGGCAATTGCTCGATCCCATGCAATTGAAAAATGATATTTTGGCTTTGTTTTGGCTGGAGATCGATCATCGTCACTTCTACAGTTGATAGGGGTTGGGGTGGCGCATCACCAAGCATCGGTTGGCTTGCCACAGCCTTGGTTTGGGCTATGTGTAGGGTTGCTGAAATCGGATATTTAGTGCCTTTGATGCTACTAGCAAAGAGTTGGATCGCCTGATCAGTTGGATTAATCAACTCAGCTTCAAACCGTTCAGCCCGCCCCATCGTTACCACGCTATGACTACCAAGTTTGAGTGTCGCGATTGGCAAATCAAGCACTGTAAGCTCCCAATCGCCTACGGTGATAGTTTGCTCACGCTGCTGTTCATCAAGATAGCGAATTTGACTAAAGTGATAACTGCCTGGATTAAGCCCATCAAGCATTGCCAAAACCGAGAAAAACCGCGAATTGGCTGTTGCTGGCGATGGTGAAAGGGTTACTGACTGGGTGGTTAATTCGCCCTGATCGCTCACGATGGTTAATTGATTGAATTGGGGTTCGCTGGTACGGCGTGGAGTCCCAACATCAATAAATGCTAGCTGGATTGGGATTGGCTCATGAGCTTTCGCTGTAACTATTCCAACAAACTGTACCGCATAACGTCCAGCTTTATGCCAAACATCATCTGCTGCTTGGTTACCACAACTGCTAAGCAGCAAATAACATAACATGCCAATCTGCTCAATCCATCCTCGTTTAGAAAACATAAATCTCTCCATCTTTGCCAATTATTGGTATAGTAATGTATTGCATTATATTTGGATAGAAGGAAGATTTTGCTCTTTGCTAGAGGTTCTATCTTGGCTTGATTTCGTTCGTTGCCAAACCAACCACGCTAATACTCCCACGACGAGCGCCAAACCAACTCCAAATTCATCGATTACATAGGGCGTGATGGCATTTTTGCTGGTCAGTGGATTAAAAACAGTTTGGATGAAAATATTATGGCTGGCATGCAACAACACTGCCGGCCAAACACTGGCCGATTTCAAGCGCAACCACGCCATCACAAAGCTCAGGCCAACCACTAAAATTGTGAAACAGCATAAGCCAAACCACAGCGGTGCACCAGCATTGTTATACTCAACCAGCAAAATTGCCGGATAATGCCAGATCGCCCAAATAAGCCCACTGATTGTCGCGGTTGCAGCGAGCGAATAGCGTTTGCTCAACTCTGGCACTAAAAATCCGCGCCAACCCAATTCCTCGCCAAATGCCAAGATTGCTGATCGAACGATGCCCAGTGTTGCAGCCTCGCCCAAATAGCCCCAAAAGCCGCTGATTGCTAAAGGTGTGGCGAGGCCAACCTGGCTTGCTAAGGCTTGCAACGAAAAATCACCGATGCCGCTCAGCCAAACCACGCTATACACCACTAAGCCATAGCCCAACGGCAAACTATAGCTCAGCAATAAATCCTTGGGTGCGGCGATTTTCCAGCCTAAACCTGCCAATCGTCGCTCGAAAACGAATTGGGTGATGATTGCGGCTAGCGCTGGACTGAAGATCAAACCTAATCCAAACACCTCTTGAGGATTTGGGCCAACCAAAAAATAATAACAAATTGCCGTCAAAACTGTGGTTAGCAGTAAAAATGTACTAATTTTCGCACCATTAGTAGCTGTTTGAGTTGATTGAGGCTGGTTCAAGGCAATGCTCCTATGCGCAAAAACGAACATCCTGAGCATACTTGCCACTTGTCACAAGCCAATCGCAGCGTTGTCGCAGAATTGTCGTAAGCAAAAGCGCGTATTATAGGCGGCGTAGCATATGGCCAACCAACCATTGCTCCATATTGATGTTTGCTGTACCAAGGAGCTTTGCATGAAAACGATTGGCCTCATTGGCGGGATGAGTTGGGAATCGAGCGTCAGTTATTATCAGGTGCTCAACCAAACGATCAAACAGCGTTTTGGGGGATTGCATTCAGCCAAATGTGTCTTGTATTCAGTTGATTTTGCTGAAATTGCCGCGTTGCAAAAGGCTGATCAATGGGAAACTGCTGGGGAAATTTTGGCCCAAGCTGCTCGTAATTTAGTCGCGGCTGGCGCTGAATGTATTGTGCTTTGCACGAACACGATGCATTTAGTGGCAACTGCAATTGAGCAAGCTGTCGAAGTGCCATTTATTCATATTGTCGATCCAACGGCAGCGGCGATTCAGCAGCAACAATTAACCACGATTGGTTTGCTTGGAACCCGATTCACCATGGAGCACGATTTTTATGCTGGGCGTTTGCGCCAACGCTATGGCTTAGCAGTCGTCACGCCTGAACCCGAACAGCGCGATGAAATTCATCGGATTATTTTCGATGAATTGTGCCTTGGCAAAATCGACGCTAGCTCCAAAACCTACTATTTGGCGGTGATTAACGATCTGGTGGCAGCCGGAGCACAGGGCATTATTTTGGGCTGCACCGAAATTGGCTTGTTGATTAACCAAGCTGATTGCGATGTTCCACTGTTCGATACCACCCTGTTGCATGGTCAGGCAGCGGTCGCTTGGAGTTTAGCAAAATAGCACAAATTTTCAAGGTTGTGACACTCGTTGTCACAACCTTGGGCGATACTTAACCCTGATACGAGTATATATAACAAGGGGTTGAGCTATGGCAACAATCATGACGGCGCAACGGCAGGAACGACGACAGCTAACCACTGGAATACGGGTTGGTCGAGCGGTGATGCTAATGCCAGAACTTGTGGTGTTTCCAGCGCTCTGTGGCTTGTACTTTTTAACCAATCAGGCAGTTGGCGTGGCTTTGCTCGGCGAGTTGTTGATTGGCTTATTTGTTGCTCGGATTGCCTTGGTTTGGTATGCCGGACGTGCTTGGGCACGCGGTTCGTATGCCCAAGCTGAACGCCTCGTTTTATGGTCGTTACGCATTTACCCTGATTCAGCTGATGCTTGGTTGGCCATGGGTTCGATTCAATTGGCGCAAGGCGAAACCGAAGCCGCCATCAAAGCGATCGAACGCGCCGACCAACTGTATCCATTTCACGCCCCAATTTATTTAGAAATGAGCCGCGCTTTGGCTGCTCACGGCGACTGGAACGAAGCTCGCCATTATGCCAGCATGGCCTTGGTGTTGGACGAGCAATTGGCCTTGAGCTATAGCCATAACGCGTTGTTGAGCTTGCATTTCGATGAAGCCAGCCAAACCACCAAACAATGGATCGAAGCAGGCTTGGCCTTAGCGCCGCATGTTGCCGCCAAAGCCAGCCTGTATGTCGCCCGCGCTGAATTGGCTTTTTTGGCTAACGACGAACGTCAAGTCCAATTAGCCTTGGATCAAGCTGAACTTTTGTTGAATGGCTGCCCAATTCCGCAACAAGCTGAATTGCTCTATCGAATTGGCCAATTGCAACGTAGCTTGGGTCAGGTTGATGCCGCCCGCTCAAGCTTTGAACGAATCGAATACTCCGACCGCGAAGGTGGCTATGTTCATGCGGCATGGCGAGCCAAAGTTGAAACCAGCGTCAGCTAAGTTGGCGCTGCTGATCAAATCGGCGATAGGCCTCGGCTAAAAGCTCCACGGGATGACGGGTCGCCAAGCCCGTCCCGTGGCTAATTTGCCAGCGACAAGTTTCGCTATCACACAGCACCGTATCAGCGGGATGCTGGCTGGCCCATTCAAACAACGGTTTACCCACATCCATTGCGATTGGGTATTTTTCGGTTTTTAGGCCATAGGTGCCAGCAATTCCACAACAGGCTGCTTGGCTTCGCTCAATTTGCAAACCTGGAATATGCGCCAAAATATCGCGAGCTGGCAAGCCGATGCGATGGGCTTTTAATTGACAAGGTGGATGGTAGGGCAATGTTTCTTCGATTGCGCCCAAGTTGCGATCAAATTTGCCTGCCTCGTCGAGCAAACGCAAATATTCAAAAATATCGTAGGTTTGTTCGGCCACCAATTGAACCTCAGGATCATGCCAGCCCAACAATTCGGGGGCTTCATCTTTGAGGGTCAAGGTACAACTGGTCGAAGTACCCACCACCACATAGCCTTGACGAATCCATGGCAGTAAGGCATGGACATTAGCGGCGTGATAACGGCGGGCAGCCTTAAATTCACCATTGGAAAGCATCGGCAAGCCACAACAGCCTTGATTAGCCAACACCACCTCGCAACCATTGCGGGTCAGCACTTCTAGGGCAGCCTTGCCAACATGTGGCTCATAATAATTGGTTGAGCAACCATGAAAATAAACGACTTTGCGCGAAATTGTCGAAGTTGCTGGTTTTTGAGTTTGAGTTTGCACCAAACGACGTTGCTCAAGTGGCACAAGTGCAGTGCGGCTGAGCCATGAACGCAGGCCATAGGTCCAGCGCAACGGCGTGGCAGCACGCGGCAGATGTTTGCGTGCCCAGCCGCGCAAGGTATAGCCAGCCCACTGGGGCAGCGGCGCACGCCTATCGATCTTAAATAATTTTTCAATTAGCCAACGAATTGGCCGATTGCTCATTGTCCAGTTGGCTAGCGGGGCGAAGGGTGTGCCCAGCATGCCCAGTAACTCCGAGCGCCCAAGCATGCGGTTGCGCAAGGGCAAGCCATGTTCGCGCACCATCTGTGCGCGGGCACGGGCATTGAGTTCAGCGATTGGCACGCCAGTTGGGCAAACCTCGTTGCAAACTCGACAGCCCGAGCAATAATCCACCGAATGATCGGGTGAATGCTCAGCTTGATCGTGGCGAAAACGCCCAGCTTGCGGCCCGACATACTTGGGGCCAGGAAACTGATCGGTGACCGCTGCCACCGGACATGCGGTAGTACAAATATTACATTTAATACAAAAATCGAGTGATTGCTCCAGCCTGATTGATAATCGATCATCCATAGCGACAAGCCTCAATTACGATTTAAAGCTTTAGAATGGCCTAAATCGCATTCTATCATAAAACAGTCATGTTTGTTTGTTGTCTTGACAAAGTACCAAATAGTTGCTAAAATCGGAGCCACTTACCAAGTAGGAGCTTGCAAATGAATCGTCCTTCGGCATTGACAGCTGATCTGAGTTTGATGCGAGAACTCAACCGCGCCCTGGTACTCCAGTTAATTCGGCGTGAAGGACGGATTTCGCGGGCAGATATCGCCAAGCACACCAAGTTAAGTCGTTCGACCGTTTCAAGCATCATTAACGATCTGATTGACGCAAGCCTTGTTACGGAAACGGGTATTGGTACCTCAAAAGGTGGCCGACGGCCAATTATCCTCGAATTCAATTATCAAGCCAATTATATTATTGGGCTTGATGTTTCGCGCAACGCCGTTAGCGCCGTTATTACCGATTTGAACGCCCGAATCTGTTCACGCCGTCAAATTTCCTTCAATGTTAACGACGGCCCCACCGTTGGCATGCCGCTGATCAAACAATTGATTAGCACGATGCTGACCGAATCGCCGGTTGGTCGTGGCCGCATTAGTGCAATTGGAGTTGGCGTGCCTGGCCCATTGGATTTTCGCAATGGCCGCACAATTGCCCCGCCAGTTATGCCTGGTTGGGATAACGTGCCAATTCGCGAAGAGTTAAGCCAAACCTTCCGTTTGCCCGTATCAATTGATAACGATGCCAACTTGGCCGCGATGGCCGAGTATCGTTGGGGCGCAGGCCAAGGCGCTCAAAACATGGTCTACTTATATATGAGTAGCGCCGGGATTGGTGCTGGCTTGATTATTGATAGTCATTTATTCCGTGGCTCGATCGGCAGCGCTGGCGAGGTTGGCCATACCACTCTCAGCGTCGAAAACGATGAATCATTTGGGCCAATCAACGCTGGCTCGCTCGAAGCCTTGGCTTCACAAATCACGGTTTTACGGCTGGCCCGCGAGCAAAAGCTGATTAGTGCCGATGATGATGTGCATACCTTGGTGCGTAAAGCCGAGAGCAGCCCTGAAATTCAAGCTATTTTGCGGCGAACTGCCCACTATCTTGGTGTGGCAATTGCCAGTATCATTAATATATTCAATCCTGATCGGGTTGTGATTGGCGGGGTTATTCCGGAAACCTCACCATTATTAATCGAGACGATTCGAGCAACGGTGGCGCGACGCGCTTTATCGATTGCAGTGAATAATACCTCGATTGTACCAGGCGCACTAGGCCGCAATGTCGCAGCTTTAGGAGCCGCAGCCCTTGCTACCGAGCGCTTATTTGCGCCGCCAGCCCTGGAACGCCCCGCAACTTTAGGGGTGCATTCCAACGAGGTTGGTTCGTTGGCAAGCTAACAATTGCCTTTGCTGGAGCGTGGCCTAGCGTCACGCGCTACTATTCACCTGTTCGCCCTAATCGGCACGGTAACAGATTTCTCAATATGGTACAAAGGAGTGTACAGCAATGAAGCGTATTTTGAGCTTCCTGCTCGTCAGTATCATGATGGTCGGTTTATTGGCAGCTTGTGGTGGCGAAACTACCCCAACCACTGCTCCAACCACTGCAGCAGAACCAACCGCCGCCCCAACCACTGCGGCAGAAGCAACCGCTGTTCCAGAAGCAACCGCCGCTGCAACTACAGAAGCAACCGCTGCTCCCGAAGCAACTACCGCCCCTGCAACTGGTGGCGACACGATGGCAGCAACTGGCGATATCACTTTGTGGCACGCTTACAGCACCGGTGGCGCTGAAGATGCAACCTTAACCGAGTTGATTGAAAAAGCCAAAGCTGCTTTCCCAGATGCTAACATCAGCGTCTTGCAAGTACCATTCGACCAAGTATTCAGCAAGTTTGAAAATGACGTTGCTGCTGCTGGCGGCCCAGACTTGCTCTTGGCTCCAAACGATAGCTTGGGCGATTTGGCTCGCAAGAACTTGTTGGCCGACCTTGATGCTTACAAAGCTAACTTGACCAACATCGCTCCTGCTGGCGTTGCTGGGATGTCGGTTGATGGCAAGCTCTATGGTATTCCAGAATCATTCAAAGCGGTTGCTTTGTACTACAACAAATCAACGATTGCCACCCCACCATCAACCACCGACGAGTTGTTGCAATTGGTCAAAGATGGCAAGAAATTGGTCTTGAACCAAAGCGCTTACCACAACTTTGGCTTCTTCCAAGCTTTCGGTGCTAGCTTGTTCACCGCTGACAAGGCTTGTGGCTTGGTCAATGGTGGCGGCGATGCCTTGAAGTATTTGCAAGATCTCAAAGCTGCTGGCGCAACCTTCTCAACCGATGGTGCTCAAGCTGATGCGCTCTTCCGCGAAGGCCAAGCTGACATGATCATCAACGGGCCATGGGTTTTGGCCGACTACCAAGCTGCTTTGAGCGACAAACTTGGTGTTGCCGCAATGCCTGCTGGTCCTAAGGGTCCTGCTGGTCCATTGACTGGCGTTGACGGTTTCTATGTCAACATCAACAGCCAAAATGTTGAAGGTGCAGTTGCTTTGGCAATGTACTTGACCAACACCGAATCACAAAAAATCTACACCGAAAAAGCTGGCCACGTTCCAGCTGATGTCAACGTTGTACCAACCGATGCGTTGGTGCTCGGCTTCAGCCAAGCTGCTTCAACTGGCTATGCTCGCCCACAAGACCAAGAACTTAACAACTTCTGGACTCCAGTTGGCGATGCTGTAACCAAAGCACTTGATGGCGGCGAAGATGCAACCAAGGCGATCACTGATGCCTGTGCTGCAATGGATACCGCTAACGGTAAATAAGGCAATCAACCGACCCGTTCCTTCCTTGCGAGGGAACGGGTCGAGCCAAGGCTATGGTGGGCTTACCGAAAGATAGTGCTGTAACGATGCCGTAGTCTGGCCTGTTCCTCGCTCACGCGATACCAAATCATCACAGACCCCGCCCCTGTCAGCAAAGGAGCCACGCCATGGCATCGGCAGAAAGTAGCGTCGAGCGTGCTAGTGATAGCGCCATCCCACGACCTTCGTGGTGGGCACGCACCAGAACCTCGCGAACAGCCTATACGTATCTTTTTCCCGCTCTGATCGTGATGTCGATCATCACGTTCTATCCCATTCTCTACCAATTTTGGATGTCGCTAACCGACTTTGGCCCATCCAGCATCAACCCTCTTGCCAAAAACTATACGCCACCCAAATATGTGGGCTTTGAAAACTATCAATTAATTTTGCAAGATAAGTTGGCTACCAAAAATGCCGACTTAGCCAGCTTCAAATTCTGGCGCACCTTGGGCTTCAACATTTGGTGGACATTCTCGAATGTGATTTTTCACGTTTCACTGGGGATCGTCATCGCCGTGATGTTGAACGTCGAGGGTTTGTGGTTTAAAAAGATCTATCGCGCAATTTATATCTTACCCATGGTGCTGCCACAGTTGGTTATTGCCACGATTTGGCGCAATATGTTCGATGGGCAATATGGCGCGATCAATTTGATGTTGAAGATCTTTCTTGGCCCAGCCTTCCCCAGCGGTGGGATTGATTGGCTCCAGCGGATTGAGCCAGTCGCCTTTGGCTTACCACTTTCGTACTTTGCCATGTTGATCGCCAATATTTGGCTGGGCTGGCCGTTTATGACGATTGTGGCCACTGGTGCACTCCAAAGTATCCCCAAAGAATTGTATGAGGCGGCCTCGATCGATGGCGCAACTGGCTGGAATAAATTCTGGACAATTACCCTGCCATTGCTCCGCCCCGCCATGGTTCCGGCAACCATTTTGGGGATTATCCAAACCTTCAATCTGTTCCATGTGATTTATTTTATCAGCGGCGGCGGCCCACTCGGCCAAACCGAAATCTTGGTGACCCAAGCCTATAAGCTGATCAATAATAACTCCTTGTTTGGGATTGGGGCCGCATTTAGCGTCTTTATCTTTATTATTCTTGGCTGTATCTCGGCAATTACCGCCAGAATTTCACGAGTAGCGGAGTCATACGATGGCTAATTCATCTATTGCACAACCGACCAGCCGCAAAGGCCTGTTTGCTCGTGGGCGCGGTGCTGGCCGTCAATTGGAATGGTGGCAACAATTGCTGTTGCAAGCCTTTTGCTTGACAGTGGCAGTTTCAGTCTTGTTTCCAATTATGTGGATCGTCACGCTTTCGTTCAAGGAAGCAGGTAGTGCCCGACCACTCAAATTGGAAGTTATTCCACCGTCACTTTCATCAATCACATTAAGCTCCTATCAGGCAGTGATTGAGCAGCCGCTGTCGAAATCGGCAGGTGATATTTCGTTCTGGAAGTTGATGGGCAATAGCTTTTTCTTGGCAGCAGGGGTCTCGTTCTTCTCGGTGATGATCGGGGTTGCCGCAGCCTATGCCTTCTCGCGCTTGAACTTCGTCGGACGCAAGTTGATTTTCTTGAGCATTGGCTTTATTTTGCTGATGCCAGGCATTGCCACACTTGCGCCACTTTTTGCGATGTTGGCTAAAATTAGCACCAGCCTTGAAGTGTTGCGGATCATTTATTTCACGATGGCAGGCTTGTTAATAGCAGGCTTAGCTTTAATGACGATCTCACGGATTCGTTCCGATGATTTTCGGGCTGGCTCAGCTGCCTTCTTGGTTGGTGGTTTAGCGGTGGCTGCGCTGTTCTTATGGGGCGGCACGCAGATTGAAATTCCTAAAAATGCCCGACCATTTGAGCTTGGCCGTTCGCTGTATGGCGTAGGCTTGGCTATGATTTCCGGCGCGTTGCCATTCGCGATCTGGAATCTCAAAGGCTATCTGGATACGATTCCCAAGGAGTTGGAAGAAGCCGCGATTATTGACGGCGCTTCACCCAACCAAATCTTCTTCCGAATTATTCTGCCGTTGGCAACCCCAGCCTTAGCCGTAACTGCCTTCTTGGGCTTTATGGCTGGCTGGACAGAGTTTGCTTTGACCGCACGCTTTATCAACAAGGCCGACAATTATACCTTGGCAATTGCTCTGCAAACCATGACCGGCCAATATGCCACGGTTTCTTGGTCGAATTTTGCGGCGATGTCGATTATGATTTCGCTGCCGGTCTCGATTGTCTATCTAGCGTTGCAAAAATATATCGTTGGCGGCTTAACCTTGGGCGGGGTAAAAGGTTAATCAGCTTCAGCGGGCTTTTGGTATCGCAAACAAAAAAACCACTCCAGCAATTGGAGTGGTTTTTTCGTGCCAATCAATTGGCTTATTTGCCAAGGCTTTCGGCGACCAATTTCGCGATATCGGTGGGCAATTTGGCAACTTTCGCGCCAACTGCTTCCAAGGCTTCGATTTTTTCTTGGGCAGTGCCTTCGCCACCAGCGCCGATAATTGCGCCAGCATGGCCCATGCGCTTGCCTGGAGGGGCCGATTGACCAGCAATAAACGAGACCACTGGCTTGGTGACATTTTCCTTGATAAAGGCGGCGGCATCTTGTTCAGCGTTACCGCCAATTTCACCGATCAACACAATCGCTTCGGTGGCTGGGTCGGCTTGGAACATCGCCAAAACATCGATGAAGTTGGTGCCGATAATTGGGTCGCCACCAATCCCGACGATTGAGGTTTGGCCAAGGCCAATGCGGGTCAAGGCATCGACCGCTTCATAGGTCAATGTACCTGATTTTGAGACCACGCCAACTGGGCCTGGTTTGGCGATTGAGCCGGGGATAATTCCCAATTTGGCTTCGCCGGGGGTCAGCAAGCCCGGGCAGTTTGGCCCGATCAAGCGTGAACCTTTGAGCTTAACAAACTCATAGGTTGCCACCATATCCAGCGCTGGCACGCCTTCAGTAATACAAACGATCAACGGAATGCCTGCATCAGCGGCCTCGCGGACGGCATCAGGAGCAAACGCAGCGGGCACATAAATTACCGTAGCGTTTGCGCCAGTTTCTTTGACGGCTTGCTTGACCGTGTTGAACACAGGCACACGGCCATCAACGGCTTTTTGGCCGCCGCGACCAGGTGTAACCCCACCGACCAAATTTGTGCCATATTCCAGCATTTGGCGCGAATGAAACTCACCTTCGCGGCCTGTAATCCCCTGCACAATCAGGCGGGTATTTTTATCAGCCAAAATACTCAATGGAAATGTCCTCCTTGACAGAAAATCAAAAGGCAAAAGTCAAAAGGCAAAATGACACTGAAAATCAAAGGGCAAAAGTCAAAAGGCAAAATGGCTATGATTAGTAGATCTATTTTTGGCTTCTTACTTCTGCCGCAATGAAAATCAAAGAGCCATCTTCATTCAGTAATCGTACTTTTTGACTTTTTACTTCTGCCTTTTGCCTTTAGATACGGTATTCATGTTTCAATAATTCGAGGTCAGCTTCGACCATCATGGTCACCAGTTGCTCGAAGGGCGTTTCTGGTTGCCAACCTAAAATACGCTTGGCCTTGGCTGGGTCGCCAATCAACAAGTCCACTTCGGCAGGCCGCATAAAGCGTTCGTCGATTTTTACATAGTCGGCATAATTTAAGCCAACATGGCCAAACGCGATCTCGCAGAAGCGGCGTACTGAGTGGGTTTCGCCAGTTGAAACCACAAAATCATCGGGCTGATCTTGTTGCAACATCAAATACATGGCTTTGACATAATCGCCTGCAAAGCCCCAATCGCGCTGGGCTTCGAGATTGCCCAAACGTAATTCAGTCGCTAAGCCAAGCTTAATTCGCGCTACTGCATCGGTGATTTTGCGGGTGACAAACTCGCGGCCACGGCGTGGGCTTTCGTGATTGAACAAAATGCCTGAGCAAGCAAACATATTGTAGCTTTCACGATAATTCACGGTGATCCAGTGGCCATAAACTTTGGCAACCCCATACGGCGAGCGTGGGTAAAATGGCGTATTTTCGGTTTGCGGCACTTCAACCACTTTGCCAAACATCTCCGACGAACTCGCTTGATAAAAGCGAATCGAGGGATCGACCGTGCGCACCGCGTCAAGAATCCGCGTCACGCCCAAGGCCGTAGCTTCGCCAGTAAAGACTGGTTGCGACCACGACGTTTGGACAAAGCTTTGGGCTGCTAAGTTATAAACCTCGGAAGGTCGATAGGTTTGCAGCATATTAATTAACGAGACTTCATCGAGCAAATCGCCCGTGACCAGTTCGATATCATCTTGAATATGTTTGATGCGCTCGAAATTAACTGTGCTGGAACGCCGCAGCATCCCGACTACGCGGTAGCCTTGAGCCAGCAAATGTTCAGCTAAATACGAACCATCTTGGCCGGTAATTCCGGTCACCACTGCGACTTTATTGGTCATGCTATCCTCATTCGATCTAGGCTAGATTCATATCGTTCTAGCATAGCTCGATATGGTTGGGGTGGCTGCTAAGTGGCTTAGCAATCACCTTGGCGAATGTGCAGTATCATCAACAGCACCATGTTTGGGAGTATTGTTCTATGCCAGAATCATTTGGCCAGCGTTTGGGCCGTTTGCGGGCTTTGCATGGCTGGACACAACAAGCCCTTGCTGATCGCTTGGCGCTTTCGCGGGTGGCGATCTCCCACTTTGAAATGGGTTTGGCCACGCCTTCGGAACGCACGGTTATTCTGCTGGCAGGCTTGTTTCGGCTCGAACCCCATGAGTTGGTTGCCGATACGTTTTACCCTGAAGGCAAAAGTTTGCGTTTGCCCAGCGTTGCGCCGCGCTATAGCGAAGTTGAGCTACAACTGGCCTTGTGTGCCCGTGATTTGGCGTGGTGCGAACGTTTGCCAGCAGCTAGAGCCGAAATGCTACTGCATTGGCAAACCAACTTAGAACAACTCCACCGCAATTGTGTTGATCTGCATGAACGCCAATTGATTCAGGCGATGTTAGCCCAACTTAGCTAAATTATTGTTTGGCAATATCAACAGCTTTTTGGGCTGCGTCGGCCAAGGTTGAAGCTGGAGTTAAGCTGGCATCAGCCAAAATGCGTTGGCCTTCGGCTTCGTTGGTGCCAACCAAGCGCACGACCATTGGCACTTGACGCTTGATGATTTTTTGGGCTTCGACAATCCCCTTGGCAACTTCATCGCAGCGGGTGATGCCACCAAAGATATTGACCATGACAACTTTAACATTGGGATCATCAAGAATAATATCAAGGGCTGCGGCGACTTTTTGGGCGTTAGCCCCACCACCGATGTCAAGGAAGTTGGCTGGTTCGCCGCCGAACAGATTTACCACGTCCATGGTGGCCATTGCCAAGCCTGCGCCATTGACCATACAGCCAATATTGCCATCGAGCTTGATAAAGGTCAGACCATTTTCGCGAGCTTTGATTTCTGATTCTGGCTCGCCTGCGATATCGCGCATGCCCGCAACTTCGCTGTGGCGGAACAAACCGCTATCATCAAGCACAATTTTCGAGTCGAGGGCTTGCAATTGGCCGTTTGGCAACACCACCAAGGGGTTGATTTCGGCTAATTCAGCATCGTTTTCGACAAATGCCCGATACAAACCGGTTGCGATGCTTGAAAATTGGCGAGCTTGCTTAGCATCGGTTATGCCAATGCTATAGGCCAATTCTTGAGCTTGGTAGGGTTGCAAGCCAAGTAAGGGGTCAGCTGCCAATTTGATGATTGCATCAGGATTGATTTTGGCGACTTCTTCGATTTCAACGCCACCCTCTGATGAAGCAATCAGCACAACTCGCTTGGTCGCACGATCCAAAATCACCCCAAGGTAAATTTCTTTTTCAAAGGTGATCGCTTCGGCTACCAGCACTTTTTCAACCGTCAGGCCTTTGATATCCATGCCTAAAATGGCTTTGCCAGCATCGAAGGCTTCGGCTGGCGTGTTGGCCAACTTGATCCCGCCAGCTTTGCCCCGACCGCCAACATGCACTTGCGCCTTGACTGCCACTGGGCCGCCAATTTGCTCGGCAACTTTTTGAACTTCTTCCGCCGTCGCAGCAACACCGCCGCCTGTTACTGGAATGCCATAACGAGCCACGATATCACGGGCTTGGTATTCGTGGAGCTTCATTGCACCTCCGCACGAGTAAATGCATCAATCAAGATGGCTAAACAGAGGTGTTTAGCCCTTGGGCATGGTATCAGGCTCATCTAGAGAAGTCAAAGTAAATCAAAAGTCAGAAATCAAAAGGCAAAAGGACAAAGGAAGCAGGATTCAGGGATTAGCGGCTAGGTTTAATGCCGAGGCGCAGAGATTGAATGATGAAATTGAACCACGAAGGGCGCAAAGAACCGCTAAGATTCATTATTTCGTGTTCTGCGTGGCTCAACATGCTTTATTGATTGAATAGCTGAGATTCAATTAACGCCCACAACTCAGCGACATGCCCAACCATACCATGATCCCAAGCGGGAGTGTGCAGAGTGACATAATTGCGCGGTTGAGCAAACCGCTGGCTTTGGGTGTGGCTGACACTCTCATCTTCAGTGCCATGCACAATCAAAATCGGCATATTGCGTGAGAAATTATCGCTATTGTAGGCCTCAGCATCTTCAATTAAACCATAATGTACTGCTCGTGGAGCGTGATCACGATAATTGTAATATTCAAGCCAACCGCTAGCTTGCCATTGCTTGAGGGTTGCTTCACCGAGCATCAACCGCCGATTTTGGGCAAAATAGAGCGCAGGAGCCAATAAGATTAAACGCTCGATTTGCGGAATCATTGCGGCTGCCTGCAATGCTACCAAGCCCCCTAAACTCGAACCAAGCAAACACCATGGCTCGCTTGAAACCGTAATTAATTGCTGAAGATAATCAATTTGGTCACTGATGGTTAAGTGCTCAAACGACGGTCGGTTCAAATCGGGAATCAATAATTCATGACCATGGGCCGCAAATTGCTGGGCCAACCATGTTGCTTTTTGCGAATTTGGCCCCGAAGCGAAGCCATGACTATACAAATAACGCATTGATATTCCTCGGCAGGCTCATTCTGCGCAGTATTCTAAAGCATGCGGGGGATATTTCTGAACAGTTGTATAATGATTACACGATCCGTCGCACGACGCGGCGACAACCGTAGCTTGGAATCAAGGAAGGGCTAACCATGTTCAGTGATTCGCCCCACGAGGAATGCGGCGTTTTTGGGATTTACGCTCCCAGCGAAGATGTAGCACGTATCACATTTTTCAGTTTATACGCTTTGCAGCACCGTGGTCAGGAAAGCGCAGGGATTGCGGTTTCCGATGGCAAGACCATCAATACCCACAAAGAAATGGGCTTGGTATCGCAGATTTTCGATGAGCGTTCGCTGCGCCACCTCAAAGGTCACATTGCGATTGGCCATACCCGCTACTCAACCACTGGTTCATCACAAGTAATCAATGCCCAACCGTTTACAATGCACACGTTGCTTGGCCCACTGGCAGTTGGCCACAACGGCAACCTGACCAATGCTGCCTCGCTGCGCCGTCAATTGATGGAACGTGGTGTCGGGTTAATGACATCTTCTGATAGTGAAGTGGCAACGATGCTGCTCGCTGGCCTTGAGGGTAATACTTGGTCACAACGCATCGATGCCTTTACCAACTGTGTCGAAGGTGCCTATTGTCTGACAGTCTTGACCCGCGATGCGCTCTACGCCGTGCGCGACCCATGGGGTTTGCGGCCATTATGCCTTGGGCGTTTTGGCGATGCTGGCTGGGTCGTGGCCTCGGAATCATGCGCCTTCGATACAATTGGCGCTGAATTTATCCGAGAGATCGATCCTGGCGAGGTGTTGCAGATCGATCGTGATGGCCCACGCACGATTGCCAAACACCCTGCTCAGCAGCAAGCCTTTTGTTTATTTGAATATATTTACTTCTCGCGCCCCGATAGCTATCTACAAGGTCAATTAATTCATGAAGTACGCATGCGCTTAGGCCATGAGTTGGCACGGGAAGCTCCGGCGGAGGCTGATATCGTGATCGGTGTGCCTGATTCGGCCTTGCCAGCTGCCCTTGGCTTTTCGCAGGCCAGCGGGATTCCCTATGGCGATGGCTTGATCAAAAATCGTTATATTGGCCGCACCTTCATTCAGCCCGATCAACGGTTGCGCCAACAAGGCGTTGCGCTCAAGCTCAATCCATTGCCAAATGTGCTCAATGGCAAGCGGGTAATTTTGATTGACGATACGATTGTGCGCGGCACAACCAGCGGGCCAATTATCAAACTTTTGCGCAAAGCTGGAGCCACCGAAGTCCATATGCGCGTATCTGCGCCGCCAATTCGCCATCCATGTTTTATGGGTGTGGATATGGCTACTCAGCCCGAACTGATTGCCTTCAACAAAACGGAGGCTGAAATTTGCGAAACGATTGGAGCCGATTCGTTAGCCTACCTTTCGATGGATGGCTTGATTCGCGCTACGCGGCGAGATGCGAATGGCTTTTGTGGAGCCTGTTTCAGCGGCAAGTATCCCTTCCCAATTCACGAAGCAGGCAAAGAAATTTTCGAGCTAACCAGCATCTAAAGCATTAAATAGCAACCGCCAGTCATTAAACTTGCCTGGCGGTTGTTATTTTAGGCATCGATTGTGCCGACTGCGACTGGATTTGAGGTTGGCTGTTGGCTGCCTCCAGCTGGCTCGACCGTAATTCCGAGCAAGTTTTCGGCTCCTGTCGAGGGTAGCCGATCAATCCAAATTAAGGCATCGCCACTGGTATCGACCCCAAACACTTCCATGCTTTGTGGCGTGCCATCGGCGATCAGCCAAAGTTGGTAGCTTTGGTTGGCAGTCAAAGGCGGTAGATGGCTCGCTCGCAAATAGCTTTGGCCAGTTTGCGGATTAACGATGATGTTGATTGTGCCGCCAGCCATACCGTTGCCTGTATCGGCCAATGGCACAAGCTGCGTGCCCGATTCGCCGAGCAAAGCGGTTAATTGCTTATTTTGCTCAACTAAGGGTTGTAATGCCCCAACCTCGTTTTGCAATTGCCAAATCCGACCACCAGCGCCGCCCAACAGTACTAAGAACAGCGTGAGTGCAGTTGCCATTAAACGGTAGCGGCGGCCAAACAGGTTAGCCAACCACGATGAGCGTTGGGTTGGTTGCTGACTTGGCTTTGCAGGCACATTTGAGGGCGTAGCCATACGCTCACGAAAACGCTCGTAAGCTCCGGCAGGCGGATCGCGCTGCTCGACGCTCCATAACAATGCTTGGGAAATATGGCGATATTGAGAATAGCGTTGTTGCGCTTGGCTATTTGAGGCCAAATAATCCTCAACCTCAGCTGCTTCATCAGCAGGCAGAGCACCAAGTGCATACAGTTCGATAAGTTCGTCACGTTGGTCAGTCATTGAATACCCCTGTTTTGGAGAGAACGGTGCGAAGCCGTTCCATGCCCCGACGAATGCGGGTTTTGACCGTCCCTAAAGGTTCACCTGTTGTTGCGGCAATCTCCAGATGACTCAGGCCACGAAAAAATGCCAATTCGATCGCTTGTTGTTGGGCTTCGGGCAAACTGCGCAAAGCATCACGAACCTGTCCAGCTTGCTCATGCTGGATGGCTTGGTCGGTCATATCAGGTTGGTTTGGGTCGGAAATGAGGCCAAGCATGAGTTCGCTGGCCTCAGCATCGACCGCTTGTGGGCGGCGGCTACGCTTGCGAACTGCATCGATTGCGACGTGATGGGTCATACCTAAGACCCACGAGCCAAAGCGGCCACGTTGTGCGTCGAAACTCCCTGAATAACGCCAAACCCGCTCTAAAACATCTTGCATCACTTCTTCAGCATCGGCCTCATTGCCCAAAATCCGCAGTGCCAACGAGAAAATTGGTCGGGCATAGCGCTCGTACAATATTTCTAGGGCTTGTATATTGCCTGCGGCTAGCTCGGCTGCCAACGCTAAATCTGCCTGATCACCCGAAGCTGCGGCCCGCGCCGCATTCGAAGCTGGTTGATTTGCCACTGAAATCCTTTCTGATCTTATGTTCGTCATCCAACGAAAAATGGATGCGATGGGCCATAAGATAATCAGTATGCATCCAGACTAATTGATTCTAACGTATAGCGTGCATCCATCCTAAATCTGCGTCTCCAACCTATTTTTTGCCTCAACGAGTACCTAATCGGTGATTTTTGTGTGTTCACTGCAATTAAGTGCTGCAATATGATTTAATGCGATTAATATGGCTATAATTAATCAAGAACTGTATTTAAGTTTATAAAAAACAGATTTTGATAAAAATATACATAATTAATTACAATCAATAATGCTGCTTGAATGCTCAATTGATGCTTGTTTGATGAGCTTGTTGGCTGCTTGAGCAAAAGCTACGCCACCAAACAGCAAGGTGTAAGCATATACGTGCATTTGGCTCAAATAGGATGTCGCTGCTTGAAGAATGCATGTGGTGGGCGGGTAATGGAGTGATCAGGCGCGGTTGCCCACTAAGGCTGATTGAACCTACAATCTAGCTCTCACAAGTTTAGCCATTCCGCGCAAAATCTGCAAGTGGCGATTGTGCCTTTTTGCCTAGCTAACAGCCGCAATTTTGCCATTCTTATACTTCTCTCGTCCCCACAGCTAAATCTAGCTTCTTTTGGTCATTGAAATAAGTTGTTGCCCCAGCCTATGATTAATTAAATAATGTTAATAAAAGGAGTTGTGATGATCGGCTTCAATCATCGTCATTGGCGTTGGGGGCTGGTGCTAAGTTGCCTAAGTAGTCTGTTGGTTGGGGCGATGTTGACCCAGCCAACCCGTGCTGCCGAGCCAGTTGCGGTTAATGCTGAGGGCTATACCACCCGCAGCTATGGTAGCGTCACGTTTGAAGGCATTAATTACGCAGTGCAAAGTAATGTTGCTAACGAATATGTTCCGAGTACCACCCATTCGTATAGCGATCTGGGCAGCTATTATTTGGTCAATAGTGATTATAGTTTGCCAAATGTGCCCAATATTACCAGCGGCGTATTGTGGTCAACTGGCAACAAAAATCGCGGTTGGGCGATCAACAGCGAGTACGATATTCGGGCTTTGGTGCAGGCCAATGGCGGTTTGTATGCACCGTATCAGACCATGCCTGGCTATCAATTGGGGCCATGGAATGCTAGCACACCCTGTTGTGGCTGGACGTTGCAGCGCAATACTACTGGTTTTTATATTCAGGCCGATGGCAAGGTGCGTGTGCCCAAAACGCCTGCTGCTGCCCAACAAACTTGGGATGCCAACCAAAGCCTGACTGCCATCAACACCACCAACGATATTGTGGCTGTTACCGATGTGATGTTTCCTGGCGACGAGGATTATTACGCTGGCAACACCTATTTGCCGCGTTCAGCGGGCGTACTCACTGCCAAATATAAACATTACGACAATCGCAATACTCACATTTATTGGGGCTTGAAGGGCCAGCATGTGCGTGATGTGGAAGATTGGGAAGCCGATGCGCCAGGCGGCAGCAAACGTAAAATCTATACTGGCGGTTTCAAAATCGACGAAAGTGATAATGGTCAAGTCTGGGCTGGCATTTCGCATGGCAACGAATTTGTTGATCTTAATTTGCAGCCGAGCGTAACCGCCCAACAACTGTACAAAGTTGAGTTGTGGATTCAACGTCCAACAGGTATGGAATATTGGGGTGGTTTGAGCTACCAGCAGGGCGCTGATGGCAAGTGGCGAGCCTTTGGCGATGGTAGCCATGTGACTAATTGGGGCAACGGCACGTTTGGCTTGGTAGCAACCGCCTATCGCAATCGCAACGAACGCTTGTTGCTGGTTTATCGCGCCTTGCCAGGTGGTGATAATCCGCCAACTCCCACCCCGCCACCACCGCCACCAACCAATGCTGCATCCTTTAATCTGATCAATCGCAGTAGTGGGCTATGTTTGGATGTTGCTGGGGCGAATGCCGCCGATGGTACCAAAGTGCAGCAATGGACCTGTAATAACGCGACGGCGCAACAGTGGGAACTACGCTTGGCCGAAAGTGGCTATTATCAATTAGTTTCAAAAGCAACTGGCAAATGTTTAGATCTGGCGGCGTGGAGCACTACCGATGGTGGGATTGCCCATCAGTGGTCGTGCGGCAACAATCAATCGAATCAGCAGTGGAATTTCCAAACCGTCAGCGATGGTTGGCTGCGAATTGCCAACCGCAACAGTAGCAAATATCTCTCGATCGTCTATGGTTCGGTGGATGCTGGGGCTGCGACTCACCAATGGCCTTGGCTGGGCAATCCCGACCAACAATGGCGGATTCAGCCTGTGGGTACACTGCAAATCGCCAACAAAAATAGCAATAAATGTATTGATGTTGCCAATAATAATAGTGCTGATGGCACGAATATTTTGCAATGGCCTTGCTACGCTGGCCTGGCCCAGCAATGGCAATTTCAACATAGCGATAATGGCTATTACAAGTTGCGCCACCCCAGCAGTGGCAAAATGCTCTCGGTTTCGGGCGATTCAAATGCCGATGGGGCCAACATTCACCTCTGGACAGCGGTGAGTAACCCGAGCCAACAATGGCGGCTTGAACTGCTCGACGATGGCTTTATGCGCTTTGTCAATCGGGCAACCGGCAAAGTGGTTGATGTGGCTGGTGGCAGTAGCGCCGATAACGCCAACATTCAGCAATGGACGTGGAATAGTAGCAACGCCCAACGCTTTAAACTGACGAATTAGTTTTTTTAACCACGAAGGGCAGATGGTTGAGCGCGGTTCCCCCTCGCCTCGCGTGCGGGAGAGGGGGCTAGGGGGTGAGGGCATGAACATCGACTGGGCATCCCACCCAACCCTTGTTAAAACCTACTTTTGAAAGGTTAGGGAGTGAGGGTAATACTTAAATTTCGATTCTCGATTAAAAATAACTCCCTTGCCCAAAGAACTGAGCAAGGGAGTTGATTGCTAATCAAATTTAGCGATTTTTGGCCCATTTGCGATCGCGGCGGCGTTCGTCGGTGTTGAGGATACGCTTGCGGAGCCGGAAATGCAGCGGAGTTACTTCGAGCAATTCATCGTCGGCAAGGTATTCGATACAATCGTCGAGCGACATGTTGCGTGGTACGTCGAGGCGCAAGGCATCGTCAGCACCTGATGAACGCATATTGGTCAGTTGCTTTTTCTTACAGGCATTGACTTCAAGGTCTTCGTCACGAATGTGTTGGCCAATGATCATGCCTTCGTACACATCAACGCCTGAGCCAACAAATAATTGGCCGCGTTCTTGGGCGCTCGACAAGCCATAGCTGCTGGTTACGCCTTGTTCCCAAGCAATCAACGAGCCAAATTGGCGTGTTTGCACATCGCCAGCGTAAGGTTGATAGCCAGCAAACAAGCTGTTCATAATGCCTGTGCCCCGAGTTGCGGTGAGCAATTGTTGACGGAAGCCCAACAAACCACGGGTTGGCACGTGATAGACGAATTGCACCGAACCTGAATCGCTAACACTCATGTCGCGCATGGTGCCACGGCGCAAGCCCATCAATTCGACGACCGAGCCTTGATAATCGGAATCAACTTCGATTTCGACCAATTCATATGGCTCGTGGCGTGTGCCATCAATATCTTTATAAATCACTTCGGCTTTAGAGACTTGGAACTCATAGCCTTCGCGCCGCATATTTTCGATCAAAATTGCCAAGTGCAACTCACCGCGACCGCTGACGCGGAAGGTATCGGCGTTGTCGGTATCTTCGACCTTCAAGGCCACGTCGCGCTCGGTTTCGCCATATAAGCGTTCGCGAATTTTGCGTGAGGTTACCAATTTGCCTTCGCGACCGCTGAAGGGGCTGGTATTCACGCCGAAGGTCATCTGAACGGTTGGTTCTTCGACCTTGATTGGTGGCAAGGCGACTGGATTATCTTTATCGGCAATCGTATCGCCAATCCCAGCGTCGTTGATCCCAGTCATGGCGACGATATCGCCAGCAGTGATTTCATCGACTTCGACCCGTTCCATGCCATAGTGGGTGAACACTTGCACCACTTTGGCAGGCTTGGGATCTTTGCCTGCGGCGATGTGAGCAACCGCTTGACCTTTACGAATGGTTCCGCTGTTCAAACGGCCAATGATGATTTTGCCTTTGTAATCGTCGTACATGGTTGAAGTGACCAGCAATTGCGGCGGGCCATGGGCATCAACATCGGGGGCGGGCACATATTGCAAAATCGTTTCAAACAGTGGGGTCAGCGAATCTTGCATCGCGTGAGGGTCGTGGCCAGCTGTGCCAGCAATCCCGCTGGCATAAACAATTGGGAATTCAGCTTGTTCTTCGGTTGCGCCCAAGTCGATGAATAAATCGAAGGTTTCGTTGACCACATAATTGGGGCGAGCGCTCGGGCGATCGACTTTGTTGACGACGACAATCGCGCGGTGGCCTTGTTCGAGAGCTTTGCGCAGCACGAACTTGGTTTGGGGCATTGGGCCTTCAACCGCATCGACCAACAGCAACACGCCATCGACCATGTTCAAAACCCGCTCAACCTCGCCACCGAAATCGGCGTGGCCTGGCGTATCGACAATATTAATCCGCACGCCGTTATATTCAACAGCGGTATTTTTGGCCATAATCGTGATCCCACGTTCGCGTTCGATGGCGTTGGAGTCCATCACCCGTTCAGCGACTTGTTGGTTATCACGGAAAATCCGACTTTGCTTCAACATGGCATCAACCAAGGTCGTCTTGCCGTGGTCAACGTGGGCAATAATTGCGATATTGCGTAAATCAGTTCGTTGCATAACACACCAAAAACCTCGACCACAGGGGCCGAGGTAGCTCATTCAAACGTCAGCATGGCTATTGTACCACACGTTGTTTCGTTAATTCGTTCGCAAGGTTGGTTGGCGATACTGCATGTACAACCAACACAACCCGTGCCAATCGGTTAAACAACTCGGCGGGCCAATCCAGCCCGCCGCCCGAGCGGCTCTCCGCAACCACTCAGACCTACCTTCATGTCTCCAGCACCAAAGTAGGCAGCATCTGTTTTCCAGCAATAAGCATACCGCTAGTTGCCCGGGATCGTTATCGGCTCTAAGACTGATTTATTGGTTGATTCTTGAGCATCAGCATGACCTTGAGCAGCCGTTCGCGATCCCATAGCACAACATCATTGGCTTTGGCTAAAACTTGAGCCTGTTTTGTATAATGGCTGTTAGTTATAACAATCGCTCCTTGGCAATGATACACTTTTTTGGCAGCAACAGCCTCTTGAATTGCTTTTACCCCAACATTTTTTGTATAACGTTTAGCTTGAATAACCGTGCGGCTTTGAGCCTTTTTGATGATCAAATCGGCTCCATAATCACCAGATTTGCCAGTATGCTCAATTTGATAGCCATATTGGCGAAACACTACACCAAGAAAATGCTCAAATTCAGTTCCACTCATGCGATCAACATCAACTATGCCTGAACGTATTAGTCGCCTACGACGAATAAATACTTCTAGAAAACTTATAATGATTGTCAGGATAATAATTCCTGCTGAAATAATAATTAACCATCGGCCAATAGTATTCCATGATTCTGGAAAAATATTCATCGTACCTCCTTTATTTACATCGTTGATTTGGATCGATCAACACCCTGCACCCCTAAATAGCATTTTATGACGATCAGGAGTTGATCGATGAACCTGAAAATCTAGGTGAGGGTTGTGATGTGGTGCAATGTTTTCCCCCTTCGTGCTCTTCGTGTGCTTCGTGGTTTCGTTCTGCAACACCCTCATTCAGCGATTGCCATAACCAAACAAGCGTAATGATTTTTCGCCTTCGTGAATAATGCCCTCGAATTGCATGCCAATCCGTTCGAGCACTTTAATCGATTGTTGATTTTCAAGCTGGGTTGTGGCGATAATCCGTGGTAGTTTGAGCATGTGAATTGCATAATTGAGCAAGGCTTGAGCCACTTCGGTGGCATAGCCTTGGCCCCAATATTCGGGCAAAAAGGCGTAGCCAAGGTCAATTTCGGCTTCGGGCGAACGTTTGATCAAGCCCGCCATGCCAATTAATTTGCCAGCTAATTCTACGCCGCACAAGCCCACTCCATAGCGCTCGTACATGCTCAGCGGGCCACTGCTGAGGTAGGTTTCAGCATCATCAAGGGTATGCACATTGCGGTTGCCAATCCATCGTAGCCATGAGGGTTGATTGACTAGTTGCACAATGAAGGCGGCATCGGCTAAGCCAAACCGCCGAATAATTAAACGGGCGGTGCGAATTGTTTGCATGGTGCTCTCTCTTGTCTTGTTACCAGTTCATTCTCGCGCTTTAAACTGTGGGAGCAGGGTGGGCATCGGAAAATGCCAAACGCCTGCTCATCCACCCTAGCTTTATTAAACTCCTATCCTGACAAAAATGCAACTACGCTTGAGCGAAACTACACCGCCACATCACGGCGTTCAAATAGCTTGACCGCAGCAAACCCACACAGTACGATCACTCCACCCAAGACCAAAATTGGCAAATAATGGAAGCCATGTTTCAATGGTTGGTTGTAATCGGCGTAATAGAATGGCGAGAGTTTTTGAAATGGCTCAAGCCAATCGATCACGCTGGCTAGCGAATTGGCAAAGTAGCCAATTACTGCCAAAATTGTTGCAACGGCCATGCTCATGGCGCGTTTGCCTGTGGCAGCCCCGATTAATAAGGCGATTGACCCAAAACACAGCGCCATCAAACTCATATTAAACGATGCAGCACCTAGCTCAGCAACGCCAATCTCCATATCCAGCAAGACTGCGCCAATCCACAGGCTGAGCCATGTAATCAAGCCCATGGCAATCGCAAGCACACTCAGCGCGGCAAAACTTTGCCACACAATCGTTGAACGGCGAATTGGGTGGGCCAGAATTAAATCAAGCGTGCGAGCTTCTTCCTCGCCAGCAATCGCCCGTGAGCCAAGCCCAATCGTAAAAATCATAACGATCAGCGGCAGCATAAAGCCAAACAAACGCCCTTGAATATAGCCGGCTGGCGTGATCAAATTGGCGACATCGGTTACGCCGAAGGCTGCCAACATCTCTTTAGGCATAGCTTCCATGGCTTTGGTAAGCTGTTCGCTGGTGGCGGGGTTACGCATCGCTGGATAAAACCCCATCAGCATGGCGATCAGCAGAATAATTCCTAGCCCCCACCACACAAGCGAGCGGCGGCGTTCGTACATGATTTTGGTAAAAATATTACGCAACATCGCTCATTTCTCCTTTGTAGTAGGCCAAGAAAATATCTTCCAAATCGGTGGCTTGGCTGACCACATCGTGTAATTCAAATTGGGCCGCAGTTTTGATCAACTGGTCAATCGAGCCAGTTACGGCGCAATGCACATGGTTGCCAAGCACTTGCAAGCCATCAATATTGGGAATATGGGCAAAGGCACTCAGCTCAACTGGCTGAGTGAAATAGAGATCGATGGTGCGCCGCGCCCGCTCTTTGAGTGCCTTAACTGTATCAATTGCCAACAACTTGCCCGCCCGAATAATGCCTACCCGATCGCAAATATGGTCAACTTCCGACATCACGTGCGACGATAGAAAGACCGTGCGGCCAGTGGCTTTGGCTTCGAGCACTAGTTGATAAAAGGTTTGCTGCACCAACGGATCAAGCCCGCTGGTTGGTTCATCGAGAATTAAAAGCTCAGGTTTGCCCATAAATGCTTGCACAAGCCCAACTTTTTGCTTATTGCCCTTGGAGAGTGTGCGAATTGGTCGCTTTAAATCAAGCTCCAAACGTTCAGCCAATTGCTTAATTTCTTGCTGGCTCACATTGCCGCGTAGCTGGCCAAAATAATGCAACATCTCCATACCAGTCATTTTTTCATACATCACCAATTCGCCAGGCAAATAACTTATTTTCTGGTGAATTACCACCGAATCGCGCTGCGAATCGAGGCCAAAAATCTGGGCTGTGCCGCTGGTTGGCCGAATAAAATCTAAAATAGTGCGAATTGTCGTGGTTTTGCCAGCGCCGTTTGGGCCTAAATACCCGAAAACTTCACCTTGTTGCACGTGCAAATTTAAACTATCAATTCCACGATTTTTGCCATAGGTTTTCGTTAAATTTGTGGTTTGAACAACCGTGGTCATGGTCATTCCTTTCGTTCGTTGCGCCATTTTTCAATGAGCAACGGTAATTCACGCTCAAAAAATGTATATAAATCACGCATTTCACGCAGTCGTGCGCCTTCTTCGCCCTCAGGATCGGTCAAAAGATCCAGGCCTTGCGTGGCTAATTCGCGAAAAGCGCCAACCGTTTGAAATTGTTGGGCCAGCAAATCAGCCCAAGTCCCTTTGCGAATCTCAAAATAATCGCGACGGTCGCCTGGCACGGCAGTTTTGTTGATCAAGCCAATTTGCAGCAACCAGCGCGTCATCGTGCTGATCGAACCTTTGCTAGCGCTCAACACCTGCCCAAGCTCCGCCGCGTTTTGCTGCGGTGGATCGCAAATCAACAACCAGCCCATAATTCGACCAGCCATACGCGGTATTCCCCCAGCTTTTTCGTAAAAAACGGCAATGCGCTCGGCATACGCTAAACGTGCTTGTAGATTATCCATGGCCATAGTTCATCCTGTTCAGTACTGCTTGAACAAGCTTAGCACGTTTAACATGTTCAGTCAAGACTGAACTTTATGAATTTGATACGTGGTCTAAAAGAAAAGGTTGCGAAATACTTGACGGGTTGTGTTCGATTTGATAATTTAGCAATTGTGCAATCGTTCATTTGAGGTTTGGCGTATGGTTGAACATGAAGATGGAATTAACCCAGCGATGGTTGAACGTGGGCGACAAATGCTCCACGACGACGAAAGCTATTTTTTAATGGCCGAAACCTTTCGAGCCTTAGCCGATTCGACGCGGGTCAAAATTGTCGGTTGTTTGCTCGAGCAAGAGCTTTGTACCGCTGATTTGGCGGCAATTTTGAATTATTCCGAGTCGGCGGTTTCGCAGCATTTGCGGGTGCTACGTCAGTTGCGCTTGGTCAAACAACGCCGCGAAGGCAAATTGGTATTTTATAGCCTTGATGATGACCATGTGCGAGTGCTCGTGCTGGTTTGTCTGAATCATATTCGCCATGGCTCTACGCCTGATCCATCGGTTGCGCCCATTTTAGCTGTGTTGGAGGAAGAACGATGAGCGGACATCACGACCACGGACATCATCACCATCATAGCGTGCCTGCCGATGCTGGTGGCCGCTTAATTTGGGCTTTGGCAATCACGTTTGGCTTTGTGGGGGTTGAAATTGTTGCTGGGTTGTGGGCTAATAGTTTGGCCTTGCTCACCGATGCTGCCCATAACGCCAGCGATGTGTTGGCGTTGTTGATTAGCTGGATTGCCCTCTGGCTAACCCGCCGCCCAGCCCATGCCCGCAAAACCTTTGGCTACCATCGCGCTGGCATTTTGGCGGCCTTTGTTAATTCGCTGACCTTGGTCGGTATCGCCTTAGGCATCGGCTGGGAAGCAATTGAGCGCTTGCGCAGCCCCTTAGAAGTTGATGCTCCGGTGATGATCGGGGTTTCGTTGTTGGCGGTTTTGGTTAATGCTGGCACGGCATGGTTGGTGCATCGCGGCAGCGAAAACGACCTCAATCTGCGCAGTGCCTTTGTACATTTGATGGGCGATGTACTTTCGACAATTGGCGCAACAATTGCTGGGGTTTTGATCTTCTTCACCAATTGGCGCTGGCTTGATCCGCTGGTTTCAGTATTAATTGCTGGCTTTATCATCTGGCATGCCTGGCAAATTCTGCGCGATTCGATCGATGTTTTGTTGGAAGCTACGCCTCGTGATATTGATGTCGAAAAAGTGGTCAGCGATTTGCAAACCATTCCTGGAGTGCAAGCGATTCACGATTTGCATATTTGGAGCATCACTGCCAGTATGCGAGCGCTCTCAGCCCATGTTGTGACCGATCAACAAGGCCCACAGCGTAGCCCACAATTGATCAGTACCATTAACGAAGTGCTGTGCCATCGCTACAACATTGGCCATGCTACCTTGCAACTTGAATGCTCATGCAATACGCCACAACTCTATTGCACCCTAACTGAGCAACACCAACATTGAGAAAGGCTGAGGGATGAAGGCTGAGGGATGAAGGCCACTTGATTAGAGCAATCATTCCTCTGTGATTCTGCATTAAAAATTTCTTCCTTCATAATTCATCCTTCATCCCTCAGTTAACAAAGTTCATTCAAAAGTCGCGGATCATGGCGGGCAAACTCTGTTATAATGAACACGTCTGTTCGATTTATCAATTCCCCAAGCGCTGCCATTGGAGCAACGTTCGGGGCTTTTTCCTGTTCAAGCAGCAAAATTGCGCTTGAATACTATAGATTTTACGATAAAGGCGGGTGTATGGCGCAGGATAAAATTGTCATCAAGGGCGCACGTGAGCACAATCTTAAAAATATCGACATCGAACTACCACGCGATCAATTAGTTGTGTTGACGGGAGTTTCTGGCTCAGGCAAGTCATCGTTAGCCTTTGATACCTTATATGCCGAAGGCCAGCGCCGCTATGTTGAATCGCTTTCCTCGTATGCCCGCCAGTTTTTAGGCCAACTCGAAAAGCCCAAGGTCGATTTTATTGGTGGGCTTTCGCCAGCAATCGCGATCGAACAAAAATCGGCCTCGAAAAATCCGCGCTCAACTGTGGGCACGGTCACCGAAATTTATGATTATTTGCGGGTCTTGTTTGCGCGGGTTGGGGTGCCACACTGCCATAAATGCGGTAAAGCGATCGGCTCACAAACTGCTGAGCAGATGGTCAATCGGGTGCTGGAGTTACCCAAAGGCACGCGCTTTATGCTTTTAGCGCCGATGGTAGCCGCTCGCAAAGGCGAATATAAAGATATTTTCGATGATGCCCGCTCGCAGGGGTTTTCGCGGGCACGGGTCGATGGCGAAATTCGTGATCTGCAAGACGAAATCAAACTCAATAAAAAAGTTAAACATACAATTGATATTGTGGTTGATCGCTTGGTCGTGCCAACCGAGGATGACGAAACCTTTCGTTCACGACTTAACGATAGTGTTGAAACCGCGCTACGCACCGCCAATGGCACAATTATTATCGCTATTCCTGAGTTTGCCCAACAAACCGAAAAATCAAAATCCAAAAAAGCCAAGGCCAAAGCGGTTGCTACCGAAGTTAATGAAGAAGAATTGTTGCCCGAAGAAGAATCGCGTATTAGCGGCATGAACGCTGCTGGCGATATTGTGATGAGCGAGGATTATGCCTGTGTTGATTGTGGCATCTCGTTCCTTGAACTCAACCCACAAATGTTTTCGTTCAATGCTCCCCAAGGGGCTTGCCCAGAATGTGCTGGCTTGGGTACGCGTTTAGAAGTTGATGCAGAACTGCTCGTGCCAAACCCGAATTTATCGTTGCACGATGGTGCGGTAACCTATTGGGGCGAGTTGCGCAAAAAAGTTGGTAGCTGGGGCTATCGCGCTCTGCAAGCCATCTCCGCCCACTATCAATTTGATCTTGATACACCGTGGAAAGACCTCAGCCCGCGTGTGCGTGAGATTTTGATGCAAGGCTCAGGCAGTGAAAAAGTCAAGCATGTTTGGAGCGAAGGTCAGTCCAAGGGCGAGTATTATCGTCGTTGGGAGGGCTTGGGCGCAGAAATTATGCGCCGCTTCCAGCAAACTGGTGTTGAAAATATGCGCGAGCACTACCAACAATGGATGAGCGATCAGCCTTGTCATGCCTGCCATGGCGCAAAATTGCGGCCTGAGAGTTTGGCAGTGACGGTTGGTGGTGAAAATGTGCAACAAATTTGTGCCAAAACTGTGGCTCAAGGCTATGCCTGGGCCTGTGGTTTAACTGGCAGCGATGCCCACTGGGTGAGCCGTGATGGTTTGGATACCACGGTATTGCCGTTGTTGGCTGCCGCGCCAACCCCGACCAAACTCGATGGTCGGCAATTGGAAATTGCTGGCGAAGTGCTCAAAGAAATTCGTGAGCGCTTGGGCTTTTTGTTGAATGTTGGTTTGCACTATCTCACGCTCGATCGCTCAGCTCCCTCGCTGTCTGGTGGCGAGGCTCAGCGCATCCGCTTGGCTTCACAAATTGGGGCGGGCTTGATGGGCGTGATGTATATTCTCGACGAGCCATCAATTGGCTTGCATCAACGTGATAATCGCAAATTGATCGATACTTTGACCAAACTGCGCGATCTTGGCAACACCGTAATTGTGGTTGAACACGACGAAGATACCATGAAAGCCGCTGATTGGCTGGTAGACTTCGGGCCTGGCGCGGGAGTCAACGGCGGCAAGGTGGTCGCTGAAGGTCGGCCAGAATATATCAGCAGCAATGGTTCGTTGACCGGTAGTTATTTGTCGGGGCGCTTGAAAATTGAAGTGCCAGCAACCCGCCGCCCAGCCCATGGTCATATTACTTTGCGCGGTGCAACCCACAACAACCTCAACAACCTTGATATTACGATTCCTTTGGGCACGCTGGTCGCGGTAACTGGGGTTTCTGGCTCAGGCAAATCCTCATTGATCACCGAAACGCTCTATCCAGCCTTGGCAAATTTGCTCAATCGCGCCCAGCTGCGGGTTGGCAAATACGATACGCTCGAAGGTTTAGAGCAACTTGATAAAGTGATCGATATTGATCAACAGCCGATTGGCCGCACGCCGCGCTCGAATCCTGCAACCTACGTCAAGTTATTTGATCAGATTCGTGAGGTGTTTGCCAATACGCCTGATGCTAAACTGCGCGGCTATGAGCCAGGCCGCTTTTCGTTCAACGTTAAGGGTGGGCGCTGTGAAGCCTGCCAAGGCAATGGCGAGCAAAAGATCGAAATGCACTTCTTGGCTGATGTGTGGGTGCGCTGCGATGAGTGCAAAGGCAAGCGTTACAATCGCGAAACCTTGCAAGTGCGCTACAAAGGCAAAACGATCTCCGATGTGCTGGATATGGATGTGCACACTGCGCTCGAATTCTTCGAGAACCACCCCAAACTCAAGCGCGTGCTGCAAACCTTGCACGATGTTGGTTTGGATTACATCAAACTTGGCCAATCGGCGACGACGCTCTCTGGTGGCGAGGCTCAGCGGGTCAAATTGGCCAAAGAATTAGCGCGGGTGGCCACTGGTCGCACGATCTACATTCTCGATGAGCCAACTACAGGCTTGCACTTCGCCGACGTACAAAATCTGTTGCGGGTCATTCAGCGCTTGGTCAAGGCTGGCAACACGGTTTTGGTGATTGAACACAGCCTCGATGTGATCAAAACCGCCGACTGGATTATTGATCTTGGGCCTGAGGGTGGTACTGGCGGCGGCTATATTATTGCCCAAGGCACGCCTGAAGAAGTGGCCTTGCATCCAACTTCGCACACAGCAGTCTTTTTGCGCGATTTGCTGAACCTTGACTGAAATTAATTAGAAATCCCCGCTAGCTACGCATTAGTGATGGCTAGCGGGGATTTAATGTTAAAAATCTTAGAGTTTTGTTGTAATGATTCAATGGGTTGATAACCAGTTCTACTATGCCCTCACCCCCTAGCCCCCTCCTTACAAGGGTAGGTTTTTAACAAGCAAATCACCACCCTTCCGTCCCGCCTCAAGGCGGGAGACGCAGGGGGCTTTAATCCCCCTGCACCCCCTCAAGGGCAATCAAGGCTATCATCCATGCATCGATGAACCAATCTATCGGTGGTTCGTAGCAGAAACCTACCCTTGTACGCTAGCCCTTCTCCCGCCCGCGAGGCGAGGGGGAATCCCGTGATCATGAAGCTTGGCACGCCCCTCGTCCGCCGCAGTGGGAGAGGGGTTAGGGTGAGGGCATACTATTAACTATTACAGTTTTGTTGCGACAATTTCATCAAGCAAAGCATTACAGGCAGTGTGCAACATCGCATAGACTTCTTCAAAATTGCCAGTATACCAAGGGTCTGGCACATCGCGGCCTTTGACTCCGTTGGGAATATAATCAAGCATCAAGCGTACCTCAGCCCCGTTTGAGCCTAAAACCGCCTGCATATCATGCCGATTTTGGGTATCCATCGCGATCAAATAATCAAAATTCTGTTGATCAATTTTGCCAAATTGGCGGCCCCGATGGCTCAAGCTAATGCCATTATGGCGCAAAATGCGCATAGTTCCGTGGTGCGGATCATCGCCAATATGATAATGGCTCGTGCCCGCCGAATCGACTTCGATCGCATGACTAAGCTTTCGTTGCTCGACCAAGTGGCGCATAATGCCCTCAGCCATTGGCGAACGACAAATATTGCCTAAACAAACAAATAAGACCCGAACCATGGGCACTCCTTCTAGATACCTCTAATCAAGCCAAAAACTCCCTTTAGTATACCAGTTTGACGTGAATTTGAAGATCGAGTATAGTCTCGCGATATAAAAACAATTTAGTCGGAAATAACAGTCTAAACTCATCGTGGCACACGTTCTTGGAGGGTCTGGTTTGAAATTGCGTCAATTACTTGGGTTATGCGGCTGTGGCATTGCCCTTGGATTAAGTGGCTGGGCTTTTGCTGAATCCCCGCAATTCAGCGAAAGTCTCGCCGAAACAACAATTGTGGCGTTTACGGGCGGTGCTGGCGAACACGCTGGTTATGCCGTGGCCGACGCTGGCGATATTAATCAAGATGGCTTGGCCGATAGCTTGGTCGGTGCTTGGGTCGCTGATCCGTTGGGTCGCAACAACGCTGGCACCAGCTATCTAATTTGGGGTCAAGCGCTTACCGCAACCTTGCAAGCCCCCGATCTGGCCGAACGGGGCGTGGCAATTTATGGGGCCAGTGAGGGTGCTTCATCTGGCTGGAGCGTCACTGGCCTTGGCGATGTCAACGGCGACGAAATTGATGACTTTGCGATCGGGGCATGGGGCGAATCGCCCAATAACCGCGCCACTGCTGGCAGTGTGTTTGTGGTTTGGGGCGGCTCGCTCACCACAACCCTCGATTTGGCGGCGCTTGGCAATCATGGCTATCGGATTGATGGTGCGGTTGCAGGCGATCGCTTGGGCTATGCCTTGGCTGGGGTTGAAGATCTCAATAATGACGGTTTGAACGAAATCGTGATCGGGGCAATTGGGGTCGATGCCAGCGCCGATAATGCTGGCGCTGCCTATGTGGTTTGGGGCAAAACCACCACCACAACCCTCGATTTGGCAACTGCTAGCAATTATGGCTATCGGATCGATGGCGCTGCTGCAAGTGATCGGGCTGGTAGCGCGGTTGGTAGCACCAGCGACATGAACGGTGATGGCAAGCCTGAGATTTTGGTAGGCTCGTATGTGGCCGATCCATTTGGGCGTAGCGCTGCTGGTAGCGTGGCCGTCGTATGGGGTGCTAACACCACCGCCTCATATCCTATCGGAGCGCTGGCCCAGAATGGCTTTGTGATTGCCGGGGCTGGAGCGAGTGATCGCGCTGGCATCAGCTTGGTTGGCACCGGCGATCTGAATGGCGATCAACGAGGCGATTTGGCGGTTGGCAGCGATCAATTTCCTGCTGGCGGCGCTGGTCGAGTTGATTTGATTTATGGATCAGCTTTCAGTGGCACGCTTGATTTGGCGCAGCCGTTGAGCAATACCGTGCGCTTCGTGGGAGAGCAAGCTGGTGATGAGGCTGGTTTTTCGGTGGGCTATAGCGATCAACGCCTAATTATCGGAGCCTATGGAGTTGATAGTAGCCTTGGCACTGATACAGGTCGGGTGTATGTGGTCAATACCCCATCGATCAGTAATACAATTAATTTGGCCAATTTGACGATAGAACAGGGCTTTAGCCTTGATGGGGTTGTTGGCGGTGGCCGACTTGGGCGGGCAGTAGCCGGTTTGGGCGACGCTACTGGCGATGGACATGGCGATTTGCTTCTGGGAGCCGACCTTGCTGGCAGCCAGATCGAAGGCTATGCCTATATCGTTGGCCGCCTGCCAACAACAGTTTATCTGCCGATGATCATGCGGTAATCGGCGGTTGTTTCGTCAACAGCAGCGACATCACTGGTTCTCCGGTGTCGCTGCTGTTGGTGTTTTAGGGATTAGCCTTTTGATCCACGAAGGACACGAAGCGCACGAAGAGAGTAGGCTCTAGGCTATGGACTATTGGCTATCAACGATCAGTGATTTCTAAAATTATTTCGTTAGCCTAGAGCCATGTTTCGTGTCCTTCGTGCTCTTCGTGGATCAAAAACGTATCGCTAGCCCTGCAAAATGCTAGCGATTTGCTGCATTTGGCTGGGGTTCAATGGGCCGAATTGTAAGGCTTTGGCGTTTTCGCTGGCTTGAGCGACGGTACGGAAGCCTGGGATTGGCAGGGTTTGGCTGCTGCGACCCCACAACCAAGCTAAAGCACCTTGAGTCAGCGTGCGGCCTTCGCTGGTCAACACTTCGCGCAAGGCTTCGAGCTTTTTGAGCCATTCAGGATTGGGCTTGCCGGCCTGAAACCCCTCAAACCATGCAACTTTGCTGCGTACATCATCGCTGCTAAAGCTGGTAGTGGGGGTGAATTTTCCTGTCAACAAACCCATCGCTAAGGGTGCACGATTGATGCTGGCTAAATTGTGGGC
The DNA here is from genome assembly GCA_000018565.1 of Herpetosiphon aurantiacus DSM 785. Classification (GTDB taxonomy): domain Bacteria; phylum Chloroflexota; class Chloroflexia; order Chloroflexales; family Herpetosiphonaceae; genus Herpetosiphon; species Herpetosiphon aurantiacus. Next base: position 5,868,219 of record CP000875.1, read on the forward strand.
TTCGCAAAAGGCGATAATTGCATCGCTCTCGCCCGTGCTATGACCATGCAATAAATTCAATTGTTGTTGCACAGCAATACAATGTGGGCCTTCAGCAAAGAGCTTAATCGCATCAAGCCGATCGGTGCTCCAACCATAGCCGCGAATTTTGCCCTCGCTCACCAAACTTTCAAGCGTATCGCGCACTGGGGCGGCATCTTCGACCGGATAGCCCCACAAGTGAAATTGTAACAAATCGACATAATCGGTATTGAGCCGTTTGAGGCTGGCTTCCAATTGTTGGCGAATTTCGGCAGGGCTAATTGGAATTTGCTCAAACGAATCTTTGCTGCCTTCAGCCCAGCTATTGCCAAATTTAGTGGCGAGAATCACCTGATCACGGCGGCCAGCGATCGCTTGGGCAATAATTTGCTCGCTGTGGCCACACCCATAGACATTGGCAGTATCGAGAAAATTGACTCCAAGCTCAAGCGCTGCATGAATTGCCTGAATTGATTCAGCATCGTCAACTTGGCCCCAACCTGAGGGATTGCCATTGTGATTGAATGGGCCGCCGATGGCCCAACAGCCTAAACCCAAAGCACTGACTTCAATACCACTTTTGCCAATTGTTCGCTTGAGCATGCGTGTGTCTCCCAGTTAGTTATTCGTCGTTACAGGCATTCTAAACATTTGCGTGCGCTCTAAGTCAATACCCCAATGTTGGGCAATATAAAAAGCCCCTGTGCAACACAAGGGCTTTGGTCGAATACACATTTGATCTTTGATTAACGATTGTGAGCTAGGCTTTCAGGTGAAAATCCACCAGGTAGCAGCTCGCGTGGCGTGGTATGTTGGGTTTGCTCAGCCAAATTTGCCAACAGCACAGGCAGATCGGGAGCAAGCTCAAACATAAATTGGCGACACATCCCACAGGGCGCAACTGGGCCAGGCGTATCGGCAACAACTGCTAACGCGATAAATTCTGTTTCGCCAGCGCTCCAAGCCGCAGCGAGGGCTGAACGCTCAGCACATAAACAGACCGGATAGGCGGCGTTTTCAATATTACAACCATGGAATATTTGTCCGCTGGCCGTCAGCACTGCTGCGCCAACTTTGAAACGTGAGTAGGGCGTGTAAGCTCGTTCGCGGGCGGTTTTGGCGTTGGCTAACAGGGCTTGGTAGTCAACCATCATCGGTATTACTCCCAACCTCGGCGAACTCGTGTTCGGCATGGGCTAAGCTTAGGCGTAGGCGTTGTGGTCGCAAGCCTTGAATCGTAACAACCTCAATTGTTGTATCTCCAGCTTGGATAACATCGCCGACTTTGGGCATTGAGCCTAACATCGACAAAACGAAGCCACCGAGACTATCTACATCGTCATTGATTAATGTTAACTCTGTGGCATCATTGACTGCATCAATTGAGACCCGACCATCGAACAGCCATTCGTGAGGGCCAACCTGTTGAATCGGCGCTTCTTCGCTATCGAACTCATCCTGAATTTCGCCAACGATCTCTTCCAGCAAATCCTCAATTGTGACTAAGCCCGCCGTGCTGCCATATTCATCGACGATAATCGCCATGTGCACTTTGCGGCTTTGCAAAGCCCGCATCAAATCATCAACTTTGATCGAATCGGGCACAAAATAGGACTGGCGTACCAAGGAGCGTAATGGCGCATCACGCAACCCATCACGCAACAGCGGAAACAGATCCTTAGCGTACAACACTCCGAGCACATGGTCAATTGACTCGTCGTAGATCGGCAACCGCGAGTGGCCAGCACTAATAAACAAATTCAGTGCTTCTTCCATCGAGGCAGTCGCAGCCAAACCGACGATATCAATCCGTGGGACCATCACTTCGCGTACAGCCGTATCGCTAAATTCAAAAATACCCTCGATCATATCGCGTTCTTCGGCCTCGATCACGCCCTCTTCTTCGCCGACGTTGACCATTAATTTCAGTTCTTCCTCGGTAACGATGAGAGGATGCTGGCCAGTTACCAAGCCAATTGGGCGGGCAATTTGGCGCAACAGCCATTGCATTGGCGCAACCAGCCACAGCAAAATCCGCAATGGACGCACCGTCCAAAGCACCATACTATCGGGATAGGCGGTGGCGAGGGTTTTGGGTAAGGTTGTGCCGATGGTGAGCCAAACCAGCAGAAAGATCAACAGAAACGAGGCTTGCTGCCAACCAGTGCGATTGGCGACAAACGTCAAGAGCAGCGCCGTTGCGCCAATCGTCCCGACGGTACTGAGCAACAACGTCCCAATTCGCAGATGATAGGGGTCTTCCAACAGGCGCATAGCCACGTTGGCGCGGCGTTCGCCGTTCTCCAACAGCGTATTCATTCGGTGGCGTGAGATAGTAGAGAGCGCTGCTTCGGCTGCTGAGGCGACACTCACAATAATGAGACACATCGCTAGCCCAAGCAGCTCTAAACTAGATGCAGGGTCCATGGGTTCAATCGGCTTCAATCGGGCCTTACGGCGCTATTATGGCTGGCTGGTTTTGGGACGCAGCAGCAACAATCCAGATTGTCGCCTTCGTCCTCCTCGAACTAGAGTTATAGATTTCGGTACTATGCAGTATGCGGCATATTGAGGGTGAATGCAAGAGGCCAACCGTTAACGTTTTCAGGATTTAACATGAAGAAGCCTATGGGTGATTGATCCACGAAGTGTGCATGGCGATAGGCTTTTGGCTGAAGATTATTTGAGATACCAAGTATTTTTCGGTTATTATGCCTTTTGCCTTTTGACTTCTGACTTCCCTCAAGGGGTTGACAGGGCGTGTATGATGCGTTCGTCAACAACGCACAATCATCGTCATTGATGTGCCTTAACAACCAAAAATACCTTGCCAAGCAATTGGACTAACTTTTAAGGAACGGTTTGCAAAATTGCTACGTCATGATTGCGTAACAATTAACAACCAGTAGGAGGATAGTCACATGCAACGGTTTTTTGGGTATGTATTGCTCGTCGTATTGATGGTTGGCTTGGTTGGCTGTGGTGGTGGTGTAACTGATACAACCATTCCGGCCCCGCCCAGCAGCAGCGAATATCAAAATGGCCAAGATCCAATTCTTGATGCAGCGGTTAGCAGCTTTAACCAAAGCGCCGCCAACGTTGGCAGTGGCACAACGACTAAATTCTATATTTCAACCGCAACTATGGATGAAATTAAGAATTTTTATACAACTGAAATGCCCAAGCGTGGTTGGAAAACCATCGAATCACCAGCAGTTCCCAACAGTGTATCAGTCAATTTCCAAGCTGATACCAATGTGGCCGCAATCAACGCGATTGATTTGACAATGACTGGCAGCACTGGAATTCTGGTGATCACGACTGGCACTAACGTCAAATAAACTTCACAATCTGCTGAGTTTTCAAGCGCCCTCAGTGTTGAGCAATTGCTTAGGCTGAGGGCTTCGTGTGGCAGATTGCAAGAGTTTGGCTGAGTTGTAACCTTTTAAATGTATCGGCGTACCAAACCTTGTGATTATTACCACACTGTTTTTGGTATAGCACGTTTTTGATTTGAGAGTTAGGATGAATGGGTGGCGCGAACATTGCTGAGCGTAAAGCCCTTGGCAATGCGAATGCCGACAACAGATTTTATTTAGGAGGAATGACCCTCATGTCAAAACGGACGATTAGCGCAATTTTAATTGCCCTTGCATTAAGTGCATGTGGTGGTAGTGCCGCTCCAACCGCGACGACCGCTCCAACCGCGACGACCGCTCCAACTGAAGCACCAGCGCCAACCGCAACCGAAGAAGCGGCTGCGCCAACCGAGGAGCCATCAACTGATCCAAGCGGAGCTGCTGCTGAAATTCCAGCACCACCGCAAAGCGATCCCTACGTCAAGGGCGAAAACGAAATCATTGATGCAGCAATTGGTGGCATGGAAGGTGAATTCGAAAACCAAGAACAACAAACTGGCTTGGATCTCGAACCATTGACCTATTACTTGACCGAAGAAGACCCACAAACGATTGTGGACTTCTACGAAGGTGAAATGGCAACCTATGGCTGGGGCACAGGCCAAGTCGAAGATCAAACCTTCGGCAAAGTTTTGGTCTACCCAAGCGCTAGCGAATTGACCACCATCGCCATGATCGGCGTGCTGGATCTTTCAACCGTTGATCCAAGCATGAAGCAATCGATCATCTTCACCACGGTTGGTCGCTTGGGTAGCGGTAGTATGCCTTCAACTGATCCAACTCCTGACACTGGCGGTAGCACCACCGACCCAATGCCTGCTGGTGATTTGAGCGATATTCCAGCCCCACCAAGCAGCGAAGAATATCAATCAGGTGACGATGCCTTGACCGATACCTTCATGGATAGCTTTGAAAAAGGCTTTGCTGGTAGCGCTGGCAGCACGGCTGTCTTGGGCAAGCAAGCTTATATCTCAACTGCAACCCCAGAAGAAATCAAAACCTTCTATGATGACGAATTGACTGCTGCTGGCTGGACTTCAATGCCAACTGGTGCTGATACCACTGGCGGCATGGCCGGTACGCAAACCCTGACTTATGCCAACATGAGCGCTGGCGAAGCCTTGGTCATTATGACTGTTGATCGCAGCAGCATGGGCATGGGCGATGGCATTTTGGTCATCATCATCAAAGCTGGCCAATAAGCTTCAGGCTTAATTAACTATCGGTTCCCCCTGAGTTGCTGCGGCAATTCAGGGGGATGTTTTTTTGCAAAATGACTGTGGTATCATACACCCGCGATCCAAATCAAGCAGCCAAGGAGGCAGCCATGACGCGCGAACGACTTTCTGCAAGGGTGCAGAGCGTTCCACCTTCAGGGATACGGCGGTTTTTCGATATTGCTGCCACAATGGATAATGTGATTTCGCTCGGGATCGGCGAACCAGATTTCGTCACGCCTTACACGATTACCCAAGCTGGGATTCGTTCATTGCAACAGGGCAAAACTGCCTATACTTCGAATTCTGGGACAATCGAATTACGCCAAGAATTGCAAAAACACCTCAATCATTTATATGGACTCAATTATGATCCTGAGAATGAGTTGTTGATTACTGTTGGGGTCAGCGAAGCCTTGCAAAATGCGATGCTGGCAACGATCGATCCCGGCGATGAGGTGATTATTCCTGAGCCATGTTTTGTGGCGTATGGCCCAAGTGTAGTGTTTGCTGGCGGGGTTCCAGTGTATGTCAGCACCTCGGTCGAGCAAGAGTTTCAAGTAACCCGCGAGGCAATCGAGGCCGCGATCACGCCGAAAACCAAAGCAATCTTGATTGGCTATCCCAATAATCCAACTGGTGCGGTGATGAGCCGCGAACGCTTGTTGGATATCGCTGCCCTAGCTGAGCAATACGATCTCTTAGTATTTTCCGATGAGATTTACGATCGTTTGGTGTATGGCGTTGAACATACCAGCTTTGCCCAATTGCCTGGCATGCGCGATCGTACAATTTTGCTTGGCGGGTTCTCCAAGGCCTATGCCATGACTGGCTGGCGTTTGGGTTGGTTGGCGGCTAGTGCCGAAATTGCTAATGCTGTGCGCAAAATCCATCAATACGCTATTATGTCTGCGCCAACCGTAGCCCAATATGCTGGTTTAGCGGCGCTGCAAACTGGCGAAGAAGATGTGCAGCGCATGGTCAGCGAATATGATCGCCGTCGCCAAGTGATTGTGGCTGGATTGCGCCAAATTGGCTTGCCAACTTTCGAGCCACAGGGTGCATTCTATGTCTTTCCACAAGTTAGTAGCCTTGGCCTAACCAGCGAAGCCTTTGTCGAAGGCTTGCTCTATCGTGAAAAAGTGGCAGTTGTGCCAGGCGATGCCTTTGGCCCAAGCGGCGCTGGCTTCGTGCGCATGTGCTACGCTACCAGCATGGATAATATCGAAACTGCCTTAGAACGAATTGAGCGCTACGTTCGTTCATTGTAAATTTAATGAGGATGCGCCATGAGTTCCGAATCATCTGTTGAATGTACTCGCTGTAAACGACAGCTTAAAGCCGATGAGGTGCGCATGGCGCAACCGTTGATCACCTTCAAAGAGTTGGTGCGGGCTGCAATCAAAACTCCCTCACTGCTGAACGCAAAATTGGAGGATGTTCCCTATTGTCCAGAATGTCGGGGCATTATTGCCAAACAACGCCAAACTGAGCAACTCAAATTTTTAGCAGTGGTCGTCGCGGTGTTATTAATCCTGATTGTATTGGTTGTCGTTGTGCTCTAGCTGCATTCATGCCTGGGGGTTAAATGTTTAGGACAAAATGATGCTTTTATCTGTGTTAATTCCTTGCTACAATGAAGCAGCAACAATTGCAAACATGCTAGAGCGCTTGGCGCAAATTACCATCCCAATGCAATGGATCGCCGTCGATGATTGCTCACGTGATGATACCTATCAGGTTTTACAACAACTAACTGCAACCTACCCACACATGCAGGTTGTGCAACATCGCCAAAATCGTGGCAAGGGCGCGGCTATCCGCACTGCCTTAGCTCATGCCACGGGTAACATTGTGATTATTCAGGATGCCGACCTCGAATATGACCCTCACGATTTTTATGAGTTGATCAAACCAATTGAAGCTGGTTTGATTAATGTCGTGTTTGGTTCGCGCTTTATGGGTCGGCATACGGGCATGTATTTCTGGAATGCTATTGGCAATAAAGGTCTCACCTTTTTAACCAATTTGCTGTTTAACTGTTGGATCTCCGATATGGAAACTTGTTACAAGGTGATGCGCACCGATATTATGCGCTCGATGAACTTGGTTTCCAATGATTTTCGGATTGAGGCAGAAATAACGGCGAAGGTTCTGATGCAGGGTGAGCGAATTTTTGAAGTGCCAATTACATACTTGGGGCGTACTTACGAGGAAGGTAAGAAGATGCACCCCAAATATGGCTTTTTGACGGTTTGGGCGTTATTCCGGCTGCGTTTGCTCGGTCGCCCATAACCACGGTATTTGCTCCTCTTACAGAAAAGGTGATACATATGCCAGTCGTTGCAGTTCTTGGCGCTCAATGGGGCGACGAGGGCAAAGGTCGTGTTGTCGATTTATTGGCAACCAAAGCTAAAATGGTTATTCGCGCTGCTGGTGGCTCTAATGCCGGCCATACGGTGATTAACCATCTTGGCACGTTTAAATTGCACCTCACGCCTGCCGGAATTTTCGATGCGAATGTCGTCAATATTATCGGCGCAGGCACCGTGATCGATCCTGCGGTGTTGATGAAGGAGTTGCAGGCCTTACGTGAGGCCAATGTTTCGCTTGATCAATTATATATCAGCGATCGGGCACATGTGGTTATGCCCTATCACGTTTCGCTCGATGCGCTCGAAGAAAAAGATCGCGGCGCGAACGAAATTGGCACAACTAAGCGTGGTATTGGCCCAGCCTACGTCGATAAAGCGTCGCGCATGGGCATTCGTATGGGCGATTTGCTGCACGAAGAAACCTTGCTTAGTCGCCTAACCAGCGTGCTCGAATACAAGGGCCGCGTGTTGAATAAGATGTATGGCGCTCAGCCAAGCGCTTCATTGCATGATATGTATCTGCAATATTTGGAGTTTGGTCGCCAACTCGAAGCCCACATCGTGCCCATCCACACCATGGTTCAAGATGCCTTGCGCCGCGATATTCCAATTTTGATCGAGGGCAATCAAGGAGCATTATTGGATGTGGATTATGGCACATTCCCGTATGTGACTTCAACTGCAACTGGCTCTGCGGGCGCGTGCCAAGGCGCGGGAATTCCGCCGATGCGCTTAAATGGTGTAGTCGGAATTTACAAAGCCTACACAACCCGCGTTGGCGGTGGGCCATTCCCAACCGAATTAACCGATGAACTTGGTGAGTATATTCGCCAAGCCGGCCATGAGTTTGGCACAACCACTGGTCGCCCACGACGGGTTGGCTGGTTCGATGCGGTGGCAGCTCGCTATGCTGCCGAAATTAATGGCATTAGCTCGATCGCCCTTACCAAACTCGATGTGCTCGACGATGTTGAGACGCTCAAAATTTGTACGGGCTATCGCTGGAACGACACCGAGCTTGATTCATTCCCATCGTCAATTTCGGTGCTCAGCCAAGTTGAGCCAATTTACGAAGAATATCCTGGTTGGAAAACCAACACCAGCCATGCCCGCACCTTGGATGAGTTGCCCGAAGCGGCGCAACGCTATGTTCGCCGTCTCAGTCAATTGGTTGGCGTGCGCTTGGGCATGATTTCGGTCGGCCCTTCGCGTGAGCAAATGGTGAGTTTGCAAGAAATCTTCTAAATTTTCATCCTTGCATATGGAATAAAAGCAAAGCCTCGGCTTGCTGATCTGGTTTGGCGTTTGTCTAACTAAATCACCAAGCCGAGGCTTTCGCGCCAATCGAACTCATTGCGAACGAGTATCTGACACCTCTAAGTAAATGCTGCGATCAGCCAGCGCTTGGACGGCCCTACGATGACTAATCAAGAGCACCGTTTTATCAGCCAGCAAAGGTTTGAGCGCTGCTAACCAAGCTGCTTCATTCGCATAATCGAGCTGGGCGGTTGGTTCATCGAGGATTAAGATTGGGGCTGGTTTAAGTAGTACCCGCGCCAAAGCCAAACGCTGGCGTTCACCACCACTTAATTTGGCTCCTTGCTCACCAATCCATGTCTCCAAACCAGCTGGGAGTTTGGCCAGTAAATTACTGAGTTGAGCGACTTCCAAGGCTTGTACTAGATCATCTTCGCTGGCGGCGGGATTAGCAAGGCGTAAATTATCGCGCAAACTGCCATTAAATAGCTCGGTATGCTGCGAAACATAGCCAATTTGCTGATGTAAATCGGCTAAACGCAACTGGCGAATATCACAATCGCCCAGATAAATCGCGCCCGCTTGCACATCCCAAAAGCGTAGTAACAATTGGGCAACGGTGGTTTTACCCGCGCCACTTGGCGCTTGCAAGGCCACAATTTCACCAGGGGCTAGCTCAAAGCTCAAATCACGCAGCACAAGCTGGTTTTCTACATAACCAAAATCCACATGCTCAAACCGAATTTGGCTTGACGTTGAGAGCTTGCTTGGCTCAGCTGGATCGCTGACCGCAGGTCGGGCATCGACCAACTCGAACATGGCCTTGGCCGCTTGTTGGCTGCTCTGCCAAATATGTGCTGCCTGAATCAGATTACCCAAAGCTTCAAAACTGGCCAAGGTGCTCAGCCCAATCACGGCTAGGTACAATGGATTAAGCTGGCCCTGTTCGACAAACCAACTACCCAATCCCACCATCAACAAGGTGCTCAGCATCACCAATGCATTCAGCAAACTGGTGCTGGTGATGCGGGCATTGGTCAAGCGGCGTTGGCTGGTAGCCAGTTGTTGGCTTAATTGAGTCAGCTGCTGTTGAACCAATAGCTCAGCATTGGCCGCCATAATATCCGCACTGCCCGTAACTGCTTCGACAACTGCCTGATTCAAAGCCTGTTTTTGTTGATTAACCTTGGCTCCAGGTTGACGGCTTTGACGCAGGCTCAGGGCTGGTACGACTACACCAATTAACAAATGGCAGAGCAACAATACCAAGCCCAATTGCCACACAAACGAGCCGATCAAGAGGCTGGTTGCCAAGGCGACCAATAAGGCGACCCACGGCGGAGCAATCGCCCGCACATACAAATGTTGCAAACTATCGATATGACTGATAGTGCGCGTCAGTAAATCGCCACGGCTATAGTGCAGCAAACGAGCGGGGGCTAGCGGCTCCAAGGCTGCGTATAGCCACGAACGTAATTGAGCCAAAATCTGAAAGGTCAAACGATGCGAGAGATAGCGCTCAGCATAGCGTAACACGCCACGGGCAATCCCAAAGAAGCGCACGCCCAAAACCGCCACCTGCAACTCAGCAATCGAGGGCATTAATGCGGCTTTGGCAATCAAATAGGCCGAGGTCGCAATCAGGCCAACGCTACTGCCAACCGTGGCAAAACCAAGCCCAATCACCAATAGCACTTGCCAGCGCTCAGCGTAGAATAATTGTAATAAGCGCTTCAATCGTTTAATCCTTACGAGCCATAAAGGGCGGAAACCGCGAAGCTGAGGCTATCGGCTTTTGGCTATACTGATCTTAAGTTTCTCATCGATGCCCAATAGCCCTCTGCTCTATGTGTAATGGTTTATGAGGTTAAAAACTGTTCTCTCCTTCCCTCACCCCAGCCCCTCGCCCACTGCGGCAGGCGAGGGGAGTCCCAATCATCATGATGGAGCGGTTCCCCCTCGCCTGCTGGGCGGGAGAGGGGGCAGGGGGTGAGGGCATGCGGGCCGTTGTTAATCCAGTGAACCTTACATCTATGTTCTTTGCTCTGATTACAATACCGTAGTTTGCTAGCTCGTGTGGTTGCAGATGCTTAACCGCCTGTTTATGGGCGACAATAATCCTCGTTTTGGGTCACACTCTCGACCTTAACCGTAGTTTTGGCCCAAACCACAAATTCGCTCAAACCAACCTCACTAGCCTGATTGCCCCAATCATACGTATAACCAAGCCGCGTCCAAGGGTAGCCATTTTTGGGATCATATGAGAAGCTGCGTTGGAGATTGAACCAATCGCGGCTAAATTCATAATCTTGTTGCGAAGGGAAGGCGCTTGGTTCGGGCATTTCGAGTTGGGCAATATTATCCGTAATTTCAGGGTCGGGGCTGGGTCGAAACAGATCTTCGGCTGGAACCCACAAATGCACAATCCGATTTTTGCCGTTGTTGGCAGGTAATCCCAGCAATTGCTCCAACCGCAAGGTTAATGGTACATCGCTCGTTGGTAGATAGGCTTTGCAAAAGGTTTGCATTTCGGGCACGGCGGTCACCCAAGTTTCGCGGGTGGTCGTGGTTTCTTGACCCACTAAATTGTCGTAGCCATTCCACGATGTCCAAGTCGCCACCAACACGCGGCCTGTTGCTTCATCCCACACGAGGTTGCTATTGCTGGGATCAACGATCGTCAGCTTATCTGAGATTTCACTGGGTTCGGCAATTTCGGCATCGCTGACTGCCGCTCGAAAACGCCGTTCGAGTTCGGCTTGCTCTGGGGTAAAGGTGGCGGTTGGAGAGGCCTCAGTGGTCGCAGTCGCAGCAGGCGGATTGGTTGCGGCAACGGTTGGCTCACTGGTAGCTGCTGGAACCTCGGTTGGTGCGGTTGTGGCGGTGGCGGTTGGTGGTGGCACAGTTGCCAAGGCAATCGTGCGATCCTCGGTTGTGCTTGCGCCGCAGGCCGCCAAGATTGGCAGGATCAAGCCAACTGCTTGAAATTTCGCCCAGCGGCGTGCCCATAAACGTTGAGCCATGTGCATACTCCTTCCTAAAACAAGAATCCCAAATCAATTGACCCAAGTGCGAAAAACGCAGTGGGTCAAGGCAACAAGAGCATATCGAGCTGCTGGGTAGCTGCAAGGAAGGGTCTAACAATCCACAGCATCTTACATTGGCTAGTATACAGGGCTGTCAAGACGATTGGCGTTGTTTGATCAGATCAATCATGGCGGCGGCATTTGGCTCTGAGCTAGCCGCTAAACCTGCGATTACGCCTTGTTGGTTGGCCTGCGGCTGATTTTGGCTAACTTTCCATTTGCCAAGCAAACGAGTAACTGGAATAGCGATGCCAACAATTGCTTTGAGCAGAGCCTCGGTATAGTCGTGTGGCGCATCAGCAACCTGCCACTGATGCTCAAAACTAGCTTCGTTGTGGTTGGTCAGCTGCTCAAGCTGTTGGCGCAACCATTGTGGGTCGTCGATCACCTGCAAAGGGCCATAGGCATGGGCCACAGCATAATTCCAAGTTGGTACAACTTTGCCAGTTTGGGCTTTGCTAGCATACCAACTTGGCGTAATATAGCTATCAGTTCCATGGAAAATCGCCAAAACTTCGTGTTGCGAATCATGCTCCTGCCACATATGATTGGCTCGTGCCACATGGCCATACAGTGTGCCAAACTCGCCCGCTTGAGGGTCGAGGTACAGCGGAATATGATTGGCATTAATGCCTTCAGCGCCAAGCGTAATAATCGTCGCCAAGGGTTGGCGTTGGATTAATTCGTGCAAGACCTCGGGATTTGGCTCGGCAAAATGGTTGGGAATATACATAATTATGCCTCTTTCAATGTTTGGAGCATATTGGCATCGCGCAGCAATAGCCAGCCATGGGCATGTTTTTGCCATAACGAAAAGCTATCGCCAGCTCGTACAATCGGCGGTTTGCCATGCGGCGGCTGAATCTGCACTCGTAACTGATTCCAGCAGGTCGCCCATTTACCATTAAGTTTAATTTCTTGGATTTCAAAATTGATTTTGATTTCGAATTGACTCAAGCCCGCCGAGGCTGCGACAAAAGCTGCCTTACCACGCAGCGGCGCTTGACCAGCCACCAAAAAAATCACATCATCATCCAACAGCGCCAAAATTTTGCTCACCTCGCCAGCTTCGGTCGCCTGAATCCAGGTTGTGACCAATTCACGTAGCACCATCTGATCGTCTTGCATCGCATCCTCCTTAATCAAACGCATTATGCCAATCAATCGGGCTTGATTGTACCGCCCAACGACTGAACATTGCAGCGTTAAACAATTTGCCCTATGATCGAGTTTTGTACATCCAACCCAGATTTCTATGATCACCACCCATCCGCCCCACCTCAAGGCGGGGAACGCAGGGTGTTTTCATCCCCCTGCACCCCCTAAATGACAATAAATGGAGAAATATAGGATCAAAATCAAGCAGAAATTAATTATTTCGAGCCAGCAACGATGGAATCGAGATTGATTATGTCATCGAAATGCACTTAAACAAGTAAGCCAGTTGAGATTAATCAACTGGCTTGAATTATGGCTGGATTCATTGATGTTTAGAGCTGCTGGACAATCGCAATTGCAAAGCCATCGTAGCCTTTGCTGCCAACAGTTTGCAGGGCTGTGGCGGTCAGCTTGGGGTTCGAAGCTAAATCATCAAACAACTGGCGGGTTCCTTGAATTGCTGGGTCAGGATTGCTCGGATCGGTGACTGCGCCGTTACGCACCACATTATCGCCAATAATCACCGTGCCAACATGGGCAAATTTGAGTGCCCACGCCAAATAGTGCGGGTTATTGGGCTTGTCGGCATCAATGAAAATCAGATCGAATGGCTCAATCTTTGCTTCAGCCAACTGAGCTAGACTATCGAGCGCTGCGCCAACCCGAACTTCAACCTTTTGGCTCAAGCCTGCCTTGGCGATATTGGCTGTGGCAACCTCGGCGTGATGCGGCTCATATTCCAAAGTAATTAATTTGCCATCGGCAGGCAAGGCGCGAGCCAACCAAATTGAGCTATACCCTCCCAGCGTGCCAATCTCCAAAATGCGCTTAGCCCCACACATCAGCGCAAATAGATGCAGCAATTTGCCTTGATTGGGCGCAACATTAATTGGTGGTAAACCTGCTTCGGCACTGGCCTGCAACGCTGCATCCAACACCGGATCAGCCTGGACTAATCGATCGGAAATATACTGATCAACCGCATCCCACGTTGTTTGATTCATCGCATCCTCCTAAACCACAGCTAAACCCGTTCGAGCTTGGCGAAGGCGGCCAAGAGCTTTTTCACGCCTTTGCCTGGAAACGCCACGGTAACTTCTTCGTCGTCGCCGACCATTTTGCTACTGACCACCACGCCCTCGCCGAAATTAGCATGGCGCACTTTGTCGCCAGCGCTATAACTGGCGGCGCTTGGCTCACGTTCGGGGCGTTTTGGCCGGACTGGTCCACTCGCGCCACTCCACATGCTGCTGGTGCTTGGTTGCGTGCCTCGCGTGCGTTGCGGCGTGCTGCTTTGCCATTGGCTTGCGGCATGAACTGGCATTTGTTTGACTTCACGGGTGGGCGTGCGCTGCAGCAAATCTTTGGGAATATCGCCCAAAAAGCGTGAAGGAATCGTGATATCGGTGCGGCCCCAAGTTGCTCGTTTGAAAGCATAGAGCATGTACAGTCGTTGTTTGGCGCGGGTTGTACCAACATAGAGCAAACGACGCTCTTCCTCGATACTTTCGGGGTCGTCAACTGAGCGTCCGTGCGGCAACAAGCCTTCTTCTAAGCCAGCCAAAAATACTACCGGATACTCTAAACCCTTGGCTTGGTGCAAGGTAATCAAGGTCACACCAGGCTCGCGCTCTTTGTTGGAATCAAGGCTATCAACATCGCTAACCAAGGCCACTTCTTCTAAAAAGCGTGGCAATTGATCCTCGGTCGGCAGGGCCAGATATTCCATACTGACGTTTTGCAATTCGAGAATATTTTCCCAACGCTCAGCGCCTTCTTCCTCGCCATATTCTGCCACCAGCAACTCTTGCAATGGCACCCGCTCAAGCAAGCGCTGAATCAACTCGCCGAGCATCAAATCGTGGCGCAGATCGCGTAGGCTTGCTACCAGTTTTTGAAATTGCTCAACGGCGTTGCGTGCTCGCCCGCTGATCGGCGGACTTTGGGCTTCGTTAGTAGCTAGCAGTTCGAGGGCATCCCAAATTGAGACATCGAGATTGCGTGCCCATTGCAATAGCTCTTGCTGAGTGCGATCGCCGATGCTTCGGCCTGGCACGTTAATCACCCGTAGCAAACTAACTTCATCGTGGGGATTGTGGATAATTCGTAGGTAGGCCACAACATCTTTGATTTCTTTGCGTTCGTAGAAGCGCGTGCCACCGACCAATCGATAGCGCAGGTTGCGGCTGATCATGGCCTCTTCAAAGGCACGGGATTGGGCGTTGGTGCGATACATCACAGCAAAATCGTCGAGCGAACGGCCTTCACGCCCGCGAATACGCATAATTTCATCGGCCACCCAACGCGCTTCTTCATTGTGATCATAGGCCTCGACCAACGAAACCAACTCGCCATCCTGCTGATCAGTCCAGATTTTGGTGGTATGGCGACGATCATAGGCCGCATCGATGATCGATTGGGCGACATCAAGAATTGGTTGGGTGGAACGGTAATTTTGCTCCAGTGGAATAATTTGCACATCAGGGTGGGCTTCTTCAAATTCGCGCACATTCGCCAACCTCGCCCCACGCCAAGCATAAATTGATTGCTGAATATCGCCGATCAAAAAGTAGTTGTTATGGCCTGCACCAACTTGATTGATCAACGAAAATTGCACCCGATTGGTATCTTGCACTTCATCGACCATGACATGCACATAACGTTCGGCATACCGCGCTAGCACATCGGGATGATATTCGAATAAATTAACGGTTTTGAGCAGCAAATCATCAAAATCGAGGGCATTATTGGCTAACAATTGTTTTTCGTAGCGCTCATAACAGCGCAAGACAATTTCATCAAAATAGCTGCTAACGCTGCGGGCAAACTCAGCAACCCCAATCATTTCGTTTTTAGCAGCGGAGATGCGGGCATGAATTGAACGCGGATTATATTGCTTCTCGCTTAAATCCAATTCGCGCAAAATCTGCTTCATTACCCGTTGCTGATCATCGGCATCGTAAACCACAAAATCGTTGGCGCGTTGCAGATGCTGAATATCGCGGCGCAACCAACGGGCGCAAATTGAGTGGAATGTACCCATCATTACATCGTGAGCACGACTTTCGCCAATCAAGTTTCCAATCCGTTCGCGCATTTCGCGGGCAGCCTTGTTGGTAAAGGTGACGGCTAAAATGTTATAGGGGCGAACCCCAACTTCATTAATTAAATAGGCAATCCGATGAGTCAGCACGCGGGTCTTGCCCGAGCCTGGGCCAGCCAGCACCAACACTGGCCCATGAATCGCTTGGACTGCGCGTTGTTGTTGGGCATTCAACCCAATCAGCAGCGGGTGAGTCATTGATCTAGTCCTTATGTGACGGTCGATAACCGTGATGTTTAGTATGTTGCTCTCTCTATTGTACCCGTTCCGGCGCTGAGGTGGAACAGGTGAGCGACACGAAAAAATGATTGGCGATAGCAAAGCTCTAGGCCGCTTGATTCAGCTTAGATTTACTGGTTTTGCTGGTTTTGCGTGGTAACAGGTTGCGCCAACTCCAGCGGCGAGGCCGTGTAATATCCAACGAGCGGCGCAAGCCTTCGCTGGTCAGGGTAAAACCAACCAACAGCAAGACCATCAAAAGCCCAGCAAAAATAGAAACCCACGGCGCACGGCTATATTGGCCAAAAAAGTCTGAGAGCATCTGCCCAAGCTCAGGCTGACCAGCTTTTTGCTTGACAATATCGGGTAAAGGGCTGTCGGTGGTTTTATCGGTGTAAATATAGCTGCCGCCGATGTAATAGCCCAAATAGCCAAGCTCAGCCACAATCAAGGTGACGGCGGTTAATTCGCTGGCAAGCAACATTGGTAGCAACGGCCAAACCTGAGGCAAAATATAGCGCCGCGTAATTTGCCAGCGATTCAAGCCAATTGCCTGAGCGCTTTCCAAATAGGGCGCATGCAAAATCTTTTGCACATAGCCTTGCACCACGCTGGCGCTATTAACCCAGCCAGTCATACACAAAGCAACAATAAACGCCGTTAAACCTGCATTATTGGCAGTGATCGGCCTAACCCCTTGATAGACAATTACGGCACTGCCGCCAGTCCAAATCAAATAACCCAAGGCTACAATCAAAATTGGCAAGGAGCTGGTGATGGTGGTAATTGTATCCAACCAACTTGCCACGCGTGGCCCCAAAAAGCCAACCACCCCGCCAACCACCAAACCAAGCAGTAAGCGCACCGCCGCGATAATTGTACAGAGCACTAAAGTTGGCCGAACTGCCCATAACAAACGGCTGAGCAAGTCGCGGCTAATATCATCGAAGCCCAAAGGATATTCGGGGTGGCTGAAGGGTGGCAAGGCTGCCATCGGTGGGCCGCCATAAAGTTGGCCCTCATAGCGAAAAGCACGATGTTCCTCGACTGGATCATGGGGAGCAAGGCTTGGGCCGAAGATCGCAATTAGCAGCATCAAGCCAACAATGCTTAAACCAAAGGTCAATGGCAGATTTTTAAACATTAGCCTCTCCCTACACTAGCTTGCCGCCCAAGCGGGTTGATCCATAAGCTCAGCATCGAGGCTAGTAAATCGACCAAAATCAAAATAGCGCCAGTCATGGCCAGCAGTAAAGCCAAAATCAAGGGGTTGAAAAAAGTAATTGAGCGCGAATTGGTCAGGGTATTGAATAACATCCAACCTGTACCGCGCCAATCGAACAACGCTTCGACCAAAATTAAGCTACCAACCACCATCTGTAGGCCACGGCCTAAGCTAGCAAATACCGCCGGCGCAACATTGGGGATGGCATGGCGACGGACGATTGTGCGCCAGCGCAAGCCTTTACTTTTGGCAACTCGCACATAATCTTGCTGAAATTCATGTTCGAGCAAGCTCGCACCAATCGAGGCAATATAAAACGCCGGACGCAAAGCCAAGGTTAATGCTGGCAAAATCAGATGTTTGGAGGTGCTATAGCCTTGCACTGGCAAGAGCACTTGGTTGGTCCAGCCAACTCGTTTGACATAGAGCAACCCTAAAACTAACAGTGTGCCCAAGAAAAAGCCAGGGATGCCATTGCCCAAGGTAAAGATTGTGACCATTGTCGGCGAGACCCGCCCAGTGCGCGGCGAAATGGACAACAAGCACATCCCCAGGCCAAGAACGATCGTTGCGAGAAATGCCACGCCCAACAATTGCGCCGAACGGACAATAAAATCATCGATATATTCAGCGACTTTCGTCCGTTCAATCCGCCCCAAATCGCCATCGATCATGGCGCTAATCACGCCACGATAATGGGTTATAAATGGACGATCATCAATCTCATACGATACATCAAATCCATTGCCTGTTTGAGTTGACACTTCTTTGGGTGGATAAAAAAAGCCCTGTTGACGATAGGCATACCACGCCCCTAAAAAGTGTAATGCCGGCACTAACACGATCAACAACGCAAGTTTGCGAAGTAAGAGTCGGCTCATAGTTCTAATCTCCAATTGGCCCTGAGGAATGAGCGTTGAGGTGTTATGTATATTACTCATTCGCTTAACGAAAGGTTCAGCCTTACGACTGAGCTTGGCGTAATTGGTCATGAGCCTATATATGTAGCCGACTTGGGAACATAGAACATAAGGATGTATGGTTCAGAGATCAACGATGTTTCCCCCTTGTCTATATAAAATTTTGGGTATTGACACACAGTGTGTCATTTGCGATAATAGCAGTCATGCGGCGCAGGATTGAATCAAAAAAATCAAACATATTAGGAGTGTGTTTATGATCAAGCAAGCGATGGCTCGTGGAATTGCAGGATTGGCCTTGATTGGATTATTGGCAGCGTGTCAATCGGCAGAATCGACCCAACCAAGTGCAACGACGGCTCCAGCAGCGGCTCACACCCAAATGGCGCATGCCAGCAACACCACCGCCAGTCAGCCAGCCAATAATCCAGCGCTCGATACGGCGCTTGATCCCAGCCGTGGGCAAGAAATTGGCTATGTGTATGAAGCATTTTTAAGCCCACACCAAGAGCCGGGCGAAGAAGAAGATGCTCCAGCGTTTACGCCCGACGAGCTACTTTCAAGCGCTCCATCGCAGCCTCGCGCCAATCGGACTTCACGCGGCCACGGTTTTTTGCGAATTACCAAAGATCTCAGCAAGGCCTATGTTGATGTTAAACTCGAAAACGTCAAACCCGAAGATGTGGTGATGTTTCATATTCACTGTGGCAAGCCCGATATTCTTGGCCCAATCTTGATCGACTTCGCTTTCTCGGGCAATATTCAAGAAAATTTGGCTGATGGGACGTTTTCGGTCGAGCTAACCAACACCGATATCGAAAAGGAAAGCGAAGCAGGCTCGGGCGTGTTAGGTTTATTCACAGCTGGTTGCCCAATTGTGCCAGGCTTGCCCGATGAAGTTCAAACAATTTCAGGCATGCAGCACATTGCCGAACAAAGTGAGCTTTACTTCAATTTGCACACCAAAGGCCAAACCTTCTATGGCGATATTCGCGGCAAATTGCAACCAGTCAAAAATCCCTAAAACTCCTGTTTGCGATCGTTACGACCCCTCACCCCGTCGCCTTTCAAAGTAGGTTTTAAGTTCCCTCACCCCCGACCCCTCTCCCACTGCGGTGGGAGAGGGGAGATCCAATGATCATGATCGCAGGCTTCCCTCTCGCCTCGCGGGCGGGACAGGGGGCTAGGGGGTGAGGGAATGAACATCGACGGCGAATTCCACCCAATCTTAAAAACCTACCCTTGAAAAGAGAGGGGTTGGGGATGAGGCATACGGTAAATGCATTTAACAAATCAACCCCAAATGCGATATGCTACAATGCCTAAGCTAGTTTTGGCGAGAAATAGGGCTGTATGCAGATTGCAATTGATGCTAGTCGTTTGGCGGTTGGGCAGCGCACTGGCACCGAATCATATACAACTGAATTAGTAAGAGCGCTGGCTCAAACTGACCGTACCAACCACTATTGTTTATATGTGAATCAACTCCCCGCAGCGTTGCCCCCACTAGGCCGCAATTGGCGGATCAAGCCGATTCCTGCGCCGCGTTTATGGACGCACTTGCGGCTTGGCCCAACATGGCAGATCGATCGGCCAGATGTGGCATTTGTGCCAGCCCATGTTTTGCCAAGTTTGCCGCCGCGTCGGAGCGTTGTGACGATTCACGATTTGGGCTACGAACACCACCCTGAATCGCACCCCGCCCGCCAACGGCTGTATTTGCGCTACTCAACCTTGTGGAGCGCTCGTATGGCTAGCCAAATTATTGCGATCTCCGAAGCCACCAAGCGCGATCTGTTGCACTACACAGGCATTGCCGCCGAAAAAATTAGCGTAATCTACCACGGCGTGCACGAGCGTTTTTATCCCCATTCGAGCGAGCAAACCAAGGCGACTGCCGCCAAATATGGCTTACACGGCGAGTATTTATTATTTATCAGCACAATTCAGCCACGCAAAAATTTGGTGCGCTTGATCGAAGCCTATGCCCAAGCCCGCCAACGCTGCCCTGATTTGCCGATTTTGGCCTTGGGCGGCAAAACTGGCTGGCTAACCGAACAAATTACCCAACAAGCTCAACAGTTAGGAATCAGCGAGCATGTGGCCTTTTTAGGCTATGTGGCCGACGACGATTTACCAGCGCTGCTCAGTGGTGCGACAATCTATCTATTGCCATCGCTCTACGAAGGCTTTGGCATGACCGTCTTGGAAGCCATGTCCAGTGGCGTTCCAGTGATTACCAGCAATGTAAGCAGCCTACCTGAGGTTGCTGGCGATGCAGCCTTGTTGGTTGAGCCAAGCCAAACCGCTACAATTGCCGCAGCGATTGTTGAGCTTTGGCAAAACCCACAGCAACGCCACGATTTTGCTCAACGCGGCTTAGCATGGGCCAAACAATGGACATGGCAGCGCTGTGCTGAACAAACTTTAGCAGTTCTTACAACGGTTGGGCATCATGGCTCATTCTAAACAACGGTGGGTGGAGGAAGCATGCGCATCGAAGATTTAATCGGCAAGCAACTTGGGCGCTATAAGATTAACCACATTCTTGGGCGTGGCGGCATGGCCGCAGTATTCGAGGCCGAGGATACAATGTTGCGTCGATTGGTGGCGCTCAAGGTGTTGTATGCTCAATATGTTGCCGATGCCAACCTGGTTGAGCGGTTTCGGCGTGAAGCAATTTTGGCGGCTCGCTTGGAACATGCGCATATCGTGCCAATTTATGATGTTGGCGAAGCTGATGGCGTGGTCTATATCGCCATGAAGCTGCTAACTGGGCAATCATTGCAAGATAGTTTATTAATTGATAGCACGTTGTCGCCAGAACGAGTTGGCGAAATTGTGCGGCAAGTTGCTAGTGCCTTGGATTATGCCCATGGTCGCGGGGTGGTGCATCGCGATATCAAGCCAGGTAATGTGATGCTCGATGCAGATAATCAGGTTGTTTTGACTGATTTTGGAATTGCCAAATCGCTTGATGCCCCTGGCCTTACGACCACCGGCGTGATGGTTGGCACGCCCGATTATATGGCTCCTGAGCAGATCGATAGCAAAATTGGCCCAGTTGATGCGCGGGCTGATATCTACGCGCTGGCGGTGATGGCCTATCGCATGTTGACTGGGGCACGACCCTTCGATGGCTCAACGACTGATATTCTGCTGGCGCACCTTTCGCGTGTGCCCGAAGCAGCCTCGTTGCGCAACCCACATGTGCCACCATCGATTGATGCAGTGCTCAGCGCGGCACTGGCTAAAAATCCTGCTGATCGGACTAAATCGGCGGGCCTATTTGCCCGCGCTTTGAATGAAGCAATTGGTTCGCCAACTGGAATTGCCGCAACTCCGCCACCTGGAGCCAAGCAAGCAGTCGTCATTCCAAGTGTGGCCGCCGAGCAAATTGTAGCCAAAGCCCAAGGGGCGACTCAAACATCGGCTATCACTCGCCGTAAACGCCCTTCAACATGGCCAATTCTCTTGTTAATTGGCTTGATTATTACCGGCGTGCTGATGTTTGTCACTGATACTGTTTTGGATAATCGTCAAGAGGCCAAACAGACCCTTGCAACTGAAGCCGCCGAACGTGGCCAATATCAAACCCAAGTTGCCCAAATTGGCATAACCCAAACCGCTTTAGCTGCCCAAATCAACCCAACACCAACCGCAACCATGCCTGTCAGCAGCACCGCCACGGTTGAAGCGAGCGCTCCTAGCCCTACAGCTGAGGCTGCACAACCAAGCCAAGCTGCTCAAACAACTGCTCGGCCCGTTGCAACCCAAGTAGTTCCAATAGCGTCAAGCCCTACGTCAGCCCCAACCAATAATCCGCCAACCCCAATCGTGGCAACGCCAACGGTTTTGGCGGCATGTGTTGGGCCATTGCAAGGTGGTTTTGGCACGCTTTGGCGCACGAATCTCAACATTGCCGAAGCCTTGGGCTGCCCGAGTAGTGGCGAGGCCGCTAGCACCGCCTCAATTCAATATTTTGATGGCGGGATGATGTATTGGGTGGGCAATAGCGACCAAATTTATGTTTATTATGGCGCGGCAGCTAGCGGTTCGTGGCAAAGTTTTGCCAACCCCAACGATCCCTCATATGATGAACCGCGCGAAACTGCGCCGGCTGGAAAATTGGAGCCAATTCGTGGTTTTGGCACGCTCTGGCATACGATCAGTGCCATTCGCTCAGCGTTAAGTTGGGCCAATAGCCCCGAATATCCAATTACTGGCGTGGTGCAATATTTTCCCAACGGCATGATGTTGTTCTCGCCAGCCCTCGAAGGTCGCCCAGACCGCATTTGGGTTATGACCAACGACGGTAGTTGGTCACGCTATACCGACCCGAATTAAATTCAAAAGCAGAAGGCCCAAAGTTAAGGATGGCTTTGGGCTATTGGCGATCGGAACAATGGTTGGTATCGGCTATGATCTTCAGCCAAAAGCCAATAGCTCATGCCCCTTTGTGTTCTTCGTGTCATTCGTGGTTAAAAAACGCTCTTTGTCGTTAACAATAGCCTTCTGCCAGACCCCGATCCCCAACAACCGATCCCCGATCATCGAATTTGACAAGGCAGGGCTTTCGTGGTAATCTAATGCGGCTGTCGTGACTGAGAGCCAATGAACTTGACGGGGCGTGGCGCAGCCCGGTAGCGCACTTGAATGGGGTTCAAGAGGTCCCGCGTTCGAATCGCGGCGCCCCGACCAGTTAACAACATCAATAAGCCGAAGTGGCGGAATGGCAGACGCGATGGTCTCAAAAACCATTGAGGGCAACCTCATGTGGGTTCGACTCCCACCTTCGGCACCAAATTGATCAACTGTGTATAATGTACACAGTTGATTTTTTTTGTTCACGAGGTTGTTATTTTGCGCAAATTTGGTTTATTACTGGTGATGCTCTTTGGGCTTGTTACTCCTGCTCCGGCTGCTCCCGATGCGCCGTCTGCTCAGCCCAGCACAATCACGCCTTGGGGCATCAATGGCTACCTCACCAAAAATGAGCGGGTGGCTGGTGGCGATAATGTGGCGCAATTAGCCCAAACCATGGCCTCGGCCAACGCCGATTGGTCGCTCGAAGAGTTGCCATGGGCCGAAATCGAGCCAAACAATGGCACATTTCGCACCACCTACGATAGCCGAATCAAAACCGTCGCCGATGCCAACCTTGGGATTATTGGCATGCTGCTGACGACCCCAGCGTGGGCACGCGAATCTTCGTGTGCTGGCAATAACAACTACTGGTGTCCGCCGAGCGATCCGGCCCAATACGCCGAGTTTGCCGCTTGGATGGTCGAGCGCTACGATGGCGATGGAGTCAGTGATGCCCCAGGCTCGCCGCGCATTGCTGCTTGGCAAATTTGGAACGAGCCAAACTTTGTTGCTACCTGGAGTTCAATCAACAACAACGAGGCTTTGCGCCGCCGCCGTTATGGCGAAATTTTGGTCGCCGCCTATACCGCGATCAAACAAGCTGATCCGACGGCGATTGTGGTAGCTGGCGGGGTGTATGTGTTCGATGGCTTTAGCGATGGCTTCGATTTTCTCAATGGCACAAATGGGGTGTTTCGCCAAATACCTGAGGCCAAAACCAGCTTTGATGTGCTGGGAATTCACCCCTACATGCCGACGATTGCCCCCGATGCGATCGGCACATTTTCAAGCGTCACGCTCGAAGGGCGTTTACTCAACACCCGTAATTGGTTGACTAACGATATTGGCCGTCCTAGCGCCCCAATATGGATCACCGAGATTGGTTGGTGTACCAGCCCTGGCTCGACCAGTTGCCCCGTGGTTAGCGCCGAAAATCAAGCTCGCTACCTAATTCGTAGCTTTGTGATTGCCCAACAATTAGGTGTGCAGCATATTAATTGGTTGCAACTTGAAGATGCTTTCAATGGTTCGCACCCATTTAGTGGCTCGGAATTGCTTAATGATTTAAATACGCCTGAGCCAGAAAAACAAGCTTACACCGCTTTTCAAACCATGGCTGGTTTATTGAATGAGGCCACCCCGCTTGGCATTCGAACTGGCGTGCATACCCACAATTATGTTGCCAATAGCAATAACACTGGCGGCGTGTATGCCTATCGGTATAGCCGTGGCAACACCGAAATTGATGTGCTTTGGACTCCCGGGGCTAATACCACCATTCAGTTCCCGCTGACTGCTGGCAAGCAATGGATTTTCCGCACCCGCAATAATCAATCGTTTAGCCCAACGATTAATGGCACAACCGCTAGTATTGTGCTGACCAACGACCCAATTTTTATTGTGCAGAAAATTCCGGTCAGCTTGAATGTGCAAAATTCGCTGAGTTTATTGGCCGAAGTTAGCAGTGGCGAGGCACGGGCCGATATTCCGTTGAGCAATGGCGGCAGCGAAAATGCCCTCGTTTGGAATATTAGCAATGCTTCGGCGGGTTTAACCGTTACGCCGAGCAGTGGTAGCGTGGTTGGCACCGCCAATTTGACGATCAAGGCACAAGTTGGTAGCCTAAGTGCCGGAACCTATAGTTATCAGTTTACGGTTAATGGTGATGGTGTTGCTTCACGCACCGTTCAAGTAAGCCTGCGGGTGGTTGATCAGCTTCAGCCCATCTATTTGCCGCTGACTAGAAAATAGCATTATGCCCGTAGAGTATTGTATTCAAACCAGCCCGTTTGGGCGTTTGCTGCTGGCGGCTGCGTCCGAGGGGTTGTTGTTGGCCAGTTTTGCCGATGATGATAGTGAGTTGTTGGCTGAATTAACCGAAGCCTACCCCGAACGCTTGTTGCTCTATCGCTCAAATACATTGCTTGACCAAGCATTTTATCAATATCAGGCCTATTTTTCGGGCCAACGCCAGCAATTTGCATTACCAATTGCCTGGCATGGCTCGGCGCAGCAGCAAGCAATTTGGCAACAAATAATCCAAATTCCCTTTGGTCAGCAATGGTCATATCAACAGCTTGCCCAAACGTTGCCAACGCCGTATCAAGCTGCTCATGCGATCAATCAAGCCTTGCGCCATAATCCTTTAGCATTAATTATTCCCTGCCATCGTTTATCCAATTCGCCGCAAGGGCTTGGCTACTACCGCTGGGGGCGGGTTCGCCAACAACAACTTTGCGATCGTGAAGCAAGTCCGGTTATCGCCACATATTCAATGGAGATGATGTCATGATTGTTGGACGCTTGCCTGATGTGCCACTCGATGCCGATTTGCCAATAAGCGCGAGCCTGATCTCTCAAGGATTAGAACATTATCAAGCAGTAGCCCGCTGGATTGCCACGCTACCTTTTGGGCGCAATACCAACCCACTCGATTGGCGCTTGGTCTTGAGCGAAAAACGTGGTACCAGCAGCACCAAACATGCCTTCTTGGCCGAGTTGGCCCGCGAATTAGCCTTGCCAATTAATTTATATTTCGGGATTTATCTAATGGATGGCAAGAATACGCCAGGTGTGGGTGAAACTCTTGCTTCGAATAATTTACCCTCGATTCCTGAAGCCCATTGTTTTTTACGCTATGGCCGTTGGAACATTGATGTAACGCGCTCACCAAAGGCTGAGCCAATTTTGCAATTTTTTGAAGAGCAACAGATTAATTCTGAGCAAATTGGCGATTTCAAACGAACTGTTCATCGTAATTTTCTCTTGAAATGGGCTACCAGCCAAGGGCTAAGCCTCACCAAAGCCTGGGCGATTCGCGAGGCCTGTATGGCTGCATTAAGCCAATGAGCGCCTGCTTGCCGTCAAATTTTGCTTGGCCTCAAACCAGCCAGCAATTTGGCGGGTTAAGGGTGCTTATGCCCCAACCAAGCCCCAGTCAGATGTTGCAATTAGTCGAGCATTTACGTTCCAGCGCCAGCACCTTGCAACGAATCCCGAGCACCACAATTGTGGCAGCGATCGATCGGGCGGCGCAACAATGGCTTGCGCCAGATTATCCGCCGCGTTGGCAATTACTCGATCAATTACCCCAGATTAATGGCTATAGCCTGGCCATGCTGAACGAAGTGCTCGATCGCATGCTGGCCGATTGGCGTGCTCCACAACTTTGGCAACGCTTGAACGAACAATTTAGCGACCCCTTGGTGCTTGATGGCTGGCGACCAAGTGTGGTTGGCGAAAGTCGCGTAGTTGGCCCGCGCCTAACGTGGCATATTTGCGCTGGCAACGTGCCTGGGGTGGCGATTCAAAGCCTGATCGATGGCTTGCTGGTCAAGTCGCCAAGTTTGGTTAAAGTGGCTCGTGGTGAGCCATTGTGGGCGGCGGCCTTTGCCACAAGCTTAATTGAGCAACTACCTGAATTGGCTGATAGCATTGCAGTGCTCTGGTGGAGCGGCGGCGATCAAGTGCTCGAAGCCCCAATTTTGGCCAGTGCCGAGGCGATTATTGCCAATGCCAGCGATGCAGCGATTGCAGCGGTACGCCAACGTAGCCCTGCGCATATTCGCTGGCTGGATTATGGCTCACGTTACTCGTTGGCCTATCTTAGCCAAAGCATGTTGGCTTCGCCAAATTTGGCTGAAATTGCCAGCAAATTGGCCTATGACAGCGTGATACTGGAGCAACAAGGCT
The DNA here is from genome assembly GCA_000018565.1 of Herpetosiphon aurantiacus DSM 785. Lineage (GTDB taxonomy): Bacteria > Chloroflexota > Chloroflexia > Chloroflexales > Herpetosiphonaceae > Herpetosiphon > Herpetosiphon aurantiacus. Next base: position 5,894,778 of record CP000875.1, read on the forward strand.
GCGTTTCGCCCCAAGCAATTGTTGTTGAAGCGCCAACGACTGAGCAATTAAGCCAATTGGGGCTTGCCCTAAACCAAGCCTTGGCTGATTTGAGCCAGCGCTATCCGGCGAGTAGCTCGATTCTGGCTGCTACCCGCCGTAGTGCTGACGACTATGAATGGCAAGCCCTGAGCGGCCAGCCAATTCAACTGTTGAGCCAGCCCGATCAGCCATGGCTCGTGGTGGTTGATCAACGTGAAGCCTTGCCCTCAGCGGCTGGCCGCTTGATTAAACTTGTGCCAGTGACCGATTGGGCTGAGTTTGAACAGCGATTAAAGCCATTGCATCAACATCTGCAAAGTGTTACGCTGGTATGTAGTGCTGCACAGCGTCATGAATTGGCTGAGGCGCTGGCGGCAATTGGCGTGATGCGTATCTGCCAAGCGGGGCAACAAGCCTTTCCCCAAGCGGCTTGGCATCACGATGGGCGTGATCCCTTGCGCAGTTTAGTGCGCTGGGTCGATTTAGAACGATCAGCCGATCCTCGCGTATAATCACGATTAAGCGCATTCGACAGATTTTGGAGGAATCAACGTGGATTTCAAGCTCTCGGACGATCAGGAATTTATGCGTAAAGCGGCTCGCGAATTTGCCGAAGGTGAAATTCGGGCAACAGTTGCTGAGCGTGATGAGCATAAAATTTGGCCGACTGACATTGTGCAAAAGATGGGCCAATTGGGCTTTATGGGCGTGGCGATCGATGAAGCCTACGGTGGAGCAGGCCTCGATTACGTTTCATATGCAATTATGATCGAGGAGCTTTCACGGGTTGATGCCTCGGTTGGGGTCATTGCCTCGGTCAATAATTCATTGGTATGTGCTGGGATTGAAAAATTTGGCACTGAAGAACAAAAACGTGATATCCTAGCCCCCTTGGCTAGTGGCCAAAAACTCGGCGCTTTCTCGCTCTCAGAGCCTGGCGCAGGCTCGGATGCGGCGGCCCAGAAAACCCGCGCTGTTGAAGATGGCGATTACTACATCATTACGGGCACCAAAAACTGGGTTACCAATGGCTCAAAAGCCGACACAATTTTGTTGATGACCATGACTGCCCCAGAAAAAGGAGTCAAAGGCATCACCGCATTTTTAATTGATACCCATGAGCCAGGCGTTTCAATCCTTAAGGTTGAAGATAAATTGGGCATTCGTTCGGCGCAATCGGCTCAAATGTCGTATGATGGCTATCGAGTGCACAAAAGCCGCATGCTCGGCCAACCTGGCGAAGGCTTCAAAATCGCTATGACGATCTTGAATGGTGGACGGATTGGCATCGCCTCGCAGGCCTTGGGGATTGCCCAAGGAGCCTATGAAGCGGCCCTGGATTATGCCAAAGTCCGCGAACAATTTGGCCAATCGATCATCAATTTTCAAGCGGTGGGTTTTACCTTAGCCGATATGGCGACGCGAATTAAAGCTGCTCGGATGTTGACCTATCATGCGGCATGGCTTAAAGATCAGGGCGAGAATTATATTGCGGCGGCGGCGATGGCCAAAGTTTATGCCTCGGAAACCGCCATGTGGACAGCCACCAAAGCCGTGCAAATCTTCGGCTCGAACGGCTACTCCAAAGAATATCCGGTTGAACGCTACTTCCGCGATGCCAAGATCACCGAAATTTATGAAGGCACGAGTGAAATTCAACGCTTGGTAATTTCGCGCGAGATTGCCAAATAAAACGCTACGTGCTCAGCCAGCATCAACGATGCTGGCTGATTATTTAACCACTCTTTAATCATTAGGCTGCTTGATCTGCTTGCAAAGCTGTGATGGACAGTTGATCAATCGTGTATAATAGCCGCAAACCTCACTATAAAACGGGGGCACGCTTGCCTCACGAGCTCCCAATATTGTTTCGGAGGACGTATTTTTATGCGCCAAAACCCAGCTCTGGGCATGATTCTTGCCGTCGTTGTTCTCATAGCCGCGCTTGCTGGCGGGTATGTTTATTTAACCAATCAGCAAAAAAGCCAAACAAGTGGAGACCCCTCATTACTTGAGCCAACCAATATGCCGGTTCCGAATGTGCAAATTTTAGAAGCGGCGACCGATATCGAAGCCAACAAATTGATTACTGGTGCGGATCTTGAGCAATACTTCAACCCGCTTGAAGTTCCTCCTAGCGATGTTACCCCCGACGATGTACTGTACACCGAATTTTATAGCGTGGTTCAAGGGAAGGTAACGACCACCGACATTCGTGGCGGTGAGCGGATTAAAAAATCAACCTTCCGCAACGCTGGGATTGCCGAAAAGCTGCCAATTCCGGTGGCTGGCGAAGAATCGCTTAAAGCCTACAACATGTTTGTCAGCGATATTGGTGGGATTGTCGCCGAAGGTAATAACATTGATATTCTCGGCAGCTATAGCCTTGAACAACCCTATTTACGCTTTACAGGGATTGACAAAGACGGGATAATTACCCTCGTTGATGAAAAATACCTTGATATTAGCACCCATGTATTAGCCCAAAATGTGCCCGTTTTGAAGGTTGTCGCGCCACCATTAATCTCACCTGATGGCCAACAAACTGGTGCTGCCCCGCCTGCGGCTGAACCAACCATAGAGGTGGTTGTCGATGGCAATCCCGTTGAACCTCAAGCAACTCCTGAGCCAATCTTTACTGAAGGCTCGCAATGGCAAATTGTGGTGGCCTTGACTGCCCAACAAGCCGAGCTGTTAGAATATACAAAAGCTAAAACTGGTAGTAAACTAAATGTAGTCGTGCGGCGTGCTGATGATCAAGATGATCGAATTGCCACAACTGGGGTAACAATGGATCTGTTGATGCGCTTATATGGCGTACCACAAGTCTATGCCCAACCCAACATGATTGTGAAACTGTTGGATGCTCCTGCACCACCACAGCCTCCACAACAGCCGGCAGTTGTTATTCCATTCCGATTACCAAACGCACCACAACAACAACCATTGCCAACAGCAGTGCCAACTCAAACGCCTTAATACAACCAAGGAGAATTGCATGGCTGAGTCCGATAAAATTCGCGTACTAATTGTTGACGATATTGCAGATACTCGTGATAACCTCGAAAAATTATTGTTTTTTGAGAAAGATATGCAAGTTGTCGGCAAAGCAGCAACGGGGCGCGAGGCCGTGACGCAGGCCAAGCAAATTCAACCCGATGTTGTCTTGATGGATATCAACATGCCCGATATGGATGGCATTGCAGCAACTGAGGCAATCATGGCGCAGGTGCCAAATACGCAAGTCATTATGATGAGCGTGCAAGGCGAAACCGATTACCTGCGCCGTGCAATGTTGGCTGGTGCGCGTCAGTTTCTCACGAAACCAGTTGGTGGCGATGAACTCGCCAGTAGCATCCGCGAAGTTTATCGCTTGCAGCAAACCCAACGACGCTTTGTGGTAGCGGCCCAACAGGTTGAAGAACATGATCAATCAACTGGCCAAATTATTGCTGTCTATAGCCCCAAAGGTGGCACTGGCAAGAGTGCAATTGCCTCAAATTTGGCGGTTGCATTAAAATTATTGCCTGGTAATCGTAAAATTTGTTTGGTCGATGCAAGCTTGCTGTTTGGCGATATTGCGGTGATGTTCAACATCAACAGTTCCAAAACGATCAACGATCTCACCTCGCGGATTGACGATCTTGATAAGGATTTGCTGAATGATGTGATGACGACCCATGCCTCACAGATCAAGGTGTTGTTGGCTCCGGCTAACCCACAAATGGGCGAACTAGTCACGGCTGATCATGTCCGAACAGTGCTTGAAGCCCTGCGGCGAGAGTATGATTATGTGGTGGTCGATACCCAATCATCCTTCCAAGATCAAACCATGGCCGTATTAGATGCAGCCCATCGGATTGTTTTGTTGATGACGATGGAACTCTCGTCGATTAAGAATATTCGCCAGTTTTTGGAAGTGGCCGAGTTGCTTGGCTACAACGATGAAAAACTGGTGTTGGTCTTGAACAAAGCCGATGCTAAATTTGGCATTCGGGTCGATCAAGTCGAGGCCAATATTCAACATAAGGTTGCGGCCCAAATTGGCAATGCGCCATTTGAAATGGTCAATGCGATCAACCGCGGCGTACCTTTAATTATCGATCAGCCCCGGCATCAAATTTCAATCGATGTGGCCAACCTAGCGTATCTCATCTCGGGAACAACCCGTACCAGCCGCGAAGGCGCACGCCCGCAACAACCGAAAAAAGAAGAACCGAAGGGTCTCTTCGCCCGATTGACCAAACGTTAGACGCATGGAGGGTGGCTTATGTCGCTCCTAAAGCGTATTGCAGGAAATACGTCCCCATCCTCGGCTTCCGAACCTACAGCAGCAGCACAATCGAGTGCTGCTGCCACACGCCCTGATGGAGCTATTCCGCGCTCTGCTTCAGTTTCTGCCCAAGATCGCCTACTTGATGTTCGACATCGTGTCCAGCGACGTTTGACTGAAGAAGTTCGCGATGTTAATAGCACAAGTGAAACCAAAATCCGCCAAACGGTCGAAGATCTCTTGAGTGTCGTCCTTGATAGCGAAAATATCGTGTTAAGTCGGGTCGAACGCCAACAATTGGTCGAATCGTTGATGTCGGATATCGTTGGGCTTGGGCCGCTCGATTCGCTGCTCAAAGATGAGAGCATCTCGGAAATTATGGTCAATGGGCCAAACAAAATCTATATCGAACAACGTGGGAAGCTGACGCTTTCTGGCACAACATTTATCGATGATGAACACGCGATGCGGGTGTTGTATCGGATTGTGTCGCCTCTTGGCCGCCGGATCGATGAAAGCTCGCCCATGGTCGATGCCCGGCTTCAAGATGGCTCGCGGGTTAACGCAGTTATTCGGCCTATTTCATTGATTGGTCCAGTCATCACGATTCGGAAATTCTCCAAAAAGCCGCTTGGCCCCGAAGATCTGATTCGGTTTGGGGCGATTAGTCGCGAAATGATGGAGTTTCTTTCGGCCAGCGTTCGTGCTCGGATCAATGTGGTGGTTTCTGGTGGTACCGGTTCGGGCAAAACGACCTTATTGAATGTGCTTTCCTCATTTATCCCTGAAGATGAACGTTTGATTACGGTTGAAAACGCTGCCGAACTTCAGCTCCAACAGGATCACGTGATTTCGCTCGAATCGCGGACGGCCAATATCGAAGGTAAGGGCGAAATTTCAATCAACGATTTGATTATCAACTGCCTGCGGATGCGACCTGAACGCATTATCGTCGGCGAATGTCGCGGTGGCGAGACCTTGGCTATGTTGCAAGCAATGAATACTGGCCACGAAGGCTCGATGACCACCCTACACGCCAATACCCCGCGTGACGCGATTGCCCGGATTGAAACTATGTGTTTGATGTCGGGGATGGATTTGCCGCTCAAGGCTATCCGTGAACAAGTTGCCTCGGCGATTGAGCTGATTGTGCAACAAGCCCGACTTAAAGATGGTTCGCGGCGGGTTATGGCCATCTCCGAAGTAACCGGAATGGAAGGCGATTTGGTGGTGCTCCAAGATATTTTCATCTTTGAGCAAACTGGCCTCGATGAACGTGGTAAGATTGTAGGGTCGCTCCGGCCAACCGGGGTTCGGCCACGCTTCCTTGATCGGTTTGAAGCCTTGAATATTTACCTGCCACCGAACGTCTTTGGCAATAGTTCAGAGCGCTTTTACTAAACGGCATTACTCGCTAGAAAGGAACTAGTGCCATGGCAAATTTACCACCATGGACAATTCCCTTAATCATTGCGTTAGTTCTCTTTGCTGCTGGGGCGATTATCTTTCGTAAGCTGAAAGAAACCAAATCCAACTCGGTTGATGGTCGTTTAGCGACCTTTGCCGAACGCAATCGCAGCCAAACTGACAGCAATGAACGGGGTATGAGTGCCTTGGCCAGTCGGGTTGATTCCATGGTCAACCGTGGTCAAAAAGGCTCAGATTTAGCCCGCGATTTAGCTCAGGCCGACCTTAAACTGACCGTAACTGAATTTATTATGTTCAAATTCGGCTCGGTGATCTTATTTGCCTTGTTTGGGGTCTTTTTGGGCCGTGCCAACTTTTTGGCAGTGGTTGCTGGTGGGGTCGTCGGCGCGATTATTGGCTTTATTGTGCCCGATAAAGTCGTGAGCTTTAAGCAAGGCTCACGCTTGAAGGCTTTCAATAATCAATTAGGCGATACGGTTGGTTTGTTGGCCAACTCGTTGCGCTCTGGCTATAGTTTGCTCCAATCGATGGATTTGGTTTCGCGTGAAGCGCCACCACCGATTTCAGTTGAGTTTCGTCGTGTCGTCCAAGAGGTTGGTTTAGGCCTCTCACTCGAAGATGGCATGAATAATCTCTTGCGCCGCGTTCCAAGCGATGACCTTGATCTGATGGTTTCGGCGATTAATATTCAGGCTGAGGTTGGGGGTAACCTGGCCGAGATTCTGGATACGATTGCCCATACCATTCGTGAGCGGGTTCGGATCAAAGGCCAAATTCGGGTGCTTACCTCACAAGCTCGCTATTCTGGCTATGTGGTGACCTTCCTGCCAATTTCGATTGCTGTGATTATCACCATGCTTAACCCAGATTATATGGCTCCACTGATGACGATTGGGATGCCACCAGATGCTTGGTGTTGTATGCCCGTATGTAGCGCAATGATGATGATTGGAGGGTTCTTCGCAATCAAAAGCATTGTTAATATTGAAATCTAAAGGGAGTTTGTTATGCCCTTACTTATTGGACTCGTTGTACTAGTGATTGTCTTTGGGGTTGGCTTTATGGTGCTCAACCAACGCCGCCAAACTGATACGGTCTCTAGTCGGTTGGCGCAATTTACTGAGCGCTCCATGAACCTTGAAGATCTGGAGTTGCAGTTGCCGTTTATGCAGCGGGTTGTAACCCCCATGCTGAACAATGTGTTTGTCAAGCTTGGTCAATCGGGCAAAGGCAACGATAAACTGCGTAATAATCTCATGCTGGCTGGTAATCCTGGTAATTTAACGCCAACGATGTTTACTGGGATGCGGATTTTTATGGCCCTAGCGCTGTTTGGGGTCATCTTTTTAATCTGTATGCTGGCCAAAGTGCAAACTCTCAGCGCAATTCAATGGTCGGGGGTTGGCGGAGCTTTGGGCTTTTTGCTTCCAGCTATGTGGCTTGGTCGTCAAATTAAAAAGCGCCAGAAGTTGATTCTTAAGGCGTTGCCCGATGCGCTCGATTTGCTTTCGATCAGTGTTACTGCTGGTTTAGGCTTCGATGCTGCACTCCAACGGGTGGCTGAAAAATGGGATAACGAGTTGTGCCGCGAGTTCCGCCGGGCGCTCTCCGATATTCGTTTGGGTACCCAACGCCATGAAGCATTTCGCTCAATGACTGTACGAACTGGGGTTGAAGACTTAACCTCGTTTGTTTCGGCGGTTATTCAAGCCGACCAACTTGGGGTGAGCATGGGCAAAATGCTCAAAATTCAATCTGACCAATTGCGGTTGCGCCGTCGTCAACGTGCCGAAGAAGAAGCTCAAAAAGCTCCAATTAAGATGCTCTTTCCATTGGTGTTCTTGATCTTCCCTTCGATGTTCGTGGTTATCTTGGGGCCAGCTATTCCACGTTTGCTTGGTGGTGGTCTCTAGTGTCGCAACACGCTATTCGTAATCTAACGCGCAATAGCAGCTTGGTTGAATACGCTGAGTTTGCTAATAGCTTTTTGAGCCGTGGTATGGGCCTGATGGGGCGCAAGCACTTGCCTGCCAATACAGGCTTAATTCTCTATCCCAATAATAATATTCATATGTTCTTTATGCGCTTTGCGATTGATGTGATCTTTGTTGATCGACAGCATCAGGTGGTGGGGCTGCGCGAGAACTTTAAGCCCTGGCGGCCATTTGCTGGCGCAGCCAAGGCCCGTTATACCCTCGAATTGCCAGTTGGGGTTATTCAACAATCCCAAACCCAACTCGGCGATCAATTAGCAGTTGTTCCTGCTATTTTCTAAGGTATAGCCCTAGCAAAACCCCAAGCTTGCTAGGGCTATTCAATCAACATTTCAACTCCATAGACTTTGCGAAATAGATTGGTTTTGCGATTCGCATCCCAAATTTCAATCGAAGCGTCGCCAACCGCCTGCACCTTCACCCGCACCTGATTTTTCTCAATTTTGCACACGATACTTTGCACAACTTGGCTCTTGGAGCGCTCTAGATATTCAGCTATTCTGAGCAAGGCACTTAATTTGCCCACCCGCTCAAGATCACCCTCAGCCAAAACCCCACCCAAGCCTGCATCAGTCACGCCGCCCTTACGATGATGGCGAGTGAGCAAGGCTACCATGGCCATTTCGCGGTGGGTATAGCCATTCAGCATTGAGTTGAGAATTAAATATAAGCCATGTTTATGATGATCGTAGAAATTGACTGCTACCCCAATGTCATGGACTACCGTCGCAGCTTCGAGTAATTCGCGTTCCCACGCTCCATAGCCATGCAAACTTTGCAGTTGATCAAACAAGGCGAGGCTTAATTCGCGCACTTTGGCAACATGTACCACATTGTAGCCATAGATTCGTGCCAAATTCTCGACCGAAAACTGGCGGACATCGCCGAGCAAGGGCGGTTGTGAGCCACGCAGAAATTGCTCGTAGAAGATACCATCACGCAGACCATGACCACAAATCCACAAACTATCAGCACCACAACGTTGCATCAACGCTCGAATCAACAGTACACCAGCGGTAATAACATCGGCGCGATCATTGTTGAGGCCATCAAGCTGCTCGCGCTCATTACGATTGAGTTTGCTCAAACGGGTAGCCCATTCATCGACCCGTTGCAACGACATCGTATAGCCATGCACAATATCGAGTGGATAGCGCTGGGCACGTTGTTCGAGTTTGGCAAGGTTGCGCACCGTGCCGCCAACCCCAATTAACGGCAATTTGCTACCTTGTGGTCGAAACCAGTCTAGTTCGGCTAACGCCTCATCTAAATGGCGATCGAGGGCTTTGAGTTCGGCTTTGCTGGGGGTTTCGCTGCGCAAAATTTGCTCGGTGAGCCGCACTGTACCAAGTGGTAATGAAGTGGTATGCGCCAAGCCCCGGCCTCGAACTAAGGCCAATTCGACGCTGCCACCGCCAATATCAAACATAAAACCATTGCTGACCCCAAGGGTATTAATCACCCCGAGGTAGCTGTAGTAGGCTTCTTCATCGCCGCTGAGTACGCGTAAATCGAGGCCAGTTTCTTCTTTAACTTGGGCCAAAAAGCTGGCTTGATTGGCGGCATCGCGCACGGCGCTGGTGGCCACAGCCACAACTTCATTAACCCCCAAGGCACGGCAAAAATTGCTAAACATGCGCAAGGTTTCAATTGCCATGGCCATCGGCTCAGCTTGCAATTGATTATCAGCGCCAACATTATGTGCCAAGCGCACATTTTCTTTAACTTCTTCGACCAGTTTGAAGGAGTAATAGGGCTGGTATTGCACCACGATCATGCGGGCGGTGTTGGAGCCAAGGTCAATAATTCCAACGTGTTGGGTCATATCATTCTCCTCAACAACGTGTAGCAGGCCGCCCGCCAGCATAAATTTTAGTAATATACTTGGACGGTTGTGCCGACACCAGCCCAATTGTAGAGCCAGGCCGCAGCATCTAGTGGTAAGTTAACACAGCCATGGCTAATCCGCGTGCCACTGCCAAATAAGTTGTGCCAGTAGGTTCCATGGAGCGCCACACTGCCATTGAAGTACATGGCATGCGGTACATTTGGCACAACCCAGGTCTCGCCACCAAGTGAGCCACGCATGGTTTGCAGCGGCACTTTGGCATAAATTTCATAGCTGCCAGTTGGCGTGTTGAAGCCATCTTTGCCGGTTGCAACAGGCGCATCAAACACGACTGTGCCGTTTTCGTAGGCATACAACCATTGCTTGCTAATATCAACTTCGATGCGTTTGCCAACGTTGGGATTGGCTGGCTTGGGCGTGGCAGTGGGCACAGGTTGGCTGGTTGGTTGGGCAGGTGCGGCGGTTGGCGGCACTTGGGTTGGCTCGGCAACTGGTTGGGGGGCCGCAGTTTGCACCGGAGCGGGGGCAACTGGATCAAATTCAAATAAATAGGGCTGCTCGTAGCTCATGCCTTCAACTAAGCCACTGGCGGCAGCAACCTCTTGGCCCAGCGGTGCTAGCTCAATCTCCTCAGGCGTGCCTGCCAACAAAGGGTGCTCGATCATCAAGGCTCGTTCGAAATATTGCACCTTGAAGCGCCCGGTTGGCCGCGCTTCAAATTGAGCTGGACTAATTGGCAAACCAAAAATTGCTACACCACCGTTGGTTTCCCAAAATGTGCGGAAACTGCCAGTTAGATCGTAGTTAGCGCCTTCGGGGCGTAAGCTTGCGGCGGCTAAACGTGGTTGTGGGCCAAAATCGCGCCATTCGGTGCGTTCGCGGCCAACCAAGCCCAAGCCAACGCTATCAGTTTGCGGATCATACTCGAAGCGCGCATTTTCAAAATATTGCACAACCAGCTCATCTTGTTCTAAGGGATCGGTAATTGGTTGACCAAAAATCAACTCGCCGCCATTAGTTTGCCAAAACGAAGCAAACCCATAGGTATCGGTGAGCGCAGGGGTCACTGCTTGGGAGGTGCGAAAAGCCCAAAAACATAAACCAAAAACCAGAGTCAACCAGATTATCCGCCGCATAGCTGTATTCTCCGACTGATACCTGAGGCTAGAAGCAAGGTGCGGCTTCATCGTAGCAGTGCAATGAGCCGCTGTCAATTCAGATTGGTGGGAAAGCTGAGGCGTTTACTCAGGCACAATATCGGCTAGCGAGGTTACGGTGATCGTGCCGCCAGCAATATCAATTGAGCGAACGACCGTGCGCACCATCGGCACTAAAATATCGGCTTGGCCTAATTTGCGAACGACTAATACATCATTTGCGCCAGTTTCAATAATTTCAACTGCTCGCCCAATGTCTTCGCCGGCCTCAGTTTGCACTTGCAAGCCAACCAAATCGTGCAAGAAATATTCATCATTGGCCAAGGGCGCTGCATCGCTGCGATGAATATAGGCTTCAAGGCCTTGCATCGCTTCGGCAGCGTCGCGGGTATCAACCTCATTCAGCCGCAACAAATACAGGCTGCCTTTGTGTTGGTGCAGGCGGCCAATCGTATAAGGCTTGGAAAGATCGCCCACAAACAATTGTTTAAGTTTTTGAATATGTTCGGGGTGCGATGAGATCATTGAAATCTTCAACTCGCCGCGCACGCCAAACGCCGCTGAAATGCGGCCAACTAACAAGAAATCATCTTGATTTGGAGCTGTCACGAATTAACCTCTAGGTGGACCCGTTTGTTTTGGCGAGCGCCAACGATGCCCAATACGTCGCGAATGGCTTTGACCACACGCCCATTGCGCCCGATGACCTTCCCTGCTTCGCTTTGGGGAATGCGCAGATCGAGGGTAATGCTGTGGTGACCAGTGCGTTTGCTAATTTTAATTTCGTCGGTGTCGATCAGGCCTTCGACGATATACTTCAATAAATCTTCCATAGCTGCATCCTTGGGCAATCGGCGGGTGCGAGGCATGCGGCCTCACACCCGCTTCGCGAGCTTACTCGGCGCTTTTTTGACCAGGAGCGCGGAAGCCAGCGGCTTCGGCACTTTCCACGGTGTCGAACCACAATTCAGCCACGGTTGAATTGTAGTAGCGGCTACCAGGAACGTGGTACAACATTGAGTTTTGGTTACCTTTGATGGCATAGCCTTCTGGGGCGCTACCATCGGCCAATGGGCGCACGCTACCAGCAAATTCGCCAGCTTCGGCTTCGGCCTTGACTGGAGCTGCAACGGCTACTGGAGCAACTGCTGCTTTGCTGACAGCTTTCTTGGCCTTCTTGACTGGAGCTTCAACTTTAGCTGGAGCTTCGCCAATCAATTTGCCTTCAGCATCAACCACGCCCAAGTTTTTCAACAAGCGCACTACGGTATCTGATGGTTGTGCACCAACGCTCAGCCAATAGCGAGCGCGATCTTCCTTGATAAACACAACTTTTGGTTGTGCTTGAGGATTGTAGTGGCCAATCGTTTCGATAAACTTGCCATCGCGTGGTGCATGTGAATCTGCAATAACAACACGATAAGCGGGCTTGTGCTTCATGCCCATCCGGCGCAGACGAATACGAACCATTCGAGTGTTTCCTCCAAAATTGAAAAGTAAAGCTAGAACACGATTTATAGGCCACAAACATTCTATGTTCTATGTTCTATGCTCTATGTTCTATGAATAATTATTTGAACATGCGCATCAGGTCGCGCGGGTTTTGGCCGCCCTTGCTGAAGCGTTTCATCATGCGTTGCATTTCGCGGAACTGCTTAACCAATGCATTGACATCTTCGATCCGTGTACCACTACCAACTGAGATCCGGCGCTTGCGGCTGGGATCTTTGAGCAAGTCGGGGTTACGGCGCTCTTTGATCGTCATCGATTGAATAATTGCTTCGATCCGTTTCATTTCGCGATCATCAAGGGCTTCATCAAGCTCTTTCATTTGGCGCATTTGCTTGCCTAGCCCAGGAATCATGCCCAAGATTTGTTGGATTGGGCCAAGTTTACGCATTGAATTCATTGCGCCAAGGAAATCTTCAAAGTCGAAGGTGCCTTTGCGCATCTTCTTTTGCATTTTCTTGGCTTCATCTTTATCATAAACTTGCTCAGCTCGCTCGATCAAGGTCATCACATCGCCCATGCCCAAAATTCGTTGGGCTAGACGATCGGGGTGGAATGGTTCGATGGCATCGGTTTTTTCGCCCGTCCCAAGGAACTTAATTGGCACTCCAGTGACTTCGCGCATCGAGAGCGCCGCCCCACCACGGGCATCGCCGTCGATCTTGGTCATAATCAAGCCAGTTAATGGTACTTTGGCATGGAAGGCCTCGGCCACTTTGACTGATTCTTGACCGATCATGGCATCGACGACCAACATAATTTCGGTTGGGCCAATGCGTTCGACGACTTGTTGTAATTCGGTCATCAAGCGTTCGTCGATTTGCAAGCGTCCGGCGGTATCGACGATCACAAAGTTGTTGCCATTGATTCGCGCTTGGCGCAAGGCGTGCTCAGCGATATCGGGCGGCGCAACCTCAGTACCTTCGCTATAAACCGGAATATTCAATTGCTTGCCGAGCGTTTCCAACTGCTTGATCGCGGCGGGTCGGTAGATGTCGGCGGCAACCAACAATGGCGTTTTGCCTTTTTTGCGCATATACAGCGCCAATTTGGCAGCCATGGTTGTTTTACCAGCACCTTGTAACCCGACCAACATCACAATCGTCGGTTGCTCGCGGTTTTTCGATTCGTTGATCGGCACATTGGCATCACCAAGCAAGTGCACCAACTCGTCGTGAACGATTTTGATCACTTGTTGACCAGGAGTCAAACTCTTGGTGACTTCTTCGCCAATCGCTTGTTCGCGCACCCGCGCCACAAAATCTTTGACGACTTTGAAGTTAACGTCTGCTTCCAACAAGGCCAAACGCACTTCGCGCAAGCCCGCATCAACATCAGATTCAGTTAGGCGGCCTTTGCTGCCCAACCGGTTGAAAACATCGGTTAAGCGGTCGGATAGATTCTCAAACATCATACACCTCACCGCAACAGAAAAAACTGGCAGAAACTTGGCACGCCCTAGCGTGGAGAGTTTCCTGTCAGCATTTTGTCGCATTGTAGTTGATTACACACGGCCTGTCAAACTGCTTTCCTTTGGGGGTATTTTTGAACTCGCTGGCTCTAGTGTAGCACACAAAAAGCCTATTAGCGTGTATCATAGCGGCGTTTACTACGATTTGTCGCAAGGAGTTCGCGATGAAAAGCGCACAACTGAGTGCTATCGGCTGGACGCTATTACGAGTCGTTGTCGGCATGGTCTTCGTGATCCATGGATGGTCGAAAGTTACAATGATTGGCGGGGTTGCCGCTACCTTTGGCAATGAGTATCAATTGCCAATTCCGGCGGTCTTGGCTTGGTTGGTCGCGACTATCGAATTTTTGGGTGGCTTGGCATTAACTGTTGGAGTCTATAGCCGTTGGGCCGCGCTTTTGCTGAGCTGCGTGATGTTGGGCGCGATCAAAGTCCATTGGGGCAGCTTCTTTTATTATGCCAATGGCATGGAATACGATCTGGTTTTGCTCACCGTCTGTACGGTCATTTGTTTGAACGGTGGTGGCCCCTACTCCGTTGATACCATGATTATTAATAAACCACCAGCCAAAAAACCAGCCTAAACCCTTGCATTCCAACCAGCAATCAAAGATAATAGCACATCTGAACTAGCGGTTGGCACGTTGTAGGAGCGTTGAACAATGCCTGATGGTAAAACTCATGATATGTTGACAGTCTTTACGGGCATTGTGGGCATTCCGATTATTTGGCGGATTGTGCCAAATAGCGATTTATTAGGGGCATTTGTTTGGGCCGGAAGCCATATTGTTTCGGGCATGGCCTTTTCGCCCGATTTGGATTTGGCTTCCGAACCCTATAACCGTTGGGGGCCGTTGCGATTTATTTGGTGGCCCTATCGTGAGCTTGTGCCGCATCGTGCTGGAATTTCGCATAGCCTCGTATTTGGCCCATTATTTCGGCTTGGCTACTTTTTGGTGATGGTCTGGCTCTCGTTTTATTTGGGCATGACCTTAATCAATAGCTTCACGCCGGTTGATACTGCCACGATTAGCGCCGCCTTTATTGCCGATCTCAAGGCACTGTGGTATAGCGATCGCCAACTCATCGTTTATGCATTAGTCGGTTTTGTTACTGGCGGAGCCGTGCATTCGATTGCCGATTGGCTGATCGAAGGCCGCGAGCCGTATCATAAATCGCTGTTGATGCCATGGCGCAAACGTCGCCGCAAGCGCCGCCGTGATGACGATTGGGGTTGGTAATTTAGCCCAACCATGTGCCAACTTGGCCATCACCACGACTACCTAGCAAGAGTTCGGGTGGAACTGGGCGTTGCTGCCAAAAGCGATTCCAATTGGCTATCGCATTCATTTTATACGCCCCAATAATTGCAAATATAATAATCAACGTGATAATAATAGCTTGGCTCCACAAAACTGCCAGAAATCCTGTGATAATGGTATACACATAGGCTACACCTTGAATTGAAGCAATTGGTTCGCCACCTATGAGCACCCCCATGATCACAGTGAGTGATATGATAAAACCTAATCCACCGATTATGATTGTGGCAAAACGCCCAAGGGTATAGCCTGCCCGCCGCCAAGCATCAAGCATCGAAATTTGTTTGCCCGGCTTGGGTGGAGCTGGCAAGAGGCCAATTTTGCTACGCTCGATCGAAAAGAGTGTATTCGTGCCGCGTGGTACGACCGGAACCCACGCCATGGTTGGCGGTGAGTCGGTTAAGGCTAGCAACAACGGTGAACCCATAATGTTCAGCCCAACATTATTAACAGGTTGGGTAAAGTTGTGGGGCAGCACAGGCCAACCCACAAATGGCACTGCCAGCAGCAATTGTTCGGGCACTTCAACGGTTTGAAAATCTTTTTCGCGGATGGCTTTGAGTGCGCCACTGACTGGGCGACGTAATTGTGGCTGACCAGTTGGCCCCCAGGCGATCATCCATGGGCCTAAGGTGCGGTAGCCATGTACTTTCAGCCATTGTTCAGCCGCCGCCATGACGGGGCCAACATAGCCGGTTGGCAAGGGCGCAATTAATTCTTGGTGGGCTGGCAATACATGCAACTGCAAGGCCATCGCCTCGGGCAATTGTTGGGCGATTAACTGTTCAATAGGAAAATAATCATTGCTCACGCTGTTTCTCCGACTCTAGCTCAATGATCAAAAGAGGTGGTGTTGGGGTCGTTGCCCAAAAACGGTTCCATGCCTGAATTGCACTGCCGCGTTGTCGCCAAATCACCACTCCCAATAGCATACTGCCAATCATACCAAACCAGCGCAGGGCTGTGAAGATCTCAAAGCTCTTGAACAACAGAATTTGGGGTTCGGCTCCCAGCCACCATTGAAGCATCGCCCATGGCATGCTGAGCAAGAGAATGATGATTAGCGCAGCCAGTTGTAAACGCAAAAATGGCGGCCAGGTATGCTGCCATTGATCACGCCAGGTTAATTGTTGCCCAAGCTCTGGCACTGGGCGTTGCCAGCCAAGTTTGCGCACCCACCACGTATGGCGTGGCCACAAGGCCCGTGCTCCCAACGGCAAAACTGGAATATAGGCTTGCACGCGTGGTTCAACCCCAACCAATGGCAAAACTGGAATCAACGGCGCGGCTAGTGGCTCTAGCCCTTGCTCATACAGTTGATCGTAAATTCCTGCTAGGTTGTAGCGCTGTTGAGCATCAATTGCTAAAATGACTTCTGCCACCAACCGAGCTTCGATTTGATGCACCCGATATTCTGGCCCCAACTTGGGATCAAACACATGGGCAATCGGCTGATAGAGTACGCGCTGGGCATAGGTGTCCCACGTTTGCAAGGCTGGGCCAAGCGCCGTATAGCCTTGCAAACGTAACGCCTGGCGCATTTGGTCGGCTTGTTCAAGCACATGTTGCAGTTCAACCTGCCGCAAAACGCTATCGTGTTGTTCCAATAAAAACAATCGCAGCATAACGCTCAATTTCTTGGCCTACAAAGATGAATAGTTTGCTAGCTGTAGTATAGCAACGATAGGCCGACTGCTGATCAATTTACCTAAATTCAGCATATTTGTGCTAAAAATATTCGACATTATGGCTATTTCGCGGTATAATACAGGAAGCTTAACTTTAGGGATTTAGCGCTTACGCAAGGGATAAAATTCATGGAAATAGGGATTGTCAAGCCTGTTGCGATTGTTGACGAGATGCGTACCGCCTATCTCGATTATGCAATGAGTGTGATTGTATCGCGGGCCTTACCTGATGCTCGCGATGGTCTCAAACCTGTGCAGCGGCGGATTTTATATGCAATGTTCCGCGAAGGGCTATTGCACAACGTGCGCTATTCCAAATGCGCTGGGGTTGTCGGCGAAGTGCTCAAGAAGTATCACCCTCACGGCGATGCTTCGGTTTATGATGCCCTCGTGCGCCTCGCCCAACCATGGAATATGCGCTATCCGCTCGTCGATGGCCAAGGGAATTTTGGCAGTGTTGACGGCGACGCAGCGGCGGCCTACAGATACACTGAAGCGCGGCTCAAAGAAATTGCCGAGGAATTGTTGCGCGATATCGACCGCGATACGGTGAATTTCGGCCCCAACTTCGATGGCGGCTATCAAGAGCCATTGGTGTTGCCAGCGCGTTTGCCCAACTTGCTGCTCAACGGCTCAGCTGGGATTGCGGTTGGTATGGCCACCAACATTCCGCCACATAACCTTGGCGAGCTGTGCGATGGCATCGGCTACTTGGTTGATAATCCCGATGCAACCGTTGAAGATTTGATCAAATTTATCCCTGGCCCCGACTTCCCAACGGGCGGCTCGATTCTGGGTACTGAAGGGATTATCAGCGCTTATTCGAGTGGTCGTGGCCGGATTTTGATTCGCGCTAAAGCCCACATCGAAGAAGCTGCTCGCGGTGCGTTCCATATCGTCGTGACCGAATTGCCCTATCAAGTTAACAAAGCCCGTTTGATTGAACGGATTGCCGAGTTAGTCAAAGATAAACGGATCGAAGGGATTCGCGATGTGCGCGATGAATCCGACCGTTCAGGGATTCGCATGGTGATTATCTTGAAGCAAGATGCCCAGCCCAAGAAAGTGCTGAATCATCTATTCAAATACACCAGCATGCAAACCACCTTTGGCGCAAATATGTTGGCCTTGGTCGAAGATGGCAAGCAGCCACGCACGCTTTCGCTTAAAAAAGCCTTGCAAGAATATATCGAGCATCGCCAAATTGTCATTCGGCGGCGTACCGAGCATGATCTGGCCAAAGCCAAAGCACGGGCGCATATTCTCGAAGGCTTGAAAATTGCGCTCGATCAGCTTGATGAAGTGATTGCCACGATTCGCGCTAGCCGCACCGCTGAAACTGCCCGCAGCAATTTGATGAAAAACTTCAAGCTCAGCGAATTGCAATCGCAAGCGATCTTGGAAATGCAATTGCGGCGCTTGGCCGGCCTCGAACGCAAAAAGATCGAGGATGAATATAAAGAAGTCTTGGGGACGATTGCCGACCTTGAAGATATTTTGTCCAAGCCCGAACGGGTTTTCAAAATTATCAAGGACGATGTGGCTGAACTCAAAGAAAAATATGGTGATGTGCGGCGCTCACGGATCATTGCCGATGCCACTGGCGATATCAGCACCGAAGATCTGATTCCCGACATGAATGTGTTGGTGACGGTGACCGATCGTGGCTACATCAAGAAATTGCCTGGCGATACCTATCGCGTGCAAAATCGCGGTGGCCGTGGTATTAAGGGCATGACCACCAAAGAAGATGATGTGGTGGCACATCTCTTGATGTGTAATACCCTGAACGATCTTTTGTTCTTTACCAACCGTGGCAAAGTCTATCAACTCAAAGTTCATGAAGTTCCCGATGCGAGCCGTACCGCCAAAGGTCTGCCGCTGGTCAACCTGATCTCGCTCGAACCAGGCGAATTGGTCACATCATTGATCGCTGTGCCCGATTTCGACGATGGCGAATATTTGGTGATGACCACGGTCAAAGGCCGAATCAAACGCACCAAGTTGAGCGAATATAGCTCAGTGCGCTCGAATGGCTTGATCGCGATCGGGCTTGATACTGGCGACGAACTGCGCTGGGTCAAAACTAGCAATGGCGACGAAGATATTTTGATGACTACCCAACATGGCCAAACCATCCGCTTCAGTCAAGCCGAAGTGCGTCCGATGGGTCGGCCAGCTAGTGGGGTGATTGGCATCAAAATGTCAGCCAAAGATCAAGTGGTCGGCATGGATTTGGTGCGGCCAGATTCACAACTGCTCGTGATTACCTCTCACGGCATGGGCAAGCGCACCGACCTCGAAGACTATCCGGTCAAGGGGCGGGCAACCCAAGGCGTGATTACCATGCGGCTCAAGCCAGGCGATATTATTGCCGCCGCATTGGTGTTGACTGATAGTGATATTGTGACCACAATTACCCGCAATGGTGTCGTGATGCGTACTCGTGCCGACAAGATTTCTAAGTATGGGCGAACAACTCAAGGCGTAACCGTAATCAATCTTGATAAGAAAGATTTGGTCGCAGCAGTTTCGGCTGAACCACCAGTCGATGACAAGAGCGATGATTCGGATGCCAACGATAGCCCCGGCACAGTAACCCTGACAGCTTAAGCTTTTTAAGCAAATTAATGCTAAAAACCCGTTGCATATCCGATATGCAACGGGTTTTTAGCGGTTAAACTAAGTTCACCTATATACCTATATCCGCTCTTTTTTAGGTAAAATTAATCTAGCTATTCATGGAAACTGTGATATAATCGGGGAGACATAACATAACAACAGCAATTTTCTACCTCAAAATCTCATCCAACTACCACTACCACCGTCCGCTGTCGGCTGATCTATTGACCCAGAAAGCGAAGGAACGGAAGATACACCAACAGGCCGTGGTGCCTGTAAACCGCCAAGATAGCGGGGTCTCTTTTCCGCGCAGTCAAAGAGGATTGCAAGGAGGCGAGCATGATCTCTTCAAGCGTGTATATGTTGCTTGAGCAAGCGATCGATACTCCCGAAAAACTGCATTGTGTCATGCTATTTGCACAACGAACAGTTAATCAAGGCACTGCTACTCACATCGCTCGCCAGCTAGGGCGCGATATATGGAGTATTGAGCGAGCACTCAAAGAACTCAGTGAGGCAGGCATTCTTTCCATCGCCGGTG
Source organism: Herpetosiphon aurantiacus DSM 785 (assembly GCA_000018565.1). Taxonomy (GTDB): domain Bacteria; phylum Chloroflexota; class Chloroflexia; order Chloroflexales; family Herpetosiphonaceae; genus Herpetosiphon; species Herpetosiphon aurantiacus. The sequence continues at coordinate 5,914,653 of CP000875.1, forward strand.
AAGGCAAATCGTCGTGTTACGATTATCAACCGCGTTCGTATGTGGTTAATGCGTTGGAATTATTAGTTCAAACCTACAACGACCCCATTTTGCGCAGCGAAATCTGCGATTATGTGCGCGAGTTAGCTAGCTACGCGCCGTATCGCGCTCACTTCCACACCGTTTTGGCAATCTAAAACCTGCGCCTACTCAGAATCTCCCGAGAGGAGAGAGAGTGGCGCAAGGGCTACATCGTCCTAGCTCAACCATAATTAAACCCATCGCAAGCCCACCATTTGCTGACGGCTGGTATACTAGCGCCGAAAGCGAATTAAGCTAGCGAGGTAGCATTGTGGAATGTTTAGTGCTCAATGGCGAGCAGTTAACAGTTGATGGTTTGGTGGCTGCCGCTCGTAATCCGGCAATTAAGGTCGAATTAGCGCCCGAAGCAATTGAACGAATGCACTATTCTCGCGCTGCCGTCGAGCGATTTGTGGCCGAAGGTCGCGTGGTCTATGGCATTACCACGGGCTTTGGTCATTTTCAAAATCGTACAATCGATCGCGACCATGTGCGCGAGTTGCAACGCAATATTATTATGAGCCACGCCACTGGCACAGGCACGCCGCTGCGCCGCGACCAAGTACGCGCCATGTTGATCGTGCGAGTCAATACCTTGGCTAAAGGCTTTTCAGGGATTCGCCCGCTGGTTGCACAAGCCTTGCTTGATCTGCTCAACGCCGATATTTTGCCAATTATTCCTTGTCAAGGCTCGCTTGGAGCTAGCGGCGATTTGGCTCCCCTCGCCCATGCCTGTTTGATTTTGCTGGGCTTGGGCGAGGCGGTTGCTCCAGGTCAATCGCCAGTCCATGGCCAACGCATGAGTGGAGCCGAAGTTTTAGCCCACTTGCAGCAAGAACCTTTGGTTTTAGAGGCTAAAGAAGGCTTAGCATTAACTAATGGCACGGCATTATTGAGTGGCTTAGCCGCCTTGGCAATCTACGATGCCGAGCAACTTTGCCGCAGTGCCGAGACTATCGCCGCCTTGTCGATGGAAGCTTTGGCGGCTTTGCCAGCAGCCTTCGATCAGCGGTTGCATGCAATTCGTCCGCATCCACGTCAGCTTGATAGTGCGCGGAGCATTCGTCAATTGTTGCAAGGCAGTAGCTTTGTTTACCCCAGCCAAGCCGCTGATCCGACTATTTATGGGCCGCATAAAGTCCAAGATGCCTACTCGTTGCGCTGTGTGCCTCAAGTCCATGGGGCAATTCGCGATGCAGCCTGTTATGGGCGTTGGGCTACCGAGATTGAACTCAACAGCGCTACCGATAACCCCTTGATTGTTCCTGTTGATCCTGCGCAACCCCATGGCGAATATGAGGCGATTTCGGGCGGTAACTTTCATGGTGAGCCTCTCGCATTAGCCATGGATTTTCTGAAAGTGGCGTTGAGCGAATTGGGCAACATCAGCGAGCGCCGCACTGCTCGCTTGGTTGATGCAGGTTTGAATGGCAATTTACTCGCCCCGTTTTTAACCGAGCAAGGCGGCCTGCACTCAGGCATGATGTTGATTCAATATACGGCTGTGGCTTTGGCGAGCGAAAATAAAGTGCTGGTACACCCCGCTGCTGCTGATACGATTCCTACCTCGGGTAATCAAGAAGATCATGTCAGTATGGGGCCGACTGCTGCCCGTCAGGCTGCCGAGATGCTCGATAATGTGGTGGGTATTTTGGCCTGTGAAGCCTTATGCGCGGCCCAAGCGATCGATTTACGTTGGCGCAAACACGAGCATTTACAGCTGGGCCAAGGAACTGCGCCCGCCCATCAAGTAATTCGCCAGGTTGTGCCATTTCTAGCTGAAGATACCGTGATGTACCCGCATATCGAAGGCCTGAAACAGGTGATTCAGGCTGGTAAATTGGCCTTAGCCGAATGATTTGATAGGTAAGTTTAACCACGAAGGACACGAAGAGCACGAAGTGAGTAGGCTCTAGACTTTTGGCTATCGAAATTATTAAGCTATTACCTCATGTCTCGATAGCCTAGAGCCTTCGGCCAACATAGCTAGTCTCAATCTTCGTGTCCTTCGTGGATCACAAACTCCGCAACCTAGATAATTCGTTGAAACCAACGCAGCCAATTTTGGCCGAGCACCTTGGCAATATCATTTTCGTGCCAGCCCCGCTTCGCTAAGGCTTGGCCGATCTTTAGTAAATCGCTCCAGCGATCAATTTCAGCCGGAATCATCTCAACTCCAAAGCCACCGTCGAGGTCGGAGCCAAGCGCCACATGCTGCGTATTGCCTGCCAGCTGACAGATATGCTCAATTTGCATCACCACATGCTCCAACGAGACATGATTTTTGCTACCATCCCAATCGGCCCGCAGCATACGGTTGTAGAGTGCAATTCCAATCACGCCATCACGCTCAATAATCGCTTTGATCATCTCATCACTTAAATAGCGATCTTGGTGGCTGGCTCCAACTAATAAGCTGCGACAATTGGAGTGCGAGGCCGCAATTGGCCCTTGAAAGTGCTCAAGTGCTTGCCAAAAACTTTCCTCTGCCAAATGACTGGCATCGAGCGCCACGCCTAATCTTTGCATCAATTCCAATAATTCCAAGCCCAATTTGGTCAATGAGCCTGGTGCACCAGTGCCACCAGCATAGCGAGTTGCTTGCCATGCTGGGCCAAGCCAGCGCAAACCCGCAGCATACCACTCGATTAGTTCATCGGGCGTGCGCAAGCCATCTGCTCCTTCCATCAACAAGACCAACCCTGGCACTGATTGGTTGCGAGCTTGAATCGCTTGGAGGGCTGGTTGATTGTCGATAAGGTGCAAAAAGCCAGCGGCACATTGTTGTTTATACCAATTTAGTTGCTCCCACGCTTGATCGTGGGCTTCGTCGGGGGTAGCATAGGCCACGCCATCAAGCGTAGTTTGGGCTTCCGCTGGCAGAATAAAAATTGTGCCACACACAATACTTGGCGTGTGCAAGCCAATTTCAGCCAAGGTAGTGGTCAAGGTACCAGCCTCAGCAATCCATTCAACGGTTTGTTCGGTTGCACGTTGGCGGCCAAGTTCCACGGTTTTGGTCAAATCGCGGCCAAGGTTAATTGCGTTATAAGCCAAATCGAGGTGTGCATCAACGAGAATCATGGTGCCTCATTCTAGCGAGCGTAGGCCCGTTTCGATTTCATTGCGATGTAACCGAATATGCAATGAAATCAGATTTAATAGTTGCTCAAGGGTCATCTGTTGCTTTTTAACAAATTCGACGGGTAATGCTAAATCGGCTGGTTGCAACGTTGTAATGTATTCGGCCAATTGCACTCCCGTTTTATCCCAATGTTGACGAATTTCGGCAAAGCTCTTGCCTTCCCAAGCCGCAACTTGCTCAATATTCATGCGATCAACATCAAAATCGGGGGCAAAAATTGGGCTGATATCGCCAGTTTGGGCTTGTTGTTGTTGCTTTTGGGCTAGGCGCAACATCTGGCGCGAGGTTAAAGCAATATGCGCCACAATTTGCCAAGCGTTCCAGCCATCGTCTCGAATTGGCCGATACAAATTAGCTTCGGGTTGCTCAGCCACAATCGTCCAGACCCGTTCAGTTTCTTTAGCGTAATACTCGGCGGCCTTACTCGTCATTGAGGTTCCTCCTTGACACAGATTGATCTATCATAGCATATTCTGTTTTGCAGGAGCAGTTGATGAGCACTGAACGACTTTATTGGCACGATGCCTATTTGCGCGAATGGTCAGCCCAAATTGTAGCTCGCGATCAGCAACGGGTGGCGCTTGATCGCAGCGCTTTTTATCCCGAAGGTGGTGGTCAGCCCGCTGATCATGGCTGGATTAACGGGGTGGCGGTGGTCGATGTGCAGGCTGATGATCATGATTTGGTGTGGCATACCCTCGCTGCGCCAATTGATAGCGATAGCGTGGAATGTCGCCTAGATTGGCAACGACGCTTCGATCATATGCAGCAACATCATGGCCAGCATTTGCTCTCGGCAGCATTTGATCAGCTATTCAATTGGCGCACAGTTGGTTTTCATCTCAGCAGCGAGTATGTCACAATTGATTTAGCCACTGGTGAAGCTGACTCCGAGCAACTTGGCGAGGCTGAAACTCTCGCCAACCAAGTAATTTGGCAAAATTTGCCGATTTTGGCGCGATTTGTCAGCGCCGAAGAACTTGCCACGCTGGCCTTGCGCAAAGCTCCCAGCGTAACTGGAGCAATTCGCGTGGTTTCGGCTGGCGATTTTGATCATTCAGCATGTGGCGGAACCCACCCCAATGCGACTGGCGCGGTTGGTCAGATTCATATTCGGCGCAGCGAAAAGCGTGGCGAGAGTGTGCGAATTGAATTTGTGTGTGGTGGGCGAGCGTTGCAGGATTTGCGTTGGAAGAATGCTGCGCTTGGCCGAATCGCCGCAGGTTTTAGCGTGGCTCAACCTCAAGCCGAGCAAGCGATCGAACGGTTACGTGAGCAAGAACAACAAGTACGCAAACAGTTTCAGCAGGCCGAGCAACAACTATTGGAGTTTGAAGCCAAAGCGTTGGTTGAGCAAGCTCAGCGGATTGGTCAATTAAAGGTTGTGGCCCAAGTTTGGCTGCGCGAACCGCAAACCGTGCGCCAACTAGCCAATTTGGTGGCTCAGGCAGGCGGGGTAGCCTTGTTTGGCGTGGCAGCTAGCAAACCCCAATTAATCTTTGCCGGCCAAGGCTTGGATTGCGGGGCAATTTTGCGGCAGGTTGTGGCAGCATTTGGCGGCAAGGGCGGTGGTAGCGTTCAACAAGCCCAAGGTGGCATTGCTGAGGCCAACGATTTAGCCGCCGCCTTAGAGTTGGCAAAACAGCAAATTGCTTAAATAGCAAATGCAGGCATGCCGAATGTACAGCATGCCTGCATCGCTAAAATAGGTTAGCTGCGAATTTGCACGCCCAATTCGCGTTCTAGCTGCTTGAGCAACTTTTCGCGGGTTTTGAGCAAATCTTTGTCGGCTAAGGTGCGGTCAGGGGCGCGGAAGCGTAGGCGGAAGGCCAAACTGCGCTGACCAGCTGGAATCGGCGAGCCAGTGTAGACATCGAACAGCCGTACATCTTCTAAGAATTCGCCACCATACTGCTTGATGGTTTTGGCAATCAGGTCAGCGGCTAGCTCATCGTTGGCAACCAAGGCCAAATCTTGTACCGTGGCGGGGAAGCGCGAGATGCTGGTATATTTGGTTGGTTGGCTGACCTTGAGCAATTGATCAACGCTTAGTTCAGCGATACAAACTCGTGGCACGCTAAAGCCAAAGCGATCGCGCACCAAAGGATGTAACTCACCAAACACCCCAACCACCACTTCATCAACCACGATTTTAGCGCTGCGGCCTGGGTGCAAACGCTCGTCGCTGGCAACTTGGAAGCTGGCGCGATCACGCAAGCCGTGGCGACGCAACACTTCTTCAATCACGCCTTTGAGGTCGAAGAAATCGAAGCCTTCGGGGCTTGGTTGGCTCCAAGTGCTTGGTTGGCGCGTGCCAGCCAAAATAAGTGCCAAGTTGCGTGGCTCGTCGGGTAGCAATTGGCCCGCCACAGGGTGGAACACCGCGCCAATTTCAAACAAGGCTACCCGTTCGCGTTCGCGCAAATCGCCGACCACAATGCTCAACAATTCGGGCAAGATAGAGCGGCGCATCACTGATCGCTCAGGAGTTAATGGGTTTTCCAAGCGCACAAATTGTTCAGCATTTGCCCCATTTTCGCTTACATATACCGAATTTTGCAAGCTGTCGTTGCTAAGCGAGTAGCTGATTGCTTCATCCAAACCTGCGGCTACCAACATATCGCGCAAGCGTTCGGTGGCCTCGAACAACGGATTAGCACGTTGGGTTGGCAGCGTGTCGGCCATCAAGGCTTCGGGGATGCGATCATAGCCATACATACGGGCCACATCTTCGAGCAAATCGGCTTCGATTTCAACATCGGTGCGATGGGCTGGCACTAGCACATGCAAGGCAGGGCCACGGCTTGATTCAACTACCGCGCATTCAAAACCCAAACGACTTAGTAAATTGGCAACTTCGGCTTGCTCAAGATCGATCCCCAAAATGCGTTTTACTTCGCCCAAGGCTAGCTCAATTTCGCGGCGGGCGAAGGGCACAGGGCAAACATCAACTAATCCATTGGCAATCGTGCCGCCAGCTAATTGTTGAATTAAGTTCAACCCGCGAATCGTTGTGCGTGGTGGCAGCGTTGGATCAACGCCTTTCTCAAAGCGTTTGGAAGCTTCGGAGAAAAGCTTGAAATGTTGGGCCGTGCGGCGAATCGCAATCGGATTCCACAAGGCTGCTTCATATAACACATTGACCGTGCTATCGCTAATTTCCGAGGCTGCGCCACCCATAACCCCAGCCAAACTTGAAGGGCCATTGGGATCGGCCACAACTGTATCGATTGGCCGTAATTCGCGCACAACATGATCAAGCGTTTCGAGCTTTTCGCCTGCGGCGGCTGGTCGAATAATCAAGCGCCCTTGGGCCACCTGATCTGCATCGAAGGCATGGCTTGGTTCGCCCAGTTCCAACATTACATAATTGGTAATATCAGCAATGTTGTTAATTGGGCGCTGGCCTGCCAAGCGTAAGCGCCGTTGCATCCACCACGGCGAGGGGGCAATCTTCACCCCTTCGATCAAGCCAGCGACAAAGCGTGGGCAAATGTTTGAATCAACAATCTCAACCTGAATTTTATCGGCGATGGCTGGGCCATTGGTTGGCAAATCAAAACTGGGCATGCGCAATTCGGCCCCAGTTAAGGCCGCAACTTCCCGCGCAACCCCCAGAATGCTTAGGGTATGGGCATAGTTAGGAGTCGTTTCAATTTCTAAAACGGCATCGCCCCAATAATCGGCCAAGGGCGTGCCAACTGGCGCATCATCGGGCAAGAAGATAATGCCATCATGTTCATCGGAGAGCGCCAGCTCCATTTCTGAGCAAACCATGCCCTCGGACGGTACGCCGCGCAATTTGGTTGGTTTGAGCGTCAACCATTGGCGGGTTTCGCTATGACCATCGAGCAGGCGAGCGCCTTTAGTGGCTAGCACCACTTTTTGGCCGCTCATGCCAAGCTCGATATTCGGTGCGCCGGTCACCACGGTCAATTCGCGGCCTTCGCCATAGGCAATGCGTGGTAATTTTAGGCGTTCAGCGTTGGGGTGCGGCTGCACATCGACGATCTGGCCCACGAAAATCGTCTCGCGATCCCACGGAATATAATCTGGTGGGGTGGCGCTGCTCAAATCTGGTGCCCACGCTGAGCCGGCAGGAGCTTGCAGCCCGACATAATCGATGCTGGCAACTTCCAAGCCCGCCCGCGTGAGACGCTCGGCCAATTCTTCTGGGCTAATCGTTATATCAACAAATTCGCGTAACCACGAAAGCGGTACTCGCATGCCGTTTTACCTCATCGTATCTAGTAGTTTAAGCCAATCAGCATTATAAAGGCAAAAATCAAAAGGCAGAAATCAAAAGGCAGCTTTTGACTTTAATCTTTTGCCTTTTGACTTTTTTATGACGCACTGTGTCGAAAATAAAGCTCTCTGACGGCATGCAATGCGATATGCTATAATAGCCAATGGTACAAAAGGCCTGTCAACGACGACACAAATCACCTTAAACTACTTAATTTATAGAGGCGTTCTATCCCCGTTGATAGGACGGCCAGGTATGGCTTTTCTTCTTCTGCAACCCTCGATAAAGGAGCCTTGATGGAAAAGCAAGATTTACTTGCCGATTACCGCACGATGGTGCTGATTCGCTCATTTGAAGAACATTGCCAGCAACAGTACACCCGTGCTCGGATCGGCGGCTTCTTGCACTTATATGTTGGGCAAGAAGCAGTCGCGGTTGGTGCGATTGGTGCCTTGAAAGCACAAGATCATTTAGTCACTCACTATCGCGACCATGGCCACGCCCTTGCTCGTGGCTTGGAACCCAAACCTCTGATGGCTGAATTGTTTGGCCGCAGCACTGGCACCGGTAAAGGCAAAGGCGGCTCAATGCACTTTGCTGATAAAAATAAAAATTTCTGGGGCGGTTACGCCATCGTTGGTGCCCACTTGCTGTTGGCCATGGGGATTGCCTACTCGATCAAATACAAGCGCGAAGTGCTTGGCCAAGCTGATCAAGATGGTGTTGTCATGTGTTTCTTTGGCGATGGCGCAACCAATGGCGGCGAATTCTACGAAGCCGTCAGTATGGCCGCATTATATAAATTGCCAATCGTTTTCCTATGCGAAAACAACGAATTTGCCATGGGTACGCCGCTCAGCGTGCACACCTCGGTCACCGAAATTCACAAAAAAGCTTCGCCATTTATGCCTGGCGAACGGGTGAATGGCAACGACGTTGAAGAAATGCGTGCTCGCGCCCTTTACGCCGTCAACCATGCCCGCACCGAAGGCCCATATTTCTTAGAAGCGATGACCTATCGTCTCCGTGGTCACTCGGCTGCCGACCCTCAAATGTATCGAACTCGCGACGATATTAATGCTCGGCGTTCCGGCGACCCAATTGCTTTGCTCAAGCAAAAACTGATCGATCAAAACTTGTTGACTGAAAAACAAGCCAAGCAAATCGATAAAGAAGTTGAAAAGGAAATGGATGTAGTGGTGCAATTTGCCGAAGAAAGCCCTGCCCCAGACCTGAGCGAAGCATGGACCGAAATCTATTCGAAGCCGCTCTAAGGAGATATCAATGCCCGTTATAACCTACTCGGAAGCCTTGCGCCAAGCATTGCGCGAAGCAATGACCAACGATCCACGGGTGTTTATCATTGGTGAAGATGTTGTTCACTACGATAGCGCTTACGGTGTCACCAAAGGGTTTGAAAAAGAATTCGGCCCCGAACGCATCAAAGATATGCCAATTGCTGAAGCTGGGTATGCTGGTTTAGGCATCGGCGCTGCGATGAACGGCCTGCGCCCGATCGTGGAAATGATGACCACCAACTTTGCAATTTTGGCGCTGGATATGATTATCAACCACGCTGCTAAATTGCACTATATGTTCGGTGGTCAATTTACCTGCCCAATCGTGTTCCGCATGCCCAATGGCTATGGTCAATTGAGCGCCACCCACTCGCAAGCCTTCGATAACTACTATGCCTACATGCCAGGCTTGAAAGTGGTTGTGCCTGGCACTCCATACGATGCCAAAGGCTTGATGAAGGCCGCGATCGAAGATCCCGATCCCGTGATTTTCATCGAACACACTGGGATCTACAACATCAAGGGCGAAGTGCCAGAAGAAAGCTACACCGTTCCGATTGGCAAATCGAACTTGTTGCGCGATGGCAAAGATGTGACGATTGTGGGCTATGGCCGCATGATTCCTTACTGCCAACAAGCCGTTGAAACCTTGGCAAGCGAAGGCATCGATGCAGCCTTGGTTGACTTGCGCACCATTCGTCCGCTCGATATGGAGCCAGTCTTGGAAAGTTTCCGCAAAACCAACCGCGCTGTAATTGCCACCGAAGAGTGGACATCAGTTGGTGTTGGCTCGGAAATTGCCGCTCGCTTGTATACCGAAGGCTTTGATCACTTGGATGCTCCAATTTGGCGCGTGGGCTTTGACGAAGTGCCAATGCCGTATGCCAAAAACTTGGAAGCCCATGTGGTTCCCAATGCCGATTCAGTCATTCAAGCAGTCAAGAATGTGCTGGCAGGCAAGACCCAAAAGATTCGGCAGCAGTAGTTGAGGTTGGGTGGCTTGGCAGCAGGCTAAAGAAAACGGTTTCGTGAATTCTAAGCTTGTTGCCAAACCACCAACACACGAGGTCACGATGGCGAAGAAACTAGAAATGCCCAAAATGGGCTACGATATGGTCGAAGGTACTTTGGCCAAATGGTTGAAAAAGCCAGGCGATGAGGTTTCGCGTGGTGAACCAATTGCTGAAGTCGAAACCGATAAGGTCACGATTGAAATCGAGGCTTTTGAGGCTGGGACAATCTTAAAGTTCTTGGTCAACGAAGGCGAAACCGTGCCAGTTGGTGCGCCAATCGCCGAAATTGACGATGGCTCAGGCGATGACGAGGCCGAAGCAGCCAATGCCAGCGTTACGCCTTCCAGCGATGCTCCAGCAGTTGGCGAGGGTGGCGAGGCCGCTCCGCCGGCTCCTGCCGTGGTCGCTCAACCAGAAAAAGTTGAGGCTACACCAGCAGCCAGTGCTCCGGCAACCAGCACTGGGCGCTTGTTTGCAACTCCAGCTGCTCGCGGTTTGGCCGAACAACGCGGCGTAGATTTGGCTGGCCTCAAGGGTTCTGGCCCTGATGGCCGAATTGTTAAGGCCGATGTATTGGCTGCTGCCGTTGCACCAAAGGCTGCACCTGCTGCTACCCCAGCCGCTGCGCCAGCTGCTGCACAAGCGGCTCCAGTTGCATCACCAGTGCCAGCACCAGTTGGCTTGATCTTCGCGCCACCAGCACCAAATTCGGTCTACACCGAGGAGCCACTCTCGCGCTTACGCCAAACCGCTGCCAAGCGCATGGTCGAAAGCCAACAACAAGTGCCACCATTCTTCGTTACTTCAACGATTGAAATGGATGCGATTCAAGCCTTGTTGCCTAAGTTGCGTGAAGCTCATGGTGGCAAACTTTCAGTGACTGAATTGTTGCTGAAGGCTTGTGCTATCGCCTTGAAGAAGTTCCCCGCACTCAACTCGACCTTCGCTGGCGATAAGTTGTTGGTTCACAAAGATGTTCACATCAGCGTGGCTGTAGCAACCGATGCTGGCTTGTTGGCTCCAGTCGTGCGCAACTGCGATAGCTTGAGCCTCGGCGCAATCTCCAACCAAATGCGCGATGTGATTGGCCGCACCCGCGATGGCAAAGCTGGCCTCGACGATCTCCAAGGCGGCACGTTTACCGTCAGCAACTTGGGGATGTTCGATGTCACCAACTTCATCGCGATTATCACGCCACCCCAAAGCGCAATTTTGGCAGTTGGCAGCACAATTGCCACTCCAGTTGTCCGCGATGGTGAAATTGTGATTCGTCAATTGATGAATGTCACGGTTTCAGCTGACCACCGCGCCACTGATGGAGCAAGCGTTGCCCAGTTCTTGGTTGAACTCAAGAACTTGCTGCAAAACCCATTCAAGCTCTTGCTCTAAATGTTTGAGCATAGATGAATCCCAGCTCCTTGCTTGCTTCGGCGGGCGAGGAGCTTTTTTTAATTATGAGGGATGAAGGCGAAATCAAAAGGCAGAAGTCAAACAACAAAAGCCAATAGCCGTAATTGTTTATGAGGGTGGCAACCGCTGCCTTTCTCCCGCATGCGAGGCGATAGGGAACCATCCCATTATGAACGGTTGAACGCCCCTCGCCCGCCGCTGTGGGAGAGGGGTTGGGGTGAGGGCATGCTAGAACTGGTTGTTAACCCAATGACCCATTACAAACAGCCAATAGCCAAATAATCAAATAAATCTGTGCTCGTCTGTGGCTAAACCCTGTACTTGGGGTACTTTGGAGAATAATTTTTTAACGCAGCGGCGCAGAGAATTTTGGATGAAGTCTATAACCCTTGCTCTACTGCATTAATTGAGCTTTTTGCCTTTTGATTTCTGACTTTTTACTTTACTCGGCGTTGGCGGGCGGCCTCGAATAATAACACACTGCCGGCAACCGCAGCATTCAACGATTCGAGCGAGCCAAGCATGGGGATGGTGATGGTGCTGGAATAGCTGAGGGTGGTGGCCGAAACGCCGTTAGCTTCATTGCCGATAATCAACACAGTTGGTTGGGTCAAATCAGCCTGATCATAGGATAAGGGTGAATCTTGCACCGCCGCGAAGCGTTGTTGGCAATGCTCAATCAGCGGCAAGGCAGTTTCCCAATTTAAGCCATCGACGATGGGTAGCCGAAAATGCACGCCCATACCTGAGCGCACAACTTTGGGACTCCACACATCGGCAGTGCCTGGTAAACACAACACTTGGCCAACGCCAGCGGCTTCGGCTGAGCGCAACAGCGTGCCAACATTGCCAGGATCTTGCACGCCATCGAGCATCAAGATTAATGAGGCTGATTGGCTGGTGAATTGAGGCATTGGGATAACCGCGATGATGCCTTGAGGGGTCTCAACATCGCTGAGTCCAGCCAAGATTGCTGGGGTTGTTGCAAAAGCATTGGGCAATTGAGCAATGAGATCGAGCAACTGCTGGCCGCGTTCGGTGCTTGCCAACTGCTCAGGCACATAGAGCAACAAACTTGGTGTGGCAAAATTGAGCGCTTCGCCAACCAAGCGCACCCCTTCAACAACAAACCTGCGTTCGCTATGACGATCCTTACGGGAACGCAACAACGAACGCAGGTATTTAACGTGATGATTAGCAGTGCTGGTAATGAGGTCGATCAACACAGCACCATGCCTTGAACTAGGCCAAAGCTTGCTTAGCTTGAGCGACAATTGCCGTGAAAGCGGCAGCATCGCGGACAGCCAAGTCGGCCAATTGGCGGCGATCGATCACGATGCCAGCCTTGTTCAAGCCATTGATCAAATTGCTATAGCTCAAACCATTCAAGCGAGCAGCAGCGTTGATCCGCACGATCCACAAGCGGCGGAAATCGCGTTTGCGGTTGCGGCGGTCGCGATATGCGTAGGCAAGCGCCTTCATCACTGCTTCGTGAGCGGTTTTATAGTTGTGAGAACGGCTGCCGCGGAAACCCTTGGCTTGATTCAAAAGCTTCTTGTGACGCTTGTGCGTCATAATGCCACGTTTGATACGTGCCATCGAGATACCTCCAAATTGAGTACAGACAAAATGCTGGCGAGACGGTACAGGAGCATTGCAAAGCTTGTAACCCTGATCCCGCTACTAACCAGCATCAATTTTCCGACGGGCGAACTACTTCAGGCCGTAAGGCAATGAGCGTTGCAGACGCTTCACGTCTGATGGGCTCACTGGGAACATCTTATCGAGAGCCTGCTTGACACGGGTTGATTTGCGGCGGCGGAAGTGGCTTTTGCCACCCTTGGTGCGCATAATCTTACCGGTGCCAGTGATTTTAAAGCGGCGCTTGGCCTGCTTGTTGGTCTTCATCTTCGGCATCGAAATCAATATCTCCTAATGATGATAATGGTGGAGCCGGTTTATCGCTACGTTTCGCAGGCTGCGTTTTGCTTGGTGATGGGGCCATGATCAACGAATAGGCCCGACCTTCGAGCGTGGGTTTTTGCTCAAGCACCCCATGATCGCGTAAATCCTCGGCAATTTGCTCGAGCATTTCGCGGCCAATTTCAGGGTGAGTGATTTCACGCCCACGGAAACGTACCGAGAACTTCACTTTATGCCCTTCTTCGAGGAAACGGCGAGCATTGTTCACCTTTACCTGCAAGTCATGGGTGTCGGTGCGCGGCTGCATGCGAATCTCTTTCAGTTCGACCTGTTTTTGATTCTTGCGGGCTTCGCGTTCTTTCTTGGTTTGCTCGTAGCGGTACTTGCCGTAATCCATAAGGCGGCAAACCGGCGGGCTAGCATTCGGGGCAACCTCAACTAAGTCGAGATCGCGGTCATGTGCCATGTCGAGTGCATCACGGGTCGTGATGATCCCAACTTGGTTCCCGTTTTCGTCGATCAGACGCACTTCACGCACGCGAATCCGATTATTGATTCGTAGCTTGTCTCTGATAGGAGGCTCCTTCCAAAAAAGGACATCAAAACACAACAAAGCCCTAAACGCGACCTCATCAGCGTTAGGGTGTTGGCTTGCCAACTATAGCATATTCTAGGCGATAAGTCAAAGCTTTTTAGGCTATTCGATTAAATTTTTAATCAAATAACACAAATGTTTGGCAAGCATGTGCTATACTAAGCTTGTGTTTGCATTTGATGTTGTTTGGAGGGGCATGTGGTTGTTCAATTTAGTTTGCCATTACCACCATCAATCAACAGCCAATATGTGACGGTTGGTAATCGCCGTGTGCTCAGCCGCGAAGCCCAAGCTTTCAAACGTCAAGTCAAACGCCAACTAGCGCTTTTACAACAACGCGATACGATCTCGGAGCAATTTCTGGCGCTAGCTCATCAAGGTTATATTGCGCTATTCCTCGATTTCTATTTTGAAACGCCGCTGCGCCGCGATCTCGATGGCGGCCTCAAAATAACCCAAGATAGTATTTGCACCAGCCTTGGAATTAACGATAATCGGGTTGTCGATATTCATCTGGTCAAACGGATTGACCCGTTACATCCACGCTTAGAAGTTGAATTGGAAGCGCTCAGCGATTGGCAATTTGAACATGATCGCCAAGTATTGATTAAATAAGCTAAAACCAAAACCCCGCTCACGTGAGCGGGGTTTTGGTTTGGTTGAAATTGTCGTTTAGATCCGCGTCATTTCGCGGCGAACCCGTATAACGTGAACGAACATCGTCAGGGCGAAGAGCACAAAGCCTGCTGCTGGAATACCCATATTCGTAGCTGGGTTGCTAACCCCAACATCGGTTGCGCCAGTGCCATCGCCACTACCTTGGCCGCCGCCAATGCCAGTATTTGGCGTGACGGTTGCTGGGTTGGCAGTTGCAGCACCGCCGCCGACATTGCCCTTAGGAACTGCTGTGGCGCTGACTGCAGGAGCTTCGCCGACCACCAAAACACTCGAAATATTCGAATAGATTGGCTGGGCCAAGCCAGTGAAATTCAACTGAGCTTGGTTGACGATCCGCGTTTGAGCAGCCACACCATCTTTGATCTTGACTGGAATCATGATTGTCAAGGTTTGGCCTGCTGGCAAGACCCCGACCCGCACGGTAATTTGGTTGCCTTGTTGTTCAACCCGTGCATTTTGGTCGCTGACCTTGATTGGGCCATTGGTTTCCAAGTTGCTTGGCAATTGATCAACCACCACGACATCACGCATCGTACCAGCATTCAACGAATTAGTTGGGCTGATAATCGTGATTGTGTAAATCAAACTTTCGCCTGCAAAGCGGCTGCCCCAATCGCTCTTCTTTTGGAACTGCAAGCCAGTCACGATTGGATCGGTGACGAAGCCAGCTGGATTGGTTGGCGTTGCTGTAGCTGGCGCGGGTGCATTGGTTGGTTGGCTGCCAGCTGGTGCATTGGTAGCCGAAGGCACTGGTGCGCCTGGCCGTGGCGTTGCACTTGGATTTGAACCACCGCCTGGGCGCTGAGTTGCCGAAGGCACTGGCACACCTGGGCGTGGCGTTGCGCTTGGGTTGCTTGGTGGAACAACCGTGGCAACAGGCACATTGGTTGCTGGCACTGGCGTAATATCAGGCCGTGGTGTGTTGCTTGGCTGATTCGGCTGTGGTGTGTTGCTTGGCTGATTTGGCCGTGGCGTATTGCTCGGCTGGTTTGGCCGTGGCGTATTGCTCGGCTGATTTGGCCGTGGCGTATTGCTCGGCTGGTTTGGCCGTGGCGTATTGCTTGGACCAGTCGTAACAGGTATGCTGGTTGAGCCACCAGGTGTGTTGGTTGCACCAATTGGTGTGACTGGTGTGCTGGTAGGTGGAGTATTGGTTACACCAATTGGCGTAATCGGAGTATTGGTCACAATTGGCGTAATTGGTGTATTGGTCACAACAATTGGCGTGAAGCTTGGGCCAGCTGTGCCAAGCGTGCTGGTTGGTAAGGTATCAGGCACAATCACGGTATCGCTTGCTTGCAACGTGCGATTGGCCGCCGTGGCACTAACGATATTAACGATATTCGTGCCCAATGCCACGCTGGCATTAACTTGGACTTGAATCGTGACCACAATTGGGTTACCTGCACTGACCGTCCCATTACAGTTGACGGTTGTGCCACCAACGCAGGTCGCTGTGCCAAGTTGTTGAACTGCAATAAAGGTTACCTGGCTTGGTAATGGGTCGCTAATGCTGACTGAGCGCGAAGTTTGCCCATCGCCATTATCTTGGAAACTTACCGTGATGATATAACTAAATGTTTCGCCAGGCTGCACGAGCGCCCGCGAACTACTCTTGCCCACCGCGATTGGCTCATCGGCTGGCAAGGTGGTTTCGGTTGCCGTGGCAATATCAGTTGGTAGGGTTGGAACTGGCGTACAACTTGCAACCAAACAATCAATGGTTGGCGTTGCTGGGGTCAGTGTAACCGGACCAGTGATTGTGCCCGTTGGTGTTTCATCAGGTGGAATGGTATCGGTTGGTGGAATGACAATCGTTGGTGGTGTTGCACATGGATCAGGCGTTTGGGCTAAAGGCCGATGCAAACGCGTGCTTCCACTCATCCCACCACGGGGTATCGTTGGGCTTACAACACTGGTTTCAGTTGGTGTGATGATCGTCGTAGCCGTTGGTGCGCTCGGCGTGTCTGTCACACTTGGGGTGTCGGTGACGCTCGGCGTATCGGTCACAGCTGGTGTATTGGTTGACGTAATAATTGTCGTTGGCGTATCCGTGACACTTGGCGTATCGGTCGGTGTGCCAGGTGTGCCAGGTGTAGGATAGGTTGTGGCGGTTTCGGTTGGTGTTTCGGTTGGCTCAAACGTTGGACACGGCGTGACAAGCGGTGTTTCGGTTGGCACCGGATAGGTCTGGGTGGCGGTTGGTGGTAACGGCGTAACCGGTGTTGCTGCTGACGTTGGCCGAATCGTGGCTTGCGCCTGAGCATTAAATGGAAAAATAGCACTGCTAATCGCAGCTAACAAAGGGGTTGCCATCATAACGATGCTAACAACCAGCGCTGTTAACTCCCAGATTGTCCAGCGAACTTTGCCTTTACCTCGTTCGCGGAGGGATGTCGGGCGTTGCCGACGAAAAAAAGATTTCATGCGAAACCCCTCGATCTATTGCCTCCGCAATTAAGAGGAGAGCGCTGCCTGATCAATCAGCCGAGCCTTAACTACCAACCGCTGGGTGTCCCAAGCGGTACATGTGATCATGGTGATAATTGCTTGCTCGGTTGGATACATAACTTCGACTTGGTTTGGCCAAACTTGTTGAATTGTCTGGACTTGATAATGATAACGGGTATCGGCAGTTTCGACGTAGATATCTTGACCAATCTGAAGTTCATTCAGGCGGGCGAAAACACTACCGCGAATCCCTGCATGCCCCGCAAAAACGCTATTCCCTTTGCCTGGTAAGGCCGTGCCATGATGATAACCCACAGCATAATCGGCAACTTCCCAAATGCCATCGCGCAGAAAAACTTCACGCACCGGACTATCAAGCTCCATTGTTGGCACGATCATCCGTTTGGGAACAAAGCTCATGGGATCAGGCGTTGGGGTTGGCGATGCAGGTGGCAAGATAAACGCCTGAGCAGGCACAAGATAATCGGGTGCAGCCGCGCTGATGGCGGGTGCAATCACTGGTAATTGTTGGCCTAGCACTCGATCAAGTTCAGCGGCACTAGCTCCTGGTGCGAGTGCTTCCCAAGCCACTGCTGGAGCCGCCGGATTGTTACGAGCATACCACCAATCGCGTCCGTAGATGTTGACCACCCAATAACCAAAAAAGATGATTACCCCAACAATCAACAAACGTTCCGAGCGCACTAAAATAGCGTCAAGCACCCCACGGAAACGATAACCCTGAAGTGCAGTTTTCCGCTCTTCTTTGAGCGAACGGAGTTGGGCTGGCCGATGCAATGACGAACGCACTGGTGGTGGTGCTGCCAGCAATTCTTGAAGCAAGCCCAAATCGTCGTGTGTCGAATCGATGGTTGGCGGTTGTACCACTACAAACTCGTACTCTATATGCTTCAATCATCCCTAGAATGGCGCAAATTATATAGCTCTCTTTACAATTGTGCAATAGGACTAAAAGGCTACATATCGCATTAAAGCCTTATTTTGCCCGCTGGTTGTAAAGCAAATTCTTAATAATCTGCGATGGTCAATGGTAGGTAAAGCTGCGGCGCAATCGCGGTTACGCTAATCGTCACTGTCGCACTTAGGGTTTGATTCAAGCTCAAATTGCGCACCTGATAGTTAAATGAATCAAGCCCATTATAAACGGGATCAGGCGTGTAGCGAACGCTGCGTTGATCTGCATCGAGCCATACTTGGCCATGTTGTGGTTGTTCAAGGCTGATAATTTGGCTAAAATCGGCTTGATCATTCGCCAATGGAGTTAGCCGATTAGCCTGTGAATATTGCAAAACTTCGTAATAATCGGCCTGTGGTTGCCAAGCATTGTTGGTTGGTAAGGGCAAACGCAAGGCCGGATCACCAAAAAAGCTGAAGGTGTCGAGCAAATCGGGCGAGATATTGGCCGCTGCTAAATCAAGCTTGCCTTGAATTGTTGCTGGCCCAACCAAGCGCCAACCATCGTTGATAATCGAGTTTACAAACCCACGATTCAGGTAATCGTGGCCATGGGCGATGCCCAAACCACTAGCCGCCCACATACCAACTGCTCCATGCTCAGGCTGCAACACCAGCATTTCGGCCAACGATTCAAGGTCATTTTGTTGATAATGGCCAGCATAGCAACTCAACGAGAGCATCAACGGCAAGGCGCTATTGCTTAAACTTGCCACCGATTGCTGGTTGAAAATCGTCGGATCAGCCCAAACATCGATGCCCGCATGGCCAACATAATTGACCAAAAATTGACCATTATTGATCTGATTAACGATTTCTGCCCGAAAATTCGTCAGATTGGTATTCGCTGTGTAGTACAACTGCTGATCATCAACCGTTGGCGGTAAAATTTCCACCACCTCATTTGAAAGCCACGGAAAATCGCCCGATACATCTGGATCATCGGCGATAAACAACAGCTTGTTCAGCCAATCGGCGTTGCTGGGCGTGGCTTCGTAACTTAATATTTTCGCAACTACATGTTCAACATCGCTCAGCGAACGCGCTGGAATGCGCCCCAAGAACAAATCGGGCAAAGTATCGTTGCCAGCAACCGTTACATAGCGATTGTCGGCGGCTGTTTCGCGCAACCACGGGTCAACATCGGCCAAATAGGGTGGAATAAAATTGGTCACGGGTTGTCCAATAATATCAGCATAATCGTGCGGATCTGCCGTGCCATCGCCAACTAACACCACAAAACTAGGCGCTGGTGCTTGCCAATTATGATAGGCATACTTGATAAAATCAGCGATCGCCTGTTGATCAACCCGCCCATCGCCAAATTGATCGTAAATCTGCTGCACATCAATTAATAATGGCTTGAGGCCTTGGCTGGCGCGTTGGGTAATCAATGGTTGCAGTGCATCGCTCCAGCTCGAGGAGTTGGCTGGGTTATAGCTAATCAGCAAATAATCGGCTTGCTGGCTGGTGCTGCTCAAATCGGGCTGACTAAACCAAACGCTGCTCAACGGTGTTTGGCGTTGGCTCTGCACAAGGTAGCGGCGATTGCCACTGGTTTGCCAGCTTAATTGGCCTTGCTGCAAATTCCAGCCAATCAAGCGGCGCGGAGCCAAGGGCGTTTGCACATCGAATAGCAACGGATTTTCGCTGATGATATTGCTAATGCTTTGGTTGGCTTGGCTGCTTGACCATTGTAATTGGCCCGCAACTGCCTGCGCTTGACGCTGGTAATCTAGCTCAACCCAATCGAGAAAACTGGTTTCGCGCTCGGTACTCATTGGGGTAATTGTGAGTTGGTTGGTTGCGCTAAGCCAGCCACTTGGCAGGTTAATCGTTGACTCAAGCAGTTGAAAGCCGGTTATTGTGACGGTTGTGAGCAAACGATTGTTCAGGCGAATTTCGGCTTGATGCCGATTGCCAAGCTTGCCGCCATGCAAGCGCAACCGCAAGCGGGCTGGCTGATCGAAGCGAGTTGCATTATCCAAATTCCAATTAATTTGCAAGGGCTGAGCGCTTTGGCCGGAGCCTGGGCTATACCAATATTGCCACCACCAACGATTTGTGCCGCTGGCCGGAAAGGCGCTCAGATAGAGTTTTTGTTCTTCCAAGCGCAAGGTCTCGCTATAGTAGCTCAGGCTTGGGTTGGCCGAATTGACTGATTCGCTAACCAACACATTGCCTGGTTGCTGTCCATTCCAGCGCACAATCACGCTCCCTTGCAGGCTTTGATCACGATTGTAGGGCGGTAGATAAAAAATCATGCCCGTGGCAGTCAGCAACCGTGGCAGTTGATTGCGCCCTTGCCATAGTTGTAAATTAGCCGATTGATTGAGCCATTGGCTTGGCACGCCCGCCGCCTGCAAATCGCTCCAACGAATTTCGCTGATGCCTGGGTTGGCAAAACTCACTCGCACTCCATTGGTTACTGGCGTGGTTGTGGCAAAGGCTGGGCGTAATGCTGGATTTTGTAGATCGCTGGGATTGAGCACTTGCTGACGTAGCAGTTCGTTCCAAAATGGATCAGCTCGCAAGCTGGGTTGCTCGGTACTTGCCACAAATTCTAGCGCTATGTCGATTGAGCTTGGTACAACTATTTGCTGTTTGCTTGGTTGCCATTGCGCCCCGAAAATAGTTAATGGCACAAGTTGTTGCTCCCGCACTTGGACGCTCTGACCAAGGTTGGCCCATGTGGTTGGATATTGGGCTTGTTTGACGGCTACACTTGGTGCGCTTAGCGCTATGGCCTTGCTTGGCGCGAGTGGATCAACCTGCCAACCACTGCTAGGAGTGAGGCTAAGTTGTTGCTGATAGTGTTGTAGTTGTTGAGGATTAACCGATTTTAGTCTGAGTTGGTAGCCTGCTGGCACAACTAACCAGTGGCTTGAACGCGGCAAGGCCGGCTGATCAGGTGTGGCATCATTTTGCCAGCCTGCAATGTTGATGCTATTGGGTTGCAGGGTTGGTTTGGGTAATTGCACGTTGATATGCAGTTGCTGATCGTGGCGTTGTAGCGTGAGTGTCGCCGTGGTAATTTGGGCAATCACGGGCTGTCGAATCAACATCAGCGACACAACCAAACAGCCAATTAACCAACGTTGTAGCATACTTACCTCAAATGATGAATTAACCAACGCCGTGCATGGCGCAACCATGCCAAACTCCATTGATACCAACGCCACCCGTTATTCATGCTCAATGATTTTTCGGCAGCCTGCCAGGTTACTGCTTGAGCCACAATTGCCGAGCGTTCGATCCAGCCATCGAAATAGGGACAGGCATCGCCAGCAATCAAATAGTGTGCTTGTTTACGCCAAAGCAAGCGATGAATGACCACCCGTTGACCAACTTTGGCCAAAACCACGCTGCCGAGTGGGATACGATTGGGCAAGCCTGCAATTGTTACTAACGTTTGGTCGGGCAAGATGGGATGCATGCTGCGGCCCGCGACTTGAAGCTGTAATTGCCCACCAGCCTGCGCTACGATCTGCGCCAAATCATAGGCCTCGGCGGCACTCAGCACTCGTTCAGCCAAGCTGTTGGCGCACATAGCTAATTACCTCAGAATCGGGCACAAACGCCAAGTGCCATTGGTCCAGCTTGCTGGTAGCATAATCGGCAACTTGCAAGGCCTGATCAAGCGCGATTGGATTCCACAAGGGCAGAAATTGCTCTGGCAACCAATGGCGCAAGGCCTGACCACTGCTCAAACTGATCGCTTGGTTGGCTGGACCATGGCTGAGATAGCAAATCGTCCGAACTGGGGCAGCTTGGGCTGCGATCAAGCCAGCGCTGCTATACCAAGGTGTGCCATAAGCCCAAAGTTGCTCATTTTGCCAGCGCACAATCACTCGATCGTCGCTCAAAATGCAGGCTCCAGCACTATGCCATAAACGAGCTGAAGTCGATTTGCCCACACCTGGAGGACCAACCAAGAGCAAACCTTGTTCGCCATCGATCAAGCCGCAAGCATGCAATAAGCCGCCTTGATTGGCGCTGAGCCATTCGATCAAAATCAGCTGCAAAGCGGGGTAATCGAACAGCACTTCGGCGGCACTAATGCTGGGATCATGGCTTAACAACCAGGTATCGCTGGCGGTTTGTTGCAACACCCATAATGGCTCAGCATGGGTTGGTGGGTGGCCAACGATGCTGCGAACATGCGCAGATTGCCAGAGCGCCCAAACTTGATCGGCCTGAAAAAGCCGCTGACCAAGCGGGTAGCGGTCAGCGGCAGCACAGCTAAGAATCGTCAGATCGGCGGTTGTGTTGGTGGTTTGAAATTGTTGATCGACCATTGCTGGCCACGTTGGCAGATCAAGCGCCAACCGACAACCGCCAATTGTAAGCATAACCATGGTGAAAATAACGCTTAGGTAAAACAGGGGGTAATTTTACAATTTGCGCCCGATGTAGCACTGCTGGTCGTGCGACAAACCGCCAACACATCTTCTTTGATCCGCAAGCCAACCGTTTCGATCGTTGGTTTGACATAGGCTTTGTGTGGCTTGCGCTCGGGCTGGCTTGATGATTGTTGTGCCATGAGACATCCTCCCGGTATGAGGTTAGCGAACCTCTAGACAAATTGCATTATTGATCCAACGGTCGGCATTTTCGGCAAAAGCAGAAACTCGCGCCTTCGTACTATCACACACCCATTCAATGGGGCGATTTTCCAACGTGTTACGTTCTAAGGCCGACCAACCTGGACAATTGGTACAGACCAAAGACATTTCGCAGGAGTGGCAGGCAGTGGCTTCGGTATTGCGGGTTTCGCGCACATCGGCCAAGTAGCCATCCCAGACTTCCATAAAATTGGTTGCTCGCCAATCGACAGCGCGGGTACGGGTAATCATACACGGGCTGACCATCCCATAGGCATCGACATGGCCTGATTTATTGGCAGCGCCACAGGTGAAGGTTTTTTCGCCACCCTTCATTTGGTAGCCCAAAAACCCGTTGCAGTAATCTTGCCATTCTTCAACCCGCTGTGGATCGAGTTTTTCAATTTCGATCAGCTCTTCGGGGCTAAGCCGCAAGGTGGTGGGAAAACGATCGCCATTCAAGCGTGGGTGAATCATGCCATCGTAGCGGAAATCCCAGCCATAGTGCTCGGCAACGGCCTTCATTGCCAAAAATTCGTGCGAGTTGATGTTGAGCAAGACGGTTTTGAGCACCACATCAATCTCATATTCGGCCAACAGCGCCAAACCTTGCATACACTTGGCAAACGAGCCAGGCACGCGGGTTACGGTTTCGTAGGTTTCGGCGGTGGCTCCATACAAGGTTACTTCGACCAAATGGGGCTTGTATTGGCTCAAAAATTCGGCGCGTTGGCGCGTGATCATGGTGGCGTTGCTATAGATCGAAATCACAAAGCCAAGATTACGAGCGTAGAGATACAGCTCTTCAAAATCGCGCCGCACCATAATTTCGCCGCCAGTCAGCAGCAACCAAAGCGTGCCAGCTGCTGCCATTTCGTCGAAAAGCCGTTTGCATTCGTCGGTCGAAAGCTCACGTTGGCGGGCAGCTTGGTGATTAACTGGTAAGTTGATATAGCAATGCTGACAATTTAAATTGCAGCGCTCGGTTAACTCGAACGACATCGAGACCGGCACGCGACCTAAAGCTGCTAATCGAACATTGAACGCCGCATCGTTGGTTTCAGCACATAATTCCATGCTTAGGCAACCTCCTGAATAACAGCGGCCTCAAGCATCGATTCCAACAACGGAATCAGATCGGCTTGGGCGGCCCGAGGCTCAACATCGTATTCAGCACACACGAGGTCGATCAATTCGGCTAGACTTTGGGGTGTAGCCAAAGCTTGCCAAACCAGCGCGGCAGTCTCGTTAAGGGCAAAAATAGCATTGAGGGCAGCGGTGTTTGGTCGCACAGGCACCAACACCGTTTCACTCCCAATGCTACGGGTAACAATCGCCGGATCACGGACAAATCGTTGTGGAGCGTGCTCATTCATAAGTGTGTACTCAAACCACAAGGGTCAATTGCAATGATTTTCATCTTAGCATGAACTGATCTCCACGTCCAAGCCCTGTTTTATCCCTCGATTGTGGGAATTTTAGCTTAGATTTGGGGTGGTGCGAGGCGAGCTTGCACCGCGAACAAGCGTAATTCAGCTTTATTGCCTAAACCTAATTTGCTATAAATATTGCGCAAGTGGGTTTTAATTGTTTCTTCGCTCAGAATTAATTGCTGAGCAATATCGCTGTTGCGCCGCCCTTCGGCTGCCAAGAAAAAGACTTGGCGTTCGCGTTCGGTCAAGGCATTCAGGGCATCGTTGGTTTTGGTCGAGACGGTTGGCTGTGGGCCTTCCAATAGTTGGCGCACAACTTTTTGAGCAATTGGGCCAGCCAAAACTGTTTCACCTTGAGCAACTGCACTGATGTGGCTGATCAAGCGTGAGGGATCTTCGGTTTTGAGCACATAGCCAGCAGCCCCAGCGGCCAGCGATTGGCGAATCACATCGTTGGTGTCGTTGGCGGTCAACATCAACACGCGAGTGCGTGGCGACGCTTCCACAATGGAGCGACAAACTTCATAGCCAGGCATATCGGGCAAGCTCACATCGAGCAAGGCCACATCAACAAATTGATCTTTAGCAACTACGGCAGCGTCGCGCCCATGCCCAAGCACGCCAACAACTTCCATCTCATCGTGGGTTTCGAGCAGGGCACGTACCCCTTCCCGAAACACCGGATGATCATCAACAATCAGGATCCGCATGGGGTACTCCTTCTTCAGAACAGATGCGAAAACGGTCAAAAAATGGACAATGCATATCCACTCTAGGGGTGAGAGTTTACGAACAAAATTACGATTAATTGAGTAATCATGCGGTGTGAGTGTGTTGTTCTAAGGGCAACCAACAGGTGAATTGCGAACCTTGACCAACGGTGCTGGCTACCGAAATTGTGCCTCCCATCAAGGCCAACAACTCACGCACAATGGCTAAACCTAAACCGCTACCACTCTCGGTTGGGTTACTACCGCGATAAAAACGTTCAAATAAGCGTTGCTGATGTTCAGGTGCGATGCCTGGCCCAGTGTCGGCTACGGTGATAAGCGTGCCAGCCTGCCCCGCTTGGGTTTGGCGATCAACCGATAGCGTGACTGTGCCGCCAGTTGGTGTGAATTTTAGGGCATTGCTTAGCAAGTTCACGACCACCCGCATAAATTGATCGGGGGCTAACCAAAGCTTGGGCAAATTGCTGGTACATTCTTGAAAAATCAAGCGTTGTTCCCGCGCTTCGGCCAGCGGGCGATAGGTTTGGGCTAAGTTGCGCAACAATTCAATAATATCAACCCATTCAGGACTACTATGCATCAAGCCGCTATCCAAGCGGGTCAGGGTCAACAAATCTTCAACGATTGCTTCCAAGCGGCCTGCTTCGCTCGCAATAGTTTCGAGATATTGAGGTAACTTGGTTTTAGCTTTGACTTGCTGGGCCAACCGGGCATACAACTTAATATTGGCCAAAGGCGTGCGCAATTCATGCGAAGCATTGGCGACAAACTGAGTTTTGAGCCGATCATACTCCTTCAGCCGCGTAATATCGTGGAGCACGATCGTCCACCAATCTTCTTGTTCACTGAAAATGGGGATGTAGGCAATGTGGATGGCCAGATCGGTGGTGGGATTCTGCTCAAGCACAATCTCGGCACGCACACTATCACCAGTTTGTTGGGCCTCTTTGAATAAGCCCAAAACTTGCTGCGAAAGCTCGTTCAGGTGTTCGGGCACGGGTGGAGTGACCGCAAAAAAGGCTAAGGCTTGGGGATTAACAAAGTGAATCCGACCATCGCCATCAACCAAAATCAAGCCTTCTTCCATAGCGGTGAAAGCTCCCTCGAACTTGCGCCGCTCATCATTAATATCAGCGATCAGCTGGGCATTTTCAATCGCCATGGCTGCATGCTGGGCAATCACATTCAGCAGCGCCTCATCATCCATGGTAAAAAAACCAATTTCAGGATGCACCAAGGTCAGCACGCCGCGCACTCGTCGCCCACGCAAAAGCGGCACACACAGCACTGAGCGTACATCCAACGTATCACTGGGATAATCGATCCAACGTTCATCGAGATTGGTATCGGCGATTAAGGCACTTTGGCGATGCTTGAGCACCCAACTTGCCAAGCCTTCGCGTAAAATACGATTAGTAAAAGGAGTCAAGCGAGCTTGTTGAAAACGCTCAGAAAGCAAATGCATTTGAACTTCATCGTACTCGCCATAGAGGAAAATGCTACCACGCACAGCATTGGTAAAGCGGGTTGTGGCTGAGAGCACATGCTGCAAAACATTGGGTAAACTTAACATCGTCGCAAACTGTTGAGCGAGGCTATAGAGCAACTGCAACCGTTCATACTCGGTTCGCAAACGCTGATATGAATCTTCGGGGCTTGTCACCTGACCAGGTTCATTCGCGGCCATTGGATACTCCACAGATATGCGTATTGTTTGGGAATTATAACACCGAGTTTCAAGCCACAAGGGGAGCGGTACAATCGCCCCATGCAATGCTTAATCTGTATGATACAATGATTCATCATGAAACCAAATGTTGCTGAGTACCAATTCCAGATTTTCGTGTTTAATGCTGCGCGTACTCATCACCCAAAGTTGAGGCACTAATGGTGTTTGCACGACCAAAATTTGATTTAGGCGACGTTAAAGCCATCTCAAGCCCTTCATGGTTTGCCCAAATTGTTCAACAGGTTCAGCTATGGTGGGCTGCTTCAACCATCCGTTCGGATGCTTCGGACGTAGTACCAATTAACGATAATCAGCGCCCAATGCCTGGTGATCCGCCAGGTGATAATGTGTTAATTCGGCGGATTGCCCAGGGCGATGAGCAGGCGCTATCGCAACTTTACGATCGGTATGCTGCAACAGTGATGGGGATTGCCTTGAAAATCGTGCGTCAACGCGAGATTGCCGAGGAAATTACCCAAGAGGCTTTTTGGCGAGTATGGCAACGGGCAAGCACATTTGATAATAGCCGTGGTAATTGTGCCCCTTGGCTTTTTGGCATTGCTCGCAACTTGAGCATCGACGAACTGCGCCGTCGTGCGGCTCGCCCTCAAGCTGCCTATGAAGACCCTGAAAGACCATTGCTTGAGGCGATTGCCGATGAAGCCAATGTGGAAGAAGTTGTCTGGTTGGGTGAACAACGCTCAGTTGTGCGCTCAGCAATGCAGGCGCTTTCTGCCGAACAACGTGAAGCGTTGGAACTAGCCTATTTTAGTGGGCTGACTCAACGTGAAATTGCCGATAAATTAGGCAATCCCTTGGGCACGATCAAAACGCGTGTGCGGCTTGGTCTCTTGAAACTGCGTGATCTTTTGGGTACACAACAGTGGAACGAATGATGGATGCACAATTAGAAGAACTCTTGATTGGTTATGCACTTGGCATTTTGAGTCTCGATGAGCAACAATCGGTCGAAATTCAAATCGCCAATAATCCACTGCTGCGCACGAAAATTCAGCAGTTGCAACGGACTGTCCATCAATTGGCTTTGGCGGCCCCACGGGTTCAACCAGCGCCAATTGTTAAGCAGCAGTTGTTGGCTCGTGCTCGTGCTAGCAAGCAGACTAGTCCGATAACCCGTCCTACGACTCGTCGCCTCTCGTTGGCGTGGGCTGCGGCTTTGGCCTTGCTCATTGCCTTGGGTGGTTGGAATATTGGCTTGCGTAATGAGAATAATCAATTGCGCACCAATGTGGCTGGGCTTGAACGCGAAGTTGCCAGCGAACGGTTGCGGCGCGTGCAGGCCGACGAGCAAATTGCCAAGGCCGAGCAGGCGGTTGCCTTTGTGGTAGCGCAAACCACCACGTCGCGCCAATTGGCAGCTACTGAGCAATCGCCCAAAGCGGTTGGCACAATGTATATGCAGCCTGGCAATCAGACGGCAGTTTTGGTGGTTGATGGCCTAGCGCCCCTGCCTGAAGGCCAAGTTTACCAATTTTGGCTAGCCCGAGCTGGTCAAGAGCCAATTCCAAGCGATCAGTTTTCCGTGAATGCGGCTGGTCATGCTCAATTAGTGATCACCGCTGATAGTCAAGTCAACGATTTTCAACAGGTGATGGTGACGATTGAGGCGGCTGGTGGTTCGCAAACCGCGCCTGGTACGACCGTGTTAGCTGGTAACCTCTAAATTGGGCAGCCACACTCAGTTTGGGTGTGGTTGCCGCCCTCGAAATAGGCCAATTGGAATATAGCCCTGCATCTTTATTCATGGTTTAATCAGTTTATGCTGTAGCTGTGAGGTGGTGCTATGTGGCGCGTTTTAACAATCGGCCTGCTCGTTTTTGGCCTTTTACCCTCGGTTAGTGCCCGAACAACCCTGCCCATTCAGTTTGTTATGCCAATTGCCAGCGTAACCAATCGCGGCCTAAGCTTCGATAATCGTGGCTTGCCTCAACGCACGCTTCAGTTGTACGAGGCTTGGCCTGCAACCCAAGCCAAACGCCAGCCTGATCCGTTGTTGCGGGTGGCTGTGCCAAGCTTTCCCCAAAAAATTGACCCAAATTTACAAAACTATTGGCATGATGCTCCGAGCCAGCCGCAAACGCTGCTGGTATTTTTGGCCGAGCAAGCCGATTTGAGCTTGGCCAGCACCTTTGATGATTGGGCTGCACGTGGTGATTACGTCTACAAAACCCTGACTGACCATGCCCAACATAGCCAAACCCCTTTGCTAAACGCATTACGGGCGCAAGGCCACAACCCACAATCGTTGTGGATTGTCAATAGTTTGATTGTTGAGGGTGATCAGCAGTTGGCCTTGGATCTGGCGCAACATCCAGCGGTTGCTAGCATTGGGGCTAACCATGTTTTTAATCTCCCAAGCGTAGCGACGACTCTTGTAACTGAGCCTGAGAATGTGGCGTGGGGGGTGGCGGCGGTTGATGCGCCCCATGTTTGGTCTGATTGGGGCGTGCGTGGTCAGGGGATTGTGGTTGCCAATATTGATACTGGCGTTACCGTAAGCCATACAGCTTTGCTGAATAATTATCGTGGTTGGTCAGCCAATGGCTTGAGCAATGATTACAACTGGTTTGATCCGCTGTATCAGTATCGTTTGCCAACCGATCCGGCGGGCCATGGTACGCACACGATGGGCAGTTTGGTGGGAGCGAATGACCAGCAGGGCATGGCCTTGGGTGTTGCACCAGCCGCTCGTTGGATTGCCGCCCGCGCGTGTGGGGCGTTGACCTGCGATGACTTGAGTTTGATCAGAAGTGCCCAATGGATGCTTGCCCCAACCCGGGTTGGCTGCGAACGCAATCAGCAAATTGCTTGCGATCCGCGGCCCGATTTACGTCCACACATCATCAATAATTCGTGGGGTGGGCCAGGCGAAAGCACGTGGTACAGCGGGTATATTACTGCGTGGGATGCAGCAGGCATTTTGAGTGTGTTTGCGGCGGGCAATTTTGGGCGCTCTGGCTGCTATACGAGCACTGCACCTGGTAATAATGCCAATGTGTTCAGTGTTGGTGCTGTCGATATTAATAATCTGATCGCCGATTTTTCTTCGCGTGGGCCAACCAGCGATGGTCGTACCAACCCCGATTTGAGTGCGCCAGGTGTGCGTGTTCCTTCAGCTTGGCCGAATGGATCGACAGCCTTGCTCGATGGCACATCGATGGCGGCTCCTCATGTGAGCGGTATTGCTGCGCTAATTTGGTCGGCGAACCCGCAGTATATTGGCGATTTAGCTGCAACCCAAGCCTTGTTGACGAACACAAGCGAAGCGCGTTACTCGGCCCAATGTGGCGATGCGCCAACAGCACGGCCCAATAATGTGTATGGTTGGGGCAGTGCCGATGCCTATGCAGCGGTACGTCAGGCACGAGTTGATGTGGCTTGGCTGAGTTTGCCTGAGCAGTTGCTTGTTCCAGCGAATACCCTCGTGACGATTCCGATCACTTTGGATACCCGCCAAGTCAGCGCAGC
This sequence comes from Herpetosiphon aurantiacus DSM 785, assembly GCA_000018565.1. Classification (GTDB taxonomy): domain Bacteria; phylum Chloroflexota; class Chloroflexia; order Chloroflexales; family Herpetosiphonaceae; genus Herpetosiphon; species Herpetosiphon aurantiacus. The sequence goes on from CP000875.1 coordinate 5,944,433, forward strand.
GGGGAGCTATCGGGCGAATGTTTTGGTGGTCGCTAGTTCAGGTACAAACACCTTTGAATTAGAACTGATCGTCGAGGCCGCAGCCAATACTAGCCAATTTACCGGCCAATTAGTTGATCGGTGGCATGGACGTGGGGTGTATGGGCGGGTCAGCATTGGTGGCGGGCCTTCTAGTTATACCGATCCAACCGGCCATTACACCATGACCCTGACAACCAGCAGCCATGAGATCTCGACCCAAGCTACTGGCTATCATCCAGCGGCTACGATGGTTGATTTAAATCTCCAGCAGACCAATGTGCTGACATTAACGCCTGATATTCCGCATATGCTGGCTGAAATTCCGCCGATCAGTGCTAGCTTGGCTTTTGCTGAACAACGCACATTTGCGGTAACCTTGACCAATGCGGGCACTCAGCCGCTAGTCGTTTCGCCGCATGTGCCAAATCAGGAATGGCAGATTACCCCAGTCCCGAGAACCGCCCTATACGATACAACTGGCTTGGCCGAATTAAAGCTCGATGATGACCAAGTGTATACCGATGCCTTGGATTTGGGCTTTAGTGCGCCATTGTTTGGCACTTTGGCAAACAAGGTTTATCTGAGTTCAAATGGCTGGGTTTCATTGAATCAAACGCGGAGTGCTGCCCCTAGCGCTAACTGCTTTCCGGCCAACAATTTGCCCAATGCCACGCTTGCCCCCTTCTGGACTGATCTTGATCCTTCAGAGGGTGGCATTATCCGTGCTGGAAGGGTTGATGCTGATACGTTTGTGGCGAGTTATGAACAGGTTCCAATCTGGCAAGAAGAACATCTTCCCACGGCTGCCCCAACCTACACCTTCCAATTAATTATTGAGCGTAGTGGGCAGGTTGAGTATCGTTATGGGGCGATGGGCTACTTTCCAGGCCGCTGGGGAGTTGGCACGCATACCAATAGTAGTGTTGGGCAGGCTTTGGGTTGCCATCAAAGCCATGAATATTTGGCGGCCCACAATTGGCAATTGCTCAATCAGCCAAGTAGTCAGCAATGGTTGAGTGCTACGCCAAGTAGCCTGACGATCGCGCCCAATCAACAAGCCACCGTGTTGGTTCAGCTTAAGGGCTTTGGGGCAATCAGTTGGTTGCAACATCCTGCGGTCAGCATTGTGCAGATCAACAGCAACGATCCGCGCCAGCCGCAACGTGAAATAACCGCGAGCGTAGGGTTGCAACTAGCGCCTTATCAAACCTATGCCAATACGATTGTGATTAGTAATCCATTAGCAAACCCTTGATATGGCTGATGCCGCATGCGATAATTGGCTGAGCTGTATAGTAATTGGTTTGGCATAGGAAGGTTCATGGTATGAGTCTGATTATTCGTTGGCTGATTAATGCGATTGCAATTGCTGTGACGGTTTATTTAGTGCCTGGGATCAGTGGTGGGGTTAGCTCAATTGATCAGCCACTGAGCATTGATCTTAAAACCTTATTGGCTGTTAGTTTGATTTTTGGCTTGATCAACGCCTTGGTTCGGCCAATTCTGAAACTTTTGTCATGTCCACTCGTATTTTTGACGCTCGGTTTGTTTATCTTTGTAATCAATGCGGCGATGCTGATGCTCACATCGGCAATCTCGCAAGATTTAGGTCTACAATTTTATGTAGAAGATTTTGGCACAGCATTGCTTGGGTCGATTGTTATTTCGTTGATTAGTATTGTATTGACCGCTGTTGTCAGCGATGGTGACGATCAACGCGAACGCCGTCGTCGTTAGAGAAGATGTAGTTGAAGTAAGTAGTCCTTGATTGTGTTGAAAGGAACGCCCTTATGAGTAATCCATACCAACCACAAGACCCTAACAATCCTTACGGCCAACAACCTCAGCAGCCACAACAGCCGTATGGCCAACAACCTCAGCAACCCTATGGTCAACAACCACAACAGCCGTATGGTCAGCAACCCTATGGTCAACAACCACAACAGCCGTATGGTCAGCAACCCTATGGTCAACAGCCTTACGGCCAACAACCATTTGTCCAAGGTGGCTATGCAGTGCCTAGTGCTGCCGGAATGTATGCCAGTTGGGGTATTCGTTTTGGCGCATATTTCTTGGATGTTTTGATCTTACTTATCCCAAGCGTTATAATAAATCTCATTACAGGGATTGGTGTCACTGCAAACTTTAATCTCACCGGAAGCACCAGTTCAGCATCAAGCCTTGGCATGTATATTATTGGTTCGCTTTTGAATCTCATTATTAATATTGGCTACTTTGCCTATTTCCATGGTACAACTGGACAAACTATCGGTAAAAAAATCGTGAAAATTCGGGTTATTCGGCGCACCAATCAACCAATGGATTTTGTGGTGGCAGTGAAGCGTTTGGCGATTACCATTGCATCCACAGTTATAAATTTGGTGATTGGGATGATCAGCTTTAATAGTATCGATGATATTGCTGCTGGCAATCTTAGCGCTGCAACAGCATCATTTGGCTTTTTGGGGATTATTAGTTTTGTAATTGGGATTGCCACCCTTTTGGATTATCTGTGGCCATTGTGGGATGGGCAGAAGCAAGCCTTGCATGATAAAATTGCTGACACCTTGGTTGTTCGGGCATAATCCGACAACGAGCATGGTATAATGGACACGCTCCTAAGTTGCACTTAGGGGCGTGTTTGCACATACAAGGAGATTCTCTCATGTCCGATGGCATGCCAACTCATGAGCTAGATTTAGTAGTAGGCTCGATGATCACCGTCAGCCCAGAAGATGATCGAGCGATGTTTGAAGAAGAAAAAGCTTGGGTTGAAGATGTTCAAGACCTGTTGCGCGAAGAAGGCGTTGAGGTTGATCTGCTTTCAATGCCTGGAGCAGAAGTTTACAACGGCGGCATTGCGACATTTGCCGATCTCTACAACTTGCGTCGCTTAGCTGCTCATTCAGAAAAAGGCAGCGATTTGGATAATTTGCCAGCTAACCTCGAAGATGATGAAGTTGACCCAGTGTTGGCAAATATTTGGGAAGGCGAAAGCCAAACCAAATATCCACACTTGATCAACCATCAAGGCGAAGGTGGCTACTATTTGCCAGTCGATTTCGCTGAGCCAATTTGGTTGAGCTACGAAGGCGAAGAAGCTGACGAAGAAGAATGGGAAGAAGGCAGCGAAGATGTGGTCTCATTTGGCTCATCGGTTGCTTTGTCGCGCGAATTGACTGAACTCGAAGGCCATGTGCGCAATTTGCGTGGAGCCGAAGGCCAAGCTGCTCACCAAGCCTTGCACGAATTACGTGCGGCTGCCCAACATAGTATTGAAAACAATTTACCCTTGATTTTGTGGTAATTAGCGCCTAAATCGCTTGGCTCCACGCTGGTTGATGTACTGGCGTGGAGCTAAGTTTGTTGGTAAAACTCCTTGCGTTTGGGGCATGCTCTACAGTATAATTTTCCTCAGAGAAGCCTGAAATCTACGATTTGAGCACAATACATATGGCTGACGTTGCAACTACCCAAAATCACGCACGTCCAATCAGCGGTTTTCAGTTGTTGGCAATTGCCGAGGCAATCAACAACGCAGCAAATCTTAGTTCTTTGGTAGCTACAGTGGCCGAGTTATGTGCTACTGGTTTTGGGGTCGAAGTCGTTAAGTTGGGGCTGCTTGATAACGAACACCATAGCGGTTCGTCCACGCCATATCTCTATGGCAACCCCAGCAAAGCCACCCAAAAATTGCTCGATCAAGCGATTGCCCAAACCATCGAACAAAAAACTGCCCTGTTGCCAAGCAATGACGAGAGTGCCCAAGCCCAATTGTTGGTGTTGCCGTTATTGGCCAGCCAGCAATTAATTGGCTTTTTGGCCTTGCTCTTGCCCAAAAAAGGCCGTTGGTCGGCTGAAGCAATCGAGGCTGCTCAGTTGTTGGCGCATAATTTGGCTCTAGCGATTTCAGCGGTTCAGCTTAAAGACTATACCGCTAAACGTAATCAAGAAATTAATACGCTCAACGATATCGCCGCCACAATCACTTCATCGCTTGATCCACGCCAAGTCTATCGCTTGGTGGTCAAGAAGATCAACGAATATTTTCAGGTTGAGGCTGGTTCACTGCTACTGCTCGATCCCGTGACCAACGAATTGGTCTTTGTGATGACGCTTGAGGCGGGCGAAGAAAAATTGGCGGGCGTGCGGGTTCCACCTGGCCAAGGTTTGGTTGGGGCAGCAATTACCACCCGCCAGCCAGTCGTCGTGCTCGATGCCCAAAACGACCCACGTTTCTATCGGCGGGTTAGCGAGGATGTTGGATTTGTGACGCGCTCGGTCTTGTGCGTGCCCATGCTGGTGAAAAATCGTGAAATTGGGGTGATTCAGTTGTTGAATAAGCTAGAAGGCGTATTTAACACTGAAGATACCCAACGCCTGCAAGCTATGGCTAACACGGTGGGCGTGGCGATCGATAACGCTAATCTGTTTCACGAAGTTTCGCAAAACCGCAATCGCCTCCAAGCCTTGCTCAACTCCACCACCGACGGTATTTTGATGATCGACCCTGATGATGTGGTGTTGACTGCTAATCCAATGCTGGGTGAGTTGTTTGGCTGGGAATGGCGCAATATCATCGGCGAGGCTGGCAGCGATATTCTGGCTCGCATCAAAGAGCAATCGCGGGTGGTCAACGAGTTGCCCAATAGCGAAACCTGCGAAATTGAAGTGTTGCGGCCTCGTACCCGCTATGTGCGCCAAGAGCCATTGCCAGTGCGCAATAATTTTGGCAATGTGATTGGCACGCTGATTGTGTTCCACGATATTACCGAGGAATATCAGCTAGCCCAAATTCGCGAAGATTATATGGGCATGTTGGTGCACGATTTGCGTGCGCCACTCACGGCGATCATCAATGGTATGACCATGGTGCGCCGTGGTTTTGCTGGCCCAATTAACGACCAGCAACGCGAATTGCTAGATATTGCCAACAATAGCAGCCAAGAAATGGTTGGCATGATCAATACCTTGCTGGATATTAGCAAGATGGAAGCTGGCGAATTGGTGCTGAATCGTGCGCCATGCTCAGCCTACGAAATTGTTGATCGTGCTTCGGAACGTTTGATTAACTCAGCTCGCAGCGTTGATATCAGCATCAATCTGGATATGGCCCTGAATTTGCCAATTATCGATGCTGACCAAGATAAAATTGTGCGGATCTTGCAAAACCTGCTGGATAACGCGATCAAATTTACGCCAGTTGGCGGAAGTGTTACAATCCGCGTGCGCCAATTAACTGATAATGAAAAGCAGACGATCTGCTGGAGTGTAATTGATGCCGGACCGGGCATTCCCGAAAGCTATCGTGCCAAGATTTTCGATAAGTTTGTGCAGGTTGCTGGCCAGAGAAAAGGCACGGGCTTGGGCCTGGCCTTTGCCAAACTTGCATCAGAAGCCCACGGCGGGCGGATTTGGGTTGAAAGTGTTGAGGGCGAAGGTAGTACATTCTCGTTTACCATTCCGTATGAGCCAGCAGTGAAATAGCCTTCTATGTTTGTCAACCTGCGGCGACGGCTAAAAAGTCGCATTCGGTATAAAATCACCCTGCCATATTTGCTCTTGCTAGCATTTTTGTCGGGCTTATTGATTGTGATTATTTTTTGGCTGTATGCTCAGAGCTTGCAGAACCAACTCAATCAATCACTGCGCACCAGTGCTACCAATACTGGCGTGGGCTTGGAAACCATCGAAGCCCAAATTCTCGATAATTTGCGTTTGATCGTCACGTCGCCTGCCAACGAAAAAGAAGCTTTGCTGAGTACCGCCGAGGCATTTAGCAAAAATGATGTTGATCAGGTTGAGCAGATCATCAACAATGCCTTTAATTATTTCAAGCCCTCACGCCTAATTGCGCTGAATGCTGATGGTCAAGTACTGGTCGATGCCGCTAGTTCAACTGTGCTGAGCCGTAGCCCTTCGTTGGTTGGTAGCACTGAGCTAGCCAAAGATTCCTTGATTCAGGCGGTCCTGCGCGGCCAAGTTGATGATTATGGCGATAAATATGCCAGCCTCTTGCGCATCGGTGCGAATCCGCCTTACACGATGTTTTTTGTGGTTGCTCCGGTTAAATTAACGGTCGGCAGCAGTGAACAAGTGGTTGGGGCAATTATTTATGCCGAGCCACTTGAGCGGATTGTCAACGAGGAATTACCGCCACGCAACGGCGCAACCATCACCGCGATTCTCAATAGCGATGGCAGTGTGCTCACCAGCAATCCACCCCAAGAGGCCGATGAGTTGCTGATTGATGCCAACCAAATCGAGCAAATCAAGGCCAGCCAAACTAACCCCGACCCCGAAACTCGTGGAACCTTATTCACCACGATTCAACGCGGCGACACGAGCTATCAAGTGATGTATAGCCCAATGCGGATTCGACGGGCGCTGAATGGCTATTTTGCGGTTGGTTTGCCACGTAGCAATATTGATCGGGCTTGGCAACAAGCGCGGGTGCTGATTTTCCTGTTCGGCGTGCTTTCGCTAATTTCAATTATTTGGATCAGCGTGCGGGTAACCCGTAGCATTACTGTTCCCCTTAGCGAGTTGGTCAGTACCGCCTTGCGGATTAAAAGCGGCGATTTGGAAGGCCGTAGTTTTGTTTCCGAGGAAAACGAACTTGGCACGTTGGCGACAGTCTTAAATGATATGACTGATCGCTTGCTCGATTTGTATCGTACCAGCCGCCAACTGGGCACAGAACTCACTCTTGATGGCGTTTTGACCCAAACCACTGCTGCGGTTCAACGCTTGATTCCCGATTCTGAAGTTGATGCCTTGGTGGTTGAGCAAGGCGTTTGGCACTATGTCACAACTGAAAGCGTGCGCGAAATCGAGCGTCCCTTCCCTGCGACTAGCCTTGAAACGCTTGCGCCAATGGTGACGATTACCGAAAATCCAGCCTTGGATAGCGCCTTGCGGCCACTTGCCCCAAATCTGCAATTAGTGTTGCCGTTGCGCACTCAGCAACAGGTGATTGGCAGCCTGTTGGTTAAGAATGATCGCGCTTTGCCACCAGCCAGCAGCATTCGCGAACCACTCAGCGCAATTGCCAGCATGACCGCCACGGCCATGCAAAATGCGGTGCTTTACACCACCGTCCAAGATGAAGCTAGCCGTAAACAGGCAATTCTGCAAAGTATCGCCGACGGCGTAATTGTGCTTGATCCTGATGGCAAAGTGATTTTGGTCAACCACACCGCCACGGCCATGCTGGGAGCCAGCGAAGCCGATTTGCTAGGCAAAAGCTTTGCGGAATTCCAGCTTACGCCATTGTCGGGCGGCGCTGAATTATTTGCCACGCCCACAGCCACAACCTTCTATGAGACAACCTCGCAGCGCATTTTGACTATGAATGCAGCGCCCGTTGAGCGCGAAGGCTTGCAATCGGGCGAAGTTTTGGTGCTGCACGATGTGACCGAAGAACGGGCGATGGATCGCGCCAAAACCGATTTTATCGCCACAATTTCGCACGAACTACGCACGCCATTGACCTCAATTTGCGGTTATGCCGATTTGCTATTGCGCGGTTTTGTCGGGCCTTTGACCGACGAACAAACCCAATTTATGAGCACCATTCGTCAGCAAGGCCAAAGCATGGTCGAAGTGCTGCAAAATGTGATTGTGATTGCCAGTATTGAAGCTGGGAATATGGAACCACAAATTGAGCAGCATTCGCTGGACGAGTTGTTGCCGCCAATTGCCCAAGCTTTACAAAAAGGCTTTGATCAAAAGCAACTCAAATTGATCATTGACCTGCCTGAGAACATGCCGTACATTGTAGTGGATCGCGATCACTTCAAAATTATGTTGACCCAACTGCTGGAAAATGCCCGTCGCTATACCCAAACTGGCACAGTGACGGTGCAGGCCAAAGCGGTTGAGCAGCGAATTCAAATTGCAGTAATTGATACTGGGCCTGGGATTGCTAGCCAAGATTTTGAGCGTTTGTTTGAGCGCTTTCAACGTGGCGGTGAGCAAAGCGGCCTGACTTCCAAAGAGCGCGGTATCGGCCTTGGTTTGGCAATTACCAAACAATTGGTCGAGCAGAATAATGGTAAAATTTGGGTTGAGAGCGAGCAAGGAGTTGGTTCAAGCTTTATTATGCAATTTCCGCTGATGCAGCTTGAGCCAAGCGAATATAACTTAGTGAATGCAACGGCAACCAACGCATGAGCAATAGCGCCTTACCACAACCAAATACCCAAGAGCCACGCGACCGATTGTTGTTAGCTATCGGTTCGATTGTGATTTTAGCGGTGTTGTTGGTGATGGGCTGCTCATCATTAATGGTTGTGCGCTGGACAACTCCGGTTAATGCTTCTGGGCCTGAGGTCTTGCTGCCACCATTTGCCAATTATGAGGCTTGGAATGGCACAGCACCATTTCCGATTGGACAAGAAGCGATTCGTAGCAAAATTAGCGATCAGCCAGCTAACCCAAATTTAGTTGCAGCCGAAACGCCGATTCCTATTGGGATTGTTGATTTGTTGCCAACCGCCACGCCAACTGGCCGACCTACGCCAGCAAATGAAGCAATTGTAACCTCAACTACAACGACTACCCCTACTCCCACCAAGGATGAGGGTATTCCGATTGGTAGTGCAACGGCGGCAACGACCGAGCCAACTATCGAATTAACTGCCGAACCAAGCTCAACGCCACGGGTTAATCCAAGCTCGACGGCTGGTACGCGCACGCCAACCCTGAATCCAACGATTAATCCAACGCGACCAACCTTTGAACCAACCTTTACGAGCACGCCAACCCGAACGAGTGTTGTGGTGGCTACTACGGTTGTGCCAGCCAGTGCAACCTCAACCAATACTGCAATTCCAACGTCAGCGCCAACAGCGACCAACACGCGCGTGCCTACGATCACGCCAGTGCCAGCGACGCTGACCAACACGCCAACCGACGTAGCAACGATCACACCAGTACCAGCAACGCCCAGCAACACGCCAACCGACGTGCCAACCAATACGCCTGTGATCGTTACGGCGACCAATACGCCAATTCCAATTTTTACTACGCCGAGCAACACGCCAACCAATACGGCGACCAATACGCCGAGTAATACGCCAACCAATACGGCGACACCGACGAATACACCGAGCAACACGCCAACCGATACGGTGACACCAAGCAATACGGCTACGCCATCGAACACACCAACGCCAACCGATACGGCTACGCCAACTGCCACGCCAGCACCAGAGCTGTATATTGCTTGGCGCGTTGATGCGATTGTCAATCCAGTTAATCCATCGATGGAAAATAATGATACCAAACAGGTATTCGTGGTGTTTGGCAATGCTGGCGATGCTCCGGCATCAGGGGCGCAAGTTAATATTAGCGTAACTGGAACTTGTATTAGCTCAAGTATTAGCAGCAGTGGCGTACCAATTACGCTTGGGGCGCACCAAGGCTTTACGCTTTCGCCCACAATTTCAGCCAATAATGTTGGCAATTGTTCGATTACCGCAGTATTAACGGCGATTGGTCAAACCCCAGTTCAAGCAACCTTGAATTGGACGATTGTGTGTGATGGTTGTGCTACTGTAACCCCGCAACCAACCAACACGCCAACCCGTACACCAACCAACACGCCAACCCGCACACCAACACCAACCAATACTGCGACTCCATCGAACACGCCAACGCCAAGCAACACGCCAACGGCGACCAATACTCATACGCCAACGACAATTCCAACCTTGACCTATACGCCAACGCCCAGCAACACGCCGACGGTCACCAACACGCCAACGCCCAGCAACACACCAACCAATACGCCAACGCCGAGCAACACGCCGACGGTGACCAATACGCGCACACCAACCAATACACCAACAATTACCAACACGCCAACGCCGAGCAACACGCCAACGGTGACCAACACGCCAACGCCAACTAGTACGCCAACGCCAACTAGTACGCCAACGGTGACCAATACGCCCGTTGATACACCAACGCCAAGCGAAACACCAACGCCGAGTGAAACGCCAACACCAACTAGTACGCCAACCCCAACTCCAGATCTGTTTGTGTTCCACATCGTCAATGGTGTGGTTAATCCAGCAGGCTCGATGACATTGGCGGCTGGGGCGCAAGAAAATGTAACGGTTGTGTTTGGCAATAATGCTAGCGGCTCGCGGGCAACTGGCTTGAATTTCAGTTTCAGTGGCGGGGCATGTATTAGCGCTCAGCCTGGCTCAAGCGATTCAAGCGATTTGAATGGCGGCGTAAATCGCTCGTTATCAGTCATTGTGACGGGTAATGCAGTTGGCTCATGTTCGTTCCGCACTCAATTTAGTGCCAGCAACGCCAATACCGTCAGTGTTGATAGTAGTTTTACCGTGGTCAATACCGCACTAAATCAACCAGCGATTGCTGCAACTGCCACGGCAACTTCAACTGCCACAGCTACGGCTACCGCTGAACCAACGGCAACTCTTGCGCCAACCGCTATGCCAACCGATCAACCAACAGCTGAGCCAAAAGCGACGCTCGAACCAACCTTGCCAGTAATTGGTCAAAGCTCAGGGTTTCCACCAATGTCGGGTGGCCAAATGCTTTGGTTGCTGGCGGGCGGGCTAGCTATTCTGCTCAGTGGCTTGCGCGGGCGAAGAATCTTACCGCTTAACGTTGCCTAATCTCCACCAGATCCATTCAATAACCGATTGACAGAATCCGCCAACCCTTGCAAACTAAGCCTAGTTTTCACTACGATGAGGTTTGCAATGGATGTTGCTGATCAGCCACGCATTGCCATTATTGGCGGTGGTATCGCTGGCCTTAGTACAGCATGGTATTTACAACAACAAGGTCTCACGAATATTCAGCTTTTTGAACGTGATCAACGGCTGGGCGGCAAATTGCGCACCAGCCATGTTGCCTTGCCCGATGGCGCTGGCGAATTGCTGGTCGAAGCTGGCCCCGATGCCTTTATCAGCCAAAAGCCTTGGGGCTTGCAATTGGCGCGTGAGTTGGGCTTGGAAGATCAGTTAATTTCAACTGAGCCAGCTCGCCATAAGGTGTTTGTGTTGCATCGTGGCAAGCCCGAACCCTTGCCTGATGGCATTAACTTGGTTGTCCCAACTGAGTTTTGGCCGTTGCTGCGCACGCCGATTCTCTCGCTGCCAGGCAAATTGCGTATGTTGCTCGATTTGGTCTTGCCTGCCCGCCAAAGTAATACTGATGAATCGCTGGCCGATTTTGTGCGCCGCCGATTTGGGGCCGAAGCGCTGGATAAATTGGCCGAGCCGTTGATGGCAGGCATTCACAATGCAGAATCGGATCGCCAAAGCCTCGAAGCCACCTTTCCACGCTTTATCGAGGCCGAACGCAGCCATGGCAGTGTGATTCGTGGGATTCTGGCGGCTAAACTTAAAGCAGGCAAGCCCAAAGGTCAGCAACTTAGCCCATTTATTAGCTTACGCGGCGGGATCGAGCAATTAATTACCGCGCTGGTTGAGCAGCTCAACGTTGAAATTCGGACAAATTGTGGGGTTCAAGCGCTGCGCTACGACCCAACCAACGCCTCAGCCTATCAACTGACCCTCGATGATGGCACGAAGATTGATGCTGATGCAGTGGTGTTGGCAGTGCCTAGTTTTGTGGCCGCTGAGTTGGTCGCACCTTGGGCTGAAGCCTTGGCCGAGCGCTTGAAGGCGATTCGTTATGTCAGCACTGGCACAGTTTCGTTGGCATTTCGGCGTAGCGAAACCAACATGGCCTTCGATAGTTATGGCTTGGTGATTCCGCGCAGCGAATATCGGCTGATTAATGCTGTAACGATCAACTCACGCAAATTTGCTGGGCGTGCTCCCGCCGATTATATGCTGTTGCGGGCCTTTGTGGGCGGCTCGAAACATCCCGAAGTGCTGCGCTTGGATGATCAGGCATTAACTCAATTGGTGCGTGATCAGCTTAAATCGATTTTTGGCCTGACCGCCGAGCCAATTTGGAGCGGGGTTGCCCGTTGGAACGAGGCTAATCCCCAATACGATGTTGGTCATTTCCAACGTATGGATCAGCTTGAGGCCTTGTGTCCAGAAGGCTTGTTGTTGTGTGGCAGCGGCTTTCGGGGCGTGGGCATTCCCGATTGTGTGCGCCAAGGCCAAGCAACCGCTCAGGCCATTAGCCAATTGTTCGCTTTGGCTAACGCTTAATTTAAAAAGCCCACGGCATTTAGCTTTGCCGTGGGCTTGCTATTTTAGACGTTTTTGGTTTGGCTGATAAAGGCTTCGAGGTCGCTTTTTAGCTCAGCCAGCGACGGCAAATGGGTATACATCATATGCCCAGCCTCGTAATGCTTGATTACGATGTTATTGCGTAGGGTTTGGTCAAGCCCAAGGTGGTTGAAGGTGTGCAACGTGGCATAGTAGGGTGTGGCGAAATCGAAGAAGCCGCTGGCCACAAACACCTTGAGATAGGGATTTTGCGAGATGGCCGAGCGCAACGCTTCGGTGACGCTCACATATTGATTTTCATGCTTATCGTATTTCCAAGGCCGAACTTTTGAAGTTAGAATTTCATAGGGTTCGTCGCTCTCGAATTTGAGTTCGCGCCGCACATAATCGTTGAAGGTGGCGCTGTATGGTCCATGAATTACCGCATAACTTGGGTCGTACTCAAAGGCTTCACGGGTTGGATCGCGGTCGATGCCCACGAAGCGGCTATCCAAGCGGCCAACCGTGCGTTGCTGATCGCGCAGCAATTCCTTAGTAAACCGCATCAAGTCGATCCGTAGATTACTGTGATCGATAAAACGTTCGCTCAAACCGGTATAGCGAGCCAATTTACGCACAACCGAGCGGCGTTTGCCCTCGGCCAAACTATCGCCTTGCAACAATGCCGTAGCATATTCGCCAGCAGCAAAGGCCTCAACTTCGGCCAAGGTATCACTCAAACTCAATTGTAATTTGGCATCAAGCTTGTTGTGATACCACGCAGTCGCGGCGTAGGTTGGCAAAATCACCACATAGGCAATATCGTTGCCTGGGTCCATCTCGACGGTTTGAAAATCGAGAATCGAGGAGATCAGCATAATCCCATTCAGATACATGCCATAGCGATTTTGCAGATAGTTGGTGATGGCAGAGCCGCGAGTTGTGCCATAGCTTTCGCCAATAATATATTTGGGCGAGAGCCAACGCTTGGCCCGAGAGGTGTAGAGCCGAATAAAATCGCTGATCGATTCAATATCTTTGGTAAATTGATGGAATTGGTTGGGATTTTCGCCAGTTGCCGCACGACTATAGCCCGTGCTAATTGGATCGATAAAAACTAAATCGCTTTGATCGAGCAAGGAATATTCGTTTTCGACCAAGCGAAATGGCGGTGCTGGCAAATTGCCAGTTTCATCGGCCATCAAAACCCGTTTTGGCCCCAACAAGCCAAGGTGCATCCAAACTGAGGCCGAACCTGGCCCGCCGTTGAACGAAAAGGTGATTGGGCGGGTGGTTTGATCATCAACATCGCTGCGGGTATAGGCTACATAAAATACCGTCGCTTTGGCCTTGGGCGCTTGCTTAAACTCCGGATCGTCTTCGTAGAGCACGATTGTTCCGGCGGTGGCGGTGTAAGGCACATCGTTGCCCTTGATTTTCACGCGCCCATGGGTCACGCTCACAATCTCTTGTGGTGGCTTGGGGCTTTCCGAATCGCTGCGTTTTTCAGCGCTACCTGCATCTGCCATAGGGTTGCATATCCTCACACTAGAAGCATATCAATCGATTTGATTGTAACAAGTTTTGGCTCATTGATTGTCAATTTTAGGCTGGTTCGGCTTGCAGTTCAGGGCTGCTACTTGGGCTATCTTGATGGTCAGGAATTAGATCCTCGGCGTGGCGCACGACTCGCACGCCATAAGCGATCACGGCTACGGCGATGCCAACAATGCCACTCAAGACCATAATTAAGGCGATGCCCGCCCCTTTGCCACTGCCAACCCAACTGTCAAACATATCGACCCAAGCGCCGCCAACCGCCATACGTGGCTCAAACACTTTGTCGGCCAATGGTCCAACGATCAAAATTGCGATTGGCCCCGAAATTTGGGCGATCATGCGTCGCACTGCGAACACCCGCCCTTGGATATCGGGTGGCACTTTGGCTTGCCAAATCGCTTGATTCGAGCCATTCAACATTGGTAGCACGAATAGCAAACCAAAGCCCGCAATCGACCAAACCAGCGTATTTTGGCCCAAGCCCATGAGAATGCCGCCAAAAAAGCTGGAGAGCGCCATTCCACCGAGCACGCCATGAACTTTGCGTTTGGGGCCGCCCCAGACACTCAGGATCAAGCCGCCGATCACTCCGCCAATGCCCATTGCCGATTGTACCGTGCCCATAATTGCCGAGTTACTATCGGTGCGGGCCAGAATCATGGGAGCGGTCATGGTGGCTTCAAACGAACCAACGAAGTTAATCATAAAAAAGGTCAGTTGCAAGCCCAAGAGGCTGGGGCGTGCCAAAATATAGCGAAAGCCAAAGCCTGCCTCGCTCCATAAACTGCCCTTGCCTTGCGCCCCCGCCTCGCTCTGCGTTGGTTGGGGAATATTAACAAAGAGCACTGCACTGACGGCAAACACAAACGTCACAATATCAATAATCAAGATACCGCCAATGCCCATTACGGTTAGCAAAAAGCCGGCTAGGGCTGGCGCGACAATTCCCGCTGCCGATTCGGCCATCGACATCATGCCGCTGGCGCGAGCATAGTGCTGTTTGGGCAACATCGTCGAAACTGCCGCCGAATAGGCTGGCCATTGAAACGATTGAAAAATGCTGGCAAATGCTCCAGCCACATACAAATGCCAAATTTGCAGTACATCGTTGTGGTAGAGCAATAAAATAGCGATCGTCGATAAGCCTGTGGCTAAATCGCTCAAAATCAGCACCAGCTTACGATTCCAGCGATCGACCAAGGCTCCGGCAAAGGGGCTAACAATAATGCTTGGGGCAAACGAGAAAAAGCCTACGAGCGCCAAGGCTGTGGCTTGACCTGTAATTTGCCAAGCCCAAATCGTCAGGGCAAAGCTGCTCATGGAGCTGCCAAGCAATGAAACGACTTGGCCAAACCACATAATGCTAAATGCGAGCATGCCGCTCGGTTGCTTTCTGGTTGCTTCAGCCATTACGGCTCCTTCTGGTTATGGTTGAGATTGGAATGTTGATTGAATTAGTATATCGCTATGCCAATAATTGCATATCAGTCTTTAGTTCTAGGGTGGGTTTGTTTAGGGTTTTGTAAGTTTTTGGCAAGGCTTGGTTAAGTGCTGGCGGTTATAACTAGGCTATGACATTTTATGGAGGCTAGCGGCGATGAAATTGCGATATTCAACAACGATTATTATTTTTGGGTTGTTAACGGCTTGTGGAACGGCTCCAACCAAGGTCGATGAGCCTTTTCCAACCACTAGTAGTGCAGCCATGGCTACAGCTCAACCAACTATGGATAGCATGATGCAAACTGATGCCCTGACGATGACCGATGATATGATGCAACCGACCGATGCGATGTCGATGACCGATGATATGATGCAACCAACCGCAATGCCAACGGCTGACGATATGATGCAACCAACCGTAATACCAACGGCTGATACGATGATCCAGCCAACCGTTGAGCCAACCACCGAAGCGCGAGTTGAGCCAACCACCGTGCCAGCCGAACCTGTTGTGTTGGGTTCGGGCAGTTTTCGCGGCATCGATCACAAAAGTGGCGGGATTGCAACGCTCTATCAGCAGCCCGATGGCAGCAATTTGTTGCGCCTCAGCGATTTCTTCGTTGAAGCAGGGCCAGATATGTATATTTTTGTCGCTAAGGCAGCCGAAATTAACCAACCCAGCGATTTACAAGCGGGCTACCTTGAATTAGGCAAACTCAAAGGCTCCGAGGGCAACCAAAACTACAGCCTGCCTGCCGATTTCGATCCTGCGCTCTATGCCAATGTGGTCATTTGGTGCGAAAAATATCAAGTCTTGATGGCAGTTGCGCCAATCCAGTAGAATAAAGTCAGAAGGCAAAAGGCAAAAGGCAAAAAGAATATAGGGATCAGGGGGCAGAGGCTAGGGATCAGGCCGATCAGCATATAGGGCTAATCAAACAAATCTGGGGCAATCTGTGGCGAAACAACAGCCCTTCGTGTCCTTCGTGGATCAATATTCTAATCCCTGACTCCTAGCCCCTGAACCCTAAAAAAAGGATGAGGTATGGCCAATATTTTGGTGGTTGATGACGAACCGAATATTCGCGAAGTGGTAGGCTTGTATTTGCGGCGCGAAGGCCATACGGTGCTTGAGGCCAGCGATGGCGAGGCCGCTTTGCGCTTGGCGCGTCAGCAACCACCCGATTTGGTCGTGCTTGATCTGATGTTGCCCAAAGTGACTGGCTTAGAAGTTTGTCGGCGCTTGCAGAGCGATCGCCGCACGCCAGTGATTATGCTCACCGCCAAGAGCGAGGAGAACGATCGCATCATTGGCCTCGGGGTTGGTGCTGATGATTATGTGGTCAAGCCATTTAGCCCACGCGAATTGGTGGCCCGGGTGGAAGCGGTGTTGCGCCGTGTTCAGCCGCAGCCCGATGCTCCACCACCCGACGAACGCCCAATTGAACTTGGCGCACTGCGGGTCGATCCGCGCACTCGTGATGTGCAAGTGGCGGGCAAATCGATCAGCCTAACTGCGCGTGAGTTTGATTTGCTCTATTTTTTGGCACGCCATCGCGAGCGTGTGTTTACCCGCGACCAACTGATGGAACTCGTTTGGGGCTATACATTTTCTGCCGATACCAGCACCGTGACGGTGCATATTCGGCGCTTGCGCGAAAAAATCGAAGACGATCCGACTGCCCCGCGTTATTTGCAAACAGTTTGGGGCGTGGGCTACAAACTCAGCGCAGGCGAACAATGAGACGTTTTTTGCATCAATCGAGCCTTTTGTTGTTGACCTTGGCGATTGCTCTGGGCTTGGTAAGTTTGGTCGGTCACTTTGGCTTGATGCTGCCAATGAGCGAATTAGAAGGCATCATCAAGCTGTTTGGCTCGCTGGGCTTTGGTGCTGGCATCGTGGCAATCGTCGCCTTACAAAGCCGGATGCTCTCGCTGTTGCGTAGTTTGCGAGCGCAAATTATTGCCGCGATTGGCCTTGGTGGAATTTTGGTTGCGGCCTTGTTGCAAGGCGTAGCGCGGGCCATGTTCATCAGTACCGACCACGATTTGCCCTTGCTCTTATTGGTTTTGATTTTTATGTTGGTGCTGGCTTTGGGGTTTAGCATTGCGGTTGGTAATGTCTTGGTGGCGCGTTTGGCCGAGGTTCGCGCAGGAGCCGCTGCGCTGGCCAAGGGCGATTTGGCTTTGCGAATTCCTGAACATGGTAATGATGAAGTCAGTATTTTGGCCGCCGATTTTAACCAAATGGCCGATGCTTTAGCCCAAAGTGCTGAGCGCCAGCACGAGCTTGAACAATCGCGCCGCGATTTGATTGCGGCGATCTCGCACGATTTGCGTACCCCGTTGACGGCGGTGCGGGCGATGATCGAGGCCTTAGCTGATGGTGTGGTAACTGAGCCAGCCATGCAGCAGCGCTACCTCAATTCGGCCAATTCTCAATTGACTAACCTAAGCACCTTAGTTGATGATTTATTTGAGATGGCCCAACTTGATGCTGGAGTGTTGCGTTTGGAACTAGAACGCGCCTCGCTCGGCGATTTAATCTCTGATACGCTGAGCAACTTGCAGCCGCATGCCGCAGCCCATGGCGTGCAATTGCGTGGTAGCGTCGCGCCCGAAGCCGATTTGGTGCTGATGAATGCGCCCAAATTGCAACGAGTGTTGTATAACTTGATTAGCAATGCGCTGCGCCACACGCCGAGCGATGGCACAATCGCGATTCAGGCCCAAACGATCAACCAAACCGTGCATGTCGAAGTTAGCGACACTGGCGAAGGCATTCAGCCCGACGATTTACCACATATTTTCGAGCGTACCTATCGCGGCGAAAAATCGCGTTCGCGTGATTATGGCGGGGCAGGTTTGGGCTTGGCGATTGTACGGGCGATTGTTGAGGCCCATGGTGGCAACGTTTGGGTTGAAAGCCAGCCTCAGCATGGCGCACGCTTTGTCTTTACCCTGCAAACTCCAGTTAACTAATAGGCTAGGGGGAACCACGAAACCAAAAGCCCCTCGCCCGCCGCAGTGGGAGAGGGGTTGGGGTGAGGGTATTAATCAAGCACGCGCCGATAAACTGCCAAGGTTTGCTCAGCAGTGCGTTGCCATGAAAATTTAGCGGCCTGGGCAGGGGCTTGATCGCGCAAAACTTGCCGAGCAGTTTGATCTTCCCACAAATGTTCAATCGTATCAGCCCAGGCTAGCGGATCAGCAACTGGCAATTTGAGGCCAGCATCGCCGACCACTTCAGGCAAACTTGAGGCATCAGCTACCACTACCGCCGCGCCACAAGCCAAGGCTTCTAAGGCTGGTAAGCCGAAGCCTTCATAGCGCGAAGGGTTGAGATACAAGCGGCAGGCGCTCAACAGCCAGCGAATTTCCTCATCGCTTGGGCTATCGATCCAAGTCACAACATCTTCTAAGTGTAATTCAGCGAGGGTTTGCCAAATTTCGCCATCGAGCCAGCCGCGCCGCCCCGCCAACGCCAAGCGATAGCCAGCTTGCGGCTTGCGATCAACGGCAATTCGCAAGGCTCGTAGCAACATTGGGATATTTTTGCGTGGCTCTAGGGTTGAAACAAACAGCATAAATTGATCAGCCTGCCAAATATTGTTGCCAATTTGGCGTTGAGCAACGCTGGCGAGCGCGATTGGTTGCATATCGGTTGCCAGATGAATCACATCAATTCGCGCTGGATCAACATTTAACAAGTTGGTCAGATCGTTGGCGGTGCTCTGCGAATCGGCAATAATTGCATTGGCTGAGGCCAGCGCTCGCTCAATTTGGCCATAATAACGGCTGGCGTTGGCATCCAAAATTTCAGGAAACAATTTAAATGCTAAGTCATGCACGGTGATCACGGCTGGAAAGGTGCGATACAGCGGCGGAATAAAATCAGGCGAGTGCAGCAGTTTGGGGCGGCGCAGGCCAATTTCCATGGGCAAAAGCACTTGTTCTAAGCGATGATGGGGTGGGGTGAATAAGCGTGCTCGCTGAATGTTGGGGCCAAGCGCCAAGGGCTTGGGGCTTTTGCGATGCTCCAGTACTAACCATTGTTGCTCAGGCGCGATCTTGGGCAAGTAGGTCAGCAATTTTTGGGTGTATTGGGCAATGCCACCATGGCGGTAGGCATTCAAACGAGCATCGATCGCAATCATCAGCGGCCTCGTAGCAAAATATGATCGTTATGCTACCACAGCCTAAGAGCGCTGGGTGATCAATTGTTCAACTGGCGGCGGAGCAACTTGCGGCTTATCGACTATACCGCTAACTTCCTCAAGAATTGCCTGCGCCCGATAGCTGGCAACCAAAGCCTGCCGCAAGCTGCGCTGCTGTTGAATGCCCTCTTCGTTGATTGAATTGCCGATTGCTTGTTGCAGCTCGTGAATTTCGCCCTGCAAGCCTTGGGCGGCTTGGGTTAATTGGGCAAATACCGCTGGCGGCAAGTTGATCGTGCTGGCATCGATCAGCGGTTTTTTATGCTGATATTGGCGTTCGAGCAGGATAAAAATCGACCAACCTGCCATCCCAGCCACGCCCCAATCGATCAAATAACACAGCCACACTGGCGAGCGCGGCGTGAGAACTTGATGATCGACGAGATCCCAAGCGATGTAGGCAGCAAAAGCTCCCAACAACGGGAACCAGCGACGATTGAGGCTAACCTTCATAATTGCGCATCCATTTCACAAATTAATGCCTGAACAATGATTCAGGCCAATCTAGTATGCTGCGCTAATCTGAAATTCTGATGAAAATTTGATGAGATGGCGATGAGCTATCAGCGTGAAATCGTTATCAAGACTGGTTGGCAAAAATCGCCAGAGCAGGTACGATCAGGCAGCTTTAGCGAAAGGATGCATAAGTATGGCTCGGATTGCAACGATCGAACGTAACACCCGTGAAACCCAAATTAAGCTCACGCTCAATCTCGATGGCTCTGGTCAAGTGGCGATCAATACGGGCATCGGGATGTATAACCATATGTTGGAGAGTTTCGCTCGCCACGGTCAATTTGATTTAGCAGTGACCTGCAATGGCGATTTACATATCGACGACCATCATTCGGTCGAAGATGTGGCAATTTGCTTGGGCATGGCGATTGATCGGGCGCTGGGCGATAAGGCTGGTATCACCCGCACCGCCCATGCTTATGTGCCGATGGATGAGGCGCTGGCGTTTGTTGCGCTTGATCTGAGTGGCCGACCGTTTCATGTGCTCAACTTTAGCTGGACAAACCCTAGTATCGGTGGCTTGACCTGCGATTTGGTTGAGCATGTGTTTGAAAGTATTGCGATTCATGCCCGCATGAATTTGCATGCGAAAATCGAATATGGCCGCAACGACCACCACAAGGCCGAAGCCTTATTCAAAGCTTTGGCGAGGGCACTCGATAGCGCCACCAAACATGATCCACGTTTGGGCGATGCGATTCCCAGCACCAAAGGCGTGATTTGATCGTTCCCCCCTCATTATAAGGGTAGGTTTTAATGATAATTGGGTGTAATTTGCCGTCGATTGACCTGCCCTCACCCCCTGCCCCCTCTCCCGCCGAGCGAGGCGAGGGGGAACTAGCGGGTCGGTTAGAACGCCCTTCTCCCGCCGCAGTGGGCGAGGGGCTAGGGGTGAGGGGTCTTAAAAGCTACCCTTGTATTGTAATAAACCTCTCTCCCATCCGCGAGATGAGGGCTGGGAGTGAAAGAATCTCAAACCGTTAGCTTAGTTTCAACCCCTAAATCCAGCCAACGTGGTTGAATGTCGCTCCCAGCAAAAGCTTGATCAATTTCTGCTTGGCCTTGGCTAAAGTGCTGCCAACCATCAAAATGAATTGGAATCAAGCTTTGGGGCTTGAGTAGTTGCGCCGCTTGATAGGCCTGAGTTGCATCAAAGGTAAATAAAGTTGGGCCGGTTGGCGCAAATTGGGCTGCCCCAACATGCAAAAAGACCGTACCAATCGCGTAGCGTTCAGCAATCGCCGTAATTCCATCAAACAAAACGGTGTCGCCAGAAATATAAATTGGCCCATGCTCAAAAGCTGGGTATTCCAACACAAAGCCAATCACCTCGCCAATAATCGGTAGCAACTCGACCGGGCCATGTTGGGCTGGCACGGCGGTGATCGTCAGCGGCAAGTCTTGGGGCGTGTTAACTGTAATCGATTGCCACTCGGCGAGGCCTTGCACGTTGGTTGCGCCCTGTTGTTGCAAGCGCTGGCGGCCCGATTCGGTGGTCAACACATGGCCTGCGTTCGGCAACAAGGCGCGGCCTGCATCATCCAAATTATCATAATGATCGTCGTGCGAGAGCAAAACCAGATCAATCGCGCCAATTTCGCTTGCTGGCAAGGCCGCTGGGGTTTGCTTGTACAACGCAAATTCAACCTGTGGCCGCACCTGGTAAACCCGCGCACTCCCAGCCGGATCAAACACCGGATCGGTCAAAATCCGCAGGCCGTCAATTTCCAACAAGACCGTGGCTGTGCCGATGTAGGTTACATTGATCTGCATAACAACTCCTTATAAATACGGACGTTCGTGTTTTATTGATGCTAAAAAATTTTAGCTGCGATAGGTGGCAATTAAATTGTCGATGGCGGCGCGGGCGGTGGCAAATTGAGCTTCGTGAGAACGCACTGCTCGCCAAACCAGCGCGGCGATTTCGATGCCATGGAATTGCAGCGCAACCTCGGCAATTGGCGTATCGTGGCGAAACTGGCCGAGCTGCACGGTTTCGGCGATGCATTGCTCAATAAAATTTAGATAATTATGATAATAGCGCAGCACAGCCGCCCGCACTTCCGAGTTATCCAAATCATCAAGCTCAAGCACAGCGTTGGTAAAAAAACAGCCGCCTAGAAAAATGCCCTGCTGCAAATAGCTAAACCACGAATCGCAAAGCTTGCTAAGGCGGGCAATTCCAGCTGGCTCGGCCAGCACTTGACCAATCACCGCTGCTTGAAACAGCTCAGAGGCGCGATCAACCGCCGCAACTTGCAGTTCAGTCTTCGATTTGAAGTGAGCGCTGATACCGCCCTTGGACATGGCGACAGCCTCAGCCAAGCTCCCAATCGTCAAGCCATTCAGGCCAGCAACCGAAGCCATCTGCACTGCTTTATTCAAAATAAGTTCTTTGGCACTATCTTTGCGACTCATATTGATAAAATACCATACGTTCGTATTTTATGCAAGCATGAATCTTCGGTGCTCCAAAGATGAACTATGGAGCCACGAAGGGCACGAAGAACGCGAAGGAAGGCTTTTCGCTCATTTGCTTGACAATCCAAGCATGATTGCTGCAACAAATTTTTGCTGGCCTACGTCCTAGTTAGCAGATAAGCAACCACAAGTTGCAGCCAAATAAGGAGTTTACAATGCAAAATTCAAATCGCTTAGTGCGTGTTCAACAAGATCAAATGATTGCTGGTGTGTGTACGGGCTTGGCTCAATATTTCGCTTTTGATGTAACCTTGGTGCGCTTGGCCTTTGTGCTAGTGACCTTGGCTGGTGGTTCGGGCGTGTTGCTCTACATCATTTTGTGGGCCGTGTTGCCAGTGGTAACCGCACCTGGCTTGCCAAGCCCAGGCATCAACAGCGGGATTGATGAAATGCGTAACCAAGCCCAAAATGTGTTCAACAAGGTCAAAACTGCGGTTAACAATGCTCAAACCAGCAACGCTAACTCGGCTGCACCACAAAGCAATTGGAAGTTTGATCCACAAACGGGTCAACCAATCAATCCAGCTCCAGCCCAACCAGAAAAACCACGGTTTGATCCATACACTGGTCAGCCATTGAACGACTAATCTAACGATTGAGCTGATACCACAACGGTCGTTGAGCACAGCGCTCAGCGGCCGTTTTTTGTTGGGCAGAATCACAAAGTTGCTCAACTTCTTGCTCTAACAGTTTGAGTGTCTGCGGAGCCAGCCAATAGACCGTGGCTTGGCCTTCCTGTTCGCTTTCCACCACGCCAGCTTGAGCTAACACCCGCAAATGTTCCGAGATTGTCGATTGAGCACGATTGGTTCGCTGCACAATATCATTACAAATACAGCGAGGATGCTGAGCGATGTAGCGCACAATGCCTAAGCGCAATGGATGGCCGAGGGCATGGCACATACTGGCGAGTTGGGTTAATGCAGCATCAGCTTGAATCGTTTCCATCTGACAACCTCCGATTGTGGTGTTGATTAAAAACTAACACACGCGCATCACGGCATTATGTCCGCGCTACGCGTGTGTTGCTTTGCCGTTCAATCTGCAACTTAGTTATTCAAGATAGGCTCGCAATTTGCGCCCACCAAACGCTGGGTGGCGCAGTTTTCGCAGTACTTTGGCCTCAATTTGGCGAATTCGCTCGCGGGTAATGCCAAATTCGCGGCCAACTTCTTCAAGGGTACGATATTTGCCATCGACCAAGCCATAGCGTAGCTCAATAATCCGCCGTTCACGCTCATCGAGCTTGCACAGCACTTCATCAAGTTGTTCGCGCAATAAATGCTCGGTCGCATGATCAAGTGGCTCGGATGAGCGATCATCTTCGATAAAATCGCCTAACACACTATCGCCTTCGTTGCCAACGGGCGTTTCCAGCGAAACTGGCTGACGGGCAACTTCGAGCACGCGCCGCACTTTATCGGCGGGCAACCCAAGGGCTTCGCCAATCTCCTCGGCACTTGGCTCACGCTCTAAGGCTTGTTGCAACTTGTGGGCCGTGCGCTTGACCCGATTGATCGTCTCGCCCACGTGAACTGGCAGGCGAATAGTGCGACTATGATCAGAGATCGAGCGCGTAATTGCTTGGCGAATCCACCATGTTGCATAGGTTGAGAACTTAAAGCCCTTGTGATAATCGAACTTCTCGGTTGCCCGCATCAGGCCAATATTGCCCTCTTGAATTAAATCTAAAAACGACATGCCGCGGCCAACATATTTTTTTGCAATCGACACCACGAGGCGTAAATTGGCTTGGATGAGATGTTGACGGGCTGCTTCGCTTTCGAGAACTTGCTGTTGCAGGCGGGCTTTTTCTTCGAGGAGATATTCGTGGCGGGCGAGCCGAATCATTGCGCGTTCGCCGCGTTCCAATTGTTTGGCCAACATGGTTTCTTCGTGGGCGGTTAAGAGATGCACTTGGCCAATTTCGCGCAAATACATGCGCACCGGATCATCGAGGCTTACCCCTTCCCGAATCAGAGACCGTTCGAGATCGTCATCATCGACATCGCGTGAACGGAGATGCACTGCAGCGGTTGGCGGTTCTTCCAAAATTGGAATATCTTCTGCTTGGCAGCGGACACACAATTCGTCGAACAGCGCTGTGTTTTTGTCGGAGGGAGGAAGGTGGAGCAGCACTTGGTCGTGCGTTAGATAACGATGCTGACGGGCTGCCCCCATCAGAACTTCGAGTACGTTTTTCAAGTAAGCACCGACTTTCTACTGCTATAGAAAAGCCTAATGATAGACCACTATATCACGGATAGATCTGCGATTCAATACCCTATTCAAGCACATTGGGGGTGAAGTTTCCATAACATGCAGCTGATAATTCGTTGAAAAAAACGAAAAGTTGTATAGTAGTTGGCAACAACTGCGAAGGAGGCGGGTTTTTCAGCCCGATTGATGCCATGACAACGATTGCCCTTGATCAGCAGATTATTCATGCGGTTTGCCCCCACGATTGCCCCGATACCTGCTCGATGCTTGTAACCGTGCAGGATGGTAAGGCGATTAAGATTCAGGGCAACCCTGAGCACCCTATAACCAATGGTTTTTTGTGCACCAAAGTCTCGCGCTATGTTGAGCGTACCTACCACCAAGGCCGGTTGTTGTATCCGGCCAAGCGGGTTGGTCCCAAGGGTGCAGGCCAATTCGAACGGATCTCGTGGGACGAAGCCTTAACAACCATCGCCGAATGTTTGCAAGCAATCAGCACTAGCCATGGCCCGCAATCAATTTTGCCCTACTCCTATGCTGGCACTATGGGTTTGCTGCATTATGGCTCGATGGATCGACGCTTTTTCCATCGTTTGGGCGCTTCATTGCTCGACCGCACGATTTGTGCCAGCGCTGGGGCAACTGGCTATCGCTATACGGTTGGCGCGAGTGTTGGCACTGACCCCGAGGCCTATGTTGATGCCAAATTAATTATTTTGTGGGGAACCAACACACTCACGTCGAATGTGCACTTGTGGACCTTCATCAAGGCGGCACGTAAAGCTGGCGCACGGGTGATTGCGATCGATCCTTGGCGTTCGCGCACTGCCGCCCAATGCGATTGGCATATTGCACCTTTGCCAGGCACTGATGCTGCCTTGGCGCTGGGCATGATGCATATTATTTTTCGTGATGGCTTGCAGGATCAAGCCTATCTTGATGAATATTGTCTTGGTGGCGAACAATTGCGCCAGCGCGTGCAGGAATATCCGCCAGAGCTTGTGGCCGAATTGACTGGTTTGGATGTCGCAACGATTGAGCAATTGGCCCACGAATATGCTACGACTGCACCCGCTGCGATTCGGATTAATTATGGCTTGCAACGCCACGCTGGCGGCGGCATGGCCGTGCGTACTTTGGCTTGTTTGCCTGCGGTAATCGGTTCGTGGCGTGAGCGAGCAGGCGGCATTTTGCTTTCCACTAGCGGCACATTTCCAATTAATAATGCGGCCTTGGAGCGCCCTGATCTGATTCCTGCTGGCACTCGCATGATCAATATGAATCAGCTTGGTGATGCCCTGACCGAATTAAACGACCCGCCAGTGCAAGCTTTGTTTGTCTACAATTCTAATCCGGCGAGCGTGGCCCCCGATTTGGAAGCAGTCAAGCGTGGCTTGGAGCGCGAAGATTTGTTCACGGTGGTGCACGAGCAGTTTTACACCGACACGACGCGCTACGCTGATATTATTTTGCCTGCAACCACCCAACTAGAGCATGTAGATTTACATAAAGCCTATGGTCACTGGTATTTAGCTTGGAGCAACCAAGCGATTGAGCCGCTAGGCGAGGCGATTCCGAATACCGAGTTGTTTCGGCGCTTGGCGGCCAAAATGGGCTTTAGCGAGCCATGTTTTAGCGATGATGATCAAACGATCGCTCGCCAAGCACTCAATTCAAATCATCCAGCCTTGGCAGGCATTACCCTCGAACGTTTGCAAGAAGCGGGTTGGCTGCGTTTAAATGTACCAAGCAATTGGGCACCGTTTGCTGAGGGCAATTTTCTCACACCATCGGGCAAGTGCGAACTCTATTCTGAACGGATGTTGGCTGATGGTTTTGATCCATTGCCGACCTATACCGCGCCTTACGAAAGCCCAGTGACTAACCCACGTTTGGCTGAGCGCTATCCATTGACCCTAATTTCGCCGCCAGCCCATCACTTTTTAAATAGCACCTTTGGCAATATTTTGCAGCGCTACGAAAGTGGCCCGACCCTAGAAATTAATCCACTTGATGCGATTGAGCGCAATATCGACGATGGCGATCAAGTATTGATTCGCAACGATCGTGGCGGTTTTGTGGCAACAGCAGTGGTGACTGATCGGGTGCGGCAAGCTGTGGTGGTTGCGCCATCAATTTGGTGGTCGGAGCTAACCGTCGATGGCCGCAACGTCAACCATACCACACCCCAAGCGCTTTCGGATATGGGCGGCGGTGCAACGTTCTACGATAATTTGGTTGAGGTTGAGCGTATTGTCAGCTAAGCTATGTGGTTGCTGGTATATTCGTGGTTAGCGTAACGATACCCAAACGTTGAGGAGTGTGTATGAGTTTTTTGCGTAAGCTTTTTGGCAGTAGCAGCCAACCTGCCAGCGATGCTGGAATTTATTTGCAGGTGCGCTGCAAACGTTGTGGCAGCCTGATTCGGGTGCGAATTGATAGCCGCAACGATCTATCACAGCGCGACGAGGATGATAACTTGTTTGTGCGCAAAACCTTGGTTGATGATCGCTGCTACAGTCGTATCGAGCTTGAAGCGGTGTTCAGCCCCAAACGTCAATTGCTCAATTGTGAGATTAATGGTGGCACGCTTGTGGCTGGTGAAGAGAATACTACCACCAGCACGCGCTGAGTGTGGTACGATGGGCAAAGTTGGCCGCTGGGCAACGAAGCCTTGCAACTGCACCGCCGCAGCCTACGACAAAGACCCAATTTCGCAAACAATAAGGAGTGTCATGAGTACTCAAGCTATTCGCTTTGATTACAACAATGTGATGGCCGATGTGATTGGTGAACATGGATTGACTGAGGCTGAAATTGAGGCAGCATTGCCCCATGCCGCCGCCGCGATTGAAGCTGTCTATGCTCAACGCGCCGATCTCGGCTGGATGGATTTGCCCTATCAAGATACCAGTGAAATTATTGCTCAAGCCCAAGCTGTGCGTGCTCGCGCCGACACGTTGGTGGTTTTAGGCATTGGTGGCTCAGCGCTTGGCCCAATCGCAACCCAAACGGCTCTCCAGCACCCATTTTATAATAATTTGCCGCGTGAATTGCGCCGTGGCCCCACGTTGTTTGTACCCGATAATGTTGACCCTGAATTAAACGCTGGCTTGCTCGATGTGCTTGATCTTGAGCGCACCGTGTTCAATGTGATCACCAAATCGGGCACGACTGCCGAAACCATGGCATCCTTCATTTACTTCCGCGAAGCCTTGGCCAAACGCCTTGGTAAGGATAAATTAGTTGATCACTTGGTGTTGACGACAGACCCTAAGAAGGGAGCCTTGCGCCAAATTGCTGATCGCGAGGGCTACCCAACCTTGCCCTTACCAGCCAGCGTTGGTGGCCGCTTCTCGGAACTTTGCGCAGTTGGCTTGTTCCCAGCGGCTGTTACTGGCATCGATATTGATGAATTGTTGGCGGGGGCAGCCTATGCTGACAAACGTAGCCAAGAGCGCGACCCGCGCAAAAATCCCGCCGCAATGTGTGCATTAATCCAATTCTTGCTCGATAAGAAGGGTAAGAATATGGTTGTGATGATGCCCTATGCTCAGCGTTTACGCGATGTGGCTGATTGGTTCCGCCAATTGTGGGCTGAAAGTTTGGGCAAGCGGGTTGATCGGGCTGGCAATGTGGTCAATGTTGGCCCTACACCAATCAAATCGTTGGGCGCGACCGACCAACATTCGCAAGTGCAACTCTATGCTGAAGGCCCATTCGATAAATTGATGCACTTCTTGTTTGTTGAGCAGTTCCAAGTGGAAGCACCGTTGAGCAATGCCTACCCCGATATCAACGAGCTTTCGTATCTTGATGGCAAGAGCTTTAGCCAATTGCTCAAAGCCGAGGGCGAAGCAACCCAGTTGGCGATTGCCGAAGCTGGTCGCCCCAGCATTGCCCATTATTTCCCAGCAGTCAATGCCTTTACGCTTGGGCAATTCTACTACATGCTCGAAATGCAAACCGCCTTTGCTGGCGAGTTGTACAACATCAATGCTTTTGATCAGCCTGGAGTTGAGGCTGGTAAAATCGCTACCTACGCCTTGATGGGTCGCGAAGGCTACGATGCTCGCCGCCACGAAATTGAACAAGCTCGTGGCCGCAGCCGTAGCGAATTTATCATCTAAACCCAATTGATCAGACCTGCCATGCTCAAACCATGGCAGGTTTTTTACTCCTTACGCCCGATGCTTGAATCCTACAACTTTGAAAGAATCGAGGCCAAACGTCGTCGGAAGGGTAGATCAAACAACGAGCGCAGTATTTTGGGTGCATTCAACTGAAGCTGATCATGCTCTTGCTGCTTGGCAGCTTGATAGGCCAAGAGTGCACCGTTTTCAGGGTTTTCGGCTAAACTTTGTTCAACCACCGCCAAAGCCACCTCGGCATCTTGCAAATCGCCCAGATAATCTTGAGCGGTGACTAATTGCTCAAGCAGCGATTCGTGTTCTTCGGCCAAGGCCGCGCTAAATAGCTCAAGCGTATAGCGCAGATGCTTAATTTCAATCCGCAGGCGGTGCAAACTCTCCACTGGTGCATCATTTAAGATCACATCGTAGGCGCGAATGCGCTCGTAGTGGCTCCAAACCGTGCTGCCAACCCAATGTCGCACCAAACTACGCTCGACTCGGCCCTCGCTAGTATCAGCCTCGCGCACTCCAGCGCCGGCAGTCAGTACAAAGTCGGTCAAACGCTGGGCAAATTTACTGGCTTTGCGGCTTTCCAAAAAGCTCAATAATTCAACCCGTGCCGCATCTCGCTGCTGGCTGATCGACTCGATCAAGGGTGCATAGCCTGCTTGTTCTTGCTCAGGCAAGTCGGCGCGATGATCATCAAGTTTACCCAAAAACACATCGGCATCGCGCACCGCGCCCAAAACGCTGGCCCATTGGCGCAAACCTCGCCGCAATTTGGCGACAATTTCTGGTTCGTAGAGGGTTTCACCCAAAATCGCCAAAATTGTGCGCAAGCGGCGGGTTGCCACGCGCATCTGATGCACACCCTCGGAATCATCGCCAACTACCGCGATTGGCCAAGCTTTGTGTAATTTCAGCACATGTTTGGCCAAAATTGAGCGCCCTGCTTCGGCCAAATTGTTAGTTGACTCCATCGGTGTGCGATCAACCGCTTGTTTGAGTTGTTCGAGATGCTCGGCATGGTTCAAAAGCAGCATTCCGCGCTGGCTCTTGGAGCGGGTTTCTGGCTCCAGCGGCAGTTGCGTGGTGTAAATCGAGGCCAACACTGCGAGATCAGCAGCAGTGCCTACGCCTTTGAGTTCGATTTCAATCTCGTGGAACGGCAACGAACGTTCGCCACTGACCAAAGAGCCACGATCAAGTGCCAATTCGGCGATCTCTTGGCCATCGCGCTCGATCCGCCAGAGCCGTCGTCGATTGCGCACGGTCAGCATTGGCAATAATGGCTCGTCGCCAATTACTGCCTGCAGTGGCTCGCGAATATCGCTGGGCCACAATTCAGGATGATCGCGCACATTCGGCGTAATTTCATGCTCAAATTCTTGGCGTTGATGGACAGCACCTTTAACTTTGCCCGGCAGTTTCAAGGTTAGCCATAATTGTTGGTCAATCCGGCGGATACGTAGAGTGTAGCGCTGCTGATCGAGTTGGCGGCTGGCGGTATCCAAAATGCTATCGCGAATTTCGACGGTTACCCGCTCGCCAAGGCTAAACGGCGCGATATTAATGGCTTCAAGTTGTTTGGGGCGAATCGGTTGCGTTGCGCGGTATTTGGCTTCTTGTTCCATGGATCATCTCCGTGACAACATCATCCATCGGTTAGTATAGCATGGGGCTTGATTTGAGCATAGAGTAAAATATCACCCCAAAGGGTGAGATGATTGATACATCCATAATGGGATAGGTTGCGAATATCTCCACAAGAACATCATACATATCATTGATGTTTGAACATATTTCTTGTTAGGAGGGGCAACGTATGAATGTGTCACGACGCGGATTCTTGAAAGGTGTCGGCGGTGGAATTGCGGTCGCAAGTTTTGCATCAATGTTCGGTCTGCATGATGTTTCAGCAGCCGATTACAACGCTCAAGCCCATGATGCCAAAGATACGCCACTGACGATTGTGTCGTTAGCCGCTACCGCTGAACGTCTGGCAATCACCTCGTATTACAACACGATCAAGGGCAATCCATTTGGGCTATCCGAAGCAGAATTATTGTATTTGAAGTATGCGCTTAGCTCAGAATTGCATCACCTTGAGGTTGTCGAAAGCTTTGGTGGTAAGGCGCTGACCGATAAGTTCTATGTTCCTGCCAAGTTCTTGAGCGATTTTGGGGTCAACACCAACACCTTTATGGCAGCAGAAACGGCCTTTACCGGTGCATATTTGGCCGCAACTCGGCGCTTTGCTGAGCTTGGCGAACCACGTATCGCCGCCACAACCGCCCAGCATGCCGCAACCGAAGCCGAACACTTGGCGATCACCCGTGAGCTTGGTGGCTATTTGCCAAATCCAAATACCTTGCCCGCCCCAATCTACTACAACGTTTCCGATGCAGTACCAACGCTTGGGCCTTTCTTGCAAGGCGGCGCAGGCTTCATCGGCCCAGTCGATTACCCAGGTGCTGATGCTGTGCGCATGTTGCTTGGCAAAGACATGGCCCTCAAAGTCCCACCATTCACGCAAGTCTTCTAGTTTGTAACAGTTGCCTGCGATCGTTGAGCCGCTGCGCTCTTTGATCCGCCGTGCGCTTGGTTTCCAGTGAGGCTGGCTGCTGTTACGGTGGCCAGCTAAACGTGCTTAATCTATATCATTTTTAAATGATTACCATACAATTGTACGATAGGAAGGTGATTGATATGCCAAAACGTGTCATGCTGATTTTAGGGTTATTGCTGGGGTTAACCCTTTGGCCCAGAGCGGCCTCAGCTCATGAAGTCTGCTTCCCCGAAGATCAAAGCCCTCACTGTTTGAGTGACCCATTTAGCGATTATTGGGAAGCTAACGGCGGCCTGCCCGTTTTTGGTTATCCAATTACCACGGTCAACCGCGAACAAAATCGCGAAACTGGCAAAGTCTATCGGACCCAATGGATGGAACGCAATCGTTTTGAGTTGCATCCGGAAAATACGGGCACGCCTTATGAGGTTTTGCTGGGTTTATTGGGCAAAGATCGCTTGGCACAACTGGGCCGCCAACCTGATTCAGCAGAATCTGGGCCAAAGGCTGGCTGTTTGTGGTTCAAAGAAACTGGGCACAATGTCTGTGATCAAGGCAATGGGATTGGCTTCAAAAGCTATTGGCAAGCCAATGGCTTGAAAATCGATGGATTGGATGCCTATGCACGTTCGTTACAGTTGTTTGGTTTGCCCTTGACTGAGCCAAAAATGGAGCGGAACAGCAGTGGCGATTTAGTCGAAACCCAATGGTTTGAGCGTGCTCGCTTCGAGTGGCATCCCAATAATCCCAATAATTTTAAGGTGTTGTTGGGCTTGCTCGGCAAAGAGGTGCGCGGAACCACTCCACCAACCACGCCGCCAACCACTTCACCGCCAACGACCGCCAATTGCACCATGAACGCGCCAGCAGTCGCCGAAGGCGCACAGGCTTGGGTGGTCTATCCCGAAATTGCTAGCAATACAACCCAAACGGTCTGTGTGCGCTTGACGATTAGTGCCAAGCCTAAGAGCGGGGCAACTGCCACCGTTGAAATCGATTTGGCCAGCGGAACCCAATCGCTGATTGGCTTGACCGATAGTAGCGGCATTGCCACGATTCAGTTCAAAGTTGGCAGCCAATCAAGTGGGCGGCGCAATGATGTACGGGCCAGTTTCAGCACAGGTCAAACTGCTACAACCAGCTTTATAATCAAATAAGTTTGGCGATATTGAGCGCGTTGGGTCATTATCCAACGCGCTATGCTTGGAGATTTGGCTCATCCAAAACCTCAGCCAAATCGAGCAATTCTGGCTGGCTATATTCCAAGCCGCTAAACCAAATGCTCCACACATAGCCTCGACTACGCCATTGCTCAACACAACTTTGAGCGATTTCACAGAAAATTTGCCAAGCACCGTGATCATGGCGGCACAATTGATCGGCCTCATAGAAAATAATAATCAGACCTGTTGTTTCCAACCAACTTAAATCGTTTAACGCTTCTTCGAGCGCATCCCAATTGTGGTCAACATAGCTGGGGAACTGCAAGGCCTGAGCGCAGGCATGCAGCAAATCGGCCTTGCTACTAATTTCACGGCCATCAAGCTCGATAATTTGGAGTTGATGGTGTTGCACGCCCATCAACAAACGGCCAATATGCGAAGCTTGCACCCGATATAAACCTGATTGAGCGGGATCACGAGCCAGATTGTTCAATTTCATTGGCGTACTCTCCGAAAACTTGCATAATGATCATCGGTGTAATACAACTCGCCATTATCGCCAGCCACAATTCGGCGTGCCCCGCGATCGGCTGAGCCAGGCGTTTCGACGGTGTATTCGCGATAGTAGCCGCGTGGTTTGCTCGGCAAAATTTGCTCACGATTGTTGAAAATTGCCCCATCTTTGCTATAGGGAAACGGCCCGCCCTGCTCGATCAAGCGAATTGTAGCTTGGGCTTGAATTGGCAAATCGCCAAACGCCACATAGCGCAATCCAGCCGAATCGCGCTCAGGCGTGCGCGTAGCGCGGGCGGTCGGCGCAACCGTCGGGCTTGGGCGTGGCCGCGTGGTTGGTTTGGCAGTCGGCATGACCGTCTGGCGTGGCCGCGTGGTTGGTTTGGCGGTTGCCACGGCAGTCTGGCGTGGTCGGCTGGTCGCTTGTTGTGGCGTGCTCGATGGCAAACCCCGCGAACTGATTTCGATAGTTGCACTAGGATTTGGGCTGGGCGTTGGTTGATCGCTGCTGGGCAGATTGTTGAACCAAATCAAGCCGATTAAGATAATCAGGCCAAGGCCAAACTCCAAACCGCGACGTAAACGGGTTGACATTGCTATTTCCTCGCAAAAACACCCGACCGCACAGGCAGATCGGGTGTTGTAGTGTGATGCTGATTGTCGTTTAGGGCTTGATGCCTACTGCTTCACAAGCGGGTACTAATTTGACTGGGCAAAGTTGTTGCGGCGACCAAAAATTATCGCTCACAATGGTATCTTTGACCGTGGCTTTGGTGACCACAACTGGATTGAGCAAAATCGCTGGAACATTCATAATTCCGTTTGCCACCGTGCGATTGTTGACCAAGTTGGTTGGAATGGGCTGACCAACCATCAAGGCATGAGCGATTTTGGCGGCAGCCTCGGCTTGAGGCCGAATTGCCTTATACACCGTCATATGTTGCTCACCAGTGATGATCCGCTGCACGGCGGTGAGTTCAGCATCTTGGCCAGTAATCAAGGGCAATGGCTCAAGCTTGGCTGCTTGGACAGCGACTAATGCACCACCAGCAGTACCATCATTGGCCGCATAAATTCCGTCGATCTGATCGCCAGCTGCCAGCATTCGTTCAACATATTGCTGCGCCTCGGCGGGCTTCCAATCGGGCGTATCAAACTCGCCAATAATCGTCAATTTGCCAGCAGCGACTAATGGATCAAAAACCTTTTTGGCTCCACGCTTGTACTCGCTGGCATTGTTATCGCTCAGCGAGCCGTGAAGCAGCAGAATTTTGGGATTACTCAGGCCACGCGCGGCAAGGCCGGCAATCAAGCTTTCGGCCTGTAATTCGCCGATTTTTTGGTTATCAAACGAGATATAGGCCGTAACGCCAGGCGAATTAAGAATCAGCCGATCATAGGCCACAACTGGAATCGATTGCTCAGCAGCATGATCAGCAATCGTGCGAGCATCGACCGAATCGACTGGATCAAGCACCAACACCCGTGCCCCAGCCTTGATCGCCTCTTCGGCCTGCTGTTGTTGCAAGCTTGGGTTATTTTGGGCGTTGTAGTACAACACCTGACAATCGTTGCAGAGCAAATTCATTTCGCGCTCGAACCATGGCCGATCCACAGTTTCATAGCGTTTGGTGGTTTGCTCTGGCAACAACAGCGCAATAATTTTGGCCTTGGGCGCTTCCGCTCCACCACATCCAACTAGCACCAGCAAAAGTACCAATAGCACAAACCTGCGTCGCATAGCTAAAACTCCTTGTGCATTGGCGGACGCTGGCTTCGTTTAGTGGGCAGCGGTATCCAACAACTGCTCGCTTAGCTCAACGAAACGGTCAATATCGGCCTTGATGGTGGCCAAACTTGCCCGCCAAAAATCGGGGGTCCGAATATCAATCCCAAAACGTTCGGCCAAGGTTGCTGCGTCATGCTTGCCCGAAGCCGCCAATAAATCATCGTATTTGGCCCGAAACTCATCGGGTGTTGCTACATACTGGGCATACAAGCCTAAGCCGAACAATAAGCCAAACATATAGGGATAATTGTAAAATGAGCGTTCAGTGCTATAGTAATGACCTTTGACCGCCCACATATACGGATGGTAGTACTGTTCGTCCAAGCCATCGCCATAGGTTTCAGCTTGGGCCTTGAGCATTAGGTCGTTAATTTCCTGCACGCTTAGCTCACGCGCTTGACGGGCTTCGAACAGGCTTTGCTCGAAAATAAAGCGGCTGCTGATATCGACAACCAACTGGCAGCTATTTTGCAACGATGATTCGATGATTGCTAATTGGGTTGCAGCATCAGCCTTAGCCAAGGCGGCGTTGCGCACAATCGTTTCACAGAAAATGCTGGCAGTTTCAGCCAAGGTCATCGGAATTTGGCGCTGCAATGGGGTGGTTTCGGCTAAGTTAAGGTTATGATAGCCGTGACCCAACTCATGTGCAAGGGTGCGCATTCCAGCAAACGAGGGCTTATAGTTGCTCAGGATGCGTGATTGATCGCCAACTAAACGCATACAGAACGCGCCATCACGTTTGCCAGCCCGTGGCTCAGCATCGATCCAGTTTTCATCGAAGGCGCGGGCGGCATAATCACGCAAGCGTTGTGAATAGCTGCCGAAATGCTCCAAAATGAAGGCTTCCGATTCGGCGTATTCCCAAGTGCTGACATCGTTGCCAATCGGCGCGAAGAGATCGAACCATGCCAACCGTTCGCTGCCCACCAACCGTGCTTTGGCCCGCAAGTAGCGGCGGAAATCTGGGAAGGTTTCGCGGGCGGCGGTTAACATTGCATCAAGGGTTTGGCGATCAATATTGTTATCCGCCAGCGCCTCATCCAACGCTGTAGCCCAACCACGATGGCCAGCCAACGTGTTAACTTGGCCTTTGATGCTGTTGATTGCCGCTGCCATGGGCGTTTCGACCCCTTTCCAGCCAGCCAATTCGGCCTCGTAAGCGCTGCGCCGAACTTCACGATTTGGATCAAACGCCAAATTGCGTACCATGCTCATTGGCATATGCTTGGTTTCGCCAGCATGCGTGACTGGCACGCTAAGCTGTGAGCTAACCACCGTGTGCAATTTGCTCCAAGCGCTGCCACCGCTCAAATTGAGTTCGACTGCCAACACTTCTTCGGCTGGCGACATCAGGTGCAACGCTTCTTGCTTGGTTTTGTGCAAAATAAAGGCATGCTCGGCGGCCAAACTTGATTGAGCAATCAATTGATCAATATCCAAGCCACCAATCCAAGCGACCCAGCGCAGACCCAATTGTTGCAATTGCATGCCCAATTGTTGCATTTCGCTAAACCGAGCTTGGGCTAGCGTATCACGGGTGTCGGTGGCGACAAAGCCCATCACATAGCTAAAATTGGTCATCATCGCATCTTGGGTTTGGTTGAAGGCAGTAGTTACGGTTTCAAAGGTCGCGATGGTGGCGGAATCAAGCACTTGGTTTTCACTACGTTGGATAGCAGCTTGATCAAACAGGCTTTTGAGATCGCTCACTTGTTGCTTGATCCGTTGAAAGCCTGCGGCAAATTCAGGCGAGTCTAGGCTGGGGTAGACAACTGAAAGATCCCAGTGTGGGAGCGTTTGGGTAGTCATTTGGCTGATCCTTTCTCATCAACAACCCTAAAAAGCCGCAACGCCCCGCTGATTAGCGTGGGCGTTCGTTTTGTGGTTCATTTCGGAAGTTGGGCAAGACTTGACGGGTGGATACTAGATACCAATTGGCGATCCGCCGGAAGCGATCGCTATGCCGATAGAGCACTTCAGCTTGTTGGTTGATTGGAGCCAGACCAAGCACCTCGATCGATGGTCCAACCTGCTGCTCCAACAACGGCTGATAGAGCATCACTGAGGGCGCGAGTGCTAGCCATTTGGCCTGAAATTCAGCATACAATTCGCGGCGGGTTTCTTGGCTGGTGGTTTGGCGAGCACGCACCAATAAATCATCAATTGCTGGGTCTTCGAGGCCAGCAAAGTTGGCGGCGTTGACCTGCGACGAATGCCATAACTCGTAAACATCGGGGTCGCTGCCTAAATTCGACCAACCATGAATTGCTAAATCGAAGGTATGTTGGCTCAGCGTATCTTGCAAATTGCTGCTCGGAACCAATTGCAAACTGCTTGAAATACCGACCGTGGCTAATTGGGCTTGAATGCGTTCGGCGATGGCGCTGCGTTCGGGGCTGTTGGCACTGACCAAATCGAAGCGCAACAATTGGCCAGCTTTACGCCGCCACCCTTCGGCATCACGCTGCCAACCAGCTTGATCAAGCAACCCATTGGCGCGACTCTGCTCAGCATCATCAATATAGCCGGTGAGACCCTCAGCAACCGCCCACGACGAAGGCAAAATTGGCGAATTCAAGGGCAACGCCCGATTTTGCAACACTTCAGTAATCAACGTAGTTGGGTCAACTGCATAATCGATCGCTTGGCGCACCCGTAAATCATCAAGTGGCGGACGACGCAAATTAATCGTCAGGACCACATAATCAGCCAAAGGCGCACGCACCTGGCGATAGCCGATTGGCAACGGTAATTCGCCTTGTTCAGTCACATCGTAGGCAAACGCATCGACCAAATCACGGCGCAGTGCTTCATGCGCAGCTTCCATGGTTGCGTAAAGCCGAAACTCCAGCCGCTCCAAATTGGGGCGACTATTGGGAATATTCGGACGGTAATCAGTGTTGGCCAATAGCTCGATTAAGTTGCCATCGCGTTTACCAAAGCGAAAACTGCCAGTGCCAACTGGTTGCTGATTCCAAGCTTGCCATTGGTCGGGCGTAGCGTTGCGCAACAGATGCGCGGGCAAAATTGGCACAGTTAGTTGGTTGAGGAAGGGCGCAAAAGCAACTGGCAAGTTAAAACGCACAGTTTGCGGATTCAACGCGGTGACGGCGATATTTTGCCAAGCTAACTTAAGGCTGGGGTCGCCATTAAATTGTGGGCTTTTGATCCAGTCGATCGTCCAGATCACATCGTTTGCAGAAAAAGGTGTGGCATCGTGCCAGCGCACATCAGTGCGCAAGGTCATGGTATAAACCAGATTATTGCTGCTGACCTGCCAATTTTCGGCGAGATCGGGCACGACCACGCCAGTTGCCTCAACGCGGGTCAAGCCTTCAAACAACAAAGCACTTAAGTCGGCCTCGGCGCGGGTTTGGGCACTACCGCGCAATGGGTTAAGATCATTGACCTCGCCAACCAAGGCCTCGCGATAGACCCCGCCAACGCCTGCCTCGCCGCCTGCTGTTGTTGCTAGCGCAAGATGCGCCAACAACAACAAAACCAGACTAGCACAAACCAACGTGGCTCCAATTTGCCAACGAATACGTCGAACCATACGCTTATACTGTTAATAAGAAGGGATGCACGAGTGCTAAAATAATTAACACGCTGGCGATCACAATCGTTACATTAAAGAGGGTTTTTTCAACGCCGCGGCGGGTGCGATAGGTGGCTGAGGTGTTGCGGCCACCCAAAACGCTCGCGCTATTGCCTTTGGCTTGTAAAAGCACCAAAGTAATCAAGGCAATCCCCAAAACAACTTCTGCCGAAAACAAATACGTTTGCACCTGGTAAACCTCCACAGTTGGCTGTGTCTAGTTAATTGTCAATAGATCGCTATTATAAACCAAGAATATAGAACGAGGGATCGGGGATCAGGGGTCAGGAGTCAGAGTAGGCTTTTAACCACGAAGCACACGAAGCGAAGGGCTATAGGCTATGTGTAATGGTTCATTCCCTCACCCCCTGACCCCCTTCCCGCACGCGAGGCGAGGGGAACCGCTCCAAGCGTGCTCCCCTTGCCCGCCGTCGTGGGAGAGGGGTTGGGGGTGAGGGAACGCTGGAACTGGTTGGCTAAACTTATAATCTATTACCCCTGACCTCTAAGCCCTAGCCCCTGACCCCACTTCTACTACATATCCCACGTTTTAGGAATAAACAAATCGT
The DNA here is from genome assembly GCA_000018565.1 of Herpetosiphon aurantiacus DSM 785. Classification (GTDB taxonomy): domain Bacteria; phylum Chloroflexota; class Chloroflexia; order Chloroflexales; family Herpetosiphonaceae; genus Herpetosiphon; species Herpetosiphon aurantiacus. The sequence goes on from CP000875.1 coordinate 5,983,401, forward strand.
TGAATTTTTTCAGGGCATAGCGATCAGTCATGCCAGCAATATAATCGATCACGGCGCGTTCGGTTGGCTCGCCGCGCTGCTCGCAAATTGCCAACAGATCGCTTGGCAAGGCTTCGGGATGCTGACAATAATATTCGTAGAGTGTGTTGATCACATACTCGACCTTGCCATCCTCGGTTTTGGCGGGGCCGCGCAAATAAACATTGGCATACATATATTCGCGCACGCCGTTGGTTGCCTCTAGAATTTGCGGACTCATGCTGATGCTCAATTCGCCGGGGGCTGGCTGCTCACCGCGTGCCCACCAATTATGGTCGATCATATCGCAAACCATGGTATTAATCCGCTCGGCGTGGGTTGTGCCAAGCACTGCCACATAGGCGCTTGGCAAATCGCCCAGCTGTAAAATGCCAGCCCGCATCGCATCATCAATATCATGATTAATGTAGGCCACACTATCAGCCAATTTGATAATTTGGCCTTCGAGGGTTGAGGCTGTGCCCCATGTTGCGGTGGTAATATCTTTGCGCGATTTGGAGTGCGAATAGATACCCTCGCGCACTTGTTGGGTTAAATTCAGCCCCTCGCCATGTTTCTCCAACAGCTCAACCACCCGCACACTTTGCTCGTTATGCCGAAACTTGCGGCCAATTGCTTTGGCGAGCGCGGCTTCACCAGCATGGCCAAATGGCGTGTGCCCCAAATCGTGGCCCAAGCCAATCGCCTCGATTAAATCTTCGTTTAGCCGCAAAGCGCGACCAATGGTACGGGCAATTTGGGTCACCTCAAGCGTGTGGGTCAAACGAGTACGATAATGATCGCCAATCGGCGCAATAAAGACTTGAGTTTTATGTTTGAGTCGGCGAAAAGCCTTGGAATGTAAAATGCGGTCGCGATCGCGCTGAAATTCGGTGCGCACTGGCGAAGCTGGCTCTGGCTGATCGCGTTTGGCCTGAGCACTCAAGGCGGCCAATGGCGAGAGCGTATCACGTTCAGTTGCTTCGAAAAATTGCCGCACAGATTGATGCTGCATAGCCTGCTCCTTGACGTACAATTAACTGCAAACCGAGAAATAAACCGCCCAAGTAGCCAATTATTTGTTATGATGTATATCCTACAGCATTGTGACAAGCACTGGCACACTAGCTTAGCGGCGAATCATAATCCCTGATTTACAGCAACGAAAACTAAACCGACTGATCATCCGTAGCTTACGGCGATCATACAAATATCCAAACTGAGGCTGGTATGCCCTATATAATTGATGGTCATAATTTAATCGGTCAACTAGCGACTATTCGCCTGAACGACCCCGACGATGAAGCCAAATTGGTTCAACTGCTGCAACGCTTTGCGATTACCCGTAAAGTGAGTGTTTCAGTCGTCTTTGATCGTGGTCAATACACCCAAGGCTCGCTTGGCGGCGGCGGGGTCAGTGTGCGTTTTGCCCGCTCGCCTAGCGATGCCGATGAGATTATTAAATCGCAACTTGTGCGCTTATCACGGCCCAGCGAGTGGGTTTTAGTCTCATCGGATCGGGCGATTACCTCGGTGGCTGATGCGGTTGGCGCTCGGGTGATTACTGCGCGGGATTTTGCCGCGCTGCTTGAATCGATGGGTGCGGCTGACCCCAACGCCCCAACCCACCAAGAAATGCATGCCCATGTTCGCCAAGATCAACTGCCAGAATGGCTAGATTTTTTTGGCATTGATAAAGAGAGTGCTGAGAGCAAAGTTGACTTGACGCGCAAACCCAAGCCAAATCAACCAACGCAGCAACGCAGCGCCACCCAAGCCAAACGGCGCTCGCCGCAGGCTGCTAAACCAATTGTTGTGCCACAGCCGCCAGAGCGTTGGCAATTGCCACCACGCCGCAAAGATCAGCCTGATCCGATTCCGCGTGATGCTGATGGCCGACCACGACTCTCGCGCGGTGGCAAAAACCCCCAAGCTAGCACTGGCGAACGGCTGCATAAACCACCGCCGCCAGTTCACCCAGATGAGATTGATGAGTGGCTCGAATTTTTTGGGGCTGATGAGCAATAACGAGGCTGGATCATGACAGAAACTGCAACCGAAGGCCGTAAAATCGATCATGTTAATATTGTGATTAAAGAAGATGTCAACGCCAAAGGCATAACAACTGGCTTTGGGCGTTATCATTTTGAGCATGATGCCCTGCCAGAATTGGATATGCGCAGGATTGATTTGAGCACAACATTTTTGGGCAAGCAGCTCAAAGCACCATTTTTAATTAGCTCGATGACCGGTGGTGCTGCGCCAACTGAGAAAATTAATTTACAATTGGCCGAAGCCGCTCAAGCCTTGGGCGTGGCAATGGGTGTTGGCTCGCAACGGGCAGCAATTTTCGACCCAAGTGTTGCTGCTTCGTATCAAGTGCGCCGCGTTGCACCTGATATTGCCTTGTTTGCCAATTTGGGCGCGGTGCAACTCAACTATGGCTATGGCGTTGAACAATGCCTACGCGCAGTTGATATGATTCAAGCTGATGCGCTGATTTTGCATTTTAATGCGTTGCAAGAGGCCGTCCAGCCTGAAGGCGACACCAATTTTGCAGGCTTATTGCAAAAAGTTGAGGCAATCTGTCGTGCTTTGCCCGTGCCAGTTATCGCCAAGGAAGTTGGCAACGGCATTGGAGCCAAAACTGCCAAGCGTTTAGTTGAAGCTGGCGTGCAGGCGATCGATGTGGCGGGGGCTGGTGGCACAAGTTGGAGCGAAGTCGAACGCTTCCGCCATCGCACTCAGGCAGGCCAACGGATTGCTGCAACCTTCGCAGGTTGGGGTATTCCAACCACCGAGGCGATTAAGCAAGTGCGGGCAGCGTTGCCAAACATTGGGATTATTGGTTCTGGTGGATTGCGCAGCGGGCTAGATTTGGCCAAAGCGATTGCGCTCGGCGCTGATTTAGGCGCATCTGCTGCGCCAAATTTGTTGGCCCAAAACGATGGCGGCAGCGAAGCTGTCTACGAAGCTATTTTGGCAGTAATTGACGAATTGCGGATCAGCATGTTTTGCACTGGAGCGGCCAATCTGGCAGAATTACGCCAAACACCTTTATACTCGGTTGGCTAAGTTTTTCGAGAAAGTAGTTTCATGAGTAAAACCTTGGATATTATCATTCGGGCTTTGGAGCCAGATGATTACCTTGACCTTGCAACCATATTTAGCGGGCCAAATGTGCTTGATGGATCGTTGCATGTGCCGTTTCCTTCGCAGGATGTCTGGCGACGACGGGTGGAAAACCCCGATACCGAAACGCCGCGCTTGGTTGCCACAATCGATGCCATGGTTGTTGGCATCATCAGTTTGGAGATTGGCGAGGGTCGGCGGCGACATGCTGGCGATTTGGAATTAGCGGTGCGCGACGATTATCAAGGCCGTGGGATTGGCGCAGCCTTGATGGCGGCCATGATCGATTTGGCCGAAAATTGGCTTGGCCTCAGTCGGCTTGAAATCGTCGTTTTTACCGATAACACGCCAGCGATCACGCTCTACAAGCGCTTTGATTTCGCGGTCGAAGGCACATTGCGCAACTATGCCTATCGTGGTGGCAAGCTCAGCGATGCTTATACCATGGCTCGTTTAGCGCCAACGTCTGCCTGATGTTCAACTGATGGTTAGCTGAAAAAGCCCCAAATTTTGCAACTTGGCAATCTGAGCATGGTAGAATACCCGAGGCGGCGCGAGCCGCCTTGTTGTATATATCCGGCGACCATAACACCATAAAGGGGTATGTGTCTACTATGCGTCAAACTCGAAATGTAATCTCACGGCGACAACGCCGCACTACACGATTTATTCCCTCACGGCTTGGCAATAAGCAAGCTCCACGCCCTATGGGCCGCCGCATTGTGCTGGCCTTTGTGGGCTTGTTGGTGGCTGGGCTCGTGCTCATGGGCGTGGCTGGGGTGGCCATGGCCGTTACCTACAACGGTATTGCCGCCAACCTCAAGCCACGGCTTGATCAAATTCATACCTATACGGCTTTTCAGCCATCAAAAATTTACGATCGCAATGGCACGCTGCTATATGAATTTGTTGGCGAAGGTCGGCGTACACCAGTTAAACTTGAAGAAGTTTCTAAGCATTTGATTAACGCGACGGTTGCCGCCGAAGATGCCTCGTTCTTCGAAAACTCTGGTGTGAACTATTTCAGTATTGCGCGGGCAACCTATGCCAACCTTACCCAGCAAAGTGTTGGGGCTGGCGGTGCTTCAACCATTACCCAGCAGGTTGTGCGCTTGATCGTACTGACCACCGAAGAGCGTCAAGATCCCAACGTCTATAGCCGCAAGGTCAAAGAAATTATCTTGGCCCAAGAGTTGAACACGGTTTATAGCAAAAACGAAATTCTCGAACTGTATCTGAACGAAATTCCCTATGGCAACTTGTCGTATGGCATTCAGGCCGCCGCCCAGAATTATTTCGGGGTTGATGCCAAAGATTTGGATATTGCTCAATCGTCGTTGCTCGGCGGGATTCCCCAATTGCCCACGACCTATAACCCCATGCCGTGGCTCGACGATAATTTGCTGCTCAAAGGAATTAAATTACCCAAAGATGTTTGGATTGATCCGCTCTACGATTTGAGCAATGACATCAAAGGCGAGATTGCCCCACCCAAAGGTCGCCAAATCGAAGTGCTGCGCCAAATGGTCAAAAACAATTATTTGACTGAACGCGAAGCGCGAGCAGCAGTGGCTAAAGATTTACAGTTTGCCAAGCCTGAAGTCAGTTTATTAGCACCACACTTTGTCTTTTATGTCAAAGATTATTTGCAACAACGCTATGGGGCTGAGGTGGTTTCAAATGGTGGTCTCAGCATCACCACCACCCTCGATTTGGAAACCCAAAATCTAGCCCAAACCATCGCCTATACTCGTATTCAAGAACTTAACGCCGATAATCGCAATATTCACAATGCTGCGGTGGTGGTGATGCAGCCCAACACTGGCCAAATTTTGGGCATGGTTGGCTCGATTGGCTATGATCTTTCCGAAACCACCACAACCCCCGGCGAAGAGGGCAACGTGCTTGATGGCAAAGTCAATGTCACCACTGCTTTGCGCCAACCAGGCTCGGCTTTGAAACCATTCACCTATCTTTCGGGGATGGAGCAATATGTGGCGACCGACGGCGCACGCGGGATCACCCCTGCCAGTGTGTTGTGGGATGTGCCAACGATTTTCAACCCACGCGGGGTCAAATACGAACCACAAAACTTCGATAATCAATTTCATGGGCCATTACGGGCACGCACTGCAGTTGCCAACTCGCTGAATATTCCAGCAGTCAAGGGCTTGAAGGCTGCTGGCATTCCCGAAACCCTTGATCTATTGCATCGTTTGGGCATTTCGCCGAATGTTTTGGCTAACGACCCAGGCTATTATGGCTTGGCGCTGACCCTTGGTGGTGGCGAAGTTACCCCATTGGATTTGGCGACAGCCTACAATACGGTTGCCAGCGGTGGTCGCTATTTTGCGCCAACCCCAATTCTCAAAATTACCGATGCTCGTGGCAAAACCTTGGAAGAATTCAAGCCCACGCCATTGGCCAACCCCGAAAGCGATGCGGTCAGCGATACTAGCAAGTGTGTGATTCCTGAAGGCGAGGATTATCAATTGGGTGCGCGAGTTCCCAATGGAACCCAATGTGTTGATGGTCGCTTGAACTACATCATCACCAACATGATCAGCGATAACGAAGCACGTCGCCCAATCTTCGGTCTGAATAGCATTTTGAAGCTCTCGCAACCATCAGCGGTCAAAACTGGGACGACCAACGACTTCCGCGATGCATGGGCTTCGGGCTTCACGCCATTCGTTACCGTTACAGTCTGGACGGGCAATAACAATAACGAACAAACCGCCCAAGTTGAAAGTACCCAAGGCGGTGGCGTGATTTGGGCTCGCACGATGGAAGCCATTTTTGCCAATGAACAGATCATGAATCGCTTGGCAGGCTTCTATGGTGGCATCGAAAATATGCCCCAAAGCTTCGAAAAATCGTATCCCGGGGTCTATCGCGAGAGCATTTGTGAAATTCCCGGGCCATTCGGTGGTCGCACCGACGAGCTGTTTATTGATGGCTTGGATGCTGGCGGTAAGTGCGATCTCTACGAAAAAGTCTCGGTTGTGCGGCTAACCGTCACCGATGCTGAGGGCAAAGAAACCACGACCTACTGCCGCCCAGTCGAAGGTGCTGAGTATCCCGAAGGCGCAATTTCATCAATTTATGTTTGGAAGTTGCCCGAAAGCAATGATGACGAACGGATCGATCTCAGCAAATGGAAGGGCTATACATCGGATCGTGGCAATAGTGGCAACGACGAAGATGAGCCAGTGGCGCTTGATCCGGATAAGTTGCCTGGCTGCGATACGATTGCTCCAACCCCAACTCCAGGCACACCAACGCCTGATCCATTGACCCCAACCGTACCAGTGCTGGGGCCAGGTCAAGTTTTGATGCCTAATTTGGTTGGCTATGGCGAAAATCAAGCTCGCCAACAGTTGATGAGCTTAGGCTTTGCGCCTGATAAGATTGTGGTCGATTATCAAGGCCGCGATCGACTTGGGCCAGTTTTTGATCAATATCCAGCCTATGCTGTGGTCAGTAGCCTGCCCGGGGTTGGCTCGGTGGTTGATCTGAATACTGTGATTATTTTGGGCATTCGCTCGCCTGATGGCAGCCAGCCAACCACGGCTCCACCAGTAACAGGCCAACCAACGACGGCTCCGCCGCCAGTTAACCCAACTCCGGCATTACCATTGCCGACGACGATTATTATTCAGCCGTCGCCAGTTGAGCCATCGCCTGTGCCTGAACAACCCCAACCAACTCCAGTGGTAACACCCTAAATTTCGTGATCGAGCGCTTGTTGACAACGACAAGCGCTCGGCGTTTGGCATGTCGTGGCATAATGCCCTATAATGCCCGCGAATGAGCAGGCTCTAATGGCCTGAGGAGCGATCATGAACATTTTGCTTTCCAATGATGACGGTGTACATAGCCCAGGCTTATTGGCGCTGAAATGCCAACTTGAGCAGCTGGGCTGTGTGACCGTGGTTGCGCCAGAGCGCAATTGGAGCGCAGGTAGTCATAGTCGCACCTTATTTGCCCCACTGCGGGTCAACGAAGTTCAGCTTGCTGATGGTAGCCCCGCCCTCGCCTGTGATGGCTCGCCTGCCGATTGTGTTGGGCTGGCGCTGCTCGGCGTAATGGATCATCGGCCTGATTTGGTGGTTTCGGGGATCAATCTTGGAGCCAATCTCGGCCACGATGTCTTGTATTCGGGCACGGTGGCGGCGGCCATGGAAGGCCTTGTGGTTGGCATTCGCTCGATTGCGGTTTCGCTGGTTGATGGCTACAAGCCTGGCAGCGATTTTAGCGTAGCTGCCGATTGGGCTCGTCGCATCGCCGCCACCGCCATGGAACTGCAATTGCCCAGCGATATTTTGTTGAATGTAAATGTGCCGCAAGGCTCGGCAGAAATTGTCAACGATGCCAAAGTTACTCGTTTGGGACATCGGATTTATCGTGATGAATTGATTAAGCGGCTTGATCCACGGGGCCGCCCCTATTATTGGGTTGGTGGAGCCGCGCCTGATGGCAAGCCCGATGATGGAACCGATTTTGGCGCAGTGGCCAACAACCATGTTTCAATTACGCCGCTGCATTTCGATATGACCAACCTTGATTGGGTGCAACGATTAAGTACTGCGATATGGAATAACGCTTAAATGTCACGTTATAAATTACAAACGTATCAATTTGGAATTGTCAACGGCTTGCGCCAAGATGTTAGCGATCGCATTAATAGTGCGATGCCCAATAATTTATTTGCACCTGAGGCTCGCAAAGGCCATTTGTTTGTATTAACCGATGCAGTTAATGAAGGTGCACGCGGCAAAGAAGCCTGCGATCTGGTAACCCAAACCATCATCAAAGCATTTTATGCCGATACCTCATTTAGTATTACTTCAGGTTTGCGCAATGCCTTGAAAACTGCTAATACGGCGTTGTATGAGTTTAATTTCAAGGCCGCGCATCACCAAAAAACTGCGGTTGGTTGTACATGTGCGGTGTTGCGCAACAACGATTTGTATATTGCTCAAGTTCAGCCAACTCAAGCCTATATTGCTCATCGCGGCCAATTACGGGCGTTGCCAACCAATCCATCGTGGCAAGGCAACGTCAGTAGCTCAACAATTATGCCGCCCAACGCGCTTGGCACCAGCCTTTTCAGCGAACCAGAAATGTTTCGCAACGTGGTTGAGGCTGGCGATATGTTGGTGCTCTGTTCGAGCCGTTTGGCGCGGGTGTTAGGTCGGGCTGATGCTGAACGCATGTTTTGTCTTTCCGAGGCAGCGGCTTCGCTGGAAGAATTGTATGCCATTACGCGACGCAATAATTTAAATGAAGCCCACGTTGCGCTGATTGATATGCTGCCGTTTGTTGACCCAAACAGTGAATTGCTCTCGGCTGAAGGTTTGGCCGAACGCGGCAAGGCTGCGGCCAGCGTGGTTGGCGAATGGATCAGCGATGTAACGGCCAATGCGGCTTTGATGGTGCGCCGCGATAAAGATGATGAAAACGGCGAACCAAGTTCAGCAATCGACGAACTGCCGCCAATGCCTGCCGAACTTGAAGAAGTTGACCCACGCGATATGGGCTGGCTCAACGAGCGCCCGCGCTATCGCCCCCGCAGCTTGCGCGATGCAGAGCAATGGCTGCCTAGCTCATATTTAGGCGAAACCAGCATGGTCGCGGCAATTCAGGCCGCCAGCAGTGCTCCCAGCATCGATTTGACCGACATGGAGCCGTTGCCAATTGATTTTGCCGCCGTGCCCGTGCCACAGCGTGATCCAGTTGTGCCGTTGACTGGCTGGCAAAAATTTACTGCGCCGTTTCGCTATTTGCTCGCAGCAATTGTGACCTTTATTGCCAATTTCGGACGCAGTAGCCGCCCGATTGCCCCACCACTACCGCGCTTTGCTCAAGCCCGTGGCGGCGATTTGTCGTATCGGCGTTCGCGACGGCGCAACATCCCATGGACGTTAATTGCACTTTTGATTGTGTTAGTTGGTGGCGGTTGGTTCTATGTACAAGATCGCCGCTTGCAAAATACCGAAGCCGCTTATCAAGATAGTTTGAATGTAGCTAATGCCAAATTTGACGCCGCCGTTCGTGCGACCGATGATCGTGCCGCCTTGGAAGAATTAGGCGAACTTGATACCCATCTCGAAACCTTGGGTAGCGACCAGGGCTATATGAGCAACCCAACCCGCAAAGCCGATTATCTGGCCTTGCGCAAAAAATCCGATAATTTGCGGGCGAGCATTGATCGCACCTCGTTCTTGACCGATCTTAAACTGGTGACGACCATGCCAACCAGCGACACGATTGGCAAATTGATTGTCACGCCCAATACAGGCAAGAACGATCTCTATTTTATTGGCACTGAAAATGGCACGCTCTACAGCTACAGCGAAGGCAGTAGCAGCCCGCCGATCAGCTTATTAAAAGATGGCGATGAAATTGCCGGATTGCCAGCAGCGCCAATTCGCAGCGTCATGTTGCGCGAAGGCGAGCTAGCAGCGATCGATGCCCCGCCGAACCTTAATGCTCAATCGAACATTTATTTCTACTTGAGCGATACCAAAACCTGGGTTTCGCGCACAATTCAAGGCAGCGAACTTTGGACGCGTCAACCATTCCCTGATATCGAGACCTACGGCGGTGGCTTGTATGTCTACGATTTGGGGCGAACTGATAGCGCCACTGCTGGCGAGATTTTGCGCTATCGCTCCGGCGAATTTGCCAACTTGCCCGAAAATTGGATCACCACATCAACTGGCGATTTCAACACCAAATCTGTGGTTGATGTGGCGATTGACGGGCGGATTTATATGCTCCAACCTGATGGCACAGTTGGTATTTTCGAGGGCGGAGCGTTGATCGATACCGTCACAGTGCCAGCGCTTGATCCACCATTACGTGCTCGACGATTGTTCGTTGAGCAAGAAGTGAGTGCTGAAACCTTCCGCGACAATCAAGGCAATTTCTTCATCGTCGATGCAGTCAATCAGCGCATCGTCGAGGTCAATCGCCAAGGCGAGATTGTGCAACAACTCAAAATGCCGAGCACGAGCACGATCAAGCTGGAATTGCTCAACGATGTTGCTGTGATTGGCAGCGGCTCCAGCAAAATGCTCTATCTGGCCAACAGCAATCGAATCTATTCGATGGTGTTGCCATCGCCGCCGCCACCACGCGAAAGCCTGGGCGGCACAACCACAACACCAACGGTTCAAATTACACCAACACCATAAATAAAGGGGTTTCATGAAAATCGGGATTATTGGTTTACCCAACAGCGGCAAAACCACAGTTTTTAATGCATTAACCCGCAATACGGCAGAAACAAATGCCTATTCATCGGGCCAAATCGAGCCAAATATCGCCATGGTCAAAGTGCCCGACGAGCGGCTTGATGCCTTGGCCAAAATGTACAAGCCCAAAAAACTCACGCCAGCCGATGTTCAATATATCGACGTGGCCGGGATGAGTGGCAATGCCCACGAAAGCGGCGGCTTGAACCCACAGTTTCTGAATTACATCAGCCAAGTTGATGCCTTGTTGCATGTGGTGCGAGCATTTGAAGATGAAGGCGTGCCGCATCCCCAAGATAGCGTCAATGCTGCCCGCGACCTAGCCTCGGTCGATATGGAGTTGATGTTCTCGGATATGGCGATTATCGAGCGGCGTTTGAGCCGTTTGCGCGGCGAAGTGACCAAAATGGTCGGCAAAGACCGCGAAGTGCGCCTGATGGAACTCAACGCGCTCGAACGCTTATACACTGGTCTCGAACAAGATGTGCCGATTCGCGCCCAAGAATTGAGCGAAGAAGAAGCCAAAGTGCTGCGCGGCTTCCAATTTCTGAGTGGCAAACCCATGTTGGTGGTGGTTAACATCGACGAAAAGCAACTCAAAACGCCGCCAGTCTTGGCCTACGACAAGCCCAAAACCGCAATTGTGACCTTGGCAGGCAAAGTTGAAGCCGAATTGGCTCAGCTCGAAGATGAAGATGCCCAAATGTTTATGGACGATTTAGGCATTACTGAGCCAGCCCGCGATCGCGTGATCAAAGCTTCGTATACCATGATGGGCTTGATCAGCTTCTTGACCGCAGGCGACGACGAAGTGCGAGCTTGGACGATTCGCCAAGGCATCGGTGCGGCTGAAGCGGCTGGCACGATTCACTCCGACTTGCAACGCGGCTTTATTCGCGCCGAAATCGTGGCCTTCGACGATTTGATGAAAGCTGGCGATATGGCTGCTGCCAAAAAAGCGGGCACAGTACGGCTCGAAGGCAAAACCTACATCGTCAAAGATGGTGATATCGCCCACTTCTTGTTCAACGTGTAAGGTCTTTTAAGCTCCCTCACCCCCGACCCCTCTCCCACTGCGGCGGGCGAGGGGCGTTCTAATGGTCATGATCGCCTGTTCGGCGAGAGCAGGGTTCTAGAGGTCTTAACAAGGGTCAGTTTCCGCAGCGAACCACGAATGCATGGGTTCATCAGTGAATGCTTGCATCCCACTGATTGCCCTTGAGGGGGTGCAGGGGGATTAAAGCCCCCGGCGTTTCCCGCCTTGAGGCGGGACGGAAGGGTGGTGATCACGAATAAGAGTTAAAACCTACCCTTGTAAGGGGCTTGGGGTCAGGGCATGACAATAATCAATGAGATTAAACCACCACTTCTTGAAACTAAGGAGTGGTGGTTAGTTTAAGGAGTAGAAGATGAGTGAGCAACTTTGCCGGGCGCGGATTGCCCAAAATGCCCAAACCCGTGAACCAACCCTCGATCTTTCATCACTCAACCTCACCAACCTACCAGAAACGATTGGCGAATTAACTCATCTTGAAGCATTAAATCTTGCCTGCAATCGTCCGCTGCAACTACCGCCTGAACTTGCAAACCTAACCAAGTTGCGCAAATTGGATCTCAGCTTTCCCCACCAATCTATAATTCCAGCATGGCTCGATCAATTAACCAGCCTCGAAGAATTAGATATTCGGGCAAACCCGACCACTGGCATTCCCGAGGTTTTAACGCGATTACCACGTTTGCAGAAACTTAATCTTTATCTTGATGGATTTGAAGCATTGCCGAGCGAATTGCTTAATCTATCAACGCTACACAATATTACGATTGGTTCAACAAAACTAACCAGATTACCTGATTGGTTCAGTGATTTGCGCATCACAGCTTTAGAATACTATCTCAATTCTATTCCTAACGAGCACTTAATTGGGGCGATAGACTCGCTTCAAGTGCTGGATCTACAGCTTTACTATGGGAAACCTACAGCTTTTCCCGCATGGCTGAGGCAGATGCATCATTTACGCTGGCTTCGTTATAACAGCCAAGCACTGGTGCCACCTTGGTTAATCGAATTACCGCAACTCTCGTATTTGGAAAGCAACGCCGATTTTAGCGAAATCAGCCAAGTTTGGCATTCATGGGAATCACTTGAACAGCTCAAGTGTGGTTATGTTGACGCGACGACCTTGCCACCAAACCTCAAAACCTTAGAAATACCCATCAGCGGATCAGCAATTCCTGAATCAATTCGCCAAGTGCGCCAGCTTGAAGTGCTTCATTTATCGGGTAAAGGGTTTCGCGAGTTGCCTGGCTGGGTTTTAGCATTGCCCAACTTGCACACCTTGGATCTTATCAGCACAGAGATTGATTACATCCTAGCGCCTGACCAGCCGAACAATAGCCTACGAAAACTTATGATGCATACCCTCTACTGTGGTCGCAATCACCGCTTGGATGGTCTACGCAGCCTGCATAGGCTGGAAGAATTAAGCCTGAGTAATCATCGTCTCGGCCAGCTACCCGCATGGCTCTCCGAATTGCAGCATTTACGCGAGTTGTCGATTGATGATTGCGAGTTGACCGATCTTGATCCAAGTTTGGGACAACTTCATCAGCTTGAAGCACTCTATCTTCATGGCAATGCTATTCCGGTCGCGAGCTTAGAGTTAATGTTCCCCCGATTAACCAAACTCCAGCATTTATCATTTGGGGTCGCAAACGATGAGTCATTTCCCGCTAGCCTTCGCCAATTGCATCAACTGCGTAGCTTGTATCTGAGAATCGGGCCAGAGCACAGCATCCCTGAATGGTTGAATCAATTGACCAAACTCGAAAGCATTATGCTTGGCTATAACATTCAGCCAACACAGATCCCTTGGATCGAAGGCTGGCTGGCACTGCCGAAATTACGCGAGATCGATATTCATATCAAGCCAGAATTGTTTGATCCTGAGTTACTACAACGCTTTACCCAACGCGGCGTAAAAGTCAATCTTGGCTAAATTAACTATATGCCGAGGGTGAATCAACACAGCAACAACAATCCACAGCCCACATATTAGGGGTGCAGGGGATGAAAACCCCTGCGTTTCCCGCCTTGAGGCGGGACGGAAGGGTGGTGATTATATAAGCAATCAAAGATAAAAATCCTGCTATTCGCGATTTAACAATTTTGGCGTATGATAGCCTGTGATCGCTCTGCACAGAAAGGATACGACGATGCAGGTCAATCCAGGGATTTTCAAAGCCTATGATATTCGCGGGATTTACCCCAGCGAACTCAACGAAGATGTAGCTTTTTTGATTGGACGCGCTTTCGCCTCATTTTTGCAAGCTGAAACGGTGGTCGTTGGCCGCGATATGCGCACCTCAGGCCCATCGATTTTCGATGCGGTGACGCGGGGCTTGATGCACCAAGGCGCTGATGTGATCAACATCGGGATGGTTAGCACCGATCAATATTATTTTGCTTGTACCAAATTGGGCTTGCCGGGCATGATGGTGACGGCCTCGCACAACCCCAAACAATACAATGGCTTCAAAATGGTCAAAAAAATGCCCCAATTGCTCTCAGGCGATGCCGGCATTCAAGATTTGCGCAAATTGGTCGAGAGCGAAGCATTTGATGAACCAACTCGCCAAGGCAGCATGAGCGAGCTTGACCTGAGCGAAGAATTTATCGAATCGGTCTTGCAATTGATCGATGTAGCCAGCCTCAAATCACTCAAAGTAATCGCCGACACGGGCAATGGCATGGTCGGGCCAATTCTCCAACGGGTCTACGAACGCTTGCCTGTCGAATTAATTGGCCTGTATCTTGACCCCGATGGCACCTTGCCTAACCACGGGCTTGACCCATTGCAACCAGAAAATCGCGCCGAATTGGAGGCTCGCGTGGTCAGCGAAAACGCTGATGTGGGCTTTGCCTTCGATGGCGACGGCGATCGCTTCTTTGCAATCGACAATCGCGGCCAATTTATCTCTGGCGATTTTATGACCGCGCTGATGGGTCAATACTTCCTCGAAAAACACCCAGGAGCCAAAATTTTATATGATGTACGGGCTTCGTGGGCCGTGCCCGAACTAATTGGGGCTGCTGGTGGTGTGCCGCTGATGGAGCGGGTTGGTCATGCCTTTATCAAAGCTCGCATGTCCAACGAAGGGGCAATTTTCGCGGGCGAAGTGACAGGCCACTACTATTTTGGCGATTTCAATTATGCCGATTCAGGCGTGATTCCATCGCTGATTATTTTGGAGATGCTTTCGAAGAAGGGCAAAACTCTGAGCGAATTGCTGGCTCCGCTCGAAGCAACCTACTTTATCTCAGGCGAAATCAACACCAAAGTTGCCGATGTTAAAGCTGTATTGGCAACTTTAGCCGAAAAATATAGCGATGCTGAGCAACACACCATGGATGGTCTATCGGTCAATTATCTCGATTGGCACTTCAATGTGCGCGGCTCCAACACTGAGCCATTGTTGCGGCTCAACCTCGAAGCCCGCAGCAAAGAATTGATGGAAGCTAAGCGCGATGAAGTTTTAGCCATTATTCAAGGGTAAACGAAGACTCAAGGGCTAGGTTTAATGGTTCATTGGTTTGGCAATGAATTGCATACCCTCACCCCCTGTCCCGCCCGCGAGACCATGGGGAACCGCTCCAGCAAACTCCCCTCGCGCCGCAGCGGGAGAGGGGCTGGGGGTGAGGGCACGTAGATCATTACCACCACTCCGATCCCCGACATCTAATAATCAATACCTCAAAAGCTCATATGTTCTATATTTCATGCTATGATAGGTAGGCGGAGCCTTGTTATAGTGATGAAGGAGCATCTGATGAGTAATCGCACGAACGACCTGATTCCCCTTAGCGATATGCATGGCCCCAGCCTGCCCGCTGCCGTTGACCGCGCCACATTTCAAGCCGAACTGAATAGCTTACGGGTGCGTGAGAAGGCCCATACCCGCGAGGGCGATGCGATTGCCGCTGCGCGTCGGCGTTTACCCATGGTTGAGGTTGCTGCCACAACTCTAGTGGTTGGCCCAAACGGCTTGGTTCCGTTGATTGAGGTTTTTGAGGGGCGCAAGCAACTGTTTGCCGCCTATATGATGTGGCATCATGGCGCGAATGCCGCCCAACAATGCGAAGGTTGCACCATGAATGTTGGTCATGTGCTGGAATTGGGCTATTTACACTCGCGCGATGTAACTTTTGCTGTGTTGAGCCAAGGCCCATTTGCTGAGAGCAACCGCTACCGCGAATTTATGGGCTGGGAACTGCCTTGGTATTCAGTGCCCGAATCCTCGCTTGATGCGCTGATTGCTGATCGCCATTTTGGCATCTGGGTGTGCTACGTTCAGGATAATGGTCGGGTGTTTGAAACCTATTGGACAACTGGTCGTGGTTGCGAGCAAATGGGCAGTTCCTATGCCATGCTCGATATGACGATTTATGGGCGGCAAGAGGCTTGGGAAGATTCTCCAGCTGGCTGGCCTCAACGCTTTTTCAACACGCGCTCAGCCCAAATGCGCACTGACGAACATGATCAAGCCGTTAATCGCCCCGCTGGACGGCCAATTTCACACTGGTCACGGCTGGCTGCTGGGCGCTCCGATGATATTATTGATATTTAAGGTTGATCAACATTTGATTGGTGGGGATCGGTCATTGGGGGCTGGGGATCGGAGTCGAGATTGATATACAACTCCCAACCTCTAGGCTTCGATTCTGCCCGAAGAATATCCCGATCCCCGCCAACCGATCCCCAATCCCCAACAATCAATCATCTTTGACATAAGCAATTCTTGGTGCTACCATAGGCGCTGCGGGGAATTTTGGAAACGCATATCCCGACGTTGGAGGGTGCTCATGCAGCAGCAGCTAGAACAGTTTTTGGCCTATTTAACGGTTGAGCGCGGTTTGACCGGTAACACAATTGCCGCCTACCGAACCGATCTTGACCAATTTGTTAACTTTATTGTTGAACGTAACACAGGCAGTTGGAGCAACGTCTCCCGCGATGACCTGTTGGCGTTCTTGCTCTTTCTCAAAGAAAAGCGCTACGCAACCTCCACGATCGCACGTCGTACTGCTGCAATTAAATCGTTTTTTGAATACCTGCAAGGCCAGCATAGTATCACCACGAATCCAACTGAAAACTTGGATTCACCCAAGGTTGATCGGTTCTTGCCCAAGGCAATTACGGTCGCCCAAGTTGATGAACTGCTTGAGTTACCTTTGACCACCAGCGGCCCTGAAGGCTTGCGCGATAAAGCCATGCTCGAAGTGTTGTATGCCACTGGCATGCGCGTTAGCGAGTTGGTTGCGCTCGATGTGGGCGATGTTGATCTGGCGATCCACCAGATTCGCTGCTTGGGCAAGGCCAATAAAGAGCGGAATCTGCCGATTGTTGGCAGCGCCAGCACCGCCTTGGAAGAATATCTCGATATTGCCCGTGGCCAAATTAGCCGTAACGGCGGCGATCCAGCCTTGTTTCTCAATCACCGTGGTAAGCGGCTTACCCGCCAAGGCTTTTGGTTGATTTTGAAGGGCTACGCCGAACGCTTGGGGCTGAGCGATCTGACACCGCATACCTTGCGCCACTCGTTCGCAACCCACATGCTCAACCGTGGCAAAGATCTGCGCGAGGTGCAAGAGTTGCTGGGCCATGCAAGTATTTCAACAACGCAAATTTATACCCACGTAAGCAACGACCGAGCCGTTAAATACGATCAAGCAGCCCAACGACCAACAGTCGCCAATGCTGCTGAAGTCGAATTTAGCGCCTAATCAAATCAGTCGTTGGACTGAACGCAAGCATTGACAACAATGCTACAGTAGCAGCCAACAACGTGATTCATCTTGGTGATGAACCGTAGAAGTAGCTTGGAATGCAACTTTCAGCGATGTGGGGATAGTGTAAGCCCGCAAGTTTGAACCAAGCGAATGGCGACGGGGAGCCAATCACAATAGATCTCAAAGGTGCCTTGGTTCAACCAAGGAACTGGGGTGGAACCGCGAAGCGTTTTGTTTTCTTCGTCCCCAGGCAATGCTAGCAATGGCGTTGTCTGGGGATGAACGTTTTTAAAGGCAAAAAGCAGAAGTCAAAAGGCAAAAATTAACTTCTAGGTTGGCTTCCTCGTCTTTGACTTTCAAGGTCATTTTGCCTTTTGCCCTTTGCCTTTTGCCTTATACTGGAGGTTTATATGCCAGCAACATCGATGGATGAATTGGTTTCGTTATGCAAGCGGCGCGGGTTTATCTTTCCAGGCTCGGATATTTATGGCGGTTTGCAAGGCACGTATGATTACGGCCCGTTGGGGATTGAACTCAAAAACAATCTCAAAGCCGCGTGGTGGCGAGCTATGGTCTATGAACGCGACGATGTGGAAGGCCTCGATGCCTCAATTTTGACCCATCGTTTGGTGCTACGCCACTCAGGCCACGAAGCAACCTTTACCGATCCAATGGTCGATTGTCGCAATTGTAAAAGTCGCTGGCGAGCCGACCAACTCAAAGACAACAAATGTGAAAAATGTGGCTCAACCGATTTGACCGAGCCACGTCCATTCAATTTGATGTTCAAAACCGCTGTCGGCCCAATTGCCGAAGAAGGCTCGTTTGCCTACTTGCGACCCGAAACCGCCCAAGGGATTTTTACCAACTTTAAAAATGTGGTTGATGCCACTTCACGCCGTTTGCCGTTTGGCATCGCCCAAATCGGTAAGGCCTTCCGCAACGAAATTACGCCACGCAACTTTATCTTCCGCGTGCGTGAATTCGAGCAAATGGAGCTTGAATTCTTCGTCCAGCCAGGAACCGACGATGAATGGCATAGCCAATGGGTTGAAGCTCGCTTGCAATGGTGGCGTGATCAAGGCTTGCTCAGCGAAAATCTGCAAGCCTATCATCAAGCTGGCGATGAATTGGCCCACTATGCCAAAGCGACCGTCGATATTCTCTATCAGTTCCCGCATGGTTTGGAAGAACTAGAGGGGATTGCTAATCGAACCGACTTCGATCTTGGTTCGCATACCCGTGGTCAAGCCGATTTAGGTTTATCGGCTAAGGTCGATCCCAACGAAGATAGCACCGCCAAGCTGACGATTCCGCATCCAGAGACCCAAAAGCCTTTGGTGCCATTCGTGATCGAGCCATCGGCTGGGGTTGATCGGGGGGTATTGGCGATTTTGACCGAAGCCTTTACCAAAGAAACCTTGGAAAATGGCTCAGAACGGATTGTGCTCAAGCTCAAGCCACACTTGGCCCCAATCAAGGTAGCGGTCTTGCCGTTGGCTCGCAACAAACCAGAGATCGTTGAAAAAGCCAAGGCCATCAAATCGTTGTTGATGGCAACTGGGATTGGTCGGATTTTCTACGAAGATACGGGCAACATCGGCAAAGGCTATCGCCGCCACGATGAAGTTGGTACGCCCTTCTGCGTCACCGTCGATTTCGATACCTTAGGTCGCGGCGATGATGCCAGCTTGCTGGACACCGTGACCGTGCGCGACCGCGATACGATGAGCCAGGTTCGCATCCATATCAACGAGCTAGCTAGTTATATTCGCGAACGTTTGGTGTAATCACTCACTAAATCCAGATCTTCAAGCCAAGCCCATCATTTGGGCTTGGCTTTTTTTGTAGGGATACCAACTGTTAGCAAGGTGTAAGCTGAGGCTAACCAAGCCTACAAACGAAGGTGGTACAATAGCGCTAGACTATCCCTACAATCCACACCCTGAGGAGCCACCCGTGAAACGTTTTTTTCAACAATGGCTTCATTCGCTCAATTATCCCGACCCCGTTCAACAGCAGCAAGCCCAAATTATGCAGGGCATTCTTTTGGGTTCGTTTATGGCTAGCACTGGTGCGTTAATTGTGCCATTTGTGGCCCCAGTAACCTTCGTTCAATCAATCGGTATTGCGCTGGCAATCGGTGCCGCAATTATGATTTTTCTGGTAGCTTTATTACTGCTGCGGCGCAATTATTTTAAATTGGCGCTCTTTGGTAGCGTTTTTGGTTTATCGTTCTTTTTACTGATTATGTTGCTTGGCACTGGCTTAGCTGATAGCGGCGCGATTATTTTTGGTTTGGCTGTGCCCATGGCTTTGGCTAGTTTGCTCAGTGGTCGCAAATTAACATTCGTGATGATTGGTGTTGGCCTTTTTGGCTTGATAGCCACTGCCCTGGCCGAAGCTTTCGTGCCGCAGATCACGGGCTTTGCCAAGCCCATGGATAAAAACTATGGCGGAATTATTGGTGGATATACCGCAGTTGCCTTGGTGCTTGGTATGGTCTTATCACGCTATAGCAGCGCCTTATCAACCGCGCTCGATGCTGCTCGTACCCGCCAAACCGAGCTTGAGCAACTCCAAGCGAGCCTTGAACAAACGGTTGCTGAACGCACTGCCACCTTGCAAAATACCCTTGCCGAGCTAAAACAACGGGCATCCGAGCAAGCTCAATTGCTTGAAGCCAATCAGCAACAGGCTGTGGTTATTCGCGAGTTGGGTGTGCCTGTGATTCCGCTTGGTGGTCGGCGTTTGGTTGTGCCCTTGGTCGGCCAGCTGGATCAAGCGCGTTTGAATACAATTCGTGAGCGAGTGATCACCGCCGTAGTGCAACAACGTGCTCGCCAAGTGCTGCTCGATGTAACCGGCGTGCCCTTGGTTGATGTGCATATGGCTGGCGAATTGGCCGCCGTTATTGCCGCGACCAGCCTCGTTGGCGCGGAAACCGCGCTCGTCGGCATCAACCCCGATGTTGCCCAAGGTTTGGTTGGCTCGGGCATTGATGTTTCGCGCTTGCCAGCCTTCGCTACTTTAGAACAAGCATTGAATTAGTTGCCGCATCGTTGTAGTTGGGGGAATGGTCGATGGCGCTTGAGCAATCCACACGGGCATTGGTGATTGGTGGTTGTGGCTTTGTCGGCAAACATTTGGTGCAGCAATTATTGGCAGCAGGCCACCCTGTCCGCGTTTTCGATCTCCAGCCCTACCCCGACCCTCAAGTCGAATCGGTTGTAGGCGATTTACGCAAAGCTGAGCAGGTATTGCAAGCCTGTCACGATGTTGGTACGGTGTTTTTGTGTGCAGCAGCGGTCGATTGGGGTTGGGGCAATGCCCAGCTCCTGCACGATGTCAATGTGTTGGGGCCGCAACATGTGGTTGCTGCTTGCCAAGCCACAGGTGTTGCCCAACTGATTTATACCAGCAGCGTTGATGTGGTTTTCGAGGGCAAACCAATTCGGGCTGGCGATGAGCAATTGCCCTATCCCAAGCAGCACTTAGATATTTATGGCGCGACTAAAACCGCTGGTGAACGTTTGGTTTTGGCGGCCAATGGTCAAGCAGGCTTGGCAACCAGTGCCTTGCGATTGGGGGGCGTGTATGGCCCAGGCGATTCGCATCGCTTGCCATCGTTGGTGAATTTAGGCAAGCGTGGCCCAATTCCACGTTTGGGCAATGGCTCGGCGCGATTTTCGCATATTTATGTTGAAAATGCCGCGCACGGCCATATTTTAGCAGCCCAGCGTTTAACCGCCGATGGTGCGATGGGCGGCCAAGCCTATTTTTTGGTTGACCCTAATCCTGATAACTTTTTTCTGTTTCTCAAGCCGATTGTTGAGGCCTTGGGTTTGCGCATGGCCAAGCGCCATGTGCCATTTGGCTTGATGCATTTCCTGGCATGGCCCAGCGAATTCTGGTATCGCACAACGCGCAGCAAAACCCGCCCAAGCCTAACGCGCTACACAGTTACCTCAACCTGCGTTGATTTTTGGTTTACCGGAGCCAAGGCCGCCAACGATTTTGGCTATCAGCCGCTGGTTGATTTGGCCGAAGCGCGGCAACGCACAATTGCATGGGCCAAACGTGAGTTTAATCTAGGCATGAAGTAACATCAAAAGTCAGAAATCAAAAATATAACTGTGGGGCGATGGGCTAGCTGAGATTATTGATAAGCTAATCGACTCATCGCCTATAGCCAAAAGTCAATAGCCAGATACTTGACCGATTAAGCTTATAAACCTTCACCAAAGCAGAATGACAGTAAGCAGTGAATGTGCTATAGTGGTGCAGAACGGCCCAGAGCCGTGAAAGCATTCTTAATTTGGTGCGAAATAATAAGGAGTCACTTGTGGCACGAGTAGCAATCAACGGCTTCGGTCGCATCGGTCGCCAAAGCTTCAAAACCATCTTGGATCACTATCGCGATGAGTTGGAAATTGTTGCAATCAACGACCTGACCGATAACCAAACGTTGGCCCACCTGCTCAAGTACGATTCAACCTATGGTTCATTCGATGGCGATGTTACCGCCACTGAAGATACAATCAGCGTTACCTTCGCCGATGAAGAAGAGCCAATGGTCATCAAGGCCTTGGCCGAGCGCGATCCGTCAAAATTACCATGGGGTGAGCTCAACGTCGATATCGTAATCGAATCGACTGGGATTTTTACTGATGCGACCAAAGCCAAAATGCACTTAGATGCAGGCGCGAAGAAAGTCATCATCAGTGCTCCCGCCAAGAACGAAGACATCACCGTGTGTATGGGCGTGAACGAAGAAAATTACGACGCTGAAAAACATACGATTGTCTCGAATGCATCATGTACCACCAACTGTTTGGCTCCAGTAGCTAAAGTGTTGAACGATAAGTTCGGCATTGTGCGTGGCTTGATGACCACCATTCACTCATACACGATGGACCAAAATTTGCAAGACGGCCCCCACAAAGATTTGCGCCGCGCTCGCGCTGCTGCTTTGAACATGGTTCCAACCACCACGGGTGCTGCTAAAGCTGTAGCTTTGGTTATCCCTGAGTTGAAGGGCAAATTCGATGGTTTCGCCGTGCGCGTCCCAACCCCAACCGTTTCGATGGTTGACTTTGTGGTTGAATTGGCCGAAGGCGCAACCGTTGAATCGATCAACAATGCCTTTATTGAAGCCTCAGAAGGCGCAATGGAAGGCGTGTTGGGCGTAACCAATGAAGAACTGGTCTCATCAGACTTCATCGGTACTTCATACTCAAGCGTGGTTGACTTAAGCTTGACCATGGCAATGGGCGACAAGATGGTCAAAGTTGTTGCTTGGTACGACAACGAATGGGGCTATGCTACCCGCATCGCTGACCTCACCGCCTATATCGCTGAAAAACTCTAAGATCGATTGATCGCAATTGGCCTAAAACGCTGGTGGTTGCAAAAACCACCAGCGTTTGTTGTTTAACCTTGCGCCAACCACACTATGGCTAGTTCGCGAGCTTGCGCAAGGCTCAACGCCAACTATGCAGCGTGCCTAATTCTTCCGATATGGTCATGGGTTATGGTAGGATGGACGCTCTAGTGTGAGGTAATCCAATGCGCTTGCTGTATAGATATGGCCTTGTTATGTTGATTGTTGGATGTTTTAGCAGTTGTTCGCGCTCGGATGTGCAAGAGGTGCTTCAACCAAGCAGCACCAGCACCCCGCTGATCGCACCCGACCCCGCCGAGCCAACCACGATTGATAACCAGTGGCAAACCTTGGAGCCAGGCTTGGAGTTCCGCGAAATTGGCTACGATATTACCAATGTCCAGATTTTGCGAGTTGATCCGGCCTATTTTCGGTTACGTGTTGGCTACGATGTGGCCAGCCCTGGCCGGGTTAGCGAATGGGCTGCCGCGCTCAAGCCAGTTGCGGTGATCAATGGTGGTTACTTTGATGCCCAAGGGCGGGCTACGGCCCTAACAATTTTTGATGGTGTGATCAACGGTACATCCTACGATGGCTTTGGCGGGATGTTAGCTGTCGATAGCGCCGATGGATGGTCGTTGCGTTCGTTGCGCGAACAACCCTACGATAGCACTGAAGTGTTGAATCAAGCCTTGCAATCGGCCCCAATGTTGGTGGTGCATGGTGCAGCTATCGAGCAACCCAACGACGATGGTGATCGCGCCCGCCGCAGTGTGGTTGCCATCGATCAGACGGGACGCTTGTTGCTGATGGTGTGCAGTTGGCCTAGTTTTACCCTAACCGATCTCAGCCAATGGTTGGTCAAGCAAGATCTAGCAATTGATGCCGCCTTGAATCTCGATGGTGGCTCCTCAACAGGGTTGGTTGTTGCTAGCGAAAATCGTTCCTTTAACCTTGATTCGCTGGTGCGTGTGCCCCAAGTGCTGCTGGTTGAACGCCGTTAGTCCTGCATTTAATCATTGACTGCCTGTGCCAAGGCTGGTTGATACCAACAATTGGGAGCGAATGGTTGGTGCATTTGGAGCACGCGTTGTTGCAAGCTAACATGGCTTGGTGCTTGTAACTGTGCTTCGGCCACAATTCGATAATATTCGTAGCCATTGCTGGCTGCCCGTTGGGCCAGTTGTTGCCATTGGCGTTGGGCAGCTAGCTCATCACCAGCAGCTTGCGTAATCAAGGCATCAAGGCATGCATGATCGAGGGCAATTTCGCCGTTGCCGGCGAGCGGCAAACTATGGCTAAACACCGTGCGAGCATGCTCAGCCCCTTCAGTGAGCAACATCAACAAGACTGAACGCCGCTCCCAAGCCATGCGCAATAAATTGTTGCTTTGGGCAATGGGCATGGCTGCAATCCGATCAAGGCTTTGCCGCGCTGCCCGTAGATCTCCACGCAACAACTGCCCAATCGCCAAAGTATCCAAAATTACGCCTCGGAAAAATGGCTCGCCACCCTCGCCAAGCATATGCAATAAATTTTGGGCGATGGCTTCAGCTTGCTCGGTTTGACCCAAGGCCAACAAGGTCATGGCAATTTGGTTGCGCGAATTGTACCAACCTTGCTGATCGTCGATCTGTTGTTTGATCGCGCAGGCTTGTTCGAGGGTTTGTAACGCCGCTTGGGGCTGGCCGCGCATCATTTGAATAATCGCTTGGGTGTGTTGCATGCGGGCTTGAGCATAGACATCACCAATTCGACGCAAGCCTGTAACCGCATCGTTAATCGTGGCTTCGGCGCGGTTTAAATCGCCTTTGGTGTAATAGAGATTAGCCAAATTTACAAAGGCCCGTGGTCGCACCCGCTCCAAGCGGGCAATGCGGGTTTGGGCAATCACATCGAGCCATGTTTGAATGCTGGCATCGACTTCGCCAGTATATTGCTGCACAATTGCCAAGGTTCCGCCAGCCCGCGCCCGAATTTCAGCGATCGTCATAATTGCCTCAGGATCAAGTTGGCTGGTCAGGGCAATCGCTTGTTCGGCGGCTTGACGAGCAAGCGCAAATTGCGATTGCATCAAAATCGCTTTGCTCAGTGCCATTTGTAACAAGCCATGCAAGCGCACCTCACGCGAATCAAGCGTGGCAATGGTTTGTTCGAGCAAGCTTTGGGCGGCAGTAGCTTGATTACGATGCAACATGGCCCCAGTTAAGCGCCAGACCAAATGTGCCCGTTGATTTGGTTGCCAGGCCAAAGCCAACGCTTCGCGATACATGGCTTCGGCTTCGCTAGCTTGGCTGGTAGCCATCAAAAATTCACCATAACTTTGCAACCACGCAAACAACAATTCAGGATGCTGTTGCTCAATCGTTGGGCGAATGCTTTGCAAAATTGCCGCCGCCGCGCTCGATAAACCCTGATTCATCAAGGGATCAAGTTGTTGTTGCAGGCTGTTGAGCGCCGCAGGCACATCGCCCGCCGCAAGATAATGCTGGGCGGCCCGAATTGGGTCAATTCGTTGATCTTCGAAAACTCTCGCAAGTTGCTGGTGCAGTGCTTTGCGGCGACTGGGCTGACTGCGCAATTGGGCATAAATATATTCTTGTACCAGCGGCAGCACATAGGCATGGCTGGGGGCATCAATCAACTGGCGGCGGGTCAGTTCGCTCATGGCCTGTTGCCATTGATATGGCCCATCGACGGCAAAACTACATTCCATCGGCCATTCAGCATGCAAGTTTAGTGGCTGAGCAGCAACCGCCAACAAGGCTAGCAAGCGTTCGCTGCTGCTCGGCAATTGACCAAGCATCTGGTCGAGCACAAAACTGGCAATATGTGGCTCGTCGATCAAATGCTGCATCAAAGCTTCATCGGCTCCGCGATCGCCCAATAAACCAATAGTTAAGCGCAATAATGCCGGATTCGCTTGAGTGCGTTCGATTAATTGTTGGCTGTGGGTTGGGCTAAGTTGCGTTCCATAATGCTTGAGCAAGCGTTGAGCTTCAATTAATTCTAATCCATGCAACGACCAATAACTAAAGCCTTGTAAATTGAATTGTTCGCGGCTCAGTAGCAAGATTTGGCTGGTGGTTTTTTGGGCTAGCTGTTCAAGCATCAAACGCAGTTGCGGTTGATCAATCAGCAATTGGGCATTATCAAAACAGAGCAAAGCCGGAATGTGCTGCAAACCGTTGATCAACAAGCCTAGCTGACGTTCAAAACTCAAACCAGCTTCGCCATCACGCGGCAAGTGCAATAACGGCTCAACCTGATCGTCGCCGTGGCTCAACAAAAATAGCGCCAACTGGCGAATCAAAATTTCGCTCGAAAGGCTCAGCGTGGGCGTAAAACTCAGCCAAAAGCAGCGCTCGCCCCAACTTTGGGCGATTTGGCTGGCGATCACGGTTTTGCCAACTCCAGCTAGCCCATTGATGCACAAACATCGTTCGTTGGCTAAGCGTTGTTGCACGTGGTTGGTGGCCTGGCGTTCGATTAAAAATGGGGGCAAGGGTGGAGGCAAATCCAGCAAACCAAGTTCGCTGTGTTGTTGCTGCTCGATTTTTTTGGTGACCGTGACGCTCGTGCCAACCAATGACTCGCCACGAGCCGCCGCTGCTAGCTCCAACAAACGCGCGACGCTTGCGGGATCATCACTGAGATCGAGCGCTGGAACCATTAATGCTACTAAGGTTGTGAGGTCGGGCAAACGCTGGTCGTTTTCCAAGCGCGAGATATGGGCCTCGCTATAGCCCGTGGCAATCGCTAAATCGCGCTGGGTTAGGCGTGCTCTGCGTCGCAGAAAATGCAGCAGCGCTCCAAACGTGCTGAAAGATTCGAGGGTAACTGCTGGCATCGCAAGCCTCCTAGGTGAGTGGAAATTATTGGTGGCCGTGAATCGTCATGCAAGCGGATAGCATCGTTGGGGGTACGTGTTGCACCCAAAACAGGTTGCATACTCAACAAAGAGCCGCATTTTGACAAGATTTGTCATATTTTTCAGCCTTGGGTTTGCTATGCTAGCTCGCAGATGAGGTTCAGCAGCAGTTATACCGAAGGAGTTGAACTATGCGACGAATCGTCCGACGCACAGTAACCACCGTTACGACGATCACCACCACGATCACGTGGCAAGAAACTGCTGATGAACCAAGTGATCGTCCTGATCTTGACCAACATCCGCCAGACCCTGAGCCAACTGCTGAGCCTGATAGTAGCCAAAGCGATACCTTTGGGCAAATTGCTACTTGACTCACCTCGATTTGGTGATTAGATTGAACGTATAGCCGCAAGCTGTATGTGGTAGAACCCAGCGTTTATTGATGGAGGATTTACCATGAGCAATGATCAATATTCCAACCAACCGCCGGTTGATCCAAATTATCAACCCTACAACCAAACACCACCGCCCAACCAACAGCAACCCTATAGCCAAACGCCGCCCAACCAACCGCAACCGTATCAGCCCTACAGCAACCAAGCACCACAATCGTACCAACCACAATCCCAAGGCCAATTTGTGGTGCCAAGCGCCAATCAATTAACCAGTAGCTTCAAAAGTTCATCGCTGGGCCGCCGTTTGGCGATTGGCGGTGGCCTACTGGCATGGATCTGCTACTTCTTGCCATGGTATCACGTGAGCACCGAAATTTTTGGAGTTAGTGATAGCACATCGTTTAATGGGTTGCGTGGTCTTTTACCATGGATGGGCTTTATGGTATTAACCTCAGTCTTGGTAAATCTCCTTGGCCCATTCTTTGGTCAACAGGTCTATCCGCGCTTTCAACGTTCGTTGAATAATTTCTCGTTGGGCAAGGCTGCATTTTTTGGGCTAGCTGCGGCGCTCGGCTTAGCCCTGATTGGTGGATTTATCGTTAGCCCCAGCGATCAAGGAATTGCTGGCATTGATGCTGGCTTTAGTTTTGGCTTCTATCTCTCAATTCTGGCGTTGGGTACGGCGACCGCTGGCGGCTGGCTGATGCAGCAAAGTGGCGAATAGCCTCGCTGATTAATTATTGATGGTGTAATTTGAGCTATGTTCGATTCCCAACCTACGTGCTGAATAATGGTAGGCTGGTTGGGAATCGGCTTTAATCTAGGTTGAACAAGCTAGGTTTAACTATCACTCGAAACCAGGGTGGTTTGCATTCGGCAAGCCTAAAAAGCCATTGATCTCGGCAGGTCGCCATGGAAGACCAAAATTGCGCAGCATGCGTTGGGGAACCCGATAGCCCCCATTAACCGTAGCAAATGCCACATGTGCCAGACACATAACGACCGTTGCTTGAATATTGCCCCGCTCAATCTCCGACTTCTTATAATGCAACCGTCCAAAGGCAATAATTAAAAGTGCGGCAACATCCTCTGCACTCAAAAATAGTCCTCGTAGTTCGAGGTAAGCAAGACACTGTTCAGCAAGGACAGTTCGCTCGATTAATGGACGGTGATAGAGTACCAAAGCACAATCGAACCAATAACGCCGCGTCAGTCCAAGCGCATTATAGTTTTTAATCAGTGTTAGATCGTTGATCAGGATGGTATCGATTAGCCATGAATAGAGTGCTTCAGGAACCGGCTGCGCAGTTTGAGCGACAACCAACGCCGCCGTCAACTTTATGACCGGCTCTTGTGCTTGCTCAAATGTCTCGACTACCCATGCGAAAGCAACCGGGTTGGCACTCGCCCATGCAACTAGATTGTAGCCAGCCCGCAGCATTGGGCGGTGCTCGGTCTGCGCATAGGGGGCGATCTGCGACCATAACGCTCCATCAACTGTAGTACAACAGGCGACAATCGTTAATGTTTTGGAAGCGATATCCTCATCAGGATCATGCAGCAATGGCAGGAGCGTAGGAAATGCAGCGACAACCAATGGATAGATCGTTGCCCGTGCCTCTGCATCATAAGGATCTTCATCCATCTATATCTTTTTGTTCAGCAAGTAGCCATAGGCAATCAGTGATGGAATCGGTGGAGCAATCCCTTTAACGATAATCATAACTAATGCAGAAGCACATGAGCAGGTATGCCCCGAATGGGTTAGAAAGATCCGTAAAAGATAAGGAAATGCCGCCAGTGCTGCAGGCCAAACTCCGCCTTGATGCACGATTGAAGCCGATAGCGCCGAATGCGATTGTTGAATCACCTCTGGATCGGGATGCGTCAGGTTGCGGAGATGCTGCGGGGTATCGGTGGCATAGCCATAGGCATGATCAATCGTATGCCATGGAATCGCATCAAGTTCATCGGTCATACACGATCCTGTTCGCGGTTTTCAGCCCATAAACGCGGATTTATTACCTCAATCACTGTTCCCTCACAGATTACAGGTCGTCCTGCACGAAACTCAAACGTCAGCCCTTCATGGATTTTTTCCTGCTGTTGGTCAGGCTCAAGGAAACTAATCCAACCGACGATGGTTTCACCAGGAAAGGCCATACGATCATCAGCTGAAAAAAAGACGCAGTAGAAACCAAGCAAATCATGCGGATAATAAAATGATGTTCGGGTTTCTTTGGTAAAAAAGACCGGAACTTTTGGCGACGTACTACCGAAAAACGTCATCGTCACAGCAATATCTGGCTGATAAGCCATTGCTCTCCTCGAATGCTACTAATGTTTGATTCGGGCTAAGAGTACAACATCAAGATCAATATCAATAATATACATACAAATCTCGTTCATTGCGCACCTCAGTGGTAGAGATCTATTGATAGTATAGCGAATGTGGCTAGAGGGGTGGCAGGTATTTTAAGGCAGGTTGCCTTGACTGGCTCGCTTGCCAAAGCACCCTGAAATCGCCGTGTGAAATATGATACAATTGAAGCGACGGACTGCATTGAGTCAGCCCGCCACCAAAACCAACGGGGGGCTTTTTTAATTATGAATGTACAATCGCTTCTTGAAAAAGCAGTCAATGGTGAGCGTCTTTCGGCTGAGGAAGGGCTGTTTTTGTATCGTGAAGCTGACCTGCTGGATTTAGGCATGGCTGCTGATGCGATTCGCCAACGGCTTGTGCCCGGAAACTTAGTGACGTATCTTGTTGATCGCAACGTCAATTATAGTAATGTTTGCACGACCAATTGCCAATTCTGTGGTTTTTATCGCCCATTGGGTCACCCAGAATCCTATGTGCAAACCTACGAAGAAATTGGTGCTCGTTTAGCCGAGCTTGTCGAATATGGTGGAACCCGCGTGCTGATGCAGGGTGGCCATCATCCTGAATTGCGGCTTTCGTGGTATACCGGCTTACTGAGCTATTTGCGCGAACATTATCCTAGCATCGAGCTTGATTGCTTCTCGCCTTCAGAAATCGATAATCTGGCTAAGGTCGAGAACATGAGCATTCGCGAGGTGTTGATTGCGCTGAAGGAAGCTGGCTTGGCTGGCGTGCCTGGCGGCGGCGCTGAAATTCTCGATGATGAAGTGCGCCAACGGGTTAGCCCACTCAAGCAAGATGCTGCTGGTTGGCTCGAAGTTCAGGGTACAGCGCAATCGCTGGGCATGGCCACCACCGCAACTATGGTGATTGGCTTCGGCGAGTCGCTTGAACAACGTATGAATCACCTTATGAAATTGCGTGATTTGCAGGATGTTTCGTTGCGCGAGTATAACAATGGCTTTATTGCCTTTATTTCGTGGACCGTCCAGAAATCGGAGTTGACCTCGTTGGGTCGCTCGAAGTTCTCGGACGACTACGGGGCAACCGCTGCCGAATATTTGCGCCACACCGCGCTTGCCCGAATTATGCTCGATAACTTTAATCATATTCAGGCTTCATGGGTAACTCAAGGACCAAAGATTGGCCAAGTTTCGCTGAAGTTTGGCATCGATGATTTTGGCTCGACCATGCTTGAGGAAAATGTGGTTTCCAACGCCGCTCACGACACCTACCAATGTATGGGCGAACGCGAAATCCACGGTTTTATTCGCGATGCTGGCTTTATTCCAGCCAAACGCGATACCCACTACAACTTGATTCAAGCTTTTGAAGACCCCAAAGATAGCGAAAACGTGCCATCGATGGGCATCAAACAGCCACGTCAAGCCAAGCAGGTCGAAATTCCATTAATGGTTAAATAGGTTTTTCGGCGAACGCTATGGATGCTTGGTCGTCCATAGCGTTTGTATTTAAGCAACGAATGGCTGTGTGCGATGTTTACCTGCCGCCATATTTCCAAGCAATTTGGTACGCTGCCCGTGATCGATGAGGTCAGCTTTGATCTTGCGCCTGGCGAGGTGGTGGGCTTGACTGGCCAAAGTGGTGCTGGTAAATCGGTATTGGTGCGTTTATTGGCGGGCTTGGAAAAACCCGATACTGGGGTGATTTCGACCCGTGGCCAATTAATTAACTCGACCCAAAGTGCCTTTCGGGCTGGGTTGGCGGTCATCCATCAGCAGCCAGTGCTAGTTGAGCATTTGGATGTGGCGAGTGCGATTTTTTTGGGTCACGAGGTTGGGCGCGGTTGGCTGGGTTGGTTATCGTTGCCCAATCAGCGCCATCACGACACCATGGCGCGGCAAATTCTAGCCCAACTTGGTTTAGAGTTGCCATCGTTGCGCACCTTAGTTCGTAATTTATCGAGCGAACAACGCCAGATGTTGGCGATTGCGCAGGTGCTGATCCGCAAGCCGCAAGTTGTGATTATCGATGAGCCAACGCCGCTACTGCGCTACGAATATCAACAAACGCTGCTCGAATTGATTCGCGAATGGCAAGCGCAAGGTGTGGCGGTGCTGTTTAGCAGCCAAAATCTTGATCATCTATTTGCAGTGAGCAATCGGATTTTGGTGTTGCGGCGCGGGCGCTTTGTGTTCGAGGCGGCCACCGAAAAAACCTCGCGTGAGGAAGTGGTGCGGGCACAAATTGGAGCGCGAGATCAGCAACATCTCACACCAATTATTTGGGCCTTGGAAAATTACCATCGTGCCAGCCAACAAGCCGAGGCCTTGCGCCAAAGCCAATCCAGCCTAGAGCACGATTTAGCTAGCCAGAATCAGCTTAATCGCCAATTGATTGGCCAACTCGATCAACAGGTCAGTAATCTTGATCGCGCCAATGCGGCCTTGCAAGAAGCCCAACGTCGTTTGCTTTCCGAGCGCGAAGGTGAGCGCAAAGTGCTTGCCCGCGAGCTGCACGACCAAGTTATTCAAGATTTGGTGAGCCTCAATTATGATATTGATAATTTGCGCAGCCAAATTGACGACCCTGAGCAAGCCAGCCTTGGGCTTGACGATTTGCGCGATAACATTCGCCAATTGGTGAGCACAGTACGGGCAATTTGTGGTAACTTGCGCCCGCCAACCATCGATAGCCTTGGGGTCAATGCGGCAATTCAATCGTTTGTGCGCGATTGGAGCAGCCGCAGCGGCATTGAAGTGCAGCTTGATCTCGACGACGATTTAGAGCGCTTGCCCGAAATGCTCGAAATTTCGGCCTTTCGCATGATTCAAGAGGGCTTGAGCAATGTGCGTAAACATGCCCAAGCCACCAAAGTTGGCATTAGCCTGCGTACCACCGCCCGCCGCACTCTGCTCCTGACGATTGCCGACAACGGGCGCGGCTTGCAAGCTGAGATTAATTTGGCGGCGCTGGCGAATGCAGGCCACTATGGGTTGCTGGGCATGAGCGAACGGGTGGCGCTGGTTGGCGGGCGTTTCCGCGTGCACAATCGGGCTGGCGGCGGTCTCATCCTCGAAATCGAAATTCCCTACCAACCACTTTAACTAATCGCGATAGCCTTGATCGATCGGCAAATTGGGCTGATGGGCTGCCTGCACCGCCAAGCGATCGCAACGCTCGTTATCCTTGACTCCAGCGTGGCCAGGCACTTGCACCCATTCAATTGTGTGGCCTTGAGCTAGCTCCAACAATTGTTGCCAAAGATCCGGATTTTTGACTGGGCCAGTTGTTGTGCGCCAGCCATTCTTGCTCCAACGCTCGGCCCAACCTTTGTGCATGCCATTGATCACATAGGCCGAATCGCTATAAACCACTACCTTGCTCGGCTGGCTCAAGGCTTGCAGGCCGGTAATCACGCCCATCAACTCCATGCGGTTGTTGGTGGTGCGAGCAAAGCCGCCCGTTAATTCGCGCATCTCCGAGCCAGAACGCAATACCACGCCATAACCGCCTGGTCCAGGATTGCCATCGCTGCCGCCATCGCTGAACAACACCACTTTGCCTTCGTCCAAAGCTTTTTGCGGATCAATTGCTAAGCTGACTGGAGTGAGATCAACGTTTTGGGGAATGCGTTGAGGCGCACGGCCCGCCCGTTCGCGATACCATGCCTCGGCATCAGCAAAGCTAGCAAACCCCTTAAAAACCGCCTGATCGATGCCCTTGACTTGGGCTTCAGCACCATCGTTGCCAAACCATTCGTTGTAGATTCCAGGTTGGCGACCCTTGACCACCGCATAAAATTTTCGTTTTGCCATACAACTTTCTATTTAACCTAAAACACCCCAACTCAAACAAGCCTGAGTTGGGGTACAAATACTTACTTAATCAGCAACTTCAACGCGCCGCTGACACTATCGGCGGGGCTGATTTTGCCTTGAACATCGATTAAATAGCCGTTTTCGTCGATGATAAAGTGCGAACGAGTTACGCCCATATATTTTTTGCCGTACATCGACTTCTCGCCCCAAACCCCGTAGGCCTCAGCGAGGCTATGTTGCTCGTCGGCCACCAGCAAAAATGGCAGATCAAACTTGGTTTTGAATTTTTGGTGCGAAGCCACCGAATCTGGGCTGACCCCGATCACGACGGCATTTTGTTCCTCGATTTGTGGATAGGCATCGCGAAAACCACAGGCTTGGGTGGTGCAGCCAGGCGTATCATCTTTGGGATAAAAATAGAGCACCACACGCTTGCCCCGAAAATCGCTCAAGCGAATCGTTTCCCCATTATCGGCGGGCAATTCAAATTCTGGCGCAAGATCGCCAACGTTTAATGTTGTCATCAGTAAAAGCCTCACACAAAAGAGTTGATTGGATGTATTGTAGCCTGTTTTAAGCAAGGATGAATGCTGAAGTATGAAATTTAATCACGAAGCGCACAAAGGACACGAAGTTAGTTACCTTCGTGGTTCTTCGTGTCCTTCGTGGTTAAAAATTAGGCTCTTACCCGCTGCTCAACACTCGATTCGCGCACAATCAGCTCGCCTTGCAAAATGATTTTGCGGGTTGGCCGTTGTGGGTCTGCCACCCGTTGCAAGACTAATTCCGTCGCTGAGCGGCCAATTTCATCGGTTGGTTGGGCTAAAACAGTTATCGCTGGCTGCACCAAACTGGCCCAAGCTGTATCATCGAAACCAACCAAGCCAATTTGCTCAGGCATCTGCAAACGCCGTTCACGAATGGCTTGAAGTGCGCCAGCCGTCAGTAAGCTATTGCTAGTAAAAATGGCCTCTGGTGGTTGCGGCAAACGCAAGAGATCCAAGGTTGTGCTATGGCCAGCTTCGCTGCGTGGTCGCACAAAGCGCAAATATTCGGGCTGCATGCTGATGCCTGCATCGCGCAAGGCATCTTCAAAGCCGCGTTGGCGTTCGCGCCCAGTCGTGCTGGCCTCACCAAAAATCGCCCCAATCCGCCGATAGCCTTGATTGATCAGATGTTGGGCCAAGGTATAACCAGCGCTCACATTATCCAACAGCACGGCATCAACATCGCCACTGCGCAACGAACGGTCGATTAATACGGTCGGAAAGCTCAAATTCAATTCATGAAAGCGATTGAGGGTTTGTAAGGTGGGCGAGAAAATCACCCCAGCCACTTGCTCGTCGCCCATCAGTTGCAAATACAGCAATTCTTTTTCGGGATTTTCATCGGTGTTGCAGAGCAGCACATTGTAGCCATGGGCATAGGCCGTATCTTCGACGGCACGGCTAACGGCGGTAAAAAAGGGATTACGAATATCTGAAACGATCAAGCCCAAGGTGTTGGATTGCTGCGAACGCAAATTGCGGGCAATCAAATTAGGCCGATATTCGAGCTGAGCCACCGCCGCTAACACCCGTTCGCGCACCTCTTGCCGCACATGCGGATGATTGGCCAAAACCCGCGAAACTGTCGCCGTTGAAACATTGGCTGCTTTGGCAACATCTTTGATGCTAGACATAGCGAGACTCCCCTTGGCAGTAGTCGATTGCAGTGCTGAAAACGATTGCGGCATTATAGCAGATTAGTGCGCTTTTTCTTAGGATGTATTGTAATCGATTTCACAATAGAATGCTAGTACCTAAGCCAAATAGTGGCTTGATAGGCTTATTCTACTGAAAAACATTGTAAAATCAAGCCCTCTTGTGAAAAGTATTGACAAATTCTTTGTAATCGATTACAGTAATTTCAGCAAACAAATTCAAAGCTCTCCCCGCAACCCTACCTGAGCCACTACTCACAACGGGTAGCCATCAGCGACAAAGGAGTCCGACGTGATCGAGCTACAGCAGCGTCATATCCAACTCAAGAGTCAGCCCGCCAACAAGCAAGCGGCAATTCAACAAGCAGGCCAGCTTCTGGTTGCCAATGGGCAGATCGAGTCTGGCTATATTCAAAGTATGCTCCAACGCGAAGCCCTTTCGAATACTTATCTTGGCAATGGCATCGCAATTCCTCATGGTTTGCCCGAAGCCCGCGATCTGATTCGCCAAACCGGAATTGTGGTACTGCAAGTGCCCAACGGGGTGCAGTGGAATCCAGGTGAAACTGTGCACTTAATCGTTGGCATCGCCGCTCGCTCCGATGAACATATTGCAATTTTGCGCCAACTTACCCGCGTGCTTGGCGATAAAACCTTAGTTGACCAACTCACCCACACCACCAATCCTGATGATCTGATTCGCGCATTGACTGGCGCTGAAACGGCTCCCGCAGCCTCAGCGGCTCCAGCTATCAGTGTGGCGGTTGCCAGTGACCAGCCCTTTTTTGAAACCAAAGTTTTGAATCCCACTGGCTTTCATGCTCGCCCGGCCACAACCTTTGTTGATTGCGCTAAGCGTTTTCAAGCGGAAGTGCGCATACGTTATGGCTCGCGTGAGGCCAATGGCAAAAGCTTAATCTCTATTTTGCAACTTGGCATTCCCCATGGCGCGACGATTCAGGTCACGGCTCAAGGTGCTGATGCCGCTGCGGCGCTACGTGGTTTACAACAGGCATTGGCCCAAGGCTTAGCTGATGAAACAGCGGAAACGCTTCCAACACGCGCTGCAGTCGATGTGCGCTGGACACCCAAGGCCGTTGAGCAGACGATCAATGGCATTAGCGCCGCGCCAGGCTTGGCGATTGGCTTGCTCCGCCGTTATAGCCATAGCGAGTTGGTGATCGAAGATCGGCCAAGTGACCCGATGGTTGAGGTCAATCGCTTTGAGCTGGCATTGGCCGCTGCCCAAGCCGAGCTGTCAACGCTCTATGATGAAGTGCAAGCGCGAATTGGCTCAGGCAAGGCGGCGATTTTCCGCGTGCATAGCGAAATGTTGAGCGATACCAGCCTTGTGCAACAAACCGTCTCGTTGTTATTTGAAAAACATAGCGCTGAATGGGCTTGGCATCAGGTGATCAGCGGGCGCGTGGCCCAAATCGAAAAACTTGACGATCAAGTGCTAGCTGGCCGTGCGGTTGATCTGAGTGATGTTGGTCAGCGGGTGTTACGCCAGTTGATCGGCGGCGATCATCAACGGCCTTTGAATGCAGCCACGCCAGTGATTATTTTGGCCGACGATTTGACTCCCTCAGATACCGCCGCCTTTGACCCCGACACTATTTTGGGCTTTGGCACAGTACGCGGCGGCCCAACTTCGCACACCGCAATTTTAGCGCGTTCGCTGGGAATTCCAGCAATCGTTGGGGCTGGCGAAGGCTTGTTGAATTTGCCCGAAGAAGCAATTGCAATTCTCGATGGCTACAACGGCAAATTGTATCTCAACCCAAGTAGTGCCGATATCGAGGCCGCGACCAACTTGCAAGCCGAATTGGCCGAACAACACGAGCGTGCTCAAGCTACGCGCTTCGAGCCAGCCCAAACCAGCGATGGCCATCGAATCGAAATTGCTGCCAACATCAATCGCGTTGCTGATGCGAGTGTTGCCGCCGCTGCGGGAGCCGAAGGCGTGGGCTTGATGCGCACCGAATTTCTGTTCCTTGAGCGCGATAGTGCTCCCAGCGAGGAAGAACAATTCGAGGCCTATCGCGATATGGTGCAAGCGATGGCGGGCCACTCGGTGATTATTCGCACGCTGGATATTGGCGGCGATAAAGTTGTGCCCTATCTCGATTTGCCCAAAGAAGATAATTCGTTCTTGGGCATTCGCGGGATTCGACTCTGCCTAGCCCGACCTGAATTATTTATCCCACAGCTCCGTGCGATTTATCGCGCCGCCGCTTTTGGGCCGCTCAAAATTATGTTCCCAATGATTGCCACCTTGGAAGATTGGTACGCCGCCCGCGATTTGGCTGAGCAAGTGCGCCGCGAACTCGACGCGCCTCAAGTGCCACTCGGCATTATGGTCGAAGTGCCATCGGCGGCAGTGCTCGCCGAACAATTTGCCCAAGAAGTCGATTTCTTCTCGATTGGCACCAACGATTTGACCCAATACACCCTAGCAATGGATCGTTTACACCCACAATTAGCTAGCCAAGCCGATGGCCTGCATCCAGCGGTGCTGCGAATGATCGACCTGACCGCCCACGCCGCCAACGCCCACAACAAATGGGTTGGTGTATGTGGTGGCATTGCCGCCGATGCCCGTGGTTCCTTGATTTTGGTGGGCTTGGGCGTGCATGAACTCAGCGTCAGCGTACCAGCCATCGCCGAACTCAAAGCTGCCATTCGTCAACATAGCTTGGCCGATTTACAAGCACTCGCGCAACGTGCCTTGGCATGTCGCAGTGCTGCCGAGGTACATCAATTATGAGTATCGTTACATTAACGCTCAATCCCGCCATTGACCAAACGATTTTCATCAATAATTTTCAGCTGGAAACCGTCAATCGGGCCTACGATCTCAAGAGCCATGCTGGGGGCAAAGGCGTGAATGTCGCCTCGCTGTTGGCAGCCAACGGCCATAAGGTGGTGGCAACTGGCTTTTTGGGCGACCAAAACACCGAATTATTCGATAAATTGTTTGCCGAAAAACAAATCGACGACCAATTTATTCGAATTCCAGGCCAGCCACGGGTTGGCATCAAAATTAGCGATCAACAAACCCAACGTACCACGGAAATTAATTTGCCTGGCTTGACCCCAACCAACGAGCAATTGGATGCGATTCGCGCCACAATCAAACGCTTGGCTGCTGACGATAATCAATGGTTTATTTTGGCGGGCAACGTGCCGCCAGGTATTCCCAGCACAATTTATGGTCAGCTGATCGAAATTATTCGCGCCGCAGGCAAGCAGGTTGTGTTGGATACCAGCGGCGAGGCCTTGCGCTACGGGTTGGCTGCCTCCCCAACCATCGCCAAGCCCAACCTTGCCGAACTTGAGCAATTTGTAGGCTACCCGCTGACCAGCGAACAAGCCGCCGCCAAAGCAGGCCGCGAACTGCTCAGCCATGGCATCAAACTGGTGGTAATTTCGATGGGCGAACATGGCGCACTCTTTTTGGATAACGCCCAAAGTTTGGTGGCGATTCCGCCGAGTGTGGCGGTACAAAGCACGGTCGGCGCAGGCGATGCCATGGTTTCAGGCTTGGTTGCCGCCCAAACCCAAGGGCTTGATCTTGCGGCGAGTGCCCGCTTGGCCACGGCCTTTGCTGCCGCCAAAATCACCCAGCTTGGCAGCAACTTACCCGCCGCCGAAATTGTCGAGCAGATTCGTGCTGATGTGGTGATTCGCCCATGCAATGCGCAACTTGATGTGTTGCAACGTGGCGCGAATCAACTTAAAGGCGTTCCACTCTAATTTAAGAATGAATTATGAATTATGAGAGATGAAGGCAGAAGGCAAAATCAAAAGCCGAGTGATCAGGGGTCAGGGATCAGACGTTGAAACCGCGAAGCACACGAAGGACGCAAAGAGGGTTTTAACACAGAGGCGCAGAGGGTAAGGCTTGTTGGCTATTTGTAATGGTTCACTGGGTTGACAATGAATTGTATGCCCTCACCTCATCGCCCGCCTACGAGGCGAGGGGGAACCGATCCAACCGTGCGCCCCTCGCCCGCCGTAGTGGGAGAGGGGTCGGGGGTGAGGGAATGCTGGAACTGATTGGTAAAGGTTTTGGCTAGCGGAACATACGTGGGTTTGGCAACAGGCGCTTGACATTGAAGGGATACCGATCCCCAGCCCCTGCCCCCGAACCCTCGTTATAAGGAGCATCCCATGGCACGCATTGTTGCGATCACCTCATGTCCAACTGGTATTGCCCACACATTTATGGCCGCCGAAGGGGTTCAACGTGGCGCAGAAGCCCTTGGTCATCAGATTAAAGTTGAAACCCAAGGTTCAGTTGGTGCGCAAAATGTGCTGACTGAGGCCGATATTCGTGAAGCCGATTTGGTGATTATCGCCGCTGATACCAAAGTTGATCTTGGTCGCTTTGTAGGCAAGCGGGTTTATGAAACCTCGACCAAAGCAGCGATTACCGATGGTCAGGGAATGGTCAAAACCGCCTTTGATCAAGCCAAAACCTATAACGCTAGCGGTTCAGCCAACCTTGCTGATACCGTCGATGATCTCAAAGCTCAACGCTCGGCCAGCCGCTCCGGTCCCTACAAACACCTAATGACTGGGGTTTCGTATATGCTGCCGTTTGTGGTTGCAGGCGGCTTGCTGATTGCCTTGGCTTTTGCGATTGGCGGCATTTATGTATATGAAGATCAATATGCCAACACGCTTGGTTGGTCGTTATTCCAAATTGGGGCTAAATCGGGCTTTGCGCTGATGGTGCCAATTTTGGCGGGCTTTATTGCCTTCTCAATCGCTGATCGACCTGGCTTAGTGCCTGGAATGATTGGCGGGATGTTGGCCAGCAGCAATGGCTCCGGCTTCTTGGGTGGCATCATTGCTGGTTTTATTGCGGGCTACGCTACCGATTGGCTGAACACCAACATTCGTTTGCCAAAAACCTTGGCTGGCCTCAAACCTGTGTTAATTCTACCGTTGCTCAGTACTGCAATCGTCGGTTTGTTGATGATTTATGTGATTGGCAAGCCCGTTAGTGCGGTTAACACCAGTTTGAATGAGTGGCTGACCGGGTTGCAAGGAACCAACGCGATTTTGCTGGGCTTGTTGCTTGGGGCAATGATGGCCTTCGATATGGGTGGGCCAGTCAACAAGGCCGCCTATACCTTTGCGGTTGGATTATTGGCTAGCAATGTGTATGCTCCAATGGCTGCCGTAATGGCTGCTGGCATGACTCCGCCGCTTGGTTTGGCCTTGGCCTCGTTACTCTTCAAAAATCGCTTTACCGCCGAAGAACAAGAAGCCGGCAAGGCAGCGGCAGTGCTTGGCATTTCGTTTATCACCGAAGGCGCAATTCCCTTCGCAGCACGCGATCCATTCCGCGTGATTCCAGCGATTATGCTTGGCTCAGCCGTTACGGGAGCACTCTCGATGAGCTTTGGGGCAACCCTGCAAGTGCCACACGGCGGAGTGTTCGTGTTGCCAATTCCCAATGCAGTTGGTAGTTTGGGCTTGTACATTGTGGCAATTTTGGTGGGCACAGTGGTGACGGCTGCCGCCTTGTATGCGCTCAAACGCCCGTTGCTGCAAACTCCCGTTACTACTAGCGAAACCAATGCTAGTGCAACTTCAGCGGTCAGCGTGCGCTAAAACATCAACCGATCGAGCTAAAAACAAAAACCGTGATGAGCAATACTCATCACGGTTTTTTTGGCGACTCCGGCGCGACTCGAACGCGCGACCTTTTGCTCCGGAGGCAAACGCTCTATCCACTGAGCTACGGAGTCGAATCTACCGCTGTGTAGGATACGGCTAAGACTCTTAATTGTCAAGTTAGATAGACTATTTAATGATTGGTATACCCTCAGCCCCTCGCTCGCCGCAGTGGGAGAGGGGTTGGGGTGAGGGAACTGAGCGTATCTTTAACTTTGTAGGACTCCTATGGCCCAATACTATTTAGGTATTTCGGATTTTATGCTAGTGCTAAAATAGCTCCTGATTAATCGATTTATGCAGAAGGGTGGCTTCCAATGACAACCACTCCAACTCGTGCTCAACATATCAAAAAAGCCCAACGTTTTGCCAATGTACAGCGTTTAGTAAGCACAATTCAACGCTTTTTCTATCGTTTCAAACGTTCGGTTGGCCGCCAAGAGCTATCCATTGCAACTGAATTTGGCAAGGTTCGGGTGCTCGGCTATGGCTTAGAAAATCCCAATCTAAGCCCAATTCTGTTTGATTTGCATGGTGGTGGCTTTATTTTGGGTAGTGCCGATATGGACGAAGCCATGAATGTGCATTTTAAACAGCAAGTTGGCTGTAAAGTGATCAGCATCGATTATGCCAAAGCGCCCAAATTTCCCTATCCAACGGCGGTTAATCAGGTGTATGCGGTGGTCAAATATTTTTATGAAAACGCTGAGAGCTATGCGATTGATCGCGATCTGATGGCGATTGGTGGGCATAGTGCTGGCGGCAATTTAAGCGCGGTAACCTGCCTCAAAGCCAAGCACGAAGGTCAATTTCAATTTGTCTGCCAAGTGCTCGATTATCCACCGTTGGATCTTGCAACCAGCCCGTTTGCTAAGCCCAATCCCAAGGGTGCAATTCCACCGCAGATGGCGGCAATGTTCGATGATTGCTATCGCGAAGCCAGCCAAGCCAAGCATCCATATGTCTCGCCTGTGTATGCCGAGCCAGCCGATTTGGTAGGCTTGCCGCCAGCCTTGTTTATTCTGGCGGGGCGCGATTCGCTACATGACGAGGCCTTGCGCTACGAGCAAATGCTCAAAAACGCTGGAGTACTCACCGAATGCTACGATTACCCTGAGGCGGCCCACGGCTTTACCTACAAAACTTCAGCCGATACAACCGATGCGATCGCCAAAATGGTGGCATTTTTGCAGAAATATTTACGCTGATGCATAAGCCTCGCACCTCCGACCCGCAGTGGGAGAGGGGTCGGAGAGCCTTACAAGGGCAGATTTTAAGCTCTCTCACTCCCTGCCCCCTCTCCTACTGCGGTGGGAGAGGGGAGTGTCAATGATCATGATTGAGCTGGTTCCCCCTCGCTCGCTGGGCGGGAGAGAGGGCGAGGGGGTGAGGGGGTGAACAGGGAATTTAAGTTTTAGAAGGTTTCGCCGCTGGCTAAATCTTGGTCAACAAAGCTCCGCGCGGTAACCACAACATTCCGGCCAATCGTATGGCTTGCGCTAATGCGGGCAGCTTTACCGATGACGCTCAAGCCAGTGTTGAGCAATTGAGGTTGGGCAGCATTGGGCGTGCCAATCGAGCCTTCGCCAATCCGGCAATCACGGCCAATCACCACCTGTTTATCGACCACACAGTTATCGAGCACCACGCCTGGCTCAATCACGCTATCGGGCATAATTACCGAGTCGCGGATAATTGCGCCTGCGCCAACCACAACACCCGTGCCAATTACCGAGCCAGAAACATGGCCATCGACGCGACAGCCATCACAGAGCAAGCTGCGTTCAATGCGGGCTGAGGCTCCGAGTTGGGCGGCAGGTCGTTCAAACGAGCGAGTCCGCACCACCCACTCAGGATCATACAAATCGAGCGCGGGAGTTTCGGCCAGCAAAGCTATATTGGCTTCGTAATAAGCTTGCACCGTGCCAACATCGGCCCAATAGCCGTTGAAGGTGTAGGCACATACATTGGCTTCGTTGACGATCCGTGGCAGCATTTCGCTACCAAAATCGACCGCCTGATCACGATACAGCAGATCGACCAGATAATCTTTGCGAAAGGCATATACGCCCATCGAGGCCAAGGCACTACTGGTACGGCGCGGTTTTTCCTCGAATTTGGTCACGCGACCCTCGCCATCGACCGAAACCATGCCATAGCGATAGGCTTCATGCGGCGGCACGCTATGCACCGCCAAGGTAATATCCGCGCCACGCTGCATATGCAAATCGAGCAATGGCCGATAATCCATCTTATAAACGTGATCGCCCGCCAAGACCATCACATAATCAACCGGACGTTCTTCGATCACATCAAGATGATAGCGAATTGCATCGGCAGTACCGCGTTGCCAACCGCCGCCATCGGGAGTTGGAAAGGGGTGCAGTACCCGCACGCCACCTTGCAAGCGGTCGAGATCCCATGGTTTGCCCACGCCAATATGCTCGTGCAATGAACGTGGTTGGTGCTGCGAAAGCACCCCAACATCGTAAATGCCCGAATTCACACAATTCGAAAGCGTAAAATCAATAATTCGATATTTGCCAGCAAATGGCGTGGCGGCAGCGGCTCGTCCAGCGGTTAGGGCGCTTAACGAAGGGCTAGCACCACCAGCCATAATCAAAGCTAAAACACGCATATACAACACTCCCCAGCACTAGATCGACTCGCCACTGGCCACATCGCCGTTGAATTGGTCCTCATCGCAATCGGAGGCAATCACAACATTGCGGCCAATGCTGATGCCGGCAGGAATATGCGCACCTTTGCCAACAATGCTAATGCCTGTGGTCAATTTATCTGGTTGCAAGCGATTGGGAACGTTCTCAGTGCCAACCCCAAGTTGCACATTGGCCCCAATCACCACATCTTTATCGACAATTACCCGATCAAGCACTGCACCTGGGCCAATCCAAGTATCGGTCATCACGATCGAATCGCGTACAATCGCCCCAGGTGAAACATAGACCCCAGGCGAGAGCACCGAATGCTCAACCGTGCCGCGCACCACACAGCCATTGCAAATCATTGAGCCTTCGACTTTGCTTTGCGGGCCGAATTTGGCTGGTGGGCGTTCTTCCGAGCGGGTGTGAATGCGCCATTCAGCATCAAACAAATCGAGGGTGCAAGCCGGATCAAGCAATTCCATGCTGGTTTCCCAGTACGATTGTACCGTGCCCACATCAACCCAATAGCCTGAGAAGGGGTGGGCATACACATTGTCGTTGGCAATCATCGTGGGAATCACATGCTTGCCAAAATCAAGATTGGGATATTGGCTACTGGTTTCGCGCAAGCGTTCGACCAAACGTTTGGCATCAAACACATAAATGCCCATCGAGGCCAACGTGCCCTTATCGCGGGCTTTGGGCTTTTCGGTAAATTCGACGACTTGATCATCATCATTGACCGTCATAATCCCAAAACGATCAGTTTCTTCGAGCGAGACGTGCATGACTGCCACGGTTAGATCGGCGTTTTTAGCGAGGTGGGTGGCGATCAACTCACGATAATCCATCTTATAAATATGATCGCCCGAGAGAATTAGCACCAGATCGGCGCGTTGTTCACGGATGTAATTGATATTTTGCAGAATGGCATCGGCAGTGCCGCTATACCAACTCTGATCATTGCGACCTTGGTAGGGCTGAAGCAAGCGTACCCCACCGCGATTGCGGTCGAGATCCCATGGCTTGCCAATGCCGATATGGTCGTTGAGCGAATGAGGCCGATATTGAGTGAGCACCGCAACATCGAAAATATTGGAGTTAACACAGTTGGAAAGCGTAAAGTCGATAATGCGATACTTGCCAGCAAATGGAACCGAGGGCTTGGCGCGTTTTTCGGATAGCACGCTTAAACGTGTCCCCTCACCGCCAGCCATAATCATCGCGACTACGCGCATAGAACCTCCTTTGGTACCGGGGATTCACGCACCATTATAACCAATTTTGCTCATGCTCAAGCCACAATCTCGTGCTCGATCTGCTTCAAATTGTCCATATCCAAGGCTTGCTAGGTTTGCTATGCTTACAAGGTATTGGTGTGTTACGAGGAAATGCGCATGAGCAACCACGATCAATTAGCTTTAGTTCGCCAACGCCATATTCATTTGATGCAATTGACCCTTGATACCCTAGGTCATGTGTTGAGCGATGTAACTCAAGCCCAAGCTACCACGTTTCGCGATGGCCCCGATGGCTGGACAGTGGTCG
This sequence comes from Herpetosiphon aurantiacus DSM 785, assembly GCA_000018565.1. Classification (GTDB taxonomy): domain Bacteria; phylum Chloroflexota; class Chloroflexia; order Chloroflexales; family Herpetosiphonaceae; genus Herpetosiphon; species Herpetosiphon aurantiacus. Next base: position 6,028,024 of record CP000875.1, read on the forward strand.
AAGTGCTGTGCCATTTACGCGATTACGACCAGATCTTCCTTGAGCGAGCGATTATGATGCGTGATGGCGATTTTCCGTTATTGCCAATCTATGATCACGAAGCTATGGTGATTGAGCGCAACTACAATAGTAACGATCTGCGCACAGTCTATGCTGCCTTGCAGGAATCACGCCCGCGTTTTATCGCATTTTTCCAAGCACTCACGCCTGAGCAATGGGAAAAAGCTGGTACGCACCCCGAACGTGGCTATTTTTCGCTGACCGATGCAGCGATGCAAGTTGGCATCCACGATGTTACCCATCTTGAGCAAATTACTCGAATTTTGTTGCAAGCAAAGGGGCAATAAGCATGTCAGATCCAACTTTGATTGATTCGATGCTGCGTTGGCATCTGCCGCTGATGAGCCGCACGCTCGAAACCTTGGGGCATATTTTAGCTCGCGTCAGCCAGCAACAAGCCACGACCTTGCGCGATGGCGCTGATGGCTGGACGGTTTTGGAAGTGGTTTGTCATTTGCGCGATTACGATCAAATTTTTCAAGAACGAGCAAGCAGTATTCTCGAACAGGATAATCCGCTGTTTCAAAGCTACAATCCCGATCAGCTTGCCCGTGAGCGCGACTACAACGCCAGCGAGTTGCATGCTGTTTATGCAGAATTATGTGTTTCACGCACGCGCTACGTGGAGTTTTTCCAAAGCCTTAGCCCTGAACAATGGCAGCGCCATGGTACCCATCCCAAATTAGGCGTATTCTCATTGGCTGATGCTTTGATGCAGGTAACTGGCCACGATCTGATACATATGGAGCAAATTACACGAATTTTGTTGCAGGCTGAATAACCTGATTCCCTCACCCCAACCCCTCTCCTGCCGCAGTGTTTAAGGGCGGACAGGTTGGGGAATGGGTATTCATCAGTGTTAGGGGATGGCCGTCCCGAGCCGACCACCCCGCGTCACCGTCGTGGCCCACCGTTCGTGCAGCGCCGTTCCCGCCAACGATAGTCGCGCTCCCAGCGCTGGCTGCGTTCCCGTCCACAGCCAGCGCAGCACCCCATACCGCCCCAACCGAAACAGACTTTCTCGTGCCGCCCATGGGCGGCGCGGGCTGGGGCGATCCCCGCGTTCGGCCAGCACCGCCTGCGCCTCCGCCGTCCCGACCAGCAGCACCAGCACCGTCGCGATCGCCATGCCCAGCACCAAGGCCTCCTGCGTCGTCTGGCTCCGCGACTGGCTCGCCTCCCATTGCCAGCCCGCCGTTTTCCAATCGCGAAACAGGGCCTCAATCGCAGAGCGCCGCCCATACGCCTGCCGAATCGCCCCAATGCCCTCCAGATTGCTCACCAGCAGTAACGGCTCGTGACACGTCGCCTCCCATGCGGCCACCACTGTCACCGTTCGCCAGCCCGCCTTCTTGAAGGCATGGCCCCGCCGCACCACGCGATGGCCTCGCGTGACCAGCGTGCGGATCATGGTTTCGGTGTGCCCCCGCAGTTGGATGCGGGTATGGCCTTGGACGCGCACGACCCAGCCCCAGCCGTAGGCCGCGACCTGATCGGTGAAGGCGGGGCAGCCAAAAGCACGGTCGGCCACGACGACGACGGACATGGCATTGGGCAGCACCTGCTGCACGCGCTCCAGCAGGGTGGCAACATCGGTCCAGAAGGCGGTGGCGCGGCGGGTATAGCCGGGATGGAGCACCCAGGCAAGCGGAATGGCGCGACCGTGATACCAGAGGGCGGCGGTGAGCAGGGTCCAGCGGTCGGTGTGGGTGGTTTCATCGATGATGACGGTGACGGATTCAGTGGGTGCGATGTGGAGGGTGGTGGCGAGGATGGCGCGATGGAGCGACCACGACAGCTGGGAATCCCGATAGGTGCGGCGCAGTCGGCGTTCGTGACTGGCGGCGTGGGCAGCGGTGGACAGTCCAAGGGCACAGCCCCAGGCCACGACGCGCGTGGTGATGGACGGCATGAGCAGGATGCTGACGAGCCAATCGGTGAGCCGACGGGCAGTCCAGGGCGAGAGGGTGGGCACGGCGGTGCGCAGGATGGTGTTGATCCAGTGGGCAAGGGCTGGTATACTCGGCATACGACCTCGGTTTTGGGATGGGTTTGGTTTCGTCACCACCCAGTATACCAACCCGAGGTCGTTGTGTGAACCCATGGTGTGCGTCCCTGTCCGCCCTTAAATGCCGCAGTGGGGGAGGGGTGTTCCAATCGTCATGGTGGGATGGTTCGCAGCGAAAACCGATCCTTGCAAGGCGCTCGATTAATTTTGATTGAAGCGTGGCAACAATGACCAAATCAACAAACCACCAGCCAACCACCACATCCAAGGGCTATAAATCTGTTGGGCTTGGAGAATGCTCGCGCTGATGATCAAGGCGCTTGCCGCAATCCCTGCGGTAAGACGGCTCAATGCCCGCTCGATTCGTTTGGTGGTGCGCTCTAGTTTGACAATTTCGGTGCGCACTTGCAAATCGCCTTGAGCAGCCTTGACGTAAAATTGTTTGGCATGGCGCGGAATTTGGCTGAGGTCGGTAATTAATTCGCGGCCTTCGTTAATTACCCGTTCGCGCAGATCGCGGCCACTGGTTTGCTCACGAATAAAGCGTAAGGCAAAGGGTTTAGTCACGCTGAAAATATCAAAATCGGGCGCTAAACCAGCCGCCACGCCACCGATAATCCCTACCGTGCGTCCCAAAAAGAGTAATGATTGAGGCAACTGAAACGGCAAATCATAGAGCAATTCGCTTAATCCGCCGACAAAACCCTCAACATCGATTTGTTGCAACTCGCGAATTGTGCGGCCATAGGTATAGGAAAACCAAATTTCCAAGGCTTGGCGTAATTGTTGATCATTGGCATTGGGCATGACCACGCCAATCGAGCGTGCGCCATCGATCATACGTTGTGGTTCGCGCATTACCACGCCAGCTGCAATCGTGGCGAGGCCATCCATCACGCTTTGGGGAATTGAATCGACCATGCCAAAATCGAGGAAGGTGATTACAAAGGGTTGTTTGCCATTCGCCAAGCGCTCGCCGACAGGCCGCACAAACAAATTGCCTGGGTGTGGGTCGGCATGAAAAAAGCCATCGGTAAAGCATTGTTGCAAATAGGCCAAATAAAGCTTTTCGGCCAAATCCAGCCGATCTATTCCAGCTGCATCGAGCGCCGCATATTCCGAAATTTTAATGCCCTCGATTCGCTCCATCACCAAAATTCGTTCAGTTGAATAATCGCGCTGAATTTTTGGCACATAAATATGATCGTTGCCAGCAAAATTACGCTGAAAGCGCTCGGCGTGATCAGCTTCGCTTAGGTAATCGAGTTCGCGCAGAGTAATTCGCGAAAACTCTTCGATCAGCGCTGGTAAATCGGTGCGACGGCGAATTGGGCCATAATATTGCATCCAACTAGCAACCCAGCGCAGTGCAGCAATATCGATTTCAACAAATTGCTCAATTTGTGGGCGTTGAATTTTGATGGCAATCGGCTGATCGTTGTGCAGCGTGGCGAAATGCACTTGGCCAAACGACGCAGCAGCGATTGGTTCACGCTCAAAAGTTTTAAAAATATGATCGAGTGGTTGGCCTAATTCGTGTTCGATTGTGGCTTGAATCAAGCGAAATGGTACGGGCGAAACTTCATCTTGCAAGCCGATCAAATCTTCAACCACGGCTGGCGGCAACACATCGACGCGAGTTGAAGCAAATTGCCCAAGCTTAATCATCACGCCGCCAAGATCGATCGCCAAATCGCGGAAGCGCCGCGAAAAACGCCGATAGCGCTCGATCCGCGTGCGATCCGCGTACCAGCGAAACCAAAACTGCCGTCCGAGCAACAAATCCCAGACGATAATATGGGCAACTAAGCGCACAAAAAACCACGCGACGCGAAAGAAACGACGGCGGCGTGGAACATTTGGCAACGACACCAACTCAGGTTTACTCATACTCGGTATTATAGCAGGCGATTGCTGCCCGCGTTAGCGATGAGGGGTCAGGGGTCAGGGACTAGCTGTCATTGTAACAAGCCCTCACCCCCAGCCCCTCGCCCACGGCGGGCGAGAGGAGCATTCCTAGAGCGGTTCCCCCTCGCTTCGCCTGTGGGTAAGGGGGTGAGGGAACGCTGGCGGTTGTTAATGCGATAAACCATTACAGTTATTGACTAGCGGAATAATTATTGGTAGTTCCAATCAAACTCCGATAGCCAACGATCAATAGCCTATAGCCACATCACCTTAAGCTTCTTTGATGATGCGCAGCGCTTCGCTAATGTGTTTGTTGGCGTTCAGCAATGATGAAAAGATATGCTGAATTGTGCCATGGTGGTCGATAATATAGGTGACCCGGCCTGCCAAAATGCCTAAAGTGGTTGCCCCATAGAGTTTGCGCACCGTACCATCACGATCACTCAGCAAGGTAAATGGTAAACGATTATTAGCAGCAAACTTTTCGTGCGACTCGACCGAATCGCTGCTGATACCAATGACTTCGGCTCCCGCTTGCTTGAACACCTCATATTGATCGCGAAAGGCACATACTTCGGCCACGCAGCCAGCCGAATGATCCTTGGGATAGAAAAATAAGACGATTTTCTTGTGGCCAAGCAAACTTTGTAAATCGACGAGTTGGCCAGTTTGGTTGGGCAGGCTGAAAGTTGGGGCTTGATCGCCAACGGCTAATTTGCCAGCAGTTGCAGTTGTCATAAACTTAATCCTCCAAATCCTATGCTTGTTGCAAAATGCGTAATGATTCGTCGATGTGTTTTTGGGCATTCAAGCGCGATGAGAAAATATGCTGAATCGTGCCTTGTGGATCGATAATATAGGTGACACGGCCACTAAAAATACCCAAGGTCGTCGCCCCATAGGCCTTGCGCACAGCACTATCGCCATCACTCAGCAAGGTAAAGGGCAGGCGATGTTTGGCGGCAAATTGCTGATGCGACTCAACTGAATCGCTGCTTACGCCAATCACTTCGGCTCCCGCTTGCTTGAACACCTCGTATTGGTCGCGAAACGCACAAACTTCGGCGACACAAATCAGCGAATCATCTTTGGGGTAGAAGAACAATACAATATGCTTTTTGCCTAGCAAATCGTCTAAATCGATAAGTGCTCCAGTTTGGTTGGGCAAGCGAAAGCGCGGGGCTTGGTCGCCAACTTGAAGTTTGCCAGTGGTTGTGGTGGTCATGGGTCTTGCTCCAGCACTAAATTGTGATTGCTGGTTTGATTATCGTTGGCAGCTTTCCCGTTTGGTTTCCCAAATCGATTCCGACATTCGGTGATTTTGGTTTAAAATGGTTGCTAGGTGACTTTGGCTTGGGAATTGGCGATGGATCTACACTGCTATTTTTTGGGGCAGCCCCAAATTGTTTACAACCAAACGGCAATCCATGTGACCAATGCCAAGGCTGTGGCGCTGTTGGCCTATTTGGCATGTCACAATCAACCGCAACCGCGTGAACGAATTTTAGGCTTGCTCTGGGCTGAAAGTAGCAGTAGTGCTGCGCGAAAGAACCTGAGCAATTGTCTTTGGCAGTTGCGCCAACAGCTTGGCGAGAGCTGCATCCTTAGCCATGACGATAGGCTGAGTTTGGGGGAGGCGGTTTGGAGCGATCTGCAGGCACTGTGGCAATTGGATCAGCCTGATCACGCAACCTTGCTCAATTGTTATCGTGGCCCGTTGCTTGATGGCCTGAATGTACGCGATGCGCCAGAGTTTGAATTGTGGTTGTTGCACGAGCGCAATCGGCTGCTGCAGCATTATCTCCAACTGCTTGAGCAAGCCTTACAAACAACCAATGATCAGCAACAAAAACTGCAACTTGCCAATCATGGTTTGGGCGTTGACCCGCTGCACGAACCATTCGTTCAAGCGGCGATTCAGGCTTGTTTGGCGCTTGAGCAACGGGCCAATGCCTTACAGCACTACACCAATTTCCAACATCAGCTTGAGCAACAACTCGGCTTAGAGCCAGCCGCCGCCACTCAAGCCTTGCGTCTGCAAATTCTCGGTACTTCCACAAATCCAACAATCAAGCCGCCGCATCTGCCAACGCCGCGCAATACCAGCAAATTAATTGGCCGCGAGCCGGATTATGCGCTGTTGCATGCTGCTTGGCAACGCAGTTTGCAAGGCCAACTTCAAGTGGTATTGCTCACTGGTGAGTTGGGCATTGGCAAAACCAGTTTATGGCAAACATGGCTAGGCCAAATTCGCGAGGGGCATCAGGTTGTGGTTGCCCGTGGGCTGGAAATTACCCAATTGCTGCCATTCGCGCCCTTTTTGGCATGGACTGACCAAACCGCACTGCTTGATTGGCTGTTTGGAGCGCAATCGCCGCTATCGCCCTACTGGCAAAGCGAATTGGCTCGCTTGATTCCCGATTTCAAACAGCGCGAGATTATTCCGCCGCTGAGCAATGCCACGCCTGCCGAAGAACGCCGCCGCATCTTCGAGGCCATGTTGCAAGTACTGGCGCTGTTTGCCGATCAGCCATTGGTATTGGTGCTCGATGACGCGCATTGGGCCGATCAACTTTCGCTGGGCTGGCTGGGTTATGCCGCCGAGCGCTTACAATCCAAACCTGTGCTGATCATTTTGACCTATCGCGCCAACCAAGTACAGGGCGAATTGGCAAATTTAATCTGGCATTGGCAACGCAACCATATCGCCCAACGCCATGAACTACAGCCGCTCAGCCCACGCGAAAGCGAGCAATTGGTATTGCAACAAGGCGGCGATCAACAGCGGAGTGCCCAACTGTATCGGCGCAGTCGCGGTAATCCCTACTTTTTACATGAGCTATTACATGCTCCAAGCGAGCAAATTCCTAGCTCGCTGGCCGATGTGGTGGGTTTGCGCTTAACCAACCTGCCAAGTGCCGCCCAAGCCTTGCTCTCTGCTGCCATGATTTTGGGCATCAACAGCAGGCTGGAACTGCTCCAACAAGTCAGTCATTGCGCCGAAGATCAAGCACTCGATATGCTTGATCTGCTATTACAGCAAGGTATTTTGGCCGAGCAAGCGGGCCAGTATCAAATTGCCCATCCATTAATTGGCGAAGTTTGGCAGCAGCAGCTGAGTCCTGCTCGTCGCCAAGTATTCCATCGGCGAGCTGCCGAAGCGCTAGCCGAGAGCTATGCAGGCATGTTGCCGATGGTTGCTGTGCAGTTGGCAAGCCATTACGAAGCGGCTGGCAAAGCCCACGAAGCTGCCCGCTATGCCGAAATGGCAGGCTACCATGCCTTGATTATGGCGGCTGGCTCAGAAGCAGTTGTGTTGTATCAACGAGCGTTAACCTTAGAGCCAACGCCATTGCGCCAACTTGGTTTGGGGCGAGCTTGGGTATTGCAAGGCGATTTAGCTGCTGCTCGGGCGAATTTCAATGCAGCGCGGCAAGCCTTTGAATTGCTTGGTGATTTTGAGGGTGCGGCCCAAGCAAGCCTTCAATTAGCAGCAAGTTATCAATAGAAGTTGAGGATCAGTTGTTGGGTAGGTTTTAGCCCCCTCACCCCCGACCCCTCTCCCACTGCGGCGGGCGAGGGGAGATCCGATATCAAATTGAAGGATTCCCCCTCGCCTCGCGTGCGGGAGAGGGGGCTAGGGGGTGCTTACAAGGGTAGGTTTTTAACAATGATTGCGGATCACCACCCTTCCGTCCCGCCTCAAGGCGGGAGACGCAGGGGGCTTTAATCCCCCTGCACCCCCTCAATCACAATCAGGGTCGTCATCCATCCAGCGATGAACCACGGGATTTGGTGGTTCAAACCGGAAAACGGTTAAAACCTACCCTTGAAAGGCTAGGGGGTGAGGGCATAAATATCGACTGCACATCTCCCGCGTCTTTGGTTAAAACCTACCCTTGTAAGAGTCCCCGATCCTCAAAACCCAACATCATAGGTTCTATGCTCTCTGTTCTTGGCTATAGCTTTACAATAAAAACGTTTGACAAGCCTATTTGATGGCATATATACTAGACAAAGCCCGTTGGCAACCCCAAGCGGGCTTGTAGTGTGCTGAAAGGCTGGTGCGCGGTGTCTCAAGAACGGCTCGCAGCGTTGCGGATGCTTTTTGAAGCAGCCCAAATCGATGGATTGTTGGTCGCTAATAGCCAAAATCGGCGCTATCTGAGCGGGTTTACTGGCTCGGCGGGCTTGTTGATCATTGATGCTCAACGAGCATTATTAATCAGCGATGGCCGCTATACCGTGCAAGCCGCCCAAGAGGCCAGCCAATTTGAAACGATCACCCGCACGCTTGATGAAAGCTTGTATAGCTGTGTTGGCCGCCATATTGCGCCGATCAAACGCTTGGGCTTCGAGCCAGCAACCCTCAGCGTTGCCGATTACAATGCCTTGCGCCAAGCCTTGCCTGCTGATGTAACCTTGGTTGCCATCGGGGCATTGACCGAGCAACTCCGCGCGATCAAAAGCGACGAAGAAGTTGCGGCCTTGCGTCAAGCAATTAACATCACCGACCAAGCCTTAGCGGCAGTCAAGCCAATGTTGCGCCCAAGCATGCTCGAACGCGAAGTCGCTTGGGAATTGCACAAGGCAATTGTTGAGCATGGCGGCGATGGTTTAGCTTTTGAAATTATCGTGGGTGCTGGCTTAAATAGTGCTTTGCCCCATTATCACGCTGGTAACGCCCCGCTGGGCCAAGGCCAGCCGATTGTGGTCGATTTTGGGGCGCTCTATGCTGGCTATCATGGCGATATGACCCGCACCTTGGTGCTCGGCCAGCCCGATGCCAAATTTGATGAAATTTATGGCATTGTGCGCCACGCGCTTGCGGATGCAACCAACGGCATCACCGCCAATACCACTGGCAAAGAAGCCGATGCCTTGGCTCGCGATGTGATCGAAGCCTCAGGCTATGGCGAATATTTTAGCCATGGCACAGGCCACGGGGTTGGCCTGCAAATTCATGAAGAGCCACGGCTCAGCCGCGTTCACAACGATTTGCTGCCAGTTGGCTCAATTTTTAGCATCGAGCCTGGCATTTATTTGCCCGATTGGGGCGGCGTGCGGCTCGAAAACTTGGTTTTACTCAATGCCAATGGTGTTGAAACGCTTACACAATCGCCACTTGACCCGATCATTGTGATCGAGCAAGCCTAAAATTTATTACAACCCAAAGGGAGTTCTTGTATCATGGTCTCAACAGGTGAAGTACGCAAAGGTCTAACCCTCATTATTGATGGTGAATTGTTCCGCGTGATGGAAGCCAACCACGTCAAGCAAGGTCGTGGCACGGCATTCTTGCGCCTGACCTTACGCAATGTCCGCACCAGTGCTACAACGGTTAAAACGTTTATGGCTGGCGAACGCTTCGAAGTTGCCCGCTTGTCAACCCGTAACGTTCAATACCTCTATCGCGAAGATAACTATATCTATGTGATGAACACTGAAACCTACGATCAATTCCCCGTCAGTGTGGATTTGCTCGAAGATGCGTTGTTGTATATTCGCGAAAACGAAACGTTCGACGTTTTGACCTACGAAGATGAAGTGCTGGATATTTCGTTGCCACCTTCAGTTGAGATGGTTGTGGTTGAAACCGAGCCAAACTACAAGGGCGATACCGCTTCAGGTGGTGGCAAGCCTGCAACCACCGACACTGGCTTAGTGGTGCAAGTGCCTTCATTCGTCGCGGTTGGCGAACGGATTCGGGTTGATACCACCAACGGCAAGTACATTACGCGGATCTAGGTGGGGTTTGACCCATTATTTTAAAGCTGATCATCACGGCGCTGGGCACGAATCCCTGCGCCGTCGCCATTTCTCCTTGTGTAGTTGAGGATGCTAGCCCATGAGTGAGCAAACGCCCGAACAGAATTTACTCACCGAGGATGTGCGTGAGTTGCTGCGGTTAATCACCCAAACTGATATTACTGAGCTAAGCCTTGAGCGTGGCGATGCCAAAATTCATGTTAAGCGCACGCCCTATGCAGTGGCAGCACCAGTGGTTGTGACCAGTGGCGTAGCGGCGACACCAGTTGCTGCCAACGTTGCCGAAACACCCGCCGCGCCCATTGGCCAACCAATCACTTCGCCAATGGTAGGAACCTTCTATGCCTCACCATCGCCCAAAGACCCACCGTATGTCAAAGTTGGCGATGAGGTTCACCCAGGCGATGTCGTTGGCATCGTTGAAGCCATGAAGATGATGAACGAAATCGAGAGCGAAATTCATGGCCGCGTGGCAGCGATCCACGTTGAAAATAACCAACCTGTTGAATATGGTCAAGTGCTCATTTCAATCGTGCCGCTCGATTAAGTTTAATTCCCTCACTCCTAGCCCCCTCCTTTCAAGGGTAGGTTGTTAACAATGATTGGGTGGGAGTACCGCCGATTGGCATGCCCTCACCCCCAACCCCTCGCCCGCTACGGCGGGCGAGGGGAGTTCCAAACTTACTGGGGTGAGGGAACACATTCAATCAGCTAAATAATTGTCGATTGTTTTTTTGGTTAAACCCTCGTACAATTGTGCTACTATCCTCAGCAAGCAGGCCAATCTATGGAACAACTTTCAGTCAGCGAGTTATGTGGCTATATCAATGCAGTGCTCACTAGCGACCCCGTGGTGAGTGATGTTTGGGTTTATGGCGAGGTTTCTAACTGCAAACGCCATTCATCAGGCCATTGGTATTTGACCCTCAAAGAGGCCGATGCCCGCATTGATGCGGTGATTTGGCGTTCCACAGCCTTGCGTTTGAGCTACTTACCTCAAGATGGCATGGCGATTTTAGGTCATGGCAAAGTTGAACTGTATAATGGACGCTTGCAAATTTATCTTGATTTTATTACTCCTGCTGGCGAAGGCCTGTTGCAAGCCCAATATGAACGGCTCAAAGCCCAATTAGAAGCCGAAGGTTTGACCGAACGCAAACGGCCATTGCCGCTATTTCCCCAACGCATCGGCATTGTTACTTCGCCAACTGGAGCGGCCTTGCAGGATATGTTGAATGTGCTGCGCCGCCGTTTTCCTTTGGCCGAAGTGATTATCGCGCCAGCCCTTGTGCAGGGCGAAGATGCCGCGCCTTCGATTGTTGAGGCCTTGTATGAGCTTTTCGATTTCGAGCCAGATGTGATTATTGTGGCCCGTGGCGGTGGCTCAATTGAAGATCTTTGGGCGTTCAACGAGGAGATTGTGGCACGGGCAGTTTTTGCCTCGCCAGTACCAGTCGTCACCGGAGTTGGCCACGAAACCGATACCACAATTGTCGATTTTGTTGCCGATTTGCGTGCGCCAACGCCTTCGGCTGCTGCCGAGTTGGTCACACCTGATTTGGTCACATTGCGCGATGAATTGATCAGCCACGTTGGACTGTTGCATGGCTTGTTTCAAGGGCGTTTGCAATTGCTGCGCAGCGAATTAGGCCAACAGCAACAACAACTTTTACGTCACAACCCGCAAATGCGGCTACATCAAGCGCATGAGCAGGTCAATGCCCAACAACAGCAGTTGCAGCGAACGATCCAGCGCATGCTCGAAATGGCTCGCTTAAAAGTTCAAGTGGCCGAACGCAGTTTAGTTGCACTCAATCCTGAACGAACCTTGGCGCGAGGCTATGCCGTTGTATTACATAACGATCGTTCCCTGACCAACACCAGCCACGTAGCAGTTGGCGATACAATTAATATTCAATTGCATCAAGGCCAGCTTCAAGCCACAATTACCGAGCTACGAGATTAAGCGATGCTACTCGCTAGTCTAACCATTAAACCACCAGCTGCTCATGATGCTGAGCAATTTCCTCTGAATGTGCCAGCCATCCAAGCCTTGGTTGGCCAAACTTTCGATTTTGAAGCCCCCGTGACAATTATTGTGGGCGACAATGGCTCGGGCAAATCGACTTTTTTGGAAGGTTTGGCGGTTGCTACGCGTTCGATCTCCGTCGGAACTTACGATTTAGAGCGTGATCAAAGCCTGACTTCGGCTCAACGTTTGGCCAAATACCTTAAACTTAGCTGGCATAAACGCACGGGGCGTGGCTTTTTCTTGCGGGCTGAAGATTTTTTCGGCTATGCTCAACGCTTAAATCAATTGCGGCTTGAAGCTGAAGCTGGTTTGTGCGAGATCGAGGCGGATACCACGCTTTCGCCCTTGGCGCGTGCCCAAGCCCGCCAAACCCATTCGCGCACGCTCGGCGAGTTGCGCCATCATTATGGCAATGGCCTCGATCATATGTCGCATGGCGAAAGTTTTTTGCGTTTGTTTCAATCGCGTTTTGTCCCAAATGGCTTATATTTACTCGACGAACCAGAAGCCCCGCTAGCCCCAATTCGCCAATTGAGTTTGTTAGCATTAATTCGCGATGCCGTTGAGCAGCAACAAAGCCAATTTGTGATTGTGACCCACTCGCCAATTATTATGGCCTACCCCAAAGCCCGCTTGCTCCAGATTAGCCCGACAGGGTTGCAACCGATTGAATATAACGCAATTGAACATGTCAGTTTATTGCGCGATTTTCTCAATCATCCTGAGCGTTTCTTGCGTCATTTGTAAATTTGGGGTTCGGGGATTGGTTGTTGGGGACACCTGTTTTGATCCACGAAGAACACGAAGCGCACTAAGTTTGAGACGCTAGGCTGAAGGCTATCGGAACAATCGTTGGTATTTCCAGCCAATCTCTGATAGCCCATAGCCTTTAGCCAATAGCCCTTTCGTAGTTAAACGTTACGCCTCGCTCCTAATCTATGTTCTATGTTCTATAGCTCACTCCTTGCATAAGCCCCAATCTTCTCGGATAATGCTGGTATGCAAACAGTTATTCTTGATCAGCAACAATTGAATCAGCATTATGGCTTGCTGACAGTGGCCTCGCCGCAACTAGCTAGTGCGCAGCCTGGTCAATGGGCAATGCTGCATCACGGTTTAAGTAGCGACCCATTCTTGCGCAGTCGGGCTTGGATTATTGCGACCAATCGTAGTAGCACTGCCACCTTGGCCTTGGATCTCCAAGACCCGTTGTTGGCGAGCATTGGGCGTTTGCCCAAAGGTTTTGAGCTTGATTGCATTGGGCCACTTGGCCGACCGCTCAGCAGCGACGGTCAAAAAGCAACCTTGTTGATTGCTGAGGGTAATGCAATCTACAGTTTGTTATTGTATGCCCAACGCGTAACCGAAACTGGCTCACCAGTGTTGCTGTTGGCGAGTGCCAATGATGCAATGCGCGTACCGCCGTTTGTGCTCCCAGCTGAGATCGAATATTTGGCGACCGCCGACGATGTGCTTGATTTACTCGAAAGTAGCGCCAAGCTTGATGCCCCATTGGTTTGGGCCAATCGTTTGCTGGCCGCTGGCAGTTTAGATTTAGCCAGTCGTTTGAGCCAACGGATTCGGCGTGAACGCTATGCTTGGCAACAAGGTTTTGCGGCGTTTATCGTCGATCAAGCCTACCCATGTGGCATTGGCATGTGTGGCGGGTGCTGGCAATCTACTCGGCAACAGCCAAAATTACTGTGTCATCATGGGCCAGCGCTAGATCTGCGTGAATTGGCCTAACTTAAGCTAAGCAATTTCGTATAGAATATCCACAATCTGATCCAAATAAGCAATGGCGCTTATCGCTAGGAGATGTACATGTTACCCGAGTACCGCAACGAACCGTTTGTCGATTTCAGTGTGAAAGCCAATGCCGATGCGATGCGCACGGCACTGAGCAAAGTTGGCGATGAATTAGGGCGTACTTATCCGCTTCTGATTGGTGGCGAACATATCGAATTGGCTGATACATTTGATTCACTGAATCCGGCCAAGCCAAGCCAAGTTGTCGGCAGTTTTGCCAAGGCAACGGTTGAGCATGCCAATCAAGCGGTGGAAGTTGCCGCCACAACCTTCGAATCATGGCGCAACGTCGCGGCAGAAGAACGCGCCCGCTATTTGTTCCGCGCTGCGGCAGTGATGCGCCGCCGCAAGTTTGAATTTATGGCGTGGTTGGTTTATGAAGTAAGCAAAAGTTGGGCTGAGGCCGATGCTGATGTGGCCGAAGCCATCGACTTTATGGAATATTATGGTCGTCAGGCGATTAAGTTTGGTGGCCCGCAACCAGTCGTCGCCTACAACGGCGAGGAAAATGAATTACGCTATGTGCCGCTCGGCGTGACCGTGGTGATTCCGCCATGGAACTTTGCCTTGGCAATTATGGTCGGTATGACCACCGCTGCGATTGCTGCTGGCAATACGGTGGTGTTGAAACCAGCCTCAGCTTCGCCGGCGATTGCTGCCCAATTTGTGCGCTTGTTGGTTGAAGAAGCTGGCTTGCCCGATGGGGTAGTTAATTTCGTGCCTGGTTCAGGCGGCGCAATGGGCGATGCCTTGGTTGATCACGCCAAAACTCGCTTGATCGCCTTTACTGGCTCGAAGGAAATTGGCTTGCGGATTTTTGAACGCTCAGCCAAATTGCAACCTGGCCAAATCTGGCTTAAACGCACAATCTTAGAAATGGGCGGCAAAGATGGGATTGTGGTTGATGAAACCGCCGATCTCGATGCTGCTGCCGATGCAATTGTAGCCTCAGCTTTTGGCTTCCAAGGCCAAAAATGCTCAGCCTGCTCGCGGGCAATTATCGTCGATAGCGTGTATAGCACAGTCTTGAAGAAGGTCGTTGATCGCACCAAAAAGCTGACCATGGGCGATCCAACCGATCCCAAACATCATATGGGCGCGGTGGTTGACCAAAAAGCCTTCGACAAGATTCGCGAATACATTGAAATTGGCAAGAGCGAAGGTCGCTTGATGCTTGGCGGCGAAACTGGCGATGGCTCGGAAGGTTATTTTATTCCCCCAACAATCATCGCCGATATTGCCCCCGAGGCTCGGCTCTCGTTGGAAGAAATTTTCGGGCCAGTCTTGGCATTTATCAAGGCCAACGATTGGAAGCATGCCTTGGAAATTGCCAATAACACCGAATATGGCTTAACTGGCGCGGTGTTTAGTCGCTCACGCGAACGACTTGAAGAAGCTCGGCGCGATTTCCATGTCGGCAACTTGTATTTCAACCGCAAATGCACAGGCGCGTTGGTTGGGGTGCAGCCGTTTGGTGGCTTCAACATGAGCGGCACCGACTCGAAAGCTGGCGGCCCCGATTACCTCTTGTTGTTCACTCAAGCCAAAACCATTACTGATCGCTTCTAAAAAAAGGCATGGCAGCATGGATCAACTCCATGCTGCCATGTTTTGGCAATAAAAAAGCCCGATTATTACTCGGGTTTCATGCCGACACCCCACTTGTCGTCACGCATTTAGGCCACTTGTAGCACCAATTGCGCAATCACCCCGCGAAGTTTAGCAAAATCCAATGGTTTTAAGAGATATTCGCTACAACCAGCTGCCATAGCTTGGGTACGATAATCGTTGCCACCAAAGGCCGTCATGGCAATAATTGGCACATGCTTGGTGCTGGTATTGATGCGTAACTGTTTGGCAACCGTTAAACCATCAATGCCCGGCAAGGCTAGATCCAACAACACCAAGGCTGGGCGAACTACAGGTATCTGCTTCAGGGCTTCACTACCATTGTGCGCCCCAACCACCGTATACCCATCAACCTCAAGTAAACGTGCGAGAATAATGTGAGTGTCTGGTTGATCATCAACTATAAATAAACAAGCCATACCTGCTCCAGTGTCCGTAGAGGTATGAAATCTCGATCGATGCTTCGACAAAACACTCATTGGACAATAGGAATTGAGTCCCTGATTGGGTAGTTCTTTAATTAGCATGCAGGGTAACATAGATAGATATGGCTGGCAAGCCTAAAATATATAAAAAAACTTAATTTTTTCTGAAAAATAAGTTATCATTGATTACTCAGCACCTAGACTGCTAGCTAGCTTGAGCGAGCGAATACGTAGGCCAATCTAAAGGGCTAAAATGCCTCCTAGGCCACTGATTGTGGCTACCATGTTCTAGACATAGCCAAGGCTTTGACGAAGTTGCTGGAGGAGCTTAAAAGTATATAAATTGTTAACAATTAATGCTGGCCAAGTCTCAGGGGCGGTTAAGTCAACCCAGCCAACTTCCACAATTCCGGCACTAGGATCATTTGGGTTGATTGTTTCATAGCCAGGCTGGGGTGTACCTTCGATTATTCGGCAGCGATAGGTTTTAAACGCCTGATAGGTTTGGTCGGGCTGATCCTGCTGGTGCAGAATCAGCCCTTCAACCACAATACGCACGCCAAGTTCTTCCCATGCTTCACGAATGAGGCAATCGTTTTCACTTTCATCTGGTTCGCGTCCGCCACCGGGCAAAAGCCAAAACGTTGTAGTTGCAGAGGCAAAGCGAATGAGGAGTAAGCAATCATGATCCATAATTGCCACTTGATAACGGGTATGTCGTAGTGTAGCCATTTAAATATCACAGCCTTGAGTCAGTGTTTGAATCAGCACTGTGGCTGGGCCGCTTGCTTGCAAATAACCACTGTTCAAGCGCCAGGTGTCGGCTTGTTGGCTTGCGCCATAACAACCAACCCACATAACTTTGGTATCAGCCAGAATGATCGTCTGCAAAAAGGCCGCAGCCTCGGTTTCAACTGGCGTTACATTGACATAGACACTCAGTTGGTTGCTTTGGCGTAGGTTGTCGGGCACGCTTGGCAAGGTTCCTTCAACCCAGGTTTCAGCCGTTTTAGCCTGATCAGCTTGGGCCAAACCAGCGTAATAGCTAAACAAGACCTCAGGAACAGTGGTTTGCTTGGTGAGGGCTAGTTGCTCAAGCGGCGTGCCACATTCGCGTGCCTGCTGATCAAGCACCCCCAACACATCATTAGTGGTGGTTGGCAGCGAGTTGTTTGAGCTTAACTGCCATGGGCTATTAACATCAGCGCGGGTCGCAAGATAGCAAGCAGTATCAGCCCGCGCACCACCATCGCTCATCCCCAACAACACAATCCCTGCCATGCGGGCTTCGGTTTGGCTTTCGTTGAACGTTGGCGCAGTCACCAAGCCAACGACCAAATCGATGCCAAAGAAACTCGCGCTAAACCCACCTTGATCGATGCCACCTGGCGGCGTTGCCCAGTAGCGATAAGCTCGTTCGTACTCGCCACGATTGAGCGCATTGACCAGCGAACGAAATAGCTTAACCGGCGTTGTTTGATCATCAAAGGCATTGGGTTGAGGCAGCGTATCCACCGGAGTTGCCACGCTCGTCGTTGGGCTGGCTACCGCGATTGCTTGGGTTGGGCTAGCCTCAGGTTGTAGCGTAGCACCAACCGTTGGTGCGGGCACTTGATTAGCACAGCCAGCCAAAACCAACAGCGCCAGCAACCAACCCCGCCGTAAAAAGACCTTCATCGATCAAACTCCTTTATAGTAACGCCGCAGAACACCCCGCCCCAAGACCCACATGGTGGGTTCCCCGCGCGGGATGCATGCGTGCCAGTTCTGACGAAGAGAAATTAAAGAGCGCAAGAGTAGTCTACCCCGTGAAGAGCAATCATGCGTGATTCGGGTATTTTGACTGCGTGAAACATAGTATAGCTCATGCAGTCAAAAAAACGACTAGTATCGAGTATAATAGTCGTCGCTATGCTTTCCTTGGTTCGGTGTAGCCGCGCCCTCGGCTGTTGGTAGCAGCGCGAGGGCTTCAATTACTATCCTCGGCTTTGCGCTCTCCGTGTTCCAGTAGTTCACCAGGTGTAACACCTAGCAATGTTGCTAGCTTGTCTAGCGCCTCTAGATTTACCTCAGTTGTTTCGTTATACCAGTAGCGCCGGATCATTCCAATGGTCAGGCCGCTTTGGCGCTGCAACTGTGACATGTTAAACCCTTTTTGTTCGGACACCTCGTTTAATCGCAATCGTACCATAATTCACCTCCAACCATCTTGTTGCAGGTGAATTATAGCATCTAAAGTATATTATCGTCAATATCCTATTGACAGTAAATATTATCAATGATATACTGTCTGTAATAAGTAAACAGTGCTAGGCGCTACCAACACCTTGCACTAATCGAAAGGAACCAAGGCCATGAATATGCACACTAAAGCAATCCGCTGCGACCGTCTCACCAAAGACTTCGCCTTATACCTGAACGGCGAATTGATCGGTTATAGCAGTTCCTACAGCGAAGGTGAAAGCCGCCTAAATGAGTTGGTCTACGATCTGTTACGCCGCGCCTCCCATGCCGACATCAGCGATCTGACCCCTGAGGATGCCGAGGTTGCCTTAGAAGTTGTCACGGCTTTGGCTACTGAAGAAACAGTCACCGAAGTTGTTCCTACTGACGCTACTACCCAAGTCGAAGTTAAGTCGATGGCTGACGATGAAAGCGGTAAAGAAACGCACGGTGTACCAGTCTTTTCGTCCACCATCGGCGGTATTGAATGTACTCTTGGAACCGATGGCGCTCTAACAGTCTCCGCAGCCCGTCGCGATGAACCTGCCTACGGACGTTCCCCCGATGATACCGATGCACTCTATCTGTTTCTTACGAAACTCCCCCAAGTTGGGCCATTGCTTGAAGGCACCCACATGGAGCGTCAGCACTTCCTCTATGGCGATATGGAGATCAAGACCAATGACGAGGGGTTTGACGCTGCACCGTCGATTGTTGCCCATCTGGCAAAGGCTCGTCGCGAGAAAGAAACTGTTGCGGCGAACGCAGCTTAACGATGCAAACGCCAACTAAACGCACTTCCCACAGCGTGTACAACCTTAACTATCATTTGGTGTTTGTTACCAACTATCGGCATTGCGTTCTTAAGGGACGCATTGCCGATCACCGCAAGGCAGTCATCCTAACAATCTGCACCCGCTCTGGTTGGGAGCAATGAGCCCTTGAAGTGATGCCCGATCATGTGCATGGGTTTCGCTCAGCACCGCCCACAACCGCGCCCATGGTGATTGGGAAGACGTTGAAACGCATCCTTGCGGTGGATGTGTTTCGCACCTTCCTAACGCTGAAACGTCGCCATTTTTGGGGTAGTGGACTCTGGACAGACGGTTATTACTATGGTTCGGCGGGAACGGTTTCCGCCCAAACCATCGCCATGGATATCGCCAACCAAAAGGAAGTCTAATCATGCGAACGCTGACCCGTTGCTATAAATATCGCCTGTATCCTGCCACTGACCAACAAAACACCTTGGTACAGTGGGCGGGTTGCCGACGATTTGTCTGGAATTGGGCATTGCACTGCAAGCAAACCCACTACCAAGCAACGGGTCAACGGCTGAGCTATCAACGGCTTGCGGCGATGTTGGTTGATCTGAAACGTCAGCCCAAAACGGCATTTTTGCGTGATTGCCATTCGCAACCCTTGCAACAAGCGCTGATGGATTTAGAAACGGCCTTTACTCACTTTTTTGCCAAACGGGCGAAGTATCCCCGTTTCAAAGCACGCAAAGTCACACCGCATAGCCTCCGCTTCCCGCAAGGCGTGGTCGTCGTTGATGAACACACCATCAGCGTGCCAAAAATCGGGCTGATGCAGGCGATCATTCATCGCCCACTGCTGGGAACAGCAAAGGGCGCAACGATCAAACAAGACGCAACGGGTGCATGGTGGGTCGTTTTTGTTTGCCACATCAACCGCCCTGATGTTTTGCTAACTACTGATAATCCTGTGGGCATTGATGTGGGACTTGAATCCTTCACTACCCTGTCAACGGGAGAGAAAACTACACCGCCCAAATTCTACCGTCGAAGCCAAAAGAAACTTGCCCGTGCTCAGCGGAAACTCTCACGCGCCCAAAAGGGCAGCAACAACCGCTTGAAAGCTCGTAAGCACGTTGCCAAAATTCACCAGAAAATTAGCAACCAACGCGCCGATTGGCTGCATAAGCATGCGTTGGGGATCGTTCGCCAATTTGATGTGGTGTGCATTGAAGACCTGAATCTCAAAGGCCTTGCGAAAACCAAGCTGGCCAAATCATTCAGTGATGCCGCCCTGAGTACCTTCATGCAGATGTTACACGATAAAGCGGAATGGCACGGACGGCGAGTGATTAAGGTTGGGCGGTTCTACGCCTCATCAAAAACCTGCCATCACTGCCAAACGAAAACCGCCTTGATGCTATCAGATCGCGTGTGGACATGCCCCACCTGTGGCACGATCCATGATCGCGATAGGAATGCGGCGATCAACATCGTGCACGAAGGAATACGCCTGCTTGCCGTTGGGACGACGGAAAGCTAAAACGCTGCTCGAGATGGTGTAAATCCAGCGAAACGTTGGTAGCTGTCGTTGAAGGCAGAAGCCACGCCCCTCGTGGGCGTGGTAGTTCACTCTTTCCAAGTCGTTTTGCTTTGCCAATCGCTACGAGCCAAAGGCTTGGGCGTAACCGCAGGTTTGCCAACATACAAAAAGCCCAACAGTTTGGTTGGGGCTTCAAAACCAACAGTCTTGGCAACAATTTCGTGCGTGCCAATCGGGCCACTCGACCATTTAGCGGCTAAACCAAGCTGCGCCGCCATCAGGTGGGCATTTTGTACGGCCATGGCAACGGCAGCCAATTCTTCCCATTCAGGATTTTTGGGCTGTGGCTGCATGCCAAGGGCAATCCAAACCGGAGCCATCCAAACTTTATCGCGCTGTTTGGCCTCTTGAAATGGGTCGCCTTGGGCTGCGGCAACCAGCGCCGCACCTAATTCGGCACGAGCTTCGCCGCTATAAACCACAAAGCGCCAAGGCTCGGTCACGCCGTGGCTGGGAGCCAAGGTTGCTGCTTGTAAAATTAATTCAATTGCCGAGCGCTCGATTGGCTCAGGAGAAACTTCTTTCAAACCATATGATCGGCGTTGGGCCAAAAAAGCCAAAACCTCGTTGCTGGTTGCCATTACCAAACCTCACGAACTAAAATCAGTTGCTGTAAAGAGTAGCATGAATCAGTGATCATGCGATTTCCAGCCAAAGGCTTGGGCTTCCCAACTTAGCAAATCGCCTTCGATATGCTCTTGGCAACCAAACTGCTCAAGCATCAACATAATTTGGGCACGATGATGCATGCTATGGGTAATTAAATGGCCAATCGTCCCGCCATAAGTTTTTTGCATTGGCGGATCATCCAGTACATCGCTATACACTGCATCCCAGCGTTGCTCACGGCTGATCGTGCGGGCGATTGCAGCAAAATCGCGGCCTGCATTGCTCAAGCGTTGCAGCAAGCCCTCGATCGAGTTATCAGTTAAATCGCGCACAGGCCGTTCGGCCATCAGATCGCACCAACTTTCCATGTTTTCGATGATATGCTCAAAACATTCGCGTAAACTCCGCTGATCGATGGCAAACTGCTGATCGAGTTGGGCTGAGCTGAGGCTTTGCGCTTGCAGTAATAATTGACGAGTCGTCCAAACATCGTGGCCAAGCAAACGATCTAACAAATCCATCACACATCCTTTAACTGAATTCATCCGAATAAAGAGTATACAGCACAGATGTATCATTACTTTAGCAGGCAAGTGGCAGATTTCGCCGAACTACGGCCATCTGCTATACTGTAGGGATAGAAAGCCACCTGCATTTAGGGAAGACCATGATGGATAAGCTCCCACATACGTTTTATCGCCGCCGTTTTGTTGATGGTCGCCATCATGTGTTCCATTCGTATGGATTCGGGCGGGTTGTCCGCAACGATGCTGAGTTGTTAGTCTATGATTGGTCGCTTGGTACGCCGCAACGGATTACCGATACGCTGGGTTGGGGCAGCGATGCGCCGCGCACGCGTTTGTTTGATCAACGAGCTTCTCGCGCCTTTGGGCGTTCGTGGTGGTGGCGTTCACGACCACTCAACATCACCAGCATGTATGATGAACGCGGCAATTTGATTGTGCAACGCATCGATTTTGCCAGCAAAGCTATGGATATTAGCGGCAGCTTTTACCAAACCGATCTCTACCTCGATTGTTTTGTCGCCGCCAATGGCACAACCCACGTCGTTGAAGATGAAGATGAAGTGATCGAGGCCGAGGAAGTTGGTTTGCTCAGCCAAGCTCAACGAGTGATGATTGAAACAGAGCTCGATACAGTGCGCAATTTGCTGCGTAATGGCACATGGCTGAGTTGGCTCGAAGCCGCCGCTGGCGCACCATTTGATCGCACATTTTTGCCCAAAGCTCGTAACTACGATGGTTTTTGGCAATCGCGGGCGAGCTATTGGCCGGAGGATTAACATGGCGCTCGATTGTAGTGTCGTGATTATTTCATGGAATGTGGCAGATTTGTTGCGCCAATGTTTGGACTCGATCAGCCAATCGCTAGCAGGCAGCAACTATAGCTACGAAGTGATTGTGGTCGATAATGCTTCGCACGACGATTCGGTGATGATGGTGCGCCAAGCATTCCCCAAGGTTCAAATCATCGAAACGGGAGCCAATTTAGGCTATGCGGGCGGGGTCAATATTGGGGTCGATGCAGCCCAAGGCCAATGGATTTTGGTGCTCAACCCTGATACTGTGATGCAAGCCGAGGCAATTCCTCAGTTGCTGGATTGGGCGCAACAGCAGCCCACTGCCAGCGTGATTGGCCCGCAACTGCGCTACCCCGATGGCTCAATTCAATCGTCGCGGCGACGACTACCCACCAAAGCTAGTTATTTTTTTGAAAGTACCATCCTCGAACGCTGGTGGCCTAACAATCCTTGGGCGCTGGCCTATCGCTGTGCCGATCAACCCGATGATCAGCCGCAACAGGTCGAATGGCTCATGGGCGCGGCCTTATTAGTGCGTAAATCGGCAATCGAGCAAGCCGGCTTGATGGATCGACGCTTCTGGATGTATTCAGAGGAAGTTGATTGGCAAGCTCGCTTGGGACGTTTTGGGCCAATTTGGTATGTGCCGCAAGCAGTGATCATACATCACGAAGGCAAATCCAGCGAACAAGCGCCAGCGCGTAAACATTTGGCCTTCCAAGAATCCAAATTGCGCTATGCTTCGCTATACGAAGGGCCAATATTCGCCACCTGTTTACACTTTTTCTTGGCCAGCAGCTACCTATATGAGCTAGCAGTTGAGAGTGTTAAATGGCTGCTTGGGCATAAACGCGAGCTACGTTGGCAGCGCATGCAGATTTATTGGCAGGTGTTGCGCCATTTTGGCTAGGCTTTGACATTTACCCATGGCCTCGTATAATGCCTATATGCGACCTTCACGTTCGGCCCAACAGGCAGCCCCCCCAGCAGCGATGGTTCATCTCTACCGTGGTTTGATGGATCGCGCAGTGACATGGCGTTCGCGGATCGATACGCCAACCAACTGGGCGGTGGCAATTACGGGTACTGTTTCGAGTTTTGTACTGGGCGATGCCAATCATCATCATGCAGTTGTGCTGTTAACAATTGTCTTCTGTATGGGCTTTTGGTTCATTGAGGCACGGCGCTATCGCTATTACGATTTATGGGCAACTTGGGTTCGCATCCTCGAAACTGATTATTATGTACCATTGCTTGGTCAAAACACCCTCGCAGTTGATCAATATTGGCATAAATTGCTGCTGACCGATATGAACACACCGCATTTTAAGATCACAACTTTAGAAGCCTTGGGGCGACGGTTACGCCACAATTACATGGCGATTTTTCTGTTTTTGCTGTTTATTTGGCTGCTCAAGCTGATGATTCATCCGCAAATTACCAATCGGCCCTCGCTCGAAACCTTTATCTACGATGCGAGTTTAGGGCCATTCAACGGTAAATTTGTCATTTTATCGGTCTTAGGGTTTTATGCGCTCTTGATCATCGTGGCATTAATTACGATTCCCCGTTGGGGTGCTCGCACCGAAATGGTGAGCCACGAACGGGTATTACGGAAGTTAGCGCTGCCAGAAGCAATGCCAGTGGGGAAAGCCAAACGACGGGGAGGGCGACGCAAATCATATGGAAAAGCCCACGACTGACCAACCAACCGATCTCTGCATCATTATGCATGCCCATGCGCCGTTTGTGCGCCAACCTGGGCCATCCAGCCATGGCGAAGAAGAGTTACATGGCCTGATGGCCGATTGTTATATTCCGCTTTTACGCGGCCTCGCCGACTTGATCGAGCAAAATAAAGCGGTCAAAATGGGCTTGGCCATCAGCCCAATTCTGTTGCATCAATTGAATGATCCAGTTGTGCAAAAGCATATGCTGCATCATCTCGATGAGGCGATTGTTCAGGCCGAGCGGCGGCTTGAAGCAACCAAGGCCGATGAGCACGCAGCCTATCTAGCCCAATTTTATTTACAACTGCATCAACGCACCTTACATGTCTTTGAAAAGCAGTGGAGCCGTAATGTTGTAGCCATGACCCGTGAGTTGGTCGAGGCTGAGGCCTTGGAAGTGCTGGGCCATACGGCAACCTATCCCGTACCACATTTATACGATCGCCCGACTTTGCGCACCCAAGTCGAAATTGGCACGATCGCGCTGATGCATTTGCTCGGCCAAACTCCAAGCGTCTTGTGGAGCGCCGAAGATCCAGTTTCGCCAGAGTGGGAGCAGATTCTCAAGCCTTTGGATATGCGGGCCTTGGTCGGGACTGCCAACCCTGAGTTACGCGGACAAGCCCTTTCGTGGCTTTCCGAAGCTCGTCAAACCGCTGTGATTACGCCCGATCAGCGCTTGCTGACGCATATTCGCTCGGTTGGCTTGGGCTATCCTGGCGATCCGCTATATCGTGCGCCGATGGAAATTCCCATGGATGATGGCATGCTGAGTCGTGATGGCAGCGCCTATGATCCATTTTATGCCTATGCGCGGGCGCGGATGCATGCCCGTCACTTCACCGCTGTGCTTAGCGAAACCGCCAGCAACGGCCAGCCCTTAGTGATTGTGGCTGATATGGAATTATTTGGTAGCGGCTGGTTTGAGGGTGGTTTATGGCTGCGCACGTTGCTCGAAGAATTGCCCAGTCATTTTCGCTTGGTTACGCCTAGCACCCTGCTCAAACGCCATAAACCTAGCGTGGTTGTGCCGCCACAGCATTTCGCTGGAATTATCGATGGCCGTTTGAGCGCGGCCCATCGCCAATTACAAGCGGCGGTAGCGCAATATCCCCAAGCTTATGGCGACCGCGAACAGGTGCTCAACCAAGCTGCCCGTGAATTTTTGCTGGCACAATCAGGCGATTGGGATCGCTGGGTTGGTACGCCTGGCGCAGATTATGCCAATGCTCGGCGCAGCGAACACCTGCAAAAATTCGATTGGCTGATGCAGTTATTGCCGCATGAAACCTTGTTACCAGTTGCCGCCCGTGAATTTGCCGCCTTGCAAGAGCGCGATAATCCTTTTCCAACCCTGAATTATCGTTTGTTTGGGAATTTTGAACGATGACAACCTACACTTGGCTTGGCCACGACCGGCCACATCTTGATACCTTGTTCGTTCAAGACCTCGGGGCGATGGTTTTCGCCAGTTTTGGCGGGGTGGTCGCCCAAGGTGCTCGGAAAAATGAAGATGCTGCGGCTATTTTCATCGATCCTGCTGGCGGATGGGAATTGGCGGTGGTGATCGATGCTCATCATTCAGCCCAAAGTGCCCTGTTGATTTTAGAAACCTTGGTTGGAGCCGAAACCCAACTGCGCGAATGTTTGAACCAACCCTTGAATCAAGCCTTTTTTAGCTTGGATCAGGCTTTACTTGATATCTTTCGTAGCAATCGCTTTCGGGCGCGGTGTGCCGCAATTCAAGGCGAGGCCTCGTGTTTGTTCGTCGCCCGCAAAGATGAATATGTTTGGTATTGGGCAGTTGGCGATTGCATTGGCTATATTTTTCACCCCAGCATTGCACGGCTGGGCGAGATGCAACTCAACCAACGCCGCTTCTACGAATGGATTGGCAATGTCAATACCTGGGATGGCGTGTTGCCTTCGTACTCCACCGGCATTCGTTTGCTTCAACCTGGATTGACCACGATTATGTTAACGACTGATGGCTTGCTGGAATGTGGCACACGCCCGTTTGAAAACCCAACCACCTTGTATAACGCGGTTTGTTGG
This sequence comes from Herpetosiphon aurantiacus DSM 785, assembly GCA_000018565.1. Classification (GTDB taxonomy): domain Bacteria; phylum Chloroflexota; class Chloroflexia; order Chloroflexales; family Herpetosiphonaceae; genus Herpetosiphon; species Herpetosiphon aurantiacus. The sequence goes on from CP000875.1 coordinate 6,053,963, forward strand.
GAGCAGCACAGTCTGCCACGAGCTGCCCGTGCCTTGCTCGAACGAGTCCAAACTGAAGGCGGTCGCGATAGTGCCACTGCCATTTTGTGGCAATTTGATAGCACATGGGCTGGAATTAATCGCGATTTCCGCTAAACACATGCGCCAAGCCACCCCAAATTGACTGATGCTCGGCCTGCAAACCAGCTTGTTTGAAGGCTTGCAGTACATGCCTGCCATCACCAAAACGTTGTGCTAACGGCGCAAGTTGGCGATAGGGATAGCTTGGCGCACCCAAACTACGAGCAAAAAAAGGTACAATCGTTTGCAAATAGATTTGGCCCAAGCTGCTCAACCATGAATTGCCTGTACCAACCTCAACCAAGCTAAACCGCCCATTTGGCCGCAACAAACGCCGAATTTCGCCAGCAAAACGCACCAACTCGCTATAACAAAAAGTTTTTAATCCAAAACAACACACCACCCGATCTAGGCTTTGGCTAGCGAGTTTGTTGGCAAACATATCACAATTGTGCACTTCAATCCGCTCAAGCAAGATTGGATATTTCAAGGGTTGCGCTACCAGATCGAGCGCAATCAACGAACCCTGCCCTTGCATTGCCTGCTCCAGCCATGGCCAAGCCTCGCCGCCGCCACACAGCAAATCACCAACAACCATACCTGGCTGAATTTGTGCTGTGGCAACACAACGTTTGCGCCAAGCACTGATAATGCCCAAGCTGCTGAGCGAACTGACTTGAGCATAGGAAGGAGCCATTTGTTCAAATAGTGCTTCTAGATCGATGTTGTCAAACTGATCGGCTACGCTATGGCTCGGTACTGAAATCATCGTGGAAACCTCCCAAATACCTGCTTGGTTTCCACGATAGTGCGCGGCTGTTACACCAACGTTACAAGGCTTCGTTGGCTAAGCGTTCGATCAGCGAGTGCATTGTTGGATCAACGTGGGTATGTTGGGCTAAGAACGCGACAATTGCCAAAGCCGAAGCTGGGCTAGCCTGATAGCCTTGCACCCATTGAGCTAAGAGCGGTTTAAGTTCAGGCAAGCGCTGCTCGATCCGCCGTTCATTGGCAAAAGCATCGCCAGCCGCCAAGCTGAATGTTGGCAAATAATTCAGCAATTCCAAGACCCGATCAACCGCAAAATGTTGGATAAAACGCTGGGCCGAAAGCCACTCGCCCCGCTGATAGCGGCATAAACCAACATACAAACAGGTCAAGGCTTCGCCTACCAACCATTCGGGCTGATGTTGGTTAGGTGCAGGCATTGCCAGTTGGGGCAGCGCAATTGAGGCCTCAACATGCGGCGCTTTCCAGATAATTTGGCCTGGCGCAAAGGGAATCTTGGGCAATTCAGCTGGCTCAAAAATCGCAAATTCACAGAAAATCTCATCGCTATACAGCAATTTATAGCCATCAACGGTATTTTGGAAGGCATAGCTAATTGGCTGAATTGCCGCTAGCCAACCAAGATCATGCATAAAAATTGGCTTTGTGCCTGGTTCGACAATCGCAAAAAAATCCAAATCCGACCATTGATCAAGCCGTTCGCGCTCTAAACCGACCGAGCCAAGCCCAATCAGGGCTAAACCATGGCTGCTGCTAGCGAGTGCTTGGCCGATTGCATCAAGCCGCGCTAAAAGTTGAGTTGGGGTTGGCATACAGCTCCTCGATCAAAAATGTTTAGCCGAATCATACCAAGTCTCAGTCGATTAATGGTAGCCAAAGTCCGCCATAAGCCCTATGCAGATTGTGACAGCTTATGACACAATGCTCCTGTTTAATCGCACAGGGGTTTTTCGGCTACACTACTAGCTCCATCGTGCAAATTAATGTTAATTTGGAGCAAGGCCCATTATGAGCAATAGCCCAACGTTGTGTGCAACATGTAAGCAAAAACCGCCGTTGTGGGACATGATGTATTGTGCCGAGTGTTATCAACGCCAATTGTTTCGCCAGCGACTAGGCCTCTGGGGCTTGTGGATGGTGATTAGTGTGCTCGAAATGCTGCTTAATATTGGCGTTGGGGTGGTGGCTGTTTCAAGCGAACTAGCCCAAGAAAGCTCTTTGATCAGCCTGATCTTTTCGGGTGTGATGGTGATCAATAGCATTTTGGCACTATGTGTTGGGGTTGCTCAAACAGCATTAATGAAAAAGAAGATCAAACGCTGGCTGCTTTGGGGGATAGCTGGCGGGCTAGAGGTGCTTTTTTTCTGGATACTGAGCATGCTAGCCTATCAGCAATTTGGTCAAGTTGCCCATTTGTTAATTTTCACAATGGCATGTTCAGGCATCTGTTTGGCAATCATTCAATCCTCATTAATGATTGGCCAAGTGGCACAGCCATGGCGCTGGATTTTGGTCAGTATCGGGTCATGGAGTGTTGCTAGTTTAGCGGCGTTGCTGCTTGAAAATCAATTCGGTGATCCATTGCTGCAAACCATTTGGGGCCATGCGCTTGGCCGTTTTGTTTATGGGGTTTTCTCTGGTTTAGGCTTTGCGTGGCTACTCACTGATCGTCGTATGTATCAGCCTAAACAGCAGCTTTAAGGAGGGTGTATGGCCGACTATCAGCTTGCCCAACTCAATATTGGCACAATCAAAGCCCCATTAGATACGCCGCTCATGGCTGATTTTACCAATAATTTGGATCGGATTAACGCCTTGGCTGAGGCTTCTGAAGGTTTTGTTTGGCGCTTGAAAGACGATTCAGGCAATGCCACTGATTATCGCCCACTCGACCCGCTAACGATTGTCAATATGTCGGTTTGGCAAGATCTAGACTCGTTGATGCAATATGTCTATAAATCGGAGCATGTGGCAATGATGCGGCGGCGCAAAGAATGGTTTGAACGTATGGAAACAGCGTTTATGGTATTATGGTGGGTTCCCGCTGGACATGAGCCAAGCGTGGCCGAGGCCTTAGAGCGTTTGGAGCATTTGCGCAACAACGGCGAAAGCAGCTATGCATTTAGTTTTCGCAAGCCCTTCGCTGCACCGAATAGTATCCAAGTTGTTGAGGCTCAATAATGCCAGAACTTAGCCTACGCCCGATTGAAGCAGCCGATCTAGCCAGCTTTTTCGAGCATCAACAAGATCCGCTGGCAATTCATATGGCTGCCTTTACCGCCAAAGATCCCAGCGACTATGCTGCCTTCCAAGCGCATTGGCACAAAATTATGGCTGATGATCGGATCATCAAACGCTCAATTATCTGGGATCAGCAACTGATCGGCCATATTGCCCAATTTGAACAATTTGGCGAACCAGAATTGACCTATTGGTTGGATCGCGCCTATTGGGGGCGAGGGCTGGCCAGCCAAGCGCTCGAATTATTGCTCAACGAAATTGCCACGCGGCCCTTGTTTGCGCGGGTTGTGCAAGATAATCATGGCTCGCTGCGGGTACTGACCAAAGCTGGCTTTCAAATTATCGGCCAAGATACTGGCTTTGCCAATGGTCGTGGCTGTGACGTGGCCGAATATGTGCTACGGCTTGATTAATCATCGTTCGGGTTGGAAGAGTGTTCTTATTTTAGGAGGATAACGCAATGTCTCAACCACAAATGCCACCCCAAGGCAGTTTTCAATTGCCACCACATTCAAATTACCCAGGCACACCCACCAATCAGCAAGCTGGCGGCAGCAAAGCCAAAGCACTCTTGATTGGTTTGGGTGCAGTCGTTTTAGGCGCGATTGTTTGGGGTTTGTTGGCCTATTTCACCGAACGAATTTTCGTGTATGTGGCAATTTTGATTGGCGTGGGGATTTCCTATGCCATGATTTCGCCGCTGCGGAAGCCTGTTGCTAAACCTGTCCTCTTTTCTTTGGTGATTCCAGCAATTTTGTTTACCTTGCTCTCGTTGGAACTGGGTAATCTGATTACGATTATCATCTTCTTACGGCGCGAGATCGATATACCCTTAGGCGAAGCCATTTCATATTCACTTGAGGCGTTTTTCAGTGCCGAATGGTTGAAAAGCCAAGATCACATCTTGACTATCGTATTTGGAGTATTGGGAGCTGGATATGGCTTCTACAATATGCTGAAACGTTCGTAAAATTCCCTCACCCCCTGATCTCCTCTCCCGCCCAGCGAGCAAGGGGGAAAATGAGATCAAAAAGCCCCTCTCCCGCCGCAGTGGGAGAGGGGTTGGTGTGAGGGAAGGAATTATTGATTGCCCAGCAATTGTTCTAGGCGATCAACATAGCTGGCCAGCACGCGGAAGGCGGCTTCAACTGGCTCGGCGGAAGTCATATCGACCCCAGCCAATTTCAGCGCATCCAATGGTGCTAACGAGCTACCAGCACTCAAGAAGGCCAAATAGTTGGCTTGGGCATCGGGCTTGCCCGCCAATACCCCCTCGGCCAACGCATGAGCGGCGGCAATCCCCGTGGCATATTGATAGACATAGAAGTTGGCATACATATGGCCCGAGAAGGTTGCCCAGGTAATCCCCATACGATCAGCATCGGGCACAACTTCCTCGCCATAGCCTTCACGGAACAGATCGAACATGATGCCGTTGAGGGTTGCAGCGGTTAATGGTTCGCCACGCTGACCACGCTCGTGGATTTCTAGCTCAAATTGGGCCAAAATTGGCATGATGAAGAAATAGCGATGGAAATTGCTCATGGCTTCTTCGATCAAGGCAATTTGGAAATCGGGGTCTTGGTTGGTATTAAACAGGTGGTTGCGAACTAGAGCTTGATTGAAGTTTGAAGCTACTTCGGCCACAAACAAACCATAGTTGCTATAAATTGTTGGCTGGTTTTGCCAGGTCAAATACGAGTGCATCGAGTGACCAAGCTCGTGGGCCAAGGTGCTCATCCCAAAAATATCGTTGTTGTAGTTCATCAAGATATAAGGTGGCGTGCCCTTCCAACCACTCGAAAATGCCCCAGCACTCTTGCCTTTGTTAGGGTAAATATCAACCCAGCGATCTTCTAACAGGCCACGTTTGGCCACGCTGGTGTAGCCTTCGCCCAACGGCTGCATCCCCGTAATAATCCAATCGACGGCTTCAGTGTAAGGGATTTCAAGCTTTTTGGTGGTTAATGGCGCTTTGATGTCGTAGACATGCAATTGATCATAGCCCAAGGCTTGACGGCGTAAGCGCCAGTAGCGATGCCAAGTTGGGTAGTTTTTGCGCACCGTGGCAACCAATTGATGAAAGACATCGGTTGGGATGTTGTTTTCGCCAAGGGCGGCGGCTAAAGCTGAGCTATAGTTGCGCACGCGAGCATTGAAGACATGCTGCTTGACACAAGTCGCCAAACAATTGGCCATGGTATTTTTGTTGGCCAGATGGGCATCGCTGTAGTTTTCAAAGGCTGTGCGGCGCACCTCCCGATCAGGGTCGGTGACCAACAGGCCAATTGTGCCTTGAGTTAGCTCTAATTCAAGCCCATTCGTGCTATGGGCTGCGGGATAGGCCAAATCAGCATCGGTCAAAATGCGATGGGTTGAACTGGCAGAATCGAACGCATCGCTGACCAAGCCCAATACTTGTTCAACTTCGGCTGAACGCACATGAGCTTGCCGCCGCTCAACATCATGAAAATATTGACCATAGCGAGCCAAATCGGCGTTTTCGGCTTGCCATTGCTTGAGCGTTGCAAAGCCAATCGCAATAATTTCTGGCTCGATAAACGCCGAGCTAGCCATGGTGCGCGAATAAACCCCCAACACCCGATCCATTTTGGCTTTGGCTACTTGGTCGGTGGTATCGACGCTATAAAACAGGCTGGCATAAATATAGAGCTTGCCAACCCGCTCGTTAAGCTGATCGGAATAATTCAGCGCGGCTAAAAGCGTTGCTGGGCCTTCAGCCAAACGGCCTTGGTATTGCTCGATGTCGGCGATCGATTGGGCATAGGCATCAAGTGCTTGTTCCCATTCAGCATCAGAAGCGAAAACTTTGGTTGCATCCCAAGTATCGGCGAGGGCTACTTCCTGACGGCTTGGCACTGTTGCGGCGGTTGTCATTCCAAAACTCCTTCAACACACAGGCTATTGCAATTGGCAACGATTATTCATCGTCATCATCAAAATCATCGTGATCATCGCCAAAATCATCCTCAATGTCACCGTTCGCAGGGCGGAGATTCAGGCGATGCAAAAGGCGCACGGCGAGCGGCCAGCCAGCCGCCGAAAAGTGCATTGTTTGTTTGTCGTGGCTCTCGGCCAACAATTCAAGCATTGTGCGATAGGCAGGCGGCAAGCTAAATTCGACTGGCAAGCTGTAGCTGCCATCAGCATTAGCAGTGTTATCAATTTCAATATCAGCTTCGTAGGTGGCGTGAGCATAGCCCAACAACAGCGCCGTATCTTCCTTGATCGGAGTCAATTGGGGCGTGCCATTGGGTAGGCGCTCAATCCGAAAATAATCGCCACTGGTGCGCGAACGCCGCCGTCGGGCTACGCGATGTTCTTCAAAGGCCACAAACAAGCGCGAGCCATTGGTTTGAGCTTCAACTGCTTGCCATGTCAAAGTATCGCTATCAAAGTGAAACCATTGATCGCGTGCGCCAGTTTCAATTTGCAACAAATTGCCTGGAGCCTCGACCGTCGGCAATTCTGTCAAACGATCGATTTTATCTTTGAGCGTAACCACGCGATAGTTGCGAGTGCGCAAACGGGCAATTAAGCCTTGACCACGCACCGAGGTTAGGGTAAACGAATGCCCATTGACCGTGCCCTCACCACGCAAAATCGGAATCATGGCGGTATCTGCAATTAAAAAGGTATTAACTCTGACTTCTTCAAGATCTGGCCGACGAACCATCTAGGAATCCTCCTGAATGCGGTTAAGATACGGTGCTGCGTAGGCATGGCACATGGCAACGGCAAGGGCATCAGCGGCATCATCGGGCTTGGGAATATGATCCAAATTCAGGGTCATTTGCACCAGATGTTGCATTTGCTGTTTGTCGGCGTTGCCATATCCGACCACGGCCTGTTTCACAGACAACGGTTTATATTCAAAAATTGGCAATTTGGCTTGGCGCAAGGCCAACAAGGCCACCCCACGCGCATGGCTCACGGCCATCGCAGTTGTTACATTTTTGGCAAAAAACAATTCTTCAACTGCGGCAACGCTAGGCCGATAGTGCTCCAACACATGGGCTAAATCATTGTAAATGCTCACCAAGCGATCGGGCAGCGGCTGTTTGGCGGGCGTGGTAAACGCGCCATAGGCAACCATGGTCAAATCGCTGCCATCGGCATCAATAATGCCCCAACCCATAATTGCCGTGCCTGGATCGATCCCGATAATCCGCATTGCTGATCCTCAATGATTATGCTGATTGCATTATAACGGCTTTCGCTTATTCGGCACGCCCGCGGTCGCTATCGCCGTAGCCAGTCAATTCAACATAGCCAAAACCTGTCACGCTGCCGTTGATTGCGACTGAACCTTCCCAGTAGCGCACGGTTAATGGCAGTTCTTGGTTGGCAAGTTGCGGTGTAATCGTCAATTCAAGCTGCTCGCTGGGCAAACTCAAGCGCCATTGGGCGGGATATTGTGTCCCTTGATCGCTTTGCCATTGCTGCAATACCTCTAGCTTGATGCTATCCCGCTCAATCTTGCGCGTTGTACCATCGGCTAAAGTTAATGTGCCCGTTGAATAGGGGCTAATCGAGCCATCAGCGTTTCGAATATTGAAGTAGGTTATTTCGCGTTGATCATCAAGCTGGATCGAGAACCAATCCCAGCCCACCGCCTGATCTTCGAGCGCACTTGTACCCCATTCGTGATCCATCCAAGTCTTGCCAGTAACTGCAATCTCGCGACCATCAATTTGCAATGTACCAGTCGTAGTCATGTTGGTCAGCGAATAGTAATAGGATGCGTTGCCAAGCTCAGCACCTTTTTGGCTCAAGCCGCGATCGCCTTGCAAGGTTGGGATTTTGCTCGATTGCAGGGTTAAATCGAGTTTGACTGGGGCTTGCTTTGCCCGTAGTTGCATGGTCATGCCTTCGAGGCCGCTGCCAAGCGCTTGCCAATCCTCGACAAAAACCTTGAATGGATCGCCCGTCGCATTGGCAAGTTGGGGGTTACCACGCATAAAGCGTTCAAAGGCATAAAAACGCTGATTCGCCACATCGGTCAAGGCAAAGTGGGCCATATAAATATCGCTAGTGGCCAAGCTAGCGGTGCGGCTAATTACTTGGTCGGTGGCGGCAGAACGAAAAAAGGTCAATTGAAAGCCAAAACGCTGGCCATCAGCACTCGCCAAATTGCCAGTGTAATACCACCATTCAGTGCGATAGCCTGGGTGCGAGCCATGATCGGCGGGAAACTCAAATGGGCGTGGCTCGGTTGCTCGCCGATAATTGCCTTGACTAGCTTGATTGAGCATACCAACCGCACTAATCGAGGCTTGAATTTGGGTTTGGGTTGGTTGCAACACCCACCAAGTAGCGCCGCCAAGCAAGCCAACAATCACCAATATAGTTAATATCAAACGTATTCGCATACGAAAACTCCTTGAAAACAGCAACGCATCCAGTCCAATGCTGGATGCGGCTCATAGCAATCGTATCACGAAAATCGGCTTAAAAGAGCCAATACAACAACAATATTGCCAAGAAACTAATGCCAACAAATACCCCGATGATTCGGCGTTCAATTTTGGGAGTAGCGTTAAAATCAAACGGCACTTGATATTCATTGGTCGCTGGTACATGGTGCAGAATCAACGGCCAAAGCTTGGTGATCTTATTCCAATGCAGCGGATTGATAATCACAATCTCATCACGTAGATTGGCACTGGCGAATCTGCGTAGATTTGGCTCTGGCAAATTGGCATAGGGTTGGCGTAAAATCAGATAGGGCATGGCGATACCCATCCCCCCTTGCAATGTCCCAACTCCAGCAACATGGACCCAATCAATCGTCACTGGTTTGCCTGAATGTTTGATAATCAAACTCTGCTCAGTTACACGGATAAACTGATTCAAGCCACGCGCAGCCCATACAATCCATCCAACAAACACCAATAGAGCAGGGCTGAAATCAACATTTGGGGTTGTTAGTGCTTGAATCATTGCATTGATAATCACGCCACTTGCCAGCACTAAAAAAACCAGGTTTGCCCCCCAATACCGTGGGCGAATGGTTAATAAATATTGTTGCCTTGTCAAATTCTAGCCCCAAATAATAATAATTGGAATAAGAATTACTCCATACACAAGCACTTGTTTGATAAAGCTTGATAAACTAAACGTAAATGGCACAATTAAAGCTTTATTTGCTATTGATGGCATTTTTTGCTCAGCTAGCAGCTTGATTTGCTCATAATTATCCCATTCGTTTAAAAGCAATACCCGTCGATTATATGGTTTTGGCACAATTGAAGGGTAGAGCGCATCTAATAACTGGACATCACGATCAAAAAGAATATATTCGATTGGCCGATTGAAAAACATAAAATATTGGATAGCAGAAATATCCTTCCATTCGGCAGTTCTGCTGGGATTGAACAATCTTTTGACTGTAATTCCTTGATCGTCAATAATTAACTCTCTGCGGTAGTCACTGATTGCCCCGTAGAAATATAGTATACCCATAATGACAAAAAATACTGGAAATCTTTTCATATCAAAGATTACTTTAAATATGATTGGAATGGCAATCATTATATATTCGGAAAATAACATTATGAATAATTGTCGCTTGTAATTACGTGCTCTGAAGATAATTGGTTGCATTTATTTAATTCCTTGTCAATCTAATAATAAGTGAAATATAGTATAGGCTTAGCCGTTGCTATGGAATATTATACTTAGCAACTGTATACTTAGATACTACACAGGAAGTTCTTTAAAAGTTACAATTACTACCGCTAACAATCTATCCAGCAAAAAGTCTCCAGATTGTAAAAGCTGCTACAGCAAATGCGACAATGATAACTAAGATTGAAATTCTGGTTATTCTTGTTTGATCTATATGATTGAACGGCACAAAAAATTGGTTTGATGGATGTTCTGTTGAGAGATATGGCTCAACTAGTTCGATCAATTCGCTCGATCGCTCCCATAGATCGAGCCTAAAAATGCTTGATCGTAGCTCCTTCGGGATTTGATTCGAATTGAGACTTTTGATTGACGGATTTGGTACGTTCAATAAAAGATAATCTAGGGTATATTTGCCTATATTCAAATGTTGTTTTTCAGCTATATCGCTCCAGGCTAGATGTATCCGATCTCTAAATATTCGATGAATAGATAATCCTTCTGAATCAACAATCAAATACGTATTTGCCTCAAAAACACAATATAAAGCAACCACTGAGTTAAGCATTACCGAAATCCAATTATCAGACAGGCCTTGATATATCCAATAGAGCGACATAAATGACATAAACAAAGAAACTGATACATAAGATCTAAAATTCTTAGGTCTAAATTTTCCAGAACTCATAATTTACTTTCTATAAAAAAAATAAATAAACAAAAATTAATATAACAACCAGCGTTGCCCAAGCAATCATTTTTTGATACGAATAAAAGAACTTCAAGCTTTTGGAAAAGTCGGGAGTCACCTGCCATTGATCGGTCGTAGATGCCAGACTGGCATGTAAGGTTTTTGCAATAATTTCGGGGTTATCCCAGCCTTCTAGGGTTAATGTGCGCTGTCGTTGTTCTGGCGTTAGTTCCTTTAATTTCACGCTTGGTAAGCCTTTAATCGGCTGATGCAAAATAATATATGGCAGATAGCGCCGTCGGCCAATTGTGCCAATGCCAAACGCTTCAATGTGCTCCCAATTAACTTCAAAACGTTGCCAACCGCGCCGCATAACCAAGCCACGAGCACTCAGATCGAGATAAGAAATAACATTCATGCTGAATTGAATCAGCAGGAGCGGATAGATAATCATATTCGAGTAGGTAATTAATGGCACACTGGTCTTGGTTGGTATCCAGAAATTGAAGACTACCAAGATAAAATACAGAAAGACAGCAGCGATCTGCCAGCGATAATAGGGCACGCGTAGCCGTTGTTTGATCAGCGAAGATTGCATGGATGTTCTCTCATTACTCAGCAGCATCGTGATTGTTTACGTTGGGGGATCAACAAGGTTGCAGCAGCAACGCGGTTGCACTACTGCTGCACGGATTTGGGCTAAATCCCTTGGGCTAAGATCGTATCGATCATCGGGCCAAGCTCTTCGGTCGTAATGCCACCCTCATATTTATTGACAATCGTGCCATCTTTGCCGAGCAAGAACAACCATGGCTCGCTCTGCAAGCGCCATTCGGCCATAGCTGGCACTAATAATGGTGGATTAGCTTGGACTGATTCGCTAAATGGGAACTTATAAACTTCCACATGGATAAAATTCATCTTTTCGCCATAGGTTTTCTGTAAATTGCCCAAAACTGTAACGCTCGGGCCACAGGTAGCGGTTTTGCAAAAGCCTGGCGTGCCAAATAAAATTGCGGTAGGCTTGCCGCTCGTAATCGCATCGGCAATGCTCAATTGATACAAGGCCGGATTGGGATTTGGATCAGAGCTGATTTGGCTTAGATCAGGCGCAGTTTTGACGGTTGGCGTATCGACGGCAATCGCTTTGCTGCCAATCGCTGGCGTAGGATCTTGAGCCAAAACCGAGAGCCGCAAGGTGCTGACGGTTGGCTCTTTGCCCGGCAAAGTTGCCTCAACTTCAACGCCCCAATCGCCAGCCTTTTTAAAATCAGGGTAGGTCACATAGATGCCAGCGGGCAAGCCTTGGCCAAAATAATCGGCACTGCCTTCACCAGCCACTTGGGTTTTCTCAGCATCGGTTCCATCAAGATAATACAAGCGCAATTTGACTTGCACATTGGGGTCATTGATTGGTGAGCCATCGACGATCAAGCCGATTGGCAAGCGATTTGGGCCAACTACTAAATTAGATGCTGCCAAAACTGCCTGAACGCGACTTTTAGCCACCGGAGTTGCAGTTGGCGTAGCTGCACCACAGCCCACTAAGCCAACAATAATTACACCATAGAAAACCCGCCACCAGCGCTGCATACGATTGCTCCTCATACAGTAGATATCTGTTTAACGATGTGCCAGCGCCGAAACCCTGACGCTATTCACTCTAGCACAAATTTCATTCACGCCTATCGGTTAATCAATCTAGTTAACACGCTCCGCCTAAGTTCTGTGATGGATCGGGCGTAGTGTGACGGCCATTGCGCCAATCGTTCAAATAAGGTACTGGATTGAGTGTGCCACGCCGAATTTGCCAATCATCTGGTCTACTGGGATAGGAGATGCCGAAATGAAGATGGGCAGGGGTTGAACGGGCATTGCCACTCTGGCCAACCCAACCAAGCACTTGGCCAATTTCCACGCGATTGCCAACAGTAATCCCATCGGCAATGCCCGATAAATGCGAGCCATAGTAACGAATTCCGTCGTCACCAATGAGCGCAATTGATAAGCCACCACGTAGCGCAGGATCGTCATTGGTTGCATCCCATTCATCGCGATAACTGACAAAATCAATAACTCCGCTCGTGACTGCCACAAACGCTGTACCAAATGGTGCAAATATATCGCTAGCAGGATAATCGTGATGACACGACCCAAACGTTGCACCATTGGCAGGTTGAATCGGAAAAACATATTCAAACGTGCTTGCAGGTGGCTCGGTTGAGAGTGGTGGGACAAGGGTTGGTGTTTCTGTTGCCACAATTGGGCTGACGGGGATCGAAGTATTACTAGGAATCGGGCTTGGGGCCAGCGTAGGTTGAATAATCGTTGGTAGCATTTCAGGCGTAAAGGTCGCTTGAATCGTGGTTGGCAGGATTTCAAGTGTTGCAGTCGCAGCGGGTCGAATACCCGTAGCGATTGGCAACTGCGCTTGGAGTGTCGCAGTAACCACAGGTGTTGCTAAGGTTGTTGGCGAACTTGTTGGAGTATCCATTGGTTGAATAGATGGCGCAGGCGTTGAGGTTGCTTGCATACAACCTTGCAATAGCAACACAATCATGATCCACTTGCCAAAAAATGTTATAGAACGCATAACCTACCTCACTTAATACCAAGCCAACCACTTAAAGGGCCTATGCTACAATCGGGCTACGATTGCGATGCCCAAAGCAAGGAGGCTGTGATGTCGCTCTATTTTAACGCTGAGCATGAACTGTTTCGCCAAACGATCCGGCGGTTTGTTGAACGCGAAATTAACCCCTTTGTCGAGCAATGGGAGCATGAGCGGGCTTTTCCTGGCCATGCCTTATTCAAAAAATTAGGTGAATTAGATGCGTTGGGTGTTTCGTACCCCGAAGCCTATGGTGGTGCAGGCTTAGATTATTGGTATAACGTGGTGTTGGCCGAGGAATTAGGCTATGCTGATTGTGGTGGCGTGCCCATGGCGATTGCGGTGCATACCGATATGGCTACGCCCGCCTTGGCCGAATTTGGCAGCGACGAGTTACGTCAGCGCTTTTTGGCTCCCGCAATTCGTGGCGAAATGATTGCGGCGGTGGCAATTTCCGAGCCTGATGCTGGCTCCGATGTCGCGGCGATTCGCACGCGGGCGGTACGCGATGGCGATGAGTATGTGATCAACGGCCATAAAATGTGGATCACCAATGGTACACAGGCCGATTTTATTACGCTTTTGGCCCGCACCAGCGACGAACCTGGCTATAAATCCATGTCGTTGCTGATTGTCCCAACCAACACCCCAGGCTTTCATGTTTCCAAGAAATTAGAGAAATTGGGCAATCATTCCAGCGATACTGCATTGTTGGCGTTTGACGATGTGCGCGTGCCAGTCGCCAATCGCATCGGTGATGAAGGCCAAGGCTTTGTACTGCAAATGCAGCAATTTCAAAAAGAACGCTTGATTGGCGCGGTTTCGGCGGTTTCGGCCATGGAACGCATCGTTGAAATGACCAGCCACTATTGCCGTGAGCGCCAAACATTTGGCAAGCCCTTGATTGAAAACCAATATATTCAATTTCGCTTGGCTGAGTTATTGACCGAGATTGAGGCATTGCGCCAACTCAATTATCACTGCACCCGTCTGCTTTTGGCAGGCCACGACATCACCAAAGAGGTTTCAATGGCCAAACTCAAGGCTGGGCGTTTGGCTCGTGAAGTTGCTGATACATGTTTACAATTCCACGGCGGCATGGGCTATGTTGAAGAATACCCGATGGCCCGCTATTTTCGTGATGCCCGTTTGCTGTCAATCGGCGGTGGCGCTGATGAAATTATGCTGGGAATTATCGCCAAATATGCGGGTTTGTCGCGCAAACGTGGTTAGTTGAATGTAGTGTTACGGCTATATTCGTTGTTCTTTCGGTAGTTAAACCTGCCACTTTTGCTTGGCAAGTATCGACCTGCATGATTAAAAGCATCGCGTATAATAGGCCATATATTGATTCGACCTTTCATGTGGAGGTTTTATGTCGGCTGAGTTTCGTGTGGAGAAAGATTCGCTCGGTGAGGTACAGGTGCCAGCGTGGGCATTGTATGGGGCACAAACTCAACGAGCAGTGCAGAATTTCCCCATCAGCGGGCTGAAACAGTACCCTGCATTCATTTGGTCAATGGCGACGATCAAAAAGGCCGCCGCTCTTGTCCACCAAGATTTAGCGTTGCTCGATGCCAAAATGGCCGCTGCGATTGTGCAAGCAGCCGATGAAGTGATCGACGGTAAATTGAACGATCACTTTGTGGTTGACCCATTCCAAGCTGGCGCTGGCACTTCGCACAACATGAATATCAACGAAGTGATCTCAAATCGGGCTAACCAAATTTTGGGCTACGAGATTGACGATCCCAAAAAGCCCGTCAACCCCAACGATCACGTTAATATGGCTCAAAGCACCAACGACACGATTCCAACCGCGTTGCGTTTGGGCGCATTGTGGCGCTTAGATGAGTTGGTCAACACAGTTTTGGGCTTGGCCGAAACATTCGCCACCAAAGGTCAAGAATTCGACCATGTGCTCAAATCAGGCCGTACCCACTTGCAAGACGCTGTGCCAGTGCGCTTGGGCCAAGAATTCAATGCCTATGCCAAAGCTGTGCGGCTTGATGCCAAACGCATCCAAGCTGCTGGCGATCGTTTGCGCGAACTGGGCATCGGTGGCACGGCCACTGGCTCAGGCTTGAACGCTCACCCTGAGTACCACCATCGGATGGTCACGAAGTTGATGGGCTTGACCGGAATTGAGTTGCGTACATCAGACGATTTGTTTGAACGCATGCAAAGCATGGGCGACCAAGCCGATTTCTCTGGCTCAATGCGGGCTTTGTGTGTCACCTTGATTCGGATTGCCAACGACCTGCGTTTGTTGGCTTCTGGCCCAGCAACTGGCTTGGACGAAATTCGCTTGCCAGCAGTGCAGCCAGGTTCGTCAATTATGCCTGGTAAAGTCAATCCAGTGCTGGCTGAAATGCTCAACCAAGCCTGTTTTCATGTGATGGGCAATGATCATGCAGTAACTTTGGCTGCTCAAGCTGGCCAGTTGGAACTAAACGTGATGATGCCAATTATCGGCTATAACATTTTCCAAATGATGGATGTCTTGATTGGCGCAGTCAAGGCCTTTACCGAAAAGTGTGTCTTGGGTATTCAAGCCAACGAAGAAAAAGCCACAGGTTGGTTGGCCAAGAACGCCATTTTGGTAACCGCGCTCAATCCAACGATTGGCTATCTCAAAGGCGCTGAAGTGGCCAAGGAAGCCATGGCGACCAACCGCACGATTCGCGAAGTAGTGGTCGAAAAAGGCTATTTGACTGCTGAAGAAGCCGATAGCTTACTCGACGTTCGCGCAATGACCGAAGGTGGCATCTTTGGTGGCGGCGGCGCTGGCGGCTAAACATTAAGCCAAATTCAACTATTTCAACCCCTTGCTCAGTTTGAGCAGGGGGTTTTTGATTACTGGCCGCAACGCCAAAACTGTGACTTTGTTTGACACAGCAGTTTGTTAGAGTAAGGCCAGCAAAACCAAGTGACCCAATGCACAGGTTTGAGCGTTAGACAATGGTTTGAGTATATGCGAGGTGCAATTGTGGGTACGGCAAGCGATGCGCCGCAAGGCGAACCAACCCAGCGCCGCAAGTTCCAGCTGACCAACTTAGATGGTAATAACAACAAATACTATCTAGTTGAGATCTGGCAGCTTGCAGCAAACGATGTTTATTTTCGCGCTACCTATGGTCGGGTTGGCTCTGCCGCCCAAATCGATGAGAAAGTGACGACGCAGGAATGGATCGAGCGCAAAATTCGTGAAAAGCTCAAAAAGGGCTATCACGAGGTGGCGTTACATCGCCCAACGGTGGTCGCTACCGCGTCAGCGCCAGTTGTAACGCTGGCCGAGCCAATTCGCAACGTGATTGATTATATTTTCGATGAGGCTGGCGAGGGCATTGCTTCGTATTTGGCAGTTGGCCTTGATGCAATTTCGGCTGAACAAATTGAGCATGGCCGTAAGTTATTGGCCTTGGCCCAGCTCCAACATAGCACATGGCAAAAAAGCCAAACGCCCGCCAATTTGGCCTTGCTCAGCAGCACAATTCAACATTTTTACAATACCGTGCCAACCAAATTGCCCAGCCGAATCAAGCGTGAAACCGTCGTCGAGAATTTTTGTAACGACTTCGACCAACAAGAAACGCGCTTGCATCAGCTTGAGGCCGCGATTGCCACCATGACTGCTCAGCAGCAAAATCCGCAGGTTTCACGCTACGAAACCTTGGGCGCTGAACTGGATATGTTGCCACAGAACGATGATCGTTATCGCCAAATTTGCGATTATGTTGATCGAACCAGCGTGCATGGCTATAAAGTGCGGGTCAACAGCATTTTCACAATCAATATTGCCGCCGAACGCCGTACCTTTGAGCAAAGCCAGCTTGGCCGTAGCAATACTCAATTGTTATTCCACGGCACGGCGGGGCAAAATGTGCGCCACATCTTGCGTAGCGGCCTCGTTTGCCCGCGCACTCCCTCGAATGGGCGCATGTTTGGCCACGGCATTTATTTCGCCAATAAGGCCACCAAATCAACCAATTATTGCTCGGTGCGGCGGCGTAATCGCCCGATGTTTCTCTTTTTGGCCGATGTGGCTTTGGGCAATCCATATGTTGCGCCAACTGCCCAGAGCGATTTTCGGGCTGCGCCCAAGGGCTTCGATTCGGTTTGGGGTAAGGCTCAACATACTGTCGCTTGGGCCGGCAAACTGCAATACGATGAATTTATTGTCTATCAATCAGCCCAACAAACCTTACGCTATTTGGTGCTTTTCGATCGCTAAAAACGACACTATTAACTTTGGAGGCTTCTATGCAACTCGGTGATTGGGTTGAATTTCAAATTATTGTCAGCAAACAATCAAAAGGCCCAGGCAGTACGCCAACCACCCAAAATATGGGGCGAGTACGACGTGGCATGGTCATTGGGGTGCGCAATGTTTATGATGTGGTTGGGGGCAATCCGCCGCAATTAGCCAATCCCCAACCAGTGTTGATTGTAGCGGTTTCGTTGCATCGGGCTTATCGCGTTTTCCCCCACGATGCCACGCTGACCAACCCGCCAACGCCACGCCGTAGCCGCCAACGCCGCGTTACTGCACCAGCAGCCCAAACGGTGGTTCATGGCAACGATGACGACGATTGGCACGCTGTTGATGATCAGGCGTTAAGTTTATTAATCGCTGAACAAATTGGCAATTGGATTACCGCAGGCCAAATGTTTACCGCCTACGATATAACGATGGCCTTGCGCATCGCCAACCCACGCTTGATCATCAAGCATGAACGAGTTCGACCATTGGTCCATGAAGTGATGGCTTCGGCGGTGGTCAGCGGTTTGTACGAACGCGAAAGCGCCTCGTTCAATAGCAATCAAGCCACCCGCTACCTGCCAATTGAAGCGTAAACCAGAACATAGAGCAAAGAACAGAGAGTATCGAAACCGCGAAGAACACGAAGATCGCAAAGATTAACTAGGTGGTATGTTTGAGTTGCCGCTAAACGGAATAGGACGATATATCCAACCTTCGTGCGCTTCGTGTCCTTCGTGGTTAACGATCTCTATCCCTGACCCCTCGTTTAGCGCTCGGCAAAATGCTCGACTGGCTCACGGGGCACGCGTGGCAAGATTGCCGAAACCACTTCATAGGCATTCGTGCCCAACCACTCAGCCACTTCCTCAGCGCGAATTCGATCTGTGCCCTGTTGCCCGATCAGTACCACCTGATCGCCGCGTTGCACAGAATCAAGCTCAGTTACATCGATCATGGCATAATCCATACACACCCGCCCGACGACTGGCACGCGCTGACCATGAATCAGCACTTCGCGCCAAGGCTGGGGCGCACGCCGAAATCCATCGGCATAGCCCACCGGAATTGTGGCAATCCGCGAGATGCGGCTGGTGACAAAGGTACAGCCATATGAAATTGGGCTGCCTGCTGGCAACTCACGCACTTGAGCTACCTCAGTCTGGAATTCCAAAACTGGCTGGAGATTCAAATGTACATCGCTGCTTGGGTCGATGCCATACAAGGCAATCCCCGCTCTCACCATATCATAGCGAGCACTTGGATGCACCATGGCCGCAGCACTATTAGCGGCATGCACCACTGGCGGTCGTAATCCACGCTGGGTTAATTGATCAAGCAGCGTTTGAAAACGTTGCAGTTGCAAGCCAAAAAAGCTTGCATCAGCCTCATCGGCGTTGGCAAAATGGGTGAAAATGCCGACAACTTCGATGCCCGCCAAGCCTTGCAACCATTCGATAAAATCCACCGCTTGCTCAACTGCCAAGCCCAATCGTGCCATGCCTGTATCAATTTTGATGTGTACTTGGGCTTTCAATCCCAAAGCCAAGGCCTGTTCATGCAACGATTGAGCGACATGGCGATCAAATAATGCTACGCTGATCCGATTGAGCAATGCTTCGCGCATTTGCCAGGTTGGGGTATAGCCCAAAATCAAGATTGGCGCGGCAATATCAGCTTGGCGCAAGTGCAGGGCTTCGCCTAAAGTTGCTACCGCCAACGAGCTTGCCCCATTTAATAAAACGGTGCGAGCTGAACGAACTGCACCATGGCCATAGGCATCGGCTTTGAGCACTGCCATTACAGGTACGCCGACGGCCTGCCGAATAGCTTGCACATTGCTCGCCAAAGCATCAAGATCAATTCGCACCGTTGTGGGCCGATCGGGCAGGCCAATGCGTACAGTGCGCCAAACATGCTCTTGGCGCACCAACACCTGCCGTGGATCAGCTTCAGGAGCCAACAAGCCTGCGACGACATGTTCCATTCGCGATTCAGCCGCCCCCTTGACCAACACCAAATCGCCTGCACCAAGATCGGTTGGGACAGCCGCCAACACCGCCGCCGCACTATGCACGCTCATGGTGTTAATTTGATAACCGTAAGTTGCGCTTGCTTCACGGGCACTGGTAGCAGCAAGCGCTGCTTGGTCGCCTTTAGTAATCAGTAAATCGGCATGTTGGGCAGCAATTTGGCCCGCTTGTTGATGAAAGCGAGCACTAGCAGCGCCTAATTCAGCCATATCGCCGAGGATCGCAATCCGGCGGCGGGCGGGCAACGAACCAAGCGTTTGCAGGGCTGCATACACCGATTCGGGCGCAGCATTAAAGGTATCATCAATAATCGTCGCGCCATTACGCCCAACCAACGGATTAAAACGGCCATGGGCTGGGCGCAAATCAGCCAAGGCTTCGCGCATCTCGGCCAAACTCAAGCCAGCAACATAGCCCACGGCAATTGCAAAAGCGGCGGCCTGAACACTTGGCACGCCACTTGCTAAGAGTTGAATACATTCAGGGGCATGTTCAGGTATGTGGATAGTGAATTGGGTTGACTGAACGGTGCTGGTCACATTGCCCCAACGAATCTCACACGCTGCATTCTGCCCAACCCGCAGAAGGCGAGCGTGCGTTCGTTCAGCCATTGCAGCCACAAGAGGATCGTCGCCATTCAAGATTGCGTAACCGTGGGCGGGTAACTGTTGAATAATCGCGGCTTTTTCGTGGGCAATCGCGGCTTGTGAGCCAAATGCCCCCAAATGAGCCGAACCAACATTGGTGACAATCCCAATCTCGGGGGGGAAAAGCTGGCACAACTGGGCAATTTCGCCTGGGTGATCAGCCCCAAACTCTAAAACTGCCCATTGCTGAGCCGCAAGCTCGGCCATGGTCACCGATAAGCCTAAATCGGCATTGAACGAACGTGGGCTACGCAACACCGAGTAGCGGCTTGCCAACACCTGGGCAATCGCTCGTTTGGTTGAGGTTTTGCCAACGCTGCCAGTAATTGCTACCGTGCGTGGCGCGTGTTTGGCAAACTGAGCTTTGGCCCAACTGCGCAATAAGATTAAAGGATCGTTACAAATTATCACGGTAATCGATGCAGGAATGACACTAGGTGCATATTGACAGACCACTCCGGTTGCGCCAGCGGCAATTGCATCGCGAATAAAACCATGGCCATCGGCCCGCGCTGTTTGGAGCGCAATAAACAAATTACCAGTTTGGGCTAGGCGTGAGTCATAGGCCCAGCCTGACCATTGTATGTGGTCGCCAGCTTGGGCGATATGCGCTCCAGCAGCGATTAAATCAGCAACGTGAATCATTTAATTCCTACCAACTTACCAAGCCTAATCGAGCATGTTAGGCCTGCGATCTACACCATGCTATCCCACATGGCTTCCCTACTTATGGGGATGCATTATAGCCAAAATTGGCGACTTTCGTCCTATCAGGATATGTGCATAGCGCCAAGTAGAACGGTTGTATAATCGCAGTGTGTGTTGGTATTTTATCTCGTGGAGGGATGTTTTATGCAACGGATTCGGGTAGTGCTACGCGAAGTGGCGCAACAAAAGGGGTTCAACATCACATCACTGGCCGACGCTGCCAAAGTCAACCCTGAAACGGTTCGCAAACTGTGGCACGATGAATCGAAGCGCATCGACCGCGAGAACCTTGAGAAAATCGCTAATGCGCTCCAAGTTAGCCCGCTGATGCTACTCTCAGTCGGCGGTAAGGAATAAGAAACAATGAAGGTCGGGGAATCCCGACCTTCATTGTTTCTAGCGGTAGAATATTCAATTTACAAGAAATCGATTTCGCAAGCGCCTGACATACAGGCCAATTCTTGGGCTGCCGTGGTCAAATCTTCTTCTTCGTAGCGATAGACTTTCGAGAAGTCGATTGGCGGGAATTCTGCCGCCAGTTTTTCGTATTCTTCGCGGCCAATCTCCACATACGGCATTTGGGCATAATTGGCATCAAACGATGGCAAGAAGGCCATCCCACCAATCACCTCGCGGTTTTCCCAAATCCATTTCATGACTTCCATGACTTCATCGGGCTTGTAGGTAATCGTCACCGATGGATTGTGCTCAGTCCAATTGAGTTTGTTTTGCAACCAATAGTTACATTGCTCAATCGCCCCACGGCTGTTGCGCGTGATGGCATTTTCGGGTGCTTTGACTGGGAAGTGCACCACCCAAGTCGTGGCATCATCACGGGTTTGGCCATTTTCAGGGTCCATCGGCACGCCTGCATCACGCAGCACTTTGTAAATTGGCGAGTGGGTGCTGACCCGCACGTTGCGAATGTAATAAGGTGCCCAACGTGAGTGCAAGCCCGAAGCACAATCAAGCAGTTGGCTGCTATTGCCACTTGGCTTAACACAGGTGATCGATACCGATTGATTAATGCCCAACTTTTCGGCATACTCGCGGTTGACTTCGACCGCAATTTCCAGCAAACGGCGCTGAACCTCGGGATCTTGTGCGACTTTGCTATCCATTTGGCCAGTGATATCTACGCCAAGCAAGCGTTCTTCTTGGCAGTTTTCCGACCACTGAGGTCGCAAGCCTGGGAAGTGGGTCGCCATCGATTGGATTGTGCCGATAATCGTGGCTACCTCGACTTTTTCGCGCAAGGTTTCAAAGGTATCGTCGGCGCGGGCGACCGCTGCCGTCAAATTACAAAACTGGTAAGGCCGCAGAATAATTTCGCCGCATGGATTCGTGCCAAATTCGGCGGGCTTACGGCGGCTTGGGCGCATATCGATCGCGCTTTGGCGATTGAAGATCCCTGGTTCGCCGCGACCAGATTTAACCATCGCCAAGACTTGCTCAATAATTTCGAGTTGGGTCAAGCCACTTGCTGGCCAAACTGCTGAGTTGTTGGCGTTCCAGCGTTGGCTATTTTCGCGGTCGAAATCGCCATCTTTGGCGGTCAGCATATCGTGATCATCATAATCGAACAGACTGATCATTGCTGTGCGTCGCACGCCGCCGCTGACCGCTGCATTGCCAACCGAGCACATAATGTCGTGGGCATCGATTGAGCGTAGGAACGAGCCTTGACGAGCCAAAATCCGTGAGCGGGCAAAATCGAGCATTTGGCGGAACGGTTCAGGCCCAGAAGCACGGCCACCTTTGATCCGCAAGGGAGCGCCAGCAGGCCGTAATTGCGAAAGATCAAAGGTTACATCATTGCCAGCGAACCAGGTTTCTAAGCCAAAGCGCAGTGCGTCAGCCCAGCCCTCAGCCGAATCTTCGACCACATATTGGGTAGCTGGTGCGCCAGATTGACGCTTGACCCGAGGGAATTGCTCGATGTACTTATGTTCGACTGAGAAACCCACGCCACAACCGCTCATCGAAATAATCAACGCTTCAACAAATGAGTCGATGCTATCAACTGGTAAATACGAGCAGTTATAGATGGCAATATTGTTGCGGCGGGCAGCCGGCCCCGCCATCGCCAACAAGCGCATCGAAGGCATCGCCCGCATTTCGAGAATAGCTTGGCGCACGCGGTTGTAATCGGCATCATCAAGTTTATTGTCGGAAATTTCGCGCAAGAAATTAACCGAGCGATCGACTGTTTCGATCCAAGTTTCGCGGCGACCTAAATCGTAATCGAAGCGCGAGTATTTATCGAAGAATTGGAATTTTTGCAATGGCGAGGGAAAATATTGATCAGATTCGGCAAACGCATGGCGAATTGCTTCTGGGACAGGGCGTTGCTCTCGCTTTTTGGCATGCTCGGCGCGATAGAGAATATAGCTCTTGGCAGCTTCAAACTCGCCAGCAGCTTGCAACATCACCTCAACCGTATCTTGCACGGCCTCGACGGTTGGAGTCGTGGTATATTTGGCAGCCAAAATATTGACCACGCGCTGAGCCAATTCGGCAACGGTGGTATGCGGTTGACGGCCTAAACCAGCAAAACAGCGGGTCAAAGCGCGTTCAATCCGCGCCACATCAAACGTCACCTCACGACCATCACGCTTGATGATTGTGGTTGGCGGCGCTACTTGGCGGTCATCGAGCGGGGTCAACGTGACCTGTTCCGTCATAACCAAGTCCTTTCAAACATCCAAAATAAAGACAACAAAAAATTAAGGGTGCAATCAAAATGTGATTGTTCCCGTTGATAGCAAGATTTAAATTAGCTTTAACGCAGAGGCGCAGAGCAATCGATTTAATTTGGTTGCATTGGGGCAACCATGAATACCTAGAGAGTGAGCCTTCCCATTAAAAAACAGCAAGTAGAGCCTAGCAGCCCGACTTACTGTACAAACTCGAAAAATATGCGTTACAACTAATAACGCATAGGTAAGTGCATATTTTAAAGGTGGTTGAATGTGTTCAACGGAGTTTGATGCAATCCAATATATAGTATGTTTTTTTAGCTGTCAACACTAGATGTAGTATTTTTTATGGAAAGTGCGGCTAAAAAACGAGGTCTCATCGTTGGCTATTTAGCAGATTATAACGGTGCAAAACTTGCTTATCCACAAGGTATGAACAGGCCCGCAAACCAATTTTTACCAAGATGAGAGAATCCTAAATTGGGCAAAATCCCCCCTAGGGGTGAAACCATTTGTGGGATTTGGACTATCATCATTTAAATGTAATGTACCACCGCTAGGGTTTGGCTCTATAATAGGCCTAGCGATTTTAGACAAGGTATGTGTATGGCGCAAGCAAACAAGCCCAAACCAACAATTGCATGGAGTTTGATCGGCGGGCTGGCGTTAGGCCCAATTCTGCTGATTATCCTGCGGCTGTTTCCTGCGCTCGATCTGCGGATTCAATCGCCAGCTGGCCATTTTTGGATTGTTACTAGTGCCTTGCTGGTTGGTCTTTTGATGATTGGCCTAGTAATTCGGGCAGCCTTGGTGCGACGCGATGGCCGAGCATTAATGCTTGGTTTTGGCTTTTTGGCCATGTCGCTGATGTTTCTTATTCATGCGATCGCCACGCCTGGCGTGATGTTTGAAAATACCTCGGTCGCAACCCAGTGGTCAACCCCGTTGGCGCTGTTGGTGGCGGCCATCATTTTTGCCTTGAGCATGAGCCAGCGGCTTGCCGAGGGTTTGATTCGCTGGTGGGGGCGTTGGTTGGCGCTTGGCAGCGGCCTCTGGCTGGCCTATGCTGGGTTGATGTTGGTATATATTCCCACTACCGTGATGCCAGCAATTCAAGCCCCAACGACCCAAGCTGGCCAAGTTAGTCAAAATGGCTACGACGAATATGGCGATGAGTATGGGTATGGCGATGAAGCTGATCCTACGTCAGTCGCAACCACCCAGCCAACCCAAAGCAGCCAATCAAAGTATGGCGATACATATGATTATGGCTATGGCGACGATGAGAGTATTGCCGCGCCACTGGGCACACCGCAACCAACCAGCGCCACCAACCCGCATTCCCTGCATAGCCAAATGCGTAGTTTGGCCCCAACAATCTTTCCGTTTGTGGTTTGGCTAACCGTGGCGCTCTTTGGCTGGACGGCTTGGTTTTATGGTAAACAATGGCGTGAAACTCCAACCCTGCCACTCGCAACCTTTGTGATTGCGGCGATTCTCTTGGCGGAAACGGCCTTGGCTGCGTTGTATGGCGAGCTTTGGCAGCTTTCGTTTTGGAGCTATCACGTTTTGTTGCTGGCGGCGATTGGCACAATTACCTATGGCGTAATTCGCGGGGTTGAACGAACTGGCTCATTGACCAGCGCGGTTGAGGGTTTGTTGCTCAATAGCACTCTGCAACGCCAACAAGCAGGCTTTCAAAATGCCATGAGCCAATTGTTGAATGCCTTTGAGGCAGGCGACCGCACAGCGAGCCAACATTTACGCCGTGAGCTGAGCCAACGCTTTGCCCTCGCCGAAGATCAGCTTGATTTATTGCAGCATGCCGTAGGCTTGGTCGAGCAGGATCGTGAGCAGGGTCGCCGTTTGCAAGCCTTGGTCGATATTAGCCATACGGTGACGCTTGAACTCGAAGCCGATGCCTTGATCAGTCGGGTCATCGCCAGCTTGGCAAATATGTTGCAGCCAGCCTTGGCCGCAGTTGGCTTGCTTGAGGCTGAGCAGTTGCAAATTCAGGCTCAACACTATTTGATCAAAGGTGAGCCATCGCACCAGAGCCTGAGCCTGCCGCTCAGCGCATTTCCAATGGAATGGCTGACAGTCACCGATTTGCCCTATATCAGCGCTCTAACCGGGCCGCTCAAGCCTTTGGCGGTCAATCTACAACCAGCCTACTTGGTTCCATTACAACACCATACTCAGTTAATTGGAATTTTATTTCTGCAATTGAATGCCGATCAAGCTATCGATGCCCGCAGTGAGGGCGTGTTGCAATCGGTTGCGGCGCATCTTGCCACAGGTATTACCAATAGTCGCTTGTATAGTGCTCTGCAAACTGAGCATCAACAATTGCAACGCAGTGAGCAACTGCGCGAACAGATGAATCAGATGGTTGTGCACGATCTCAAAAATCCGCTGACCGTAATTATTAATTATCTTGATTTGTTGCGTCGCCAAGCACTGCCAGAGAGCCAACGCGAATTGGTCGAGGGCGCTCGGCGTTCATCACGCACATTGGTAGGCTTAGTTTCCGATTTGTTGGATACAGCGCGGTTGCAGGAAGGCCATATGAGCATCAACCGTGAGCATGTGCCAATCGCTCCGCTCTTGCATAATGTGGCCAATGAGTTGCGTTCATGGGCTGAGCAAGAGGCCAAAATTATCTCGATTCAGGCCGACCCTGAGTTGTACGCGACGATCGATGGCGATTTGATGCGGCGGGTGTTGAGCAATTTGCTATCAAACGCAATCAAGCATACGCCAATTCAAACTGAAATTAAATTAATTGCCTACCAAGCTGATAGCCAAATTACCTTCCAAGTAGCTGATAACGGCCCCGGCATCCCCGAAGCGTTGCAAGCATCGTTATTTGATCGCTTTACGATTTTGAATGAGCAGAATCATACCCGCCAACGTAGCACGGGCTTGGGTTTGTATTTTTGCAAATTAGCAGTTGAAGCTCACGAAGGGGAAATTGGCGTGGTCAGTAATTCAACAACAGGCACGATTTTTACCATCACCATGCCACATCATAATTAAGCGCCAGCAACTTTGAGCGCCACCAGGGTAATATCGTCGTGTTGCGGGTGATCGCCGATAAATTGATTAATTTCGTCGATCACTAAATTCACCCATTCAGCGCTGGTCAGGCTATGATCGTGTTCGCGCAGCAAGGTCTCGAAGCGATCGAAGCCCCACATCTCGCCGCTGGTATTTTTCGATTCAACCACACCATCGGTGTAGAACAGCACCATATCGTTGGGTTCAAGCTGATAGCTGGCCGTTTCATAGGGTGTGTTGGCCATAATGCCCAGCGGAAAGTGTGGGCCTGGCGCGGTCGCATATTCCAAATCGCCATTAGCGCGGCGAATAATCGGGTCGAGTTGGCCAGCATTCGCCAAGGCCAAACTATAATCAAGCGTATCAAAGGTTGCATAGGCTAAGGCCACAAAAGTATGTCGTGGAATATCCATGGTTACCCAGCGATTGGTTTCCTGCATCACAATTTGCGGTATCTCGTGATCCCATGCTTCCGAGCGCACAATCGAACGTGCCACCGCCATCAACATTGCCCCAGGAATGCTCTTGCCCGAAGCATCGCCAACCATCAAAGCCCAGCGACCATCACGCAACTCGGTTACCTCGTAGAAATCGCCGCCAGTTTCGCGGGCTGGCAAACACAAGGCCGCCAACTCCACGCCTTGGGCCACAGGCAAGCTACGTGGAAACAAGTTGCTCTGAATTTGGCGGGCAATTTCTAGTTCTTGCTCAACCCGCGTAACTGATTCTTGGTAGAGCCGCGCATGCTCAAGCGCTGTTGCTGCTTGGTTGGCGAAGGTCATCGCCAAATCAGTATCACTTTGGGTAAAGGCGTTGGGTTGTAACGAATTAATATTCAGCACGCCGAGTACCACGCCCTTGCTGATCAACGGCACGCCAATCCACGAGCGCACCACACTTGGCATCGGCGAGCGCGTCCATTGCGGATCGCTGACGGTATCGGGAACCACCAACGGCTGACCGCTCAACATCACCCGTCCCGCACCACTGGTCTGATCAAGCGGGAAGGTCAATTCGCGCCATTCGACCGCCAACTGCTCATCTTGGGCTTGCCGCGCAACAATCCGCAGCAAATTATTCGATGGGAGCATGACCGAGGTTGAGTCAAAGGTGATTACCTTGCGCAATTCACGCAAAATCAAATCGAGCACTTCATCGGGATTGAAGGTGGTGTTGAGCACGCGGGCAATTTCGCGCATAGTTTCGGCAGTGCGGTGGGCAGTTTGTTCAGCCGCATACAAGCGGGCATTGCGCACACTCAGCGCCAGCTGGCGACCGACATTAAACAAAAATTGCTCATCACTTGGGCCAAAGGCCGCTGGTCGCGTTGCCCGCACTGCTAGCACACCCAACGGCTGATCCGAGGCGATCAGCGGGACGCTCAGCCACGAGTGCATAAACCCAGAGTTGGTCGGAACCGGCGGCTCCTGCAAATCGGGATAGAGCGCCCAATCGCGATAAATATCGTTCATGCGCAGCGGCTTGACATGCAGATAGGTCCAGCGCGTCAGTGAGCCTTCGGGCAAAGGATGGCCAATCACCGCCGTTTCAACTTCCTTGCCTTCTTCTAAAACTACCGCCGTTTCCACCCGATCAGCGTTGCCAATCACCACTTGGAAGGCATCGGCATTCAGAAAACTACGCAACACCAAATCCATCGAGCGTAGCATTTCATATAAATCAAGGGTCGAAGTGACCAATTGGGTGATGCCTTGTTGGGCATCAAGCTCAGCCAACTGGCGCTCGCGTTGGGCAAATGAACGAGCATTTTGAATTGCCAAGCCCAATTGATGCGCCACTTGCAGCATAAATTGCTCATCGCTCTCGCTGAAATGGCTAGCATTCATCGATTGCGTGGTGATCGCGCCCAAAACCTCGCCACGGTGGTTGATCAAGGGTGTGCCAAGCCACGACAAGGCGACTTCATCATTGACCTGCACCGTTTTCAACTCGGGATACAGTTTGGGAATATCGGTAATTGTATTGTTGAAACGCAGCGCTTTACCATTGCGCAAAATCCAGGCTGTCGGTGTATTGAGCGGCAGCGATGTACCGATCATCGAGCCATAATCGAGCAACTCGCCACGCTCAACCACGCATAAATCTTCGATCACATACGTTTGGGGGTTGTTTAATAAGATATAAAAGCCATCGATTTTGAGAAACGAAGTCAATAATGGATTCAAGCCACGGAACATTTCGTGGATATCCATGGTGCGATTAAGCAATTCGCCAACCAATTTCAAGGTATTGAGTTCGGCCAATTGACGTTCGCGTTGCGCAAACAGCCGCGCATTTTGAATTGCTAAAGTCAGTTGTTGGCCGACCTGCGCCATAAATTGCTCATCGCGATTGCTAAACACATTGGCTTGAAAACTTTGAATCGCAATCAGCCCAATCACATTGGTTGTTTGATCGTTGAGCGGCACGCCCAGCCAAGCCTTCGTTCGATCCGACGAAATACGCACTTCGTTATCTTCGGGGGCAACCTCAGTCGAGGTTTCTTGTGAAATATCACCAAAGCGCAACGGCTTGCGAGTGTGCAACACTTCCCACGTTGGTGTGTGCTCGGGCGGAATCAGGCCGATCATCCAACGAAAATCACCCTCGCCCTCGCGATTCAAGGCATAGACCGCCTCGACCATGTGGCTTTGGGGATGATTGAGCATCACAAAAAAGCCATCAATATGCAAAAATTCAGTGAGCACAGCATCGATTGCCCGCAGCATGGCCTCAATTTCGAGGGTTGAGCCGAGCAAACTACTGATCCGTTGCAAGGCATTCAGTTCAGCCAATTGGCGTTCGCGCTGCTGATACAACTGCACATTCAACACATGTAAGCTAACTTGGCTGGCGACCGATTGCATAAAAAAGCGATCGCGATCGCTGAAGGCATAGGGGCGATAATTTTGAATGGCGATCACGCCCAAAGGACGGCGATTGGCATCGAGCATTGGCACGCCCAGCCAACTTTCCGAGGGCGAACCTTTGATCGTGCGCCGAATAATGGTTGGGTAATGGCGAATATCGCGTGAAACATGGCGCAAAAACAATGGTTCACATTTGCTCAGCACCCAATCGGTAAACGAACCTTTGCGCGGCATCGCCTCTTCGCTCAGGTAAGTCGCCTCATTCTCATCCTCAATCGCAATGCTATCAGTCAATAATTGGCGCTCAGGGTCGTAAATCGCCATATAAAACACATCGACTGGCAAGAACGAGCGAATTGCATCATTTAATTGATGCAACAAGGTTGAGAGATTGAGCGCTCGAACGGTTGCCGTACTGATCGCACTCAAGGCCTCTAGTTCAGCAATTTGGCGACGTTGTTGGGCCAAAATATTGCCATGCTCCAAGGCCAAAGCCAATTGATTGCTGACCACTTGCAACAACTCAACTTCTTCAGTTTTGAAGGCGCGTTGCTCAGTTTGGCCAACCATCAAGACACCGATCACGGTTTCATGGCGGCGCAAAGGGATGGCGAGGGTTGTGCCGAGATGGCTGAGTTGTGCCATTTGCCAATATTTGGAGTGAGTATGATTATCGACAATCGCCGAATTGCTACTAATCGCAACCCCAAAAATTGAATCAAGCGGCGCAAACGATTCAGGCAGGCTGCCATGTTGCATGCCACGCTGAACAATTGGCTGAAGCTCGCTCCCGCTCAGCGAACACACCACGCCAGCGTTGAGATGCATCAACTCCAGCATAAAATCGAGCGCTAGGCCAAACATCTCAGTCAATGGCAATTGCTGAGTCAACATCGCCGCAATATCACTGATCACAAATAGATCGGCGTTACGCAGCTCGATTTGACGTTCCAACGAGCCAGTTAATTCAGCCTGACGATGCGAGAGCAGGGCATTTTCCAGCGCCACTGCCATCGAATTAGCAATCCGGGTCAACAGATCAAGATCTGTCTCATCGAATGCGCCAACGGTGTAACTTTGCAGCGAAATCACGCCCAAGGCCGAAGTACCAATAACTAATGGTACGCCCATCCAGCCGCGCGAAAGCTTATCGCTGCCAAATTGCAAAAGGCGCGGTAAGCCAATCGTCTCACGTTCAATCGCCAAATCACGAAAGAGCAAGGGCTGACGTTGGCGAATCAGATAGCCAGTCAATGGGCCAATTGGATCATGCTCACTAAATTCAATCACGCCCTCATCGGCCAACATCGCGATACGATACGCGCTATCGTCGTATTGGTCGGAGAGGGCAATAAAACAGGCATCAAAATTCCAAACTGTCTGCAATTCTTGATAAATGGTGCGCAACAACTCGAACGAATCTTGCTGCCCACGACAAGCTAGCCCAATGCGATAGAGCGCATCGAGAGCACGTTGGGTTTGATGGCGTTCAGCCTCGAGGGCTTCCACCCGATTTTTCAGCGTGGGTTTACGAGTACGTTGGGTCATAGTGGAACCGCAGCAGTTTTATCAGCGCAAACATAGCACAAAATAGCATGCAGATCAACCGATGCCAATAGCAAAGCTAGTACCAACAGCCTAATCTGCTTGGGGTCACATGGGCTAACTCCATGGTTAACCATTGCTGATCGTAGGCTCAGCCTTTGGATTACCACCACAAGCACGCCGTGCCGCCAACAAATCCGCTACGTGTTCAGGAGCCAAGGGTTGCAAGCTGCCTATGCTCAGCGCCGTCGAAATAATTGTAGCGGCTTGTTCAACCTGCTCAGTTCGGTGAAAAGCTTTGGTCAGGCTACTAGCAACGGTCAACGAACCATGGTGGTCTAACACCACCGCATCGTGATCACAAATAAACGGCTTGATTGCCTCGCCCAGCGCTGCTGTACCAGTGCGAGCATAAGGCACAGTTGGAATTTTGCCCAAGGTCAGAATAATATCCTCTAAAAGTGGCTGGGTCAGCTCGATACCAGCAATACTACAAGCTATCGTTCGTGGTGGATGAGCATGGACACAAGCGCGAACATCGGGGCGCACCGCATAGACCGCCAAGTGCATCAACAATTCACTCGAAGGTAAGGGGGTCTGTGGGTCGAGCGGGACTCCCTGACGATCAACGATAATTAAATCGTCAGGCTGAAGCAGACCTTTGCAATAGCCCGTGGGTGTGGTCAAAATGCGTTGTTGATCGAGCAATACCGAAAAATTGCCGCTATACGAAGGAGTCCAGCCGCGTTCATAGAGCCAGCGGCCAATTTGCACCATCTCATGGCGAGATTGTAACTCGTAGTCAGAATTCATGGAAAAAATCCCCCCAAAGGTGGACTAAAACGGCCTATATCCCCTGATATAACACCTAAAAGCTCACCCGTACTAGCAAAAAAATAGGAAAACATAACTAATAAATGGCTAAAATTCAGTTCAGGAAATGCTGCAAGAACGCGTATAATGGCAATGTTCAGGCTCTCACCCCCATTGCAACTGAAAGGCACCCTATGTATCGTTTTGAACGACACGCACCATTTGACCTGACTGTGTATGCTGATCCTGGTCAAGATCGGAGTGGCCCGCCATTAACGCAAGGTGGTATTTTCTTATTAATTTCAACAACCGCCTCCGAACATTGTTCACCAGAGATGCTCGATGTCTTGGATGAGATTGATCCTGAGGCATGGTATCATGGCCAACTATTAGAAACCATGCTCAACAGCTTCGAAGATCAAGATCCAGCCTTGGTGGTCGATGTTGGCAAGAACATCTATTATTCGATGGAAACCCAATTTCGGGCAGTTGGCATTCAAAAGCCCGAAGATGTGATTACAACCATTCCAATGATGTGGGTGTATGCAACTCGTGGCGATGGTGGCGAATGGCGCACCCGCATGACTGGCGATAAAACCGCAATCATTGAAATGGAACAACCCTACAATTGTATGTTTGAACAAGGGGCAATGCAAGGAGCGCTGGAGTGCTTCGATGCCCGCGATGTTCAAATGAACCATTCTAAGTGTATCCGCAATGGCGATGCCTTCTGCGAGTTACATGTTTCTTGGAAATAAATCCTATGGATCAACCAGAGCGCCCAGAGCAACCAACGCCTCCAGCATCGACCAACCAATCACGACTTTCACGTGAAGATCGGGCGCTAATTCGCACGATTGGCAGTACGTTGCGCAAAGTTATTCAAGGCGAGGCTGCTGAACATCTTGTGCTTGATCGTCGCGATGAACTCGGAATTTTGGCCAATATGGTCAATCGAGTCAGCAAAGAGCTTGCGCTCTCCCGCGAACAGGATCAAAAACACCTGGCGGAGCTTGAAGCTCGGCTAGCCGAGTTGAAGGCAGCCCGCGAAACCGAAGAACGACTGCTGTATACGATCGATGAAATTTCAACCCCGATTCTTAATATTTTTACCAACGTGGTGTTGATGCCATTGATCGGTGCAATCGATAGCAATCGCGCTCAACGCATGATTGCGCTCTTGTTGGAGCATGTCGTGCGCACGCGAGCGAGTGTCGTGATTTTGGATATTACGGCGGTTTCATTAATTGATACCCAAGTGGCCAATGTGCTGATTCGGGCAGCGCAATCGTGTAATTTGCTTGGTGCTGGCGTTATTTTATGTGGCATGACCCCTGATGTTGCCCAAGTTGTCGTAAGCCTTGGAATTGATCTTTCGATTTTTCAAACCACCAGCGATTTACAAGAAGCGCTCTCGACAGCCCTGCGTACCCTCAAGTACCGTATTCAGCCTATGTAAAGCATAGACTATTGGCCTATTGAGCCTAGTACTGACATCTAATACAGTATATGCAGTCAGGACAGATGCAAAAGCTGACTCGCAGATTCACACTTGACACCTCATTCCAGCCCTACGTCATAGCTAATAGGTGGTGAATTTGCGGTCAGTCTTTTTTAACCGAAAACGAGGGACGTTATGACGCAACTTAGCCGCCGTACATTCTTGAAAAGTCTCGTTGCAGGTGCTGTGGTAGTTGGTTTTGACCGTGCTACTAGTTCGTGGGTCACTTCAGCCCACGCCGCCGAGCAACTCGCGCCAAATTTCCCAACGTTCGATGGTGTGTTGTACACCGATGCCGCCACCCGCGCCGAAGCAGCCGATGATTACGGTCATATTATTCACCGTACTCCCAATGCTGTGCTCAAACCTGGCTCAGTCAATGATATTGTGCGCCTCGTTCGCTTTGCCAAAAATAACAATATTAAAATCTCAGGTCGTGGTCAAGGTCACTCCACCTATGGTCAGCCCCAAATTCAAGGCGGGGTGGTGATCGATATGAGTACCATGAACGCGATTCATGAAATTGGCCGCGATTATGTCATTGCTGATGCTGGATTGAAATGGCATCAACTGCTTGATAGCACCTTGGCCGAAGGCCTAACCCCACCTGTGATGACCGATTATATTGAGCTATCAATCGGTGGCACATTGAGCGTCGGCGGGATTGGCGGGGCCAGCCATCAACATGGTGTGCAAATCGACAACGTAATTGAATTGACGGTTGTTACCGGCGAAGGTAACTTAGAAACCTGTTCAAAAAACCGCAACAAAGATTTATTTGAATCGGTGCTTGGTGGCTTGGGTCAATTTGCCATTATTGTGCGGGCTAAGCTCAAATTGATTCGCGCCGAAACCCATGCTCGTGTCTTCAACCTGTTCTATGACGATATCGAAACTTTTACTGGCGATCAAACCCGCTTGATTCGCGATGGTCGCTTCGATTATGTTGAAGGCCAAGTCGTACCCAAGGCTGGTGGTGGCTGGAACTTCATGCTCGAAGCAGTCAAATATTTCTCAGCCAACAACACGCCTAACAACACCCGCTTGTTGCGTAATTTGAGCTACAACCAAGGTACAGAAGTTATTTCGGATACGACCTATTTCGCGTTCTTGAATCGCTTGGAAGCAACCGAAGCCTTCTTACGCTCAATCGGTGTTTGGTTCTTGCCACACCCATGGTTCGATGTATTCGTCAAGAGCCGCCACGTCAATCAATATGTTGGCAATATCTTGGAAACCTTGACCCTCGACGATACTGGCCAAGGCCCAATCTTGCTCTATCCAGTCAAGACCAACAAATTTACCAAGCCATTCTTCCGCGTACCCGATGGCGAAATCGTCTTCTTGTTTGATATTTTGCGCACCGCGCCAAATATTCCTGAGGTGATCAACGCCATGATGGCTAGCAATCGCGAGTTGTTTGAAACCAACCGCGACCTTGGTGGCAACCGCTACGCAATTGGGGCAATCGAGTTCGACCAAAACGACTGGCGGCAACACTTTGGCAATGTCTGGAACGACTTCCGCCGCGCCAAGAACCGCTACGATCCTTGCAATATCCTTGGTGGGGGCCAAGGCATATTCTAAGCCGAAGATCGTGGTTTCCAACGCCTATCGAATTACTCGATAGGCGTTTTTGTTTGGTGATTGATCCACGAAGGATATAGCCGATTGGCTGGAGGCACTTGGCTATCGGAACAATTTTTGGTATTTTAATCCAATCTCCGATAGCCGATAGTCTGTAGCCTTACTTGGTGATTAAAAAAATCTGATTCCTTGCCTCTGCATCCTGATATCTAGTTCTAGTACAACTCAACCCGTCGATCACGAAAGACTGGCAGGAAGTCGCGGGCTTTGGCAATGCTGGCAAGATCAACAGTTGCAGTCAATAGGCCAGCTTGATCATCGCCCTCAACCAAAACCTTGCCCCAAGGGTCAATCACGACGGAGTGACCACCAAATTGATTAGCACGGTCGCTGCCAACCCGATTACAGGCGATGACCACAGCTTGGTTTTCGATCGCCCGTGCGCGAAGCAAGGTACGCCAATGCTCAATTCGCGCTGTTGGCCATTCAGCTGGAATAATTATCACTCCTGCGCCAGCCAAGGCGTAACGCCGAAACAATTCAGGAAAGCGTAAATCGTAGCAAATGGCGCATGCACTTGTGCCCCAAGCAGTTTCAAAAACTTCGGCTTGCTGACCAGCAGCCAGATAGCGATCTTCTTGCATCAAGCCAATCAGGTGGGTTTTGCGATAACTATGGAGACGTTTGCCCTGTGCATCATATAGCGTGGCCGTGTTATAAACCTGCTCGCCATCACGTTCCAGCAATGAGCCAACAATCGCCAAATGATGGCGGGCCGCCAAAACCGCGACTTCTTCAAACAAGCCCTTGCCGAGCGGATCGCTCAATTCGTGGGCTTGTTCCAGCAGATAGCCAGTGCCCCATAACTCTGGCAACACCAACAGCGCTGCGCCTGCCATCTCGGCACGCGCAGCAAGTTGACGCACCGTCGCTAAATTGGCTTCGCGATCGCCCAACACTAAATCGATTTGAGCAAGTGCCACGGTTAACTGCATTGGTTTTTTCCTCTATTGGCCAGTGCTGCCAGCAGCAGGCGCAGGCAAATTACCATTAATATCGGGGAAGGCCTCGCCATTATAGGCTCGTAGCACATCAACTACCGCTGGCAAGGCCAGTGTCCCCGATCCGTCGCCCAAATCGCCAGTGCCTTCGAGCATCGCTAAAATTGCTACTTTGGGATTATCGAACGGCGCAAAGCCAACAAACCACGAGTGCGAACGCAAATATGGCCCTTCGGCATACTCGGCGGTTCCAGTTTTGCCCGCCAAATCCAGCCGATCAAGATCGGTCAAAATTGCGCCTGCAGGTTTGTTATTGCCATTGGCGATCCGATTGTAGGCATCGGGATCACGGACAGAGCGCCGCATGCCTTCACGAATAATCGCCCAATGCTCAGGTGCAAGTTCAATCGTGTGTTCAATCACTGGGGTCAGCGTAATCGTGTCGGTGCGGTTCAAATCGGTGATCGCTTTGACAACTTGTGGTTGATAGACTGAACCACGATTGGCGGTAGCGACGGTAGCCCGTAGCAATTGCAATGGCGTAACTTGCACATCGCCCTGACCAATTGCGGCGATATAGGTATCGCCAACGCCCCAACGTTCGCGGCGCTGTTTCTTCCACTCTTTATTCGGAATAATCCCTGAATCTTCGCCTGGCAAATCGATCCCGGTCAGTTTATCGAAGCCAAACTCGCCCGAAACCGTCTCATACAAGCGATCAATCCCCAAGCCACCTTTGATTTGTGGATCGGTTGGTTTGAGATTGGTAACATAATCGGTACCGCCAGCAACCGTGTTGAAAAAGACGTTCGATGAAACTTTCAAAGCATCGGAAACGTTGATCAGGCCATTGGCGCGGCGGTTGGAGTTAGGATATTGGTTGGTCAAAGCTTCGTTATATTCGTTGCGCACAATCAAAAAGCCAGGGTCTTGAATCTGCGTGCCAGGATTGATGATATCGCTATCTAAGGCAGCGGCAGCCGTAAATTGCTTGAAGGTCGAGCCAGGTGGATATTTACCAGCAATTGCCCGATGCAGCAACGGCGTGTTTTCTTCATCGGTAAATAAATCGGTAATTTCCTCGACCTCACCGCGATTAAAGGCGTTGTTATCGTAGGCTGGCAAGCTGACCGAGGCTAAAACCGCCCCTGTGTTGACATCCATCACCATAATCACGCCTTTGTTAATCGGGTCGTATGAGGCATATTTAGCTTGATCTTTGCCTGGCGTGTTGGCTAAGCGCACGCGGCGTTGATCGGCAACATCGAGCCATTTTTGTAAAATTGCTTCGCTGGCTCGCTGCAAATCCATATCAATATTCAAAATCAGATTTTTGCCATCTTCCATTGGCTGCAACACCGTTGGCTCGCCGACAATCCGATCCGAGACATCAACCGAAATTTGATTGGTGCCCAACTTGCCGCGCAAGGTTGATTCGTAATAATTTTCGATTCCATCGACCCCAATCAAATCACTTTCGAGATATTGGCGCGGGCCGTCAGCATCATTGGTGGGGTTATAACGAGCCAGTTGCTTGTCGTTAATCCGAATCATATAGCCCAATAAATGCGAGAGCGATTGGACTTCGGCACTCAGTGGGTAATCGCGCTGGAAGCCATCGACCACCCGCACGCCGGGCAAGGCCAGCGCATTTTCGCGAATCGCCAAGGCGACATCATCAGGAATATTTTTGGCGACTGGCACAACCAAATAGCCAGGCAGGTTGGCTTTGGCTAGTACCTTTTCAACCCCAGGTTGCAGGGTGATCACATCGGTATAGGCTTGGCTTAATTGCAGCGCGGTCAAGGCCTTGCCCATGGGCACGGTCACCGTGATCGATTGCGCTGGCGCGAAGTTGGTATCGGCAGGCAAAATTGGCGAGATGCCATAAATTGCTGCGGCCAAAGCTGGATCTTCTTGTAATTTAGTGGTTGGCGAGAGCGTGAAGGTATCGCTGAAAGGCAATAACATACTCAGCCGCATATACACCGCATTGCGCTCAGCGCGTTTGCGCGGCAGCGATTCGGCTTGAATTCCCAAGATCGAGGTGGGAACCGAGGCTGCTAGCAGGGTTGTGCCATCGCTGGCAAAAATCTCGCCACGTTGGGGAGCAACATAATCGCGGCGGGTAATATTTTGCTCAATTGAAGCGCGTGAAGTTGCGGCGCTACTGCCAAATTGCAATTGCTGCAATCGCGCGAGCAAGACCACAAAAATAATTAAGCTCACGACCCGTAAGCCGATCAAGCGACCGCGCATAGGGTTCTCCTTGATGATAAAGTTTAGTGGCGGATTTTGCGCTCGTTCCACCATTGCAAAACGAGGAAGGTTGGCAAAACCGCAATCGCATTGATAATCATGGCTGGCACAAGCACCACAATCGCCCAACTCAGCCAATCGTCGGTGCCACCGCGAAACACTTGGGTAACTAAGTGATATAGCGGGGTCAAGCCGATGGTTAGTAAGAGCGACGTTGGCCATGTATCGGGTGGGAAGCGCTCGGCAGCAAGGCTACAAACCCACGTAACCAGCAATAAAGCCAAGGCATGGCTGCCAAACGGCGAGTAGCCCACCACATCAATCAGCAAGCCACCATACATAGCGATGGCAGCACCCTTAGCGGCATCGGCTAGCAAGGTCCAACAAACCACCGCCAACAACACCAAATTTAAGTGGGCATTAAAGATCGTTGGCAAGAGCGTTGTCTGAATAATCACGGTTAATCCAACGATCAGGGCCAACCAAAGCTGTCCGCGCAGCCGTTCGCTTAATCTTCGCCGACGATAATCCATACAGTCCGCACTACATCAGGATCAAAATATGGTTCAATATCGGCTTGTTGGCCGTGGCCGTCGGGGCGAATTGCGCTGACACGGCCAATCGGCACATCGGGCGGAATCCGTGCAGCAGGTGCATCGAAGGCCAATGCTTTGCTAATACCAGCGGTCAACACATCGTCGCCAACGCTGAATTTAGCGTCACGATCGATATGGCGCATAATCAAGCGTGAGCCAAGTTGCCATTGACCAAGCACATCGCCCATTGGTTGGCTGATGCTACCGCTTTCTTGTTCGCTGGTTACCTGCGATAACACCTGGCCGCTCACCACCGAACGCGCATCGGTAATGAGCAAAACTGTGGCATTATGTTGGCTGACCGTATCGACCAAGCCAATTAGCGCATCGGGGCTGCCATTGACGTGTGAAACCACAGGCATGCCCACGGCCAAGCCATCAACCGTACCACGATCGATGCTTATCACCCGATTGCCAGCATCGGCGGAGCGACTGACCACATTGCCAATCACCGTGCGCCAGCCATAGCGTTCGCGCATGCCAGCAG
The DNA here is from genome assembly GCA_000018565.1 of Herpetosiphon aurantiacus DSM 785. Taxonomy (GTDB): domain Bacteria; phylum Chloroflexota; class Chloroflexia; order Chloroflexales; family Herpetosiphonaceae; genus Herpetosiphon; species Herpetosiphon aurantiacus. The sequence goes on from CP000875.1 coordinate 6,093,073, forward strand.
TGCGGCGCAAGGTTGTGTTTTCAGCGGCAGCGCTGCGCAATTGGACATTTTCGTTTTCAAGTTCGGTGACCCGTTCTTGCAAGGCTGCCAAATCTTGGGCGGCTTGCGACGAGCCAAAAATACCGCCGAAGGTATCGCTAATCGCTAAACGAATATTCGTCAGCGTGCGGGTAACTGGAGTCAAAACGCGAGCCGTACTGTCGGTAACTGGCGTAAGAATCCCCTGTTGATCGAGCAATAACAGCACAACCACAAAACATGCCAGCCAAACGATCAGCTTGGTTGCCCGTTGGGCGTTGCCTGAGCGACTTAACATGACTACCCACGTTTGATGCGACGCGATTCTTGCGAACGCCGAATCGTGTCACGGTATTTATCAAATTCCTCGATCATTTTGCCTGTGCCGCGTGCCACACACGATAACGGATCTTCGGCGATATGCACTGGCATTTTGGTTTCAGCAGCGATCCGCCGATCAAGGCCACGCAGCATCGAGCCACCACCAGCCAAGGTAATGCCATGCTCCATAATATCGGCGACCAATTCTGGCGGGGTTTCTTCCAAGGCAGTGCGCACCTCAGAAACAATATTGGCAACTGGGCCAGCAATCCCTTCGCGCAACTCAATGCTGCTAATTTCAATCGCTTTGGGCAAGCCTGTTAGCAAATCGCGGCCCCGTAGGGTAACTTTGATTTCTTCTTCAAGCGGATAGGCTGAGCCAGCGGCGATTTTGGCTTTCTCGGCCATGCGCTCGCCAATCAGCAAATTATATTCACGCCGCGCGAAGGCAATCACAGCCTCGTCAATTTCGTCGCCAGCGGTGCGCAACGAGTGGTTAATCACAATCCCGCCCAGCGAGATAACGGCCACTTCCGTTGTACCGCCGCCAATATCGACAACCATTGAGCCAGTTGGTTCGGTCACAGGCAAGCCTGCACCAACAGCCGCCGCCATTGGTTCTTCGATCACATAGGCTTCGCGAGCGCCAGCATTCATTGCGGCATCGCGGGCGGCGCGTTTTTCCACGTCGGTCACGCCCGATGGCACACCGACGATTACGCGTGGGCGGCCAGCGATGCTAGCGCCAACATGTTTATGGGCTTGGTCGAAAAAATACTTCATCATCTTTTCGACAACATCAAAATCGGCAATCACACCATCGCGGAGCGGGCGGACTGCTACAATATTGGCAGGGGTTTTACCGACCATGGCCTTGGCCGCAGCGCCAAAAGCTTGGGGAATTCCAGTGCGTTTATCAATAGCCACCACCGATGGCTCAGAAATAACAATGCCTTTGCCGCGTAAATAGACTAAAGTATTGGCAGTGCCTAAGTCCATGCCAATATCGCGGCTAAATGAGCGAAAAAATGATCTAAACATATATAGTGCGACGATCTTTCTGCTGCAGCGCTCGCGTGGATGATTGGCAAGAAGTCAAGGTGCAGGCCGGAGCCACAGCCCCGCAAGCGGGTTTTTTATCCAAAAAAGAAGGGCTTTTGGCCCTCGTATAAGCGCCATTATAGCATAATCACGTCAAGCGAGACCCGTGTTAAGCTGATAGCTAGCTGATAGCAAGGCGCTAAAACCGCCATCACCGAGGATGTTGCCATGATTCGAGTTGCAATTGTTGAAGATCAACGGATTGTTCGCGAAGGCTTGATTGCTGTTTTAGAGGATGAAGCGACGATTGAGATTGTGGGCGAGGCTGCTAACGGCCAAGCAGCCCTGGATTTGTATGCCCAAGAACTACCCGATGTCGTTTTGATGGATTTACAAATGCCCGTAATGGATGGCCCCACCGCGATTGGCCAACTCTGTCAGCGCTGGCCCCAAGCCAAAGTGCTGGTGCTCACCACCTATGCGACTGATGAGTTTATTTGGGCGGCCTTGCGAGCTGGGGCCAAGGGTTATCTATTAAAGGATGCATCGGCAGATGAATTGGTTTCGGCGATTCAGGCCGTTGCACGTGGTAGCACTCACCTTGCGCCGGATATTGCCGCCAAACTGGTGGCTGGCGTGAGCAATCCCCAACCGGAATCGCTAACCCCGCGTGAGTTGGAAGTGCTGCACCTGCTGGGGCGTGGGCGCTCCAATGGCGAAATTGCGCTTGAGTTGGATATTGCTTTGCGCACGGTTAAAGTGCATGTGCAAAATATCTTGGGCAAGCTTGGGGCGACCAATCGCACCGAGGCTGTTAGTATCGCCGTGCGCCAACAATTAATCAGCCTTACATGATAGGGATGCAGGGTAATGTTTCAGATTGTCGTATTCATTCGTGGCTGGCTACCCCCAAGGATTAACCAACTTCTCACCAAAACAGGACAATTAGCGGCGGTTTTTTGCCCAAGCCTTTGTTACAATAGATAGCACGATTATTGTCAAGATAGATAAAGGGTTGCCCATGGCTTCATCAAGCAGTTTTATCATCGTTCTTTTAGTAGTGGCAGTGATTGGCTGGTTGGCCACTGTCCATTGGATTCGGACACATGAGCGAATTTCAGCCCGACTGAAGCGACTTTTGGTGCTCCCTGCTTGGTTTCCATGGATGGGCGCGGCGCTCGGTGTACCGGTGATCCGCGGTGATATGCCACTGGGCGATTTGGGCAAGGCCATCGCGAGTTTTGTGGTTGGCTTAGGTGTATTTTGGTTAACCCGCCGCGAATCCTAAATATTTCCTCGGCCACATCAATCAAATAACCAGCTTTTTTAGCAAAATAACCACTTTTAGCTTGAACCCATGGTTGACGTAAGCGAACCATGGGTTTGCTTATGCCTAGCCCCCTAAATAGGAATAATGGGCTGTTATTCATTCAATAGTTGTATGCAAAAATTAGCATATCGTGATATGATTAACCCATTGCTGCTTAGACAGGAAGCCAACAGATGCTTGAAAAAAGAACTTTAGCTCAAACATTGCATATTCCACGGCAATGGCCATATATGTTTCGGGCGCTGAACCATCGCAATTTTCGTTTATTTTGGTTTGGCCAACTTATTTCGCTGATCGGCTCATGGATGCAATCGCTGGCATTGCAATGGCTCGTCTATCAACTGACTGGTTCGGCTCTTGCGATGGGCACGGTCGCCGCATTAACCTCATTGCCTGTGCTCTTGCTCTCGCCATTTATGGGCGTAGTGGTTGATCGCTATGCCAAGCGCTGGGTGGTGTTTTGGGCGCAAATGGGCGCAATGATTTCATCGTTGATTTTGGCAATTTTGACCTTTAGTGATAGTGTGCAATACTGGCATGTTTTAGCCTTAGCGCTGGTCAATGGGGTAGTTAATGCCGTCGATATGCCTGCACGTCAAGCCTTTACCTCAGAAATGATCGGCAACCGTGATGATTTGATGAATGCGATAGGCTTGAATGCCTCGATTTTCAACGGTGCACGCGCGATTGGGCCAGCTGTTGCGGCAATGTTGGTGAGTGCTGTTGGCCTAGCTTGGGCTTTTTTGCTGAATGGCTTGAGCTTTATCGCAGTGCTCATTGGCTTGATGATGATGACGGGCTTGATTGCGCCAGCACCCCGCAAAAGCAACAGCTCATCAGTCAGCGATTTTATGGATGGCGCACGCTATTCGTTGCAAACACCCTTGATTCGAATTATTTTGGTGCTGGTGCTGGTGCCAAGCATTTTGGGCTTTGGCTATACCTCGTTGCTGCCAATTTTTGCCGACCAAATTCTGGTTACGCCGCTCATCCCTGAAGGTTCAACCCGCTTGGGCGCGATGATGGTGGCAAATGGGATTGGCGCATTGCTGGCGGCGCTGCGGGTTGCCCGTACTAATGCCCAAACTGATCGGCGTAAATTATTGTTGAATGGGGCGCTTGGGTTTGGCCTAGGCATCTGTTTGCTAGCCTTCAACCGCTCATTCTGGTTGGCCTTACCAATTATGACCTTTACAGGCTTTTCGATGGTTAGCTTTTTGGCTACCGCCAACACGATTTTGCAAACCACCGCGATTGATCGGTTGCGCGGGCGCGTGATGGGCTTTTATGTGATGACCTTGGTGGGCTTGGGCTTGGTTGGAAGTTTACAGGCTGGGTTTGTGGCTGAACATTGGGGCACGCCGATCGCTACTGGAATTGGCGGTTTGGCCTGTGTGATTTCGGCCTTGCTTGGTTTACGTTCCAAAGCCTTGTTGACCTTGGTTCCGCGTAACGAATAAGCTTGATGGGGGTACGCAATGGCGCGTGCAACAACGCCGTGATCGTTTTTAGGCGATCACGGCGCTTTTATTTTTAGCGACACACAAATAAACCGACTGATTTTTGAATTGGAAATAGGCCTTGATTGGCCGCTAATTGTTCGCTGACCAACTCGCGACAAACTGCCAAATGTTCCTCGCTCAAGCATTGGGTCGAGCGCACATACTCGACAATTGGCTCGACCTCAGTTACCGCCAAATTATTCTCAAATTGAATAATTTCGACCTGCTCAAATTGACTTTGGAGCAAAGCTTGGCCGCTTTCGAGCGTAAAGCTCAGGCTGAATGGTGTAACATCGGCAGTTGGATAGACTGCTTGAATCAGTTCTTTGATTTCGTGCATATGCTGGTTGCCATTAGTTGCGGCGAAAAAAACACCATTTGGTTTGAGCACTCGGCGAATTTCGGCCAACACCAGTGCTTGATCAGCAACATGATAGAGCATATGGTTGGCGATAACCACGTCAAACGAGGCCTCAGTAAATGGCAAATAATGGGCATCGACCTGACTAAAATTCAATTGAGCCAGATCGGCAAGTTGATTTTTGGCAGTTTGGACCATGCCCAACGAATGGTCGCTATAGCTAATTTGCAATTGGCCCAAATGCTGGCGATGCGCGTGCCATAAACGCCCAGTGCCACCGCCAAGCTCCAAAACTCGGCCTGCACTCGGCAATTGCATGACATCCCACAGCCAATCGACCCAATCTTGGGGATTGGTGCTAAATCGCTCGTGCATCGCGATGCGGGCTTGTAGATTATTGCTGGTGCCATATTGTTGGGCTAATTGCTGGCGCATGGTCATAATCAAGTGCTCCTATAATCTAGCCTAGCCTTGGAAAATATGCTGATTGTGGTAGTGCAAAAAGGCTGGATCAGGCTGAAATCGTGTAGGCAGTTCAATTTGCCGTTGATCGTAGGCCAATAATAGATCGTTTGTAGCTGAATTAGCTGAGGATTTGATGAGGGCTGAGGCAACGTGAATCTGGTAATTGGGAGTAATCGTGATCAGGCCACGATCAAAAGCCCGATCATGCAACGCATTCAAACATAGCCCATTATGTGGATTGACTCGTTGCTTGGCGGCATGTGCCCAAGGAACAATGTGGCTGGCATTTAACAAACTAGGAATATTTAAGCCAGTAATGCAGCAACGCTGATCATAGGCAGCAAGGACTATTTTACGAAAAAAGTGTTGATTAACGCGCACTCGACGCAGTTGTTCACGCTCTAAACCTTCAACAAGTGGCAGTTCAATCAGGTTTGTTTCAGGCTCTGCGGCCTCTGCTGGCGACAACTTTGCCAGCAATTGCTCGCTTTCAATAGCTAAGGCTTCCCAATTATTATAAAACTCATTCCAAATCGCTAAATCGGCTTTGCTGCCATGGCTGGCTCCCGCAATGCCACGTTGTTTTAAGCTTGGGTCAAGGCTGGCAAAATTTGATAATTTGAACGATACCGCTCCTGGCGAACGCCCGATTAATTGAGCTAAGGCGAGCACTTGGGGATTTTTAGCGTTGATCTTACCAAAGGGGATTTGATAATAGAGATTGAAGGCGAGAATCAATTCATCACGTTGCCAAAGGTTGCGAATCATTGTATTTGCTCCCTAAAAAACCAGCCATAAATCCAATGATTTACGGCTGGTTGCTGGCATCATTCGGTTTGCCGTTAAGCCTTATTCGGCGCTAACAAGGCTTCCACCCCGTGCCATACCTTTGGCAATCCGCACCGGATCGCCATTGTAGAGCATGGTTAGCGGGCCGGCCATGGCGCTAAATCGTTCGCTAGTAATTTGCCATTCGTGCATCCGGCTACCACCAAGATAAATCGGCGAGCCAGCGCGGAGCCAACCAAACAAATTGCGCATCAAATCAAGCACTGTTTTGGATCCAAGCTGAAACGGCACCAACATCACGGCCAACGACCATGGCTCCGTTGGGAAACCATCAGGGTCGCGCAATTCGTCCAGTTCTTGCAGCACGCTCGCCTGAGCAAATTGGGCTAATGCTTCGCTGGCAGCTTGCCAACGATCATATTCACTGGTGATTAGCACCAACTGACCATCGGGAATTTGCCGCGCCAAATGCACCGCCAAATCAACCAGCTCATCGCCAAACAAAATAATCCGATCGGCTGGTGATTCGGGCACAACCAAACCTTTGAAATGTGGAGCAACTAGGGTTGCATATTCGTTGCGCCGATCAGCCCGATTCTGTTCACGCGCACCACGTCCCTTTTGACGGGTCATGAAAACTCCTTAAACTTATTGTTGTTGCGCAAGTAAATTAACTTCCAGCCGAATCTCCTCGGCAGGAATTTCGACAACCATGGTTAATGCGGTTGGATTCTTGATCGGCAACGTGAGATCAAGCGTTGTGTTGGCGTTGGGCGGCAAATTCGCCGCTGCATCGCCTTGAGCAGCATAGACGGTGCCCGATTGGTCGGTAAAGCGGAAGGCTGCCAATGGTACGCGTAATTCTTTGCTGCTAATATTGGTAACGACACCTTTAATTTGTAAGCCCTCGCCCACTTGTTGAAGCGATTGAATATCGACTTTGAGCTTATCGTTGGTAACAACGGGCGTAATTGGCACTACCGCCTCGCCGCCTTGCAGTCGTGCAATCGCGGTTGAACTCCATTCCTGCACTGGGGCTGGTAATGGAATCAGGGGTGTACCAAGATTCTGGCTGGCCACTTGAGTAGCGTTAGCTTCGGCAAAACGGCTGCGGAGCGTCTGCTCACTATCAGGGTTACAAGAACGAGTTGAAACCAAAAAAATTAACACTAGCCCAATAATCACCCCAATCAGGGCCGGGGGTGGGCTATTGGTTCGTTGCGAAAACATCATCAACCTCCAGCACAATCGTAACGAGTATTGTACCGCGCTTTTAGCCAAACATAATCATCCAGGTAATACCCCAATCATAGGACAAAAATCCATGTTTTCGTTCAGAGCGATTAACGCTACAATACGGGCATCGCTCCCCTCGTAGTGATTTTGGCAAAAAGGAGTTCCACGGCGATGAGCTTCGAAACATATGACGACCTCTTTGAAGTGGTATCTGAGCAATACACGGCTCAAAAATATCGCGAAACGCTCGATCTACTTGATGCAGAGGGAGCGAAATTTCCCGAACATGCATCGATGATTGCCTATCTGCGCTCGTGTATGGCCGCACGGATTGGCCTGCCCGAACATGCGATTCAAATTCTTAGTGAGGCTGTGGCCCGTGGTTTTTGGTATGGGGCCGAAACGATTCGTCAAACGCCTTCGTGGATTAGCTTGCAAGGCGATCCTGAATTTGAGCGCTTAGCGGCAGTTTGTTTTCAACGCCAATTAGAAGCAGTCAAAGATCCCAAGATGTATATTTTGGGTCCAGATGAGCTAGGGCCGTATCCGCTGTTTTTTGCCTTACACGGCAACGGCGATAACAGCATGCACACTTTGTATGGCTGGAACAATCTGATCGATATTGATTGGATTTTGGCTGCACCGCAATCCGCTCAGGCTGAATCATCCGATGGCTATGTGTGGAACAATCAATCGGCGGCCTTACGCCAGTTGGTGCAGCAATTTGCCGATGTTAGCAACGAATACCAAGTTGACCCTGATCGGATTGTCTTGGCTGGTTTTTCGATGGGCGGCGAAACAGCCTTGCGCCTGGCCTTGATTGGGCCAATCGAGGCACGTGGCTTTGTACTGCTTGGTCCAGGCGGCCCGACCATCGACGACCCTGAGGAATGGTTGCCGGAAATTCGCGAAGCCAAAGGCCGCAATTTGCGCGGCTATATTTTGGTTGGCGAACATGATCGCACAATTCCTCACGACCAAATCAAACGCATGGTCAAACTATTAAATGATAATGGCATTCCCTGCGAGCTGGAAATTATTCCAGGCTTGCGCCATGCCTACCCCAGCAATACCTTGGAATATTTACAACGGGCTTTTAATTTTATTGGGGTTGCCTAAATGCGTTTAGGGTTGTTAGCCGATATTCATGGTGATGGTGTCGGCTTTCAACAGGCCTTGGCTTGGTTTGAGTCTCAGGCGATTGAGCAAATCCTGTGTGCTGGCGATGTGGTTGATCGCGGGCCGGATGCCGATGCGATTGTTCAAGGGCTGATCGCTCGCTCAATTCCTTGTATCAAAGGCAACCACGAATTCACCTTACTGCGCGAGCATGGCCGTTGGAGCCAAAGTAGCCAGCGCGAACGCCTCGCCAGTCGGGGCCGAATCGTCACCCAAGCCACTTTAGCGTATGTTGCTGCGCTGCCAACCAGCCTTCGTTTACAAGTGGAGCATCGCAGTTTGGTGCTGGCCCATGGTGCACCCTGGAGCGATGTCGTGGATATGTTGCCAGAAAGCCGAAGCAGCAAATGGCAACGGCTGGTACGTGAACATCCCAACGATCAGATTATTGTGCTTGGGCATACCCATCGCCCGATGCATGTGCGCTGCGGCCATTTGACGGTGCTCAATCCAGGCTCAGTTTATGGCGTAACGATTCGCGATAGCCACACCTGCGCCATCTACGACACCACCAGCGATAGCCTGACCCTCTACGATTTGCGCAGCCAACAAACCCGTATTTGTCCTGTGGTTGAGGTTGCGTTGGGGTAAATAAGAGTTACGAATCGAAACCACGAAGCACACGAAGTACGATTAGCATAATTATCCTCATTCTTAATTTTATCAAGCAACCATTACCTACCACAGCTTGCTCTTGAGCGGCAGGGTGTCGAACGATAATAAACTAAAAACCTGAGAATCCAGTATCACTTGAATCGGGCACATGGCCGATTGGCATGCTCGAAATTGATGTTATGCTCGAAACGAGTGTAGGATCGATTAAATGAAAGAAGGGTAATGGATCATTATGCGTATGGATGTTGCGATTGAGTATTTGCTGGGACGACTAGCCAAAGACACTCCAACGGAATCTTTTTCTGGTCTATTGCTGCAATTGACTTGGCTTATGGATGATCAGGGCGCAGATATTCATCGAATCATGCGCAACTGGCTTGACGCTGATCAGATTGAAAAAGTCAAAGTTGCGCTCGCGATCGATGAAGTTTTTTTACTTGAATCGGATGCAGAATATCAAGCAAGTATCACTCGGATTGTTAATCGTTGGCCCGAACTTGAGCCAATGTGTCGCAAATTTTATCAGCGTTGGGATGGTAGCAAACGTGGTATCCCCTTACCGAATCGGCGTAAAGCGGCTCCCGTGCAATCGCTCACCGACTGGCTACCGATTCTTGCTATCTATCAGCATCCAGAGATGGAGAAGGCAAAAGATGCTTTTTGGGCGGCTGGCTCAGCGAGTTTGCCTTATCTCTTGCCTCTGATTGATGATGGAACGACATGGGCAGCCAGTGAGGCTTGTGAATTGGTTGGCATTCTTGGCGATCCAGTTGCGATTCCAGTCCTGCGCAACGCATTGGGACGTGATTCCAATATTCCTGAGCTTGATATTGATATTTTGACTGCGTTGCGTCAATTGCATGATTCTGGCGGCCCATGGATTTATCCGATGCTCAATGATCCTTCGCCAAAACGCCGCGGATTTGCGTGTCAATATGTCGGCATAACCCAAGATTATGAGGCGCTGCCTTTAATTATCAGCTTACTTAATGATCCTGATCCTCGGGTTCGCAGTTTTGCGGTGGATACATTAGCTGTGTTCAAAGATGGCAAACCATCAGCAGTAATCGATCCGATTTTCTATAAACTTGTCATGGATCATCAATCGGGGATTCGATTGGAAGTACTACGATCATTTATGAAATGTTGTGACCCATTCTATATTCCATTTTTTATCACAGCGTTACGCGATCCATACTATCTCTGTCGAAGTGTCGCAATACAATCCTTGGGCAAAGTTGATCCGATTAATTTAGGTTGTTATCTTGATTCTATGGTAGACGAGACAGATAGCGATGTTCAAAGGACAATTAAGGCTTGGCGTGATTTTTGAATAGACAATAATCGGAGAGAAGCACGATGCAGCTTGAGCATTACCCCAGCCGAGAAACCACCATCGAACTCCCATCACTTGCGCTCCTTACGGCTCCAGACGATCAGCGCTCGATTGTTGGCATGGGCACAGTCTTGCGTAAGGTTGATGGCGGCCAAGCAATCATCGGCGTGATCGCGTTTGACCAGCTCTATTTAATTGTTGATAAAAAAGTTGTGCCCTTCATACCCGCCTTGTCCATTCGCCACGAATCGGGAACATTTATGGGCAACCCGAGCATCAACGCTGGCGCAACCAACCTCATCAACACACGCTATTGGAAAGCCCGCCCAGCGATTGTGGCCGCCCTCGATCCGGTTTACGATCAGATTGATGATACTGAACAGAACTTTTGCAGCTACCTAGCCTCCTGCTATGAAGACCTAAGTTGGCGAAAATGGGTGTATGAGCGCTATCAGCCAGCCAAAGAACCCATGAATAACACGCTGAATGAGGCCTTAGAATATTTATTGAGCCGCCTATCGCCGCATACTCCACTATTCTTTTTTGCCGAAATCATTCAGCAGTTAAGCTGGCTCGTTGATGAGCCGCGCGTGAGTGTGTATCGGATTATGCGCGAATGGCTTACCGCCGATGAGATCGAAAAAGTCAAAGTTGCGCTCTTGATCGAAGAAGTGCTTTTACTTACTTCCGATGAGGCTTATCAAACAACAGTTGCGCGGATTGTTGGTCGCTGGCCGGAACTTGAGCCAATGTGTTATGAATTTCAACAAATGTGGGAGCGCAATAAACGCTAGCAGCACTCCTTGCTAGCTAAATTCCCTAACTAATGAGAAAAAATAATGTTTAGGAGCAAGAGCCAGGGTAGGTAGCCCAAAAGGAGAGCTGATGAGTATGACCATGGATGCCGCGATTGATGCGCTGTTTGACCACTTAGCTAAGCAAACGCCCCCTGAATTTTTTGCTGAAATCCTTGACGACGTAGGCTGGCTGATTGATGATCCGACCATGGATCTGCATCGGACGCTGCGGGGCTGGCTGATTGGCGATGAGCTTGAAAAGGTCAAAGTTGCCTTGTCCATGCAATCAATGGCCTTGCTAGAATCGGATGCCGAGCGCCATGCTATCGCTGAACAGCTTGTGGGTCGTTGGCCCGAACTTGAGCCGCTGTGCCGTAGCTCGCCGCAACTACGGACGACAACACTCCCCAACCATCGATAACGACGCTGATTTTCGCCGCGAATCATAGATCATGAGGGAAGGGAGACATATTCATGGATATTCTCGATACCATCATTGCTAATGCAATTCAACAGTTTGATCTCATCGCTCCAGTTCAGGTGGTTACCCAATTTCCCAGTGTCAATCATCAGTCCATTCAGCTGCGGGCGGCGAATGGCGATTTTGTCATCAAGGTCTATACCACCGATCAGGATGAAGCAACACGGCGCTATGAACACATGTTGGTGCAGTGGCTCTCATGGCGGCCAGCCTCGTTTACAGTGCCTTTGCCGCTCAGGGGAAGAAGTATCGACTATTCGCACTATGACTATAATAGCGATCGTTTCTATAGTATCACCCCCTACATCGCGGGCGAAACACCCGACTTTCGCATGCATGCGGATGGCCAGTATCACCCATCTATCCAGCAATGGGCCTATGCAATGGGTACGGCACTTGGTGAATTGCAGACGATCCTCCAAGCCCGCCCCGCCCAGCAACGCCGTCCCATGGCCTTGTTTCAATCATTGCTGACCTATGCCCAACCGCGTTATGATCCGCTTCAACTCTCAGCCGCTCAGGTTGGCGGCTCTTCGGACGATGAAGCCCTGTGGACATGGTGGCGCAGCGAAGCAACCAGACTCATGGCGTTTGTGGCGAATGAATATCCTGACTTGCCCCAGCAACTCTGCCATAACGACTTTGCTCCGTCCAACCTGCTTATAAGCGATGGGCGGGTGGCAGCGATTCTCGATTTTGAATTTGCCTGCCCAGCGGCATGAGCGCTCGACGTGGCAATGGCCTTGTGCATGATCATGCAACTCGATAGCAATCCGGCAAACCCGTGGGCGGTGGCTGAGCAGTTTTGCCGCGGCTATGCCGAATGGATCACGCTCACCCCACAGGAAATTACTGCCATGCCGCACTTGATTGGCCTGCGAACCGCGATTCCGGTAATTTGGGCCTTGAGCAAAACCGAGCGACCAAACCCAACCAACCTAGTTCAGGCAATTCGCCGGATGCAGGCGAGCAAGGCATGGATGAGCCATCATCACCCACAATTGATCTCACTGTTGCAGACAGCGTTTGCTGCATGAACGATTGTCCATTAAATCGTGACCACATCTCACAGACACGAGGGAGAGACAATGAACAATTTAGCCTTTGTGCGACGTGAGGTCGCGTAAGAAACTGCTCTACGGTGCAAACACCGGATGGAGCCTGCTGTTCCACCAGCAGTACCCTACTCGGTACTGCGGGACGGTAACGTCCCGTGGAAAGCCCGAGGACAACGTATCCACGACCGACTGGTCGGGACAAGGGCTGTAAAGCGCTTGTCAATCTGCAAGCATCATCAGCGGATAGGAACTAGGGTTGAATGGTATGGTCAACACACGTGAATGCTCGATTAAACGTCGTAAGGTTGTAGGAGCCAAAGATGCTGACAGGCTTTCACCAAAATGGTACTGGTGGCGAGTATAGGGACTGAAGGCTTCCCTATCGTGGATAATCAACGCCCCCGGCGAATAGAGCAGACCTACCCCATTCTGTTTCTCACGCGGAACACGGTAAGCCCGTCATCCTCCCAAAAGGGTAGAACACCGTAAGGTTGACCAACGGGATGGCGGGTATAGGACAGCGGAAAAAGCGAATGCCGTTCCGTAATCGAACGGATAGGCGGTGAAACATCCCGCCACGCGAAAGCGGGCAGACTTCCGCTTTGGGTCTCTCCTCACGAGAGCTATTGTCGAACTGATTTAGGAGGACAAGCAAATGATGGCAGAAACCTCTGCTGGTGCGGCCTCCCGCAGTGAGGTCGAGTGGCATGCCATTAACTGGCAACACGTGAACCAAACTGTGCGTCGGCTGCAATCCCGTATCGTGAAGGCAACACAGGCGGGACGCTATGGCAAGGTGAAAGCTTTGCAACGGCTCCTGACCCACTCGTTCAGCGGCAAAGCCCTTGCCGTGCGACGAGTGACGGAAAACCAAGGCAAACGGACACCGGGAGTGGATCAGGTCATCTGGGACACCCCCGAAAAGAAAGCAACGGCCATCCGATCGTTGCGACGACGTGGCTATCAGCCGCGTCCGTTGCGACGCATCTACATTCCAAAGAAGCATGGAAAACGACGACCCCTTGGCATCCCAACGATGCACGACCGAGCCATGCAGGCACTCCACCTGCTTGCGCTTGCTCCCATCGCGGAAACAACCGCTGACCCAAACTCCTATGGATTTCGGTCAGAACGGGCACCAGCAGATGCCATTGGGCAATGCTTTGTTGCACTCGCGAAACGGAAGGCACCAACGTGGATTCTGGAAGGCGACATCCGATCATGCTTCGACCGAATTAGCCACGACTGGCTTTTGGCTCATGTCCCAATGGATAAAGCCATCCTTCAGAAATGGTTAAAGGCCGGGTACATGGAAGGAACAACGCTCTACCCCACCGAGCACGGCACACCGCAGGGCGGGATTATCTCGCCAGTATTAGCCAATCTCGCGCTGGATGGCCTCGAACGAATCCTCTTGGAGCATTGCCCCAGAAGGACAGTTCGCGGTATTGCCGCAAAAGTCAATCTTGTGCGGTATGCGGATGACTTCATTATCACAGGCAGATCGCGAGAACTGCTCGAACAGACAGTCAAACCGCTGGTAGAAGCATTCCTCAAGGAACGAGGTCTGGAACTCGCACCGGAGAAAACGCGGATCACGACCATTGAGGAAGGCTTTGATTTTCTTGGACAGAATGTACGCAAGTACAAGGGGATACTGCTGATTAAGCCCTCAACGGCGAGTCAACGGACATTCCTCGCCACAATCCGAGCCACGATCAAAGCCAATATGGCCTTGGATGCCGAGAAGTTGATCCGGCTGCTCAATCCCATCATCTCGGGATGGACAGCCTATCACCATCATGTTGTCTCAAAGGCTGTGTTTCAATCTATGGGCCATGCAATTTATCAAGCGCTATGGCGCTGGGCAAAACGAAGACATGCCAACAAACCAAAACGCTGGATCAAAGAGAAATACTTCCGACCAGTCAATGGAAATCAGTGGGTGTTTTCGGGAGATAGTGCAGGTCGCCCAATACGTTTAGTTGCCGCAGGATACGTGCCGATTAAACGGCATGTCAAAATCCGAGCAGCGGCTAATCCATACGACCCAGCGTGGGAGATGTATTTTGAAACCCGACTTGGGGTAAAGATAGCATCAACCCTCAAGGGACGACGACAACTCCTGCACTTGTGGAAACGACAAAACGGAATTTGCCCCTGTTGCCAAGAACCGATCACAATGCTGACGGGATGGCACAACCATCACGTCATTCGGCGGATCGACGGCGGAACAGACACGGCGGAAAACCGTATGTTAGTCCACCCCACATGCCATACGCAAATCCATAGCCAGAGGTTAACCGAAGTGAAACCGTGTCTCGAAAGAGGCAAGTGAGAGGCTTGAGCCGGATGCGGGGAAACTCGCACGTCCGGTTCTTAGGGGGCGGGAGTGTAGTAATACGCTCCTGCTACCCGACGACCTCATCCATATTGAGCCTCGTTCTTCACAATATTGGCACGTCGGTGGACGAGCACTTACTGATATTTGTATCGGGGATATTCTCGAAATTCGCCTTCCCGACAAAACTTCCCTGGCGAACAAGGGCTCTTTTGTGGTGATCGCGATTAGCGCGTATAACGTGAGCATGCCCAAACTCAGTTCTGGGGTGTCAGGAATGTTAACCCTTCAAGATAACTATGGTGATCTCCTCACCAAGGGGGCGAAGCTCGTGCGTGCCACCACAGAATCATCTCCGGATGATGAACAGTATAGGAGAATCATAAAAGCCATGGTGAGGATTCGGGTTGAAGGCGACGTACGAGCGGAAGTTCTTGCGTTCAAGCAATCGCTGGAGGCCCACGCCGAGAGTATCCAGTTTCAGCCGATCACGGCGGTTGGAGAGCGGTTCGTGGCCTACGGTGCGGTGTTACGTCGTGCCACGCCATCGAACATTGAGCACTTTATCGATATCCTGCGGCGCTTTAATGAGAAGGTTGATACGCTGTTGGGCTTATCCTTTGTCCAGCACATCAGGCGCGAGAACGAAGCCAAACGATGGGAAGGGCGCACCTACCACCGTCGGAAGCGATCTAAATGGAAATTGTCCTTTATCCAGTCGCTAGTAAAACGTCGGAACGAAGCCAAAATACGAGCTTCATGTGCAGCCAACGACCAGTATCTGTCCAATGCGATAGCTCTAGGACCCAGATCCGAAGCAACCGCTGCGTTTGTGCTGACCATGCGGTGCTTCCTCGACGATACTGAAGAATGTTCGCTGGAAAACCTCGCGCACTACTATCAGGATGCAACGATTGGCACCGAGCATGCCCGTTTTTATCTCGCGAATCGAAACGTATACAATATTGCGTTGGATGGAGTTACGGAGCTGATTGATCGGGAGCAAGTCGTCGATACCGATGGAAACGTGATCGGCAGTATCGAAACGCCGCTCACCCAGCGGCAGGTGTTTGATCTGTGGGTCTATGGGGGGCTCTCACACGCCAACCTAACCAAAAAACAGCAGTTTGATGCGCTCTTTGGTGACCCCGCGACGCGGGCTATGCTCAGACAGAGCTTTGTTGATTGGCTGGATGAGTATTGCGGTCTTTTGACGGCGCAGAGCTATGTTAACAAAGCGATGCTCCTAGAGCTGGAAAAGCATGGTTGAGGGGTGGTGAGGATTCCCTCGAAAATACGCATTCTGAAGAGCATGAAAAAGTGGGAAGCAGCCTCAAGGGTTGGCTGCTCCCGCTATAAATTGATGGGTGTTTTGTTCCCTCATCCCATCCCCTCTCCTTACAAGGGTAGGTTTTTAACAATCATTGTGACTCACCACCCTTCCGTCCCGCCTCAAGGCGGGAAACGCAGGGGGCTTTAATCCCCCTGCACCCCCTCAATGGCAATCAGGGCTGGCATCCATCCATCGATGAATCAGCCTATCCGTGGTTCGTCGCAGCAAACCTACCCTTGTAAGCATCCCCTCTCCCACTGCGGCGGGCGAGGGGCGTTCCACTGTTCATGATGCGCTGGTTCCCCCTCGCCTCGCGGGCGGGAGAGGGGGCTAGGGGGTGAGGGCATGAACAATACCAGCCAATCCATCCTGCCCTCATAAAAACTACCTCCAAGCCTGGCTTTGATTAAAACTTTGTAACAATCGCCCTAAAAACTGCCAAAACTTCCAACAAATGTGCCGTTTGCTAGCGAGCAATCTAGGCTTTGAATGAATCATTCATGGCCTGAATTGGCGTTTTAGCGCGGATTTTAATTGATAAATGTTGATAATTGTTAGGAAATAATTTCACAAAAAAGCTATGTTCAATTAAGCATAATGATCATAAGGCTCCCCGCAATTGCAGCAAGTTTAGAGAAAAATGCGCCTAAATGGAGAGAATCTAGAGAAACTTGGAGAAAATATCCCCCGTAAATCATCCCACATAAAGGGGATATAAAACTGCTCATGGTGTAGGATCAGAGGGATAACACCAAGGGATGAATCTGTATCACGTATCAGCTTGACACTACCTAGCAAAACGTCTATGATACGGCAGGAAACGGAATTCTTAGCAAACCCTTAACACAGCTTATCATCGTGCCATTTCGTCGGTGAACCTTAACAATTGAGCCAGGAGGAAACCCTGTGGACTTTATCCTTCCAGCTCTGGCTTTACTCATTGGCCTAGCTGCAGGCGCAGGCGGTGCCTATGTTTGGTTAACGAAAAAATCTGGTGTAGCACTGGCCCAAGCTGAAGCAGCAGCACAACTACAATTAGAACAAGCCAAGACTGAGTACAAACAATTGCAATTAAAAGCCCGCGAAGAACAACAACACCTGCGGGAAGTTGGTGAAAACGAACTCCGCGAAGCCCGCTTACGCTTGCAAAAACAAGAAGAACGGGTCAATCGCAAAGAAGAAACTCTCGAACGTAAGCTCGACCAAACCGAAAAGCGCGATCGCCAGTTAGGCCAGCGCGAGCGAGCGGTCGAAAACTTACACAGCGAAGCCGAACGCCTACGCACAGCTCAACAAGCTGAGCTAGAGCGGGTCGCAGGTCTCACTAACGAACAAGCACGTGAAATTATTCTCTCTCGTGTTGAACAAGAAACCCGTGCCGAGGCTGCTCGCCGCATCCACGAAATCGAAGCGGCAGCAAAGCTCGATGGCGATCGGATTGCACGCAAAATCGTTGGGTTGGCGATCCAACGCTGTGCATCAGATTATGTCGCCGAAATTACTGTAAGCACGGTACAACTGCCCAGCGAGGAACTCAAGGGTCGGATTATCGGGCGCGAAGGGCGCAATATTCGCGCATTCGAGCAAATTACTGGTGTCGATATTATTGTCGATGATACGCCCGAAGCGGTCACACTCTCGTGTCACGACCCAGTACGTCGTGAAGTAGCCCGCTTAACCCTGAACCGATTGTTGAAAGATGGTCGGATTCACCCCGCCCGGATTGAGGAAGTCGCTGATAAAACCCGCCAAGACCTTGAGCAAATAATCCGCGAAGAAGGCGAACGCGTGGCCTACGAAGCCAACGTCCAAGGCCTTCATCCAGATCTCTTGAAGATTCTGGGGCGGTTGAAATATCGTACTAGCTACGGCCAAAATGTCTTGCAGCATTCGTTAGAATGTGCCTTTTTGGCAGGAGCGATGGCAGCAGAATTGGGTGCCAATGTGCAGGTTGCCAAGACCGCAGCGCTGCTCCATGATATTGGGAAAGCCATTGACCACGATGTACAAGGGCCGCACGCGTTAATCGGGGCTGATATTGCCCGACGGCTTGGCCGCAACGCGGCGGTAGTTCATGCAATTGCTGCCCATCATAACGATGAGGAACCTCAAACTGTTGAGGCTTTTCTTGTTCAAGCCGCCGATGCCATCTCTGGTGGTCGCCCAGGCGCACGCCGCGAGACCATCGACTTGTATATTAAGCGGCTCGAAGCTCTTGAACATGTCGCCACATCGTTTCCTGGTGTTCAACGGGCATTCGCAATTCAAGCAGGCCGGGAAGTGCGGGTTATGGTGCAACCCGATGCGCTTGATGATCTTGAAAGTATTCATTTGGCCCGCGAAGTGGCCAAAAAGATCGAGAGTACCCTGCAATATCCAGGTCAAATCAAAGTTACCGTCATCCGCGAAACCCGTGCGGTTGATTATGCACGGTAAGCATAGGGCGAGGCTCTGTGTGTGAGGGAGGGGGCAAAGATGGTTTTTGTACCATCGTGGGCATGCGGCTTGGCAAGTCCGTGTTCATCGCCCTCCCCCCTCAAACCGAGAAGGCGCGATGCGTGCATGACAGCAATCTCTACCGTTCCTTTTCAAGGAGGCAGCAATGGCGTATCAACTTGATCGCTTTAGCAACGACGACCAACGGACCACTTCAGCCGATGCTCCCAGCAATGCTGGCGCAGTACACAACGATGCCGAAGTATTAAAGGTCTCTACCCGTTCACGCCCATCGGCTGTTGCCGGGGCCATTGCCGGAGTTATTCGCGAGGCGGGCCATGCCGAAGTTCAATCGATCGGCGCTGGCGCAACCAATCAGGCGATTAAAGCGGTAGCAATCGCTCGCTCGTATCTGCAAGAAGAAGGAATCGATATTGTGTGTGTGCCTTCGTTTATTGATGTTGCCATCGATGAAGAGGAACGCACCGCGATTCGCTTATTAATTAAAAAAGGCTAAAGCAGGTTGAGGCGGTTGCAGCCTAGGCAATTGCTGTTGGCACTAGCAAACAAGGCGATTTAGCATCAGCTAGATCGCCTTGTTTGGTTTAGCTTACATCTGAAAACCACCAGGGTTCTGGATTTTGTTGGTGAACCAGTAGCGAAAATCAGCAACATGGCGGCTGAGCTTGGCACTCAATTCTTGCCATTCGTTGCTCTGCATAAACGAGCGTAGTTCGATTTCTTCATCCGAGGTTATCCCGAGGATCATTTCGGGAGCCTCAGGCGTACCACCCAACGAAAGCCAGGCATCGCTGATCGCGCCATGCTTCATCAGAGCAGGAACAAACTCACTCGTGACATACTCAAGATGAGCTTGCTCGCGGCCTTCTGCTATATTCCAACTCATCAGTAGTTTTATCATAGTTCTATTGTAGCAGAATTCACACCGATTCGGCGCGTTTGGCCTAGCTGCAAGCAGCCATCTGGCGCAGGGTCGTGGGTTGCGAAATAGGCCTGATTATCCATTGCATTGACCCGCATGGTTGGTGTAGGCTAGGGCTATTGGTTCTCTTGGCTTAGCGATAGGGTGGCACTATGACGATCAACTGTTATGCATGTCAAACCGTTGTGACAGCAACGGATGTTCGTTGTTCGCAATGTCATCAGCCCTTGCTGCTACGCAATCGCTACCGCGTCAAAGGGTTGCTCGGTCAAGGTGGGTTTGGGGTGGTCTACGAGGCCTTTGATATCGATTTAGCCCGTCATTATGCGATTAAATTGATTACTGCCAACTCGCCAGCTATGCGCGAACAGGTTAATGTCGAAGCCCAAATCCTGGCTCAGCATGCCCGCCAACTGCCATTTATTCCCGAAATTTACGATATTTGGAGCGATGGCAACGTGATCGCGTTGGTGATGGAGTTTATTAGCGGCACAACAGTTGGGGCATTAATTGATGCCCACGAACGCATTGCCCCTAATATTGTCGAGCATTTTCTAACCATTATGCTAGGCCAACTAGCGCAATTGCATGCGCTCAATATTATTCATCGCGATATTAAGCCCGAGAATATCAAGCGTACCGCCGATGAGCGTTTGGTGTTGCTCGATTTTGGCATCGCCAAACGCAGCCAAAGCACGGAAACCGCCGCCAAAGCCTTTTCGCTATTTTATGCCTCACCTGAGCAGACCCGTGGTCGAGCAACCGATGCCCGCTCCGATTTGTATAGCCTTGGCGCAACTGCCTACCACATGCTGACTGGCCATGCGCCAGTGCCAGCCGAATCGCGGATTTCAGGCCATGTACGGCTGCGCTGCCCCAGCGAATTGGCCGATAATGTGCCAGCAGGCTTGGATGCGCTCATCTTACAATTGTTGGAGACAGATCCAAATAAACGGCCCGATTCGGCTAAAGTTGCTTTGCAATTGCTCAAACAACCAAGCAAAGCCACGGCCAGCACCAACGAAAACAATACTGTGCGCAGGCCGCGCGTGGTTTCGAGTGCAGGCCAAGCCACCATTGCGCTCAATGGAGCCAAGCTGCCGGAAGTAGCTCACGTCAAAATCAAGCCCCGCTGGTATGCGATGGGGATTATGAGTTTGTTAATTATTGCTGGCCTGATTGGTTGGCAAGTGTTTATGACAATGCAATCGGCTGGCGCAGTCGAAGCAACGCCTACATCGCCAATTATTGCAATTATTAATTTGCCATCAAGCACGCCCACCGCTACCAGTGTTCCTGCCACCAGCGAGCCCACCGCTGAGCCAACCCTCGAATTACCAACCGCCGTGATTCAGCCAAGCCCTGAGCCAACGCAAGTGCCACCAACCGCTGAACCAACGCCTGAGCCAACCCCACTTGCCCCCGAAATTAGCCAACTGGCCGATTTGATCAACCAATTTCGCAGCCAAAATGGAGTTGCCCCACTAACCTTGCAACCGCAAGTGCAGGCCGTGGCGCAAGCCCACAGCAGCGATATGGCCACCAACAACTATTTCAGCAATTCCAATCAGGTCGGCCAAACCATTGGCGATTTGCTGCGCCAAGCCAACTATATCGCCAGCTTCTGGAATGTGCATATCAGTGCAGGTCATAGCACACCGCAGGCCGCCTTCAACGCATTGATCAATGATCCGGCCTTGCAAGCCGAGTTGCTCAACCCCAATATTAGTGAGTTTGGCATCGGTCATGCCCAAAACGCCCAAGCAACCTACGGCCACTATTGGACAATTGTCTACAGCCAACCCTAAGCTATCGCCCTTTTGCATGGCCTATGGTATGATTTTTCGCACACGCTTGACAAGCTGGCTATACTCAGGATAAGATGCTCTGGAAGCGTTTCCATGGCTCATTGGAGAGTACAAACCCATGGCATATACGATTAAAGATGTGGCGAAACGGGCGGGAGTTGGCATTGCAACCGTTTCGCGGGTGCTCAACGAATCGCCCAACGTGCTACCAGAAACTCGTGCCAGAGTTTTGGCAGTGATCGACGAGCTTGGTTATCGACCAAATCATGCTGCTCGCCAACTGGTAACCGCCAAAACCAATGCGATTGCGATTATTCTGCCCTTCCTTACGCGACCATTTTTTATTGAAGTGCTGCGGGGCATCGAAGCGGTTGTGGCCAATTCTGAATATCAGTTGATTATTTTTAATGTTGACTCGCCGGAACAACGCACGCGCTATTTTAATACGCTGCCATTTTTGGGGCGTACCGATGGGCTGTTGATTGTTTCGTTGCCTTTGGCTCAGCCTGAAATCAAACGCTTGCAAGCGGCCAATTTGCCAGCAGTGATGATCGACACTCAAGTTGCCAATTTACCATCAGTGGTCGTTGATAATGTGGGCGGTGCATTCAAAGCCGTCGAACATCTAATCAGCCAAGGCCATCAGCGGATTGGCTTTGTTTCGGGTCAGTTGGAACCAGATTTGGGTTTTACCGTCAACCGCGATCGGCGGCGAGGCTACGAGGCTGCTCTCACTGCGCATCATCTGCCATTGCAACCTGAATATCTGCGGCCAGGCTTTGATCGGCGCGATTGGGGCCATCAGGCGGCGCTTGAATTGCTGGCATTACCTGAGTCACCGAGCGCTATTTTTGCTGCCAACGACGATTTAGCCTTTGGCGTGATCGATGCTTTGCGCGAACGCGGCTTGAAGGCAGGCGAAGACATCGCCGTGGTTGGCTATGATGATCTCGAAATGGCGCAGTTGGTGGGTTTAACCACAATTCATCAGCCAATGGAGCAAATGGGCCGTAAGGGAGCTGAGGTTTTGCTGGCCGCGCTGAATGAAGGCACACGCCGCCCAACCCTCTATACCTTGCCCGTTAATCTGATCGAACGCGCCAGCAGCAGCAAACTCAGCCAAGCATAACGGGAGTTGCCATGACACAGGCTTTATGTCTCGGTGAATTATTGGTGGATTTTGTGCCAACCGAAGCTGGTTTAGGGGTTGCCAATACACCGCTCTGGCAACGTGCTGCTGGTGGCGCTCCCGCCAACGTTGCGGTTGGCTTAGCACGCTTGGGCATTACCAGTGGCTTTTTGGGCATGGTCGGAGCCGATTCGTTTGGCGATTTTTTGGCTGACACATTGGCTCAGCACAATGTCAATATCCAAGGTCTGCGCCGCACTGAGCAGGCTCGCACAGCCTTGGCATTTGTGGCGCTGCAAGCCGATGGCGAACGCGATTTTATGTTTTATCGCCATCCCAGCGCTGATATGCTGTTTGCACCAAGCGATCTTGACCCACGCCAATTTGCCAATGTTGAGCTTTTGCATTTTGGCTCGATCAGCGCCAGCAACGATTTGGGCTACCAAACCACCTTACGTGCAATTGAACTAGCACATGCCAACGGTGCGGTGCTCTCGTTTGACCCTAATTTGCGGGCAGCGCTTTGGCCCTCGTTGGAAGCAGCGCGGCGGGTGATGCTCAAGCTCTTGCCATTAGCCCAAATCGTCAAACTTAGCCGTGAAGAAGCCGAATTTCTGACTGCCCTCGCAGATCCGTTGGCCGCTGCTCAAAGTTTATGGCATGAACGCAGCCAAGTGATTGTCGTGACTGATGGCAGTGCAGGCTGTTGGTATCAAACTGCTGCTAGATCGGGCCATGTAGCCGCGCCCAACGTGCAGGCAATTGATGCAACCGGCGCTGGTGATAGCTTTGTGGCCTGCTTATTGGCCCAATTAATTCAGCATCCCAGCTTACCCGCTGATCAAACTAAATTTGAGCGGGCCTTACAACGGGCCTGTATTGCCGGAGCCTTAGCGACTCTTGTGCGTGGTGCAATTCCAGGCTTGCCTACCGCTCAGCAAATTGAGCAATTTCAGCAACAATAAAATACCCCATCCGAATAATCGTCGGCATTGCAAGCTTAACAACGCAATAGACGACCAAGCCAAGGAGTTTTTGAGTTGCCTAAAACCCTGCTGATCTGCCGACCGCCGAAAGATACGACTTTCGTCCGATTTGCAAAAAAGTAGCACCTATGCTATACTATCAAAGTCAACGGAAGCGTTGAAGATAACTCGGTGATGGCGGATCGTCTAAAGGTAGGACAACAGTTTTTGGCACTGTTTATCTAGGTTCGAATCCTGGTCCGCCAGCCAACAAAACTCAGCAGCAGTGCTGAGTTTTTTGTTTAACCTTGCTATTTTGGCCTAACAAAAAAGGCTGGCGTATTACCAGCCTTTGAAGCATCAACCACCCTGATATTTACATTGGTGGCTTGATGCCGCTTGAGGCTACGCTAACTGGATGTTCCTCTTTGACGTTGACCCGATCGATTCCGGTCATCATTAAGCCCAAGAGTGCGAGCACCAAACAGCCAATCGTGCCAAACAAGGCTTGGTCGCTATGTTTCGCACCAACCATGGACATTACGCCGCCTGTGAGCGCAGGCCCAACAAAACTGCCAAGCCCATAGCAAACCGTAAACATGCCGCTAGCACCGCCCAATTTGGCTGGTGGAACCCGCGCTGCTAACACAGCCAACCCAATTGGATAGAGCGTGCCAGCGAATGCGCCCAGCAACATCCCGAGAAATAGGGTTAGCAAGAACGGTGGGTGCAGGGTCGAGAACAAGGCTGCCGCCGAAAGGAGCGATAACGAGCCAATTAGTAATGGCCGATAGCCATAGCGATCAAGCATTCGGCCAATTGGCACTTGGGCCACAATGTTGGCAATGACCGTTACCGAAATCAGCGTA
The DNA here is from genome assembly GCA_000018565.1 of Herpetosiphon aurantiacus DSM 785. Taxonomy (GTDB): domain Bacteria; phylum Chloroflexota; class Chloroflexia; order Chloroflexales; family Herpetosiphonaceae; genus Herpetosiphon; species Herpetosiphon aurantiacus. The sequence continues at coordinate 6,117,426 of CP000875.1, forward strand.
CCCAGCTCCCAGTTGCTATAATTGAGGGTTGGTAGCAATGAAACCAGCGACAACGTGCCATAACCATACAGGAAGGCAATCGCCAAAGGCAAAATTAATGGGCGGGTGATTTTAAAGCTGACACCACCACTTTCCTGCTCTGTATGATGAACATGCGGTTCTGGCACAACCAAGACCACAATCACGGTCGCGATAATCGCTGCCGCGACTGCTACCAAAAATGGATGGACAGGGTTTTTGGTCCATTCATAAACCGCTGTGCCGATGATTGGACCTGCTGCTGTACCACTGGCCAGCGACATGCCATAGACGGCGGTGTTATGCCCTCGTTGTGCAGGCGAACTAACCCGACTGACATAGGTTTCAGCGGCAGTCCAAACACACGACCAACCAATCCCCTCGAAAATCCGCCACATGAAAAAGAGCGGGATACTATGCGTCCAAGGCATTGCCAGCATAGCAACGGTGTAGGAAATTAAGCCAACGATCAAAAATAGTCGAATGCCAAATTTATCGATTGTGCGGCCAATCGGCATGCCAGTTAGCACAAGGCTGGCAAACATCACACTGGTGCTCAAGCCCACAATAAATTCATTAGCGCCGTTTTGCTCAAGTAAATGCGGAATCAACGGGTTGATGATCCCAATTCCAAGGGCAGTAACCGCAACGCAGAGATAAATTGGCCACATTGGATGACGCACATGCGTCGAAGGAACCTGCTGCATAATACTCCTCACGCTATTGCCCGCAACCCAGTTGGCCAGGTTTGGGTAATTACGGAGATTTCTTCATCAACAATCGTTTGGATGCCTTGGATATTTGGGTGAATGTTGGTAAACCAGCGTACATCATGGCCATGAATATGATCAAGCGCTGGCCCCAACACCGGAAAATCCTCATCGACCGAGCCAAAACCACGCGCCCGTAGATCCCAGTTGCCTTGTTGGGTTTCACGCTTCATGCGTTCGAAAATATCGACCACCGCATAGCCACGCTGCTGGGCAAGTTTGGCAATCATCCGATACACTGGCTCTAGCTTGGAGTTGCGATCAAAGGCATAATGCGCCGGATAATCGACGTAAATGCCTGTTTCCAAGATGATTTTGGCTTGAGGATAATCGCGCTCAAACAAATCGCAAAGCTCGATCAATTTGGCTTCGAATGGCCCAATGCCGTAGCGCTTGCGATCATTCACGCCATAACGCACAATAATCAGATCGATTTCGGGATAGCGAGCCATCGTGCGATCGTAGCGCTTGAGAAAATCCTCGGTTGCTTCGCCATCTAAGCCTTCGTTATGGACAAGCGTTTCGTCGGCAAAGACGCTACGCAAACGGGTTTGGAGCAAGGCATCGCCACGCTGATGTGGCAACGCATACGAACAAGCAACGGTACAATCACCAACTTGCAAAACCAACGGGCCAGCCATCCAGAACCTCCGCCGAAACGTTGATATTTGCGGCATCCACAGCAAACATCACATACGGCAGTATAGCGTTCTCGCCTAGTTTTGACAACTTTTAGCATGACATAAAACAAGTTTTTCGGCAACCAAGCGTTGCTACAAAGTCGAAACTCATCAAATGCTCATTCTGATCGCGATCAAAAAAAAGCGCCCTGTCATACGACGACAGAACGCTTGAAGTTTGTTTTAGCTGAATGATTTTTTAGATGCGGCGACGGCGAGGAGCACGCATAAACGAAATCAACAAAGCAAACAAGGTTGCGCCGATGATCGACCAGATAATCGGAAACGGTTTGCCTTCAACATTAAAGGTCAACAGTTCGGGCAAGCCTAAGTTGGCAGCCAACCACGAGCCGAGCAATGCGCCAATAAAGCCAACCCCAATTGAGGCCAACAAACCGCCCATGCTATAGCCCGCAATTGCTTGACCAGCTGCACCACACACTGCCGCAATCAACAACATCAACAATAAGCCAATAACTGAGAATTCCATGGTATTTCCTCCTGAATATGGTACATATCATTGGTTTGGTTATCTGGTGTTTTATAAAAGCAAAAGTTGTGCCATGAGTCAGGAGGAGACGAGATACGCTGTTAAATGGTGCAGGGTCTGAGGCTTGAATTAAGCAATGTAGAAATTTTTACATCCTCTAAGATCATTGCCAATGTAAAAAATGGAACAGCGAGGAAGCAACATTGAGCATTACTGCTACTACTAAGAACATAAATGGCAGCGATTTCCATTTTTTAATGATAATAAACGAATTGATGACGGCGATAGCATAGGCCAGCAATGTTAAACTTAATATGCGTACTAAAGGCTCTATTAATATCCAAAATGCAATGAACATTGAGAATGGTAGGGTTAGCATCAACGAGATTGCATTGACGATTAATAGCAATCGTCGTAATTTAATATTGCTTGGAACAATCTCGGCTCTTTCTACAACATATGACATACATCGATCCTTAAACGTTGTTCCTTACGCCTGATAATCCCCAAAGCATCTATCAACTTCAAGCTGAAAATTATCTAGGAGAGCAAATCGAACGACATAACGATCCAGTTGTTATGACAGTATACAATATGCTCTACCTTATCAGACCGAAGCTAATTAAATTAAAAACATAATAATGCTAATAACAAAACAGATCAGTGAGCTTATAATAAGTGTGATATTGGCAATAATATGTATTTTCTTCTGAAGCAAAAGACTTAAACCCATTAAACACAATCCGATTGCGCAAAAAATGTAATTCCAAGGGGTAGCATTCACAATAACCTGATAGATTTGCATCATTCTCGCCGATAATGCTGCGACTCCGGCGATCAAGTTGATTGTGTTGAGTTGCTTCTGGTTCATCATAACTCCATTCAATTCAGTTCATAATCCGAACTCGTGGATTCTAGGCCAACGTGCGAGCAAGGCTGCTAAACACTTCGTTTGTAGGCATTTATATGATAGTTGCTACAAAGGTGCAATATCAGCAAGGCTAAAATGCTAGAACATGCTCAAGGATTTTCAATAATTTATGATAGCATCCCTGTTTTTCTATAAATTCTGCATAGTATTGAATTGAAAATAAATAAATCGGTTTAATGAAGTAAAGCCTGAGCCGTAATCCTATCAATATAACTTGATTTACAGAAAAATAGTTGTGTTATCTATCAAATATAGCAAGTTATTGAAACAATAATACTGTTTAGATCAGTATATCAATGTATTTCCTGTGAAATTGTATGATATTATATTGAATTATTAAAAAGAAATTACTATTTATTGATTTATTGTTATTTTAATGCATATTATATTTAATAGTCAGGAAAATAGCAAAATAATACGTAAAATTTCAATATTATCTATAATCATAGTAATACTTGATATTGATAACATTGTATCCCATAAAACGATTTTGAGGGATTCATAGTTTATATTCCCGTATAAAAAGATAGAATAAGTTGGTTGAGATCTTATAAAATCTCAACCAACTTGTTCTATCTTTGATTAGAAGCCCTTAATATTCAAATTACCACCATATATAAGGTATCGTTACGATAGGCATCCCTCTAAGGTCGTACATAGCGTAGATCTCTAGATGACCACCTAAGAATGCCGCAGCACCTAGTACCGTTGCTCCCGTGAAAAGAATTGCAGCTACAGCAAGAGCTATGTATACCCCGTAAGGCCCTCCCATTTTTGCTGCAGCAAGAAATGCGCCAATAGCACCTGCTGAAGATGCCCCCATTAATATGAGATTCGCAATTTCCTTTGTTTCTTCTGGAGTAAATATAAATCTACACTGCCTCATATGATCCCAGCAACTTACACTCCAATGTCCGCTGGGATCAACAAAACGTAAAGGATTATTTACTACATAGCTGTAACGATTTAACGTTTGAGCATTTTGTGGCCCCCACTGATGTTTTTCATCTTTCAAAGCCTCTTCGTCAAGTTGGAAATGAAAACCTTTTGTAGCTGTAAACCTTAGTTCTTTGCTATAATCCAAAGCAAATTTCTTCTCATGAAAATCAACTGTTAGAGGCCGATGAGCTAATTCATCATCATACCCCAGTGTTTTCGTAGATCCTCCCTTGCTATCTTCTTTGCCGGGTACAATACTATCCGCGCTAACAAAACGGGCAATTGCGGCATCGTAGTAGCGAGCATTGTAGAACAACAAGCCGGTGCCATCATCTTTGCGTTGGCCGGTATAGCCAAACTCGGTGCTGGTGAGGTTGCCGCTGCGGGTTGCGCCCCATGGATCATAGCGTTCAGCCTCGATCACCGTGCCACTGCCATTGGTAATTGCCCCAACTGAGCCAAGATGATCAGTATGGAGATAGATCACACTGCCACGATTGCTGGTGGTTGGGTTGCCTGTGGTTGTCCGAGCTGCAACGCCATAGTTGGAAATAACCTTGCCATCGCTCCAATATTCAACGCTACCGATATAGAGCACACTCTTAACAGTGCCACCCGTGGTAGTGGTTTTCTTGATGCGGGCATTGTTGCCATCATACTTGTAGGTTTCGGTGACGGTGCTGGTACTGATTTGGGTTGGTTGGTTTTCGATATTCCAGGTATAGCTGCGGCCACCGCCGCTGAGCATATTGCCGTTGTTGTCGTAGGTATAGCTTTGGCCACCAACGCTGGAAACCGCGTGCGGTTTGCCATTGGTGTAACTATAGCTTAGGCCAGCTTTGTTGGTGATATTGCCAATCGCATCGTAGCCATAGCTTTGATTGAAGGTTGCGCCCCCAATACAGACGCTACTGCTGGTGCTGCTCACGGCGCAGGCATTGGTCACGCGATCACGATGATCATAGCTGTAGCGCATAATTTCATTGGCGTTCAGGGTATCTTGCGAGCTGATCGTGCGCACATTGCCAGCAAGATCATAGGTAAAGTCGCGGCGGAAACGCTCTTGCAAGGTGGCAATATCGGCGGTGACCGTGCTCGTCAAGCGTTTTGAGAGCGGGTCGTAGCTATATTGGGTTTGTAAGCCGTTATTCAAGGTTTCGCTGGTTTTTTGGCCAAGCGCATCGTAATTGACATTGACTTGGAAGATTTCGCCGAGGCTTGATGCTAGGCTGGTTTGGCGGCCTGCCGCATCATAGCCATAGGTCAGGATTTCGCCAGTTGGATAGGTTGTGGTCACTTGTTGACCATCGGCACGATAACTGTTAAGGGTGTTATAAGTCGTGCCATCAACCGTTTGGGCAATTTTGTTGATTTCGCTGCGAGCTGTATACCCCCAGTTACTGCTGCCACTGGCATCGGTCATGCTGGTCAATTGACCTTTGCCATTGCTATGCGCGGCATCAAATTGATCGTAGCTATAGCTGGCAATCGTGGTTGAGCCTTGCTTTTTGGCGGTCAAACGGTTGAGCAAATCGTATTCGAAGCTCAAGGTTTGGTTTTTGGCATCAATTTGGCTGAGCAGATTACCATCAACATCATAGCCATAGCTCCATGCACCCATATCAGGGTCGCTCATGGTCAGCTTGCGACCCAAAGAATCGTAGGTCATGCTGGTGATGTTGTTATTGGCATCGGTACTGGTGATCAACAAATCGAGTGGGCTATAGGCATAGGTAGTCAGGCTATAGCTGGCCCAAGCATTGGTGTAGTTGCCAGCACAGCTAAAGTCGCTGAAGAACGCCCATGTCGTACAATTGCCACTCAATTCTTGCACTTGGAGCAAACGGCCAAACTCATCACTGCGATGTTGGGTGCGATAGCGATTGGGGTCAATTGTATCGACCACGCTCAGGTTGTTATATTGCCAATAGCGTTTGGTGGTTTTGGCACCATCAGGCGTAGTCAAGGTCAACAAGCGCCCAAGGCTATCGTAGGTTTTGGTTGTCCAATTAACCCCAGTGCCAGGAATGGCGGTATAGATCCAGAAGGAACCACTGGTTTCATTGACATAGCGTGGTTGTGATTCGTGGGTGACTTTGTTCATGCCATCGTATTTGGTATCAACCACAATATTTTGGCTGCCATCCATACTTTCTTGTTTGGTTTGAATTTTGCGACCCAAGCCGTCGTAGAACTGGCTGTTGATCTGAACACCACCCAAACCACTGGCTTCACGGGTTTCCGTCCAATAGCGGAAAGGAATCGCGCTATCAACATAATGGGCTTTGACCGTGGGCAAGGCGCTGGTATCACCTGGTTTGATCAAGGCGACCATGCGGCCAAAGCTATCGTATTCCGCGTTGGTCACATTGCCATTGGCATCGGTAACGCTGGTCAAGGTGCCCATGCGATAATCATAGCCAGCACTTTCATTCAACACCAGGCTATTGGTATTGCCGGTTGGTTGGCTGACACTGGTTGAGAAGGCATGGAAAATCGAATCGTAGGTTGATGTCACCGTGCTGCTGGTTGCGCCATTGCCAGGAGCGCTGAAGGTCGTGGTTGTTCCATTGAACAAGCGCGTGCCTGCTTGGGCATAGGTGGTGACGGTGGTTTGATTGCCATACGCATCGTAGCCAAAGCTGGTATCGCTGCTGACGAGGGTTAAACCTGTCGTGCTGGTCGCTAACGGCACATTGCTATACTTGCGGGTCAAGGTCAGCAAGCCCCGCGTGCCAACGGCTTGGGTCGTCACCGCACCATCATAGCGGTTTTCAGTCAAGGCCAACAACCGATTTTGCCCATCGCGGATGATCTGGGTCACCAAGCGATCAACAATATAGGCGCTGCTGGTATTCGGCGCATAGGTATTGCTGGTTGAGCGATAGACCGCGCCACTAATATCTAACTCTTCAATTTTGGTGACATTGCCATACTGCACGCCGCCTTGGCTCGCTGGGTCGTAGTAGTATTTCGTGCGGTTGACGGTTGCCGTTGGCCCGCCCGCAGGAGCTGGATCATAATTGACGCTGAATGATTCGTTGGTGTAATCGAATGAGCGCCACAAGCCAGCAAATGGTGATACCGAGAAGCCGTAGAATTCAATAATATAGTAATTCCCGCTTTCACGCAGCATCGTACTGGTGGAACCTTGGCGCTGAACCGTGCGATATTCCTTACCTTTTAAGATTTCGTTATTGCGAATATTGATGAAACAAGCATCTGTCTCCATCTGCGAGCCATAGACGGCGGGAGTACAGTTGGCATCGCCTTGATAGAAATAGTGGTCAGTTTCATTGCCATTCGGATCGCGCTCGGTAACCTTGGCATGACCACGGAACTCAGTGCGGGCTTTGTGCACCAACCAGCTGCTCATATCGGTATTGTTGCGATACTTGTTGTAATACAAGACTGCTGAGTTGGCATAGACTTGGCCTGAACTATCGTTGCTATCAAGTGCTGACCCAAGCGTATTTAACGCAGGGTTGGTATAGCTATAGTTCGTGGTGTAATTGTTGCCACGCCCATCATTCAGGGTTTTGCTACTCACCCGTCGATAATTCGCATACAACGTTTTGTTAATACTTTGACCAATATTTTCATAGGCAAACGTGATCGTGCCACCTTGCCCATTATTGACTTGGGTCAAACGATTCCATGCCCCATCAGGGTAGTATTGGGTCGTTCCAGGACTTGTGCCATAGGTAAAGGTTGTTGCTGGTAGCGCAATGGCGGTATTTGGATCAATCGGAAGGGTAGTTGACCCGCTTTTCCCGACTCGTTGAATGCTCTTTAAGGTCAAGCGTTCGCTGTCAGAATCAATATTAACCGTGGTATCGGCATAGGTGGAGTAGTCGTAACCCAAAGAATATTGGCGAATCAGTTCCCATGCACTATTGGGCTTGCTAGAGACGTTGATCGTATCGAGTTGGCGCGTTTTGCGTGGAGCGCCATTGCTGTCGCCTAATTGGTTGCCCGCCCAATCAAAGTCGAGGTCATTCGTGCGAGCTGAACTATTGAAATCAACCTTATAGCGGTCGATTGCACCGGTGCCACTATTGGCTCCCCAGGTAACACTGGTTGGCCAAACTTCACGATCAACCATCCCAACGATCCCGTTACAGGTGCTGCGTTGTTGGCTATCGCGGCTATAGTTGTAGGTAATCACATTATTGTTGACATCGGTGATGCTGCTGAGCGACCATTGATAGGTTTCCATGCTGGCAGCCCCATCGATCTCACAGGTATCCCAGCCCCACCAAGCATCTTCAACAAATTCATACTTGGTGCCATCTTTTGACCATACCCGCCAGCCATAGCGTTTCAGTGGTGTGCCATAACGGCTCCCACCACGGCTCGCGGTTGAATCGCCTAATTCAAAAGCGGTGACTTTGGCAAAGGTTTCATTGACCGGAGTCCAAGTCCAGTGCGAAAGATTGGCCTCAACGGGTGACCCAACCAAGGCGGCACCACGGGTCACATCAAAAGCCATGCCATTGAAGGTTAAGGAATAGTAGGTGCGGCCATCGGCAACTTTATTGGCCGATACCGACCCCATCTCCAGGCTCCAATCACGCCCAACCCAACCAGCTTGGCTGAGTATGCGTTGGCCACCTTTGCCATCGCTGCTGCTACTGTTGTAGCTCAGCGCAATATCAGGCTTGATGCCACCTGGGCCAGCAGGAACGTCAATTGGATAAGAAGAGGTTGCGGCTCCAGTGTACAGGCTGGTTTGCCAACCTTGCAAGCTTGGCAAGAAGGCTTCTGAGGGCGAAGAACCATCAGTTAATTGGTAGTTGCCGCCAACCGCAACCCGTGCACCAACACGGCGATTTTGCAGGTCAAGCGTGGTTTCGACCGATTTCCAAGTCTTGGTGGTTTCATCGTAAGCCATCAAGGTCAAATCAGAGGCCGAAATGCCAAGTGCTCGTAATTGCTCATCGGTATAGCGAAGGTTCAGCAGCATGTCACCCGATTTGGCCGTGCTGGTAATCCGGAATGGCGGTAGGCCACGCTTGCTATTACTGGGAACATCCGTAACGTTGGGAGTGAGGGTGAGGGTTGTATCGGCAGTAGGCTTAGCAATCGACACTTCAATCGCATTATCGGCAGTGCGCAAACTGGTTGCAGTACTCCCACGACTGGCGGTGATGGTTCGGGCTTTGCCTGCGGCCACAATCAATGTGCCTGAGCGTGATCGAACTGGTTGCTCAAGTTTGGTGGCACTCAACGATGCGGTGGTCAAGAGCGTTGCATCGGTTGTTGCATTAACCCGCACCTGAACCCGCATGGTTTGGCTGGTTCGGGCTGCCAGTGCGTCGATTGACCATTCCCACGCGCTGCCATCTGCTACAAGCTGGTCGGTGGTCAGTGGGGTCGTATTCGCAGGAACTGGCAAGCGGATGAGAATGTTTGTGCCAGGAATGTCGCCAACATTGGCCAAATTGATCGTGAGACCAAGGGTTTGACCAACGCTCACAAAGGCTTGATCCGCCCGCAAATTTAGGGCCAAACTCGGAGTGGTGCGTTCACGCACGCTGGCAACCGGTGGTACATCAGGTGTTGCTGGTGGCGTGTTTGGGTTGGTATCGCGAGATTGAGCGGCAATTGGTGATGCTGGAATGGTCGAAGCAGTCACCGCAGCTAATAACGCCCCTGAAACTGTGCGTTTCAGACGTGATGATAGTGTCATAGGTACTCTCTTGGTAAAAGTAAACACATCAAAGAAACCTAGTGCATGGCATTATGCAGCTAAGCAATGGCGAACAAACCAAAGCACGTTAAACAATCGCTTAAACGATCGTTCAACAGGTTCTTATTTAATTGAGATTATTTGGAATACAAAGAACTCTCTGTTCTCAGTAGCGCTTGATGCTCTCAACATCAACCGCATGCCTCATGTCGAGGACATAACCTTTACCTACATCTCAATTATCTCGTTAAAACGCTATCCTCCAATCACAAATTACTCATCGCAGTGATTATAGCAAAAGATTAACAATTTGCAAGGGTTAATTCTAACAAAATACTAACCTTTTGCTAGCATACGATTAATCAATCAAGTAATCGAGATCATACGGTACAATTTACTCTGTTTGCTTGGTTATTGGTGACAGAGGTTGGTTTATGCAGTTCAAAAGGTTCGTATGGGTTAGCCTAGGGTTGGCTGGACTCAGCTTGATGCTCTTGGTTGGCAATACACTCAGTTTACGGCTATTTGGCCAAATTCAACAGATTGATGTTGGCAATTGGGGCGACCAAAATAATGTTGCTGGCGGCTTCGAGCAAGAACAAAACGCCCTCGGTGAAACCTACCGTTGGACTCAAGCCGAGGCTACGATTCGGCTTCAGGGCTACGGTTCGGCTAGCTCACGCTTGCTTAGCTTAAAAATAGGTGGCGTACCAAGTAGTTTGCCAGTTACCGCAACCATGCAGGTTTCGACTAATTCCGCTAGTGTGGCCTTGCCACTAACCCAAACTGCTCGTCACTATCACCTGTTGATACCGCCAACCTACCAGCCCGATTGGCAGGTTCGGCTCAATATCCCAACCCAACAAGTTTTGCCCGACCCCCGATTTTTGGGGGTGCGGCTTGATCATGTGCAAATTCAAACCCCAAGTATTGCTTGGTCAAGTGTTCATTGGCACTTATTAATCGTGCAATTGGCAATTATGAGTAGCCTTATTGGGGTATTGTGGTTTTTAGCTGCTGATTGGCCGACAATTGTTGGTATCAGCGGCATAACAATCTTGGTGCTGGTAACAATCACTGGTAAATTTGTATTGGTGGCATGGGCATGGCAACTCCGTTTATTAATTGTAGCTGCTGCTACAACGCTGTTAGTTGGCTGGCTCCGTTCATTAATTCAGAATCAGATTAAGCATTTACTAAAACCGTATGAATATCGGTATTTAATTATATTTAGTGTTATTAGCTTTTTCATTCCAGTAATGAGTATCCTATTTCCAAATTTTGGCTCACATGATCGGGTAATTCATGCTGATCGTTTAGGTCAAGTTGCTCAAGGCTCAGCATTATTATTAGATAAATTATATGAATTTCAGGGCCGCGAAACCATTACCCCAACCACATTTTATCTATTAGCACTACCACTAACTGTATTTTTTAATAATAATGGATTAATTATTGAAGGATTGTATACATTTTTGCATGCAAGCAGTGGGATTCTTTTGGCAATAACCTTATTACGCTGGAAGGTTCGGCCTATACTTGCACTTGCGGCAATGATTTTAATCTCAGCAATGCCAATTCAAATGACAATTTTATGGTGGGGTTTTGCCCCTCAAATTGTTGGTCAGTGGTTGATTCTTGTATTTTTGGCTGTTTTTAGTTTTCAATCGACTCTTCGTCCAACCATAATCAGCATTGGGATACTCAGTTTGGCTATCTGGATGCATAATGGGGTAGCACTTTTAGCAGGAACCTGGATCGCTAGCTATTGTGCATTAGGCTATTGGCGCGATCCTGCCCAACGTAGGCATTATTGGGCTTGGTTTTTAAACTTAATAGGAATCAGCATTTTTGGGTTGTTGGCAATTTATATTGATCTTTTTATGACAACAGGTACAACCCAACAACAGGTATTGGGCTTGACTGAATATCTGCCAGCAGTAATCAATGGTTTATCTGCAAGCTTTGCGCCAATTGGAATTATGTTTGTAGCTATTTTCGGATTATTACCATTTCTCCAATTAGAAAAAAACAAAAAAATCTTGCTTATTGCTAGTGGATTAACATTTCTATTGTTTTTGGCCATTGATATCGTGTTTGGTGTACAGGTACGTTATAGCTATTTTATTCTGCCATTCCTATTGATGATTGGAATAATATTTATCGATCAGCGATTAAGCATCATTCCATATGTCGAATCTGTGATTATAACGCTAACACTGCTTTGTTATGGCTATAGTTTGTATAGTTGGTACGATGCAATTATCTATGGCGTAAAGCCTAGTTTGCTTGGGCTAACCCACTAGCCTGCTAAGCTTCGATCAAGCGAGCTATGCTACAATAGCAGCTTAGGACAATCTGCTAGGGCTGATATATTATGCGAATCTGGGCTATTGCCGACTTGCACCTTGCTGGCGGGCAGGATAAACCAATGGATGTCTTTGGTGCTCATTGGCGCAATCATGCTGCAACCATCGCTAAGGCTTGGCACGAATCTGTTGCTGCCGATGATTTGGTATTAATCGCTGGCGATATTTCATGGGCCATGCATCTCAACGATGTTCGCGCCGATCTCGCTTGGATCGAGGCGCTGCCAGGCAAAAAGGTGCTGTGTAAAGGCAATCACGATTATTGGTGGAGCAGCAAAAATAAGGTTCGCGCTATCCTACCGCCTTCATTGCAGATTGTCGATTGCGATGCAGTGGTTGTCGATCAGATTGTGGTCTGTGGTACGCGTGGTTGGGCCGTGCCAGGCGACCGCGATTTCGATAAAACCACCGATCAGCGGATTTATGAGCGTGAGCTTGGGCGCTTAGAACGGGCTTTGGCCGGAGCACAGGTGCTGGCCGAGGAGGCGCGACCAATCTATGTATTGCTGCATTTCCCGCCTTTCCGCGATGGCCAGCCAACCGAATTTGCCAAACGCATCGCCGCCGCGAATGCCCATACCTGTGTCTATGGCCACTTACACCAAGCCGAACAATGGGCCAATGCCACAACTGGCCATGTCGAAACAGTGTTCTATCAATTAACTGCCTGCGATGCCCTCGGCTTTAAACCACTGCTCTTAACCGACAACCCTTAAGTTTTTCTAAAGATCCGCTTGACAAATCACTGTTTCTTAATATATCTTTACTTTGGGAGCGGTCTCAAAGTAGAAAATTAACCGTGATGCTGCTCAAACGTCATTGCTTTCATCGTACTAGCCTGCCGCATCGCACGCTTGATCAAGGAGGATCGATGAACAGCCGACGACGTTACTGGTGGATAGTGCTGATGTTAGGATTAATCGCGGGACAATTCAGTTGGTGGCAATCGAGCAGCGGTCAAACTAGCCCGCAAACCTTGCGGGCTGCGGCTGGCACGTTTTTAATTGGCAGCGCTGCTGATAGCGATTTTTGGAACTTCAGCGATCGCGCTCAATATGAGGCAATTTTGGGTGGCCAGTTTAATATTTATACCCCAGGTAACCAATTAAAGTGGGATGCCGTGCATCCTCAACGTACAACCTACAATTTTGCTCCGGTTGATCGGCATATTCAAATTGCCAAAAGCTATGGTCAGCAAATCCACGGCCATACCTTGCTCTGGCATCAACAAAACCCCGGTTGGGTCGCCAACCAACCCTGGACAGCCAGCGAACTGACCAGCATTTTGTATGATCATATTGATACAGTGGTTGGTCGCTACAAAAACGATATTGCAATTTGGGATGTAGCCAACGAAGTATTTGATGATAGCGGCGTGTATCGCCGTTCGTTTTGGTATAACACCATCGGCCAAAGCTATGTTGAGTTGGGCTTCAGACGCGCTCGCCAAGCCGATTCGGATGCGGTGCTGATTTACAACGATTACAATATCGAAGAAGTTAACGCCAAATCGAATGCAGTCTATGCCATGGTCAGCGACTTTTTGGCGCGGGGTGTACCAATCGATGGGATTGGCTTTCAAATGCACTTGCTCGGTTCTGGCATCAATTACAACAGCTTTGCCCAAAATATGCAGCGCTTTGCTGATTTGGGCTTGAAAATTTATGTAACTGAAGCCGATGTACGCTTGCAATTGCCCGCGACCAGCACAAGTTTGGCTCAACAAGCGACGGTCTATCAAAATGTGCTTGATCGCTGTTTGCGCCAGCCAGCATGTCAAGCTTTTCAATTTTGGGGCTTTACCGATAAATATTCGTGGGTTCCGAATACCTTCCCAGGTTATGGCGCGGCCTTGATCTACGATGAACAATACAATCCCAAACCAGCCTATACCGCCATTTACAATCGTTTATTGCAAGGTCGGGGCGGCACGCCAACTCCAACCAGTGCCCCAACTGCTACGCGCACCCCAACCGCCCAACCAACTGCGACCAATACGGCGGTTCCAACTAACACGCCGACCAGTAGCCCAACACCCACCCAAACAGCGCCCAGACCAGCGCTGATTTTGAGTGCGCCCAGCCAAGTAACGTTGGGTCAAGTCTTTACCTTGACGATTCAATATGTCAATATTGGCTTGCAATACACCACCGTAACTAGCAGCCCAGCTGGCTTGGTGCAGCTTGATCCACCGTTGAGTATGCCCTGTAAATATAACCAACACCCAACGCAATGCAAAAATATCACCTTTAAAGCAACCGCTTTGGGTACGGTACAATTGAATGCCAGCGCAACTGGCGAAGTGCCAATTGCTGGTGGTGGTTGGGCTTGGGGTTCAGCGTTTGCCCAAAATCCAGTCAGCGTCACCATTGTCGATAGTGTTCCAACCAACACCCCAACTCCAACGCTCACGCCAAGCCCAACCCCAATTAGTGGTGGTTGCCGCGTCAACTATGCGATCAACAGTCAATGGGGCAATGGATTTGTGGCAAACGTGACGGTGACCAACGCCAGCAACACGCCGATCAATGGCTGGGCGCTGAATTGGAGTTTTGCTGGCAACCAGCAAATTAGCAATGCTTGGAATACCAGCCTAACCCAAACTGGCAATGCTGTAGTGGCTCGTAACGCTGGCTGGAACAACCTTATTGCTGCGCAAGGCTCGGCCTCGTTTGGCTTCCAAGCCAGTTACAGCGGCTCAAATGCGATTCCCAGCAGCTTTAGTTTGAATGGTGTGGCTTGTAGCATCGTGCCATAAATAGTCATGCCCTCACCCTGCGTTTTCTCTCGTAGTGGGAGCAGCAGGGTGAGGGCACTAAGTCAAGCCGAGCGTCCTACAATTTACGGTTGCTTACGACTGATATTCCAACGATTGGTTTTTACTGGCTTGGGTTGCGGATTGGCAATTTGTTCAGTCCGCCAAACGTGATAGATCCGTTGAATGGCGGTGATATTGGTGAAAATCGCCAAAATCCATAGCCCAGCCATCAACCAATTCAGAATTAAGCAGGTGCACAAAATTGTGATCCGTTCTGGCCGACCAAGCCAGCCAGTTTCACAAGGAATACTCAAACCTTCCGCCCGAGCACGCGCATAGCTGACCATAATCGAGCCAATGATTGAACAGTATACTAAAGTCAGGGCTAAAGTGGTTGCTCCCACCATTTTAGTATGAATAAATATCAATAAGCCAAAGAAGACGACCGCCTCACTATAACGGTCCATAATTGAATCGAAGAACGCGCCAAAGCGACTACTCTGATTGGTGGCACGCGCCAGCGCCCCATCAAACAGATCAAAAATACTGGACAGAATCAACAAAACGCCGCCGACCTGTAAACTGCCATTCGCCAGCACAGCCGCAACTCCAGCAGTCAGCAAAACACCGATCAGCGTGACCATATTGGGCGTAATTCCGAGCCGACTAAGCACTGGAGCGACAAAGTGTTCCATTAAGCGACGTGCCCAGCGTTTGATGCCGGTGCTATACATAGAGCCTCCTTGAACATCCTAACCAGAGAGAATGCCACGGTAGAAGGCAAACACACGTTGAGCAACTCGATCCCAGGCATAGAGTTGCGCCTTAATTGTACCCGCTTCTGCCATTGCAGCCCGTAATGCTTGATCCTCGATCAGTTGCAGGATCGCAACCGCCAAAGCTTGAGCATTGCGGGCTGGCACCAGCAATCCCTGCACCCGATGATCCAACACATCGCGATAACCAGGATTATCAGCAGCTACCACTGCTGCCCCGGCGGCCATGGCCTCAAGCAAGACGATGCCAAAGCTCTCGCCACCAGTTGAGGGTGCGCAAAAGAGGGTGGTTTGTTGGTAAAGGGCAGCTAATTGGGCCTTGCTCACATAGCCCAACCATTCTACATGGCGAATTTGCCATTGGCGAATAGCCGCCAGAAATGGAGTTGGGTCGCCACTGCCTGCAACAATTAAACGTGCATCAGGGCGAGTTCGTTGCACATAGCTCATCGCTTCGAGCAAATAGCGAAAGCCTTTGCGTTCTTCGTTGAAACGGCCCACAAACAAAACACTTGGGTTGGCTTGGTTCAGCCCAAAGCTTGCTTGCTGGGTGCTGTAGGTCGCTACATCAACCCCATTCGGGATAATTGTATAGTCTGCGGGAAAATAGCGATGGGCAAATTCTTGAGCTGCTGCCGAAACCGCAATTCGTCCATGCAATTTTGGTTCCAAGCGTCGCAATAAGGCCAGAATTGAGGTATAGCCAATCGATCGCGTACCCGCCGCGTGGAAGGTGCCAACATTTGGCACACTTGAACGGCTCAGAAAAGTCGTTGGCAGGGTTGGCGAAAACGGCTCGTGAATATGCGCAATATCAAAGTGATGCGTTTGAAAAATTTGGCGAATTTTAGGGCCAAGGGTTAACGAAAGGCTAACCCGCGCGACCGAACCATTGACCGCGACAGGTGTAACATGGCCAAGTGGAATAAAATCCGGATCAGGCGGCGTGCCCTTGGAATAGGGCGCAATCAGGGTCACACGATGGCCCCAAGCCCGAAAATAGTGGGTTAGTTGATTGACATGCTCGGTTACCCCGCCAGCGTAGGCCGCATCGTATGGCCATACGAGGGCAATATGCAATGAATCGCTGGCCATAGGCTCCTCACAAGGTTTCTCCATTGAGCAATGATTCAATCAAGGCAATCAGTTGCTCATCGGAGTAGAAATCGATGCGGACATAGCCGCCATTGCCTTGGCGTTTAACTTCAACTTTTGTGCCAAGTTGACGGGTCAGTTGATCGACCGCTGCCGTATCGTCAACATTAGGCACGACTGGCTCGGCTGGGATGCTGTTGCGGGTTGGGGCGGCTGGCGTTGGTGCACCGTTGCGCCGCGATGCACGGGGAGCCGCGCCGCGTTGCTGAATGGCGATTCTGGCTTGCGCTGGGGTTTGGCTTTCGTGTTTAATCAACTGGGCCATTTTTTCGGCCTCGCGCACCGAAAGCCGAAACTCTAGAATTTGCTCCATCGCCAAAATCTGGGTGCGCTCATCATCGATCGTGATTAACTGCTTGAGATGCCCCGCCGTGAGTTGCTGCTCCATCACTGCTTGTTGCAAGGGCGAGGGCAATTTGAGCAAACGCAGCGCATTGGTGATCGCAGGGCGGCTTTTGCCAACCCGCTCGGCAATGGCTTGATGGCTCAAGCTAAACTCATCGTGTAACAATTGGTAGGCTTGAGCTTCTTCCAATGGGTTGAGATCGGCTCGCTGGATATTTTCAACCAAGGCCAATTCAAGCCGCTCTTGGGGCGTAACCTCTTTGATGATCACCGGAACTTCGCTTAACCCAGCTTGTTGAGCTGCCCGCCAGCGGCGTTCGCCAGCGATCAACTCATAGCCAGTCGCGGTGCGCGTCACCACCAAAGGTTGCAAAATTCCATGGGTCGCAATTGAAGCGCTCAATTCTTCGAGCGCTTCGGGGGTAAAAATTTGGCGCGGCTGATGCGGATTCGCCTCGATTGATTCGATTGGCACGCTATGTAATGCGCCGACCATTGGCATTGATGTTGTAGGATCAGGGCGAATCAACGCACCTAAACCTTGGCCCAAACCACGTTTTTTGGGGTTCATGCCGCCTCCAGCCTGCGACTTAGTTCATCGACCAGCATGGCATAGGCCATCGCGCCCTTACTCGCTGGATCATACTCGCGAATCGTTTGGCCATGGCTGGGGGCTTCACTCAGGCGAATCGAGCGGGGAACTAAGGTATTGAAAATTCGTTGTGGAAAATATTGGCGCACTTCGGAAACGACCTGCTGGGCCAAATTGGTTCGACCATCGTACATTGTCATCACGACCCCTAAAATAGTCAACGCGGGGTTAAGCGATGTGCGCACCAGATCGATCGTATTTTTGAGTTGAGCCAAGCCTTCCAAGGCCAAATATTCGCATTGCAATGGGATAATGACCCCATGAGCGGCACATAAGGCGTTCAGGGTGAGCAAGCCCAACGACGGTGGGCAATCGATCATAATCGTATCGAAGGTGCTGGCGATCGGAGCCAAGGCATCACGGAGACGGTGCTCGCGCCGATGCTCATCAACTAATTCAACTTCGGCTCCGGCTAGCTCAACAGTTGCTGGCAGCAGTTGCAATTGCTCACGCCCAGTTGCGGTTAACACAATTTCAGTCGGTGCGTTACCTAAAAGCACATCATACACCGTGGCTTTGAGTGCTTTTTTGTTAATGCCCAAACTAGTAGTGGCGTTGCCCTGCGGATCAAGATCAATCACCAATACCCGTTGGCCGCGGGCAACAAGCTCCGCAGCAATATTAACGGTCGAAGTGGTTTTGCCAACGCCGCCTTTTTGATTTGCTACTGCAATAATTCGTGGTTTCATACACTTATTTCACAACATACTATCTCGCGCCGAATTGTACCATACCATCGTCGTTTGGTCTTGTCTATCACTAGAGTATTTTGGGGGAAATTGGGGTTAATTCCAATCCAGCACTCGTTAGTGCTACGATTTGGCTTAGCAATGGCTAGGCTCCTCCCAATACCCCACATCGACACCTAGCTTGAAAATCGCCAACCAATCCGAAACTTACACCAAAATTGCTTACTTGAGCATGCCAGAAAACGTTCGCTTGTGTATCTAAATAGGGCAATCTTGGCTATTGGTGCTCCAATTGCGAGGTGGCTATGCAGCGATTTATGTGGCGCTTGATCTTGCTTGGTTGGCTCTGGCCACAACCAAGCTTGGCCCAAACCGGCCCAACTCAGGTGGTGCTCAACGAGTTCTTGGCGATTCCAAGCAGCGGCAGCGAATTTGTCGAGTTGTACAATCCAACCCAAAGCACCATCGATTTAAGTGGTTGGGCGGTTGATGATATCGAAGGTGGCAGCAGCCCTAAAATCTTGCCAACCCCCACCCTGCTTGCCCCAAACGCTTGGTTAGTTGTGTCGTTGAGCAATGTGTTGAATAACAGCGGTGATCAGGTGCGTTTGCTCAATCCTACAGGCCAGATTATCGATCACTACAGCTATACCAGTGTTAGTGCTGGCCTATCGTGGAGCCGCATACCCGATGGCATTGGCTCATGGCAAGCAGCAACTACGCCAACTCCAGGCAGCGCGAATAGCCAAATCACGCCAACCATAATCCCCACCAACACGGCTACAACCGCTCCATCTAGCACCAGCACAGTGATAATTCAACCCAGCAATACGTCATCACCCCAACCCAGCCCAACAAATTTACCAACCTCAATTCCAGTACCAACCCAAACCCCAACGGCCACACCAAATCCAACACATATTCGGATTAACGAATTAATGGCAGCGCCAAGCAGTGGCAAAGAATGGGTCGAGCTATATAATGCTGGCGATCAGGCGATCGATTTGCATGGCTGGCAGTTGGATGATGCCGCTGCTGGAGCTAACCCAATCCTGCTTGAAGCAATTATTCAGCCCGCAAGTTGGCTGGTCATTTCAATGACCAATGTTTACAACAATAGTGCTGATGAGGTGCGTTTGTTTGATCCAACCGGGCAACTAATCGATGCTTTTAGCTATAGCACAACCATCAGCAATCGTACTTGGGCCAGAATCCCCGATGGCACAGGAGCTTGGGCGGCCAATCGAGCATCAAGTTTGGGTCAAAGCAATCCGGTGGATCTGCCAATTGTTCCAACTCAAGCACAGATTGTAATCAATGAAGTAATGAGCCAACCCTTAACTGGCACCGACTGGATTGAACTCTACAATCTCGGCCCAGAGCCGCTTGATCTGCAAGGCTGGAAAATTGACGATCAACTTGAGGGTGGCGGCACAGCCCAAACCATCCAACATTCAACGATCATTAGCCCCAATTCATTCTTGGTTATTCCAGTTGGTACGCTGTTGAATGCTGAATTGGATAGTGTACATTTGATTACCACTCAAGGCATTATCACTGATAGCCTTGAGTACACCAGCAGTCTGAGCGGACGTAGTTGGAGTCGTTTACCCGATGGGTTTGGCCCATGGCAAGCAGCTTCACGCGCCACCCCAGCCAGCAGCAATCGCCAAAATCCCAGCCTTGAGCCAAATCAACTCCTGATCAATGAGGTCTTGGCATGGCCAAGCACTGGCGAGGAATTTGTCGAATTATATAATGCTGGCAGTAATACGATCGATTTGAGTGGTTGGTGGCTTGATGATCAGGTTAATGCTGGCGGAACGCCAATGCGGATCGCCGACGACACCTTGATCGAGCCACGCAGTTGGCACACCATTTACAGCAGCAATTTGTTAAATGATAACGGCGACATAGTGCGTTTGCTCGATTATCGCTTGCAAGAATATGCAGTTTGGAGTTATAGCTCAGCTTTACTAGGTTTGTCGGCGGGGCGTTGGCCTGATGGCGGCCTGAATTGGCACAATGGCATGCGAGCCAGCCCTAATTATCGCAATCGTGAGTTGGCAGCAATTCCCACAGGCCTTGTGATCAACGAAATCTCGCCGCTTGGCAATGAATGGCTCGAACTGTATTCAACGAATGCTCAAACGCTTGATTTGAGTAGCTGGAGCGTCAGCGATAGTTCGGGCACAAGCATCAGAATTGCTGCCAATACCCGCATCAGTCAAGGCCAGTTTTTAACGATAACGCTGAGTAGTTTGCTCAACGATAGTGGTGATAGCGTCGAACTAGCCATGGCTGATGGTCGGGTCGTTGATCAATTAAGTTATACCAAGCCGCTCGCAAACACCACTTGGAGCCGCATTCCCGATGCTGGGAGTTGGCAGAATAATGCTCCAGCCACGCCCAACCAGCCCAATCGTGCGTCGCAACCAACCGCCATCCCAGCCACCAAAACGCCCAAACCAACGAGTACAGCAAAACCAACCAGCACGCCCAAAGCCAGCGCCAAACCAAAGATTGCCAAGCCCAAGGCCACGGTACAGCCAACCATCGCCTTGCAAGCGAACTATCCATCGCTACAAATTAACGAAATTGTGCCAGCACCACAGGCCATCGATTGGAACGCCGATGGCGAAAACAATAGCAGTGATGAATGGATTGAACTGTATAATCCAAATAGTTTTCAGATTGATTTAACTGGTTGGCAGTTGGATGATACGGCTGATGCAGGCTCGCGATCATGGCGCTTCCCCACTGGAATGCGCATCGCCGCCCAAGGCTATCTGGTAATTTTTGCCAACCAAAGCAAACTAAGCCTCGCCAATACTGGCGAAGAGGTGCGTTTGCTTCAACCAAATGGAGTGGTGATCGATCGGGTTAGCTATGCCAAATTGGCTTATGATCAAAGTTGGGGTCGGCATCCAAGCAACCAACAATGGCAATTTTTTGAACAACCTAGCCCACAGCAAGCCAATAATTCGGTGCAGCCCAAACCAACCAAAACCTTCAGTCTGCGCGAGGCTCAGCAAGCGCCAATCGATAGCCACGTTGTGGTTGAAGGCGTGGTCAGTGCTGAACTCAATTTGTTTCGGCAACGGGCGTTTTATTTACAAGATGCTAGCGCTGGCATCTTAGTATTTATCAGCAATAACGTCGCCTTGCCTCAACTACGCCAAGACATGCACCTGCGAATTCAGGCCAAAGTTGGCAGCTATCATCAAGAGCCACAGCTGATTGTGACTGCTGCCGATGATCTCAACATTATTAAAAATCAAGCTAATTTAGTCATTCATAGCCCGCAGAAGCTAGAACAAGCCACGCTTGGACAGTTAGTCAAACTAAACTTGCGCTACAAACAACGCAACGCTGATAATTTATTGGTCGAGTTTGGATCTCAGACATTGCAAGTGCGCTTGGCTCAAGGTCAAAGTTTGCCTCAATTGCCAACATCAACCCTATTGAATGCCACAGGAATTATTAGTCGCTATGATGATGTTTGGCGGTTGCAGGTGCGCCAAGTCGCCGATTTGGGCTTGCCGCAACGGTTGCCAGCGACCAGCCAACCAAACTTGCCAACGTTCTGGCCTTGGCTGCTTGGTTTGCTTGGGCTTGGTTGGCTGATTCGGTATTATGGCGTTACTGGCGGGCTATTTCCCAAACGAGGTGTTTTAATTCAGGCAAAATCAACGATTGCATGGCCAAACGCACCGCTCCCGACGAGCCAGGCATACAAAAAACCAAGGTTCGGCCAGCGATGCCCGCGATCGCGCGTGAAAGCATGGCTCCTGCGCCAATTTCGTTGTAGGAAAGCATGCGAAAAATTTCGCCAAACCCAGGCAATTTTTTATCAAGCAACGGGGCAATCGCCTCAATTGTGGCATCACGGCGGGCAATCCCAGTGCCACCATTGGTTAAAACCGCGTCGCAATCGCTCCGCGCAATGCACTGTTGCACAAACTCCGCAACTTGATCTGGTTCATCGGGAATAATTCGATATTCGACCACTTGAAAACCTGCGGCAGTTAATAATTCCTGGGTCAACGCCCCACTCTTATCGGTTTCGCTGGTTCGCGTATCGCTAATGGTAATAATTGCGCAGCGCACTGGTGCTTGATGTTGTGCCGCTGCCTCAGCATGATCATTGTAGCCCATACGACCTCCTTCATTAAATCGGGCATTCTGCCTATCGTAGCGCATTTGCTCAAAGCTGGCTATAGGGTGATAATCAAGCCAAGTATGTCCAAGGAGTCGTCATGGATCAGATAGGTCGTCGAACAGTAACCAGTTTATCAGTAGGCTTGGTAGCGATCATAATTTTGTTGGTCACGATTGGTCAACAACCCAGTGCAGGCCAAGTTGCTAACAATACGCCAAATCAAGCTCAAGCCCAAGTTAGTGGTATTTTATTTTTGCGCAATCCCGCTCAGCAAGCTGAATTGTGGCGCTCGGATGCCAATGGTCAAGGGCAGCAATTACTTGTACCGCAAGTTAGCGATTATAGCCTTAGCCCCGATGGGCGCAAAGTTGCCTATGCAACTCAAGCCGAAGCCCAACCAAGCCGGATCGAAATGTTTGATCTGACCCAAAATCAGGTGATTACGAGCACAGGTTCGGCTGATTGGACTGGTTACACGCCGAATTGGTCGCCTGCTGATGGCGTGATTGTCTATGAACGACGCACAATTAGCACTGGCGGAGTTGGTTCGCCCAAACTTTGGTTGATGCAGCCCGATGGAACACAAGTTAGTCCGGTGGTTAAAGGCGGCGATGTGGTTACCTTTGGTGCACATTGGTCGAATACTGGACGCTTGTTAGGCTTTACCGATCCATTGCGCAATGAATTGGTTTTATTTGATTTTAGCGATGTGTTGCGGCGGATTCCATTTAGCGGCGATTTTGATTGGTCACCCGATGATCAGCGTTTAGTAATTAGTGTGTTGCGGGAGTCGCAAGCAGGTTTTCGCAACGAATTAATCCTATTTGATCTGATGACCGAGCAACAAACACCCTTGACTAGCCAAACCGACACTGATGATTTCACGCCCGTTTGGTCGCCTGATGGCACAAAAATCGCCTTTGTGCGCCGCACCCGTGAAGTGCCTCGCGGCGAAATTTGGGTGGTTAATGCTGATGGCAGCGAGCCACGGGCAATTACGGCGGGCGGCGGCTACGATAACGTTGATCCGCAATGGACTCCCGATAGCCAACAATTGCTCTGGACGCGCTTGACCGTGGGTTCGGCAAACGTACCCTCGGCAATCTGGACGGTTAATTTGGCTGAAAATTCAGAGCCACGGGTGTTGATCGAAAATGCCACCCAAGCTCGTTGGATCGTTGAGTAGGATGATGCAAACAACAATTCATTTTCTTTCTGCCGATGGCAGCACGTTACTTGAGGGCAAATGGCTAGCGCTCAGCCAAGCGCCACAATTGGTTGCCGTGTTGGCCCATCATTTTCCACCAATGTCGAATATGGATCAGCGGGCGATTTTCGCAACCTTCAAGGTGTTGCGCGATCGTGGTTGGGGGGTTTTGCGCTACAACTCGCGTGGAGTTGGCCAAAGCCAAGGCGAATTTAGCGGTGGCCCAGGCGAAGATCTCGATTTGCAGGCAGCGTTGGCCGAAGCGCGTCAACGTGCACCGCAAGCTCAAATCTGCTTAATTGGCTGGTCGTTTGGGGCACAATTGGTACTACGGGTGATGGCCAGCGACCCAACGATTCGCGCAACCGTGGCAGTTACGCCCAACCCAGTTGGTTTGCAGGAGAGTGCCCAAGGCCAGCATGGACCGTTATTAGCAATTGTGGCTGAGCGCGATCAATTTTTCGATTTGATTGAAACGCGCACGGCCTTTGAACAAGCGACTGAGCCAAAAACCTGGCATTTGCTCAAATGGGCCGATCATTATTATCTAACTCGTGAAGATGAAGTTGCGCAATTCACGGTCGATTGGCTTGAACAAGCGGTTAAATAACAACACGGAGCAGTAAATCCTGCTCCGTGTATTCAACAAAGCTAAACTAGGGTGCGCCAGCGCTCCACATATGGGCTGCGCTCGATCCAGAGTGCGCCCACCCAAATTGTGCATAATAGAATGATGGCAACGGGAATCGTATAGGCTGGAACCACCGGCATAAGGGTGATTTGATCGCTAATCCAAGCCCCAGCATAGAACATAAATAACGTTCCAAATGCGGCAACGAAGGGATTAATTCGATAGGTAATGCCAATATCGATCGCCAAAGCCGTACCAATAAAGAAGATTGGTACAAACGATGGTGGAAACTCCATACCACGCAAAATGTAGAACGAGACAACCCGATAGAGCAAATAACTGCCTGCTACCAGAGTTGCTGTCCAACGCCCACGCATGATCAGGCGAGCAGCCACCAGCACCAGAACCAAGGAGGTGATCAACCACAGTGGGTACAGCCAATCGGGCACAGGAATTGCAAAACGCTCAGGGTTGGCTCCAGCTTCAAGCAACAATTCAGCATCAGCATAGGGCTTGCCGATCCGCATCGCTTCAATTGCCGTTACCCCATACTCTTGCTGGCCTAAGGGGAACAGGAAATCTTCGAGCAAAAAGGCCCAAAAGCCAATCCCGAAGACTGTCTTGATGGGGCTTTCTGGGGTGAGTAGCAACCAGCCACGCAACACGCCCAACAACATCACCGCCGTACCAAGATAGAGCAAGGCATGGGTTGGGCTCCAACTCGTAATGTCGAGGCCAAACAAACGGTGGTTGATCAAATCCAAGGGAATTGCAATTAGAAAGATCGAAATCCCCGCCTGCATCAAACGCAAGGTCAGCCGATCAACTCCATAACCCGTCCACGTATGAAACATCACCAACATAATCACGATAATCGTGCCAACCGTGTTAATCATATGCGGTGGGGCGAGATCATCGCGCAAAAAGCGGAAGTGCCAAGCCACATCCCAGCCCGAACCCATCAATTTGAGCACAAATGCAAACAACCAAATGCCATAAATGGTGTGCAGCGCCCGCGTATTTGTCGGGCGTAGTGGTTGCCCTGGTGAACTGTAGGTTTGCCAAAGCGGCTTCACATAGCGGTCAAGATACTGGCGCATACGTGGACCCTTTCTGAATTAAAACGTGTTGAGATTCTCTCTGCATCGACGTTTACAGCGGTGCGGTTGTTGCAGATACAACAACCTTAAAAGACGTTAATCAAGGTGTAAGCATTGATGAGCTTATTCTAGGGATTGATTAAAGGCTTGTCAATCCCTTGCAACGCAAGGTGTCATGAATCGGATTCATAATCATGATCTTGTGGCACGCCATCTGCAATGTGCTTGGGAGAAAATCGTTGTGTGAAGGAGCTAAATCACCATGGATAAACGCTTAAAAACCCCAACTGACTTAGATGCCAAAGCGACTGGCCCAGTCATCGAGGCGCTCAACCGCAGCTTGGCCAATTCGTTTGCCTTATACATGAAATACAAAAATTTTCATTGGCACTTAACTGGTCGCCATTTTCGCGATTTACATTTGATGTTCGATGAGCATGCCAACCAAATTTTTGCCACAACCGATATTTTGGCCGAACGCGCTCGCCGCATCGGGGGTACATCGTTGCGCTCAATCGGCCATATCAGCGAATTGCAAACAATTGATGATAATAATGCTGAGTTTGTTGAGCCAGCCACGATGTTAACTGAGTTGGTCGGCGATAATCAAACCTTGGTAAAAAATCTGCGCAAAGCTCACGATGTTGCTGATAAAGCCAACGATGTGGCTACCGCCAGCGAGCTTGAACCAATGATCGATCAGGCCGAAAATCGAGTTTGGTTCCTTTTTGAACTTTCTCAAGAAACTGAAGGTTAAGTAAGCGAGCGAAGACATTAACAATGATGTCAAGTCAAGAATGGGCTGGGGCAATTTCCCCAACCCATTTTGATTTAAGCCCTATGTTTGGCCAAAGCCAGATACATTTTAAACTCGTACCAGCCCATCACCAAGGCCAAAAGCATGCCTAACAAGCCATCGCGATAGCCACCCCACGTGATATAGCGCCGCCAAATTGCCCGCCACGGCTGCAAAATATAGTTTTGCGGCTTGACACGCACGCCATTGCGATAGAGGGTAGCAGCCTCAGCTTGCGCATAGCGCTGTTGTTTTTCGCGCAATTCGGCCCATGATTCAATATTAATATGCTCAAGATGTTGAGTTAAGCGACCTTTGAGACCATCCAAAATGACTAATTCATGAACTAAGCGGCTGGTCTCGTATTGGGCTTTGCTGCGCTGTAATAAACGCAACTGATGGTCGGGATACCAACCACCGCCGCGCAAGGCTCGCCCCCAATAGCGATTGAAGCGCGGAATCCAGTAGCCAGCATATTCAGGTTGGCCTTGCAAAAGCTGGCGAATTTCATGCTGTAAGTTGCGGGTTATCCGCTCATCAGCATCTAAAAACAAAACCCACTGGCCTTGGCATTCGGCCAAAGCACGATTGCGCTGCGCCGGAAACGACTCAAAAATGGCTTCGACTACCCGTGCCCCAGCTTGCAGGCAAATTTCGGCGGTGCGGTCGCGGGTACGCGGGTCGAGCAAGACCACAATTTCATCGGCCAAATCGCCGATTGAGGCCAACGCAGCCCCGATATGGCGCTCTTCATCACGAGCAATCATAGCAACAGATAACAACATATTAGCGTGGCTGCTTCTTTCGAATCAAAAAGGCAATGCTTGTAACGAATAAGAAAATTGAGCTAAGAAACATTAACCACAAACCACTGCCCATTTCGTTGGTAACGTTACTTGCTACGGCTCCCAGAACGATAATTCCACTACAGCCAAAGGCAATAATTGCAATAATCAGATTCAAAACGCCCCACAGATTGCGCCGTTTGAAATAGGCCAACATGCCCATGAGCATACCCAAACCTGCACAAATTGGAATTCCGTAGAGAATCGCAATCACCGCTTGATAGTTATTCATATCTTGCGAACTAGGCTCATCGGCATAACTCAGCACTTGAAATAAACTTTCAGTAACAGTGTCGGTGTCGATCATCGGCAGAAATGCCCCAATCAAAATTGCCAAGGCACTCACAATCATCAAAATTGCGGGAATACTGCCATTGCCTGCGGGAATCGCCGCATAGCCTGATTGGTTGGGCACTGCATAGCCCATCGGCGCTTGACCATAATTTGCTGGTGGCAGCTGGCCATAGTTTTGAGGTTGGCTAAAGCCTTGTTGCGGATAGACATTGGGTGGGGCTGGTGGGCCATAATTCGATTGAACTGGCGCTGGCGGGCCATAATTTGGTTGGACAGTTGGCACTTGGGTCGGATTGATAGCTTGAGTTTTATCAACTGGATTAGCCATTGGTGGCAAGTTGGGCAAGGCCATGGTTTTATCGACGGCAGCAGGTTGGGTGATTGTCGCCCCACACGAGGTACAAAACCGACTGCTATCAGCCACAGCGGCGGAACATTGAGGACATTGCATCGCGTTTCCTTTCATTTTCTGGTCAAGAATTGAGACATCAGGCTTGAGGCCGTCAAAGTAAAACTACCGAATAAGCCAAGCCAAAGGCCAAACCCAGGACTATAACCAGAATCGTTGAATAAGATGCCAGCACTAAAGGTGGCCAAGATTGCCAGACCCGTGATCCCACACAGCAGCGTACCTATGGCCCAATGCCGGTTTTTGGTAATTAGGCAACCAACACCGCACACCAATGCTAGCAAACCCACAATCCCATAGCCATAACTGAGGCTTGCCCACAAAGCTGGCCATTCAGTGCTCGGTTGGCGGATACTGCTAAGCATGCGAAAAGCTTGACCATCACTGGCTCGTTGAGCTAGGCCTAATCCGAGTGCGGCTAGCATCACAATTGCATCAGTGAACATTGAAGCGCCAAACGCCTGGAGGCTGATGTTTTTTTGCGCTTGGTTCTGCCTGAGCGATTTGCCGCAATAGGGGCAATTATCACTCACCAGTGGAACCGTCATGGCGCAGTGGGGACATTGCATCGCTTCCTCCTATGGTAGTTGAGGTCTGTATTATATAAGTTTAACAACTGGTAATGCTAGCAATAATGAGGGCTAAAATTCGAATGCTGCCCAAAAGGGCAGCATTCGGGTAGTCTTTTTGATACGAACAGACGCTTAGTCAAATGCTGAGAAGATAATATCAAAGATCATCGCAATAATACTCAGCGCCGCCCGAACTGAAAACTCGACAATCGCGATAATAATGTTCATCCAACATACCTCCTAACTTAAGCCTTTCGTACTTGTGGTTGCTTAAATTAGATGGATTTGGTAGGTTTTTTTTCAGTTGCTGATTGAGGCTTGAAAATAATTCCAAATCACCCGATGTGGCACTGCTCGAAAACGACCCCAATCTTGCCAATTGCCCGCAATTTCGTGATCTTCGCTGCCGCTCAGGCTTTCGAGCTGGCTGGCAATGGTTGGCAGATCGTTCACCTGAGGAAAGCCAAAGGCCGCGACTTGCTCCGATTCATCGACTGCCCCCAACGTGCCGCCCAATTCGCGCAGCAAAAAGGCAAAGGTATAAAACGTGGGCGTTGGGCTATTGGTCGGGCGATAGCTGACCGCCGCCAAAAAGCGCTCAACCTGCACATCAAGCCCGGTTTCTTCGGCAGTTTCGCGTAACAACGCCTCGTAGACTGGCTCATCGTAATTGATCCCGCCAGTCAATAAGCGAAAGGCTTCGGGCGGATAATAGGCTTTTCGCGCACTAATCAAGCTGCCATCAGGCCGTTGCACCACCATACATACCTCGCCATAACGGTCGGCTTTGCCAAAGGGAGCGAATAGGCCTTGGACAACAAGCGCCTGCTCATCGGCGGTAGCCGGATACTGGCCATCAGGCACAACCAAGGCCACTTGGTGCAAACGAGGCATGCCAAAACGAGCGACTAAATCGGCTAATTCGCTGCTAACCGCAACTGGAAGGTGAAATTGCTCGAACATTCAACGATCTCCAGCACAAATATTCAAAACGCTAGCCTCAGTATAGAAGATTAAGCCCCCCATGCGAATAGGCATAAACAGCTTCTTGCCAACAATCTCAACTCGCAGTATAGTGCGGGCTATGACACGAGCATTAATTACTGGCGCTAATGGCTTTGTTGGCCAACATCTTGTTCGCTATTTGCAGCAAGCAACCACTTGGGAATTATGGGCTTTGGGGCGTGAAGCTCACCCACAACTTCCAACAGTGCTGGCTGATCTGCTTGATCGTTCGGCGGTAGCAACGGCGGTGGCAAATGCAGCCCCCGATCTGGTGGTGCATTTAGCGGCCCAATCGGCGATTCCTCAATCGTTTCGTGATCCCGCCGGCACGTTTAGTATCAATGTGCTCGGCCAATTGCACCTATTTGAAGCGATCAAGTCGGCTCAACTTGATCCAATTGTGTTGGTGGTTGGCTCGAATGCGATGTATGGCATGGCCCATCGTTCAGGCTTGCCCGCCGATGAAAACACCATGCTTTGCCCAGCTGATCCCTATGCTGTTTCCAAGGCAGCCCAAGATCTGTTGGCGGGGCAATGGTGGTATAGCCATGGCCTGAAGGTGATTCGTGCTCGGCCATTTAACCATACTGGGCCTGGCCAACGGGCTGATTTTGTTGTGCCAGCCTTTGCCCACCAAATTGCTCGCATCGAAGCGGGCTTGCAGCCGCCAGTGATTCAGGTTGGCAACCTTACGCCACAGCGTGATTTTAGCGATGTACGTGATGTTGTGCGGGCCTATCATCTGCTGCTTGAACGAGCGCAGCCTGGCGAAATTTATAATATTGGCGTAGGTCAGAGTGTCTCAATTCAGTCAATTCTTGATCGCCTCATTGCACTCAGTGGCCAAACGATCACGGTCGAAGTTGATCCTCAACGCTTGCGTCCAGTTGATGTGCCAATCGTGGCGTGCGATGCTAGTCGCTTGCGCAGCCAAATCGGGTGGGAGCCGCAGTATTGCCTTGACGATACGCTGAGCGATATTCTGAATGAATGGCGCAGCCACGTTGCAACCGAGCAAGAGAGAGTTGGTTCCCACATTAACCAATAACAGAGGATTAACCATATGGATATTTTAGTGCTTGCTGGGGGTACTGGCTCGCGATTGTGGCCGCGTTCACGTCGCACCAAGCCCAAGCAATTTTTACCCTTGCTTTCAAATCGCACCATGCTGCAAGAAACCGTCGATCGGGTACGGCCTTTGATCGAAGAAGGTCGGGTGTTCGTGGTGACTGGCTCGGATTACGAGGAATTAATTCGTGAGCAGTTGAACGACGTGCCGCGCAATAACGTTATTTTAGAGCCAAGTGGCCGTGGCACAGCTTCGGCAATTGGCTTGGCGGCAATTCACATGCGTCGCTCGGCTCCCGATGCAGTGATGGCGGTGCTGAGTGCTGATCATTTGATTTTGCGTAACGAAGCCTTTCGGCAAGCGCTACAAGCTGCCGAAGTTGCCGCCCGCGAAGGCTATTTGGTCACACTTGGAGTTAAGCCATCGTTTGCCAATACGGGCTATGGCTATATTCAATGTGGCGAATTGATCACCGAAGCGCATAATCATAAAATTCATCGGGTGCAGCGCTTTGCTGAAAAGCCCGACCACGATACCGCTGAGCGCTATCTCGCCCAAGGCAATTATTTCTGGAACGCTGGGATTTTCGTTTGGCAAACCAAAACCTTCCTTGATGCGATTGGTCGCCACATGCCCGAATTGCGCAACCAACTCAATCAAGTCCAAGCCTCGTTTGGCAAATCGCGCTACCACGATACATTGGCCCACGTCTGGGAGAACGTCGAAAATATCACGGTCGATTATGGCATTATGGAGCGTGCACCAAATGTCGCGGTTGTGCCAGTTGATATTGGCTGGAGCGACGTTGGCGATTGGCACACCCTGACAACCTTGATGAGCGACGACGATTCGGCCAATGTGGTAATTGGGCCACACGTCGAGGTTGATACCAAATCGACCTTGATTTACAGCGATTCAGGCCGCATGATCGCTACGATTGGCCTTGATGGCTTTTTGGTGGTCGATACTGGCGATGCCCTGTTGATTGCCCCCCGTGATCGCGCCCAAGATGTCAAGAAAATTGTTGATCAATTGCGGACAGAAGGCCGCAATGATGTGTTATAAGTTATAATTGAAGGGCACGGCAGCAGGTGGTTAGCGATAACCAAACCACTGCCGTGCTTTTATGAAAGCAGTTGTATGCGTGCAGTTATTTTAGTTGGCGGATTAGGCACACGCCTCCGCCCATTGACCAATCAACTCCCCAAGCCACTTGTGCCAATTGCCGGCGAAGCCTTGATGAGCCGAACCTTGCGGCGTTTGTATAAGCAAGGGGTGCGTCATGTGATTTTGGCGGTGCAATATTTGGCCGAACAATTTTTGGCGGCCTATGGCGATGGCGCGGCTTTTGGGCTAGATTTGCAGATTGTTCAAGAGCCAGAAGCCCTAGGCACAGCTGGCGCAGTACGCTACGCCCTTGATCAAACCAATTTGCTTAAGGCTGGGCCGATTTTAGTGCTGAATGGCGATGAACTGACTGATTTCGATGTGGCCCAACTCTGGCAAGCTCATGGCCAATTTGGCGGTGTGGCGACGATTGCCGTGCGCCAAGTGGCCGATACCTCAGCCTTTGGGGTAGTTGCTAGCGATGCGAATCAACGAGTGTATGCCTTTCAAGAAAAACCTGCGGCTGGCACGGCCTTGGCCAACACCATCAATAGCGGAGCCTATGTATTTGAGCCAGCGGCACTTGCCCAGATTCCAGCCCAAGGTTTTGCTATGCTCGAACGCGATCTCTTCCCCAGCTTGCTAGCGACTCAAGCCCTGATTTACGCCTATCAACACAACGCCTACAGCCAAGATATTGGCACATTGGCAGGCTATTTAGCCGCGAATGAAGCGGTATTGTTGGGCCATTTGCCGCATGAAACCGTGCATGGCATACAATATGCAGCAGGAGTGTGGGCTGCGGCTGATGCTCAAATCAGCCCTAGCGCCCAATTAATTGCCCCGATTATGCTTGGCAGTGGCTGTGTGGTGGGCGAGCATGCCCGACTTGAACGGGTGATCGCATGGGATCGTGTTACAATTGAAGCCGCTGCAAACCTAAACAATGTCGCCATTGCCAATGATGTGCAGGTTGCCCACCATGCAACTGTCGAAGGTCTCGCGCTTGGTTAATATCATTCAATCCCATTCAAATTTTTGAACGCTATTTCGTTGTATTGACGAGCGATCGTCACCAATCTTCATTCATGGGAAACCAATTTCAATCGCAAGCTCAGGAGCGTGTATGGCATCAGCAATCAAATTTGGCACCGACGGTTGGCGAGCAGCGATCGCCGAAGAGTATACCTTTGACAATGTGCGGATTGTCACCCAAGCCGTCGCGGATTATCTGCATGAGGCGGGCTTGGCCCCGCGCGGGTTGGTGGTTGGCTATGATACTCGTTTCGGTTCCGAGCGCTTCGCCGCCGCCACCGCCGAGGTGCTGGCTGCCAACGGAATTCATGTTTATTTAACTGAAAAAGCGACTCCTACGCCTGTGGTTTGTTGGAGCATTTTGTGCAAAAAGGCTGGTGGAGCCTCGATTATCACGGCTTCGCACAACCCTCCAAGCGATAACGGCTATAAATATAAGCCCGAATATGCTGGCTCAGCCTCGCCCGAAGTGATCGCCCGCTTGGAAGATCGTTTAGAAAAAGCGCCAGTCAAGCGCATGGCGTTGCGTGAGGCCGAAAAACAAGGCTTGGTTGAGCGAATCAACGGCACGCCCGATTATGTGGCGCAAATCAAGCAAATGGTTGATCTTGAGGCGATCAAACGCGAGGGCTGGACGATCATCAACGATGCAATGTATGGGGCTGGCGCTGGTTTCTTGCCATTGTTGCTCGATGGCGGTCAAACCAAAGTCGTGCCAATCAACGATACCCGCAACCCTTTGTTTCCTGGCATGCGTTCGCCCGAGCCAATCGACGATAATTTAACCAAGCTCAAAAATGTGGTTAAGCAAAGTGGGGCTTTTGCGGGTTTGGCCTACGACGGCGATGCTGATCGAGTTGGTTTGGTCGATGAAAAAGGTAAATTCGTTGATCAGCTACGAGTTTTTGGCTTGCTAACCTATTATTTATTAGAAGTTAAAGGCTGGCGCGGCCCAATCGTTAAGTCACTTTCAACCACTTCGATGGTTAATCGTTTGGCCGAGCTTTACAATGTGCCAATCTACGAAACTCCGGTTGGCTTCAAGCATATTGGCCCCAAAATGATCGAATCGAATGCAATTATTGGTGGCGAGGAATCGGGCGGGTTTGCCTTTGCCAAGCATTTGCCGGAACGTGATGGGATTTTGTCGTCGCTGTTATTGCTCGATTTGTTCTTGAAGCGTGGCAAAACGCCCAGCGAAACCATGGAAGAGTTGTTCAGCAAAGTTGGGCCACACTTCTACGATCGCTTGGATATTACCTATCCTGCTGAGCAACGCGATACGATTCTCAAGCGGGTTGATTCAGCCCGCCCCGATGCCTTAGCTGGTCTGACAGTTAATTCGATTACCACCCAAGGCGGCTACAAATATCACCTGCAAGATGGCAGTTGGCTGTTGATTCGCTTCTCGGGCACTGAGCCATTATTGCGCATCTACACTGAAACTCGCTCACCAGAGTTGGTCGAAAAATTGTTAGCCGAAGGTCGGGTCATCGCTGGAGTCTAAGATCTGATCCACGAAGGACACGAAGAATACGAAGATCAAAAAAGGCCAAAGCGTAATGCTCTGGCCTTTTTCGTTATTGATTCAAACCAAACTTAGTCAACGAATTGGGTGATTTTTTCGACAGCGTGGCGGTGGTGTGGGTAGCCTTCTTCAGCGGCAACGCCCAAGGCCACCAAGCCAGCCAATTGAACATGCGTTGGCAAGCCCAAAATTTCTTTGACTTGGGCTGGGTCAAAGCCCAACATCAACGAGGTGTCGTAGCCCAACGAGCGAGCGGCCAATGAAAGATAGCCAAGGGCGATGTTGGTTTGAGCCAAACCCCAAGCTTCTTTTTCTTCAGGGCTGCGCTGAGCGAATGCACCCAAAATACCATCGATTGCGCCTTGGCGTTGCTCAGCTGGCACGCCTGGGTGAATCACATCGGCGAGGGTATCGAGGGCTTCAGCGGTATTGCTATAAACAGCGATCACCACTGGAGCGCTACCAACTTGGCCTTGGCCATAAGCAGCAGCTTGCAATTTGTTTTTGACTTCTTGGTTGCGCACAGCAACAAAGCGCCATGGCTGAATATTCCACGCTGAAGGAGCTTTGCCAGTCAATTCCAAAATGGTGTTGAGGTCGGCTTGGCTTACTTGGTCGTTGGTATATTTACGAACTGAGCGGCGGCTTGAAATGGCTTCGGCGACGCTCAAGGTATTGTTAACGGCTGGCTGAGTCATTGGTCTATGCTCCTAGAAAATAGTGCAGCGCCGACGTTTGGGCTGCGTTTGCTGTATCTGTAACTATGATAATTACATATTGTCCTTGAATTGATCTATCGACGTGTCCTTTGGCGCGTCCCAAGCCATAGGATTGCTGTCCTAATCGTTGCCAATTTCGGGCAAGCTCGGCTTTTTGGGGTACAATCCTTGCGATACGTGTTGGCTATAAGGAGGAATTATGAGCGATATTAAACAACTGTTGAGTAACGCCAAAACGATTGCCGTGGTCGGCTTGAGCAACAAGCCCGATCGCGCAAGCTATGGCGTAGCTGAATATATGCAACGGGCGGGCTATAAAATTATTCCAGTCAATCCAGTGTTAAAAGAGCCAGTGCTCGGCGAACAACCAGTTGCATCATTGAGCGATATCAAAGAACCAATTGATATTGTCGATATTTTTCGCCGCGCCGAAGATGTGCCGCCAGTGGTTGAAGAAGCAATTGCGGTTGGCGCAAAAGCAATTTGGATGCAACTCGGGATTGTCAATCACGAGGCCGCCGCCGCTGCTGAAGCCGCTGGCTTAGAGGTCGTGATGGATAAATGTATTAAAGTCGAGCATATGCAGCAATAGACATAGAACATAGAACATAGAGCATAGAGCATAAAGGAGTAGGTTTTAACCCAGAGGCGCAGAGGGGATACATCAGAATGAAATGCTTAACCGCGAAGAACGCGAAGGGCGCTAAGCTGGATTAGTTAAATATCTGAATTACTAATCGATGCCATAGAACTATTAAATCGTTCTTTGTGCGCTTCGTGTCCTTCGTGGTTAAACTGAACGCCCCCGCTTGCTCCCTATATTCTATGCTCTAGGTTCTTAAAAAACCACTGAACAACGCAACCAACTGCTGCGCCAGCTCGGTTTTGGCTTGGCGGTTAAAATCCCAGCGCTGGCCGTTGCGATGAAACACGGTCACGGCGTTATCGCTGGCCCCGAGCGCGGTGCGAGCATCGTTGGCGACAATCGCATCAAGCCCTTTGCGCGTGAGCTTGGCTTGGGCATACTGCTCAAGATCGTGAGTTTCAGCAGCAAAGCCGATTTTTACAAAGCCAGTATGCTCTTTGAGGCTGGCCAGAATATCGGTGGTTTGGGTCAGTTGCAAGCTCAGCGCTTGTTCGGCTTGCTCAGTTTTTTTAATTTTATTATCGGCCACGCTCACAGGCCGATAATCGGCGACTGCGGCGGCCATAATCAACAGATCGCAGCCTTGGCTAATTTCGTGATGGAGTGCATCGTGCATGGCCGCAGCGCTTTCGGCGTAGATGTGTTGCGTGCCAAGCGGCGGCGTGGCACTCGCTGCGCCGATAATCAAGCGCACATCTGCGCCAGCATCACGAGCGGCAGCAGCTAGCGCAAAGCCCATCACGCCCGATGATCGATTGCCAATAAAGCGTACTGGATCGATCGCCTCGTGAGTGCCGCCAGCAGTGATAATCAATCGCTTGCCAGCTAATGCCCCAAACCGCCGACCCAAGGCCAAACGAATCTCAGCTTCGATCTGATCGATCTCGGCTAGTCGTCCAACCCCGACCATTGGCTCAGCCATGCGCCCCGCCGTTGGGGGAATTATTTGGAAACCACGGCTTTGCAAGGTTGCAATGTTGGCTTGGGTGGCGGGGTTAGCCCACATATTCACATTCATCGCTGGAGCTAGCAAGATGGGCGCACGCGAAGCCAGCACGGTGGTGGTCAGCATATCATCGCTCATACCCATGGCTAGCCGCGCAATCGTGTTGGCGGTAGCAGGCGCGATGATGATCAGATCAGCGCGATCGCCAATTGTTACATGACCAATATCGGTTTGCTCGGAGAGTTGCCACATATCGGTATAGACTGGGCGATGGGTTAATGCGCCAAAGGTCAAGGGTGTGACGAATTTGGTGGCCTCTTCAGTCATCACTACATCGACCAACGCCCCAGCTAGGCTCAGATTGCGTGCTAACTGCACGACCTTATAGGCCGCAATTCCGCCCGTCACACCCAGCACAATTCGCCGATCAACCAAAGTCATGGCAACTCCCTCAATGAGCTAAGGCTGGTTGCTGGGTTGAGTTAAAACACCAGTAACCAGCATCTCAATCTATTATTTAAACAATGGCGTACCGAGCCATGTCGCTGCTTGTTGGCGTTGGCTGGCGCTTGGTTGGCTCACCAAGGTTAGGCTCAAGAAATCAGGGTTGGGTTGGCTAAATGTAACGGGCACGTGCAATAATTCATCACGGCGGAAGAAACTTAATTGCACGGTTGCGCCAATTGGATAATCGGCTAGCCGCTTGTTCAAGCCATCTTCATCGATGCGCCAACCATCGAGCGCAATTAATTCATCGCCAGCGGCCAAGCCAGCCCGATCAGCGTCGCCGCCATCGAGCACATGGGTAATTTGCACCCGACCATCAACAGCTTTGCTGCGAATCCCTAATTGGGGCCGTGGATTGCCTTGCGCATCACGATCTTTGTAGTTCCATTGCATTTGCAAGCCAACGGTGGCAAAGGCTTCGGCGTAGGGTAATTCGCTTAATCCATCGATATACTTGGCGAAATAGTCACTCCAATCGCTGCCTGTGAGTGCTTGCAGGGCTTGCTGCATGCCATCGGCTTCGGGAATCCCCGGGCCAGTGATTGGATACGTCTGATAGAGATAGCGAATCAAATCATCAAGCGATTGCTGACCGTTACTCTGCTCGCGCAACTGCATATCGAGCACCAATGCCGCCAACCCACCCTTGAGATAATAGGAAACTGTCGTGTTAGGCGTTGATTCATCAGGTCGATAGAACTTGATCCAAGCATCGAATGAGGAACTGCTGAGGCTATGAACCAAGCGGCCAGGAGTATTTTGCAGCGTGCTAATATCATCGGCCAAGCGCTCAAGGTAGCGTTGGGGAGTCATCAAGCCTGCGCGAACCAACATCAAATCGGTGTAGTATTCGGTGAAGCCTTCCATCACCCACAACAAGCGAGTGTAATTCTCGCGGGTGTAATCGAAGGGGCCGAGTGGGGCAGCCCGTAGCCGTTTGACATTCCAGGTATGAAAAAATTCATGGGCAATTAGGCCTTGAGCGCGTTCATAGGTTTTGCTTGGTTTGAAGACATGGCGCGGTAGCAAGAGCGAGGTTGAATTACGATGCTCTAAGCCGCCATAAGTATTGGCTCCAGCTAGCAACACAATAAACAAATAATAATCGTAGGGTAAATCGCCCCAGAAGGCATACTCAGTTTCGACAATTTGCTTCGTGTCGGCCAGCACTTGCTCGATATCTTCGTTGCCATGGCCCCAAACCACCACCTCGTGAGCCTTTTCGGCTACGTCAAAGCGGTAGCGGCGCAATTCACCGACCTCAAACGGACAATCCATCAATTCATCTAAATCGTTGGTACCATAACAACCATCGGCCAATTTGGGCAAGCCCGTGGCAACTTCCCAGCTACTTGGCAGTTCCAGATGTACGTTATAGCGACAATCCTGATATTCGGGCAAATAAAGCAAGGTGGCGGCTGGCACAATATGCGCGTGCGTTGCATCAATGTGATTGGTGCGCACGGTCAATTCATAGCCATATACTTGATAGGTTACCGTGATCGCACTGGCCCCATTGGTTTGCACCTGCCATGTCAAGCGATCAGTTTTGTGGATGGCTAGCGCTTGGCCGTCGGTATGAGCCTCGACAAAGCGCACGTGGCGGGCATATTCGCGGAGCAGATACGAGCCTGGTGTCCATGCTGGCAATTGCAACGACGTTTCAGAACCCGTTAAACCCTCAATCCGCAATGTAACGTTGATGAGATGGCGTTGAGGTTGAGGAATCGCGAGGGTGTAATCAAGGACAACAGACACAGGCATCCTCCTTTAATCCTTATCGGCGGCAACCGCATAGCCAATTGTGCTACCGGCAATCAAGAGACCAGCAGTAGTGAGCAAAGGGTTATCTTTAGTAATAATTGCAATTACCAAACCTAAAACACCCGCAAACCACGTGATCCGTGCAAGTAATAAAGCCTCACGGCGCATGAGCAGAACTCCTGTAAAAGTGAGTTGCTATCAGTGTAGCTTAAAATAACCCATCCAACAAAGTGGCGGTTGGTGTCGTATTCGCAATGCAGTGCAAGGTTAACAGGCAATTTTAATTGCGGTGAACAATAAGTTTGCTGTGCTAGATTCGATGTTCTTTTGATTGATTTTTCTTGTACAATGCAAACGAATCGCAACCGAATTAGCAGCAAGATAGGAGATTGGCATGGCTAGTTTGAGTGAGGCTATTGGCGCAATTATCAAACGCAAACGCTCGCGCGATCGCTTAACCCAAAATGATTTAGGGGCCAAAGTTGGAGTTTCTGGCTCATACATTAGCGCAGTTGAGGCTGGCAATACCTCACCACGAATTGCCGAAGTTGAAGGCTTAGCCCAAGTTTTTCGCACGACTGCCTTGGAAATGATTAGTGAAGCAGCCTCGACTGAAACTAAAATCTATTCTGATTCGCGGCGGGAACAAGAAGCATTGCTCTCAATTTTTACCACGCTTAGCCCTGATCGCCGTCAGCAAGTTTATGAATTTGTCTTGTTCCAGCGCGATTTGCAAGATCGTAACGACGATAAGCGTAATAACTAGCGATTGATGGTCAATAATCTGCTTGTGCTAGGCATCAATCAGGCATGGATGCTGGGAGTAATTTTGGCGTAGCACGGCTGGATATGCTATGATGCGCCTCGCAACGAAGCAGCATCCACAAAGTTACCCACAGAATTTTCCCTCAAAGCCTAGTCCGCTACAAGGAGGTTTTGCTTGGCAAAAGCAAAAAAAGCTGATAAGAAAATTGGGGTCATGGTTGGGCGTGAATGGTCGTGGCCGCCAGCATTTATCGAGGAAGTCAATCGACGCAATGTTGGCGTAACTGCCGAATACCTGCAATTGGGCGGGACGGCCATGAACGAGCCAAATGAGTACGCTGTCATCGTTGATCGGATCTCCCACGAAATTCCCTACTATCGCACCTATCTCAAAAATGCTGTGCTGCAAGGCACGGTTGTGGTCAATAACCCATTTTGGTGGAGTGCCGATGATAAGTTTTTTGGCGCTTCGCTCTCCGATGCGATTGGGGTTAAACATCCACGCACGATAGCCCTGCCCTCACATTCGTATGTCGAAGGCGTGGTCGATGAATCACTGCGCAATTTGATCTACCCGATTCCGTGGGAGGATCATGTCGAGGCGGTCGGAGGCTTTCCGGTCATTCTCAAGCCAGCTTGGGGCGGCGGTTTCAAGCAAGTCTTCAAGCTTTATACCTATGATCAATTGTACGATGCCTATAACACCACTGGCACCGAGTGTATGATGCTGCAAGAGTGCATCGAATGGGAAAAATATGCCCGCGTGATGTGTATTGGCAAAGAGCATTTTATGGTGATGAAGTTTGATGCCAATGCCCCATGGCCGCATCGCTATTTCCACGAGCCTGGCTTCCTCACGCCCGAAGAAGGCCAACAAGTGCTCAATGGCGCACGCAAGCTCAACGAAGCCCTTGGCTATGATATGAACACAGTCGAGTTTGCAATTAAAGATGGCATCGCCTACGCCATCGATTTTACCAACCCAGCTCCCGATATGGATATCAACTCTTTGACCGACCATTATTTCCCGTGGGTGGTCAATGCCATGGCTGATATGTGTATCGATTATGCCTTGGGCAAGCGCAAACAAACCAAAGTGACCTATCAATGGAACTCGTTGCTGACGGCGACCAGCAAACCCAAGGCGCGTTCAAGCAAAACCAGCGAAGAATAATCGCTACATGTCATGGTTCATCAGGTCGGCAATGATGACTATCCTTCACCCCCTAGCCCCCTCTCCCGCACGCGAGGGGGAATTGTTCTGCCAGTACACCCCTCGCCCACCGCAGTGGGAGAGGGGCTGGGGGTGAGGGAACGCTAGAATGTTTGTTAATGCTATGAACCATTACAGCTACAAGCCAGCGAACATAGCTCATTTAAAGAAGACCTTTGGCTATGTTCGCTGTTGCTATTCATGGAGCGGCCTATGTTAGAGCAAGCGATTCGTGATTATCACGCCCTCCTCACGCCCGATCTCGCTCGTGCTTCTCAAGAACGTCTCACCAACCTACAACAGCAACAAAATCTCTTTTTTGGCACCCGTCCGTTGTGCAATGTGCTACGCCCACATTTTCTCAGCGTCGAGCAATCGAGCTTGATCGAGCGCGTCTCGCAGTTGGTGGCCGAAGCATCGCGCACGGTGGTTGAGTATGCTTTGCGCACGCCTGAGGTGCTCGATCTGCTGGCCTTGACCGAGGGTGAACATCAATTAATTAGTTACGAGCCTGGCTACCGTGAATTAAGCGTTTCTTCACGGCTTGATTCATTTTTAACCAGTGATAGTAGCTCGTTTCAATTTGTTGAATATAACGCCGAAAGCCCCGCCGCAATCGCCTACGAAGATATTCTTTCGCAGGTGTTCGAGCAATTGCCGATTATGCAAGAGTTTCAGCGCCATTATCGGGTTGAAAGTTTGCCTGCTCGGCAACGCTTGTTAGAAGCTTTTTTGGCGGTTTATCGCGAATGGGGTGGCACAGGCGAGCCAAAAATTGCCATTGTCGATTGGCATGGCCTGCCGACGCTCTCGGAATTTCAACTATTTCAGCAATATTTTGCTGAGCATGGCTTGAAAACGGTGATTTGTGCGCCGGAAGATTTGCGCTATCAGGCTGGCACGCTGTATGCCAATAACACACCAGTTAATTTTGTCTATAAACGCTTGTTGACAACCGAATTTTTGCAGCGTTTGGGCAATGAAGCCTTTGATCATCCATTAACTCAGGCCTACCGTGATGGAGCAATTTGTTTGGCCAATAATTTTCGCGCCAAATTGCTGCACAAAAAAATGATCTTTGGCTTGTTATCTGATCCGGCGATCACTAGCGCCGCTGGAATTAGCTCAGCCACCCAGCAACAGCTGGCCCAGCACATTCCTTGGACGCGGCGAGTGACGGCTGGCCGCACCGATTATGCTGGCACAGAAGTTGACCTACTCGATTTTATTCGGCAAAACCGTGATCGACTGTTGCTCAAGCCCAACGACGATTATGGCGGCCACGGGATTACGATTGGTTGGGAAACCGAGGCCGAAGCTTGGGATTTGGCGCTACAGCAGGCCTTAACTGAGCCATTTGTGGTGCAAGAGCGCGTAGTGATTGCCTACGAGGATTATCCAGCTATGGTGGATGGTCAATTGCAGATCGGCCAGCGCTTGGTCGATACCGATCCATTTTTATTTGGCAGCGAAGTTCAAGGCTGTCTGACGCGCTTATCGACGGTGACGTTGCTGAATGTGACCGCCGGCGGCGGCTCGACCACACCAACGTTTCAGCTCTCTAAACTGAGCTAAATCTCACCATAGACAAGCGCAAAAACATCAACTATGCTAAAGGGCAATACCACTGGCAGCAACCCACCCAACGCCCACTATCAACTGACACACCAACGGGGGATCTTATGGAATATCGTGATCCGGGGCATCCGCATTTTCCTTTTACGATTGGGATCGAAGAAGAATATCAGATTATCGATCCTGAAACCCGCGAATTAAAATCGTACATCACCCAAATTCTCGACGAGGGTCAGTTGATTTTACGTGAACAGATGAAGCCCGAAATGCATCAATCGATTGTCGAAGTGGGCACGCATGTCTGTCGCACGGTCGAGGAAGCTCGCGCCGAAATTATTCGTTTGCGTGGCGCAATTGGCAGTTTGGCCGCGAGCAAAGGCTTGCGAATTGCCGCCGCTGGCACACACCCATTTTCATCGTGGCAAAAGCAGGATATTTATCCCCATGAGCGCTATTATGGCGTGATTGAGGAGATGCAAGAGGCAGCGCGGCGCTTGTTGATTTTTGGCATGCATGTGCACATCGGCATGCCCGATAACGAAACCTGCATCGAAATTATGAATGTGGCGCGGTACTTTCTGCCGCATTTGTTGGCGCTTTCCACTTCATCGCCCTTTTGGATGGGGCGCAAAACTGGCTTTCAATCGTATCGCTCGATCATCTTTACCAACTTCCCACGTACTGGCATTCCCGACACCTTCCAATCGTATGCGGAATTTGAGCAATATATCAACATTTTGCTCAAAACTCATAGCATCGACAATGGCAAAAAAGTCTGGTGGGATGCGCGGCCACACCCGATGTTTGGCACGCTAGAAGTGCGAATTTGCGATATTGCCACCAAAGTTGACGAAGCAATTATGATTGCTGGCTTGGTTCAAGCGATTTTTGTCAAAATTTACAGCTTGTTTCGCCAAAACCAAACTTTCCGCGTCTATAGTCGTGCCTTGATCAACGAAAACAAATGGCGGGCGGCACGTTATGGCATGGGTGGCAAACTGATTGATTTTGGCCGCCGCGAAGAATTATCTGCCCATGATCTGATGGCCGAATTACGCGAATTTGTTGATGATGTGGTTGATGACCTTGGCTCACGGGCGGCGGTCGATTATATTGACCAAGTGCTCAAGCATGGCACCAGCGCCGAACGCCAACTGCGTACCTACGAAGAAACTGGCGATATCAAAGCAGTTGTCGATCAGCTGATTCGTGAAACCATGGAAGGTGTGCCGCTCGATCAGGCAACTCAAGTAGTCAGCGGATAACGCTTCTTTTGCGCTAACCCCTCGC
This sequence comes from Herpetosiphon aurantiacus DSM 785, assembly GCA_000018565.1. GTDB lineage: Bacteria > Chloroflexota > Chloroflexia > Chloroflexales > Herpetosiphonaceae > Herpetosiphon > Herpetosiphon aurantiacus. Next base: position 6,160,875 of record CP000875.1, read on the forward strand.
CCGTGGTTGGGTTGAGGGGTATTTTTGTTGCGGTTTGCCTGCAACGTTGATTAATACTTTTGTTTTTGCTCAAGCACGGTATCATGCTGGTTAGCACTCTTCAGTATGAGGTATCAGCGATGCGAATTTTATATTTAGGTACGCCTGAGATTGCGGTTGCGCCGCTTGAGTTGCTGCATGCCAGCGGTCATGAGATCGTGGGCGTGGTAACGCAGCCCGATCGTCCGGCTGGGCGTAAAAATGTGCTCACGGCTCCGCCCGTTAAGCTTGCTGCTGAACGGCTTGGGATTCCTGTTTTTCAACCGGAAACTCTCAAAGATCCGGCGGCAGTGGCGCGTTTGCGGGCGTTTGAGCCTGAAGTTGGAGTGGTGGCAGCCTATGGCGAAATTTTACGGAAACAGGTTTTAGCAATTCCGGCCTTAGGCTATTTGAATATTCATCCATCCATTTTGCCACTGTATCGTGGGCCAGCCCCAGTGACTGGCGCAATTTTGGCTGGCGACGATTTGGTCGGGGTTTCAATCATCAAACTAACAGCTAAAATGGATGCGGGGCCGATTCTTGGCCAAATGGTAATGCCGTTGGCTAATGATGCCCGTGCTGGTGAATGGACAGCTCAATTGATGCGTCAGGGTGGCGAGTTGCTTGCCCAGGTCTTGCCGGCCTATGCTGCGGGCCAAATTCAAGCGCAGATTCAGGATGATAGCCAAGCCAGCTATACCCAAATGATTAGCAAAAACGATGGCTTGATCAATTGGAATTTGCCCGCCTTGGTGATCGAACGCATGACTCGTGCTTACGATCCATGGCCTGGGACTGCGGTTAAACTCAATGATCAGCCGTTTAAGATTTTGCGAGCCAAGGCGCATACAAGCTGGAGTGGTACGATCCAGCCTGGTACGTTGTTCGAGCAGCAAGGCCAGATTTTGGTAGCAACTGGTAGCGGGGCATTGGAACTGCTTGAAGTTCAACCAGCTGGTAAGCGGCCAATGGCTGCCAACGATTGGCGGCGTGGTGCGAAGGATATCGAGCAGCTGTAGCTTGATCGGCTAGCTATTGGCTACGTGTAATGGTTCATTGGGTTTGTAACCATTTTTTATTCCCTTATCCCCAACCTCTCTCCTGCCAAGCGAGGCGCGGGGGTTAGAGGGTGCTTACAAGGGTAGGTTTTAAGCTCCCTCACCCCCGACCCCTCTCCCACTGCGGCGGGCGAGGGGCGTTTGGTTTGATGGTTCCCCCTCGCCTCGCGGGCGGGAGCGGGGGCTAGGGGGTGAGGGCATGCTAATCGGGCAGTAAATCCCTCCCGAATCATGGTTAACTCCCTACCCTTGAAGGGCTAGGGAGTGAGGGTATGAAAATCGACAGCGAATTCAATCCAATCATGGTTGACGACCTACCCTTATAATCAGGGAGCGGGTTGAGGGCATATAATCAATCAACGCCGATTAATCACAATCGATTAATCGGCGTTTTGACATGCCAAAAATCGCTTGCTTATGGCTCTATAATTTAAGTATTCAGCCAAACCAATTTGACGATTAGCCTGCTTGTCTCTACAATCGCCAAACTAATCCAGCTCGTGAGGGATTTTATGCTCAACCAACGTGTTATGCGCCATTGGCAATTGCCAACATCGGCCTCGCCCAGCCAACTTCGCAGCCTCGGCGAGTATCATCCATTGCTGGCAGCTATTTTATGGAATCGCGGTTGGCGCGATGCGGCAGCGGTTGAGCAATTTCTCAATATCGATTGGAAACAACGCCACGATCCTTTTTTGTTGCACGATATGGATCGCGCAGTCGAACGGATTAAGCAGGCAGTTGCCCAACAACAACGGGTCGTGGTCTACGGCGATTTCGACACCGACGGCGTGACCGGAGTTACCTTGTTGATGCAATTGTTCAAAGCCTTTGGTCTGCCAGTGCGCCCCTACATTCCCAAGCGTGAGGGCGAGGGCTACGGCCTGAATCTGGCGGCAATCGAAAAATTGCATCAGGAAGGGCTTGATTTGCTCGTGACGGTCGATTGTGGCATTAGCAATGTTGCCGAAATTAGCCGCGCCAACGAGTTGGGCTTCGATACGATTGTGCTTGATCACCACCAGCCGCCCGCCAATTTACCACCTGCCTATGCCGTGGTTGACCCCAAACGCAGCGATTGTGCCTATCCCTTCAAGGGATTGTGTGGGGTTGGCGTGGCCTTTAAATTGTATGAAGCGTTGTGGCGGGCAGGCATTCAGCCTAACAACTTGCGAGCACGCGACATTCTCGATGTGGTGGCACTAGGCACAATCGCTGACATGATGCCCTTGACTGGCGAAAATCGGGTGTTGGTGCATTTTGGTTTGCAGGCCATGAACGAAAGCCAACGCCCAGGCTTAAAGGCGTTGTTGCGAGTAGCGGGAGTTGAACAAGGCAAAATTGATGCAAGTAGCGTTGGATTTCGGCTTTCGCCACGAATTAATGCCGCTGGCCGTTTGGTCGATGCGCGAATTGCCTATAGTTTGTTGCTGGCTCCCGATCAAGCCCAAGCTGATGGCTTTGCCGACCAATTAAATAGCACCAACATTGAGCGTCAAGCCCTAACCCGCGATGTTCAGCAGGCCGCCCGCGAATTAGCCCAAAATAGCGGCCAGCTTGATCAACGTATTTTGGTGATTGTGGGCGAGGATTTTCATCATGGGGTGGTGGGCTTGGCAGCAGGCAAATTGGCCGAAGAATTTGCGCGGCCTGTGCTGGTAATGGGCAAAGAAGAAGATCGTAGTCGGGGTAGCGCTCGTTCGATTCCAGGCTTTAATATTGTCAATGCCTTGGCTGAATGTGCCGATTTGTTTGAAAAATATGGTGGCCATGCCGCCGCAGCTGGCTTTACGATCGCCAATGAGCATATTCCAGAGCTAGAACAACGCTTGCAAGCAATCGCCAATCAACAGATTACTGATGCGATGATGGTGCCGCAGTTACCAATTGATGCTGAGGCGACGTTTGATCAACTGAATCTTGACACGCTGGCGGTGCTCGAAAAAATGGCTCCGTTTGGGCTAGAAAATCCCCAACCACGCTTTTGCAGTCGGCGCGTAACGGTGATCGAGGCGCGTGGGGTTGGTGCTGAAAATCAACATTTGCGCTTGCGTTTGCAACAAGGTCGCCATTATCAAACCGCAATTGGCTTTAACCTTGGCGATTGGTTGGCAGAATTACCCAATGGTTCGCAGATCGATATCGTTTATACTGTGGGCATCAACGAATGGAATGGGCGCAGTTCGGTGCAACTTACGCTGGTCGATTTGCGCTTGAGTGAAGGGCAACGATGAGCTTAGTTTTAGCCTCAGCTTGGCAGCCACGCGGCGAATTAGCCCGTTTTGAGCGGCTTTTACCTCAATTAAGCCAATTGTATCGAGCAATTGTAATCACCACGCCGCCAACAATTGATGCTCAATTGCTGCAAAGCCTCAACGAACTGCCAAATGTTAAGGCCGTGCCAACCACTGAATGGTTTCAAGGCCGCCACTTGGCCTTGGCCGAAGCACTCAAAACTCAACCAAACTATATTCATGCAATTGATTTTGATCGGGCATTGCGCTGGATCGAAACACGCCCCAGTGAATTGACCAGCATTGCCCAACGTTCACAAACCCATTGTTTAATTATTGGCCGCACTTGGCAAGCCTACGCCACCCACGCCCGCGCCTTGATCGAAACTGAGCGAACCAGCAATACAATGGCCTCATTTTTCCTTGGCATGCCGATGGATATTAGTGCTGGCGCACGCGGCTTTACGCCAGTTGCGGCGCATTTTATTTTGGCCAATAGCCCGCCGCTTGATGCGCTGGGCACTGATGCCGAATGGCCTGTTTTGTTGCATCGTGGCGGCTTCAAGCTGAATTATTGCGAAGTTGATGGCCTCGATTGGGAGATCCCCGACCAATTTCAGGCCCAAGCTGCTGATGCTGAAGCTCAGCAAAGCCAAGCCGCACACTACGATAGCCAGATCGAGCATTGGCGCTATCGGGTCGAAGTTGCTCAGCGCATTGTGCAAGCTGGAATTGCCGCCGCCCGCCGACCCTTGCAGTTTCTCTCTTAAAGCAAAACCGCGCTCCACCGAATGGAACGCGGCGCAGTAATCAGCACTAATTTAGCGGAAGCTCTCGGTAATATCGCGCACTTCCTCGTATTTGGCTTTGAGGTTTTGCAGCGCTTCCTCGGTGACAGTTTGCAAATTGCGATAAATTTGCTTATCAAGCATTTTGCTCTTATCGCCGTCGGGCCACAAACGCCATGAATCATTGTCGATCATATCGGCAACGATCAGGCTCCCATCGGCAGTGCGGCCAAATTCGATCTTGAGATCAACCAATTGTACACCGCGCTCAGCCCAAGTTTGTTCAAGCAACTCAAACACCCGCGTGCCTTCTTGCTCGATAAAACTGACTTCCTCGGCAGTCGCCAAGCCTTTTTCAACAATCCCTTCCAAGTAAATTTGAGGATCGTGGTTGGCATCGTCTTTATAAAAAAATTCAACCAATGGTGGGCTAAAACGGGTGCCTTCGGGCGTTTCAGGGTGGCGGCGGCAATATGAGCCAGTTGCCAAACGGCGCATGACTACTTCTAAGGGCAACATTTCACAACGTTCAACCAGCATCACCCCAGGTTCAGGGTCGGATTGATAGTGGGTGCGCACGCCACTGCGGTTGAGCAAGGCAAAGACATTAGCCGAGGTGCGACCGCTGATCGCGCCTTTTCCGTCGATTTCATTGCGTCGTGCCCCATCGCCAGCGCTAATCGAATCCTTTTGGACCATATAGGCCAAGCTTTGGTCTTCAGGGTGAGCATAGATAATCTTGGTTTTGCCTTCGGCTAATTTTGTGCCGTATTGCATTGAAAACGCTCCTTCATGCGTTGTTGAGCAAGCAAATTCAACGGCAAACTCAGCAAATGGAGTCTGCCCGCCCCATTATACATGCTTATGCGTTTTCACTTTTGATCCCCTGCAACACAATCAAGAGGTAGCGTTCGCGTTGCTCAGCTTGATCGTCGCCGATTGGCAGGCCCGCCAACAAGGCCGATAAATCGCCAGCGCGTAAATCTGGCCGCACCAAACCAGCCGCTTGCGCACGATCAATCAAGGCTTGAATCGCTGGATCAATGCCGCGTTTGGCTTGGCTGGTGGTTTCAATCAAATTGCTATGTTGGTGAATCATGGTTTTAAAGGCTCGATCTTTGATTTGGCGTTTAGCCATGCCCCGCACTACCTGCTCGACTGCCCACCAAGGATCAGCCGAATCTTGTAAGCTCGCCAGAAAATCAGTTACTACCTGAAAATGCTCCTGAATCACCAAATTCAAAAGGCCTTCTTTAGAGCCAAAATGATGATAGAGCGTACCAACCGCCACGCCTGCATCACGAGCGATCGCATCCATGGCGGCGCTTGGCCCATCGCTAGCAAACCGCGCTTTGGCCGCCGCCATAATCCGACCATGGTTTTGTTGCGCATCAGATCGTTGCGCCGAGGGTTTTTTGGGAGATTTTAAATCATCAGTCATCATTAATTACCTCTTGACAAATTGAACCATAGTTCAATATAATCAAGTTGAACGTCAATTCAACATATTCAACAAGTATAGCATAGACCCAAACGAAAGGATTAATAGATGACAACTGAGCTGCAACAGCGCACAATTCAACTTGGGCCTACCACAATCACGGCAATCGTCGATGTTACCACGCCATGGCCGATGCTGCCGGTCAGCGACGCAATTTGGAATAAAGTTCGTGCGGCCTATCCCAGCTCGTTTTATAACGCCGAAACCTTGCTAGGACGAGTGCATTGCTACCTGATTCAACAGGCTAGTCGCACGATTTTGGTTGACACAGGTTTGGGCAAAGCACCACCGCCAACGCCAGCGCTGAGCAGCCAACAGCTTGAGGCTCAATTAAGTTTGATGGGAATTGATGCTACAGCGATTGATACCGTGTTCTTAACCCATCTGCATGTTGATCATGTTGGCTTGAACACGCATTATGTTGATGACAAATTGCAAGCGCGTTTCCCCAATGCCCGCTATTTGGCCCATAAAGCTGAACAAGGCCTGATTGAATTTATGCAAACCCATACTCCCGAACGCGCTGGCTACTTGCAAGATCAGGTGTTGTGGCTGAACGAGCAGGGCTATTTAGATTTTTTCGAGGCCGATTTTGAATTGACTGAAGGCATCACGACTTGGTTTACTCCAGGCCATAGCCCAGGCCACACTGGGCTGTTGATCGATCATGGCACTGGCGAACGTGTGTTGATTGCTGGCGATATCTTTTTCAACCCAATTCAAATGTTCCATCCAAGTTTTGCAACCGGGTTGGATGTCGATAAAGAGCAAGCGCATGCCACGCGCCTAGCGGTGTTGCAGCAGGTCAGTGATGGCAAAACCTTAGTGGCAGCCTGCCATTTTCCAACGCCAAGTTTTGGCTATGTCGTGCCCGATGGTGATGCCTATCGCTGGCAACCGATTGCCGAGGATTAGTTTGTTTTTAACCACGAAGGACAAGGGGACAGGATTCAGGGGCTAGGGATCAGATTTGAATTACCTATCTCAATCATTAATCCTGGCCCCTGACCTCTATCACCCTCTGCGTGAAAGCCTCGTCGTTTACCTCGTTTGCCTTCTACCCTTTTTGATTTTCAACTTTTGCCTTTTGACTTTTGCGGTACTATAGCTAGCTAGTTGCTACCAATCGGCAGACACTGATTTGGCAACTGATGAGCTTGTTGGAATCTAGTATAAGGTGGTGAGTGATGGCAATCGTTAGTTTAATTTTGGTGGGCTTGGTGGCGGTCGAACATATTTATATTTTGTATCTTGAAATGTTTGCCTGGACGCAGCCGCGCACCATGAAATCGTTTGGTTTAACGCCGGAGTTTGCCCAACAATCCAAATCGTTAGCTGCCAACCAAGGCTTATACAATGGTTTTTTAGCGGCTGGCTTAATTTGGGGCTTGGTGCATCCCGATGCCGAGTTTGGCTTGCAGATTCAACTCTTTTTTGTGCTTTGTGTGGTTGTGGCGGCAATTTATGGTGGATTAACCGCCAAACGCTCAATTTTATTCATTCAAGGTGGTCCGGCAATTGTGGCTTTGGTGGCTTTGCTAATCCACATGTTTGTTTAATTGCTTAGAAAATCTTTAAGTTTTCTTCATTATTGTTTGGTATGCTGCTTGGGCGGTTTTATGCACAAGGAGGCATCTATGGATAATGACGATCAACCAGTTGGCCGGATTTTGAGTCGGCGCGAAGTGCTTAGGCTGTTTGGGTTGGCTGGTTCGGCGGCGGTAATCGCTGGTTGCAGTAGTGAGGTTGCGCCAACTGCGACGACTGTAGCTCAAGCAAGTGCCCCAACCGCCACAGCTACCAGCGCCGCAACCAATACCATTGCTGAGGCGGCAACGGCAACCGCTGCCGCCACTAGCACTGCCGAAGCAACGGCAACGAGCGAGGCGGTGGCGGCTTTGCCAAGTTGTATTGTGCGCCCTGAGTTAACCGAAGGCCCGTATTTTGTCGATGAAAAACTCGAACGCTCGGATATTCGTTCTGATCCAAGCAACAATGCGGTTAGTGCAGGCACCCAATTGGATATCAATGTTGTGGTGAGCCAAATTGGGGCAGGCACATGTACGGCATTAGCTGGGGTAATTGTCGATTTGTGGCATTGTGATGCTGATGGAGTCTATTCCGATGCAACTGACCGCAGTTTTAACACTGTTGGTCAGAAATTCTTGCGTGGTTTTCAGCGCACCGATGCTAGTGGCCTCGCCAAATTTACCACGATTTATCCAGGCTGGTATCAAGGGCGAGCGGTGCATATTCACTTTAAAATTCGTACCGACGAAGGCTATGAGTTTACATCTCAATTTTTCTTCGACGAAAGCTTGACCGACGTGGTACACGCCCAAGCACCGTATGTGGCCAAAGGCGTGCGTACCTTGCTCAACGATGGCGATGGCATCTATCAACAAAGCGGTGGCCAAACGATCTTGACAGTTACCCCAAGTGCTCAAGGCTATAGCGCTACCTTCGAGATTGGCCTACAGATTTAGTTTTTTAACCACGACGGATACTAGCTAAGGGTAGGTTTACGATCCCTCACCCCAACCTCGCTTCCACAGTGGCGGGCGAGGTGGTGAGGGATCTCAATCATTAACGCTATTGGTACAAAAGATTTTCATGCTTGCCTCTTACGAAAGCCCAAAGCCAAGAGCCATGTGATGAAATCGCCTGGCCTGCTTGACGTTGCCTAGACTCTACCGTACACTGCTCGCAGTATACTCAGGAGTTTTATCCTATGCCTCGCGTAATTGCCGTCACCAACTTCAAGGGCGGTATTGGCAAGACGACTACCACCGTGAATGTAGCCGCCGGCTTTGCCCTCAAAGGTGCTTCAGTGCTTGTGATCGATGTCGATCCACAGAGCAATGTGCGTATGTGTTTTGGGCATGCCGAACCCCGCCGCTCCCTGTACGATGTTTTGATCGATAACAAGAAAATTCCTGATTGTGTCGTGCAAGTACGCCCTAATATCGACCTACTTGCCTCAAGCGATGCATTATTGCAGGCACAATCGGATATTGGTAAACGCCCAGATTGGGGGCGCGTGCTCGAAATTGCCCTGCGTCCGGTCGTGCGCAACTATGATTTTGTCTTTATTGATTGTAGCGCTTCGTTGACTGTGCTTAACCTGAATGCCTTGATGGCAGCATCCGACATTATTGTGCCAACCGCCTTGGAGCACCTGGCTTTGCAAGGGTTGCGCCAGCTTGGCCGAAATATCACCCGCATCAAAGGCACCATGGGTGCATTACGCATGATTATTCCTACCATGTTCGATGCACGTAATCGCCAATCGCACCGTTTGCTGGCCTCGTTGCGCGAGGAGTATGGCACACTTGTAACCGACCCTGTTCGGGTCAATGTGCGGCTTTCCGAGGCGACGGTTGAGGGTAAAACGATCTACGAGTATGATCCACGCTCAAATGGGGCGATTGATTATGCAGCGTTGGTCGAAAAATTGGGCGATGTGTTTAATTTTCAAGCCAAACCTATGGCTGAGCCTGTGGCCAACCCAGTTCCAGCAGCACGTCCATTTACCGTCTTTGAAAACCCACCACCACCACCCGAACCATCGTTGGTTGGCAATTTACAAGCCGAAGAAAAGCCCATGTTTCGTGGCCCTGTGCGTGAGGAATGTCCGCATTGTGGGCGGTTATTAGAGCAAGTGATGTTGGCAGGCTATCGGGTTTATTTTTGCGATCATTGCAAATATAAACGCCAAGAATTAGCTTCGGGAGTTCGGCGCTAGGAATATTTGCGCACACGCTGCAACCCAAAAACGATTGCAACGAGCCAAATGCCTGCAAAACCAAGCCGCAAACGGGCTAGGTTGTTTGGGCTGACCGTCAACCACGAGCCAAGCAGTTGATCAAGCCCCCGCGCAATAAATTCAACCCCAGCCAAATTAAGCCCAAATAACCCGGCATAGAGCACAAACGTAATCATGCGCCGCCGCCGACCATTGCTGATCTGCCACGCTAAAATGCCACAACCAAGCAGCACCAAGCCACTAACCAGCCAGCTCCAAAATTCAATTGTCATAACGCTACCTTAAATGAACAACCTAATTTGAGGGGAAGTATAGCATGAGGAATTTAAGCGGGAAAATAATCACACCATTGTGCCGAACGCGTAGATTATGGCCTTATTGACCACAAAAGCTGCAAACAACTTGGGTTTGTGGCTCGAAGGCTGCCGATAATGGAGCTGGGTTGATCACGCTGGTGGCCAAAATCAACAAGGCCAAGGCGGCGATAATTGCCAAAGCCAATGAGCGATTGAATGGTTGGGTTTGGATGTTCAACATAGCTGCCTCCGAATTAACATTGCGTTAGAACTGAGGCTAGTATCGCATCCACTTGTGACAAACAGCGTCACATCGTTTTAGGCCTTTGCAAAGCCATAAAAAACACCTACTTACTGGGCTAGTAAGTAGGTGTGATTGGCGCGACCGGAGGGACTCGAACCCCCGACACTTGGTTCCGAAGACCAATGCTCTATCCACTGAGCTACGGTCGCAACGTCTATAGAATACTCGAAATTGGGCTTTGTTGCAAATCTTAAAACCAACAGCGGATGGGAATTCCATCCGCTGTTGGCTGTTCTCAGTGCTGTGTGGAGGAAACCGCTGGCGAACTGGCTTATTTGGTCAAGGCTTCGCGAGCGCGTTCGAGTTCGGTATTCAAGCGTTCTTCGCCCTTGGTGCGCAAGTTGGCGATAATATCATCAACGGTTTTGCCATTGGCTTGCGCAACTTGCTCTAAGGTTTTGCCTGCTTGCACTTCGGCTTGAACTTGCTCAACGGTTAGTCCGGTTACATCGGCGGTTGCTTGCACCAACAGGTGTTGGCCACGACCACCGCGACCTGGGCCTTTTTCACTAACAACACCTTTTTGGTTCATCAGGGTTGGGGCTTCAGTTTTGGCGGTTGCTAAACGTTCAGCCTTTTGGTCTTCGGTAATTTTGCCATTAGTGACGGCTTCGCTCAAGTTGGTTTCCATTTGAGCTACGGCTGCATCAATTACTGCTTGTTCGCTGCTGCCATTGGCAGTGGCAATTTCGGTCAATGAAGCGCCTTCAACCAATTTGCTGCGCACATCAGCCGTGGTCAGTTTGGTCAAGGCTGCGGTTTGCTCAACCAATTGATGATGAATGCCCATGCCGCCGCGTTGACCCATACCACCGCCACGCCCGCCACGCTTGCCAAACCCAAAGCCTTGGCCTGGATTGGCCGTGGTGCTGTCGGGCGTGGTTGGTTGCGTTTCGGTAGTATCGGGTGTAGTTGGTGTTTGGGCTTGAGTGCTGGTTAAGCGTCCACCCACAAACACCAAGGCAAAAGCGATTGCCACAATTGCCAGCCATTTTCCAATCGTTTTCATAACGCCTCCGTTTTGTACCATTGCATTCGTCGCTTGTTCGATATGGCTCTAGCATAAACCACTGCTGTGAAGAACATATGAAGTAAAGTCAGAAGTCAAAGGGCAAAAATCAAAAGTATGACATTGAACCACGAAGAACGCGAAGCGAAGAGGGATCAGGTAATAAACATAGGATGATAATCAAACAAATCTGTGCAATCTGTGGCTAAAAAAGCCTGCGCGTCCTTCTTGATCTTCGCGGTTGCCAATCCTTTATGTCCTTCGCGGATCGAATATTAACCTAGATGTTGGGCAGAATTTGGTTAGATCTGCTGTAACAAATATGTAATGAATATGCTAGCCAAAGCGCTCTGATTCACCAATACTTAACCCTGTAGTACGTTTTGTAATGATTTAGGAGGGTCCTTGTGCTGCGTATATGCCAACGCTTATTGGGCTTTATGCTCATAATTTTTTTGATCACTCAGCTTCCTGCAATGAGCTATGCCGAGCCACCCACTGACCAACCAAGCGATTGGTGGGGCATCGTCGTGCGCGACCCAGCCTACGAGTGGAATACCAATCCAGCTTATCCGAATGCTGCCAACCAAGCCTTTATCGATCGCATGTTCGATGAAATTGTGGCGATGGGCGGGCATTGGGTGCGCTTCGAGTTTCACGGCGCATGGGATGGCTCAAATTATGGCAGTTTTAATTTGGCTCAGGCTGATTATTTTATCAGTGCCGCGCATAGCCGTGGCTTGAAGGTGCTGGCCTTGCTGGGCACTGATATTTTGCGCGGCCCTCAAGCGGGAGTGCAACATTTTGATGGTGGCACGGTTTCAGGCAGTATTCCCACCAGCAATCCCGACCGTGAGTTATCACCCTGCCCACCAGCCCCGATTGGCTGCGGTGTGAATGCCTATCAAAAAGCTTGGCTCGAACGTGCGATCAGCATCGCCGATTATTATCGTGGTCGGATTGATGCCTATGAGATTTTCAACGAGCCAAATTTTTATTTTGCATTGATTGGCGATACTAATGGCCAGCAAGATGAGATGAATCCCTATTATCTGGCCCAAACAATCACCAAACTGTATCGAATTTTGCGCGATCCCAGCCGCAACGATCAAACGCCGTTGATCGTTGGCGGTTTGCACCCATTAACTTCCAACGAATCAGGCCGCACTGATCGCGGTTACTTGCAAGCGCTCTACCAAGCAGCGCCATTCAGTAATTGGGCCAATAGCCACAACGGCCAATATCCGATCGATGGCGTGGCTTACCATCCGTATCCCGCCGAGATGCGCCGCTTGATCAGCGATAACGACTTTTTGCCATTAGTCGCGCCGCGCTTGGATAGCCTAATTGCCACGATGCGTAGTTTCGACCAAACCAGCCAGCTTTGGCTGACCGAAATTGGCACGCGTGGCGACCCGAATAATCCTAGTGAGTTGCAACGCCAAGCCGATTTTATGCGTCAATTTGTGGCAACGATCTATGGCCGACCTGAAATTGCCAACTGGTTTTGGTTCAAGTACGAGGATTTTCCGCCTGCCAGTGAGGCTTGGGGCGTTGTGCATATCAATTACGATGGCAACGGAGCCTATGATCTCAACGGCACAGTCAGTTTGTATAAACCGAGTTTTTATGCCTATCGCGATTTAGTTGATCATTTTCGCCAGCGGGTTTGGATTCCACAGGTGCTAAATAACATTAATTAGCTGATTCTGACGGCCTAAAAAGCATTTGCAGGCCCGTAGTTACAGTCTGCCCAATTCGACCGTGTGTGCTATAATCGAAGCAATCAAACACCAACGAATTGAGTACATCACTTGGGGATAGAGTAGCAATGTCAACGCGAAAATCTGCGCCAAAGCGCCAAAGTGGCAAAAAGCCAACCGCTGCGACCGCCCGCAAACGGGGCGCAGCTAAACAAACAATCACCCCGCAAATCCAAATTCCTCAAAATCTTCAGCGTGAGATTTTTGCGGTTATTTTGGTATTTTTGGGCTTATTGACCTTGCTATTCAGTACATTTAGCGGCGATCAAGGGGTGATTGGCACGCAATGGAATACCGCTGTGGCGCGGGCTTTTGGCACTGGCAAGGTGCTAGTTCCGGTGGCGCTGGGCATTCTGGGCGGCCTGATGATCTTTCAGGAGCGATTTAGTGATAGCCGTTTGAGCGGCGCGAATATTCTTGGCACGCTGATGGTGCTGCTTTCGCTGTTGATGCTACTGGAATATCCAGGCTATGAAATTCATCGCGAACACCCTGAGTTTCACGTTGGCGCTGGCGGTGGGGTCGTTGGTCAAACCTTGCTGACCATTTTAATCAGCGGGATTGGCAAGGGTGGGGCATTGCTCTTTTCGGTCACGATTGGACTGATCGGGATTATGCTGACCTTTAATCTGACCTTACGCCAAATTATGGCAGCATTGTTCTACTACACGGGCGGTTTGCGTATTTTAGGTCGCCGCTTGTTGGGTTCGCCCGTTCGGCGTGAGCCAATGTTTGATGATTATCCTGAGGAGCATTTCAGACCGCTGGAATTGCCCGCGCCGCAAGCCATGCCCAAGGTCAGCAACAAACGTCGTCAAGCGATTCTTGAAGATACAACCAACCAAGAGGTGGTGCTTACGCCGATTGCTGAGCGCCCCGCCCAAGCCAGTTTGTTTAATCGCGACCTTCCTGAGCCAAATCGGCCAGCCCGCCGCAAGGAAGTTGCCCCGCCACCAGTTGCGCCAAATGCAGCTGGCAGTATGGCCCCAACCAAACGGCTCAAGCCTGCCGATGATCAAACCAAGTCTAATCAGCCAAACGCTAATGCTGAAGACCCCAACTTTATCGAGCCAGACGAAGCGCTGACCCATCGTGCTTGGCCGTTGCCAACCCTTAACGCACTCGATGAGTTTGTTGAAGGCCAAATTGGCGATGAAGAAAAGCGCGAAAAAGCGCGGATTATCGAGGAAACCTTGGCCTCGTTTCGGGTTGAGGCGCGGGTGGTCGAGGCCAACACTGGCCCCGCAGTCACTCAATTTGCGCTCCAACCAGCAATCGGGGTCAAAATTAACAAAATCACCAGCCTGCAAAACGATTTGGCTTTGGCGTTAGCAGCGCCATCGTTACGGATCGAAGCCCCTGTGCCAGGCCGCTCGGTGGTTGGCATCGAAATTCCCAATTCGGCGATTGCCACGGTGGCCATGCGCGATGTGATTGGCAGCGAAGAGTTTGATACCAAACGCGGCAAGCTCAAAATTCCGCTAGGCAAAGATGTTTCAGGCAATGTGGTGATTGCCGACCTGGCCAAAATGCCGCACTTGCTGGTAGCTGGCAGCACTGGCTCAGGTAAAAGTATTTGTATCAATTCGATTATTATTTCGTTGTTGATGAAGCACACGCCCAACGAGCTAAAATTCATCATGGTTGACCCCAAAATGGTCGAATTGATCGTTTACAACAATATTCCGCATTTGCTCACGCCGGTGGTAACCGAGCTTGAACGGGTGGTTAGCTCGCTCAAGTGGGCCGTGCGCGAGATGGAACGGCGCTACAAGGTTTTTGCCAAGGGTGGTTTTCGTAATCTCGAAAGCTATATGCAAGCTGCCCGCAAGCGCCCCGACCTTGAGCCAATGCCCTATATCGTGGTGATTATCGACGAGCTGGCCGATTTGATGATGCTGGCTCCCGATGAAGTTGAAACCTTGATTTGTCGTTTGGCTCAAATGGCTCGTGCCACCGGAATTCACCTGATTTTGGCAACCCAACGGCCCTCGGTCGATGTCGTAACAGGCTTGATCAAGGCCAACTTCCCTACGCGGATCGCCTTCGCCGTGACTTCGCAAATCGACTCACGGGTTATTTTGGATACGCCTGGAGCCGAGCAATTGCTTGGCCGTGGCGATATGCTCTATCTGGCGGTCGATGCTGCCAAATCGATTCGGGTGCAAGGCACCTTTGTTTCCGATGGCGAAGTTGAAAAAGTTGTGCAATTCTGGCGCATGCAAATTCCACCTGAATTGACCAAGCCCGATGCTGCCAACCCCCAAGCCAAGCCTGCGCCAAGCAGCCAAACCAGCATGGGCGATGTCTTTTTGCAAGCCGACGAGCAAGATGAACTGCTGCCCAAGGCGATTGAATTGGTGCGCCAACATCAACGCGCTTCGGCCTCAATGCTCCAACGACGCTTGCGGATTGGCTATAGCAAGGCCGCCCAATTGATCGAACTGCTGGAACAGCGCGGAATTGTTGGGCCAGCCGAGGGCAGTCGTTCGCGCGAGGTGCTCAATCCAGAACAGGGAGCGAAGGCTGGTGGCGACGAATAGCGGTGATATTTCTGCACCTGTGGCGTAGAGCCTGCTACCCAACAGATCGACGAAATCGTTTATTATGGGGAGCATAGGCTATGCGGTTCTTGGTTCGTAGCACTGATAGCGCCCAGATAGCCTATCGCCTATAGCCTTGTACAAGGAGATCGCTTGTGAACAAGCAGACCATTCGTGATGTAGCGTGGAGCGGAAAACGAGCTTTGGTTCGGGTGGATTTCAATGTGCCGCTTGATCAAGCCCGTAAAGTCACTGATGACACTCGGATTCGGGCAGCGTTGCCTACGATCAACTATTTGCTCGAACAAGGTGCAAGTGTGATTTTGATGTCGCACTTGGGCCGCCCGAAGAAAAAAGTGGCCGAAGAATTCCGGCTCAAGCCAGTTGCCGATCATCTCCAATCGCTGCTGGATGCCCCAGTGAACTATATTCAGACAACGACTGGCGCTGAGGCCGAAGCTGCTGCCCAAGCCTTACAAGCAGGCCAAGTGCTGTTGCTGGAAAATACCCGCTTCGACCCCCGCGAAGAATCCAACGACCCCGCCATGGCCGAAGAATTGGCCAAACTTGGCGATATTTATGTGAATGATGCTTTTGGGGCGGCCCACCGTGCTCATGCCTCAACCGAAGGCCTCGCCAAATTCCTGCCAGCCGTGGCTGGTTTCTTGATGGAAGCCGAATTGGCGGCGCTTGGCAAAGCCTTGGATGATCCTCAACGACCTTTCGTTACGATCATTGGTGGCGCAAAAATTAGCGACAAAATCGGCGTGATCGAAAACTTGCTGGGCAAAGTCGATTCATTGCTGATTGGCGGCGGTATGGCCAATACCTTCTTGTTGGCGCAAAACAAGGCGGTTGGCGCTTCATTGGTCGAAGCCGATAGCGTGGCCGAAGCAGGCCGTTTGATCGACGAAGCCCAAGGTCGTGGCGTGAAATTGTTGTTGCCCAGCGATGTAGTGGTGGCCGATGCCTTCAGTGCCGAAGCCAATACCCAAGTGCTGAGCATCGACGATGTGCCCGATGGCTGGCGAATTCTCGATATTGGGCCAGAAACCCGCCAAACCTACTCGCAAGTGGTTAGCGAAGCCAAAACCGTGATTTGGAACGGCCCAATGGGTGTGTTTGAGCTAGAGCCATTTGCTGCTGGCACTCGCGCCGTTGCTCAAGCCTTGGCTGATAGCAGCGCAATCACGATTATCGGTGGTGGCGATTCGGTTGCAGCGATTGAGCAAATGGGCTTAGCTGAAAAGATGAGCCACATCTCAACTGGCGGTGGCGCGAGCCTCGAATTGCTCGAAGGCAAAGTGCTGCCAGGCATCGCCGCGCTCAACGATAAATAACTCGCTCGCTTACTCAAGTACGCAGCCCTACAGAACGCTTGATTCTGTGGGGCTTTTTATTAGCAACCTTTGAAGAGCAAGCATTCTGTGAGTTGAGAGGAAATCTCCATGTATCGCGTTCCGCATAATCCACAGCCAAAATATCGCTGGCCAATGATTCTGATGTGTTGTTACTATGGGTTTGTGGGGTTTCTGGCAATTCTTGGCAGCTGTACATTTTTTAGCATTATGATCGACTCTAAGATGCTTGGCGGCAACTACATCCTAAGTTTATTGTGGAGCAGCGTACTATTACTGGCCAATGTCAGCCGTTTGGGCCTCTTGGTTGGTCTATTGAAATTCTATCGGTGGGCATATTATGGAGCGTTGATCATTGAGTTACTTACAATTATTAATCTGATATCACAATTTGTATTACATAGTGGCCTGATTACGTGGCCTGAACTCGCATCGGGCTTGATTGGAATGCTGATTCTTGGTTATCTACTTCAGCCCAAAATTAAACAACAATTCCTTAAGTCAACATAACGCATACGTGTAATGGTTTATCACGTTAACAACGACCAGCATGCCCTCACCCCCTAACCCCCTCTTCCGCCCGCGAGGCGAGGGGGAACCGATCCAGGCGTGCTCCCCTCGCCCGCCGCAGTGGGCGAGGGGCTGGGGTGAGGGAACGAGCACTGGTTCTCAATCCAATGCATTATTACACATAAACGTTACAAGCAATTAATCAACAAACATTCGCAGCACTGCTATGCTATGGGTGTTTTTTATGGTAATACCGCGGTAATCAAATACGTCTCCTTGCAAAAGGAGTAATTATGTATCAAATTCCTAAAACCCCTCAATTGATTCAACAAACCCCAATCTTGCTGATTTGTGGCTATTATGCGATTATTGGCTGCTTTTTTACGCTCGGCAGTTGTTCCTATATTGGAACCTTAATCATTGGTATTGCTGTTTCTCCGCCAGAAACGCTGATCAGTGGCATGAACGCTGAGATTTTTTGGACAACCCTATTGTTATTGCTGAATACCAGTCGTTTGGCCTTATTGATTGGTTTATTAAAAACCCGACGTTGGGCTTATTGCGGGATCATTGCACTAGAAATCAGTATGGGCATCAATTTATTATATGAAGTATGTTTGGGCCAATCACCAATGACCATTTGGCCGCTATTTACTTTTTTCAGCGGAGTCGTTGGGGTTGGCATTATGAGCTATCTCGCGCAAACTCACATTCGACAACAATTTAAGGTGTAGGATGAATTGTATGATAGCGTGAAGGCTCCAGCCGAAGTATCAAGTTTCGGCTGGAGCTGGAATTCCTAGTTAATCTTCTTGCACAAAGAATATTTGGGTTTAGCGTTGGGTTTGTTTCAACAACTCATCAACATAATTGAAGGCCGCCAACGATGAATCACCAAACACATCAACCGCAAATTTTGCGTCTTCGGTTTGCAGTGTGCCACACCAATTGGTTAGGGCATAATCGAGTTGCTGTGGATCGCCCGTTACCAGTACATCACGTGAAAAGTGATACGCAAAGCGATCAATGTCAAATTGAATTGCCTTAAACTGTTTAATTTGAGCAGCATTCAGTTTGCCTTGCTCAAGTAATGCAGTGCGAATCAACGCAAGATCATTCGACCAACCTACGGTGATATGCGGGGAAAGCAGGCGTGGCGCGTAAAGCCCACGTTGACTTTGAAGGTGACGATGACTAATTGCTTGGTTGTAGATGTCAACTAGGCTATCGATCATATGCAGCCTTGGAATAGTTTGGTTTAAATTGGTGATTGTTTGTTCAAGATCGCCTGCTTCAAAATCTTGCCAAGCATCACGAGCATAGAGATTGAGAGTATCAAACTCACGCCATAGATGATGCCCACTCAAGGCAATATTGGCATCACGCTTGGCTTCGAGGCGCAAAATCGCCTCTTGATGACGGTTAATCTGGGTAAAACTAACCAGCAAGGCCGCAATTAAGGCCATAATTAGCCACGATGATCGTTTGATTTGTTTGATTTGGCTCAGCATATACCTTATCCTTCGGCTATAACTCCACACCCCAATACGCATCAAAGAGTTAAGTTAGAGCTGCAAAAATCAGGTATTTGGCTAGCACTTTTAGGTTAACTATCGCTAGTACTTTGGCTTTTTAGCGATTTTTGAGGATACACCAATGAGGTTTGGTGGAGACGTTGGGACTTGCACCCAAAGGACATCATGGCACGTTGGCTTTAACTGATGGACTGCCTATGCCGCCCCCATTGCCCAAGCATTCTAGCAAATGTGCCGCGATTATGGCTCAGCCCTCAAGCGGTTTAGGCTTCCAACCAAGGGCTGAGTTGGGCCGCTGAAATAACCCCTTGACGCAAAATTGTCGGTTGCTCACCACTGAGATCGACAATCGTTGAGGGTTGTTCGCCCATTGCAAACCCACCATCAAGCACCAATGGCACACGCCCAGCCAATTGTTCAGCCACAGCCTGCGCGGTATTCGGCGTTGCTTTACCATGCAAATTAGCACTGGTTCCAGCGATTGGCGTGCCAAATTGGCGAATCAAGTTGCGCAATTGCCCATGGTTTGGCACTCGCACGGCAATCGTCGCTTTGCCAGCAGTTAATAATTGCGGTAGCTGCGCGACCGCTGGCAAGACTAAGGTCAAGCCACCTGGCCACCAAGCCTCAGCCAAACGCCACGCCAAATCGGGAATATCACGGGCAACCTTGGATAGATCATCCAAATCAGCCAGCAACATCGGTAGCGCAACCGTGGCTGGCCGTGCTTTGGCCTGAAAAACTTGGGCAATCGCTGCTTCATCCAAGGCTGAGCCACCAATACCATAGACGGTATCGGTGGGAAAACAGAGAATTTGGCCTTGCTGTAATTGCGCCAAGGCTAAGGCCAAACCGGCATCATCAAAATCGATAACATTGGTGTTCATAAGGTTGTTGCGGTCAAAATCACAAAGACGGCTGCGCCGACAATTCCCAATTCCCAGCCGATGCGCCGATCAAGTGTGCCAGCTTGGGCATGATGCAACAAGTTCATCATCACATAAAACAGCGCCGTCAGCAGTGTGCCAACAATCAAAAATGGCGCGGGCCAGAAGCTAAGCATTGCCGCAGCCTCAGCGATCACCACGCCAACCACGGTTAATGCCAACGATAATGGACGTTGGTGATCGTTGACATTGCGGGCTAAAAGGCGATAAGCCAAGGGTACGCTGGCACTAAACGCCAAAATGCCAGTGAAAATCATGCGATAGTGGGCGTTGGCAATTGCACTGAACATGCCAAAAGCCACCAAATAGGCTACTGCTTGTAGTCCAACCCGCGCCTTATCGCGTACTTCAGTATCGCGATCGAGCACATAATGCTGGGCAACCAAGGTTGCGGTTAGTAAGCTGCCGCAAACCACCAACACCAAAATAAAGGCCGTGCCTTGCAAGGTTTCTTGAAACAACCGAAAGAAGGCAAACGAGCCAACCACCACCGCTGAGGGCAAAACCCAAAACAAGGGCACAATTTCGATTTTGCTGAGTGGGCCAGGCAAACGCAACAGTTCACGATGCTCCAAAGCCGGGTGCGCTTTGGCCAATAAATCGGCCCCGGTGCTGATGATAATGACCAATAGGGCGATAATAAACCACGCCACCGAAATCACTGGCAGATCGTTGCTAATACGGGCCACTAAGGGATAATCGGGGTTGGATTCGAGCAGAAAGACCACCATCAAGCCTAAAACCACCAAACTGATGAGTGGCAAAATGCGGTCGAAACGCGGTGTTAGTTTCATATGCTATCAAGATAGCCTAGCTGGGCTAGCCTATCGCTAGGATTATGCTTGGCATAATCTACTTGAATAATTCGGCAATTCGCGATTGAATTGCTGGTAAATCTGGTTGAATGATGTAAGCACCATCACTGGTGCTGGTTTCATAACCATAGTTTAAATCAATCGATTCGCGCTGAATCCCAGCCGGCTCGAAATTCTGAATTGCCAGCACCAAACGCAAGGTCGTCGGCAAATCGATGCTGGTATATTCGAGGGTATTGTACAACGAGCTAACCAATTCGATGTTGTCAACGCTATTATTGGCTTGCATGAGATTTTGCAAACGGGCAAAAATTGCCAAAAGCACCTGCTGTTGACGCTTACCACGCTCAAAATCGTTGTCGGCATGGCGGGTGCGGCTATAAATCAGCGCCGTTGCTCCATCCATATGTTGCATGCCTGGCAAAAAATGCGCTTCCATATAGCCATAATCAAAGGTTGGGTAGCGCGAATCGTAAATTTCCTTGGGCACATCAACATCAATGCCCCCAATTAAATCGACCATGGTGATCATTTCTTCAAAGGTTGTAACCACCACCGCATCAATTGGCTGGCCGATGGTGGTGCTCAGGGTTTGGCGTGCCAATTCGGCTCCAGCTTCAGCATCGCCATTATCGCCCTCGCCATACATATAAGCAGCATTTAATTTGACCGAGAAGCCATATTCCGGCGGCAAAGCGACCCATAAATCGCGGGGCAAGGAAACCAAGGCCGCGCTTTGATTGCGTGGATTGAGATGCAAAACCAACAATGCATCAGCCCGCGCTGGCTCAGTCTCGCCAGGTCGTCGATCCAAGCCCAAAATTGCCACTGTCATGGCGGCTAATGGGCGCGGGGTTGCGCTCGGTCGCGGGGTGCTGGTTGGGCGCGGGGTTACGCTTGGCTCAGTTGTGGCAATAGCTTGGGCGGTAGCCGTTGGCTGAATCACTGGAATCACGCTTGGTTCAGCTATGCCGCCTGCAATAACTGGCGCTGGCGTGTTACTTGGCTCAATTTGCACCCCAACCACTTGCTCAGGCGTGCTCCACCACCACCAACTACCGCCAAGCACCAGCACAGCCAGCATAGCAAAAACGGCCAGCGGCCAGCGGCGGCGAGTTGGTTTGGTGAGTGCTGGCGTAGGCGTAGGCGCGGCAAGCACTGGCTCTTCAAGCAGGGTCGTTAATAATTGGCGCTGTTCTTCAACCTGCAATACTTCTAATAAGGCATAGCAATCGGCACAATTAGCAATGTGGAAACCCATTTGAGCACGTTCGGGCGGACGCACCGCCGGACGAATTCCTGCCGCAAGTTGGCGGCGCACGTCTTGACATTCCATGCAACGTCCTTGAGGATGGTAGTTTGTCGCTTGATTATAGGCGGCTCGTCGCGAAGATGCAAAAAACGTAGCCTACGTATCAGCTACGTTTTTATCGTGAATGCTTGCAAAACGTGTTAATCAGCAGCGACTGGCATAATAAACGTGAAGGTCGTGCCTTGGTTGACCGCACTTTCAAGCCAAATCCGGCCACCCATCAGTTGAATTAGCGGGCGAACTAGCGAAAGCCCCAAGCCCGTACCGCCAGCTTCAATTTTTAGCGGGTTTTCGGTACGATAAAAACGATCAAAGACTTTTTCATGTTCGCTGGGGTCGATGCCCACGCCGCTATCTTGCACCGCTAAGGCGATATAGCGCCGCCCGACTTGCAGCCCTTCGCGTTGCTTGTTTGGAATATCGTTGAAATTGATTTCGAAGGCTTTCACGCTGATTTTGCCGCCATTGGGCGTGTATTTGATCGCGTTGGATAGCACGTTCGAGGCCACTTGGCGAATACGCTCCATATCGCTCCAAATGGTTGGCAAATTGGGCGCGAGGCTTAGCGAGAACTCCTGTTGGCGCTGGGTAATTTCAGCCCGTGCATTACCAACCACGCTACTCATTACATCAGCGACCATCAGCCGGGCCATTTGTAATTCAACGCTGCCAGTTTCAATCTTGGTGATATCCAGCAAATCGTTGATAATCGCGATCATCCGCTCGGAGTTATGGGCAATCGTGTTAAGGAATTCCTTCTGAGTGGAATTTACTTCGCCCAACGAACCCATCGCCAGCAATTGAGTATAGCCTTTGATCGAGGTCATCGGCGTGCGCAACTCGTGCGAAACCGTACCAATAAACTCAGTTTTCAACCGATCCGATTCGACTTCGCGGGTAATATCGCGGCCAATCAAACACGCGCCCAGCAATTCGCCACGCTCAGTCATCACCGGAACCAAAGTCACACTGATCGATTGGGTGGCGCGTTTGATGATAATGCCTTGGGTTTGGGTGGCATCGGGGTTGTTCAACACTGCTCCCAGCGGATCGCCTGGTAATTTGATATTCAATGATTCAAGCAATTCATCGAAGCTTTGAGTTACCAACTCATCAAGTGGCCGATCCAGAATTGATTCGGCGGCAGCGTTGGCCAAAATAATATTGCGATCAAGATTGAACACAATCACTGCATCGTTCAGCGATTGCAAAATAGCGTTGTTTTGGCTCGAAACTTCTTCTTGATGGCGCAGCATGGTTGAAAGCTTGATGGTGCGTTCGGCCAAATATTCGTAAAGCTGGGCGTTATAAATGGCAATTGCGATTTCGCCAGCGATTGCTTTGAGCAAACGCATATGGCTTTGATTGAAAAAGTGCGATTTAGGATGTGAGAGCATCAACACGCCCACAATATCATCGCCTGCGATCAGCGGCATGCCGACCAACGAGCCAGTATTTTTGCCAACCTCCTGGCCAAAGGCATCAACTTGCACCCAACGATCATCGTTGGTCACATCGTTAACCAAGGCTGGCTGGCGATGTTGGGCGATCCAGCCGACCAAGCCTTCACCAATTTGGAAGCGCCGCGAACCAAGCGTATGCGAAATTCCGGCCAAGGTTGCCCGATCAACCAGCAAGCCTGTAGCAGCGTCGATCAGCATCACCGAGCCATGTTGCACGCCAGTCAGGTTGGCTAGTGCTTGCAAAATCCGGTTGAGCAGCACATCAATTTCGAGGGTCGAAATATCGCGAGCAATATCAGCAATTGCTTCGAGCCGATCACGTTCTTCGCTCAGTTCGGCGGTACGCTCGGCAACTTTGCGTTCGAGGTCGGCGTTTAATTGCTGCACCGTACTATACAAACGAATATTTTGCAGCGTGACCACAATTTGGTTGGCAACCGTGCGCCAGAGGTTCATCATCACATCGTCGATGCGCTCGATCAAAGTTGAGCCTTGGGCCACTAAACAGCCAAGCATATTATTTTCTTGGCGCAGCGGCACAAACAACGCCCCTTGGTTATCGACCATCCACGAGGTGCTATTTGGCTCGACCATTGGTTGGAGTTGGACCATGCCTTGAGCGGTAGCAACTTTGAGGGCTGCGGGCAAATTTTCAGGATCAAGCGGCTGGCCAGTTAACTTGGCCCAATCATCGCCCCAGGCATGTTCGATCATCCATGTGTCGTCGTCGATGCGCAACACAATTGCACAGCGCTCGACCGTAAAGGCTGAGAGAATTCGTGGGCCAATATCTTCAAGAATTTCGCGATCCAGCGAGGCGCTCATGGCTTGCGAAAGCTCATAGAGCGTAGACATCTGTAAAGCAAAATAATCGGATTCGGAAGCCATTTGAGCCTGATGATCAAGCAGATATTCGGCTTGGGCCACCTGTTCGCGCAATTCGGCTTGGACTGTGGTGTTGTGATGATTGGTGAGCAAAATCGTACAGCGCTCGACCAATTGATCAAGCTCGTTCGACGATTGCCAGCGCGTCAGCTTGTGTGTTTGCAATACATCAACGATTGCTGGGCGTAACTGAAAACTCAGCTGAATTAGGGTGGTTAATTCAAAGGCATGCCAATCGATGCCCAACTCAACCAAAGCTAGCTCAAGATCGGTTTGCTCGTCAGGTAACGTTAGCAGCAACTCATATAAACGCCGCACATGCACCGAGGGAAAATGCACCCCATTTTTGGGCACGGCAGTGCCGAGGCGATGCACCCAGCGGGCGATCACCTGCTCAGCATTATCAATCAGAAATTGACGCAATTGAGGCGTAGACGTTTTCTGCATAGCGCACCTTCTGGACAAAACGCAAGGCTGACCTACTGGGTTTGAGCAATCAGAATCGTGACATCATCGGTGGTTTTGCCATAGCGTTCCATCAAGCTGATCGCCAAGGCTTCGGGGTTTTCGATCGCATGATGCAAAGCCGAATCGGTAATCATGCGAGTTGAAATGCCGTCGCTATACAACACAAAAATATCACCGAGATTAAAGGTATAGGTCATTTCCAGCAGGCTTGGTAACTGATTATGCCCAAGAATGCCATTTTTGGAAATAGGCTTAATCACCCGATCGCTGATGACGTGAATACCTATATTACCTACGCCAATATAGCTTGCGCGAAGATGATCGAACTCCAAGCGCAATAAGCCAATCACTGCGCCGCGTGTGCCGTGAAGTGCCTTATGACAACGCTCGATCAATTCTTTGAGCGGTCGGGTCGCATGTTGGTGCAATTCTTCTAAGGCTAATTTGGTTGGCTTGGCTGCTTCTGCGCCCCCGCCAAGGCCATCGATCACAGCGATTAAGATACTATTTTGACTTTCGATCACAGCATAGCCATCGCCAGAGACCGATTGACCATATTTGCTGCGCGTTTGGGCGCTCCAATTTAATCTCATTATAGTCCTCCGCGTTCGCGCCGACGTGGGAGCCACCGCCGTGCTCGAACGACCGTGCCAACACCAACTTGGGATTCAATTTCGAATTCGTCCATCAACCGTTTAACCCCAGGCAAGCCCGTGCCAAGGGTCTGCTTGGTGCTATAGCCATCACGTAAGGCAAGGGTTGTATCTGCGATGCCTGGTCCATTGTCGCTTGCCTCGATTTCGATACCACGTTGCTCGTTGCGTTCAATTTCGCGCACGGTTATGCTACCGCGTTCGGCGTGAGCCAAAATATTGCGCGTCAATTCTAAAATCGCAATTTCAATCCGTGTACGATCAACATCATCAAAGCCTAGGCCACGCGATACTTCACGTCCATGGCTGACCGCGATGTAGACATCAACCTCACGAGCAATCGTTTGGGTCAGAGGTTCACGACTCATTATAACGTTTCCGTTTTGGTTGCGATAGTGATGAAGATGACAACTAGCTTTCGTTTGCCAACCTTAATTAATACCAAGGTTGGCAAACTATCGATGGCAGTATAGCACAGTTGCTAGTGATCTACTAGCACCACTCGCGGTTGATTAATTTGCTCGATCACCCGTCCGACCAGTTGGGCATCGCTGATGGTTGCGAGTGCTTGCTCAGCCTGTTCAGCCGCAATAAATAGAATCATGCCCAAGCCCATATTGAGCACATGATGGGCCTCGTGTTCATCCATCGCCGCTTGTTCCACAATTAATTTAAAAATTGCTGGAACTTGCCATGAACCACGAACTAATTCGACTGTCACGTTGGCTGGCAATACCCGCGGAATGTTATCCCAAATGCCGCCGCCAGTGATATGGGCCAAACCGTGAATCGCCACATCTGCTTGACGCAAGGCCTGAACTTCGTGCAAATAGGCCCGATGCGGAGCCAGCAAAGCCTCGCCAATGCTCAAACCAGCTAAAATTGTTGGTTGGCTGGCATAGCCTAAGGGTGCGCAAACTTTTCGCGCCAACGAATAGCCATTGGTGTGCAAGCCCGTCGAAGGCAAGGCAATTGCCACATCACCTGGCTTAATTGCGCTGCCATCAAGCATATGCGCCCGATCAACCACACCGACGATTGTTCCTGCTACATCAAAGGCTCCATCGTGGTAAACGCCTGGCATTTCGGCAGTTTCGCCGCCAAGCAAGGCAATTCCTGCATCACGACAGGCTGCTGCTAGCCCCTCAACTGCGGCCACAACCATGGCTGGCTCAAGCTTTGAGGCCGCAATATAATCGAGAAAAAAGAGTGGCGTTGCGCCTTGGCACAAAATATCATTAATACAATGGTTAACGAGATCTGCGCCAATCGTGCGTACATCGCCAACGGCTGCGGCCACCGCTGTTTTGGTGCCAACCCCATCGGTCGAGGCTACCAAAACTGGCTGCGCATGGCTTGCATTAACCTGAGCCAAATCAAAACAGCCGCCAAACGCGCCTAAACCTGCCAACACTGCTGGCGTATGGGTGGCCTTAACTGCGGCTCCCATCTGTTGGATCGCATCCATTTTGGTTGCAATATCAACGCCAGCATCCTTATAGGTGGTCATGGTTGTCTACTCCAGTTCCGAATTGATTGGTTGATGGCTCATTATAGAACAAAGAACATTGAGGATCGAAGATGGGCTATTGGTTAGCGGCATAATTGTTGGGATGCGTTCACCCCTTGCATCCCTCAAGGGCATTGTGTGGTATGCAATCATCCACTGATACACCACGGAATCTGTGGTTCGCGCCAGATCACGATTAAAACCTACCCTTGTAAGAGCATCCTCGTATGCGAGAGGGAACTGGTGAAAGGTGGAACGCCCCTCGCCCACCGCAGTGGGCGAGGGGTTGAGGTGGGGTCAGGCAGATTATTTAGCATTAACAAAACCTTATCGCCCAACCTTTAGCGAACGGGAATTGGCCGAAATTGATTTGGGCTTGGATTGCTTGGCATAACCCGTAGCGGCAAGCCTGTTTCGGTTGCTAATTGCTGGCGTAACCCAGTTGGTTGGCTGAAATGAGCGCTGGTGATAATTGACGTAATGTTGTTGTATTCAAAATTGAAGGCTTCATGCAACTCCAAAACTGCGCCATAGCTAGTTGCAGCATTGTAGGCATCAGCCTGAACATACAGCTTGGTTTGGGTGGCAATGCGGTTAGCCCACTCGCTACGCCGTGCTGAGTAATATTGATCATAGGGCCGAAGCGTGATCGATTGACCTGGCGCAAGTGCCTCGGTCACACCCCAAACAATGCCTTGACTGGCAACATCCCACCATTGTTGGTTGACATGGCTAGGCGCTGGATTGGGCGCGATATACAAATCGACCCAAAATGCTTCACTCGTCGCACAATTACCTTGATTGGTGACTGTCACAACTAATTTCTGGTCAACCGTGATACTGCTCACCTGTAAATCGGCATAGCAATAGCCTAACACCAGCGGCAAGAAGTTTTGGCTTGTGCCAATAAATGGCGTGCCAGTAGCAGTTGGTGTGTTGCTGACCGTTGGCGTTGCTGTATTAGTTGGTGTATTAGTGACCGTCGCTGTCGCGGTACTGGTTGGCGTATTACTTGGTGTTGGCGTATTGGTTGGCGTATTACTTGGTGTTGCTGTCGCCGTGTTCGTGGCAGTTGGCGTAGCGGTTGCCGTTGGCGTAGCGGTTGCCGTTGGCGTGTTCGTGGCGGCGCTTGGCACACAGCCAGCCACCACAATATCATCAACATTCCAGCCAAGAGCGCTAACCAAGCTGTCGCTGCCCATGCGGAAGCGCAACCAAATTGTTTGGCCTGCCAAGGCGGTTAAATCAGCAGTTTCTTCAATATAAAATGGATAATCGCCGCTCAAACCAACGAATGCCGATTGTCCCGCTAAGGGATTATCGCTCTCAAGTGTCAGTACGCCATCGTAGCCCGAGCTGGTAAAGAAACTTCCAAGATCGTTAAAGGTTGTGCCATCAGTGCTATATTCAACCACCCCACCATCAAAATAAATATCAAATGGTGTATTGTTGCGTTTGGCTGAGCGTTCGGGCATTGGGGTTGGTTCGCCGCCACCACCTTCGTTATCAAACTCAAAGCTATAGTTATGGTTGAAATACAACGTTACTTCACTCGCGCCCGCTGGAATTGTGATGCCGGCCATCGTCGTTAGCCGTTGATCGCTAATCGTCTCAGGATTATCGGCATGCCACGAGAGGCTGGGGCTATTAAAACTGCTATTATCCAAGACCCAGGTTGGGCCTGTGCCACTGACATTCCACAGTGGTTCGCTGCTCACGCTATCGCTGAACAACACTTGCAGATTGCTGCCTGGCACACATGCACTTGGCGGAATTGTTGGGGTAACTGGCAAAGCGGTATTGCTGGGCGTTGGCGTGTTACTTGGCGTATTCGTCGCCGTATTGGTTGGCGTGTTGCTTGGGGTTAACGTTGGCGTGTTCGTCGCCGTATTGGTTGGCGTGTTGCTTGGGGTATTTGTCGCCGTGTTGGTTGGTGTGTTCGTCGGCGTGTTCGTCGCCGTGTTGGTCGCTGTGTTGGTTGCGGTTGGGGTGGCTGTCGCTGGGGGCGCAACCCAACATTGCGAAAACTCCGAGGTTTCGTTGGTATTGACGTTCGTTGCTAAAATCGTGATATTTGGGGCTGGGCTGGGAAACAGCTTGGTAAATGCGCCATTTCCAGCGGCATCGGTCGTGAAAAAATCACTTTCTAAGAATTGTTGGCCCTCGCCATAGCCCGAAGTATCGCAGGTGGTATTGCTGTAAAAAGCCAAACGTAGCTCTTGGCTGGCAGTGCTGTTGAATGTCCCTTGGATTGTAACCGTTGTGCCATCATCAATAACACTGACGACTACTGGATAATTTTGGGTGCTATTCGGGCCTGCATCAAGATCATCAAGATCGTTGGCGGTGGGGCCATCATTGTTAATATCAATGCCTAGCTCAGCATTGAACGCAATGCTATTTTCGCTAAATAAGCCTTCGCCGCCGATTTTGATGTTGCTCGGAGCCAATTCGCTCAATTCGAGCAGCGCAATGCCATCGCCTTGGTTGCCAAGCGGGCTGTTATCGAGCGCTACGCCGATGCGATTGCCTTGCATGGTAACATTGGTAGGGTCGAAAACGAAGTTTACCCCATTGCCGTTATTGCCACTAATCAGGTTGCCCTCGGCATCGTCGGCAGTTTCGTCGCCATCAGTGCCCAGCACTAAGCCAGCAACTTCATTTTGAATTTGCACGCCACCTCTGTTTGGGCGAGCTACTAAACCAGTGCTGTCAGTACCAATGTAGTTGCCACTGATGATCGTATCGGTGATTGGCTGATCGCCACCACCAACGCCAATCCCAAGATCGCTGTTGCCGCTAATAATGTTGCGTTCTAAAGCATCGCTCATGCCATCGCCATTGGTGCCGATGCGCGTGCCACTTGGCCCAAAACGCAGCACGACCCCACGCTGATTGCCAATGGCGGTCGAGCCAGTTGGATCAAGCCCGATAATATTGCCTGCAATGACGTTATCGGTTGGGAAACCGCTGGAGCCACCGCTAAATTCGGCAATTTGCACGCCCTCGGCGCTATTGCCACTGATCACGTTACCTTCGACTGCATCGCGCACGCCATCACCATTGGTTCCAATGATCGTCTCAATCGTATTGCCACTAATCTGAATACCTGTATCGTTGGCTGCTGCGGCAGTTCCAGCTGCATTTAATCCAATATAGTTGCCACGAATGTGATTATTTGATGAGCCATAAATATAGATGCCTAAGATGTTACCGCTGATAATATTGCGTTCGGCGGCATCGCCAATGCCATCGCTGTTGGTGCCAATTGTGACATTGCCAATGGTCGGCCCAAAAAATTCGATGCCAGCGCGATTACTGCGGGCAGTATTGCCGTCGCTGGCCACCCCAATATAGTTACCAGCGATGCGGCTATTCGCGCCACCTGAGAATGAAATACCATTGAAGGTTTGGCCAGCAATAATATTACCTTCGAGCGCATCATTACTGCCATCGCCATTGGTGCCAATCATCGCTTGATTACTGTCTGGATAGAGCAAAATGCCCATATTATTGCCGTTGGCGGTTTGGCCGTCGGGTTCGAGGCCGATAATATTTTGGGTTAGCCAAACGTTGTCACCTTTGACGTTAATTCCAATCCAAGTATAAAAGCTTGGGCTACGAGCAGCGTTCAAAACCAAGCCACGAATTACCGAGCCATCAGCTTCGGCCAGCAAAATTTCAGTATCAGTAAATCCGCTAGGGTCGCTCAAACCTGAACCATCAAGCTCGACCACCAAGCTCATTGGCCATGTGCTGCAATCGCTGCCTGCTTGGCTACAGCCGTCGATTTGAATTTGCGTTTGCAAGGCTGGCAATTCGCTGGTGAGAACGATGGTTTTGACCCCAGCCCCTGGAATCGCAAAATTAATCGTGTCGGCATCAACATTGGCATTCGCCGCGTTAATCGCTTCGCGCAAGCTACAATCTTGGTTGCCAGTGCCCGTGCCAAGAGCATCGCACGCGCCATCGTCGGTATCAGCAACCGTATTGACCACAAAAATCCCTGTCGGAACAAATGGCCTTGGCTGAGCTACCGGTTTTGGCGCGGCTGGCGGTGAATTCAAGGCTTGCAAGCGTTGAATGGTAAGCGGCACTTCGCGCTGAGCAGCAGCTTGATTCAAAGCCTCAGCCTGTTGGATGACCGATTGATCGAGCTGCTTGGAAGTTGGTGGGACTACCCGTTGGGCAGCGACTGGGCGATTGAGCAGCGCCCCCGTCACGATCAACAAACCGACCATTCCTAATGAAAGCAAACGAGTAAAACGCAGTGAAAATGCATGCTTCATAGACCTACCTCAAACATCAGCATCGACGACCTCACACAAAACACACCTTTGGAATTAGCCTTGAGTAAACATTACCAAAGATGCAACAACGAACACCAAATGCTGATGCTTGGTGTTCGTTGTGGTGCTGCGCTCAAACTTATGGCAAGTAATGGCGATTAATCATCAATCGGGTTTATGTTAGGCAGGGTTGTGATGATTAATCAACTTAAACTATTGCCATAAATCAGCTTGTTTGGCCATGATAATGCTCATAACCTTGTAGGTGAGCTTGGCACTAACAAAATTTGGCGAATGTAAATTTTCAATTGGTGCTAATTCCATTATATCAAAGGCCACGACCTTGGCCGATTCTTGCACTAGAATACGGGTAATTTCGAGTACTTCGCGCCATGTCAGGCCATCGGGTTCAGGCGTGCCAGTCGCAGGTACTAAACCAACATCTAAGCCATCAATATCGATTGTAAAATAGACTTGTTTGCCCCGTACAAAATCGCGCAAGGCTGGCAAATGTAGCCCATCATGCACATGTTCACTATAAAAAGTCGTAATCCGTGGGTCAGTTTTGATCATATGGGCTTCGCTGATATCCAATGATCGAATGCCCAATTGCAACAAATCGCCAGCGCCAACATCGAGAATTCGGTGCATGGCACAAGCGTGGGAGTGTTTGCTGCCCTCATATTGATCGCGCAAATCGGCGTGAGCATCAATTTGCACCGTCACAAAATCGCCATGTACTGCGTGGAGACCTTGCGCGACCGCGCCTGAAACTGAATGCTCGCCGCCCAGTACACACACCAATTTGCCCAACCGTGCGGTTGCTTCAACTGCTTGGGCGATGCTTTGCATAGCGCTATCAGGGTCTTGATCGTTGACCTCGACGCTGGGCAAGGTGTGCACGCCCCAATTTTTGGCTGGCTCAGTATCGAATTCACGATCATAAAATTCGACCTGTTGCGAAGCCTCGATAATCGCGCTTGGCCCATTGACCGTGCCACCGCCATAACTCACAGTAGCCTCAAAGGGGATGGGCAAAACTACCACTTTGCTGGTCTCCAGCGTGCTATACTGCTGATCTAAGCCCAAAAAATTATCGGGAGTAGTATGGGTCATCGTGTTCCTCATTCCACAAAAGTACTATTAAGAACTATAAAGAGAACCATAGAAGCCAACCGCAGAAACGGGTATAATCACCATTGTACGAGACAAACGGGCGCTGACGATCAGCAATTTAGTCAATAACGAGGATACCAATGAGCGTCGAACATGCATTAGCCGACTTTCTAGAAGCCAATCTTGGGCGCTTCGCCAAACATACTGGTGAGTTGCTGCGCCAAATTCCCAATTCGCCCTATCCTAAGCTCTCGGACGCAGAGTTGATTCCCCGCATGCAAAAACCGTTTGTGGCGACAATTTCGGCTTTGCGCGGCGATTTACAAGCGTTAATCGATTTTTCACGTCAATCGATCAAGCCTGTCGTCGATAATCCCAACGCTAGCAGCGACATTGTGGCCCAAATTGGCGAGGCGATTTATAGCACGCTCAAAGTTGCTGCCCGCGAATGTTTCGCCGATGATGAATTGAATTATGCCTTGGCGTTGGCCGCCGCCGCTGAAGTGACCTTTATCTCAAATAAAAATAGCTATCAAGCCTTTGTCGATATCCGCGAAGCCCGCATTCGCGAGCGCGAAGAAACCTTGCAGCAAATGACCAGTGAGCTGGATCAAGCCAATGCGGCCTTGCGCGAACTGGCAGCACCAATTGCGCCAATTCACGATAATATTTTGGTCTTGCCCTTGGTTGGCTCGATCGATACTAACCGCGCTCAAATGCTGACCGAAGATCTGCTTGAGCAAATTGTCGCACGCCAATCGGATATTGTGATTATGGATATCACAGGCGTGCCGATTGTTGATACCAATATCGCTAATTATTTGGTGCAAACCACCAAGGCCGTAAGTTTGTTGGGGGCACAAGTAATTCTGGTCGGCATTAGCGCCGAAGTTGCCCAAACAATTGTTGGCCTCGAAATCGATTTGCGCCAATTGTCGGTTCGTGCCAACTTACAAGATGGCATCGAATATGCGCTCGAACAAGTTGGACTTGGCATTCGCCCATTACAAGAGCAACGGCGTGGCTAAACTCAATTGGCACGATCAACGTCCGTTAATTTTGCTCGATATTGATGGTGTCATCAATATGTTTGGCCGTTTGGGGCGCGAACAACAGCAAATCCCGCCGGGGATTCCAGTGCAATACCCGCCCCAAATTCATGCTTCGATCGCCCGGCTGGCCAAAATCGGCCAATTAATCTGGTGTTCGACCTGGCTGCAACTAGCCAATACTGGCTTACATAGCGATCTTGGCTTACCAGAATTACCATTAATCGAACCATTGCCCGAAAATCCGACGGCGATTTTGTGGAAGCTCAACAGCGTTGCCAAGCACCTTGCCGATTGGCAAACCCCGATCTTTTGGATCGAAGATGGTTTTCGGCCTCAAGTGCATACCTGGGCGCAACAACGCAGCAAGCAAGGCCGTTTTACTCAATTAATCGATGTGCGCGAAACTGGCTTAGTGCCCCAAGTTGTTGATCAACTCGAACGGACGCTGGCTCATTTCGCGGTTTGAGGAAACCAAACGATTCATGTTGACCCATCTTGATGATCAAGGGCGAGCGCATATGGTTGATGTTGGTGACAAGGCAGTTACCCAACGCCAAGCCCAAGCCCAAGCCGATGTGCGCATGCAACCAGCAACCTTAGATCTTTTGGTGGCCGGAGAATTGCCCAAAGGCGATGTTTTGGCAACCGCCCGCATCGCTGGAATTATGGCAGCCAAACGTACTGCCGACTTAATTCCCTTGTGTCATCCACTCCCGCTAAGTTCCGTAGCGATTGAAATCGAGGCGCATCCTGCGCAATCGCTGCTTCGTATCATCAGCACGGTGCGTTGCACAGGCCGCACTGGCGTAGAAATGGAGGCGCTGATGGCAGCATCAGTCGCAGCCTTGACCATTTACGATATGGCCAAAGCTGTTGATCGTGCTATGGTGATCGAGCAGGTTTTTGTTCGGAATAAAACGGGCGGCGCACGGGGCGATTTCCAGCATCCCCTAACTCCGCTTGATACCTCAGAGTAAGCTTTGATTATCGAGCGTGTAGAGCCTCGCCTGAGACCTACGTTTGTCCCAACGATGTGGCAGAATGGTCATGAAAGGTTGTCTCTATGCGTGCAATTGTCTTTAGTGGTGGAGCCAATCGTGGCTCACTCCAAGCCGGAGCGGCCCTTGCGCTGCTCGAAGCCGGCATTATCCCCGATTTGGTTGTTGGTTCCTCGGTTGGTTCAATCAATGGCGCAGTTTTAGCTTGTCATCCTAATTTGGCAGGCATTCAGCGAATCGCTCAGCGCTGGAAAAGCGTCAAGCGCGAGGATATTTTTCCTGGTGGTTCGTTACGCTCGGCCTGGCGCGTGGTGCGTGGGCGTGGTTCGCTGCACCATAATCATGGCTTGCGGCGTTTTATTCTCTCGCTACTACCGCCCAATATTCGCCGCTTCAGCGATTTAGCAATTCCCTTTTTCGTCACGGCTACCAACTATCGCACTGGTGATATGCATTTGTTTGGCGATGATCCCCGTGAGCGCTTGGTTGATGCTTTGATGGCCAGCGCTGCCGTACCACCTTATTTGCCAGCCTATCATTATCGCGGCGAAACTTACCTTGATGGTGGGTTTGTCTCGAATTTGCCAATTGGCGTGGCCTTACAGCAAGGCGCTAGCGAAATTTGGGCTTTGGAAATTGGGCTTGATGCAGCCGCCACCGTGCCGCCGTTTGGGGTGCGTGGCTCATTGACCCGCACATTCGATGCCTTGATGCGTCGTCAAATGGCTCATGAACGCGAATTAGTGCGCTTGGCAGCTAAGGCTGGGGTCAAAGTACATCATATTCAAATGTTGCATTACAGTGGGCTTGATGTGCGTGATTTTCGCTATAGCAGCCAGTTGATGGATTTGGGCTACCAGAGTGCCAAAACCTACCTGAGTGAACAAAACCAACTAGCACCAGTCGCAGCGCCAATTGAACCCGCTCGGCGTAGCAAAGTTGAGGCGGCTTTACGCACCAGCATTGCGGCTCAAGCTCAATTAGCCCGTTTACGCTTCGGCATTTTGCGCGGTATGTTACGCCGCCAAGGCTTACCCCAGGATTCAGTTATTCCACCAAGTTAAATTATTGTTGAACTTTTTGCTGATTGGGCGTAGTTGGTTGCTACGCCCAATTGTCGTTAAGCGGCACTGCGCGAACCACGCCCGCGAATTGCCCAAACAATGTTGGCAATCATTCCATAGGAGATATAGCTGAGGGGTAAGACATACAAAAATTGGCTTGGTCGAGCGAGTGCCAACACAAAGATCACGATAAAGGCGATCCGAATTGGCAAGAAGGTTTCAAAGGCAATTTGCTCGACGCTAGGGAAACGCAAGGTGCTAATCATCAAAAAGCCGGTAAAGCCAATTAATGCTGTTGCCACATACGGGTTGAGTGCACCAGTGTAGAGTGCCAACGAAGCAGCGGTCATACCCGCCATTGGAATCGGCATACCCACAAAAAAGCGTTTATCCGAGCTGGTAATCAAATTGTAGCGAGCTAAACGGCCAGCGCCACAGCACACAAAAATGCCCGCAGCGATTGTGCCAATCCAGCCGACTTCGCGCAACGATATTTGGTAGATCAGCAAGGCTGGAGCAGTGCCAAACGAAACGACATCGGCTAGTGAATCTAATTCCTTGCCAAACTCGCCACTTACGCCCAACATGCGAGCGGCGCGACCATCGAGGGTATCAAAACTTGCAGCCAAACAAATCAGCACAGCGGCTTTGAAGGCCTGACCATCAACAGCAGCAATAACTGCTAAAAAGCCGCAAAACAGGTTGCCCGACGTAACAAGATTGGGAACCCATGAACGGCGAAATTTCACAGCCATGCTCCAATCTGGGTCAACCCACCTTTGATGGCCTGCCCCTTCTTGACAAAGACGTTGATCGAGCCGCTTGGCACCAAAATATCGGTACGTGAGCCAAATTTAATTAAGCCAAAGCGTTCGCCTGCGCCTAATTCTTCGCCAACCACTGGCCATGTGATAATTCGACGAGCTACCAATCCAGCAATTTGGCTAATCAAAACTGGGCCATGCTCAGTTTCCAGCCCAAGATAGGCTCGTTCATTGACGATATCGGCTTCGCCATCCCAGGCAGCGCGAAATTCGCCTTGCACATAATCGCGATATTGGACTGTGCCAGCGCAAGGGGTGCGATTGATATGCACATCGAATACCGATAAGAAGGTGACGATTCGCGTGGCTTTGCCGCCAATAAAGCGAGGTTCATCAACTTCATCGATCATCGTAATGTGGCCATCAGCGGCGGCGTATAAAATTGAACTATCGGCGGGGCATTCGCGGTCGGGGTCGCGGAAGAAATAGCTGGTAAAGGCTGTGAGCGCGAGAGGTAAGATCGCTGCCTTGCGACTAAATAACGCTGTCAGGGCGGTCAAACCCAAGCCGGCTCCGATGAAAGGCATGCCTTCGATGGCAATACCCGGCAGTGAACGGCGAACACGAGCGCGGTTAGAAGGCATGAAGCGACTCCTTAAAAAAACTATTAGACAGGCCGTAAGTGGCGCTGCAACACGCATGCTTGGATTGAGGCGTAATTATACCATCGTGCTTTGTTAATTTCGCATTGCGTCAAAAATTCGACAGAGTGGGCTTGATTGCATACAATGCCAACCGCTTGCAAGCCCACACCCAAGGCTTGAACTTAGCACATACGAACCCTGCAAAAAAAGGTTTCAGCGTTTAGCCTGTTGGTGCGATGATTGCTTGCAACAATTGCACCACAAAGCGCGTCATATCGATAGCAAAACTACACAAGGTTCGGAGGCAAACAATGCAACCACGGTTATTGCGCTCCTACTACGACCGCAAACTTGCTGGCGTATGTGGAGGCTTAGGTGCTTATTTTGAAATTGATTCAACGCTGGTGCGTTTAGTCATGATTTTACTGGTCTTTACGGGCTTAACGTTTTTGATTTATCCTGTATTGTGGTTGATTATGCCGAGCGAAAAACCTGGGGCGATGCCACCGCCCTTTATGCCGCAGCAACAAGCGGGGGTTGTGCCACCACCACAGCAACCATTCAACAATGTTAGCTCGCCCTATCGCTATGATCCATTTACCGGCCAGCCAATCGCTGAGCAACCAGAAGCCTATACTGGCACAACCGTTCAAGTAAGGCCTGATCAATATATTCCGCCCTATTCGCAGGCTCAGCAACCAGCCCATGCGCCACGCTCAACCCGCAACAACAAGAAAGTGCTAGGGTTGTTGCTGCTGGCATTTGGCTTGATCACCTTTATCGATAAATTTGGTGGGGCAGCAGAATTTATTACGCCATTGTTGTTGATTGGCTTAGGGATCATGTTGTTTCGGCGGCGTGGCTAGCAGCGGGAGAAGTTGATTATGACAGTTATGACAGAACAGGTGCAGCGACGCTCATTATTCTGGCCCTGTTTGCTGATAGGCCTTGGGGTGCTCGGGGCACTATCGGCAATCAATCTCTTTGATGCCAGTTTGTTTGATCTACTGGATGAGTTCTGGCCAGTCTTGTTGATCGGGGCTGGCCTCGATCTTTTGGTGGCGCGGAATCGGCCACGCTTCGGGCTGGGTTTAGCATTGGTAGTTTTGAGCGTGTTGGGTTTGTATGGCCTTACCTATACTGAACCCAACTATGAAATCTATAGTGAGGCCTTAGCAGCGCCCCAAATGGCCCGCGTTGTTGTCAATGAACGTGGCAGCACGCTTGAAATCAAGCCTGAAATCCTCGATGGTCAAACCTCGATTGCTGGGGTTGTGCAAGCAACCAATATTGGCTTGCGTGAACTGAATCCAGATAGCGAACATATCAGCATTGTTTTGGGCCAAGATGAGCCATTTGGTGGCAATAAAGGCCCGCAAACAATTTTGGTTTCCATGAATCATCCAGTTGATTTCGATTGGGATTTGCGTGATGTAACGTTAAATGCTGATTTATCAACATTGCAAATTGGCAGAGTTGATGCTGAATTAGATGCAGGCTCGGCGGTTATTAACTTGGCTGAGCGTGGCGAATATCATTTCAATATCGATGCCACGACCTTGGAATTAAATCTACCAATTAATATTCCAGTGCGAATTCAGCGCGATGATAATGCAACAGCCTTCAATCTCAATCGCGATTTGAATATTCAGCAAGTTGATGATGATCTCTATCGAAGCCCTGATTGGGAAGCTACGCCAGAGGAGTATCGCTTAGATATTTATCTCTCAGGATCAGCCTCGAGCATCACGATCAAGTAATCATTGCCTTGCCAACCGAACCAATCCCGCAGCCATGAACTCCATGGCTGCGGGATTTTGAGTTTAAGCTTGGGCTAGTTCAACGTATTCTTGCTTGATAATGTGGTCGGGCTTGACTCCGGCCATCTGCAACAATTCGCTGATAATTTGGGTTTTGCCTTCAGCATCACGGGCCGACCAAGTACGGCTCTTGATTTCTAAATAGGTGCCTTTGGCGGGGCCACTGGTGATCATGTCGATATTGATCGCAAAATCAACCTCGCCATACATAATCCGCCAGCGGCGGCGATATTTCTCAACTTCGATCACATGATCGGGCGAGAAATATTCACGATAGAAGCGTAACGAACGATCGGCTGGGGCGGTGTAGCGTGCCCGTGAAAGCAAGACTGCCGAGGGCAAATCTTCACGCTCATTGGGCATGGTCAAAGTCAAATTGTATTTTGGCTCAAGCCGCGAGCCATCAACCCGATGATCTTCACGGTAACGAATCCGCCCACGACTAGGATCATCGAAGCTGAAGTAGGTGTCGTATTGCTTGCGTTCGCTCGCCTTGGTAATTTCGACCGCCTCTGATTCGAGGAAAGCTTCAACGCTGCTAGCATCTTCCAAACGCGCCTTGACTTGAACTTCGAAGATTTCGGCTTGTTTAACTCCACCGATCGCCAGAATTTTATCCAACAAATTGACTTCACGTTGGCTGAGGAATTGATTGATCGTTTCGGCGATCCGCAGGGCATTGCTCCGAACTTCGGTTTCATCAAGCGTCAACAATTGGCGATCTTGCAGTACCCAAGCACCATCGATCAACACATGGCGTACATCGCCCGAACGGGCTGAGTAGACCAAGTGATTGTAGATTGAATCGTTGCTGTAGTTATAGGCTGGAGCTGGCACGACGTGCAATCCACCCAAATCAACAATTGTGATATCGGCGCGTTTGCCCGCTTCGACGCTGCCAACCAAATGATCAAGGTGCACAGCTTTAGCACCCATGCTCGTAGCCATAGCAAAAGCCTGCTTGGCGTTGACTACGGTGGGATCGCCCGTGACACCCTTGGGCAAGATGGCTGCTAAGTGCACTTCCAACCACAAATCCTGGTCGTCGTTGGAGGCGGGGCCATCAGTGCCAAGCCCTACATTCACACCAGCTTGCAGCATTTCGCCATATTTGGCCACGCCGCTCGCCAGTTTGAGGTTGCTGGTTGGGCAGGGCACGGCTCCTGCGTTATGCTTTTTGAGTAATTGCATATCACGTTTGTCGATGTGTACACAGTGGGCCGCAATCCCTTTATCGGTGAAGGCATCCAAATCAGCGACATAGGCGATTGGCGATTTATCGACCAACTGGCGGGCTTCTTCGACTTCGCGGGCGGTTTCGCTGAGGTGAGTTACTAGCGGCACATCGAATTCGCGAGCCAATTCGGCGGCAGCGCGATAGATGGTGCTGTTACAGGTGTAGGGTGCGTGCGGCGCAATCGCCGGAATCACCCGACCATGATCTTTCCATTGCTCGAAAAAGCGGCGAGTGCGCTCTAGACCTTCGTCGTAAGAGGCAGCATCGGGGGTTGGCCATTTCATCACGGTTTGGCCACAGATCGCCCGCATCCCAGCTTGATCAGCGGCGCGGGCTACTTCTTCCTCGAAATAATACATATCGACGAAGCTGGTAATGCCGCCCTTGATCATTTCGGCACACGAGAGGCGCGTGCCATGGTAGACAAATTCGGGGTTAACAAAGCGACTCTCGACCGGAAACATATAGCCATAGAGCCACACATCCAGCTGCTGATCGGCGACGATGCCGCGCAACAAACTCATTGGAACGTGAGCATGGCCGTTGATTAAGCCAGGCACAATGGCATGATTGTTACAGTCGATCGTTTGGCTGGCGGTATAGCGTTCGCGCAACTGGCTGCTTGGCCCGACCTCGACGATTGCACCAGCCTGAATTGCCACCCCACCATCACGAATGATCGTGCCTGCTGCGTCCATTGTGACGACGATGCCATTAAGCAGCAGGGTATCAATTTGTTGTAAAGCCATTTGGCCTCCTTATGTTGCACAAAAGCACAAGCATCATCGCTTGTGCCTTAGATGGCATATTTGGGTCCCGTCTGGCGGGAGGTATTCAGGTGATTGTACCACGATTTCGGTTAAATGTGGATCAAGCGGCGGCTAAATGTTGGGCAAAGACATATTTAGTTGTGTTAACGAGGGTTTGTGCGCCCATTATGAATGCTTGGGTTTCGTGATAATCGAGCACACTATACAGCTGGGCAATTCGTTGGCGCAGGGCACTGCGGGCCGCATGCCAATAGCCCCAGCCCGTGGCATTCAGCCGCAAACCGCGATCATCACGGGTGATCCATTGTTGGGCTAATAACCCATCGATCGTGCTTTCGGCGCAAATACCCAAATAGGGATCAACTGCGATTAATAAATCTGGGCGCGAGATCGGATTATGATGTTTAACAATTGAACGCAAAATCATGCCCTGGGCTGGGCTGATGCCACAGGCTTGCCATGCCAAGGCCTTCGCATCGGCGCGATAGTTGCTCAACGCGGTGCAAACCATCAGGGCACGTTCTTCAAAAGTTATGGCTTTATGGGCGCTAGGCCTTGGTCCATAGGCATATAGCAAATGATCAAGGCAGGCTTGAGTTGGAATTGCCTCGCATAAGCGCTCGCCATATTCGGCCACCGCATGGGCCGCAGCTTCCGGCCAAACATCAAATAATTCTTGAATCAAATCGGCTCGTTCAATCAGATACGCCAAGTAATGTGGCCCAGGCTCGTATTTGCCACGTTCAA
Source organism: Herpetosiphon aurantiacus DSM 785 (assembly GCA_000018565.1). Taxonomy (GTDB): domain Bacteria; phylum Chloroflexota; class Chloroflexia; order Chloroflexales; family Herpetosiphonaceae; genus Herpetosiphon; species Herpetosiphon aurantiacus. The sequence continues at coordinate 6,202,115 of CP000875.1, forward strand.
GCACTAACCAGCCTTTGCGTAAAGCCTTCTCTAACACACTCGCTACAATCAATGGGGTGTAGTAATGGAGATAATTGACATAACCATGAAGGGTTTGACGTGGATAACGGACAACGGCTTCGATCAGCAATAGATCGCGCCAAGAGCCAAAGGTGCGTTTGCCAAAGTTGTGCCAACGGGGGTGGTCGATCAAGCTGTGGTAGACAGCATGAATGGCGGTGGGCAAAGAGTGTACTGTCATCATCGTGTGGCCTCCTCTGAAAGCACATACGCTGACTTTGACGCACGGATGCTCAGTTTATGGTATCCCAAAAGTCATGATCTTATTGATCTAAGAGTACATAGGCGAGGTAGGCCAAGGCTTCGCGACTGGTAGCTTTGATACTAGCCCAATTCGTAGTTGGGCTATTGGCTTTGACGGGCGCTCCAAAGCTCGTAATGCCATAGTCGTGGGCCATTTTGAGTGCTCGTAGTAGGTGCGGCGGGTCGGTCACGATCAATAAACTATCGATCTGCTGGCGCTGCATTTCATCGTGGACTGCCAACAAGGTGCTACGGGTATCGCTGCCTTGGGCCACGCTGATGATCAAGGTTGGATCAATTGAGTGTTCGATCAAATAATCGTAGGCAACTGAGGCTTCTGAGCGCGTATCGTTGAGGCCAGTGCCACCCGAAACAATGATTCGGCGGGCATAACCCAAGCGATACAGACGAATTGCTTCGGTCAGCCGCGCTTCCAAAACTGGCGATGGCTCGCCATCCCATTGGGCCGCGCCGAGCACCAACAAGGCATCAACGGGGCGTAATTCAGCTCGTTGGGCTTGGCGATAGACAATATAGCCCGTACTGATAAAAATTACCGCTGCCAAACACAAGCTGGCGAGTAGCCCGCGGATGCTGCGACGAAGCCATTGTTTTGCTGGTGATTGCATTGCGATCCTTTGCCTTAGTTTGCTGCTTTACGCGCTATCCTACCACGCTCAAGCCAGTTGCGGCGCAATCTCTGCTACAATTTTAGCATCATAACATAGATGAGGTTGCTGATGACTGGACGTTTACCTTTGCTGACCCGCCGTGGCGATACTTTGCGCTACGACCGCGAAAAAGGCATTGTTGCTATATTAAATCGCCGTTTGTATCCGGCCCAAACTGTGTGGGTCGATTGTACTGATCTCGAAGTCGTGGCTCAAGCCATCGAGACGATGGTAATTCAGGGTGGCCCGCCCTTGGCCTATGCTGCTGGCTATGGGTTGGCCTTAGCCCTCGATCAAGCTACCGACTATTCGTTGGCCCAACAGCAAGTGGTTTTAGCCCTGGCCTTGGAGCGCTTGCGCCGCACTCGCCCAACCGCCGACGATTTGCACACAATTTTGGCCGAGGCCGAACGCTTAGCCTTGCAGGCGCTTGAGCAAAATCAAGCTCCCAATGATGTGGTTTATGGCTATGTTGCGGGCGAAATTCAGCGTGGCGACCGTTCAGCCGAACGTTGTGGCGTGCGAGCAGCCGAGTTGTTGACTGATGGCGATACGGTTTTGACGGTTTGCTATCCTGGCGCGGCCTTTAATTGGATGCTCTATACGGCGGTGGTTAAACAAGGCAAACAAGTGGCAGTTATGCCCACTGAAACCCGACCCTATGGACAAGGCATTCGGCTAACCGCCTCGCAAGCCTTGGAAATTGGCTCACAGGTGACGGTGATTAATGATAATATGTCGGGCTTTTGTTTTAGCCGCGATATGATCACGGTTTATATAACGGCGGCTGATCGTATTGCCCTCGATGGCTCAATTGCCAATAAAGTTGGCACCTATACCAATGCCGTGTTAGCAAAACGCCATGGTGTGCCGTTTTATGTGCTTGGCTACGATGGCCCTGATCTCAACACCGCAACTGGTGCTGAGATTCCGATTGAAGAACGCAATGGTGATGAAGTGCTGATGATGAATGGTCAGCGTATTGCTCCAGAAGGCGTGCGCGGCTATTATCCAGCCTTTGATGTAACCCCGCCAGAGCTGATCAGTAGCATCGTGACTGATCGCGGAATTTATCGACCAGCTATGATTCAGCGCTATTTGGACGATAGCAGCGACGCACCGCTTGAGGTTATTCCGTTGTTGGGTTAAATTTCAAGCCCAGTGCCAAGGGTTGAGCTTAGCACTGGGTTTTTTCGTTAATTAAGCGCAATGCGAAAATGATAGGCGCTGATCGTTAAGCCTTCGCGAAAATAGAATTTATGGGCTTGTTCGCGATGCACGCCACTATCAAGATGCAGTTCGTTGCAGCCTTGCGCCTTGGCTTCGGCTTTGAGCCAATCCAACAGTGCCTTGCCATGGCCGCTAGAGCGTTGGCTAGCTGAAGTGATCAGATCATCAACATATAGCAACATTCCAGCATATAGCATTTCCATAAAACGATAGCCTGCCACTGCTTGAACTTGGCCATCAACCATGACGGCGGCCATCCGATAGCCATCGCGCTCGATCATCCTTTGAATTTGGGCAACATACTCTGCCTCAACGAGGGCTGGCCGCAGCTCATGCATCACGGCAAAAGTACTGGCAATTTCAGCGGCGCTTTCAATTTGCTTAATTTGCATTGGTTTGCTCCACAACAGCATAATCGGCGCTATTATCGCAGTTTTTTAGTAGTGTTTTCCAATTCAAATCCATTTACGCTGCACTTGAGTGCGCCGAATCTGGCACTTGGGTGCTAGCGCTGGCATCTACAATCCAAGCACCGAGGATAGCTTGATTGCGAGGAAATTGTATGACCCGCCAACAACAGCTTGCGCTGTATCTTTTGCCAGTGGCTTTTGGGCTGGCCCTGATTGCCGATTTACTAGGCTTGTTTCACCAATTATGGGGCATTAATTTTGTACTTTGGACGTTGCTCTCAAGCGGCGCAATCGTTGGCTTGGCGTTTAAGCAAGCCCAAGCCTTGCCCAAAGAAACCTGGCTCTGGCTCGTAGTTGCCAATATCGCAAGCTTGGGCTTTGTGCTGCGCGATAATGGCGCGATCTTGTTTTGGCTGGGCTTGTGTTGGGTCTTGGCTTGGATGCTCATTTTCAGCCAACCTTACCGCGCTCATTGGCAATTGGCCTCAATTCGCGGCTGGATTGTATCGGGCGTGGTGGCTGGATTTGGGGCTGCGTTCGGTAGCTTTGCCGCATCGATTCATCTGCCACTGCGGGTTGGTAATTTCACTAGCGCCAAATTACGGCCAATTTTGATTGGGCTAGGTTTAGCCTTGCCATTATTGTGTGTGTTTGGCGGCTTGTTTGCCTCAGCCGATGCAGTATTTGAAAATATTTTCGCCGATTTGTTTAACTGGAATTTGGATTGGCTGTTTGAGCATGCATTTGTGGTGTTGTTTAGCACTTGGGCGATTTTGGGTTGTGGCTGGATTTTATTTGCTGCACCAAAACCAGATATTGCGTTGAGCCAACGTCCAAGCTTATTCAACATTGGCAAGATCGAAGTTGGCATCATTTTGGGCTTGCTGAATGCGCTTTTTGGTTTGTTTGTATTGATTCAAATTCGCTATTTATTTGGTGGCGAACAGCAAATTGCCGAAGGTATTAGCTATGCCGATTATGCCCGCCGTGGCTTTTTCGAGTTGGTAACCGTGGCCTTATTGGTCTTGCCAACGTTGCTAGTTGGTAGCTGGCTGAGTGAACAACGAACTGAAGCCCAACCCTTGTTTCGGATTTTGGCCTTGGTATTATTGGTACAAGTTGGGGTGGTGTTGGCTTCGGCTGTTTCGCGTATGCTGCTCTACATCGATGCTTATGGTTTGACTGAATCGCGGATTCAAGCAACAGCCTTGATGATTTGGATTGTGCTGGTGGCCTTGTGGTTTGTGGCAACCGTGCTGCGCCAACGGGGTCAATATTTTGCCAATGGAGCCTTGGTTGCGGCCATGTTGGTGCTGATTGGCTTGGTTTTGTTGAATCCTAGCAATTTGATTGTGCGCTACAACGCCAGCCATCGCGGCGTGGCCAGCTTTGATGGCTACTACATTGGCAGTTTGGCCGATGATGCTGATGCCGTGCCAGCGATTATCGAGGTGCTGCCGAGCTTGCCTGCGGAACAAAATTGCCAAATTGCTACGCTCTTATTAGATAATTGGCAAGAAAATAACGACGATTGGCGCAGTGCCAACCTTAGTCGCAGCAATGCTCGTCAGGCTGTGCTGCAAAACGAACGAATGCTGACCGACATGAGTTGTCCAATTGATCGCTCAATGTGATCTTGGTTGCTGGTGGTAAGTGGTACAATTGACCTTCGCTACCGCCCAAGCGTGGAGCACCAATCAGATCAATCTGGCAATTGTTGCCAGCAGCACCAAATGGAGAACTAATTCGTATGCGAATGTCGAAACTTGCAACGAGTACCACCAAAGAAGCACCAAATGATGCCGAATTAATTAGTCACTCGCTGTTGGTGCGGGCTGGCTATGTCAAGCAACAATCAGCCGGAATCTACTCGTTGCTGCCGTTATGTGTACGTTCGACCCAGAAAATCTCGCAAATTATTCGCGAAGAGATGGATGCGATTGACGGCCAAGAGTTGTTGATGCCAGTGGTCACCAGCGCAGATCTTTGGCGCGAAACTGGTCGCTACGAAGGCGTGACCGAAGAATTGCTGCGCTTCAAAGATCGCAACAATAAAGATATGGTGTTGAACATGACCCATGAAGAAGTGGTCACCGACATCATGCGCCGCTACATCAAATCGTATCGCCAAATGCCCGTCATGGTCTATCAGATTCAGACCAAATATCGTGACGAGGCCCGACCCCGTGGCGGGATCATTCGTTTGCGCGAGTTTACGATGAAGGATGCCTATTCCTTCCATGCCACAATTGAAGATCTCGACCAATATTATGAGCAAGTGCTCAATGCCTACAAGCGGATTTACCAACGCTGTGGCTTGCCAGTCGAAGTTGTGCAATCTGACCCGGGCATGATGGGTGGCAAGATTGCCCACGAATTTATGGCGGTCACACCAGCTGGCGAAGATACCCTGATCTTGTGTCCAAGCTGTGGTTATTCGGCCAATCGCGAAGTTGCCGTTGGAGCCAACCCAGCCTCAACCGCTGCGCTCGAAGCCCTAAGCCAAGGTGAAGCCAACACCAAAGATTTGGCTGGGCATTTCGGGGTTGCACCAACTCGCGTTATCAATATTAAACTCTATAAAACTGCCGAAGGGGTGTTGGTGGTAACCTATGCCCCAGCAGGCCGCGAAATCAACCACATCAAATTGCAAAATGCCGTTGGCGCTGAATTGCAAAACGTCAGCGAAGCCGAATTGGCCAACTATGGCTTGAGCGGTTTTGCTAGTGTTGCTCCACGCAGCCTCAAGGCTAGCGAAAACGTGCGCATTTTGGTCGATAGCGCTTTGACGACCGAACGCAATTTGGTTGGCGCAGCTGGCAAAGCTGGCCACTACGATCTCAATTTAAATTGGGAGCGGGATTTCACAGGCGAAGTTGTCGATTTGACCGATGTGCTCGAAGGCCAACCTTGTAGCCGCTGTGGTGCGCCATTGACGATTGCTCGTGCGATCGAAGTTGGTAATATCTTCAAATTGGGCACCAAATATTCAGCCGCCATGAAATGTGTATTTGCCAACGAAAAGGGCGAAATGCAACCAGCAATCATGGGTTGCTATGGCATTGGGGTGCAACGGATTTTGGCATCGTTGATTGAAAAGTTCAACGATGCGCGTGGCATGATGCTGCCAATTACGGTTGCGCCATATCAAGTCCATGTGGTTGGCACCGATTATCAAAGCAATGCCGAAACTAAGAGCGTCGCTGATCAACTGTATAGCGATTTACAAGCCCAAGGCGTAACAGTATTATTGGATGATCGTGATGTTAATGCTGGCAATAAATTTGGCGATGCTGATTTGATTGGCAACCCAATTCAGGTGATTATCGGCTCGCGTGGCCTGAAAAATGGTCAAGCTGAGGTCAAAATTCGCAGCACAGGCGAAACCACCATGGTTGCTTTGGCCGATCTGCTGAGCCATGTTTTGGGCGTGCGCCAAGCAATGTTTGCGAGCTTGAGCTAATCTTTGAGGGGTCAGGGGCTAGAATGGCTAGTTTTGAGCTGGCTCTTGACCTCTGACCCTTGACCCCGACTTTTGGGCCACCGCTGAAGCAGGCCCATTACGCCCCACCACAGCCAAAGCGATTGACGTGCCAACGGATATTTAATGGAGGCGCTGTAACTGGCCTGAGCTGTGCGTCAACATAACGGGCATCCACCTCGCTCCAATCTGGCTGATACCCACCATGATGATGCGAAATTGTCAGCTCGACAATGCCCGTGATTGAGGCATGCCGAAAGCGCAAGCTGGCCGGTGGCTGATTGATCGTCGTTGGTTGCATATGCCAATCACGCTTGGCTAGCGCAGCGATGTAGAAATCTTCCAGTTCGTGTGGTTCTAGCTTGCGTAATACAACATAATGCATAGCCTGGCCATTATGCCGAACATTGGAACTATCCAAATAGATTGGAAAATCGTCGATTGGGCCAAGTGTTGCATACGCTTGAACTGGCTCAAACACCATGAGCAACACACAGATCAGAATACTACCTCCTACGATGGTGATGATACTTTTTCTCAACATGGCTCTCTCCAATTCAATCAAATTCGCTATTCCACTCAGTTCTGAGTATAGCCAACCATGGCCAGCATAAGTAGCAGATTCAGAGCAGAATCGTTGCAAGCATGCAGCTAAAAAGCCAAGAGCAGCGCCAATAGCACTGCTCAAACGATCACAACCACTTGTAGCTTAAGTTTTAGTTTGAATGGTTGATAAGGCTGCGAGTTATGACACGCCATTGTGTCGTTGTTTCGCAGATTTGCCTTGGGCTAAAGCCTCTCACCGCATTCGCCTTGGGCATGGTAGCGCCTCTCACCGCACTACCGTTCAATTCCTTATCAGTAACTCAGACCTCCTTGATGCTGGCTAGTTTTTGTGTCAAAGTTCTTCGCTCACAATGAGTATAGCAGTGAGCTTGGCTAAAAAAGTCGCAAAAAAGTCGCAGCTTTGGTTGCGATTCTGCGACTTTTGCTTCACGCGGGTGCAAGGCTTGGGCCGAGGGTATCGCGAGCGATGCAACGTTTTGCTGCATACCAACGTCTATACACTAGATCTTTTGGCCTAGAACTTGCTCGCCAAAGCGGTTAAACCCTACTCAAAATAAACCCTTTGGTGTATTCCCAAAATCGAGGCCATATGCTATGCTGCCACTAGCAGCGCAGCATAACGATTTGAATAATCTGCGGCTGTGTGTAGACGAAGCAAAGGAGCCTGTATGTCGCGTCGCAAGGTGCGATTATTTTTTTGCCTGCTTTTAGTAGCAGTTTTGGGAGTTCATGGCTTACAGCGAAGGCAAGTGATTGTAGCGGCAGCACCCATGGTGTTCGACCAATATGCGCCACCGCAAACTCATAGCTTCTATGTACCCAATGCACCCGCGATTATCGGTTGGCCTAGTGCTACGGCGCTGTTTTACGCCGCTGGTCGGCCTTACCCAACCGATGTGCCCGAGGCCTATTTCGACCCAAGCTTTAATTTGACCATGCTGCGCTTGCGCTCAAGCATTATTGCCAGCGCCAAACGCCATAATCGCCAAGCCATTACCAAACTTACAGATGATCAATTTGCCGTATTGATTGCGGCTCAACTCTATTTTGAATACAACAGTGCTTTGGCGACGCGGGGTAGTTTTGGGCGAGCAGTAACTCCGGTCTATCAAGAGGCCCAAGGAGTTGCCAACTCGCTAGGTTTGGGCAATTTTAGCGTGTGGCCCGCCAATTTGCGGCCTTCGGTTGGATTGAGTTTATTGAATGGCGAAATGCCGTATGTCAATTCACTCAACGAGCCAACCAACCGCCCAATTCCAATTGTCATTTTTGGTAGCAGTTTGCAAGAACGTATGCAGCGCTACAGCGATTGGCAACCAAGCGAAACCGAAGTTGCTGCCGAAATTAGCGATCCATTCTTAGCAGTCGAATATTTAGCCGCCAATTTTGAGGTTGCCAGCTATCGTGCCGAACACGATTGGGTCACAGTTAATTGGATGACCTTTGTAGCCTGGCATAATCAAGGGCTGGTCAGCCCTGGCCATATCAGCAACAATGGTCAATTGGCAAATGTTCTGCCAACCTTTGAGCGCTATATCCCTGGCGCGATGGCCTTGATTTACACGCCACCCGATTTTGTCCCAGGCATTGTGCGCCAGCCAATTGCCAAATAAACCGAGGATTCAATGGCGAATGATGTTGAATGTTTAACCGATTTGCCCTATGGCAAGGCCGACGACTATTGGCTATTTCTCGATTTGTATCGACCCGAGCCATTGCCAAGCCAACCCTTGCCAGTGGTGCTTTATATCCATGGCGGGATGTGGCGGCGCGGCGATAAAGCTCTGAGTAGTGATCCATTTTTGGTGCAAACAGGTCGCTACATCGTTGCCAGCATCAATTATCGCCGCAGCGATCAGGCGATTTTTCCGGCGCAACTGCACGATGCCAAGGCCGCTGTGCGTTGGCTTCGCGCGAATGCTCAACGCTTGGGCATCGATCCACAGCGCATCGGAGTTTGGGGCCACGATGCGGGCGGTCATTTGGCAAGTTTATTGGGTGTTACAGGAACTGAATCGAGCTTAGCGGGCAACAACGGCAGCCCTGAACAACCAAGCCATGTGCAAGCAGTGGTCGCCGTGGCCGCGCCCAGCGATTTGAGCCAGCTTGGCGATTGGCACGACGAGCCAGATTCGCCTGAATCGTTATTGGTTGGCGGCGCTTTGCCCACACGCCCTGAGTTGGTACAACAGGCAAACCCATTGAACTATCTTGATCAGCCAGCCCCGCCGTTCTTGCTGATTCACGGCGAGCAAGACCAAACCGTGCCTGTCGGCCAAAGCCTAATGTTGCAACAAGCTTTGCAAGCGGCCAATGCCGAGGTAGAATTGCTGCTTTTGCCTGAGGCTGAGCACAATTTTGGCGCTAATAGCCCCTATCTTCAACAGATTAACCAAACGATTTTGGCGTTTTTTGATCGGGTATTGCAGGCCTAAAAAACAGCGCAGTCATCACGACTGCGCTGAATTATTTTAGCTACGGCTGGTTTCTGGCTCGGCCCGAGGAATCGTAAAGGCAAACACATTGCCCTTGGCCAACCGCTCGATCGCCACCTTGCCGCCATACAGCTCAACCAACGATTTGACGACTGGCAAATCTAAGCCCAAGCCATGTTGCTCGCGGGAGAGTGGCAAATTTTGCGGCACGAAGAAGCGATCGAAAATTCGTGGTAAATCCTCGTCGGTCAGGGGCACACCTTCGACCGTAAAGACCACCGCCACGCTATCGGGCATGGTACGGGTTTGCACCACAACTGCATCGCCTGAATTGCGCACAAACCGCAACGCTACGCTCAACAAACGCTCGATAATCAGGCGTAAATGGTCGGGGTTGGCCAATACCAAAGGCATCGTTTCGGGCAGATCGCTAACAATCTCGACCCCACGATCATTACTTTCGGCGCGAACCTCAAGCAAGGCTAAATTGAGTGGGGGCAAAACTGAGGTTGGTTGAGCGACTTTCTCTTCGCTCAAAACCCCATACTCACCCTTGGCCAACAAAATATAATCCCGCACAAGCCGATCAATCCGAGTGCCACCACGCCGGATAATTTGTAAAAAATTGCGTAAATCGGCCTGCCCAATTTGGTCGGCATGCATCAACAAATCGGTACAGGTTTGGATCAAGGTCAGCGAGGTGCGAAGCTCGTGGTAAAACGGGTCGAGTGTGGCTCGTTCAAAGCTGCTGGCGCGGCTCATCGGTAACTCCTTGGGTGCGCCGTGTTTCCCATCTAACACGTCAAAATAATGCTAAGCGTAGCTGGGCATCATAGCAAAAATAACTTACACAGTGAGGGCTGAGTAAGCGACTGAATCAAGAGGCCATGCTACAAATAACCAACAATTAAATACGATTTTACGAGGCGGTATCAATCTCTGTCAAGTTGATACTGTCTCACCTGCGCGGTACAATGAGCCACAATGCAAATAGGGGGTTTTATGCCCAGTAGTGGGATACCATCAGCACGCTATAGTCGTCAAACGCGGTTTGCTGGGCTAGGCCAAGCCGGGCAGCAGCGCTTAGCCCAAGCACGAGTGGCGATTGTTGGCTTGGGTGCAACCGGTAGCACCATCGCCCATGCCTTGCTACGAGCGGGCGTAGGCTATTTGCGGCTAATCGACCGCGATTGGGTTGAGGAGCATAATTTGCCGCGCCAAAGTTTGTATACCGAGGCTGATGCTGCTCAGTTAGTGCCCAAAGTTGTGGCTGCCAAAGCCCATGCCCAGCGCATCAACAGTGCTTGCGACATTGAGGCGTTGGTGCTCGATTTACATGCTGGCACGATTGATCAAGCACTAGCTGGGGTCGATTTAATTATGGATGGCAGCGATAGCCTCGAAACCCGCTTGCTGATCAATCAATGGTGTGTGCGTGAAGGCAAGCCATGGATTTATAGTGGCGTGTTGGGTGGCCATGGCATGACCGCAAATTTTCGGCCCAAGCAAGCCTGTTGGCGCTGTGTTTTTACGACTTCGCCGGAGCCAGGCAGCATGCCAACGTGTGAAACCGCTGGCGTGATTGGGCCAGTCGTGGGTGTTATTGGCAATTTGGCGGCAACTGAAGCACTTAAATTGCTCAGTGGGCAAGGCCAAGCCAACCCCGATTTATATATGCTCGATCTGTGGGCTTGGCAATTTGAGCAGCTGCCGCTGCCAACGCCGCGCCCCGATTGCCCAGTTTGTGGCTTGCGCCAATTCGATTTGCTGGAGCAAGATAGTGCGCCAACCCTGAGTTTATGTGGCCGCAACGCCATCCAAATTCGGCCACAACAGCCAATCACCATGGCCTTAGCCCAATTGGCAGCCCATTTGCAGCAAGCCGATCTGCGAGTGATTCAAACCGACTATCTGCTACGCTTTGCGGCTGAAACCTTGCAGGCCACCGTGTTTCCTGATGGCCGCGTGATTATCAGCGGCACCGATGATCCAGCGCTGGCACGCGGATTTTACAATCGCTGGATTAACCATTAATCGATAATTTCATGTTCAAGGTTGAACGTCTATGCTGGAGCAGTTATGATTCTGCGATTTGCGCTGGTTTTAGCCATTGGCACCAGCATCACTTTTATTTTGACTCCCTTAATTCGGGCTTGGTGTATTCGCAAGGGTTGGTATGATCTGCCTGAGGCGCGGCGTGTGCATCAGATTCCGACTCCACGACTGGGCGGGGCGGCCATATTTGCCGGCTTTATGGCGGCGTTGGCGGCGGCAGTCGTCGTGCCTTGGGGTGTGCCGCAAATGCAGCGCTTCCCGATTGAAAGCTTTCGCTTGGGCTTGCTGGCTGCGGGTGCAACCCTGATGTGGGTCGTGATGACCATCGACGATCTCAAAAAACTTTCGGCTCGTTTCCGCTTGATCATTCAAATCCTAGCGGCATTGATTGCGGTTGGTCCCTATTTATGGGAATGGACACTGCATCCAGCGGTTAATGGGATTGATGTGGGGGCGCGAGGGATTATTGCAACGGCCTTTAACACGCCGTTTATGCAAGTGAATTTTCATGAAATATGGCCGCCCTTGGCAATCGGCTTCACAATTTTTTGGATTGTAGGTATGACCAATGCGCTCAACTGGATCGATGGCTTAGATGGTTTGGCGGCGGGCGTGACGTTTATTGCGGCGATTGTGCTCGCGATTCATACCTACTCGCTGGGCCAATATTCCTTGGTACTTGTGCCCTTGGCTTTGGCTGGAGCCTGCTTGGGCTTCTTACCGCATAATTTCCACCCGGCCAAAATTTTTATGGGCGATGGTGGCGCGATGGTAATTGGCTATACTTTGGCGATTTGCTCGATCATCGGTGGAGCCAAGCTTGCCACAGCCTTGTTGGTGTTGGGCGTACCCTTGCTCGATGGCGTGTGGATGATCATCTGGCGGCGAGTGCGCGGAGCAGGGGCTAGCGTCTCAGATCGCGGCCATTTGCACCATCGTTTGCTTGATTTAGGCCTCTCGCAGCGCCAAGTTGTGGCGTTTTACTACACAGTCAGCAGCTTATTTGGTAGCTTGGGCTTGTTATTACCCGATAGCTGGTGGAAATTGGGAGCTTTGGCGATTTTGACAGGCTTGATGATTGGGCTGCTTTTCTATTTGGCCCGCAAACAACCCCAAACCCAAAATTCACATTAACCAAAAGGCCGTAGCGTTTGGCTACGGCCTTTGATTTTGTAGGAATGAGGGTTAATTTTTGAAAGCAACTGGAATGTAGAGCGAACGCAGGCCGGTGGTGTACCAAATCCGAGCACCACAAAACTCAACCGTATTGCTCGGGCTAAGGATCGAGAAATTCAGTGAATGGGCCACACTGCCATTGGAAAGATCGTAGTGCGAACCAGTATAGCTTACCAACTGCGAAGCATAGTTCGTTGAGGTTGGAATCGCATAGGTGAAAATTGGATTATACCAGCCACGTCCATCGAAGGCCCAATAACGCGCATTGCCCAAATTGCCAGCAATATTACGATAGTAGAAGCGAATTCCTCGTAGCCCACTGTTTGGTGGCAATTGGAAGGTATAGTCTACCTCAGCATCAGAGCCAAACGAAATACACCCAGCTGGGGCGCTGTTCACAAGATAGACATTATCGCGTGGCATAAATGAACGAGCTGTGACAAATTGGTATTCATTGGTAATCAGCGGGCTTGCTAGTTCTTCAACCGTCCCTAGATCTAGGCTCTGGATCGGGGCTGATTCAGGCTGCTGTTCGGTTAATAGCACGCCACTGGCATCGTGATCTGCAATGACTGAGCTAACCGGGTTGATATAAACTGGCAATTGCTTGGCTTGGACCGGAGTCGTATAGAATGTACGAATACCACACATTCTGGTCGTCGTTGACGTTCCAGGCCGAATATACATCAGATAGCCTTTACTGAACTCATCAATAATCTGGGCCGAAGGTGGCACAAAATACTCATTCGCAAAACCGCTACTAGCTGTGGTAGATGCAATTAGAACGGTATTTGTTGATGAGCCATCGATCCATACCAGATTTGCATTCATCGCTGCGCCGCTGGCAGTATTGTAATAATATGCCCGATAGCCAGCCAATTGCGTGCCATCAGCCAAATCAACCTCAGCTGCAAGGTTGGCTCCACCAGTATGAATCATACAACCGGCACTAGAATAACTATAGGCAGCAGACTCTTCAAAGGCTACAAAATCGCTAGCGGCAGTAAAACTATAGCCGCTGCTACCACCTTGTAAGGCATCTGGTTGGTTGGCAGGAGGCATCGTGAATGGTCGGGCAACCGGCGGATTATAAGCATATTTTACCCGTGCACCACAAAGTGCATGGTTGATGCCAACGCTGCCGCTGTACCAAACCAACGAGTAGGAATAGCTAAAGGCATCGTAGAGGGTATTGAGATTGGTTGCAGTATAGCTTGAGCCATAGCCACCATTACCACTACTATTTAATAATGCGACTGTAGCAACGCCACCAGCACCATCAAAACGATAGAGATATAAGCGTGAATTATTAACTGCGTCGGTATCGCGATATTGAAATTCAACCCCTAGAATGACCGCACCGTCGGGAATGTCGAGGCGGGTGCTAAGGGCGTTGTTATCCTCGTTCCCACTGCTCAGCGCCGTAAGATAGGTACAACCACCGCCGTAGTAGGCGTAGCCTACCGTTGAATTACGTCGGTGAAAACTTACCCCAGGATATGATGCCGTTTGATAGAGCACAGCACCATTTGCGGTATTGAGGCCAGCCTCGAAATCTTGTTGAGTGCCCTCGCTCACTGGGTTCAACAAGGGGGCTGTTTGATCCCCTGTCAATGGGGCTTGGGCAGCAATTGGTGCCGGCTTAAGCCACGCACTGGCAACCAGACCTAAAAAGACCAACACGAAACACACTCTTCGGATAAACCACATACACTACCTCCAAGAGTACGACGAAAAGTCCGGTAGGTTAACGATACGTCATGAAGACGACCTTGATATGACAAATCTTGCCAATTTACATGCGTTTGAGTTATTGTGCCTTGTAGCAGGCATCGTAGCGTTGGAGTAGGGTTTGGCTTTGCGCAGGCCAATTAAAGAGTTTTTCGATGCGAGCCTGAGCAACTCGCCCTAAACTTTGGCGTTGTTGTGGCTGCTGCAAGAGCTGAATCACGGCCTGTGCCAAAGCTCCACTATTGCTTGGTTCAACCAACACAGCGCTGGTTTGGTCGAGATATTCGGCTACCTGGCCAACCGCTGCGGCCACAATCGGTAGGCCAGCTTGCATTTGTTCGGTTAGTTTGGCCGAACACTTGGCGCGATTTAGCAGGGTATCGTCCATTGGATAGAGCGCTATATCGGCAGCAGCTAGCGCCGCATCGATCGTACTTTGCTCGCTCCAACCACGGTTATCCAGCGCCTGGTTGATGCCTGCCCGCTGAGCCAACAGTGTTAATTGCTGCTCCTCGCCATGCTCGCCAGCCCCAATCACCAAGAGCTTCGCCGTAGGAATCTGGGCCAACACGCCAACCATCATCGCCACAACATCGCTCACCGGAAATTCCCAAAAACGACTGTAGAGCAAAATAATTGGGTCTTGGGTGAGGCCAAGTTGGGCACGGGCGAGGCTGCGCTCAGGCAATTGGCGACGCGGCAAATCAACTCCATTCGGTAGATAAAGCAGCTTGTTGGTCGGCAAGCCAAACAAAATCACTTGGTTGGCCAAGGTTTGCGAGGCCACCGTGACGCAATCGGCCAATTTAGGTAGATTACGTTCTTGCCAATCGATCATCATTTTGATATGGCGCGGATAATCGAGCCGATCATTCCAGCCGCCAGTGCCTTCCCAATCATCGGTATCCACAAAAATGGGTAATTTAGGGCGTAAGCGACGAATCAAGGGCAAGGCCATGCCACCATAGCCTTTGGGTTTAAACAGGTGAACCAGATCGGGCTGAAGCGCCAAACAGCGCTTGAGCATCCAACTCACCGAGCGCAGCATCGCCGCACTGCCTTGACCAAAAGCTGGGCCATGCTCAACCGTAATCTGCTTGATCACGCTGGTTGAGCCAGCATCAGCGGGGTACAGATCGCTTGGAGCCAGCACATGCACATCATCACCACGCGTGGCGGCAGCTTGGAGCATCGGCAAGGCCCGACGGCTTAATGTGGCTTTGGGGCGCAAGCCAAACGGTGCCAGCGCAACAATCCGCATGATCAAAGCTCCTCGCGCAGCATGGCCCGTTCATGGGGTTTGAGTACACCCAAAGTTCCTAGTTCGTCGATCAGCGCTGTGGTGGTGGTGAAATGCACGGTCGGTAGTCCGAAAGCCCGCGCTGCTAGCACGTTACGCAATTTATCATCAATAAAAATAATGTCGCGAATTTGCACGCCCAAGGCGGCAACCGCCAATTCAAAGGCATGGGGATTGGGCTTGGCCACGCCAACGCGGGCCGAATTGATCACCACATCGAATAAATTGGCAACCTGCCAGCGCTCCAAAATCGTCTCCAGATCATCGAGGGCATTCGAGAGCAAACCTGTGCGATAGCGTCGATGCAACACCTGAGCAATCCGTATCATCTGTTGATTGAGTTGTTCGCCAGCGAAAAGCTCGCCCATAAAGTTGGCTAGCTCGCCAGTAACGCCCAATTTTTGCTGCATACTCGACCAATAGGCTTGGCTGGTTAGTTCGCCGATGCGAGCTTGTCGCCACTCATCGCCGTTATACAACAAGGCATACAACGATTCTGCCGAATGTCCATAGCGCTGAGCAATACTACGATAGCCGTCAAGTGACTCATGTTGCGGGTTGAAAACGCCGCCCCAATCGAATAGGATGGCTTGGGTCATGGTTCTACCTCAGATCTAGACATTAGGCGACTAGTTAAATAGGCCAAAACTAAATCAAGCTTTGTGCGTCTAAGTTACAGGCTCAACAACGTGGGATAATTGTAGCAGATACCAAGCCGATCTATCGGGGCAATCTAGATGAGAGTTGAAAATCGATGACAAGCCGTTTGATTCCGCCAATTCGCAGCCAACAATTACTTGATAAAAGCCATTGTGCCTTGTGTGGGCAACGCTTGTTGGGCGCATATTATTTTTTACCCGACCGCCCAGAGCGCTATTGCGAAACCTGTATCGAGCAACGCCCACGCTGTTCTAGCTGTGCCGCGCCAGTTGGCGACGATGGCTGGACGCTGCACGATGGGCGGGTGCAATGTGGCGGTTGCCATCGCAGCGCAATTTATGATCCCCAGGAAGCCCAAGCCTTATATGCATCGACCGTCGCTTCGCTTGCCCAACACCCTGGCTTGCAAGTCCAAGTTGGGGCCAGCTTTCGGCTCGTCGATCAGCCTACGATTCAAGATTTAGCTCGCCAAGGCGCGATTGCCACCGAAGGCCAACAGATGCTTGGACTCTATTTGCGCCAAGGCCGAATGCGGGTAGTTTATGCGTTGTATGGCTTGCCACGTTGGCGTTTTCGCTTGGTAGTGGCCCACGAATTTGCCCATGTTTGGCAGGGCGAACATTGTCCATTATTAACTGATTACGATTGGGTCGAGGGCTTTGCCGAGTGGGTTGCCTACCAACATTTGCTATTTTTGGGCGCAACCAAGGCCGCTGAAAGATTACGCAACGCTGAACACCCTTATCGCAAAGGTTTGGAGCAATGCCTCAAGCTTGAAGAACAAATTGGCATTCGCGGTGTTTTGGCAGCAATGCGCACCTTAGAATAGTTGGGGGAACGATGCGCTTACTGGTTGCAGCTTTTTTGGCCTTTATGCTTTCAACAACGGGCTTTTTTACCTTTTTGCCAAGCGCCGCCAAATTAACCACTCCCTTGGTTTGCAACGGCGGTACAATCATTCCACCAGCATCGATCACGCGTAAAAGCAAATTTTATTGTGAGAAAAATGGAACGCAAAGCCTGATTAACCCATTTTTGCTGCTAGCAAGTGGGGCTTTGGTCTATACCCCGTTGTTTTATCTAGCGTTATTGTTGGTTAAGCCGAAACAAACTACGCTCGGTGGGCAACAACCAAAGCAACCAAAACCATCGAAGGCTGTCGTTGATATTCAAAATCAGGCCCAATTTGCTCGCTCGCTCGCTGGCACGGCGCAAGTTCTTGATACTGAAAAGGGTCGGCATATTTCAAGTAATGGTTTTCGCCGCGATGTTGAAGTAATTTTGACCCTCGATGTGCAACGACCCGATGGCTCAAGTTATCAAGCGCAAAGCGCGTGGATGGTTGAAGAGTTGCAGTTTGCGCGAATTGCGATTGGCAATACGATTCCAGTGCAGATCGATGCTGATGACCCAATGGTGATTTATCCCAGCCGTGAGTTTCGCCATATCAAGTATTCACTGTGGTATACCAGTAATTATTTTTAATTGGCTAAAACCGCAATTAATAATGCAACCAAGGCTCCCGCTCCAGTGCTAATCAAATTAACCCAATCGTTGTTGAGCCAAGCTAGGCCGCGATAATGGCGGGTTTGGTTGCCACATTTATGGATTGTCCGCTCGGTTTCGCTGGCGCAGTGATCGCACCAGCGCATTTGCTGCACCGTCGCGCCGAGCAAGCTATCGGCCAAAGAGCCAGCAATCCCACCAATTGTTGCGGCAACCACAAACCACACCTGTGGTTCTTGACCATTACCAAGCCCTAAACTAGTCAAACCCCAAGCACTTAGGCCAATCAGCAAGGCTCCAAGGCTGGTAGCGGCCATGCCTAAGCCCGAAATCGCTCCTGAGCGTCCGCGTTCAACTTGCTTAAAGGTTGTGAGCATAAATGGGCGACCTTTGCTCAGGGTGCCAATTTCGGTGGCCCAAGTATCGGCAGTGGCAGTGGCGGTTGCACCGAGGGCCAAGGCCCACCAAGCGAAATGTGGTTGCCAAGCATAGCCCAAGGCCGTTATTAAGGGAATACCGCCGTTGGCCATGGCCTGCCATAAATCGCGTCGATCATCTTTGCTGAATTTATCGAGCGCCACGGCTGCTTTGCGACGCTTGCCCACTTTGGAAAGCAAACTTGAGCTAGCGAAGAACAAAATAATCAGCCAGCCCCAAGCCCAACTGCCACAGCCCACCGTCAAGGTGCCGATCAAGACTGCACCGAGCCAACCGCTCAGGCTTAACGAGCGTCGCCAGTAGCCCAGCCCACCAACCAGCAAACTCAAGCCAAATCCTGCTAATAAGCGTAGCAGCATGCCGCTATACCTCAGAATAGAATAGCCCCTCGCCCACTACGGCGGACGAGGGGTTGGGGTGAGGGATTAAAAATTTAGGCCGATTGCCCAGTTTTGATGTAATCGACAGTGGCTTGATCGAGCTTGCGTACCACGGCGGCCAGCAAGGTCACCACCTGATCAAAATCGTCGCGATGCAACAACGAAGCGTGAGTATGGATGTAGCGGGTTGCCACACCCAGCGCCAACGATGGAACCCCAGCATTATTTAGATGAAAGCGACCTGCATCGGTACCACCACCAGGCATCGTATCAAATTGATAGGGAATGCCCAACTCTTCGGCGGTATCAACCACCAAGTCGCGCAGCCGCGGGTTTGGAATAACGCTGCTATCCATCAATAACAAGACTGGGCCAGCGCCCATTTTGGCTTGAGCTTCATCTTTACTAATGCCTGGAGTATCGCCTGCAATACACACATCGATCGCAAACGCGATATCAGGCTTAACCACATTGGCAAGGGTTGCTGCGCCACGCAAGCCAACTTCTTCTTGCACAGTTGCACCGGCCACGACCGTGTTAGGCAAGCTTTCATTGGCCAACTCATGCAACACTTCAACCGCTGCCGCACAACCAAAGCGATTATCCCAAGCCTTGGCCATGACGATTTTGGGGTTGTGTAAGGGGGTAAACGGGCACACTGGCAGAATTGAATCGCCTGGACGCACGCCCCATTCACGGGCCTCAGCGGCTGAACTCGCCCCAATATCAATAAACATATCTTTCTTTTCGACCAATTTTTTGCGTGCTTCGGGCGAGAGCACATGCGGCGGCTTTGAGCCAATAAGGCCAGCGATTGGCCCATTACGGGTTTCAATTTGCACTCGTTGTGCCAACATCACCAATTCCCACCAGCCACCAAGTGCTTGGAATTTAATAAAACCATCGTCGGTGATCCGCGTTACCATAAAGCCCACTTCATCGAGGTGGCCCGCCAATAAAATTGTGGGGCTGCCTTCGGGGCCAGCTTTACGAGCAGCGACACTGCCAAGCTGATCATTAATGAGTTCGCCATAGGGAGCTAAGGCCTCGGCCATAACAGCGCGAACTGGCCCTTCGTTGCCTGGTACGCCCGATGCATCGGTCAAAGCCTTCATAAGTGCTAAACGTTCATCCACGGTGATGCTTCCTTTGCAGTTAAGCGGTTGCTAGCAGCATTCTATGCTAATTTGCGCATAACCACAATTGACAAGTGCTCAAAAGCCGATTATGATCAACGACTGTGCATAATCGTAGCAATGTAGCCGTCGCTGGCGCAAGCTAGAGGCAACTTCCCGACCCTTCCGACCACCCTTGTGGTGGACAAGTTACCCTGTGAAACCGTAAACAGGGGCGCGAGTTTGGGTAACTGGCTCGTGACGCAAGCCGACAACAGCAAATATTCCCGCCATCGGCCATTTGGCTGGTGGTAAGGGCTGAAACGGTGGTGTAAGAGACCACCAGCATGCCTCAGCAATGAGCATGGCTAGGTGACTGCGCTGACCCTTGAAGGGCAAGGTGTGTGGGACGGGCTAAACTTGTGAGAGAGGCAACTCGTTTGAATCACGGCGTTCGTTCACATCGCAGCGAAACCGGAACGTTGGGTGACACCCAATCGCCTAGGGATCGCCCGCAACTGCGGAGATAGATGGCGGCTAATCCAGAATCGGGGGTATTGCAGCGCTGTGGTTATGCACATCACTTACTTGCACCAAATATACCACCCGCGTTGCTTGCACTAAATCAGCCTGCTCACCATTACGATCCAAGCGAGCAACCACGCTTAAACCAGCATCCGCCAATAATTCAACAATCTGCTGATCGCTATAGGCTGCCTGCAAATGGGTTTCGCTGCCACGTTGCCAGGCCTCAGCTTGGCGCTGAAACCAGACAATCCTTCCGATGCCAATCTGCGCCTCATCATCAAAATCGAGCACATTGTAGATATAAAGATCGTCGCGATCAACGATTACGTGGTTGCGCTCCGGCCATGTAGCATACAACAACGGCGTATTCAGATCGAACACCAACCAGCCTTGTGGGTTGAGCGAGCGGGCAATTTGCTGAAACAAAGCGCCGAGTTGGGTTGGCTCAAGTACGTAATTCAATGTATCAAATAGGCTGATGATTAAATCGTAGCCTGCGCCCGCCTGCCATGTGATTAAATCGGCCTGTTGCCAATTGACTATGGCGTGTTGCAATTCGCCATGCAATTGAGCTTGGGCCAACATCGCTTCTGAGCGATCGATCGCTGTGACTTGATAGCCTTGTAGGGCCAAAGCCACAGCTGCGTCGCCTGTGCCACAGCCAAGATCAAGTACCGAGCTACCATGCCAAGCCTGCTGCTCAAGCCATGGCAAAAGCCAATTGAGCATGTGCAAGCTGAGCCAACTCTGGCCAGCTTGACGATAAATTGTTGCATAATCATTGTACATGGCTGCTATTGTACTCGACAACGAATGGTGCTAGGGCTATGAGCGAACCCATAGCCTCGTTCTTTAGGCTGCTTAATCCAATATAACGCCGCGACACTCGCCCAGCCCAATTTTCAGGCCATCGCTTGCGCCACACCACCCGCGAATAATCACCTCATCGCCAGCTTGCAAGAAGCGGCGTTGTTCGCCATTGCTGAGCTGAATTGGCTCTTGCCCACGCCAAGTTAGCTCCATCAAACAGCCGCGTGAGTTTTTGCTTGGGCCTGAAATCGTGCCACTGCCCAATAAATCGCCAGGTTCAAGATTACAGCCGTTGCTGGTGTGATGGGTCAGCATTTGGGCGAATGTCCAATACATATCGCTAAAATTACCAAGGCTAAGCACCTCGGCGGCTTGACCCGCTTGGCGCATGCTGGCAGTTTGCAGGCTAACTTCAAGAGTTAAATCAAGGCCACCAGCACTGCGATTGGCTGGGCTATCCAAGTAGGCGAGTGGCGCAGGATCATCGGCGGGTCGCTCGAAGGCTGGGCAGCGATAAGGTGCAAGGGCTTCGAGGGTAACGACCCATGGCGAGATGCTGCTGATGAAATTTTTAGCCAAAAATGGCCCAAGCGGCTGATATTCCCAGGCTTGAATGTCGCGTGCCGACCAATCGTTGAGCAAGCAAACCCCAAAGACATGATGTTCGGCCTGTTCAATGCTGACTGGCTGACCTAACTCGTTACCTTGGCCGACCCAAAACCCTAATTCTAATTCGTAATCAAGCAAGCGACATGGCCCAAACGTTGGCACTTCAGCATCGGGTGCTTTGGTTTGACCATGCGGGCGTTTGATGCTTGCGCCACTGACTCGAATCGATGAAGCTCGCCCGTGGTAGCCAATCGGCACATATTTATAATTGGGCAAAAGTGGATTGTCGGGGCGAAACATCGAGCCAATATTGGTCGCATGAAAAATCGAGGCATAGAAATCGGTGTAATCGCCAATTGCCGCAGGCAATGCCATTTCGGCCTCGGCTTGAGCTAGCAATAGTGGAGTTAATTCGGCCTGTAAGCTTGAACCTTCACGCAACATTCGGCTGAGTTGTAGGCGAATAGTGCTCCAAACCGCAGGCGTTAAGCTCATTAATTGATTCAGGTTTTCAGCCCGACATGCTGCCAAACTGGCTTGATCAAGCTCGCCCAAATACTCAGCAGCTTTGCTTAAATCAAGAATTTCAGCACCGATAGCCACGCCGATGCGCCATTGCTCGTGGCTTGCTTGGCGACGAAACACCCCAAACGGTAAATTTTGAATCGGAAAATCGGCTCCAGCAAGGTTGGCGCTGGCTACCCAACTGCGCAAAGCTGGATCATGGGTTTCGTTTAACATTTAATTGGTTGCTCCATAGGCCAAGGCTGGCTGCTCGATAAAGCTGGCAAATTCGTTGATTGGCTCCTCGAATGAACATGAACCAAAGGCGATCAAGCCGCTGTGGCGCACGGCCAGCACATCATCATGTTCAAATTGCCAGTTACGCCAGCGCATTTTTTGCTCAGTCAACTTGATTGCAATGGGATCATGCTCCAATAAAGCTGCTAGCACTTCTTGATGGGCGGCATTTGCTTGCAACAAGGCGCTGGCTAAAATCAGATTGAGGTAGCCATACATCCAGCCCTCAGCACTATCCGTTGCATAGGTCAGGCGATATTGGCCACGCAAGGGGTGGTGTAAACCAGCAGTCGCTTTGTAGGCGACCCCATTGCTGATGCAGGCATGCAGAAAGCGCACAATCTGCTCTGGCTCAGGAAAGGCTGCGGCAATAATTCCGCCAGTGCGAAGTTTGGCGCGAAGCCCAGTACTGCGCAAGGCCGCAATTAAAAGGCTTGGATCATGATCGTGGGGAATTTCAACGAAAACCGTAACTTGTTCAGGTATGACTGCATGAATCGCGGCGATTTGTTCGAGACTCTCGGCCTTGATTTCAACCGTATCAATTACAAACCAACCCTGATAGCGCTGATTAAGCGTGGGAATTTCAGCAAGTTGGGCTGGATCAGTGGCTAAGAGGCTAATTATCCAAGGTTGGCTTGGTTGCTTGCCAAGGCTGGCTTGCCATTCGGCAATGCGGCTATAGGGCAAAATAAAACGGGCTAAATAGCCGTGTTGGTTGCTCGCACGATAGTTGGCATATTGGCTGGTTGCTTGATCCATGGCTAGAGCAGCTGGGGGAAACAGCCCAGCATAATCGATCAAGCCAGCGAGCAATGGTTCCCAAATCGGTGACATATCCAAAATCCTCCACGTCATTGTGGGACATACGATAGCCGATGATACTGCAAGTGTACGTGAAGTGAGCACTTGGGGCAAATAGCTGAGATTAATTCCATCGCAAAACCGAGCGTCAGTCTAAATCCAGAGACTGATGTCAAATCACTTAAGTTATGGTCAAATAAAGCTAGCAACGGAATGCAAGCAGCGCTTAATCTCAAGGCCCAAAGGAGCCAACCACGCCATGGATGAACGTCGATTAATTCGGGTTAGCAAATATCTGAGCAAACATCTACGCCATCAACCAGAGCGCTTGGGATTAACGCTTGAACCAGGTGGGTGGGTTGGGGTTGAGCAACTTTTAGCGGCCTGTGCGGCCAATAATGTTGCGATTAGCCTAGCCGAGTTGCACGAAGTTGTTGAACAGAACAATAAACAACGCTTTGGCTTCGACCCAACTGGCCAAAAAATTCGTGCCCATCAAGGCCATAGCGTGACGGTCGATTTAGGCCTCGTGGCCCAGCAACCGCCAATAATCCTGTATCACGGAACCGCCAAGCACAATCTAGCGATAATTCTGCGTGATGGGCTGCGGCCTATGCAACGCCAGCATGTCCACCTCTCGCGTGATCGGGCGACAGCGCTGCAAGTCGGCGCACGTCACGGTCAAGCAGTGATTTTAATCGTCCAAGCTGACGAACTATTTCAAGCAGGGCAAGCCTTTTTTTGCAGCGACAACGGCGTTTGGCTAACTACTGCAATTGATCCTGCCTATCTGGCGCTTGAACGCTAAATAGGTTGGGTCATTCGGAGTCGGCAGATCGGGCTATGCTATAATACGCCCATCGCGCTTTGGCCACCCATGATCCAAGAACATCCACGGATTTTCCGCGATGTTTTGGCTCTGCGTGGGTAGATGAGGTACTTGCTCATGCCATTTGTAGACATTCTGTTGCTGCTTTTCGTTGTGTTAGGGTTGTTCTATGGCTTTTTTCAAGGCATGCTGAAGGTTGGAATTTCCATTCTCGTGTTCTACCTAACAATCGTGCTTTCGTCGCTCTACTATCGGCCATTAGCCTTGGCGATCAGCAAAAATTCGACGACACCGTTCCAAGTTTTGGAAATGTTATCATTTTTGACCTTATTGTTCGTGTTGTTTTTTGCTTTGCTTTGGGTTGCAAGCTATACCTTTCGTTATCTCAAAGTTGGTGGTCAACTTCAATATATCGATAAGGTGATTGGCACATTCCTAGGGTTAATTCTTGGGGCGATGATTGCCAGTATTTTTGCAATGATGTTGCGCTATTTATTTTCGACAACTGCTCCAGCAGTGCTTGATTATCCGGCAATGCGGTTTTTACAGGCTAGTACACGGGCATCGGCGCTTAAGAATGTATTTTTAGATATTATCTTGCCGCTGATTTATGGGCCAATTCGCCCAATTATGCCTGAAAGTGCTGATGCATTATTCCGTAGTATTCAACGGTAATCGGGCGGTGCTGGCGCACTTGCAATAGAAGAAGTTTCGTGATGATATCAGAAGTTGTACTCCAAACCCTTGAGTTCGATAAAGTTCGTGATCAGCTTGCACGTCATGCTGCGTTTAGCGCAAGCCGTGAGTTGGTTGCGCAACTCCATCCATCAACCGATGGGCAGTGGATTCTGCAGGCGCAAATTCGTACTAGTGCCGCCCGTGCTTTAATTGAATCGTTTGCCGATGTCTCAATTGGCGGTGCTCGTGATGTTCGCCCTGCGGTGGAACATGCTCGTCGTGGTGGGATTCTTGAGGCGAGTCGGGTACAAGAAATTGCCGCTACCTTGGGGGCGATGCGGCGGTTGCGTGGCCAAGTTTTGCGCAATCATCCCGATTTTGTGCCATTACACCCTTTAGCCGAGCAACTGCCAAATTTGGCCACGCTGGAACATGAAATTGAACGCACAATCGGCCCTGATGGCGAGGTATTAGATAGTGCTTCGGCTGAATTGGGCCGCTTACGTAGCGCCATTCGGGTGGCGTTTAATCGGTTGCAAGAGCGTTTGCAAGCAATTATCAATTCGTCGCAATATGCCGATGTGCTGCAAGAGCCAATTATCACGGTGCGCGATGGCCGCTATGTCGTGCCAGTCAAAGCCCCACAACGACGGGCCTTGCGCGGGATTGTCCACGATCAATCATCGTCGGGCGCAACCCTGTATATCGAGCCATTGGCTACGGTTGAGTTAAATAACCAGTGGCGCGAGCTGCAATTGGCCGAACGCGAAGAAATCCAGCGCATTTTGGCGGCGCTCTCGGGCAAAATTGCCAACGAAGGTATGCCAATTATTGTTGGGGTTGAGGCTACCGCTGAATTAGATTTAGCCTTTGCCAAAGCCAAATATAGCATTAGCTTGCGTGCTAGCCAACCTGCGATCAATACGCCAGTTCCTGCCGATGATTTGCACCCCGAATCAACTTTGTCATTGCTCAAAGCCCGCCATCCCTTGCTCAACCAAGATCTGGTTGTGCCAACCGATGTCTGGCTGGGCGGCCCAACGCAGATGATTATTATCACTGGCCCGAATACTGGTGGTAAAACGGTGGCGCTCAAAACCGTTGGTTTGATGGCATTAATGGCCCAGGCGGGTCTGCATATTCCGGCCCATCAAGGCTCGCGCTTACCTATTTTTGGTAAAATTTTTGCTGATATCGGCGATGAACAAAGTATCGAACAAAGCCTCTCGACCTTCTCCTCCCACATGACCAACATTATCCAAATCTTGGATCGGGTAACCCCCGATTCGTTGGTGTTGTTTGATGAATTGGGCGCTGGTACTGATCCAGTCGAGGGTGCTGCTTTGGCGCGAGCAATTATCGAACGCTTGTTGAATGTGGGATGTTTGGCGATGGCAACCAGCCACTATGCTGAACTCAAGGCTTTTGCCTACAGCACTGATGGGGTTGAAAATGCCTCGGTTGAGTTTGATGTTGAAACCTTATCGCCAACCTATCGACTTTCAATCGGCTTGCCAGGCCGCTCGAATGCTTTGGCAATTGCTGAACGCTTGGGGCTTAAACGCGACTTAATCGAACGTGCTCGGGCAACGATTAGCCGCGATAACGTCCAAGTTGAAGATTTGCTGGCCGCGATTCATCGCGAACGCACAACCGCCGAAAGTGAGGCTGCCCGCGCCTTGGAATTGCGCGAAGATGCCGAATTGGTGCGCGATCGGCTGAGCCGCGAATTGTATGAGTTTGAACAGGATCGCGAACAGCAATTAGCCAGTTACCAACGCCAACTTGATGATGAATTGCGTGAAGTACGAGCTGAATTGCGCCGCCTACGTGATGAATTTCGCTCAGTTTCGGTTAGCCGCCAATGGATGGAACAAGCCGAACAACGCCTCAGCCGAGTTGCCGAACGGGTTCCCCAAACTCCAACTCCCCCCAAAGCCAAAGTTCCAGTTGTACCCAAAGTTGCGCTTGCCCCACTTCCTCGCACAATTCAAGTTGGCGATCAGGTGTTTGTGAGCAGCGTGAAGCTTTCGGGCGTGGTGCTCGATTTGGATGAAGAAGCCAACGAGGCCGAGGTTCAATTGGGTGGCTTCCGCTTGCGGGTTGATTTACGCGAGTTGCGGCTGGAAAAAGCGGGCACTAGTCCAACCCAAGCGGTACAAAAATATGTACCTGTTCAGCGCATGATCAATACTCCTCCACCGCCGAATGTTTCGATGCAGCTTGATATGCGTGGTTGGCGAGCCTCGGATGTGGAAAGTCAGCTCGATCATTATCTCAACGATGCGTACCTCGCCAATCTTTCAGAAGTGCGTTTGGTTCATGGCAAGGGTACAGGGGCGCTGCGCCAAGTTGTACGAACATTGCTCAAACGCCATCCCTTGGTCGAATCGTACAATAGCGGTAGCCAAGGTGATGGCGGCGATGGCGTAACAATCGCCAAAATGGTTGCTCGTTGAGTCAGCACAGGGTTGAGTTTGCTCAGCCCTGTTGCTATTTTAGAGATCGATTATGTATGTTGTGCCGCACGATCAAGATAGTTATCAAAGCATCAATCAACCATTACTCTGGCTGAGCGGGCTGAATGCTGGTTGGAGCGTTTGGGCAACTCAGCAGCAGTTAGCCCAAATTGATTTGCTGTGGGTTGGCGGATTGTTGGCTGGCTATACGGGCTTGCTGGCTTGGCTGCGCACGCTGAGTTTTCAGCGGCGACGTTTGGTGATCGATGGGCTGCTGATAGTGCTAAGTATTGCTTTGGGCTTGGTTGGCACTGTCGTATTTGTGCAGATTACATCAATTTCGGCAGCGGTTTGGCCGTGGCTGCGCCAAATGGGCTTGGTGGTTGGCCTCTTGCTTTGGCAACAATGGCGCATGATTTCGACCTAATCTGCTTAAAATATGCCCAAAATCAAGGCTTTTTTGGTATGATCTCTGCAAGGTAGCTGAATCTGAGGTTTAGCCAAAGCTTAGGAGCCAACAAGGCATGATTCATTCGGCAGCGTGGTTAAGGCAGCGCCATCGGCGGGTAATGCGCGGGTTACGGGCATACTTCGGCTTGCAATTAGGGCTTTCGGTTGGCGGTGCGTTATTGCTCTATTGGCTTGGCGAGCGGCCTGTTTCCCCATTAATTATTGGTAGCGGCATTGTGGTTGGCCTCTTGTTATTGCCGCAGGCTCGGCGCTGGCTGGGCTGGTTGTATATTCCCAGTTTGTTATTAACTGATTTGGTGCATGTCACTGCGCTGCTGTGGCTAACCCCCGCCAATGCCTTAGAACGTGGCAGCTTATGGGCTTTGGCTTATATTCCATTGTTGGTGGCGGCGGGGCGTTGGTGGAGTTATAGCGGCGGGGCGTTGGCCTTGGTGGCAATGTTGATTGCCGATGCAGCAGTGCTGTTTGGCCGCTTAGCTTGGCGCGAGGCCTTGCCAGTGTTTATTTTTCAGGCAGTTACGGCAGCCTTGGGCACGTGGGCCGCCGCCCACAACGAGTCGCGCACCCGCCGCGAGTTATTGCATAGCGAAGCCTATCATTTGAGCGAATCGCGGGTGAATGAGCTAACCAAAAGCTATCAACAAACGATTCAGCAATTGCAAAACCTACGTGAAAACCCCGAAACTTCGGCAATCGAACAACTGCGTCAGCAACTCCACCGAACCTTGCGCGATGTTGGTGGCCTGCCTTTGGCCCAACGTACCTTGCCCGAGGCTTTGGCTGCCGAGTTGCGTACCCTGAAAACCGAGGGCAATTTAAGCATCAACTACATCTGCGATGGCCATTTGCCAGTGCTCTCGCCCCGAGCAACAGCCTATGTTTGGCGAGCCGCCCAAGAATTGCTGAGCAATGTGCGCGACCATGCCCAAGCCCAGCATTTGGATGTTGAGTTATATGGCGATGAAGCGACAGTTGTGTTGCAAATTCGTGATGATGGCGTTGGGTTTGATCCGAATTTACTGCGCGACGATCAGCATTATTCCAGTTTGGCGGCGCTGGCAACTCAAGCCGAAATCCATCATGGGACGTTTGAAGTTCAATCGCAACCTCAAGCGGGTACAACCATCACCGTGCGGGTTGAGGGCTAAGATTAAGCCCAAGTTTCCGTTGAGACTTGGGCTACATAAGCTAGGCTTTATCGCCATTGAGTGGCAAGCGATATTGAAAATTGCTGCGTCGGCCCACCGCCTGACCGATGATTTCAATCACTTGCTGGCGATGGTCGTCGCGATTGACCACATCCAGATCGTCAGTTTCGATTGTAAGCACTGGACATAACTCGAAACGGCGGAGCCATTCATCATACCGATTGTTCAGATGGCTCAAATAATCGGCACTAATATTCATCTCGCTTGGCCGAGCGCGTTTTTTGATGCGCTCCAATAACGTGGGAACCGAGCCGCGCAGATAGACCATCAAGGTTGGCGGGGTAGTCGATTGAATCAGCGCTTGGTAGAGTTTGCGATAGGTGCGAAAATCGCGATGGCTCATAATCCCCTGCTCCAACAAACCCTTGGCAAACACCTCATAATCTTCATAAATCGAGCGATCTTGAATTAATGAGATCGGCGTATCGGCAATTTCGCGTTGTTGCTCGAAGCGCTGGGCCAAAAACCACATTTGCGAATGAAAGCCCCAGCGATGTTTATCGGCATAAAAATCATCGAGATAGGGATGATCGGCCACAAATTCGTAGTAGGGCTGCCAGCCAAAGGCGGCGGCTAAAGTTTCGACGAGGGTGCTTTTGCCCACCCCAATATTGCCCGCCACACTCAAATATAAGTGCTGGCCGAAAAATGTATGTCCCATTGTGCTTCAATCCTTGTTACCAGGCGAATCGTTGTTCTGCAACCAATCCATTATAAAGTCAAAAATCAAAAGGCAGAAGGCAAAAGAACATAGAGCAAAGAACATAGAACATAAGGAATATGGCTATTGGCTATTGGCTGTGGGCTATCAATTGATGGAATTCGCACAATTTGTAGCTAAAAAGAGGCTCAGGGCTAGGGGTCAGGGTCTAGCTATCAGGAGTCAGGAAAATTGCTACTGAATTATGGGATATGAAACCTTTGTGTGACTTCGTGTCCTTCGTGGATCAAAAATAAGCTTCGTGCTCCTTGCTGGCCCCTGACCCCCAGCCACTGATCCCGCGAATGACATTTGACAAGGCTGATGGGCACTGCTATAATTTTCAGCGCACATCAGCCGATGTAGCTCAGTTGGCAGAGCAACTGTTTCGTAAATAGTAGGTCACGAGTTCAAGTCTCGTCATCGGCTCCATTCAATCACTCGCTTCGGCGGGTGATTTTTTATTCGGCTTTGGCTGGCCGGAAGCCCTCACCTAACACCTCAACTGCCTCCGTCATTACCACAAAGGCCCGTGGATCGATGTTGTAAATCATCTTTTTGAGAATTGTAATTTCGGCTTGGCTGATGACACACATCAACACAGCCCGTTCGCGGCCACTATAACCGCCACGGCCTTCGAGCATGGTCACCCCCCGATCAAGATCGTGCAACACAGCATCGCGAATTGCCTCAGGTTTGTCGGAAACAATCAAGGCTGAACGGCCATCGCTGAAGCCTTCTAACACAATATCGATCACGCGGGTTTCGATAAAGGCTAGCAACAAAGCATACAGCACCGGAGTTGCGCCGTAAATCCAACCAGCCGCGCCGAACACCACAACGCTTGAAATCAGCATCGATTGGCCTGGGCGAATGCCACGCCATTGCTGTAATAAGCGAGCCACAATATCGACCCCACCAGTTGTACCGCCAACCCGCAAGACCAAACCTGTGCCAATGCCACTGAGCAAAGCTCCATAAGCGATGTATAACAATGGTTCGCGTTGCACAAACTGACCTACCCGATTGGCCGTTAGATCAATAAAAACTGAGAGCATCACTGTGGCGAAAATTGTGCGCAAGCCAAAGACAAAGCCGCCCAACCGCTTCAAGCCAATAATGAACAAAGGAATATTGAGCACCAACGACGTTACGCCAATTGGCAAGCCGAGCAAGGTTTTGAGCATGGCGGCAATCCCCGTCACCCCGCCAAAAATTACATTATTGGGGTCGAGAAATATATTCAAGGCGAGCGCGATACAGAGCGTACCAATCGTCATCACCAAATAATCACGCAGAATGCCGGGAATTTGTTCGCGGCGGATAGCTAAACGGTGCATAAAAACCTCAAGATGCTGATAACCAACCAAAAAGACCACCTCAGCAAGGTGGTGCATACATGGCTCGCTATCAAGGTAGCTGTTGATAGCGCTATCCTACCGCGAAATTATTAATTTTCCAACCCCATGAAGCTATGCCATTAGTCCTAAGCCTTGAAAGGATGAAGGATGAATTATGAGGGATGAAAACAAAAGGCAAAAGACAGAAGGCAAAAAGAACATAGAACATAGAGTATAGAACATAATCCTAAAAATCGGTAGCAATCTGTGGCGAAAAAACAGGCCTTCGCGATCTTCGCGTGCTTCGTGGTTCCGATCCTTCGTGCATCTTCGTGTTCTTCGTGATTAAAACTAACCCCAGCCCCCGACAACCAATCCCCGACCCCCAAGCGTTTACAACGGCAAACACAGCGTCAGCAACGTACCAGCGCTTGGCTGGCTTTGAATCGAGAGCGAGCCTTGGATGAGTTGAGTTCGTTCGCGCATGCTGGTCAGGCCAAAGCCACCGCTGGCGGTTTGTTGCACAGCGGCTAGTTCAAAACCTTGGCCATCATCGCTGACCGTGATTTGCAGCTGGCCGGCGGCGACGGTTGAGCGAATCGCCACATGCTTGGCTTGGGCATGCTTTTCAACATTGCTCAAGGCCTCGTTGACCACGCGCAATACCTGAATCGCCACATCGCTGGGCAGTGTAAGCTCTTGACCATCGTGGCTATATTGGCTTTGAATATTGGTGCGCTGATGGAACGTATCAACCAATTCGGCCAAAACATCGCTGAGCACCCGCCCATCAATCGCTGGCGCTGATAAATTCCAGACGCTGCGCCGTAAATCGTGCAAGGCTGCCAAGGCCAAATCATAAGCTTTTTGCAAGCGTAGTTGGGCTTTTTCAGGCTGATGGAGGTTGCGCATGCCAGCCTCAATTTGTAAGCGCAAGCCGGTTAGTTGCTGGGCCAAGGTATCGTGAAAATCGCGGGCGAGGCGGTTGCGTTCAGCCAAGGTTGCCGAGAAACGCGCTTGTTCGTAGAGTTGGGCATTGTAAATTGCCATTGCTGCGGCATCGGCAAATGGTTGTAAGGCCTGGCGCAAGGCTGCATTGGTTGGCTGGATACTCCAATAATTTAAACGGCCAATTGTTTCACCTTTGGCGTGGAGCATAATCTCAAGGCTTGGTAAATTTGTATCAGGACTACCAACGCTGGCAACGATCCGCCATTCTGGATCTTCGAGCAGGGCTACCGTAACTGCTTGGGCATTGGCCAAACTGCGGCCTGCCTCAGCTACTTGGGCTAAAACGCGAGCTAATTGAACTTCGCTGGATAATGCGGCGGTGATCGCACTGAGCTGTTGTAAATAATCGCGTTCTTGCGCCAATTCTTGGGCGAGTTGCTCGACTTTTTGGCGGGTGAGCACCGATTGGTTGGTGACATAACCGAAGAGCGTAACAAACAGGAGCAATACAATCTGGCTCGATAAGGCTGATAAACCAGCGCTGGTTAGTGGCAAGCCTGCGGCAATAAAACTGCCACTCATCAAGATTGCAATTAAGCCAGCAATAATCAGGGTTTTGGGTAAGGGATAGGTTCCGGCGATAAAGACCATTGGAACCATAAAGGCAATTGGTTGGGTCGTAAAATCGCGGCTAAGCAGTTGCATCAAGGCCGCCAGCCCAAAAACCACACTAATTAACAGTTGTGGATTGCGGCGAAAACGGTTACAAAGTGGTGTTTCAAACCAAAAAACACTTTTCAAGCCAATATAACCAATGGCTGCGCCTAAATAAATAACCAAATTCACGCCACGCAGACTGCCATCACTCAATCCAATAATTGGTGGCACACCACAGGCTACCAAGGCGGCAATAACGCCCGACCACAATAAACTTTGGTTGTGAACGCGATCTTGAGGGGTTTGTTGATCAATTGTGATTGGCTCTGGGTGCATCATAAACCAGCTACTCACCTAAATCTGCTCATACTATAGCATCGTTGGCTTCTAGCGCCCAGCTAAAAGCCAATCGTTATTTGATAATTATTGAGCCTAGTTGCTTGCTGTATTGCCCAATGGCTTGGATTTAGGGGCAAAACCATAGCGTTGATCAAGCTTGCGACCCACATAAGGCAGAATGAAGAAGGGTAAAGAAACTTCAGCCGCGAAAATCCAGAATGTAATCTCAATGCCACTACGGGCAATAATTTGGTTGAGGGTTGCGACACACACAAAGGCATACGATTGGGTCATCCATTGATAGTGTAGGCGTAGCCAGCGTCGCCCTAAGCGTTTGCGAAAGAAAATCACGCTATAGGCAAAGGTTGCCGAGACCATTCCCAATCCATTCAGGACATCGGGCGCACTAACTCCTGCCCGACTAATGACGATGCCTGTACTGAAGAGGGTTACCCATCCCAATAAATAGCCTTTGCCAATCCAACGATGGGTGGTTGTGCCGTTGGGCCAGCGATGGGCCGCCAAGCCAGTGCCAAGTGCTAAGACCGCCCCCATAATATGCAAAATCAGAAACATTGCCACACCTCACCAGTAAAGAAGCCTAATTCCAATGACTGGAGTTTAGCAATGTGCGCGTGCTAGGCCATCAGTACTAAGTGTTACAACCAAACTAGATCAAAAGAACTAGTTGAGGTTAACCATAATGTTGCCTACTATTGGGTGTCGGGCAATGCTATCGTATCTCCAATGCTCCACCTTTAATCCACGAGGAACCTAGTGATGGATACGGCCTTACCCCTGATTGCTATTCGCGATATCTACAACCAGAGTTTACCTTTTGGCTCGCTATGGCGCGATCAAGCGGCACTTTTGGTGTTTTTGCGTCATCCAGGTTGTGCAGTCTGTCGGCGCAATTTGCTCGATTTATATGAGTACACCACGGCTTTTCGCATGTTGGATATTAATTTGGCGGTGATAACGATGGCTGAGCCAGCTGCCGCCCAAGCTTTTGCACGACTTTATCGCTTGCCCATCCCAATCTATAGCGATCCAGAGCGCCAAATTTATCGGGCAGCTGGGTTTAGTGAGGGTAGTTTATACAGTGTGGCTAGCCCACAGGTGATGTTGCATCAGGCTTGGCAATTTTTGCAGGGGCATTGGGTTGGGGGTGGGCAAGGTCAATCGTTGACCCAACATGGCGGTCACGCGTTGATCAAATGTCGCGCAACCGCCCCGAGTTATATTCACGTCGCCGATCCGATCTATCGCTACCCAGCGTGGCAAAGTGTCTTGGAATATACCCAACAGCGATTTTACACCACTGAAGATATCAATCCCAGTTTTGCCCGTCAATTGGCTTAACTGCTACCAACCTTCGTCATCGCCGCTTTGGCTATCGGTCGGGTTGCCATCGGCTCCAACCGCGTAATTATCATACAGATCTTCGCGATTGCGCTCCTCGCTACGCTCCAATTGATCAAGTTGGCGCTCAGCTTCATCAGGGTTCATACTTGATGGTGGTGCTTGCGGGCGTTCCGGTGGTTGGCCTCCGCCACTTGGATCTTGGTTTGGCTCAGGCTGTTGGCCATCTTGTGGCTGCTGATTGGGATCTTGTTGGCCATCCTGTGGCTGCTGATTGGGATCTTGTTGATTGCTAGCTTGTTGCTGTTGTTGCTGTTGCTCTTGGATTTTTTGGGCTAGCTCAAGGTTATATTTGGCATCAAGGTCATCGGGATTAATTCGTAAGGCTTTTTTATAGGCTTCAATCGCCTCATCAAGCTCCTCTAGCCGAAAATGGGCATTACCTTGGTTGTAATAAATAATCGCTTGAGTGGCAGCATCGGCAGTTTGCAAGGCATTATTTGGGGCTTCGATTGCCCCTAAATAATCGCCCATTTGATAGCGCGTATTGCCCAAATTCACCTGTGGTTCAGGCCGATCAGGAGCCATCAAGACCGCTTCTTTATATTGATTGAGCGCTTGGCCATATACACCTTGCTCGTAGAGTGCGTTGCCCTCAGCATTAATATCGGCGGCAGACGGTGCGCCGCAACCAGTCAGGGCTAATAACAGCAAGCCCGTGCTAACAATCGTTGTAGGTTTCATGCTGCTACCACCTTTCGTTGCTCCAAGCGCCCCACAAACACATCGGCGACCAATAAAATAAAGGCTAGGCCTGCGAAAATATAGAAGCGCTCGCTGTAAACTCGCCGAGTTTGATCAGTTAGATCGACCGGAGCGCTTTGATCAAGCGCTGTTTGCAATTGATTAAGATCTAACGTGCTGCCATCGAAGTAGGTTCCACCAGTGGCTGAGGCAATTTGTTCAAGCAAAGGTCGATTGAGTTTGCTAATCACCCGTTGGCCTTGATCTTCGACATAGCTAATATTACCGAGATCATCGTAGATTGGAATTTGGCCGCCAGCTTCGGTTGCCATGCCAATTGTATGAATTGTCAGCCCCATTTTGGCGGCTTCGCGGGCGGCGGCAACTGCTTCGCCATCGCTTTGTTCATCGGAATCGCCGCCATCGGTAATTAAAATCATGGTTCGGCCTTCAATTTGGCCAATTGGAAATGAGCGTAAGCCCTCGGTGATGACTTCTTCAACATCGGTTCCACCGAGCGAAAGCCCGCGTGGGTTGATTGGCTCAACCAAAGAGCGAGCAGCTGCAAGGTCGCTGGTCAAGGGGAATTGCACATAACTTGATGAACCAAACATCAGCATGCCCACTTGATTGCCTTCTAAGCGATCAAGCAGCGCTAAAACCATGCGTTTGCTAGCATCGATCCGCGATGGCCGCACATCTTGAGCTGCCATACTGCGGGAGCCATCAAGCAAGATTAACACTTGTAAACCGCTGCGCTTGAGCGTTTCATCGCCGCTGCCCCAAACTGGTCGCGCCAGTGCCACAATGATTAATCCTACGGCACTGAGTTGCAAGACGATCCGAATGCGGCGTTGGCGAGCAGGCTGCATCGAAAGCAACGAAGCAATTAATCCGGGGTCGCCGAGCGCAGCGCGATCACGTTCTTCGGCACGCCGAGCCAGCCAGAATACCCCCGCCAAGGGCAGCAAAACCAATAAGAGCCATAAATTTGCTGGTACAAGTGCCATTAGCCAATACTCCGTAGGATGGTATTGCGTAGCAAAATTTCAATCATCAAGAGCAAAAGTGCTCCGGCGGCCCATGGTTGCCAAGCCTCGGTGTAGCGAACTAATTTTTCACTAGCGACTTGTGATCGTTCCATTTTATCGATCGTATCATAGACATCGCGCAGACCTTGTTCATCGCCAGCACGGAAGAAAATCCCGCCCGTCTGTTCAGCAATATCGCGGAGGGCCACTTCATCCTCGGCAGTTGGTGCTGGAATCAAATAGGTTTCATCGCGCCAAGGATCATGCACGGGATATTCACCATTGCCTGGTTTACCAACCAAAATCGTATAGACCCGCACATCCAAAGCGCGGGCAATTTCGGCAGCTTGGGCTGGCTCGATATCGCCACGATTGTTCGAGCCGTCGGTGAGCAAAATCACGACTTTGCTTTTGGTGGTGCTATTACGTAAGCCATTGACCGAGTGGGCTAAGGCGAGGCCAATCGCTGTACCATCAGGCCGACGAACGGTTTGCACTTGACCCAATAAATTCTGCAAAAAGTCGTAATCAAGCGTCAATGGTACTTGAGTAAAGGCATGGCCCGAAAAAACTACCAGCCCAATCCGATCATCTTTGCGGCCTTTGACAAACTCGGCAATAACTTCTTTGGCTACGGTAATCCGATCTTTTGGATCGAAATCGCCAGCCTTCATACTCAGCGAAATATCCAAGGCTAGCTGAATATCGATGCCTTCGCGCACCACGCGCTCGGAGCTTTGGGCATATTGTGGCCGAGTGAGCACAACCACCAATAAGCCAACTGCCGCCGCTCGCAACGAAATCAAAACAGGCCGCATGCGAATCCGCCACGACGGCTTGACCCCACGCAGCATGCCCAAATCGGAGAAGCGCATGGTCACCACTTCGCCGCGACTGCGGCGATACATCGACCACCAGACAATCGGCACAATCGGCAACAACCAAAATAACAATGGATAAGCAAATGTCATAAGCAACTCAAGTAAAGTCAGAAGGCAAAAATCAAAAGTCAAAATCGAACAATTCCAGCATCAGATAATCGAAAATGATGATGCTATCTTGCCCTTCGCTTTCTGACTTTTTAAATCTATCAGAAGGCAAAAATCAAAAGTCGAAATCGAACAATTCCAGCATCAGGCAATCGAAAATGATGATGCTATTTTGCCCTTTGCCTTCTGACTTTTGCCTTTTCATCAGCGTGTCGCCAAAATTGCATGGCGGGCGTTATCGATCATGGCGTGAGCTTCGATTGGGTTAGGTAGTTGGCGGGCAAATTTCACGCCATCAGATTCGGCCAGCAAGCGCAACAACATATCACGGCGTTGCTGCATGCTGGGGTGCGAAAGCGCCAACCGCACTTCGTTGGTGGTTCGCTCAAGCGCTGGCACCGAGAAACGATCAGTGATGAAGGTTCGCAGCACATCAGCAATCAAGGCATAATGTTCGACAATTCGGCCTTGATCGATTAAGCGTAAG
Organism: Herpetosiphon aurantiacus DSM 785; assembly: GCA_000018565.1. GTDB lineage: Bacteria > Chloroflexota > Chloroflexia > Chloroflexales > Herpetosiphonaceae > Herpetosiphon > Herpetosiphon aurantiacus. The sequence goes on from CP000875.1 coordinate 6,239,370, forward strand.
CCGCCAATTCGTTCAAGTTCAGCCATGGCTACCGCAATTGGGTCACGAACTGGTTGCGGCGCTTGGGCCGGAACTGGCACTGGCCGATGCTTGCGGAAATAGGTGATTGCCCAAGCCGCAAAGCCAGCCACCAAAATCGCCAACAGCGAAAGGCCAATAATCAATAAATAATTTGCTTGTTCATTCATAATCAATTGTGGTTTCAATGGTTTAATATCTTCAGGGTTTTCATCGAGCACCGAAGCCACTTCGACACTAACGGGCTGAGTATTGGCGCGGCCAGTGGTTCCATCGGGATTGGTTATTTTGACCAATTGGGTTGGAAAGGCATGAATGCCCACATCCCAGTTGGTTAATTGGCAGCGCCAGCCTTGGCGTAAGCCATCGGCAACACTGGTTTCAGTCAGCGGAGCACAATCACGCACTTCCCATTCGCCAAACATTTTGGTTGGCATAGCCGGAAGTTCGCTTTTGAAACCGTTGGGTGTGGTCACTTGCAATTCGTACTCGACCAAATCGCCCACCGTAATTTTGGTGCGATTGAGTTGGGCACGCACGGCTACGGCTGGCTCGGCGGCTGCGACCGGCGCAATCAAGAGCAAACAACTTAATCCAAATAACCACCACAATTTTGCCATAGCTGTTCCTCTAGCCGCGTTCACGGCGTTTCATCCGACGATTAAAGAAGCTTTGCAGCGAATCGGCGTAACGCCCATCAGTTTGCAAACTCATATGATCAACGCCCAAGGCCCGTAGTTCGGCCACATGGCTTTGGTGCTGAGCTTCGGCCTGCTTTTCAAACATGTCGCGTAATTTTTCATTACGCAAATCGACGACCAACTCTTGGCCGGTTTCAGCATCTTGTAGCCGTACCAAGCCAACCTTGGGCAATTTACGTTCGCGTGGATCTTCTACGCGCACTGCGACGACATCATGGCGACGCGCGGTAATCCGCAACGGTCGAATCCAATTATCGAGCGAGCGAAAATCCGAGATGATAAAGACCAAGGCTTTGCCTTCGACCACGTTATTGAGGTAATCTAAGGCTTTGGTGATGTTGGTGCCGCGATGCTCAGGGTCGGTTGTGAGCAACGAGCGCACAATTTGCATCACATGGTTGCGGCCTTTGCGCGGCGGGATAAAGCGTTCAACTTCCTCAGTAAACAGCAGCATGCCCACGCGATCGTTATTGCGTACTGCCGAAAATGCCAAGGTTGCGCATAATTCGGCTTCCAGTTCGCGTTTGAGTTTGCGGGTGGTACCGAAATCTGCCGAAGCACTCATATCGACCAACAGCATCACGGTCATCTCGCGCTCTTCGACGAAGCGCTTGATAAACGGACGACCTGTCCGCGCCGTAACATTCCAATCGATCGCACGGACATCATCGCCAGGCTCGTATTCGCGAATTTCATCGAACTCAACGCCACGCCCCTTGAAGCTGCTCATGTACATGCCAGCAAACACACCAGTTACCAACTTGGTCGTTTTCAATTCAATGAAGCGCACTTGGCGCATGAGTTCTTGTAAGTTCATGATGTATCCGCAATTGATCCACGAAGGACACGAAGTGCACGAAGCTTGGAACCGCTAAGAGCACGAAGCACGCGAAGGTTTCATCTCTCAAAATCCAGTGTCAATTCCTTACTAGTCTCTGACCTCTGAATCCTGACCCTTATGCTCTATGCTCTATGTTCTATGGCTACGGCACCCGCACCCGATTGAGAATTTGAGCGACCAAGTTTTCCGAAGTGATGTTTTCGGCTTCGGCTTCGTAGGTGGCGATCAAGCGGTGGCGCAGCACATCCAAGGCCATATGTTTAACGTCATCGGGCGTGACATAGGCGCGGCCTTGCAAGAAGGCGGCTCCTTTGGCGGCCAAGGTCATAAAAATTGTGGCCCGTGGCGATGCGCCAAATTCAATATAAGGCTTGATTTGGGCCAAGCCATATTGCTCAGGTTTACGGGTGGCAAACACCAAATCCAAAATATAATGCTTGACCCGATCGTCAATATAAATTTGATGGAAAATCTTGCGAGCGTTATCAAGCTCCTCGATCGTCATTGTTGTGCTCATTTTGGGGGTGGTTGCCCCAGTCATGCGATTGAGAATTTCGTATTCTTCCTCGCGGGTGGGATAATCGACCACCACTTTGAGCATAAAACGGTCAACTTGAGCTTCTGGCAAGGGGTAGGTTCCATCGTTTTCAATGGGGTTTTGGGTTGCCATCACCAAATACGGGTGGGGCAATTTAAAAGTATCTGAGCCAATCGTCACTTGGCGCTCTTGCATGGCTTCGAGCAAGGCACTTTGCACTTTGGCTGGGGCACGGTTAATTTCGTCGGCCAGCAAAAAGTTGGTAAAAATTGGCCCTTTTTTAATCGAGAAATCGCCAGTGCGTTGATTGTAAATTTGCGTGCCAATCAAATCGCCAGGCAACAAATCGGGGGTAAACTGAATCCGTTCAAATTGGGCATGAATCCCTTCGGCCATGCTTTTAACCATCAAGGTTTTGGCCAACCCTGGAACACCTTCAATTAATAAGTGACCATTGGCCAACAAACCAATCAAGATGCGTTCAGCTAAGGCCCGCTGCCCAACAACAATTTTTCCTACTTCGCCCACAAGGCTTTGCAAGGCCTCGCCTGCGCGGCGTACATCGCTACTATTTGTTTCCAAGGTGAACCTCGCACGTCAACAACGGGTAGCCGAATCTTTTTCTGTTGTCGATAATACCATAACCTTGGGCCAAAAACCCGCTTTTTTAGCTGCGTTTAAGCCAATTCTCACCATACTTAAGCTATGAAGAAATAATGAAGACCGCTGCTAGGCTACTGTACCTAGGCAAAATGCTTAAAAATTACCAAACAAGCTGTGATGTTCACGACAATCAGGTTAATGCCTGATACCCATCCCCTGTGGGGGCAGGTATACTGAGCTTGTGCCTTACGACCGTTGCCAAGCTGCCAACGGTTGTTTTAATGAATACCGTTTGAAAGGATGCTTCCGTGAAGAAGTTGAGTCTTGCACTCTTGCTTGTTGTTTCGTTAACTTTAGCTGCTTGTGGTGGAGAAGCTGCCACGACCGCCCCATCAACAGATAACGGCGCTGCAACCAGCGCACCCAGCACCGGTGGCGGTAGCTCGACTCTGACGATTGACGCTGCGGCTGGTGGGACTTTGGCTTTTGCCGCAACGGCAGCCGAAACCACTGCTGGAGAAGTAACTGTAACTTTCAATAACCCAGGTGCTTTGGCCCACAATCTGGTTATTGTCAAAACTGGCGAAGAACAAGCTGCGGTTGATGCCTCGATGGCTTCAGCTCCCGACTTCTTGCCACCAGCCGATAAGGCCTTGGGTCATAGCAAAACGATTGCTGCTGGCGCAAGCGATACCTTCACCGTCAGCTTGCAACCAGGTACCTACAGCTTTATCTGTACCTACCCAGCCCACTATGCTGCTGGCATGAAGGGCACTTTGACCGTCAAATAAGCAACGAGTAAGCCTCGTAGCAACCAACGCGAATGGAACGCCCATTCGCGTTTTGGTTTAATTCACTACATAGATTTTTGAGATTCTTAACCTCGATATGACCAACACTTAACAATTGGCAACTACCCTACAAGCTGTATAGTTTGTGGAGTGTTGGGCTGTGCTACAACGATTTTTTTTGCTTTGCTGCCTCGTAACGTTGGCTGGATGTGGTGCAACTGCCGCCCAACCGACGGCTACAAGCCTCCCCGCGACAGCAACACCCGCACCAACCACCCTCGCTCAAGCAACTCCTGCAGTAACGGCGAATCCAGCTTTGCGCGGCACAATCGTGATCGATGGCTCTAGCACGGTGTTTCCAATTACTGAGGCAGTTGCCCGTGAGTTTGCCCTGACTGCGCCGAATGTTCAAGTGCAATTGGGCGTGAGCGGCACTGGTGGCGGGTTTAAGAAGTTTTGTGCTGGCGAAACGGTGATCTCCGATGCTTCACGCCCAATCAAGCAGAGCGAAGCCGCCGAGTGTGCCGCCAACCAGATTGATTTTGTGGAAATTCCGGTGGCCTTCGATGGCCTCTCGTTGGTTGCCAACCCCAGCAATACATGGCTCGAATGTATGACCGTGGCCGAATTGAACACGCTCTGGCAGCCGGATGCGACCAATATTATTACCAATTGGCGTATGTTGCGACCCATTTGGCCAACCAGTACCTTGCAATTGTATGGCGCGGGTCAAGATTCAGGCACCTTCGATTATTTCACCAGCGCAATTGTTGGAACTGAGGGTTCCAGCCGTAGCGACGTGATTAGCAGCGAAGACGATTATCTGATTGCTCAGGATATTGCGGGCGACCCCAATGCTTTGGGCTATTTTGGTTATGCCTACTATCGCGAATATCAAGAACGCCTGAAACTAATTGCGGTCGATGCTGGCAATGGTTGCGTCCTGCCTTCTGAGCAAACGATTGCTGATGGCTCGTATCAACCACTTTCGCGGCCAATTTTCATTTATGTCCGCGCCGATGCCTTAGATCGGGCTGAAGTGGCGGCGTTTGTTGATTTTTATCTCAGTGATTTGGCGCGGGTGGTGGCTGACGTGAAATATGTGCCCTTGCCAGCCCGGGCCTATCAATTTGCCCAAGAGCGCGTGCAACAACGCAAACTTGGCTCGTTGTTCGAGGGTGGTTCGCAAATCGGGGTTTCGATCGAACGCTTGCTTGAGCTAGAAGGACAATAAGCGATGCGGCTTTCTTTTCGCACAAAATTGCTTGGCTCAATTGCCCTCGACTTGGCCTTGATGATCGCCTTGGGTGTTTTTGCGTTAAACGGCTTTAGCAACGTTTTTCAAAAAGCCTCAATGATTGAGCAAATTACCATTCCTTCACTCGATTTGAGCGATCGGATTAATTTTATCAGCACAAAATATCATGCCTTGCAGCTTGAATATATTATAAACAATAGTGATGCTGATAAAGCCCGCATCGAAGGCGAAATGCAAGCGTTCGAGCAACAAATGGATAATGCGTTTGCTGCATATCGCCAACTTGATACCACTATGGTCGAAGGCGAAACCTTGAACGCGGTGGCGATGGCTTGGCAACGCTTTGTGCAAGAAACCAATGAACAATTTTTGCCAACTGCGCGTTTGAGCAATACTGGCAGTGTACAGCCAGCGCTCAATCGCCTCAATCCCTATTACGAAGATGTGCTTAGTGCCACCGATATTTTGGGTCAGTTGAGCCAAAATCAAGCCAACGAGGCCTTGGTTTCGGTTGGTCAAACCTTTGAATCAGCGCGTTTGGTGATTTATGGCGAAATTGCTTTTACTGTGCTGCTTTCGGGGGCAATTGGCTTGATGTTGGCAACCCGCACGGCACGACGGATTCGTAATCTGACTGATGCCACCGTGGCTGTGGCTGGTGGTGATTTGGAACGCACGGTGCAAGTGCGTGGCGGCGATGAATTGCAAACCTTGGCAAGCAACTTCAACAGCATGGTGCGCAGCTTGCGCGAACATCGCGATATGCTTGAACTGCGCAATGCTGAACTGGCCGAGAGTTTGTATGTGCAACAACAATTGACCGAGGATATTATTCGGCGCAAGCAGGCCGAAGAGATTGCTTTACGCGCTCAGGCAGCAGCCGAAGCGGCGAGCCAAGCCAAAAGTATGTTTGTGGCAACCATGAGCCACGAATTGCGCACCCCGTTGAATGCAATTTTGGGCTATACCCAACTCCTGCATCTCGGAGCCAAAGCGCGAGGTCAAGAAGATGTTTTGCCACAGCTTGAGCGAATTCGCTTGGCGGGCAAACATCTGCTCACCTTAGTTTCAAATGTCCTCGATTTCTCCAAAATTGAGCATGGCAAGATGAACCTTGATCTTGGCGATGTGCAATTGGCCAGCTTAGTTGATGAAGTGATGGGGATTGTTCAGCCCTTAGCTGAAGCTCGTTTTGATCAACTGACGACTGAATTTGCTAGCACCAGCCTGATTTACAGCGATGGTGGCAAAATTCGCCAGATTTTATTCAACTTATTGAGCAATGCGATCAAATTTACCGAAGCTGGCACAGTGACCCTGCGCGTGTGGGATGAGCAACGTGCTGGCGAGCCATGGCTGATATTTGCGGTCAGCGATACTGGCATCGGTATGGCTCCTGATCAATTACGGCGTTTGTTTAAGCCATTTGTCCAAGCCGATGAATCGACGACCCGCACCTATGGCGGGACTGGTTTAGGTTTGGCGCTTAGTCAGCAACTTGCAGCGATGCTTGGCGGCTCGATCAGTGTTGAAAGCTGCCCCAATGTTGGCTCGACCTTTACATTGCAGATACCCGTTCAATGTCCAGAGCAATCTGAAGCTACGCTGGTGATGGCAGCATCGCCACTGGTTAATTCGAGCGCTGTGGCCTGATACCCAACCAACTTAGGAGGATTCCCATGGGGATGATTTTAGTTGTTGATGATAATGGCGATAATCGTTTCTTGCTTCAACAGATGTTATCGTTGAATGGCTATAGCGTGATTAGTGCTGTAAATGGGCAAGATGCCCTTGATAAAGTGCATAATACCACTCCCGATTTGGTGCTGATGGATATGGCGATGCCAGTTAAAGATGGCTGGACGGCAACCGCCGAATTGAAGGCCCAAAGCCGCTATTCGCATATTCCGGTGATTGCGGTAACTGGGCATACCACCTACAACGAGCTATCACGTGCCACGGCGGCTGGCTGTATCGATCATCTCGAAAAGCCGATCGACTATGAAGTGCTTGTGCGTAAAGTGGCCCAATATCTAAAAAAAAATGAAAAACAATTGGCGCTAGGCGCTTAAGTTTTTTAATCAATAACTACTTGCCCTATCACGCTGGTGATGGGGCATTTGGCGTGTGCTCTGCTATACTAGGCCAATATCAACAGGAGGATCAACAATGGAACCAATTAGCATTGGAATTATTGGCGGTAGCGGGCTATATGCAATGGAAGCCCTGACCGACCGCAGCGAAATACAACTTACAACCCCATTTGGCGATCCCAGCGATGCTGTGATTGTTGGCAATTTGGCTGGGCAACGGGTGGCATTTTTGCCGCGCCATGGCCGTGGGCATCGCTTTACCCCCTCAGAAGTACCCTATCGTGCCAATATTCATGCGCTCAAACAATTGGGAGTACGTTTTATCTTGGGTGTCAGTGCGGTTGGCAGCTTGCGCGAAGAGTTGGTACCAGGCCATTTGGTTATTCCCGATCAAGCGATTGATCGCACCAAGGGCGTGCGGCCTGCGACCTTCTTTGGCGAGGGCGTGGTAGCGCATGTGGCGTTTGGCGAGCCAGTTTGCCCGTATTTGAGTGCTTTGGTGAGCCAAGCGGCGCATTCAGCCAGCAACACAACCGTGCATGATGGTGGAACCTACTGCTGCATGGAAGGGCCGCAGTTTTCGACGAAGGCTGAGTCGGAGCTTTATCGCAGTTGGGGTTGCTCGATAATTGGCATGACCTTGCTGCCCGAGGCCAAACTTGCGCGAGAGGCCGAAATTGCCTATGCCAATCTTTCATTGGTTACCGATTACGATTGCTGGCATCCCGATCATGATAATGTAACGGCAGCGATGGTGGTTGAAACAATCAATCGTAATGTCACAGCGGCTCAATCGACAATTGCCGCATTAATTCCCTTGATTGATCCGACGGCAGTTTATCCAGCGCATTCAGCATTGGCCCATGCCGTGATGACTGCTCCAGAAGCGATTCCTGCGGCAGCGCGTGAACGTTTGGCCTTGCTTTATCGTGGCTAGGGTGGTAAACGTGATTAAACAAAAACCCAGCACCACGTGGTGCTGGGTTTTTGTTGAAGTCCGCGAGAGAGACTATTCCAACGCGTCTGAAACGGTTTGGAATTTTTCGTTGACATTTTGGCCGAGCAAGGTCAAAACGGCAATAACGACGATCGCGATCAAAGCGAGGATCAAAGCGTACTCGACCAAGCCTTGGCCTTCTTCTTTAGCAAAAAATGAACGAAACATTGCAGTATCTCCTTACGAGAGAAATAGAATTACAATGCACAGATTGTATGCGACGATAGTTTGAATGCCAATAGGCTATTAGTACTATAGATGGTACTTATCATGTGTGATTTTTATGTTTATTAACTATAATGCTGGATGGTCACTATCGAAAGGATCGCGCAGTAGGGATAATCGTGAGTGATTTGTCGCTATTTCATGTAGAGTTAGCGGCTATTCAGTGTATTGAGGAGTGTTGCCCAGATGAGGAAGTCAATTTGATTGGTTAGGTAAAGCTGTTAAACAAAAAACCAGCACCACTTGGTGCTGGTTTTCGTTGAAGTCTACGAGGGAGACTATTCCAACGCGTCTGAAACGGTTTGGAATTTGTCGTTGACATTTTGGCCGAGCAAGGTCAAAACGGCGATAACAACAATAGCGATCAAAGCGAGGATCAAAGCGTACTCGACCAAGCCTTGGCCTTCTTCTTTAGCAAAAAATGAACGAAACATTGCGTGTCTCCTTACGAGAGAAGTAGAATTACAATGCACAGATTATATGCGACAATAGTTTGAATGCCAATAGGCTATTAGTACTATAGGGAGTGTTTATCATGCGTGATTTTATGCTCACCATTAGTCTAGCTGGCTATAAGGGTACTAGTGCTATGCTGATTGAGATATAGCTACTCCTATGCTAACCGCGATTAAACAAAAAACCAGCACCACGTGGTGCTGGTTTTTTGTTGAAGTCTACGAGAGAGACTATTCCAACGCGTCTGAAACGGTTTGGAATTTTTCGTTGGCGTTTTGGCCGAGCAAGGTCAAAACGGCGATAACGACGATCGCGATCAAAGCGAGGATCAAAGCGTACTCGACCAAGCCTTGGCCTTCTTCTTTAGCAAAAAACGAACGAAACATTGCGGTATCTCCTTACGAGAGAAGTAGAATTACAATGGAGGGATTGTATGCGACAATAGTTTGAATGCCAATAGGCTATTAGTACTATAGATGGTACTTATCATGTGTGATTTTTATGTTTATTAACTATAATGCTGGATGGTCACTAGCGAAGGGAGCGCTCAGCAAGGATAATCGTGAGTGATTTGCCGCTATTTCATGTAGAGTTAGCGGCTATTCAGCGTATTGAGTAATGTTGCCCAGACGAGGAAGTCGATTTGATTGGTTGGGTAAAGCAGTTAAACAAAAAACCAACACCAAGTGGTGTTGGTTTTTCGTTGAAGTCTACGAGGGAGACTATTCCAACGCGTCTGAAACGGTTTGGAATTTTTCGTTGACGTTGTTGCCGAGCAAGGTCAAAACGGCGATAACAACAATAGCGATCAAAGCGAGGATCAAAGCGTACTCGACCAAGCCTTGGCCTTCTTCTTTAGCAAAAAATGAACGAAACATTGCAGTATCTCCTTACGAGAGAAATATTGATTACGATGTGGACATCATATCCGACGATAGTTTGAATGCCAATAGGATGTTAGTCCTATCAAGATAGGTGATTAGGGTGAAGGTACGACTGCTACAACCCGAGTACCCCTGCCTACAGTGCTTTCTATGCCCATTTGGCCACGTAAGAGCACTTCGGCCTGTTGACGTAAGCTGGCTATCCCCATATTGCGTTTACCTGTTGGGTCGTTGAGGGTTTCGGCAACATGGAAGCCAGCCCCATCGTCCTCAATCGCAATTTGAATGCGGCTAGCATCAGCCTCAAGGATAATTCGGACATGCGAAGCATTGGCGTGGCGTTGCACGTTATTCAGCGCTTCTTGGACAAAACGGAAAATCGTTACTTCATAATGACTAGGCAAGCGGGTTTCCAAACCTTGTACCATTAAATTGATCTCGATATTGTTTTTATCGCCAAATTCTTGGCTATAACGCTTGAGCGTTGGCAACAACCCTAAATCGTCAAGGGTCATCGGGCGTAAATCGAAGATAAAACGCCGTGTATCTTGCAACACAGTATTGATCGCCGTTTTGAGGCTAGACATCTCTGAACGAGCCTGATTGGTATCGTGATCAAGGAAGCGTTCGCAAATTTCGGCGCGTAACACCAAGTTACTCATCGATTGAGCTGGGCCATCGTGCATTTGCAACGAAATCCGCAGGCGCTCCTTTTCTTGGGCTTGAATAATCGCGGCAATTTGTTCTTGTGGATTAACGTGTGGCAAGTTTGAAATGGTTGTTTCGGCCACAACGCTGACCTCATCGAGGCTTTGAATCAGTTTTTGCAGCGTATCTTGTTGTTCGCGCAGCACTTGTTGTTTAGTTTGCAGTTGCTCCACTTGGCTGCGCATCATTTGGACACGGGTTTGAACCTCTTGGGCCGAAGTGTAGAAATTTTTAATATCAACTTTTTCATAGCGCTCGAAATTGACTTCCATATCGCGACGGCGACTGGAAACCGACATTTCACGTTGCGACATTTTATCGACTTCAGCTTGATTTTGGCGAACCAAGGCATCAAGTTCGGTCATTTGGCGACGAATGCGGTCTTGTTGGTCACGCAATTCTTTTAATAATGCGTCTTTGTCGGCTGCCATAAGCCCTCCAATTCGATGGTGGTGCGTGAATGAAATTATACTGGTGGCGATTTTACTGCGTCAATTATACCCAGCGACGCAGCACTAAAACGGCGTTGGAGCCACCAAACCCAAACGATTCTTTAACTGCGAGATTAATTGTTTGCTGGCGAGCACCTTCAACCACAAAATCCAAATCACAATCAGGATCGCCTGCTTGCCAATTAATTGTTGGCGGTAGCACTTGATCGCGTAAAGCTAAGATCGTCGCAACTGCTTCGAGCGCTGAGCTTGCACCCATCGCATGGCCGGTTGCACCTTTGATCGCTGAAATTGGCACATGTTTGGCGTGTTCACCAAAAACTGCTTTGATGGTAGCGGCTTCAGCGGCATCGCCCAGCTTGGTACCAGTGGCATGGGCATTAATATAATCGACATCGTGAATGCTAATTTGGGCACGTGCTAAAGCTTTAGTTAATGTTAATGTTTGGTGTTCTAAATCGGGTGCCACAATGCTCCCACTGGCGGTCGTCGCAGCTGAGGCCATAATCTCGGCTAAAATGGGTGCATTGCGGGCTTTGGCATGCTCCAAACTTTCGAGCACAAATGCGCCGGCACCTTCCGCCAAGACTAAACCATTGCGATCAGCGCTGAAAGGGCGGCAGGCACGACTTGGGTCGCTCAGGTCGCTGGCGAGTACGCGCAAGGGCTTCCATGCTGCATACATGCCCTTGGTAAGTGGCGCATCGGAGGCTCCAGCAACCGCAGTTTCAATCACGCCAGCCCGAATCAGATCGGCGGCAATGCCAATCGCTTGCAAGCCTGAGGCGCAGGTTGCTGAAATTAAGGTGCTTGGGCCGTGCAAATCAAAGACGGTACAAAGATGTGGCAGCACGGCGGCGGGCATACAGGCTGGCACGGTATCTGCCCGTACTTTGCCATTGGTGAACCAATTTTCGTAGCAAGCTTCGATCGTCGAAATCGTGGTATAGCCTGTGCCCCATAAGACAGCGGTATCTTGAGGCAGGCCGTTGGCCATGGTAATCGCTTGCTCCACGGCATGATGGGCCAAGCTGATCATACGATCAGGCTGGCGGCGATGGCTGGTGAGCAATGGTAAATCGGGGGTTGCGCCACCAACCACCGGATCTTTGTAGGGTGCTAGGTCGGGCAGTGGCTTGACCCCGCTTTGGCCTGCCAACAAGGCCGCCCAATACGCTTCAATATCATTCCCAAGGGCGCTGCAAATCCCGATTCCGGTGATGACAACTCGCTGTTTCATAGAGGCTCCTCTGCGCTGCCGACCTACCACAGGCTCCATTGTCGTGGTATGGCTTGGTGGTTTCGGGGTTATGATGCTACTGTTCATTGTAGCGGGGAGTGTATCCAATGTCGAATATCTATCTGGGCTGTGCGATTTGGGGCTATCGGCCTTGGGTTGGCCAGTTTTTGCCTGCTGCAACCAGCAACGCCGAAATGCTCAAGGCCTATGCTGAACGCCTAACGACGGTGGAAATTAACGCTACCTTTTATGCAGTGCCCGATCAGCCCACGGTGTTGCGTTGGGCGAGCGATACACCAGCTAGCTTTCGTTTTTGCCCAAAAATTCCGCAAGCCATTAGCCATAGTGGCAATTTGGCCCAGCATGTGGCTCAAACTCAAGCCTTTATCGCCCAGATGCAGTTGCTTGGCCCAAAACTTGGCCCGATTTTTCTACAACTTGGCCCAGCCTATAGCCCCGCCAATTTTAGCGATTTGCAGCAATGGCTGGCGGCTTGGGATCGTAATGTCGCTTTGGCGGTTGAAGTGCGCCATCGTGGTTGGTTTGCAGCACAAGCAGCCCAGCGCTTAAACAATCTATTAGCTGAGCATGGTGTTGGCCGCGTTTTAGTTGATGTTCGACCAATTAATACTGGCGTAACCAAAGATCAAGTCATTTTAGATGCGCGACGTAAAAAGCCTAACGTACCCTATCATGTCGATGTAACTGCGCCGTTTGTGTTGCTACGCTTTATGGGCCACCCCGATTTAGCGATTGATCAGCCGTTGCTGGCGCAATGGGCCGATACGATTGTGGCAATGTTAAATGATGGCCTGACGGTCTATGCGTTTATGCATTGCCCCGTTGAAGAGCGTTCGCCAGAGATGTGCGAAATCTTGGCGCAGGCCTTGGTAGCACGCGGGATTGACTACCCCTTGCCCACGCCGCCAGCGCCAATTCAACAACTTTCGATGTTTTGATCAAACTGCGGCTTCGTGGTACTGTTGCCAGTGGGAGTACATGGGGTCTGGTGGCCTCGTCAGTCTTCAAAATTGGTCGGCGCTATGACGAATAGCGTTGGTGTGTTCGATTCGCACGTACTCCCGCCAGACCCTAATTCACGAGCCAAATTGCTGAGGAAATCGCTATTTGCGTTTCCGCCAAAAGGTGTGTTATAATCGGCTTTCGTGCGAGTTGTGACATTTAAACAAGTCAACTTTATCTGGGTAAGTGTACCCCGCACACCATAACGTAGAACCACAGTAGGGAATGGTCAATTAAGGAGCCGCAGGGCGCGACTACCAATTTTCCATTCCTGTTCCGTTGTCTTTTTGTCAGCGGCTAACGGTATTTGTAATAGCAGGAGCCACAACCAACATGGCTAAGCAAAAGTTTGAGCGGAATAAGCCCCACATCAACATTGGGACGATCGGGCACGTTGACCACGGCAAGACGACCTTGACCGCTGCCATCACCAAAACCATGGCACTGCGTGGCCGCGCTGAATTCCGCGCCTTCGACCAAATCGACAATGCTCCCGAAGAACGCGCTCGTGGGATTACGATTTCGATTTCACACGTTGAGTATGAAACCGAAAATCGCCACTACGCCCACGTGGACTGCCCCGGCCACGCCGACTATATCAAGAACATGATCACCGGTGCTGCCCAAATGGACGGCGCAATCTTGGTGGTATCGGCACCCGACGGCCCGATGCCCCAAACCCGCGAACACATCCTCTTGGCTGGCCAAGTCGAAGTGCCTGCGATGGTGGTCTTCTTGAATAAAGTTGACATGATGGACGACCCTGAGTTGCTCGAACTGGTTGAAATGGAATTGCGCGAGTTGCTGAGCAAATACGGCTTCCCGGGCGATGAAATTCCGATCGTGCGTGGCTCAGCCAAAGGCGCATTGGATAGCGCATCAACCGATGCAAGCCAACCAGAATATCAATCAATCCAAGAATTGATGCAAGCGGTTGACGACTACATCCCAACGCCAGAACGCGCCATCGACAAACCCTTCTTGATGCCAATCGAAGACGTGTTCTCGATCAAAGGCCGTGGCACCGTGGTGACCGGTCGGATCGAACGCGGGATCGTCAAAGTTGGCGATACGATTGAAATCATTGGGATGGGACCAGACGTGCGCACGACGGCCGTGACCGGCGTGGAAATGTTCAAGAAGTTGCTCGATGAAGGTCGTGCTGGCGACAACGTTGGGGCACTCTTGCGCGGGATTGAACGGACGGACGTGGAACGCGGTCAAGTCTTGGCAAAACCAGGCTCGATCAAACCACACACCAAGTTCAAAGCCGAAGTCTACGTGTTGAAGAAAGAAGAAGGTGGCCGCCACAGCCCATTCTTCAGTGGCTATCGCCCACAGTTCTACGTTCGGACAACGGACGTGACGGGTGCGATTGGCTTGCCCGAAGGCGTGGAAATGGTGATGCCAGGCGACAACATCCAAATGACGGTGGAGTTGATCGTTCCGGTAGCTATCGAACAAGGCTTGAAGTTTGCGATTCGTGAAGGTGGCCGCACCGTGGGTGCTGGCATCGTGACCGAAATCATCGCATAAGCTATAAAACGGCTGGCAGGTGTGCCCGTCACACCTGCCTTCTTTTGCGCTTAGGAGTAATGACGTTGGCAAAGCAAAAAGTTCGCATTCGCCTCAAGGCGTATGACCACAAGATCTTGGATCAGTCGGCACGCCAGATCGTGGATGCGGCAGAACGCACCGGTGCCCAGGTCGCTGGCCCAGTGCCGTTGCCGACCAAGATCGAAAAATACAGCGTGTTGCGCTCACCCTTCATTGACCGCGACAGCCAAGAACAGTTCGAAATTCGGACCCACAAGCGTCTGATTGACGTGATCGATCCAAGCCAGCAAACGATCAATGCTTTGATGAAGCTCAACTTGCCCGCTGGTGTGGATATTGAAATTAAGCTCTAATCGGGAACCCCGCTTGGAGCCATAGCCAATACGGCTGGGCGTGGTAGCCCAGAGGCTCCGCACGCTATGGACTAAGGAGTAACCAATGCTCAATGGTATTTTGGGTCGCAAAATTGGCATGACCCAGATCTTCACCGAAAAAGGTGAAACCATTCCTGTCACCGTGATCGAAGCTGGCCCATGTGTGGTCACCCAACTTCGCACCAAGGACAAGGATGGCTATGAAGCAGTCCAACTCGGCTTCGGCGAAATCAAACCACGAAAAGTAACGAAGCCAATTCAAGGACACCTGAAAGCTGCTGGTCGGCTGGTTCGCTTCATGCGCGAAGTGAAAACCACTGACTTGAACGCACACAATGTCGGCGACGTGGTAAATGTTGATATTTTCCAAATCGGCGAAAAGATTGATGTCGTCGGCACAAGCAAAGGTCGCGGTTTTGCTGGTGTTGTTAAGCGCCACGGTTTCCGTGGTGGCCCAGCAACTCACGGTCAAAGCGACCGCCATCGCGCCCCAGGTTCGATTGGTTCAGGCACCACCCCAGGCCGCGTCTGGAAAAACATGCGCATGGCTGGTCGGATGGGCAATGATCGCGTAACCGTTCAAAATTTGGAAGTGGTAAAAATTGACCTTGAACGCCACGTAATCTTAGTTAAAGGCTCAGTGCCAGGCGCTAAGAATGGTTTGGTGATGGTCTCACGGGCAGCTAAGGCCACGAAGAAATAGGAGTTGACGCATGGAAGCCAAGCTTTATAACCAAGCCGGTCAAGCTATCGGCACGCTTGAGCTGCAAGACTACATCTTCGGCATCGAGCCTAACATTCCCGTGATGCACCAAGCAGTCATTCGCCAACTGGCTAATGCACGTTTGGGCACTCACAGCACCAAGACTCGTGGTGAAGTACGTGGTAGCACGCGCAAGTTGTATCGCCAAAAAGGTACTGGTCGCGCTCGCCAAGGCGCTATTCGCGCCCCCCATCACTCAGGTGGTGGTGTTGTTCACGGGCCAAAGCCCCGCAAGTACACCAAAGCTATGCCCCGCAAAATGCGCCGCTTAGCTGTACGCTCGGCACTTTCGGCCAAATACGCTGAAAACCAAATCATTTTCTTAGATGATTTGAGCTTGAATGCACCAAAAACCAAAGACTTCCTGGCTTTGTTGAAAAACTTGCCCTTAGTCGGCGATAAGACGCTGGTGGCATTGGGTGAAAAGAGCGATAACATCACGTTATCAGCCAGCAACCTGCCAAATGTCAAGACCTTGTTGGCAGCCTACCTGAATGTTCGGGATCTGTTGACCTACGACACCTTGATTTTGCCCAAGTCGGCACTCAGCGTTGTTGAAACAATTCTGGGCAAAAAGTAGGAGATGCAACCGATGAACGCGCACGATATTATTATTCGCCCCGTCATCACCGAAAAAAATACGGCGTTGATGGAAGAGGGCAAATACACGTTCGAGGTGGCACAAGAAGCCAACAAGCCGATGATCAAGGCTGCTGTGCAACAGATTTTCAACGTCAACGTGAAAGCTGTTAACACCATGAATGTCAAGGGTAAGTTGAAAGTTCGCCGTACTCGCAATGGCCAACAAAGCGGTTATAGCCGCAGTTGGAAAAAAGCCATCGTTACCTTGGCTCCAGGCGAACGGATCGAAATCTTCGAAGATCTCTAGGAGGTTACGCAGTGGGCATCAAACGCTATAAACCGACATCGCCGGGTCGGCGTGGCATGACCGTCTCGGACTTCGCAGAAATCACGAAGTTCGAGCCAGAAAAGTCGCTTACCGAACCCTTAAAGAAACATGCTGGCCGTAACAATCACGGTCACATTACCACCCGTCACCGTGGTGGTGGCCACAAGCGCCGCTATCGCTTGATCGATTTCAAGCGCAAGAAATTTGATATTCCAGCAAAAGTAGCGGGGATTGAGTACGATCCAAACCGCTCAGCGAATATCGCTTTGTTGCACTACACCGACGGCGAAAAACGCTATATCATTGCTCCATTGGGCTTGAAAGTTGGCGATACCTTGATGGCTGGCCCTAACGCTGAAATTCGCGTTGGTAATGCTTTGCCATTGGCCAATATCCCAATCGGTTCGCAAATTCACAACATCGAATTGACCCCTGGTCGTGGTGGCCAATTGGTGCGCAGTGCTGGTAACACCGCCCAATTGATGGCCCGCGAAGGTAACTATGCCACTGTGCGTTTGCCATCTGGCGAAATGCGCATGGTGCACATCAAGTGTATGGCTACCTTGGGTCAAGTCGGCAATGTTGATCACCAAAACATTATGATTGGGAAAGCTGGTCGCAGCCGCTGGTTGGGCCGTCGCCCAGTCGTGCGTGGTTCAGCAATGAACCCTGTTGATCACCCACACGGTGGTGGTGAAGGTCGGGCCCCAACCGGTATGAACCCCAAAACCAAATGGGGCAAGCCAGCAATGGGCAAGAAGACCCGCCACAACCCCCGCACCCAACGCTTTATCGTGCGGACTCGCAAGCAAAAATAATCCCTGGGGAGCGCTTCGTTGTGATGGCGCTCCTCACCTTGGAGCAAGGGCGGCTTGGCCGCCGCTGCACTGGGTTCCGATAACTCGTGCAGCGCCTTCTCCCTCGTGAGTAGTGACAACAACTACTGCAACTAAAGGAAGGAAACGAATGTCTCGTTCAACCAAAAAAGGTCCATTCGTTGACGTTCGGCTCTTGAGCCGCGTTGAAACGATGAATCGTGGCAATGAAAAGCGCCCACTCAAAACGTGGTCACGCGATTCAACCATCTTCCCTCAGATGGTTGGTCATACCATCGCTGTCCATGATGGCCGCCGTCACGTGCCAGTGTATATCACTGAAAACATGGTTGGTCATAAGTTGGGTGAATTCGCGCCGACCCGCACATTCCGTGGGCACGGTGGCAAAAAGGCCGACAAGCGCGGCAAATTAAAGTAAGAGGTGCGCAATGCAAGCTAAAGCCATTCTGCGTAACTTCCGCATGTCGCCGCAAAAAGTTCGGCTGGTTGCCGACCTCGTGCGCGGTAAAAATGTGACGGAAGCGCTGGGGATTTTGCAATATCTGCCCCACAAGGCAGCCCCAGAAATTGCCCGCGTGATCAAGTCGGCCAAGGCCAATGCCGATCACAACTATCAAATGTCACCCGAGGATCTGGTCGTTAAAACGATTATGGTCGATGCTGGTCCAGTGCTCAAGCGCTATATGCCTCGTGCACGTGGCCGTGGTGATCGTATCTTGAAGCGTTCGTCACACATTACCGTGATCGTCGATGACGGCGAAGTCTTGTAGAATATAAAGCATGAATGATGAAGGCATCGTGCAATGATGGCCTTCATACTTCATCCTTTAGTTCATCACTATCTTAGGAGGATCTCTTGGGTCGTAAAGTGCATCCGAATGGATTCCGCCTCGGCATCATCAAAGATTGGAAATCGAAGTGGTTTGCCGAGCGTAACTATACCGAACAACTGCACCAAGACTTGGCACTGCGTAAATATATCGAAGGTGCCGATGAGTTGAAAAATGCTGGTGTAGCACTTGTTGATATCGAACGCTCAGCCAATCGGGTTGAAGTGACCATCCACACGGCTAAGCCAGGGATTGTCATTGGCAAACGCGGCGCGAACGTCGATACCCTCAAAAACCAAATTGAAAAACTTACAGGCAAAAAGGTGCGCTTGAATATTCAAGAAATTCACCAGCCTGAATTAAATGCTTACCTGGTGGCCGAAAGCGTTGCTGAACAAATCAGCAAGCGGGTTTCACACAAACGTGCCATGAAGCAAGCAACCCAACGTGCCATGCGGCTTGGTGCTCAAGGCATCAAAGTCAAATGCTCTGGCCGTTTGGGTGGCGCTGAAATGAGCCGCTCATTGTGGGAACGTGAAGGTCGTGTGCCTTTGCACACCATCCGCGCAGACATTGACTACGCCTTGGTGCATGCTCACACTACCTATGGCCGGATCGGGGTTAAAGTTTGGATTTATAAGGGCGATGTGCTTGGTCAACGCGAACGCCAATCTGCAACTGCAGCAGCCGATGCGCCAAAAACCAACACTCGTTCGGGCAAGGGGTCGTAAACCATGTTAATGCCCAAGCAGATGAAATATCGCCGCCCACACCGCCCTCGTAACATCAAGGGTATTGCACAACGCGGCGCAACTGTGGCATTCGGTGATTTTGGTTTGGTCTCGCTCGAAGCTGGCTGGATCACCAGTCGCCAAATCGAGTCGGCCCGCCGTACCATCACCAACTATGTGAAGCGGGGCGGTAAAGTTTGGATTCGGATCTTCCCAGATCGTCCAATTACCCAAAAGCCTGCTGAAACACGGATGGGTTCCGGTAAAGGTTCAGTTGAATACTATGTCGCAGTGATCAAGCCAGGTCGCGTGTTGTTCGAATTGAACGGCGTGCCCGAAGATGTGGCCCAAGAAGCACTGCGCCGCGCTGCCCAAAAATTGCCAGTCAAGTGCAAATTCGTAACCAAGGCATCGCAGGAGGTTGGCTCAAATGAAGGCTAGTGAACTGCGCGACATGAGTAACGCTGATTTGGAAAAGTTGATCAACGATAACAAACAAGAGTTGTTCACCATGCGTTTCCAAAAATCAGTTGGCAAATTGACCAACACCGCCCGCGTGCGGTTGTTGAAAAAAGATATCGCCCGCGCCAAAACGGTCATCCACGAACGCACCTTGGTGGCGGAGGGAAATTAATGAACGAGCATTTAGCAACAACTGATAGCCGCAAGCAAAAAGTTGGTCGGGTTGTCAGCAATAAAATGAACAAAACCGTGGTAGTTGCGGTCGATTACCTGCGCCCGCACCCGTTGTATCGCAAAACCGTGCGTCAAACCAGCAAGTTTTACGCTCATGATGAAAACAACGAATGCCATGTAGGCGATACCGTGGTGATCGAAGAAACCCGCCCCTTGAGCAAGCTCAAGCGCTGGCGCGTGGTTGAAATCGCCACCAAAAACCGCCGCGAAGGCTTGAATGTTCTGCGCCAAGACGTAGTAACCGTTGAAGGCGAAACCGAGGAGGCCTCGTCGTGATCCAGCAAGAATCTCGTATGCGGGTTGCCGATAACACAGGCGCAAAAGAGCTGTTGTGTATTCGGGTACTCGGTGGCACCAAGCGCCGCTATGCTAGCGTTGGCGATACGATTATCGCAACCGTCAAGCAAGCCAACCCAGGTGGCTCAGCCAAAAAGGGCGAAGTTGTTCGCGCCGTGATCGTTCGGGTCAAAAAGGGCTATACCCGCCCCGATGGCTCAATGATTCAGTTTGATGATAATGCTGCTGTCATTATCAACCAACAAGGCAACCCTCGCGGCACGCGTATCTTTGGGCCGGTCGCCCGTGAATTGCGCGAAAAGCAGTACATGAAGATCATCTCACTTGCTCCAGAAGTGTTGTAACATTCTTCACGAGCTGTGGTACAATACAACGCTTGTGGGCAACCACATAGCGGTGACACTATGGAGGCAAAACCATGCACGTCAAAAAGGGCGACCGCGTAGTGGTCCTTAGTGGGCGCGAAAAAGGCCGCGAAGGTGTAATCAAGCTGTCTTTGCCCAAAAAAGAACGCGTCGTCGTTGAAAATGTTAATATTGTTAAAAAACACGTAAAGCCAATGGGAAATCGCCAAGGCGGTATCCTCGAAGTTGAAGCAGCCTTGCATGTCTCAAAAGTCATGTTGATCTGCCCAGCATGTGGCAAGCCTTCACGCACTGGCCATCGCGTCAATGACGAAGGCAAAAAAGTTCGTGTTTGCAAACAATGCAATGCCGACGTTGCCTAATTAGCAAGGTCGAAGACAAATGAGCAATGAACAACCCTTGGTTGCTGACTACTCATTTGGTTGGAACTATCGTATTTGCCATCTGGGCTGGCGCAGTTGTGCCGCAACCGTTTGGTAGCCTTGGTTACCAATGCTGCCGCCGAACCCCAGAAGTGAGGAACCCATGGCACGTCTTAAGGATGTCTATTTGAAGACCGTGGCTCCTGCATTGTTCAAGGACTTTGGCTTTAAGTCCCCTATGCAAGTGCCTCGGATTACCAAGATCGTCATCAACATTGGCTTAGGTGAAGCGTTGCAAAACCCCAAAGCGGTGGAAGCAGCTATCGGCGACTTGACCATGATTGCAGGTCAAAAGCCAGTTGTAACCCGCGCTAAGAAATCGTTGGCAGCCTTCAAACTCCGCCAAGGTATGCCGATCGGCGCAATGGTAACCCTGCGCAACGACCGGATGTACGATTTCTATGATCGTCTGGTCAACTTGGCGTTACCCCGTATCCGCGACTTCCAAGGCTTAAGCCGCAAATCGTTCGATGGTCGCGGAAACTACAGTATCGGTATTCGGGAACAAATCATCTTCCCTGAAATCGAATACGATAAAGTCGATAAAATCCGTGGTCTTGAGGTGGCGATTGTTACCACCGCTCCAAACGACGAACAAGGCTTTGCTTTGTTGAAGGCGTTGGGGATGCCGTTTCGTGACTAGAGTTGGTCAGGCACTACAGGTGTAGTGAACCAACGACTCTTAACTGGGAGGCCAAAACAGTCTATGGCTAAGAAATCAATGATCGTCAAGGCGAATCGCGCACCAAAATTTTCAACGCAGGGATACAATCGCTGCAAGCGCTGTGGTCGGCCTCGGGCGTACATGCGAAAATTTGGTATCTGCCGGATCTGCTTCCGCGAGTTGGCATCACAGGGGCTGATTCCCGGTGTAACAAAATCAAGCTGGTAGAACCAGGAGGACGAGCTAGTGAGCGTTAATGATCCAATTGCCGACCTGCTGACACGCATCCGCAACGCGGGTATGGCGCGTCACCAAACGGTGACGATTCCATTGTCGAAAATCAAGCGCGGTATTGCTGAAATTTTGCAAGCCGAAGGCTATATCAAGAGCTTTGAAGTTCAAGAAGGCACACCATTCTCAAACTTGGTGTTGACCTTGAAATATGCTGCTGACCGCAAGCCAGTCATTACCGGCTTGAAGCGGGTTAGCCGCCCAGGTTTGCGGGTCTACACCAAGCGCAACGAGATTCCTCGGGTGCGTAATGGTTTGGGCTTGAGCATCCTTTCAACTCCTAAGGGGTTGATGACCGGTGATGCCGCTTGGAAAGCAGGCGTTGGCGGCGAAATTGTTTGTTACATTTGGTAATACTAAACGAGGACAACGGTAGCATTACCGTCATCACTCGTGGAGGAAATGACCCATGTCACGTATCGGTCGTAAACCGATTGAAGTTCCAGCTGGCGTAACTGTGAACGTTGACAGTAATAATCTGGTCACGGTCAAAGGCCCCAAAGGAACCTTGAGCGAATCAATTCGGCCTGAAGTTACGGTTAATATCAATGGCGCAACGGTAGAAATTACCCGCGTCAACGATAGCCGTCAGGCTCGCGCTTTTCACGGTCTCTCACGGACGCTGGTCGCCAATATGGTCGATGGCGTAACCAAGGGCTTTGAAAAAACGCTCGAAATGAATGGTACAGGCTACCGCGCTACACTTGATGGCAAAACTTTGGTGCTTTCACTTGGCTTCTCGCACCCAGTGCGGGTTGAGCCATACGAAGGCAATAGCTTTGAAGTAGCCGAGCGTCGGGTTGTGATCAAAGGTCCCAACAAGCAAAAAGTTGGCGACCAAGCAGCCAATATTCGTAAGCTGCGTCCACCCGAACCCTACTTGGGCAAAGGCATCAAGTACAGCGACGAAGTGATCCGCCGCAAGGCCGGTAAAGCTGGTAAGAAGTAGGCTGTTGGCGGCGGCGTAGCGTGGCATCACTAACGCGCCGCCTAACCCACCTACAGGAGAAATATAGCAATGTCGAAATTTACATCCCGCGAATTGCGGGCCCGACGGCATCGTCGGCTTCGTGGTCAACTCAGTGGTACGCCCGAGCGCCCACGCTTGAATGTGTTTCGCTCAGGCCTGAATATCTATGCCCAAGTGATCGATGATCTCGCTGGTCATACGCTTGTTTCCGCGTCAACGATCGATACCGAATTACGCGGCAGCCTTGGTGAGCAACGCAAGCTCGAACAAGCACATTCAGTTGGCAAGGCCGTTGCAGAACGTGCTCGCGCCGCTGGGATTACCAAAGTGGTGTTCGATCGCGGTGGCTACAAATATCACGGTCGTGTGAAAGCTGTTGCCGAAGGGGCACGCGAAGGCGGACTTGAATTCTAATCAACTCTGGAGGCAACGTGGCGAAGCGAAATCGAACTGGCGCTGATGAAGTTGAACTGGACGAACGAGTTGTCCAGATCAACCGCGTCGCGAAAGTGGTCAAGGGTGGCCGCCGCTTCAACTTTAGCACCGTCGTAGTCGTTGGCGATGGCAACGGCAATGTCGGGCTAGGGATGGGCAAGGCTTCTGAAGTACCTGAGGCGATCCGTAAGGGCGCTGAATCAGCCAAACGCAATATGATCGCGGTTTCCGTTATCGGAACCACCATTCCACATGAAATTGTGTCAACCTATAAAGCATCAAAAGTGTTGCTCAAGCCAGCCTCAGCTGGTACCGGCGTTATCGCTGGTGGTGGCGTGCGGGCCGTGCTTGAAGCCGCTGGCATCAAGGACGTTCTGACCAAATCATTGGGCAGCAACAACTCAGTCAATGTAGTGCGAGCTACCTTGAAGGCACTTTCTGAATTGCGGACTCCGCAAGAAGAAGGCCGTCGCCGTGGTCGCGCCGCATCGTCATTCCGCCTGAGCGGCCAAAGCCGCGCCGTTATCAGCGGTACGGAGGAGTAACGATGACTTTGCGTATTACTTATAAAAAGAGTTCAATCGGCTATAGCCAAGCGCAAAAAGATACCGTGCGCTCACTCGGCTTGCGCAAATTGAACCAGGTGGTCGAACTTCCAGATACTCCGGTTGTCCGTGGGATGATCTTCAAGATCAAGCACTTGGTAACTGTCGAGGAAGTGACTGCGACGGAGGCCAAGTAATGAAATTGCATGATCTGAAGCCAGCACCAGGCTCAACACGCAAAAGCAAGCGCGTTGGTCGTGGTCATGGTTCGGGCAAAGGTAAGACCTCTGGTAAAGGTATGATGGGTCAAAAGGCTCGTTCAGGGCCAAACCCCTACCCACACTTTGAAGGTGGTCAAAATCCTTTGGTCCGCCGGATGCCCTACAAGCGTGGCTTTACCAACCGTTTCCGGGTTGAATATACCGTCGTTAATGTCGGTGATTTGATCGAATGGAACAATGGCGATGTAACGCCAGAAGCACTGCGCGAAGTCGGCTTGATCAAAAACCTCAAGCAACCGATCAAAGTCCTCGGCGATGGCGACCTGAACGTAGCCCTCAAGGTGCGTGTCCACAAGGTTAGCGCCAGCGCTCGCCAAAAAATTGAGGCTGCGGGCGGTTCAGTTGAACTGATTGACGCTGCCGCCTAAACAATGGTGATGCGATGACCTTCTCTTGCGACGGCGTAGCGGGCTTTGCCCAAGGCTACGCCGTTTGCAAATGAAGGTCATTCGTGCATTGCACAGGAGAATTCCATGCTTCAAGCTGTGGTCAACGCGCTTAAAATCGCCGAAGTGCGTAAGAAAATTTTGTTCACCATGATGATGCTGGTGATCTTCCGCTTTATCGCGGCTATCCCAGTGCCAGGGGTCGATACAGCCGAACTCGATCGGTTGTTTAATGGTCAGTTGCCGTTGAGCGATTTGGCTAACTTCCTCAACTTGCTCTCGGGTGGGGCGTTGCGGCAGTTCTCGGTCGCAGCCATGGGGGTCTATCCCTACATCACGGCTCAAATTATTATGCAGTTGCTGATTCCGTTGATCCCAGCGCTGGAGCAATTGAGCAAAGAGGGTGAGCAGGGCCGCAATCGTATTCAGCGCTATCAGTATTTCCTCACCGTGCCACTGGCCTATCTCCAAGGCTATGGCCAAATTAAATCCTTGATCAACAGCGGGATTAATTTGTTCGGTACGTTGAATTTCAGCATCACCGAAAACTTCTTCCAAACCTTCTCGATCTTGACGATTATGGTTTCAGGCTCGATGTTCTTGGTTTGGATGGGTGAGTTGATCGACGAACGCGGGATTGGTAATGGGCTCTCGATGATTATCTTCGGCGGGATTGTTACGGCTCTGCCAAGTATGGTTTATCAAGCAATCACCACCTCAAGCTCAGGCAATAACGTCATCGGCGGGATTTTGCTGCTGATCGTGACCTTGGCGACCGTGGTGGGGATTGTGTTGATCACCGAAGGCCAACGCCGCATTCCAGTTCAATATGCCAAGCGCGTGCGCGGCAACAAGGTCTATGGCGGTCAATCAAGCCACTTGCCATTAAAGGTCAATATGGCTGGGATGATTCCCTTGATCTTCGCCCAAAGCATTTTGATTTTCCCCAGCACCGTTGCTTCCTACTTCTGGAATCCCAACGGTTCGGGCTTCTTCAATGGCGTTGCCAACTTCTTCGTCAATAGCTTTGGCCCGAATGGCTTGGCCTTTACCTTGGCGATGTTTGTATTGGTCTTGCTCTTCACCTACTTCTATGCCTTGGTGATGTTCAACCAACAAAATTTGCCTGAAATGTTGCAACGCAACGGCGGCTTTATTCCAGGCATTCGCCCAGGTCGCAACACCGAAGTCTATTTGACCAAAGTCTTGAACCGCATCACCTTGATTGGCGCGGTTGGCTTGGCGGTAGTTGCAGCCTTGCCCTATTTTGTGCAACAAATTACCGGCTTGCAAATTGGCTTTAGCAGCACCGGTTTGTTGATTGTGGTTGGTGTGGCGGTCGATACCATGCGCCAACTCGAAGCCCAAATGATGATGCGCAATTACGAAGGCTTCATCTCGCGCTAAGAAACGCTAACTGCTGTGGGCAGGCGGCGCTATGGCGAACAACGGCGTTCGCCATCCTTTGCTGACTCACCGAGGAGCACTGACCTATGAACATCATTTTGCTTGGTTCGCCTGGAGCGGGCAAAGGAACCCAGGCAACTGAGTTGGAAGCAGCAACCGGCATGAAGCATATTGCCAGCGGCGATATGTTTCGGGCGGCTGTGCGTGAAGGCACACCACTGGGCAAACTCGCCCAATCGTATCTCGATAAAGGCGAGCTTGTGCCCGATGATGTTGTGATTGGCATGGTTTTGGAACGGGTACGCCAACCCGATTGTGAAAATGGGGTGATTTTCGATGGGTTTCCACGAACGCCTCAACAAGCCGAAGCCCTGCAAGCAGCCCTAGCTGAACATAACGATGCGATCAACGCCGTGTTGTTGCTGCATGTCGATAAAGATGTGTTGATTCAACGGGTGATTGGGCGCTGGACTTGCAGAAAATGTCAAGCTGTATATAATACATACTTCCGAGCACCAAAAGTCGAGGGTGTTTGTGATCTCTGCGAAGGCGATTTGTACCAACGCAGCGATGACAACCTTGAGACGATCAACCATCGACTTGATGTTTACGAAGCCCAAACATCGCCATTAATTGCCCATTATCGCACGCAAGGAATCTTGCACGAAATTGATGGCCTTGGCGATATCGACGATATTACTGCACGCATGGTTCAAGCAATTGAATCGGCAAAGCCGTGCTAAATTTGTGGTATAGTAATAGGTACCGATGCAGAAGCATGGGCCGACGGCCTATGCTTCTAGCTTGCTGCGTATGCTATACACCGTCTGCTGGCGTATTGCACAGCCCAGTGACGGATTATCCTTTGGGGCAATCGCGCACCACTCGCAACGCATGCGACCATTGCCACCGCTGATGTGCTAGTTTTAAGGAGTTATATGGCCAAGAAGAAGGATGTCATTGAGGTCGAGGGCGTTATTACTGAGCCACTGCCAAACGCGATGTTTAAAGTAGCGTTGGATAACGGGCTGGAAGTATTAGCACATGTCTCTGGCCGGATTCGGATGAATTATATTCGGATTCTCAAAGGCGATCGCGTGCTAGTCGAACTCTCGCCCTATGATCCGACTCGTGGCCGTATTACTTATCGGTACAGATAACACACTGACCACCGCAACCAATGCCTCGGGCCGAAGCGGACTGGGGGTTGGATTGTTGTGTGTCTACGAGCGAGGTTCCGATGAAAGTTCAACCATCAGTTAAACCACGCTGTGAATATTGCCGGGTCATTCGTCGTAAGGGCGTTGTCCGCATCATTTGCAGCCGCACCCCGAAGCATAAGCAACGGCAAGGCTAAGAGGAGCATCGAATGGCACGTATTTCAGGGGTTGATATTCCCCGCAACAAACGGGTGGAAATTTCCCTTACCTACATCTACGGGATTGGTCGCACCACCAGCACTGAAATTCTGGCTCGCACCAATATCAATCCAAATGTTCGGGTCAAAGATTTGACCGAAGACGAAGTGATTCGTTTGCGCGAAATCATCGACCAAGATTACACCGTTGAAGGCGATTTGCGTCGGGCTGTTCAATTGAACATCAAGCGTTTGATGGATATTGGCTGCTACCGTGGGATTCGTCACCGCAAAGGCTTGCCATTGCGCGGTCAACGCACCAAAACTAACGCCCGTACCCGCCGTGGTAAAAAAGGCGCAGCAATCGGTGGCAAGAAGAAAGCTACCAAGAAGTAATTTCCTGAATTTTTATTTTCAACGCTATTTCGGAGGCCTTGAATGGCGAAACAAGCAAAAGCGGGAGCAGCTCGCCGCCCTCAACGCGGTCGTCGCCGTGAGCGTAAAAATGTGCCGCGTGGCCAAGCTCACGTGCAAGCAACCTTTAACAACACGATCGTTACGATCACCGACCCAGCTGGTAACGTGGTTTGCTGGAGCAGCGCTGGCGCAAGTGGCTTCAAAGGCTCACGCAAAAGCACTCCCTATGCAGCCCAAGTAACTGCTGAACAAGCAGCACGCAAAGCCATGGATAACGGCATGCGCGTCGTCGAAGTGTATGTAAAAGGCCCAGGCGCTGGCCGTGAATCAGCGGTGCGGGCACTGCAAGCTACTGGCTTGTCGGTTATTGCAATCACCGATGTTACGCCAATCCCACACAATGGTTGTCGCCCACCAAAGCGCCGCCGCGTGTAATGGCTTCGCGGCAGCATGCTGCCGACGAAGTGTGTAGTAGCAACGCCACGATTAAAATACGTGAGCAGGATGAAGCACGGCTGTTCCTATACGTGGAAATAGGAGTCGGTGTGTAAACTGCCTTGGCAATTAGGAATTGCGAAGGGACAAACAAGAACATGGCTCGATATACTGGTCCAGTATGTAAATTGTCACGCCGCGAAGGCGTTGACCTAATGCTCAAGAGCGGTAACAGTGGCCGCAAGGTGCTTGAGCGCCGTGGGAGCCAGCCCCCTGGCCAACATGGGGCTTCAGTCCGACGACGACAATTGTCTGATTATGGTGTTCAGTTGCGCGAGAAGCAAAAAGTTCGCCGGATCTATGGTGTTTTGGAACGCCAGTTCCGCCGCTATTATGGCATTGCGACCCGTACCACCGGCCAAACCGGTGCTGTGCTCTTGCAAATCTTGGAACGTCGCCTCGATAATGTGGTGTTCCGCTTAGGCTATGCAGTAACTCGCGCCCAAGCTCGCCAGTTGGTCAACCACGGTCATATTACCGTGAATGGCCGCAAAACCGATATTCCTTCAGCCTTGGTTGAAGTTGGCGATGTAATTGGCGTGCGGGCCGAAAGCCGCAAACGCGATTATTTCAAAGATCTCGAAGAAACCAAACAACTCAATCGCGTGTCACCACCTAGCTGGTTGTCACTTGACGCTGGCAAGATGGAAGGGGTTGTGCAAACCTTCCCATCACGCGAAGAGTTGGATATGTCGATTAACGAGCAGTTGATTGTTGAATTCTACAGCCGCTAATCGGACGTAATCGGTATCACTATCCCAGCAGGAGGCGGATACGTGCTAGACATTGCAATGCCCAAACTCGAATGTGTCGCAGCGGCGGAGAACTATGGGCGGTTCAAAATTGAGCCTCTGGATCCCGGGTACGGGCACACATTAGGGAACGCGCTGCGACGGGTGTTGTTGTCGTCCATCCCTGGGGCAGCGGTCATCAAGATTAAAATTGATGGGATTTTCCACGAGTTTTCGCCAATTCAAGGCGTGCGTGAAGATGCTACCGAGATTGTGTTAAATGTGAAAGGCATTCGTTTGCGCTCCTACGCCGAACGCCCAGTCAAGATGATTTTATCCAAGACTGGCCCAGGCGTGGTGCGGGCAAGCGATATTGAATGCCCTTCAAATGTGGAGATCGTTAACCCCGATCACTACATCGCAACCCTCGATAGCTCCGATGCTCGCTTGGACATGGAGTTGACCGTGGAACGTCACCGCGGCTATCTGCCAGCTGAAAATCGTGACCCGGTGCCGATTGGCGAAATCCCGGTGGATGCGATCTTCACGCCGGTGCACAAGGTTAACTACGTTGTGGAACACACCCGCATTGGCGGGATGACCGACTTCGACCGTTTGTTGCTTGAAATTTGGACTGATGGCACGGTTAAGCCAGGCGATGCTCTCAGCTACGCCGCGCAAGTGCTGGTTCAATATTCATCGATCATCGCCGATTTCAATCGCTTTGACGATGAACAAGAGCAAGTTGGCGATGCCAATGGTCTGGTTATTCCCAGCGAGATCTACGATATGCCTATCGAAGATCTTGACCTTTCAACCCGCACCTACAACTGTCTCAAGCGTGCCGACATCACCAAGGTTGGGCAAGTGCTGGAGATGGACGAGAAGCAACTGCTGGCTGTGCGGAACTTGGGGCAAAAATCCATGGACGAAATTCGCGAGAAATTAATCGAGCGCAATTTACTGCCAACCTTGCCTTTCAACTCCGCTATTCTGAACACCAATGTCGCTGCCCGTCTGAACGACGGTAGCGCTGAATAGACGAGGATCGTTTCATGAGACACCGCAAGTCTGGCAAGAAGATGGGCCGGCCAACGGCTCAGCGCAAAGCCTTATACCGCAGCTTGATGATTGCGATTATTGAGCATCGCGGCATTACAACCACTGATGCCAAGGCCCGCGCAGTTCAACCAGAAGTTGAAAAATTGATTTCATTGGGTCGCTTTGATACTCCCCACAATCGCCGGATGGCGCTTTCGAAGCTGCACAGCAAGATTGCCATGAACCTTTTGTTCCAAGTGGCTCCTGCTTACGCCGAACGCCCAGGTGGTTACACGCGGATTGTCAAGATGGGCTTCCGCAAAGGCGACGCTGCGGAAATGGCTCGGATTGAATTGGTCTAGCTTGCCCTATGAGCCGTACTTTAGCATTGTGTTTTGAATATCTCGGCACTGCTTTTTGCGGCTCGCAATGGCAACCAGGCGGTCGCGCCGTGCAAACGGAGTTAGAAACCGCTTGGCAACGATTAACAAGCGAAACTGGGCGTTGGATTTTTGCCGGTCGCACCGATGCAGGAGTTCACGCCCTAGCCCAAGTCGCCCATATCGTGAGCGATACGCCGCGCAGTTTGGATACAATTGCCAAGGCAATCAATGCCATTACGCCGCCCGATATCAGTGTTCACGAAGCATGGGAGATGCCAACTGGCTTTCACGCTCGCTTTAGTGCCCGTCAACGAACATATCGCTATGTTTTTGATAGTGCACCTGCACCTTCAGCTACGCTCTCTGGGCGGGTGCTGCGCCTCGATCATCAACTAGATTGGGCGGCGATGCAGGCGGCCTTGGATACCCTGATTGGCACACACGATTTTGCGGCGTTCGCTGGCGCTGGTCACGAAGGCTCGACAACTCGCACCTGTATGTTGGCGCAATTACGCCCCGCAGAGTGGCTTGGTCGCCCAGTGACTGTCCTGCATTTGCAGGCCAATGCTTTTCTCAAGCATATGGTGCGCAATATCGTTGGTACGTTGCTGATGGTTGGCGATGGCCGGCTTTCATTGGAAGCTTGGCAGGCAATTATTGCCAGTCGCGACCGTCGTAACGCAGGCCCAACCGCGCCCCCACAGGGGTTGTATTTAGAGTCGATTGGCTATGACCCAGCACTTCAGCCATTGGCGACAAGTTCACGCTGGGATGGCACGACCTATTTTCGGACGTATCAAGGCTAACGATGTGAATACGGGCAGGTTGCCAACGCTTCTCATCGCCAACCTTACAACGATTTGTGAACATGCCAGCGTGGCATAATTCACAATTCATACACGAGGAATTCAGCAGCATGAAGACTTATAGCCAAAAAGCTTCGGAGATTCAGCGCGAATGGCTGGTCGTCGATGCACAAAATCAGGTGCTTGGTCGGCTCGCGACCCAAATTGCAACCCTGATTCGCGGCAAACACAAGCCAACCTATACGCCAAGCATGGATGGCGGCGATTTTGTGATCGTGGTCAACGCTGAGAAAATTCGCGTTACCGGCGATAAAGCTAACCAAAAAATTTACTATCGACACTCGAACTTCCCTGGTGGTTTGAAGCGCACCGCTTATAAAGTGATGATGCAAACCCACCCCGAGCGGATCATTTACTTCGCGGTAAAAGGCATGTTGCCACGCAATCGCTTGAGCCGCCATATTATCAAAAAACTGAAGGTGTATGCTGGTGAGAGCCATCCTCATGCATCACAATCACCTAAAGTCTATGCGGTGAAAGGTTAATAACGATGAGTGAACAACGCTATTTCCAAGGCACTGGTCGCCGCAAGACCGCCGTGGCTCGGGTACGCTTGTATCCTGGCACTGGCGAATTTGTGGTCAATGGCCGCACCTCAGAAGAATTCTTCGGCGGTCGCGCTTTGTATCAACAATTGATTCGCCAACCGTTGTTGGCTGCCAATCAACTTGGCTCGTTCAATGTGTTGATCAAGGTTCGTGGCGGTGGTGATACTGGCCGCGCCGAAGCTGTGCGCCACGGTATTGCTCGCGCGTTGGTCGATGCAGATCCAGCATTCAAGCCAATTATGCGGGCTGCTGGCCTCTTGACCCGCGACGCTCGTAAAAAGGAACGTAAGAAACCAGGTTTGGTCAAGGCTCGCCGCGCCAAACAATACACCAAGCGCTAAAGTTTTTAGCCTTTGGTGTCCGGTTCTTCTCCCCCAGCCTCGGAGCTTCGGTTCTAAGGCTGGGGTTGTTTTTTAGGGTTCAGTTAAATTTGATCCACGAAGAGCACGAAGAACACGAAGCGAAGGATGTTTTTAGCCACGAATTGCACGAATGATGTTCCCATAGCCCAAAGCCTCTAGCCTGATTTCCAATCCCTATGTTCTATGCTCTATGTTCTATGTTCTTCATCCCTTCTATCGTTTAACTTTGGCCTTAGTCTTAACCACTACCGGCTCGATAATGGGCGCTGGCGGGGCTTTACTAGCTTCACGCCAAGCACTGTAGCCGCCAAGGTGAGCTTTGATGCTACCATCATTGACAGCCCAAACTCGATCAACCACGCGATCAAGAAAGTAGCGGTCGTGCGAAATCACAATCACTGTGCCGTCGTAGCGTTCTAGGGCATCTTCCAAGACTTCGACCGAATCAATATCTAAATGGTTGGTCGGCTCATCAAGAATTAGACAATTGGGTTTGGCTAACATCAACAATGCTAATTGCAAGCGTGCCCGTTCGCCACCAGAAAGCGAGCCGATGCTTTGGCGACATTGAGCATAACTAAACAAAAATCCACCTAAAAATGCCACCGCTTGGCCCTCGTACATCGAACGCGTGAGGCGTACTACATCAATCGGCGTTTGGCTATGATCAAGCGTCTCAACGCCTTGGGCAAAATAGCCAATTTCGATCGATGGGCCAACCCAAACCATGCCATCGCTTGGCTCAAATTGCCCATGCATCAACTTACCAAGCAGACTTTTGCCCGCGCCATTTTGGCCGACGATCCCAACCCGTTCGCCGCGCCAGATGGTTTGTTCAATTCCCAGAAGCACTAAATCGTCGCCAAAGCTCATACTGACATCACGTAGATCGATGATTTTTTGGCCGCCACGTTGCTCGGAGCGTAGGCTCAAGCCGACTTTGCGCCGCTCCAACACGGGCTTTTCAACTTTATCCATCTTATCAATCTGCATTTGCTTGACCCGCGCCTGCTTGATATGGCGCTCGTTGGGAACTAACGATGCCCACAATTGAAAGCGCTTAATTGCTTCTTCTAAGCGATTAATTTCCTTTTGTTGCGCCATAAAATCTTGCTGCTGGCGTTGCAAAGCCAATTGGCGATTGACGG
Organism: Herpetosiphon aurantiacus DSM 785; assembly: GCA_000018565.1. Lineage (GTDB taxonomy): Bacteria > Chloroflexota > Chloroflexia > Chloroflexales > Herpetosiphonaceae > Herpetosiphon > Herpetosiphon aurantiacus. Next base: position 6,272,306 of record CP000875.1, read on the forward strand.
CGTAGGTCGAATAATTGCCAAGCCAGAGGCTAGTTTTGCCAGCTTCCAAATGCACAACGCTGGTGATGGTTTCATCGAGCAAATAGCGATCGTGGGCGACAATCACCACCGCCCCAGCAAACTCACGAATTGTCGTCTCTAAAAACTCGCGGCGGTTCAAATCGAGGTGGGTCTCTGGCTCGTCGAGCAGCAATAAATCAGGGCGTTGAATCAAACAGCTAGCCAAGCCGATCATTTTGCGTTGGCCGCCGCTGAGCGAGTTGGTTGGCAAATTCAGATCGTTGCCATCGAAGCCAAATTGCTGTAAATAGCCACGAGCATCGTTATAGAGCATTGAGCCACCCAGCTCCTCGAATTGGTTCAATAGGCGACTGTGACGCTCTAAAACCTGATTCATCCGCTGAAGATCGTTGGCGATCACTGGCTCGCCTAGTTGGTTTTCGCAGGCCTGAATTTGGGCTTCAAGCTCAGTCAAATCAGGGCGGGCGGCCATGACGGTTTGCAACGGTGTGCGCTGATCGCCCACGATATGCTGCGAAAGGTAGGCAATGCGTAATCCGCGCCGTGTGCTAATGTGGCCAGCCGTCGGCGTTTCAAAGCCTGCCAATAAGCGCAGCAACGTCGATTTGCCTGCACCATTCGAGCCAACCAAGCCGATGCGGGCGTGTTCGTGAATTTCCCAATTTAGGCCGTTGAGAATACTTCGACCACCAATGCTGTAGTGAACATCCTGAGCGCTAGCGATAATCATTGGGCAACCTCCAAAATCGGGGGCAGCACTATGCACGAGCATCAAAAAAGACTAGGGGCGCATAATGCTGCCCCTAGTCTTAATCATTTGGTTTCAATCGCAAATGGTTCAGATTTTAGGCGCAGCTATCCTGTCTGCGCCTTTGTTGAACCCTTTCCGTGCGTGAATCACGCCCATGAATGCATTGAAAACCATAATCGTCTTCCAAACTATAATCCATTAAGTGCGCCTAGGATAGCACAAACCATCAAGCAGCGTGATCGGTCTTTAGTCCGAATCCGAAACTCCAGCATATCTCTTTAATCAACCAATTGATTTAGTAAGGAATACTTCGATGAGTTTACAAATTGGCCTGAATGGGCGTTTTTTCGAGCAAAATTGGCGACCAGCCCGTGATGAAATTGATTTTGCAGCTGCCAGTGGTTTTGCCAGTATTCAGTTTCAGGGCAAGCCAGCAGGCCTACAAGTTGCCGCCTTGGGAGCCGATTTTGCTAGCATTCGGCAACAACTTGAAACTAAGCAAATTACGGCGGTAATGGAAATCAATCTGCAAATTGATGCTACTGGTCGGGCTGCAACAGGTCAAACGCCATTCGAAGTGCTCGAAGCTAATTTGCCTGCGATTACTGGCTTGGGTTGTAAATATGTGCATTGGCATCTGAACAATCAGCCAGTGCTGGAATTTCAACATGTTGCTGAGCTTGAAATTGGCTTGCAACCCCAATTTGCGGCTGGGGTAGCCTTGGCTCAGCAGCATGGCTTTAAATTTGGCTTTGAGCACAACGATCCCATCTTGCGCTTGTTTACCACGCCGCAAGCATGCCGCCAACTCTTGGATGCTGTGTCAGATTTAGGCTTTGTCTGGGATTTCAATCATACCTTGCCAGAGGATTTAGCTGGATTTTTACAATTAATTCCGCGCATGAGTATGCTGCATATCTCCGATACGCCTTTGCCTGAAGTTAATTGCCACCTGCCTTTGGGTATGGGAACAATTGATATTCCAACCTATTGCCAAACTTTGGTTGCTGCCAATTTTCATGGCCCGGCCATCTTAGAAATTGGTGGTTTGCCCAAATCAGGTGGTTACGGGCGTGATACTGATGCTGCTTTGATTGATTCGTTGGCATGCTTGAAGGCTGCTTTATTGTAAGTTGCCTGAGCGCTTTAGAATCTTAGCTCATAGTTCAGCTAGCCGACCGAGGAGTACGCCTCGATATCCATAACAAAAGGACGTTTCTATGGCAGCTAGGAAGCATCAATCATCCAATGAGCCAGAGAGCGTCCTTTTGTCGGGCCAAGGTTAAACTGAAGGTGCAGTTTCAACTGGCTCGGTCATGCTCGGCTCAGGTTTGACTGAATGTGGCAAGGCTTTGAACAATTTCAAGCCCCATTGCACCGCAGGCCCAATGCTAACCGCGAATAGCAACGTGCCCCAGCCTACGTCGCCGCCCATGATCCAGCCCAAAAATAACACTGAAAGCTCGATTCCAGTGCGTACATGGCGTACTGGCCAATTGAAACGGCGCACCAAAAACAACATAAAGCTATCGCGTGGGCCGGCTCCCATATTGGCTCCGATATAGGCTCCGATGCCAATACCACATAGGAGCAAGGCAACCAGATAGTAGCCCAACTGCCATGGCCATGAGCTTACCGCAGGAATAAATGGCATAGTGAGGTCGGTGACTAGCCCAATCAAAATAATGTTGCTGATTGTGCCCCAACCAAAGCGAATATCAACCACCAGCAGCATTGCCATCAGTGCAAAGCCCACCAGTTCGCTAACCAAACCAACTTTCAGGCCAGTTAGTTTGTTAATCCCTTGATGAAAGAGATCCCACGGCCCCAACCCAAAATGGCTCTGCATCATAAAGCTAATCGCAAGGCCATACATGCTTAAGCCAAAGATCAATTGAACCCATTGGCGTGCCGCAACTGGCCGAAAATCGAAGTGACGGGCGATAAATGAACCAAACATAGAGCCATCCTTGTGGAGCAATAAACCAATAGTATGTGTTCTAACAGATTGTCCTAGCGACAACGAGTGACAATTGTGGCATATGGATTAGGACAATTATAGCCAACTTTGACCGTAGGAGGATGGCGCTGCTTTTGCTATACTCGCTCTAGATTCCCGATGTTTTGTTATTTGGAGGTTGTATGCAGCTTCGTGATCGTTTGGGTTGGATGCTGAGTGGTCTATTGCTGGGCATGCTATTGATGGTTAGTTGCGATGTGGTCAATCAAGCTTCTACGGCTCAGCCAAGTGTGGTTGATGCTGCCGCTGTGCCTTCAACTGGACCATTGGCCACCGCTGCTGCCCAAATGCCTGTTAATCAGGCTGGCGTTGATGCCTATAGCAATGTGATTCGGGCCGTTTACAATCGCGGTAATCCTTCGGTGGTGCGAATTGACGTGCAAAGTGAGCAAGGCGAATCGCTCGGAACAGGTTTTGTGATCGATAAACAGGGCCATATTGTCACCAACAATCACGTTGTTGGCAGCAGCCGCAGCGTGTTAGTCAATTTTATCGATGGTGATGCAGGGATCGCCGATGTGATTGGCGTTGATAGCGATTCAGATTTGGCAGTAATTAAAATGCGTAATCCTGATCCTGCTATTCTGATTCCTGTTGAGTTTGGCGATTCGGCGGCGGTGCAAGTTGGCGATGTGGTGGTAGCGATTGGGAATCCCTATGGTGAAAATCGTACCGCGACTGCGGGGATTATTAGTGCGATTCGTGGAGCCAAGAATGAGGGTGGCGGCAGTACCTTTTCAATTCCTGGGGTGTTGCAAACCGATGCGGCGATTAACCCAGGCAATTCGGGCGGGCCATTGTTCAACAGCCAAGGCCAAGTAATTGGGGTCAATACCTTTATTCTCGACCCATCGGGGCGGGGCGCGAATATTGGCTTGGGTTTTGCAGTGCCGATTAATTTGGTTAAGCTGGTGGCCCCAGCGATTATTCGCGATGGCAGCTATACGCATCCATTCTTTGGCGCGGCGGTAAGTAGCGTTGATAGCTATTTTGCTGAAGTTAATAATTTACCAAGCAAAGGCATTATTATTACCCAACTCTACAATGGCCCTGCTGCCGAGGCTGGCTTGCAAGTGGGCGATGTGATTGTCTCGGTTAATGGTGAGCCAATGCTTGAAGCTGGCGATCTGATCACGCTCTTAGAATTAACCACCCAACCAGGTGATCGGATGACGGTTACGGTGGCCGAGGGCAATGGCCGCACCCGTGATGTGCAAGTGCTGGTCGGGGCACGTCCAGGTCGCTAAATTAACGAATAATCAAGATTCAACCCTTAGCCCTAGCGTGTTGCGCTGGGGCTTTTGCTACAATACAGTCAGGTTTATCGAAAGGGGTTCTGTGTGTCAATCCGTACAAGTTTGGTTGATCTGACCACGCGCTTGGTGGCGATTCCCAGTGTTTCCGCCGAAAAACGCGATTTGCAGCCAGTGATCGATCTGGTGGTGGCTGAATTAGCCGATTATCCAGCGGCGTTGTTGCATCATCGCGATGCTAATGGCTACCCAATGTTGGTGGTCAATTTCAACCAAGAACTGCGCAGCGATCTTATTTTGAATGCCCATTTGGATGTTGTGCCAGCCCGCCCTGAGCAATGGCACGCCTTCGAGCATGATGGCAAATTGTATGGTCGTGGCACGCAAGATATGAAGGGATCGGCGGCGGTCTACATTGAAATTATTAAAGAAATTGCCCAATTGCCTGCTGAGCAACGCCCTAACGTAAGCTTTCAATTTGTGACCGATGAGGAAATTGGCGGAGCAAATGGCACAGCCTTATTGCGTGATGAAGGCTGGCAGGCTAATTTATTTATTGCTGGCGAGCCGACCAACCTGAATATTTGTCATGGAGCCAAGGGCATTTTATGGCTGGCAGTTGAGCAACCAGGCGTGCCAGCCCATGGTTCGCGGCCTTGGGAAGGCGTGAATCCGATTGAGCGTTTGGCAAGTGGCCTTGGGCGTTTGTACGAATATTATCCAACGCCTGCGCAAGAAATTTGGCGCACTACGGTTACGCCTTCGATTATCAAAGGCGGCGATGCTGGCAATCGGATTCCAGCCAATGCCCAACTGAATCTTGATATTCGCTGGACACCCGAAGAAGGTGCTGATGCGGTGATTGATAACGTGAAGCAAGCCTTTGCAACGAGCAGCGAACCCAATCCCAATGTGCAGATTTTGCATCGTGGCACGGCCCTAAATACGCCAGCCGAGGAGCCAAACTTACAACGCATTGTTGATGCACAACAATCCAGCCTTGGTCGCCAAGCCCAACTCTTCCGCGAGCATTTTGGCTCCGATGCCCGCTTCTACAGCGATGCCGGAATTCCAGCGGTCTGTTGGGGGCCAGAAGGTGCAGGCTTGCATACCGACGACGAGTGGGTCAGCATCGATGGCTTGGTCGATTATTATCAGGCGGTCAAAACCTTGTTGGGTATGTAGGTGATCCACGAAGGCCGAGGGATCAGGGATCAGGGGTTAGGAATCAGCTTGGCAATGCGAGGCTGAATCCTGATCCCTGATCCCTGATAAACTCTGTGCCGCTGTGTTAACGTTCATTAAACAAATTGGCTATAGCACGGGAGCACTGTAGCCAATCAAGGAAGCTGTTGCAATATTGTTTAGCGGCGGACTGGGCCTTGAGCCAAACGACCAAGCAGACCACCTTGATTTGGGCGACTAATATCGCTCGTTGGCGTTGCTGCTGGTTGGGTTGGCAGTGGAGCCGTCGTCAACTCAGGTTGTTTGGCTGGGGTTAGGGTTGGCGTTAAGCTAGCCAAGGGCATTGAGGCAGTTGTTGGCTCCAACACCTTGGTTTCTAAGCTTTTAGCAGGATCAACCCCCATAATTGCCACTACGCCAGCTTTGATCAAGCGAACAATTGCCCGTGAAACATCAATTGGCTCGATGATCAAACGTTCAGCTATCTGGCGAATGCTGCTTTCACCATTGATTGTCCGTGCTACTGCCACCGCCATCGAATCGAGTGGTTGGCTGGGCGTTGCGCCATTGCGAATATAGGGAATCGCATTATCGCTAGGGATAAAAATACGCAATTCACTCCATGAACGAGCGCGATCCTCAGCCTCGTCACACAAACTCATTGCATCCGAGAGCATGGTTTCTTGGGTTAGCTCACGTAAATCGCGCACCGCGAATTCAGCATTGGGTTCTTCAAATAGCAGCCAAACTGCCTCTGGCCCAACTTTATCGTTATATTCAGCGTGGCGCACCAACCCATCGCGGGTCAGGATCAAGCCACGTCCATGTTTGCCGACAATTTCAAGCTCGCCACACATTGAGCTTTGTTGCATGAGTTCGAGTAATTCGCGTAAAGGAAAGCTGTTGAATGTGCCTGTTAGTTCCATGGCAACCTCCCGAATCTGTTTGCCATAGTAACATAACTAGCTTATACATATGTCAATCTGTAGTCCCCTTCTTGGTTAGTACTGAGATTTACTCCTGCGGTTAAAACAATCACGAGGCAGTAGTACTGCCCCGTGACTTCCGTTAAGCGTTCATTTGGGTTTAGCGTGGTAATGGTCGTTCTGGCACGCCAGTCAAATCTTCTGGGGTGCTTGGGCGTTGCTCATCAAAGACCAAGGTGGTGTTGGCAGGCACAATGTATGGCCCGCGAATATTGTTGTAGGTTCCACCATTGATTTCGTGAGTTTCCAGAATCGCGCCATAGTTGGTCAAGCCAAACGAATCGGCTTGGGCGTAGATCCGACTGCCAGCACTGAGTTGGCCTGGTGGCACGAAGCTCAAATCTGAGCGATAGTATTGGCCACCGCTGATTAATGTCAAGGTTGCATTCGGCGCTAGCACCGGTGCATTGGTTGGAACTGCCCATGCCATCCCGAAGAGACTAATACTATTCCATGGTTGGTTGACTGCGGTTGGCGCTTGGAATGGATTGATATAGGCATCAACCCAATAGCCGCCCGACAGTGGCTCCGAACCTGTGTTGCGAATTGTGACGCGGACTGTGCCATTCAGTACTTGAATGCTATCAACCACTACGTCAACCGAAGCTGGTTTGGTCGCCATTGGGATGAAGACCAAGGCTCGATCGTCGTTGATGATTGTGATTGTGCTGGTGATTGGTGTGCCGAAGGCTGTCCCAGCTGGGTTGGTCAAACTCAACAAGATGGTTTCGTTCAGTTCATAGGTGCTATCATCAATGATTGGCACAATCACTTGAACGCTGGTTTGACCTTGTGGGATGGTCAGCGTTTGGGTGACTGGGGTGTAATCGCTGAGCGTTGCCGTACCATTGCTGGTGGCAAAGGTTACCTGAACTGCGCTATTTGGATTTGGCGCGTTTAGTTGAACGGTTACGGTTGCGCTGCCCGTTGCTTCGACCACCTCGTAATTGTTGAGGCTGAAGCTGATGCGTGGCACAACCAAGGCCACAATCGCGCTAGCACTATTGTTGGCCAACAGTTGGTCAATATCATCGCTGACACTGACATTGTTGATTAAGGTTGTATCGCTTGCCAAGCTTGGGCTGATAATCCCCGAAATTTGAATCGAACCGCTTGCGCCCGCTGGAAGATCGTTGACCGTCCAAACGTAACTTGGGTTGGCTCCCGTATCGGTGATCGTCAGGCCTTGGCTGCTCACATTCACATTGGTCAGCAATGGCGAGACAATATCGGTCAAGACGATGTTGCTGGTTTGCAGGTTGCCAGTGTTGGTCAAATGGATGGTAAAGGTGACTGGCGTACCTGGCGTTGCAACACTTGGTGTAACTTGCTTGCTGATTGCCAAATCGACGCTGGTTAGCGTGACGGTTACATCATCGCTAGCGTTGTAGCTGCGTTCTAAGTTGACCGTGCCACTGGCCGAAGTCCAGGTGAGATCAACCTCGTTGACCAAGCTTGCGCCAATTGCCAAAGCTGGTGGCGAAGCAACACGGGCTTGGTAGCCTAATACTGTGGTTGAGCCAGTTGCGAAGCTAGCGAAGGTTGCTTCGATCGTTGAGCCATTGATTACAAAGCTGGTTGGAGCTGGACCTGAGATAACGCTCAGTGAACCAGCAACCGCACTCAAACCAGTTGGTAAACTATCTGCAACCAGCAGATCATAGGCAATCGAATTGCTTTGGGCGGTGTGTTCAATCGTCAAGGTGTAATCGAGCACTTGACCAAAGTCAGGTGTGCTGTCATCAACTGCCTTCACGATGGTCAAGGTTGGTTCAGCGACATCGACGGTGGCAGTATTGACCGTATCGGTCAAGCTTGGGTCGGCGCTACCATTGACGCTATTCAGCAGTTTTGCGCCACGTACCACGCTACTGCTGCCATCGACGGTTGCTTGGTAGGTAATCGTAAAGCTATCACTATCGATCGTATCAGCATCGTTGACATTGCCTGGGTTGACCACGCTGCTGGCAGCAATTGTCAAAGTTTGGCCACTGAGGTTAGCGGTCAAGCCATTGACAGTCATTCCGTTGGCGTTAGCTACACTGGCCGAACCAGCGACATAGGTCAAACCAACTGGCAGGCTATCAACAAAGCTTAAGTTATTGGTTGTACCTTCGAGTACGGTTGCGGTTAAGACGTAGGTCACAACTTCGCCGAAGGTCACTTGGTTGCCAACTGTGCTTGCAATGCTGGTGTTCGCCACGGCTTTTTCAAGCGCGAAGCTGGTTGCTACGCTGTAATCCAACACATTGCTGTCAGCAGTGAAGCTTGGTAATTGCGAACCGCTAACATTCTTCCAGGTGATTGATCCTTCGCTGCTTGCCGTTGCACCTTGGTTGATGCTATTGGGCAGCGTGTACTCCACAATCACGGTCAGTCGTTGGTCGTTGTTGCCATTGGTATTGATCAAGAGATTAATGTTGCCAGTGTTGATCAAATCACCGTTGGCATCGAAGCCCAAATTACCACTAAAGTTGGTGCTGGTTGCACCATCGCTGACAATCGCCGAGATCAAGGTTGGCGTACCAAAGCTTGCTGGCAAGTCAACATTCAAATCAACATCATAGGCCGAGGCCAAGCTGTTGGTGGTATGGCTAATCACCAGTTGTTGGCGGATTCTATCGGCGGCATCTACGCCACCATCAGCCGTAAGTTTGCTCAAATTGATGTTGAGGTCAGGCTCAACCACGGTTACCGTGACCGAGTTATCGTTATCGCTCAGGTTGGGGCTAGCCGTTGCATCAACATTGTTGGTCAAGGCTGTACCCGAAGGCACGTTTTGGCCGATGGTTGCACGATAGACCAAACTAAAGTTATCGGTATCGAGGCCATCGCCTGGGTAGCTACCAGGATTGGTCGCTGGATCGACGCGGAAGATCACCGTTTGGCCTACGCTGGTCACCGTAAAGTTATTCAGCGTGATTCCGCCATTGCTCAAGATTGCTCCTGAGCCAACTTCATAGCTCATGCCAACTGGCAAGGTATCGGTTAGCACGATATTGCTGGTGCTGCCTTCAATCACCTCAACTTCGAGGGTATAGGTGACGGTCTGGCCAGCTGAAACCGTGCTCGCTGCTGGCACAATTGCTTTGGTTACTGTAAAGAACGAAGCAATCGACGCATCAATGCTATCGGTCTTGCTATAGCGTGGCAAGCTTACATCGGCTGCGTTGCGCCAAGTTACGCCGCTTTGCATGCCAGCCAAGCTAGCCGGAGCAGCAGTGTTGTTAACTTCAGCACTAATCGTCAAGACAATTTGCGAGCCAATTGGCATGCTTGCTGGGGTATTGGTTTGCAGGTTGTTGCCAACAATTGTAAAGCTACCACCAGTTGCCCCGCCAGTTTGTTGGGCGCTCACAATGTTCAAGTTGCTGAGGTTGCTGGTAAAGCTGCTAGTAATTGCAACCGTGTTCGCATCCTGTGCATTGGCTCCAGCAGGATTGTTGACCGTTACGACAAAGGTGATTGGATCGCCTGCTTCGAGTTGAGCATCGCTGGTTTCAGCAACACTTAGCGTCAAGTCGGGTTCGCGCACAGTCACGCTAACCGAATTGTCGTTGTCGCTTAGGCTTGGATCGGCGGTTGCATCAACGTCGTTGGTCAAGGTTGTGCCAAGGCTTACGTCGTTATCAACCATGGCTCGGTAGCGAATCACAAAGCTATCGCTATCGGTTGCTGCGGCGTTATTGACATTGCCTGGGTTGACCACGCTGCTGGCCGCAATCGTTAATGTTTGGCCGCTTACGTTAGCGCTAAAGCCATTGATCGTCATGCCATTGGCATCGAGCACCTGGGCTGAACCAGCAACATAGCTCATACCAACAGGCAAGGTATCGACCCAGCGAGGGTTGGTCGTTGTGCCTTCCAGTACCGTCGTAGTTAAGGTGTATTCAACCACTTGGCCTGGCGAAACCGTACTAACTGCTGGCGAAATCGCCTTCGTCACGCTCCAAACACTTGGAGCAGTAATGGTTGGGGCGGAACCCGTTGCCGTATAGACTGGGCGGCTAACTCCGCTAGCGTTCGACCAAGTTGTGGTTGCTGAATTGTCAATTGTCGAGTCTGGCGTAATCAGATCGCGCACTGTGCCTTGAACAATCACTGTCAGTACCTGATCGTTCGAGCCATTGGTATCGATCAAAAGATTGAGATTGCCAGTTACTCGGAGCACACCACCGCTGAGTGAGAAATTACCAGAAACATTGGTGCTGGTTGCACCATCGCTGACAATCGCTGAAACCAGCGTCAGGTTTTGGAGTTGTAATGGCAAGGTGTCAGTCAGCAAGACCGAGGTTGCATTATTGTTGCTGCTTGGCACGTGAGCTACGCGAATTTGGTAGCGTACCGTGTCTCCAGCGTCAACGCCACCTGTCGCGGTAGTGATGGTCTTGACCACGCTCAAGGTTGGCTCAACCACGGTCACCGACACTTGATTATTGTTATCGACCAAGCTTGGGCTAGCGCTTGAATCAAGGTCGTTGGTCAAAACCGTGCCACCAGCGACATTACCGACGACTGTTTGATAGGTCATCAAGAAGGTGTCGATATCAACGTTGCCAGCATTGTTGGTATTGCCGGGGTTGACGATACTGGTTGCGCTAATCGTCAGGGTTTGGCCGCTGAGCGCGACGCTGAAATCGTTGATCGTCACGCCGTTGGCATTCGAGATTTGCGCCGAACCTGGCACATAGCTCATACCAGTTGGAATCGTATCAACCCAGACTGGATTGAGGGTTGTACCTTCAATCACGGTCGTGCTAACGGTGTAGGTTACGACTTGACCGATGCTGACTTGGGTGATTGGCGGAACAATAAACTTACCAACTGTCCATGTGCTCGCCACATTGATCGTGGGAGTCGTGGCACTATCGTTATAGTTGGCATTGAAGACACCGCCCGGGTTACGCCATGTAAGGTCGGCAGTATTGTTGATCGTGCTGAGTGGCGTAGTTGAGTCTGCCACTAAGCCACGAACCATCAAGGTCAACACTTGGTCGTTAGCTCCATTAGTGTTGAGATCCAATCCAAGGTTGCCAGTGGTGCGTAATTGGCCACCAACAATTGTGAAGTTGCCAGCAACATTGGTGGTAGTTGCCCCATCACTGATCGTTGCCGAGAGAATGCTGGTAGCAGTCAATTGGCTGGGCAAGGTATCGGTAATCATCACACTGGTGGCGTTGGCTCCGCTACCTGCGGTTGGCTGCACCTTGATGAAATAGCGTACTTCATCACCAGCGTCGATCCCAGTTGTAACTGAATTGATCGTCTTGCTGATGTTGAGTTCTGGCTCAACCACCGTTACCGTAACTTGATTGTTGGTATCGCTCAAGCCTGGGTCGGCACTCGCATCAACATCGTTGGTAAGCAATGTACCGCTGGTGGCGTTGCCTGCTACGGTTGCCTGATAGGTAATCGTAAAGCTATCGGTATCAGCAACCGCTGCATTATCCACGTTGCCTGGATTGACCACGCTGCTAGTGCTGATGGTGAGTACTTGGCCGCTGATATTGGCGGCAAAGCCATTGACCGTCATGCCGTTGGCATTTTCAATCACTGCCGAAGCTGGTACATAGGTCATGCCAACAGGCAAGGTATCAACCCACTGAATATTATCGGTTGTACCTTCGATCAGGGTTGTGCTCAAACGGTAGGTGACAGTTGCTCCAGCCCCAACTTCAGGGCCAGGTGCAACTACCGTTTTGGTGACGCTAAAGTTGTTGGCAACGGTAATTGTTGGCGCAAGAGCGGTCGCCGTGTAGCTGGCCCGTTGGACACCAGCACTATTACGCCAGGTCACGGTTGCAGCGTTTGCAATCGAGCCACCTGGATTAATCTGGTTGCGTACTTGGCCAGCTACAACGATCGTTAGGCGTTGATCGTTGGTGCCATTGGTGTTGAGCAACAAGTCTGGCGGCGTAAGCGTGACCAAATCGCCGCTGCCGTTGATGCTAAAGCTACTGGCAACATCGGTATTGGTTGCACCATCGCTAATTGTGGCACTTTCAATCACCATATTTATAATGCCAGCGGGCATATCATCGCTAATATTAAGGTCAAAGGCATTGCTGTCACTAGTAGCTTGTGGCGAGACTTCAATGCGGTAGCGCACGGTATCGCCTGCATCAACTCCAACCGCGCTGGTCGTGAGTGCCTTATCAATCGCCAAGAGTGGTTCAACCACGGTAATGCTGGCGGAGTTATTGTTGTCGCTCAAACCTGGATTAGCAGTTGCATCAACGTCATTGGTTAGCACCGTGCCAGTAACATTGCCAGCAACATCATTGACCGTAGCCTGATAGGTAATCGTGAAGCTATCAGTATCAGCAGCAGCAGCATTATCAACGTTACCCGGGTTGGTTACACTGCTAGCACCGATAGTCAGTACTTGACCGCTTAATGAGACGTTCAGGCTAGGGATAGTCATGCCATTGGCGGTTTCAACGGTTGCTGAACCTGGTACATAGCTCATACCAGCGGGCAAGGTATCAACCCATTGCAGATTATTGGTCGTGCCTTCGATCACGGTTGTACTTAAGCGATAGGTAACAGTTGCGCCGACGGCAACGTTTGTGCCTGGTGCTGCAACCGTCTTGGTAACACTAAAGCTGGCCGGAATCGTGATGCTTGGCGCAAGATCGGTGGCAGTGTAGCTGGCGCGTTGCAGGTTTTCGCTATTGCGCCATACCACAGTGGCAGCATTGGCAATTGTGCCACCTGGGTTGACGGTGTTGCGAACCGTGCCGCGCATTACAATCACCAAAACTTGATCGCTCGGCCCGTTGGTATTCAGCGCTAAGTCTACTGGGGTAAGCGTGACCAAATCGCCGCTGCCATTGATGCTGAAGTTACTGGCAACATCGGTATTGGTTGCGCCATCGCTAATCGTCGCGCTTTCAATCACCGTACCTTGCAAGGCAGCCGGCATATCATCGGTGATATTGAGACCAAAGGCGTTGGCATTGCTTGCTGCTTGAGGGAAGACTTCAATTCGATAGCGCACGGTATCCGCAGCATCAACCCCGGCAGTGCTGGTCGTGATGCTCTTATCAATCGACAAGAGTGGCTCACGCACCGTAACACTCACCGAGTTGTTGTTATCGGCTGCAACGCCATCAGCAGTTGCATCAACATCATTGGCTAATACCGTCCCAGCAACGTTGCCAGGCACATCGTTAACCCGAGCCTGATAGGTAATTGTAAAGCTATCAGTATCCATAATGTTTGGAGCATCGGAGTTGCCGGGGTTGACGACACTTGCTGTACTAAAGGTCACTACCTGACCGACAGGTGAGACAGTTACGGTCGCTATGGTCATCCCATTGGCATTGAGTGAGGATGAACCAGTTACATAACTCATCCCAGCAGGTAAGGTATCGACCAGCTGAATATTGCTGGTTGTACCTTCTAAGACTGTGACGGTTAATTGATAGGTAACAAGGCTGCCAATCGTAGGTGTGCTACCTGCAATCACCGATTTGGTCACGGTAAACGGCGCTGGAACCGTAATATTCGGTGCAGTGCTCGAATCGTTATAATTTGAGCGCTGGAGCGACGTTGCATTACGCCAGGTAATATTGGCAGTATTGGCAATCGTTGCGCCAGGGGCAACTGTATTATTGACAACGCCGCGTACAACAATTGTCAAGGATTGATCATTTGGACCATTGGTATTGATATTAAGATTAGTGGCTGTTGTGGTTGAAAGTTGACCAGAGCCATTGATTGTGAAATTACTGGTCACGTCGGTATTGGTTGCACCGTCGCTGATTGTTGCTGATTCAACCACTGGTGAGCCAAGCACCGCAGGTAAATTATCAACTACACTCACATCATAAGCTTGGGCGGTGCTGGCAGCGGTATGGCTGACCCGAATCTGGTAGCGCACCGTATCGCCAGCATCAACAGCGGTTGATACGCCAACGATGGTTTTGCTTACATCCAAAAATGGTTCAACAATCGTCAGGTTATGAGTGTTGCCATTATCAACTTGGCCGGGGCTAGCCGAAGCATTGACACTATTGGTCAAAACCACGCCGCTGACATTGGCTGGCACATCAAGCACTTTTACTTGATAGGATAAACGGAATACATCGCTATCAGCGGTTGCGCCGTTATCAACATTGCCTGGATTGACGACACTGCTTGCATTGATCGTTAAGGTTTGGCCACTGACATTGGCAATTAAGCCATTGATCGTCATTCCATTGCTATTACTAACGTTAATTGAGCCTGGCACATAACTGGTGTTCGCAGGCAGGGTATCGACAAATTGTAAGCTATTGGTCGTTCCTTCAATCACGCCAACGTCAAGATGATAGGTAACATCTTGGTTAATCAACGCCTCAGTTTCAAGGCTCGATTTGCTGACGGTAAAGGCGCGGGCCATCGTGGCGTTCACATTCGCGCTACTATCAGTCAAGCCTGTAACACTGCCAAGTAAGCTGGTATTGCTCCACGTTGCATTGGCAGTATTGCCGAAAATTGCGCCAGCAACGCTTGTATTGGCAACTTTGGTGTTCAGCACCAAGGTTAATTTTTCGCTGTTGTTGCCATTGGAGCGGTAGCGTAAGCCAAATGGGGTTGAGGTTGCCAGATCGCCGCTACCAACCGAGAGGTTGCCAGCAACATTGGTGCTGTTTGCCCCATCACTAACAAGCGCACTGACAATCGTGGGGCTATTCAGTTGGGCTGGTAAATCATCGGTCAGGTTGAGATTAAAAGCATCGGCCAAACTCAACGAAACCGTATCAGCGCCTTCAACAATCGTGGCATGTTCAACTTCGATTTGATAGGTTAGCGTGTCGAAGGCATCGAGGTTGGTAATATTGCTGGTGATGGTTTTGCGTACATTCAGAATTGGCGTAATCAATTGGCCAAAAATTTCTGATTCGCCAGTAGTTTGACCATCACGATTGTCAGCCCCACCCCAAACAACTAAGGTATGGTTGAGGGTCTGGCCAGCGTAGGCAATTCCAATAAAGCCATTGGCAAAGAAATTATCGTTACCATTTGGCCCCATATCGCTGACTTGCACATCATTGGGGGCGATGCGTGCACCCGTTGCAGCATTGATTTTTTGGGTGAAGATTTCGCGCTCGGTATTGCCAGCTGCGCTGGGAGCCATCCACGCGATGATAAACTGGTTATCCCGCGAGTTATAAGTAATAACTGGGTCAGTTGAAACCCCGGTGTTGGTTGATGAGAGGGTCAACAGTCCACCAGTTACCGCTCCTGCCCCGCTGACGATCTGTCCATAAACGTTATAGACCGAGTTGGCCACGTTATCGCCCGACCAAAGCACTAAATAGAGATTGTTGGTTGGATTGTAGCCAACATTCACATCAAACGAATCTTGATTGGCATTATTGGCGATCAAGAAATCGTCTGCACCAACTTCGGCGAGGGCGGCAGTTAAGCGTTGGCCATAGACATCAAAATCGCCGTCGGTGCCGCTATCGTCGGAGCGCCAAACAACTAAATATTCGTTGGCAGCACTATTCCAAACGATATTGGGGTCTTCTGGGCGAATAGTTGCACTCCCAGTTGTGCCAACATCGGAGACTTTAACATCGCCGCCAACCTCAATCAGGTTACCGCCGCTAAAGCCAAGCAACTGGACATAGACTTCAAACTCACCATCGATGCGACCGCCAGCCAGATCATCGCCGTACCAAACCACCGCATATTGATTGTTGGTGGCGTTATGGGTAACGGATGGTTCAAAGGCATCGGCGGTATTCACGCCATCAGTACCCATTTGGCTGACCCGCAACGGCGTACCAATCAAGCTGCCGTTGGCGGCAACCCGCTGAGCATAGACTTCAAGCTCATTGGTAAGACCGACGGCAACTTGGCTATCGCCTTCAAAAATGACTAAATATTCGTTGTTGACGCTATTCCAAACGACTTGCGGTTTGCCATAAGCATCATTCGCATCAACGTCATCGGCAATTAAAAAGTCATTCGTGCCAATTTCGAGGCCGGTCACTGCATCGATCAATTGACCATGCAAGTTTAATGAGCCAGTGGCGGTTTCTAAGCCTTCCCACACCAAAAGATATTGGCTATCGGTGACGTTATAGGCAACCACAGGGTTCACAGCAATGCTACCATCAGCATTGCCAACCCCGCCCATATCGCTCAACAACACATCGTTGGAGCCGAGAAGTGGCGCAGCCATGGGGCGTTCAGCCGACGTTTGGGCTTGCTGCACAGGCTTTGGAGCGGCAAAGGCTCCACTTCCTTGCAGCACAAACAGCACTCCAACGAGGAGTGCCGCTACCACAGCAGAAAGTCGAGATTGTTTCAACACAGCGGGATACCTTTCTGTTTGGGTTACCTTCATCAGACACACAAATATGAGTTGAGCCAGCCACTGCGCGGCGCTTGTTCAATGGTGCGAAGCAGTGGATTAAGATCAAGCGTCGCAAGCTCAAGCGCGATAACTTGGTTGCTGGTTTGATCGGTTGGATGAGCTTGAATAAGGTACAACTGTGGCACACTGGTTTGTTGGCTTGAATAACGTTCGATTGAGCCGCGTGGGGTCATCCAGGCTACGTTGCTCAGCGCATGCAACAATCCTTGATCATCGGAATTGGGCGACTTAAGCAGTGCCTGAGCCAGGCAAGCTCCAGCCTCTAGGCCTAAAAGCTGCGCCAATGCTTCAAATGGGTTTGTTGCTGCATTCGCTGACGAAAGGAGATCTGGATGCCATGGCAAACAGGTCGTTAGGGCTAGCTTTGAGCGTAGCTCAGGCTCGATTTCAAACCAAACCATCGGACTAACGACTAACGATCGTTTGCCAAGCAATGGACTATCTGCCCACGCCGCTAAAAATTGTTTTGCCTCAGGGCCGCATGCCGTATAAAAGAGCAGATCGCTAGGGGTTTCTGCCAAATAATGCCAGAGTGGCGTAAAATTGCCGCGATCAGGCGCAACATGGCTCAGGTAGTGACCAACTGTCTCGCCGCCAGCCTGGTTAAACCCCTCTAAAAGGGCATAATGCAGATCATAACCACTATCGTAGTGGCTCAACGCATGCACGGTGCTGCGGCTCAGCTGTTCCGCCGCCCACCGTCCAAGCGCATAATGGGCCTGCCATAACCCCAAACTGTGTTGAACAATCCACGGATGCTGTTCGCTCGTGCGTGGAATATTTTCACCAAGGTTGACGACCAGCGTTGGGCGTGGCATGCGCTCTAAAAATGGCGTAATGTATTCAATTAGGCCACTTTGCAGCCACAATACTAAAATATCAATATGGCGATTGCCAAGCAATTGTTGAATTTTTTGCTCAAGCAGAATCACCCCAGCGCCAACTTCTTCAACAACCACATGAACATCCTTGATCATGCCATCGTGAATGCTGGGAGCCAGAGCGCTACGCAAGCCTTGCTCAAATTGCTCGGCAATCGCTGATCGATCGACTGCGAAAGGGACGAGCATACCAATACCCAAACGCTGATTGTTCATTCCTTTAAATCCTCAACCTATTAAGTCTGCGATGGGAAGATGCCTTGTAAGGCAATACAAAAGTTAATTGTCAAAAACGGAGCCATATTCAGGTGGGCTTGGCTGCCCCCAACATTACTAACCGCCAGTGGGTTCATCGTACCATTTGGGCCTGTGGTGGTATAGCCATTCACCCCACTCGAACGGGCAGGCGGATAGCCACTAGCGCTATTGGCTGGTTGGTTTGAGGCGGCTAAGCTATGATTATGGGTTGGTAATTCTGTAATACTCAAGGTATGTGCTTGCTCACCCGCCCGTTCGCCTAAAGTATGCCCACCACCCATATGGATCGGAATGCGCCCACGTAAATCGGGCAAAGCAAAATTTGTTTGACCATTGCCACCATAAGTTGTACCTAAAAGCGAAAATAAGGCCTGATTTTGGTTAATGGGCAACAATTGACCATTACACAAAGCCCAACCCTTGGGGGCAAATACGAACGAAAACAGGCGAATTTCGGCTAAAAATGGTTCTGCCATATTAATGTCATCCTCTTAAATAGCTTAATGCCGATCGTTCGAACTTAGGTGCGGGGTGGGAAGACCCCTTGTAGGGCAATAATAAAATTCAGGGTTAGATAGGGCTGCATATTATTATGCGGTTGATCTCCACCAGTTAATGAAAGTTCTTGCGGCGATAGCGTTGTATCGGGAGCATTGCGAAAGGCATCGGTTGATTCGCTGCCACCAAAGAGATTATTCGTTGGATCAGCATTATTGCCATCGATCCCAACATAATTAAAGATATGGTTGTGGCTGGGGATTTCGCTTTGTAATAAGGTGACAGTTTCAGAACCACCAGTTTCTCCCAGATCGCGTAAACTCAAGCCTGGCCCTTGTCCTTGATGCATTGGGGAACGCCCTTGGAAATCGGGCAGGGCAAAGTTGCTTTTGCCATTACCACCATAGGTTGTGCCTAACAATGAAAATAATGCAGTATTTTGCGAAATTGGCAATAATTGACCATCACAAAAAGCCCAGCCACGGGGAGCAAAGTTGAAGCCAACAATCCGAATCTCAGCAACAAATGGGTCTGCCATACAAGCACCTCAACAACTACATATACTTAACGATTCAAGGTCGGCTTTTTTCGCCTAAGTTGGGGATGGGAAGATGCCGTACAAAGAAATAATGAAATCAACAACTAAATATGGTTGCATATTCTCATGTGGCTGTGAACCACCAATTAGGCTAATGGTGTTGTTGGCAAATGGTGAAAGATCACCTGCCGATGCACCTGCTACGTACAGATTAGTCGCACCAGCTTTGGCCCAAAACCCATTTTGGGGGATATTGGTTGTACCATTGTTAGCGCTGACCAACGCTGGGTGGCTATGGGCAGGCATTTGCTGAACAGTCAGGGTGATTGTTTCAGCCCCGCCGGTTTCGGCCAAAATAAACCCATTGCCTTGGTGCAAAGGGAACCGCCCGCGTAAATCGGGCAAGGCAAAGGTTTCTTGCCCATCGCCGCCATAGGTTGTGCCAATTAATTGAAAGAGCGTTTCATACTCTGAGATCGGTAATAACTGCCCCTCGCAAAACATCCAGCCAGCTGGGGGGAAATTACCGCCAAACATCCGAATTTCACCGACATACGGTTGTGCCATGAGCGATCCTCCAAAAACTAAGGCCGCCATTCCATTTCGGTGTACATACTCAAGCCACCGACAGCTTGAAATCCCAAGCGCTCGTACCACGTACTGACGCGAGGATTTTCTTTATAGACATATAAACGAATCCGGCGTTGGCTGGCTTTGGCCTCAGCGATAAACTGGGTCATGAGTTGCCGACCAATGCCGCGCCCACGAAATTGCGGCAGAATCGTTATATCTAAAACGCGCATCAGGGTTGAACTTTGAAATGTGTACCAGTTGCCAACGGGTTTGGCTTTGTGCAGCACAATTTGGTAGCTGCCATCGGGGTAGTGTTGCATGTAGTGGGTATGTTGGGCATGGTATTGCATGTTGATGAAATCGGTCTTGCGGGTTTCATCCCAATCAACCCGTGCCAATTCGGCTGCCCGGGTTGAAGCATACAAATTAATCAGCAGCGACTCATCGTTGGGAGTCGCTGCCCGCAGACTCAGTGGGGCTGCTAATCCAATCATCGGTGATCTCCTTCAGCACACCAAACCCTAGAGAATCAAGCAAACCGAGTCTTTGTGTTTATTCAAAATATGGTTGAATTACGCCGCTCCGCGTTGCATCAAGCCGCTGTTGAACGCTGGATTGATCAAGCGCTGCCAAGCTAATTGGCGCTGCTTGGCGTTGTTGGCTAACCAAAAAGTGCAAATAGGTTGGAGCATGGCTTGTGCGATAGGCATTGATAGTGGTTGCCCCCCGCAATCCATCGTAGCGAATCGTTTTTTGCCCAGCCCGAGCACTGGCAATCAACAAAGCGGTATCGTAGCCAAGCGCATGATGGCGGGTTGGTTCAGCCCCATAGACTTTGCTAAATGCCTGGTGGAAGCTTGGATTATTCGCCGTGCTCCAACCACCAGCATAGGCCAAATCCAGTCCTTGTTTGCGCAGCCGTTGAGCTAATTTGGCATCGAGCGTAGCATTGGGCGTAATCCACAAGGCTTTGCTGCTAGTGGTGTAGCTATGCCACCATTGCTGCGATTCGGCGGCATTGAGCGCTAGGTACACAACATCGGGATTGAGGCTAGCAACTTTGGCGGCCAGATCGGCTGAATCGAAGCTAAAATCGCCAATTAACTCAGCGCCTGCTGCCAACAACCCTTGGGCAAAACCCCACGTACAATCGTAGCCACTGAGCGCATTTGAACGAATGATGATGGCGCGTTTGCCCCGTTGTTGGCTCGCCCAAACTGCGCTTTGCCAAGCAGCATCGGCCAGGCCAAAACTATTAATCAACAGATTGGGGCTGGGGTTGGCAACCGCGAAATGTTCGCCCAAGGTGGCGGCAATGATCGTCTGATTGGGCAAGCAGTCGCTTAAGGTTTGGATGCCTAAGGCTGTGCCAAGGCTTAGCCAAATATCTGCCGTTGCAGCCTTGGCGGTGAATAGGTGGTTGAGGCTTTGGGGCATTTGAAGATTAAATCGAAAGGGAACTGCTGCTTGCTCGCTGGCAAACTGCAAACCTGCCAAAAACGCTAGCGTTGCACGATGGCTGTGCAATTCTGTGGGCAGGATAACTCCAACCTGCATTACCTCTGGCTCTCGTAGCCGAATAGGGCTTCCCTCGTTGGCAGCGGCTAGCTCGGGCATGCTGGCAAGCAACCCGGACATAGCGCCCAACTTGAGAAACTGCCGCCGATTGATGGCTTGATTGTGATCTTGATCGGGCATGGTGGCATCCTCAAATGTATTAAATGTGGGTGTGGATCGGGCAATGCGCCAAAAGCATACCATAGCCCTGGAATAACCCTTGTAGGAAAAAGGTCATAGTAGCATATAGTACCTAGGCTGATAGATAAAAGATTAAAAAACCACCGCATGGGGTGCGGTGGTGAAATGAGCCTTGCAAGAATCAAAACTTACACTTGGCTCATGGGGGATTTTTGGGCTTGTGCAGTCGGTTGAGTTGAATTAAGCGTTGGCCTACTGGTGGTAGGCCAACGCTTAATTTACCAACAGCCACAAGTCCTAGACTTCCATGACCTCGGCTTCTTTGGTTGTGCCGATCGTTTCAACTTCCTTTTGGAAGCGGTCGGTCAATTTTTGCAACTCTTCCTGGCCACGACGCTCGTCATCTTCCGAGATGGCCTTATCTTGTTGCAATTTGCGAATGGCATCTTGGGCTTCGCGGCGCACATTGCGAATCGCCACTTTGCCATCTTCAACTTTGGCCTTGACCTGCTTGACCAACTCCTTACGACGTTCTTGGGTCAATTGGGGAATCGCCAAGCGAATGACGCGGCCATCGTTGCTCGGGTTGATTCCCAACTCGGAATTTTGGATGGCCTTTTCAATCGCCTTGATTGCCCCTTGATCGTAGGGTTGAATCGTGATCATACGTGATTCAGGGGTAGCGATGTTGGCCAACTGGTTGAGCGGCATTTCAGAGCCATAATATTCAACCTTCAAATCTTCGACCAAGGCGGGAGAGGCGCGGCCAGTGCGCACAGCACCAAGGGTATGGCGCAACGAATCGATGCTCTTTTTCATTTTGCTTTCGGCATCGCGTAAAACATCTTTAACCGTCATACTAAAACTCCTTGTCATTTGGCTAATGCTACCCAGCGGTAGCGGGGGCTTCAGTGTTGGCTTTGCTAATCAAGGTACCAACCTGCTCACCTAGCACAATTCGTTCCAAATTGCCTGGGGTATCGAGGCTAAATACAATGATTGGAAGATTATTATCCATGCAAAAGGTCAGCGCCGTACTGTCCATAATCGTTAAGCCACGGGTTAGGGCATCAAGATAGGTGATATGGTCAAATTTGGTTGCTTTGGGGTCGGTGCGTGGGTCAGCGCTATACACCCCATCAACGCGGTTTTTGGCCATCAGAATAACATCGGCATCGAGTTCGGCAGCGCGTAAAGCTGCGCCCGAATCGGTGGTGAAATAAGGATTACCAGTGCCAGCGGCCAAAATAACCACTCGGCCTTTTTCCATATGGCGCACCGCTCGCCGTCGAATGTACGATTCTGCCACCTCATCCATTTTAATCGCGGTCATGGCACGGGTTTGCATGCCGTTACGCTCAAGCGCATCTTGCAAGGCTAAGGCATTGATAATTGTTGCCAGCATGCCCATATAATGTGCTTGGGGTGGTTCCATGCCAGCTTTGATTGCTGGGCCACCACGCCAGATATTGCCGCCGCCAAGCACAATTGCCACTTGCACCCCATGCGCCAACAATGGCTTAATCTCGGCTGACATATAGTTTAACACGTCAGGCGAAATATTGGTTTTACCATCGCCAGCCAATGCTTCGCCACTGAGCTTGAGCAAAACCCGTTTGTAGCGTGGTTGCATACCAGAACCCTCCAAGTGAAAGTCAAAAGATCAAAAGCAAGGAAGAAACAAACACCTGCGTGATTTCAGAAAAAAACCGTCGCCTGCGGATTGAGAACAATCCACAAACGACGGTTGAAGAGCGAATAGATTGGGTTGCGCCAATCGTCGCACTGTTTAGTTGCTGCCAACTTCAAAGCGGCTAAAGCGGCGCACAACGATGTTTTCGCCCAATTTAGCAATCGCTTCTTGGACCAAATCTTTGATCTTGACGCTAGGATCTTTGACGAATTCTTGTTCGAGCAAGACGATTTCGCCATAGAATTTCTCGATGCGACCTTCAACAATTTTTTCGACGATATTGGCTGGCTTGCCACTATCGACATTTTGTTGGCGCAAGATTTCGCGTTCGCGTTCGACTTCGGCTGCTGGCACTTCTTCGCGATTGACATATGATGGGTTGGTTGCAGCAACGTGCAAGGCCAAATCATAGGCCAATTTCTTGAAATCGTCGGTTTTGGCCACGAAGTCGGTTTCGCAGTTTACTTCCACAATCGCAACAACTTTATTGCCTGGGTGGACATAAACTTCGATCCGGCCATCGCTGGCATCGCGTGATGATTTCTTGGCGGCGGCAGCCAAGCCTTTTTCGCGCAAAATCTTGATTGCAGCGTCAACATCGCCACTGGTATCCGTCAGCGCCTTCTTGCAGTCGAGGATGCCAGCGCCGGTGCGTTCGCGGAGTTCCTTGACTTGATCCATCGAGATACTCACAGGGTATTCTCCTTGTTGTAAAAACGGACGAGCATTGTTGCTCGTCCGGGGTCTGGGTGTCTATCGATACTAGGACGGCATTCGCGAGCGCAGGCCGGAATGACCTCGGCCTAGAATGCGTCTTCTTCGTACTTGGTTTGTTCTGCCAAAGCACGTTCTTCGATATGTTGTGATTGACGGCGGTTTTGGCCTTCCAAGGCTGCGTCGGCAATTTTGCCAGCCATTAAGCGGATAGCGCGAATCGCGTCGTCGTTTGATGGAATTGGGTAATCGATTGGATCGGGATCGCAGTTGGTATCAACCATCGCCACCACTGGAATGCCCAGCTTCTTAGCTTCGCTAATTGCCAAGGTTTCTTTGTGTGGGTCGATCACGAACATAGCTGCTGGCAAGCGTTCCATCGTTTTGATCCCGCCGAATACGCGGTTCAATTTAACGATTTCGTCTTCCAACTTCAATGCTTCAGCCTTGGTAACCAAGTTGAATTCACCACGGTCGCGGCGAGCTTCCAAATCGTGCAAGAATTGCAAGCGGCGCTTGATGGTTGAGAAGTTGGTCAACAAACCACCCATCCAGCGTTGGGTCACATACAATTGATTTGAGCGGGTGGCTTCATCGCGCACAGCTTCTTGAGCTTGCTTTTTGGTGCCTACGAAGAGCACCTTGCCGCCGCCAGCAACTGCATCGGCTACAAAGCGATAGGCGCTTTGCAAGCTGGTGACAGTTTGTTGCAAATCGATAATGTGAATCCCATTGCGATCCGTGAAAATAAACGGACGCATTTTGGGGTTCCAGCGCTTGGTCTGGTGGCCGAAGTGAACACCTGCTTCAAGCAGGGCCTTCAGCGACACTACACGGTTGGTAGTTGTGTCGGTCAAGGGATGACTCCTTACAAAATAATGTTTTCCTCCGCCGCCGCAGTTATTCCAGCACTGAACCAATCACCCAAAGGATCGGCAGGAGCGGTGCCATGCAGACGACGTGCGTCACTAGCGACCAGCCCAAGGGCTGGCACACCGTCGATTAGTATAGCATGACTAGGAGTAAAAATCAAAAGGATGAACCTAGAACATAGAGCATCGAACCTAGAACATAAAGCATGCTGCTGATTGATTTACCAAGCTCAGGCGATAGACTGAAGGCTACGGGCTAGCGGAACAAGTATTGGCATTTCTAATCTTCGTGCGCTTCGCGTTCTTCGTGGTTAAAATTAGCCCCTGACCCCTAACAACTGATCCCTCAAACGATTGCCGAGAGTTTACTTTTATGCTATACTGCGGCGGCCTTTCTGCTCCGTAGCCTTGTGGCCACCAAACCCACGGCAAAACGGGGCAAACCCGAAGGAAGGAGTCTTCTGAGTGGTTCGATTTGAACCCTCCTCGCGCCATATTTGGTGCTGGTTGCCAACGCAACCCCTTGACTCCATGCATATAACTCAATTGGATATTGGCGGCCCCGTGCCATGAAACGGTGGCAATTAATGTTTCATGTAGGTGAAAACATCGTGCGTGCATACGAAATGATGACCGTCCTGCGCCCTGATTTGGGTGGCGAGGAAGAACTCAACACGACCATCGAGACCATCCAAGGCTATATCAAAGCTCAAGGCGGCGAAGTAGCTAGCACCGAACAAGGCGCTCCTTGGGGCCGCCGCAAATTGGCCTATCCTATCGACGACTACACTGAAGGTTTCTACTTCTTGACCCACTTCACGTTGAACGCTGATCGTGTGACTGAAGTCGAACGCCACTTGAAGTTGGCTCCACAAATCCTGCGCTATTTGTTGATCCGCGACGAAACCAAGCGCTAAAACCAACGGGGAGGAAACCGTGGCGAAAGATTTAAATAAAGTGATGATTATTGGTCGCTTGGGCAAAGATCCTGAAATGCGTTTTACGCCACAAGGAACACCCGTGACCAACTTCACTGTCGCCGCTGGTCGTCAGTGGAAAGACCCCAATGGCGAGACCCGCGATGAAACCGAATGGTTTTCGGTCGTGGTCTGGAACAAATTGGCCGAGATCTGTAATCAGTATCTGACCAAAGGCAGCCGCGTCTATATCGAGGGTCGGCTGCAAACCCGCTCGTGGGACGACGATAGCGGCCAGAAGCGCTTTCGTACCGAAGTGGTCGCCAGCGATATGATCATTCTTGATCGTACCGATCAACAGCAAGGCCAAGGCCAGTCGCGCAGCGGCGGCTACCAAGCTGGAGGCAATCAACGCCCACCCCGCGATAATTCCGCCAATGATTATAATCGTGGTGGCAGCTACGGTGGTGGCGCTGGCTACAACGAGCCTGATATCGGCGATGACGATATCCCATTCTAAACACTGTTGAATTAGAATTACTAGAACATACAAGGAGCCGTTCGCATGTCAGATCAACGCCGTAAGTCGGCAGGTCGCCGCAAATACACACCCCGTCGCAAAGTGTGTGTCTTCACGGCTGAAGGGATTGTGCCAGATTATAAAGATATCAAGCGCTTGCAACGGATGGTCTCGGATCGGGGCAAGATTTTGCCCCGCCGTCGCACTGGCACATGTGCTAAATATCAACGTAAATTGAATGTTGCAATCAAACGCGCTCGTCACTTGGCGCTGTTGCCATTCGTTTCTGAAAATACCCGCGGTTAGTTCTGCGTTGTTGGTTTAATGAAGCACAGGCACAGTCGCGAACTTCGCGCTGTGCCTGCTTTACTTTAGTTTCCCCCAATGGAGTAGGCAAGGATTATGGCAAAACATACTGATAATGTGCAGCACTCAAAGCCCCTGAACAAACGGCAACGTGCTCGCTGGGATCAAGAACGCAAGCAAAGCACCCGTGTCTTGCTGATCGCTGCTGCTGCGGTTGGCTTGGCGGTGCTACTGATTGGGATTGGGTTGGTCATTCAGAAGGTGATTGTTCCCAATAAAACGATTGCGAATATTGCAGGGGTTGAAGTTACCAACGCTGAATATCAGCAATATCGTCAAATTATGCAAGCCCAACAAGCAATTAATTTGGCTCAACAAATTCAGCAATATGCCCAATATCAATTGCAAGGTACTGAGCAATTTGCGACCGATGTCACCAATTATATTGCTGGCTTGAAAGATCAGAATGCTCCGCTTGATTATGCGGTGCTCAATCAGTTGATCAGCGATAAGATTCTTGAAAATAATGCTGCTGCTGAAGGCATTACGGTCAGTGATGAAGAATTGCAGCAAAGTTTGGCAACCAAGTTTGCTCCTGCCAACGAAGTGATGAATCCAGTTGCCCCAGTAACCTCAACGACTGGTTTGACTGATACCGCTTCGTTGACTCCAACCCCAACATCAACTCCAACCCTCAGCGAAGCCAGTAATCGGGTTGATTCAGCGGTTACAACCTATTTTGGTACGTTGCGCGAATTTATCGAGGAAACTTCGACCTATGGCTTGGCTACCTTGCCATTTGATCGCGAAGCCTTCAAAGCGTTTGTTTTGCACCAAGAACGTTTGCAATTGATGCGCCAAAAGCTTGGCGAAAAGTTGGTCACTGAGGATCAAGCCATTAAGGAAGTTTATGCCGATGCACAGCAAATTTTCGTCACGGCGAATATTACCGATCCTGCCGACCCTATGACTGTTACCAAGTGGCTGCAAGCTAAAACCAAAATTGATGATATTGCTGCTCAGTTGACCGATACTGCCAGCTTTACCGACGTGCAGATCTTAAATACCAACGATAATGCAACCGATAATCCAACCACTGGCATGCAACCACTATCTCAATATGCTGCCTTTGGAATTACCGAGCCAATTTCAACCCAAGAAGTTGGGGTGATTGGTAAGCCTTATCAATCGACCCAAGGCTGGCATATTATCTTGGTAAATCAGCGTGAGTGGCGACCAAGCCAAAGCGATTTGACTACCAAGCGCGATGAGGCGGTCAACAAGTGGATCGAGGACAAACGAGCTGTCTCGAATGTTCAGCGCTTCCCTGAACCAACCGCTACCACCGTTCCACCAACGATCGAGCCAATTCCAACCACCATTCCGCAGCCAACCACCGATCCGGCGGCGGTTACTGCAACCCCAACTGGTGAGGCTGCGCCAACCAGCGAAACTGCACCAACTGAAGCAGTAACGCCAACACCATAAGCAAAAACAGGTAGAATAGTGGCGGGTCAATGGCGACCCGCCATTTGTTGTTTAATCTGAGGAGTTGCCATGAATCGATGGTGGGCCAAACGAACCTTGCGACTATGGGTTGCCCTAGCAATCACCCTGCTGATGATTGGCGCAACGATCTGGGCAACCATGCAATTGCTGGCTGATATCTCTGGTACTGCAAGTGCCTGGCGCATCGATTTAACCACCTTTGCTTGGTTTGCAACCGCAGTTTCGGGCTTTTTGATTAGTTTGATTATGCTCTATCGGGTTGGTAGTGCTTTAACCTTGCACTATCGAGTTGATCGCAATGCCTTGACAATTCACTGGTTGGGCAATACTGCGGTTGTGCCAATGAACTTGATCACAGCGGTTGAGCCAAGTGTTGATGTCAAGCAAAAGCCTGGTTTGCTGACGCGCTTTGGCTATATCAGCGGGGTTGGTCAGGCTGCCGATGAGCAGATTTTGAATTTCTTTAGTACCCAGCCTGCCGAGCAATCACTGCTTTTGCGCACTACTGGCGGCAGTTATGTGATTACTCCAGCCCAACGTGATAGCTTCATCCAAGAGGTCGAGAGCCGCCTCAATTTGGGGGTTGTCCAAGTTCAAAGCGAAGGTGTGGTGCGCTCCACCCGGATTGCCTATGATTTTTGGTTGAATAATGCCGTGCGTTGGGCATTAGTAGTTGGCCTCTTGCTCAATTTTGCAGTTTGGGGCTTAATTGCTTGGCGCTATAACCAATTGCCGCTCGAAGTGCCAATTCGCATCGATGCGACTGGTGCGGTTAGTGGAGTCGAAGCCCGCGAACAATTATTAGCGTTGCCTTTGGTCGGCTTGTTGGCTTGGCTGATCAACGCTGGATTTGGCGCGTTGGTTTATCGCACGTCGCGAGCTGGGGCATTTGCACTCTTAATTGGTAGCTCAGTGATCCAGCTATTTTTGGCGGTGGCAGTTTGGGTGGTGGTGCGCGGCTAGCTGTGCTCAACCAGCCGCGCATTGCGATTAAAGTTTGCCGCGTGAACGGCCTTTGACTTTGCGTTTACCAGTATCTTCAACCACCATAGCTGCTTTGGCTCGTGGTTTGCGATTGACGCTCTCAAGCAAGGCCGTGTTGTCGATCAAGGCTAGGGTTTGGCGCATTTCGGTCAGTTGGTCACGCAGCAAGGCCGCTTTTTCAAACTCTAGGTCTTTGGCGGCTTGTTTCATCTGTTTTTCAAGCGCGTTGATCACTTTGAAGAGTTCTTCTTTGGTCATGCTGTCGGGGTTGGCGGCGGTTTGGTAGGCTGCTGGTTTTTCAGCAACTTTTTTCATACCTTCGGTCAAATCGCGTACTGCTTTGACGATCCCTTTGGGTTCAATGCCATGTTGTTGATTATAACGCTCTTGAATTTGGCGACGGCGACGGGTTTCGCTGATCGCATAATCCATGGCTGGGGTAATCGTATCGGCATACATCAGCACCGTACCATCGATGTGGCGGGCAGCCCGCCCAATAATTTGCACCAACGACGATTCGGAGCGTAAGAAGCCCGCTTTATCAGCATCAAGAATTGCCACCAACGATACTTCAGGCAAGTCTAAGCCTTCGCGCAAGAGGTTGATCCCCACCAGCACATCAAAAACCCCTAAACGTAAATCACGCAGAATGTCGATGCGCTCAATCGTATCAACATCGGAGTGGAGATATTGAGTGCGCACGCCCATTTCTTTGAGATAATCGGTCAGATCTTCGGCCATGCGCTTGGTGAGGGTTGTGACCAATACCCGCGAGCCAGTATCAACCCGCCGTTTGATTTCACCAAGTAAATCATCGATTTGGCCACGGGTGCGTCGCACTTCAACCATAGGGTCGAGCAAGCCAGTTGGCCGAATAATTTGCTCAACTACCTGTTCATGATGTTGATATTCGTAGACCCCAGGCGTAGCTGAAACATAAATTGCTTGATGCACATGCTTGGAAAATTCGTCAAACATCAAGGGTCGGTTATCGAGCGCCGAGGGCAAACGGAAGCCAAAATCGACCAAGGTTTGCTTGCGCGAACGGTCGCCATTGAACATCCCACGAATTTGCGGCACTGAAATATGCGATTCGTCGATCACCAAAAGAAAATCATCAGGAAAGTAATCGAGCAATGTCCACGGTGTTTGGCCTTCGCTACGCCGATCCATATGCCGACTATAATTTTCAATTCCTGAGCAGTAGCCCAATTCTTCCATAATTTCGAGATCGTAGAGTGTGCGCTGTTTGAGCCGCGCTGCTTCAAGCACTTTGCCTTCGCCTTCGAGATGGGCTAATTGCTGTTCAAGCTCAAGCCGAATATCGCCAATTGCTGCCTGCATTTTGTCGGCGTTGGGAATAAAGTGCTTGGCCGGAAAGACTTCGATGTGATCTTTTTGGGTCAAAATCTCACCTGTCAAGGGATCAACCTCGACCATGCGCTCAATTTCATCGCCCCACATCTCGATCCGAAAGGCGCTTTCGGCATTAGCTGGAAAGATTTCGAGTGTATCGCCACGCACACGGAAGGTGCCACGGTGAAAATCAAGATCGTTGCGCTCAAATTGTAGATCGATCAGCGTTCGCAGCACTTTATCGCGGTTGCGAATCTCACCAGTTTTAAGCTTGAGTGCCACTTGACCGTAATCCGTGGGCGAGCCAAGCCCGTAGATCGCCGAGACCGAGGCCACGATAATGACATCGCTGCGGGTAAACAGCGCTTGGGTTGCTTCGTGGCGCAAACGATCAATTTCTTCATTGATTTGCGCTTCTTTTTCAATATACAAATCCTTTGATGGCACGTAGGCTTCGGGGGTATAGGCATCGTAGTAGGAAACGAAATAGCCTACGGCATTCTCAGGAAAAAATTCTTTAAACTCAGCATACAACTGTGCGGCGAGGGTTTTATTATGTGCCATCACCAAGGTAGGCCGTTGAACTTGCTCAATAACCCGCGCAATTGTATGAGTTTTGCCAGTCCCTGTTGCCCCCAATAAGGTTTGGTGGACAAGCCCGCTGTTTAATCCATTGACTAATTGGGCAATCGCCTGTGGTTGATCGCCACGCGGTTCGTAGGGTGCATGGACTTTTAATGGTGGCATACGACCTCCTAAATCACGTCATTAATTATACTGTGCTTATGCTTATTTATGGTCGTTCTTGCGACTGATTATCGAACAATTGTGTTATTATAGCGATTTTTTAGGATTGATCGAGGATTATTTTAGGGGTTGGGGTCAGGGGCTAAGGATCAGTATCCAGTCCTTCGTGTCCTTCGTGGTTCCCTGATCCCTCTCCTTGGTGTCCTTCGTGTCCTTCGTGTCCTTCGTGGATCGAAACCCAACCCAGCAAAATCGTGGATAATAGGCCTAAATCTGGTTGGGGAGGCACATGTGGCACGGATTTGGCGTTGGCTTGGGGCTAGCTTAATCATCATTATTGGGTTGATATGGCTTATTCGGCAGCCACCAAGTTTGGCGCGGCAAGCGGCTCAAGCTCGTTTAGCTGGCAACTGGCATCAAGCAACTCGCTTATATCAACAATTAAACCAAACCCAGCCAAGTGTGCCCAATCAATTAGCCTTGACTGAGTTGTATTTGACTCGCGGCGAGTGGCAAGCAGCTGATTATCAATTAATCGAGGTGTTTCGCCAACCTCTGAATGTTGAACAACACCAACAAGCTTGGCAATTCTATGGCTGGGCTGGCTTGCAACGTGGCGATCAAGCTGCGGTTCAAGCAACAATTCGTACTTTAGAATCTGATCCATGGAGCCACTTGCTACAAGCCGAATTGGCGTTCCGCGTGGGCGATTTGATTAGTGCGACCAATCAATTAAATCAAGTTCAAGCCTTGCCCCAGCCTTGGCAGAATTGGGCTTGGCTGCGGAGCGCTGAGCTGGCATTGCCCACTGATCCGAGCCTTGCACAACAGGTTTTAGCCCAAATTCAACCGCAAACCAGCGGCCCGCGCTTGGCCAATCCATGGCAGTTGCAACAACGAATTCGGCGGATGCAGCAACTTGTGCCACAAGATCCAACTCAACGTATGCTTGGCGTGGCCAGTTTATGGAGTGAACAGGGTTTGTGGCAAGCCGCCGATCTACTGCTTAGCCAAATTCCTGCCAGCGATCAAATGGCGAGTTTTGCCGCTAACCAACGCGCCTTGTTGTATTGGAGTGCTGGTGATAATGTCACGGCGTTGGCGTTGATCGCCACGGCTCAAGAGCAATGGCCAAATGTTGCGACCCTGCCACGCACCCAAGCCAAAATTGCCGCTAGCAGTCAACAGCTCGATTTGGCCCTGGCTGCATTGCAACAAGCAGTTAATTTGGAGCCAGCCAGTAGCGAAAATTATTTAGTTGCGGCAACGATTAGCCTAAGCCAAGGCGATTTTAATGGCACTACCGCCGCCTACAATCAAGCGATTGCGACTGGGCCGTTGAGTGGCAGTTTGGCTTTAGAGGCTGCCAATTTTTATATCAATACGCCGTTGCGCCGCTGTAGCAGTGGCTTGGAGTATGCTCGTCAAGCGCTGAATACACCAGTTGACGCGTTGGCACGGCGGGTTGTAGCCAATACTGCGTTGCAATGCTCGTTGGCGGCTGAAGCTGAACACATGATCTCGCCGCTCTATCAAACCAGCCCTGATGATCCGCAATTGGCCTATTTATATGCTGTTGCTCGTTGGCAACAAGCCAAGCCCGATGGCCAAATGTTGCTCAAACAAGCTGCCAATCAGGCAATTCAAACCCCATGGCTTCAGCAAATTGAACAGTATTTGAACTGAGCCAGCGCAATCAAAAATTAAGAAGATGCACCTATCTGCGTTTTGGCATAATCAAAAAATCATGCTATAATCGGATCTAACGCTAAGCAGAGAACGAAAACGCGGGCGGTGTAGCCCCCGCGTTTTTTGTGTCGTGCGCGTCGCTTGCTTGCCATTCGGGGGGTTAGGGCGACTCCGCACGCTGCGGGACGGTAACAGCAACGGGCTGTTAACCCTACATTCACCGAAAGGATACTCGTTTTAATGACTACGTTTACGGAACTTGGGCTAGGCGAAGCGACGTTGCGGGCAATTACTGAACTTGGCTATGAAGAACCAACTCCAATCCAAGCCCAAAGTATTGGTTTGATGCTTAGTGGCAATGATATTATTGCCCAAGCTCAAACAGGTACCGGCAAAACCGCTGCTTTTTCGTTGCCAACGATCGAACGGATTGATCCCAAAGCCATGGGTGTGCAAGCCTTGATCTTGACCCCAACGCGCGAATTAGCCGTCCAAGTCTCGGATGCTATTTCAGCGTATGGCAAATATTTGAATATTCGCGCCTTGCCAGTCTATGGTGGTCAACCAATTGATCGCCAACTTCGCGCTTTGAAGCGTGGGGTCAATATTGTCATCGGCACACCTGGCCGTTTGATGGACCACATGGAACGTGGCACGCTTGATCTTTCGACCGTGCGCACTGTGGTGCTCGACGAAGCCGACGAAATGCTCAACATGGGCTTTGTTGATGATATTGAATATATTTTGGAACGCGCTCCCAAAGATCGCCAAACCGCTTTATATTCAGCCACCATGCCCGATGAAATTGCGCGTTTGGCTCGCAAATACTTGCGCTCACCCCAAATGGTGACGATCGAACGCGAACAATTGACTGTACCGCAAATTCGCCAAGTCTATTATGAAATTGGCGCACGCGATAAATTTGAAGTGCTCACGCGGATTCTTGACCTTGAAATGCCAACCTCGGCGATTATTTTCTGCCGAACCAAGGCCATGGTCGATGAGCTTGGTGAAAAATTGTTGGCTCGTGGTTATGGCGCTGAATTGCTGCACGGCGATTTAAGCCAAGCTATGCGCGACCGCGTGATGAAGCGCTTCCGCGAAGAACAAGTGGAAATTTTGGTCGCAACCGACGTTGCTGCCCGTGGTTTGGATATTGAACATGTCAGCCACGTGATCAACTATGATATTCCGCTTGATCCAGAAGCCTATGTTCACCGGATTGGCCGAACTGGCCGAGCTGGCCGTTCAGGTGTTGCTGTAACCTTGGTAACGCCACGCGAACGCCGCCAACTGCGCACGATCGAACGTATGACTGGTGCTCCAATTCAACGCTTACGCTTGCCAACGATTGCCGATGTGGTTGCCCGCCGCCGCGAAGCATTCAAAGATAACTTGCGTGAATTGATCGAGCAACACAACGAACAGGGTGGTTTGGAGCAATATTTGGTCTTGGCTGAAGAATTGGCCGAACAATATTCACCAACCGATTTGGCCGCTGCTGCCTTCAAGATGATGCTTGGTGAGCCAGATTTGACCGCCGAAGATCCTTTAGAAATGGTTGAAGACGAAGCCACCTTCGATGCTCGCCGTGGTGATCGCCGCGATAGCCGCGATAATGGTCGCCGTGGCGATCGCCGCGACAATGGTCGCGCTGGTGAGCGACCTGGTGAGCGCGGTGGCGATCGGGCTGCCCGTGGGCCTCGTAGCGGTGGCGATCGCAACAACGGTGGCCGCTCGTTCCGCGAAGAAGGCATGACCCGCTTGTTTGTAGACATTGGCCGCGAACAGGGTGTGCGCCCAGCTGATATTGTTGGCGCAATTGCCAACGAATCAGGCTTGCCAGGCCGTGCAATCGGCGCAATCGACATTTTCGATAACTTCACCTTTGTTGATGTGCCAGATGAGGCTGCGAACCGCGTGTTGGCTGCCCTTGGTCGGACCCAAATTCGCGGTGTGAAAATCACCCCAACCTTGGCCCGCCCACGTCGCTAAACTCATTTATTCGTCCAGTGCTTCGGCTCCTTGGTTGCTGCCAAGGAGCCGTTTTTGATTAACGTATAATTGCGCCAATCATCTTAGTGAGGTTGGCGATGCAACTCGATTTGCTTGAACGTTTGCAGCAATGGCATAACCCAGTGCTTGATCGGCTGTTTTTGTGGATTACCAATATTGGCGGCGAGGATTTTTACCTGCTGCTTGGGCCGTTGATTTTTTGGTGTGTTGGAATCAACTTAGGCGTGCGATTGCTGGTGATGTTACTTGGCTCGTTCTATACCAATGCTTGGCTGAAAGATTGGTTTGATACTGCTCGACCTGCGGCGGAATATCCTGAGCGTTTTGTGTTGAGCGAAGGCGCTAAAGCCACTGCGCTCGAAGATGATGGCTCGTGGAGTCCTTCGTTTCCCAGCGGTCATGCCCAACATACCTTGGTTTTTTGGGCGTTTGTTGGCTTGTGGCTGCGCCAGCGCTGGGCTTGGGCTATTGCTGGCATTATGATTTTGCTCGTCAGCTTTTCGCGACTCTATTTGGGTGTGCATTGGCCGATTGATCTGCTTGGTGGTTGGTTTTTTGGCAGTTTAATTGTGGTCGCCAGCATCTATCTCACGCCAATTATCAGCAATTTGCCAAGCAAACAGCAAGAACGCTTAGCCTTAGCAGTGGCCGCGATCAGCTTAATTGGCTTATTGGTCGATCCTGGTGCTGATCGAGTTAAGATGCTGGGCTTTTTAGCTGGTTCGTTGGGCACGTTGGGTTTGCAACAACGCTACGCGCAATTTCAAGTGCAAACAGTGTGGTGGCGGCAATTAATCAAAATCGTGCTGGGCATTAGCATTGTATTTGTGTTGCGGGCGCTGCTCAAAAGTATTTTGCCCGAAACGCTGATTGCTGATGGTATCCGTTATTTGATCATTGGCGTGTGGACGACCTTTGGTGCACCATTGCTATTTCGTTTGACGATTGCTAAACCTGCGGCAAATTGAGCCTAATTTGTGCACCGCCTTCTGGCCGATTGCTAAACTGGGCAGTGCCACCATGCAAGAGTGCCACATGGCGAATCAAGGGCATACCTAAGCCGCTGCCACCCATTTTGGTCGTCCAGCCCAAGGCTTGGTTCAACGATTGAGCCTGATTTAAATGATCAAGCAAATCGGCAGGAAAGCCCTTGCCCGTGTCGTAGATCTCAATCTGCGTCGATTGAGGCGTTTGTTCAACCTGAATGAAGATTTGGCCTTCGCCAGGGTGGCGTAACAGCGCCTCGATCGCGTTTTGCAAAATCGTATGAATCGCCAAGCGCAAAAAAAGTGCATCGCCAACCACAATACAATCAGCCGGGCAATCGATCTGAATCGTCGAATTAAGGCCATGGCGCTGCATTTCGGTTTGGCATTCAGCTTGTTCAGTTTGCAGCAGTGGCAATAATTGGATGGGAATGCGTTGTTGAGGCAGCAATTGGCCTTCGCGGGTCAGCACCAGCAATTCGGTGGTGAGTTGGCGAATTGAATCGGCGGTGGTTTGCAATACACGCACCAACTCCTGCGGATGAATCGCATCGTGGTCGATCACTGATTGTTTGGCAAGATGTTGATTGAGCATTGGCAACAGCACATCAAGGCTATTACTGTAGGAGCGCAATTCGTGCTGGAAGAAGCGCATAAATTGGCGGACTTGCTGCTCTTTGCTCAGTTGAGCTTCAGTTTTGATCCGTGCTTTGGCAAATTGCACCGCCTGCGACGTGACCCCCCAGAGCATCAAAAACTCTAAAATGTTGAATGCGATGATAGCTGGCGTAAAAACGCGCCAACCACCAGCATGAATCGAAGCAACAATCGTGACTGAGAGCGGGTAAAAGGCAATTGGCCACCACCGCCGACTAGCCAACATTGCCATCAAAATTGGCAACATCGTCAAGACAACCACCGCCGCATCCGAGGGAATCGTCGCCAGCACATAAAAACAGGCGATCGTGAGCACAGCAACCACAATCCAGCGTGGCCAAAGTGCATTAGGTTGGCGGAACATCCACCATGCTAAGCCGCCCAAACACAATGTAACCCCAAAATCGAGCAAAATAACGGCGGTTGGCACATCACCATAATCTAAATTGACTGCGCCCATAATCCCAATTAATGCCGTAAACAAGGCCAAAATCGCCGTGAGCGTTGCAAATGGATCAGCGCCATGGACAATATCCTGCCACCATTGCTTGATCCAGCGCCAAGCACGCACTTTCCATGGGACGATTGGTTGCTCTGGCATAGGCTTGCTTTCTTGAAATGGGCTTGAGTGGTTGCTAAGGGTTTGGTCAACGTGGCTTTCTAACACTTTTTAAGGGTTCATTTAGCCTAATTCGATCTAGTTCTCGTTGCAAGTCAGGTAAAGCTGGTTGGATATAGGCCATGCCTAGCACTTAGTCCTATCCACAATAAGCCCTTAAGAACTGTTGTGATATATAAATAGATCATGATTTAATAGCACTATTCCCACCAACTGTTATCAATTGTTACCGTCATTTTGTTCACCAATTGTCTGCTGGCTTATTAAAATGATTGAAATAAGGAGCCTACTCTATCCCAAGTTTACGAGAGAATAATTCGCGTGTGCCGCCATGTTCTGCAAATCATCCTAGCATTACCATTTGTTATGCAGTGCAGCCGATTGTATTAATTGAATTATGTTTAGAATGAGGCAGCATATGACTAAGCCCGACGACTTAACTGATATAGTAGCTGATTTGAATCAACAACAGTGCTGGAATTTAGATGGGGCGGGATGCCAGCTTCTTTGCCAGCGCAGTTGTGAAATCTTGCAACGCAACCCAATCCCCAACCCTGCCAAATTTGCTGATGTGGTGGTTAATGTCTATCATGATTATGCCACGGTCGCCGCCGCCTGCGATCCACAACATCCTAGTCATGAACTGATTTGGGTCTCGATTATGGATGAGATTTTGAGCTGGTATCGTTGCAAGCGCTTTTCGCTGGGCAATGGTTCGCAATTGTGTGAGCATTCACCAGATTTAGTGGCCTACGAAAATGTCAAACGTTCGCTGCCCCAATTTCGCTTTGAAGCCCGCTTGCGCAGCTATATTCACACGATCGCTGATCGGGCGATTATTCATTGGTGGCGAGCCAAGGATGCCAAAAAACATGGTGGCAGTGGCGGACGCAGAATCCACGAAAGTAGCAATGTTTATACGCCCAAGCCCCAAGATCAAACCTATTACCTGAGCCAAAGCCATGGGCGTGATCATCAACGTGAATTAGGCGACACGATTGCTTCGCCTGATCTTTCACCCGATGAGCATGTTGAGCGCTGTGAACTTCAACGGCACATGGCAGCTGAAGTTCACGCGATGGTCGATGATCCGCTGTATCCAATTGCCCAGCAATATTGGTATGCCTTGTTGTGCGAGGATAACAACATTACAGCTTTGGCGAAACAGCTCGGCTTGCAGGCCAATGATCTCTACAATTTGCGCGATCGGCTACGGCGGCGTTGTAAACCATTTTTGGTGCAATGGTTTTTGGTCTAAGTTTCGACCAACTGGGTTTTTAAACCAACCAGATTGCCTGCACTATCCTTGCCCACAATATAGGCATCGATGTTAATCTCGCCCACACGATAGACTTGGATATCGGTTAATTCGGCCTTGAGCACTTCGACCAACTGCTGAAATTGGCTAACCGTGGCTTTTTCAGCCTCGCCATGCCACTCTTGCACAGTTGTAGCATTGCCCAAGAATTGCTCAAGGCTAATGGTTTGGATGGGCTGGCCATTGGCGAGGGCTTCGGGGCTGAATGGAGTGGCAGCATCCCAAGCAAACGGCGTGAAGGGGGCATCGGTTTCGCTCATCATCAGCAAGCCATTGGCGGCGGCTGTAATTTTTTCTACGCTTGTTTCGGCCACAGAAACTCCTTGTTTACGTCGAATTGGGCTAATCCGCCCGCGACGTGGACGACGAAAGGGCATATACTGCTCCATCGACAATTGGCTGAATGGGGCTAGTATAGGGCATTTTTCGCACCAACAAAAGCCCCCATCAAGCTACTGATGAGGGCTGCGATTGCTAGCACTTAGTCGAAACTGAGTTTGCCATTTTTAACATCAACATTGACGGTTGTGCCACCTGGGAATTTACCTTTGAGCACTTCCAAGGCCAATGGATTGAGCAACTCGCTCTGGATGGCGCGTTTGAGTGGCCGTGCGCCGAACACTGGGTCATAGCCAACTTGAGCTAAGTGCTGACGGGCCGCTTCATTCAACACCAATTTAAGTTTGCGTTCGCTCAAGCGTTTGCTCAGCCGATCAACCTGAATATCGACGATATGTTTGATTTCAGCTTGAGTCAAGGGCTTGAAGATAATCACATCATCGATCCGGTTGAGGAATTCAGGCCGTAGCTCGTCGTGCAATTCTTCCAACACGGCTTCGCGCATCGCTTCTTCATCATCAACCAAACTTTGAATCCGATTACTGCCGATGTTCGAGGTCATAATCACCACGGTATTGGTGAAATCGACCAACCGACCTTGGCCATCGGTCAGGCGACCATCATCGAGCAATTGCAATAGCGTGTTGAACACATCGGGATGGGCTTTTTCAATTTCGTCGAACAGCACCACGCTATAGGGGCGACGGCGCACAGCCTCGGTTAATTGGCCGCCTTCTTCGTAGCCAACATAACCTGGAGGTGCACCAATCAGCCGTGCCACGGCATGACGCTCCATATATTCCGACATATCGATCCGCACCATTGCTGCTTCGTCATCGAACAAAAATTCAGCCAAAGCCCGTGCCAACTCGGTTTTACCAACCCCAGTTGGCCCAAGGAATAAGAACGAACCTAGTGGTCGATTGGGATCTTGCAAGCCGGCCCGTGAACGTCGCACTGCATCGGAAACGGCTTTGACCGCTTCGTGTTGGCCGATCACGCGGGCATGCAAGCGTTCTTCCATCTTGACCAGTTTCTGCAATTCGCCTTCCAACAGCTTGGAAACCGGAATACCCGTCCATTTGGCGACAACTTGAGCAATATCTTCTTCGGAGACTTCTTCGTTGAGCAACATACCATGTTCTTGCATATCGCGAACTTTGGCTTCGGCCTCGCCGAGTTGTTGCTCTAAGCTGTTGAGCGTGCCATATTGCAACTCGGCAGCACGGTTATAATCGTATTGGCGTTGAGCTTGCTCGATTTGCACCTTGGTTTGATCGATTTTTTCCTTGAGTTGAGCGATAGCATTGATTGCGCCGCGCTCACTGGAAAGTTTGGTATCGAGCACTGCCTGTTGTTCGCGCAAGTTGGCCAAATCACGTTCGAGCCGCTCCAAGCGCTCCTTGGAGGCAGGATCTTTTTCGCGTTTCAAGGCTTCGCGTTCAATTTCCCATTGCATGCGTTTGCGCTTGATCTCATCGAGTTCAACCGGATCGCTGGTGATTTCCATGCGTAGTTTGGCAGCAGCTTCGTCGATTAAGTCAATTGCTTTGTCGGGCAAGAAGCGATCAGCGATATAGCGATTGGATAAGGTTGCGGCGGCGACAATCGCTGCATCAGTAATTCGCACGTTGTGATGGGTTTCGTAGCGTTCTTTCAAGCCGCGCAAAATCGAGATGGTATCTTCAACACTTGGCTCGCCGACCAAAACAGGTTGGAAACGGCGTTCCAATGCTGGATCTTTCTCAATATATTTGCGATATTCATCAAGCGTGGTTGCCCCGATTGTGTGCAGTTCGCCGCGAGCCAATGCGGGCTTGAGCATATTCGAGGCATCCATCGAGCCTTCGGCAGCACCAGCGCCAACCACGGTATGTAACTCATCGATAAACAAAATTACCCGACCATCAGCCGAGGTTACTTCGCTGAGCACAGCTTTGAGCCGTTCTTCAAACTCGCCGCGAAATTTTGCGCCTGCCACCAGCGCTCCCAAATCGAGCGCGATCAAACGTTTGTTACGCAGTGCTTCGGGCACATCGCCGCGCACAATCCGCGCCGCCAAGCCCTCGACTATCGCAGTTTTACCAACGCCTGGCTCACCAATTAAGACTGGATTATTTTTGGTACGGCGTGAAAGGACCTGAATCGTGCGGCGAATTTCTTCATCGCGGCCAATGACTGGATCAAGCTTGCCGCGTTGGGCCAACGTCGTTAAATCGCGGCCATACTTTTCGAGCGCTTGATATTTACCCTCGGGATTTTGGTCGGTGACCCGTTGATTGCCACGGATGGCAGTTAAGGTTTTGAGAATCGCATCTTTGGTAATGCCAAACGAGGTCAGCAAGCGTTGCGATGGGCCTTTGGCGCGTTCGCTTGCGAGGCCAAGCAAGAGATGTTCGGTGGAAACATACTCATCGCCCATGCCTTTGGCTTCATTTTCGGCGGTTTGAGATACTTGATCTAAGCGTTGTCCAATGCCAGGCTGCATTTGAGTGCCACTCACTCGGGGCAAACGGCGAATTTCATCATTAACCGCAGCAACTAAGGCCTGCGGATCGCGATCCATTTTGGTGATAATTTGCGGAACCACGCCATCAGCTTGTTCGAGCAAGGCCACAAGAACGTGTTCTGGTGTGATTTCGCTTTGGCCGTTGCGAGAAGCGATGCTTTGGGCATCAAAAATAGCTGCGCGTGATTTTTCGGTGTAAATATTCAAATTCATCTGTGCGAAACCTCCCTATTCAGTTGTCGTTGCAGTTAGCATAGCAGAGCCTTGTTAAAAACATAGTAGGCCAATGTTAGAAGATTGTCTGAACATAATGATTTCAGCGAAATATCATCGGTGTTTGCTAATTTAGGCGCTATGCTAAAGCGGCATTGATCGGCTTGACAAGTAGCGTAGAGCATAGGAGCCATGGCAATTGGGATGATGCCCGTTTTCAGCCAGCATATGCTACAATTGAGCCTATGAAAGCACGTATTCCTGCCATTTTAGAGCCTGATAGCATCGATGTGGTTAGCCATGGGCCAGCCCACACGGTGCGAATTGGTCAGCAGATCGGTGCAGCCTTAACCGCTGGCGATTTAGTGCTGTTGTTTGGGACGTTTGGCGTGGGCAAAACCCACCTCACCAAGGGCATTGCCAGCGCATTTGGTATCCCTGAAGCAGACGTTACCAGCCCAACTTTTGTTTTAGTCAATAACTATACTGCCGATAAAACCCATGGTCGCACCCGCATTCACCATATCGATTTGTATCGACTTGAGGGTAATGCCAAGGATTTCGATTCGATTGGTTTGGAAGAATTGTGGGACGATAGCGCAATTTGTGTGATCGAATGGGCTGAACGGGTCTCCGACTCGTTGCCCAGTGAATATCTGGAAATTCGGATCGATCACTTAGCCGAAACTAAACGGATGATGCGACTCAAGCCGCATGGCGAGCGCTATAAGCAATTGATCCAGCGCTTACGTGGTAAATAATTGGGCCTTCTGCCTGTGTTGTTAGATTGAGATTGTTATGTTACTTGCCTTTGATACTGCCACCGACACCGCTGGGGTTGCCGTGTACGATGCCACTGGATTACGTGCTGAAGCCAATTGGTTTGCTGGGCGCGGCCATTCCAGCCAATTATTGCCAATGGCCCAGCAATTACTCAGCAACCTTGATCTGACCCCAGCTGAATTAACTGGGGTTGCCGTTTCGGTTGGGCCTGGCTCGTGGAGCGGCATTCGGGTTGGCATGAGCAGTGCCAAAGGCCTAGCCTTGGCCCACGATTTGCCGTTGCTTGGTATTAGCAGCCTTGAAACCTTGGCCTATCCCCATCAGCGGATTGGGCGCAGCGTGATTGCCGTGATCAAACTTGGGCGCGATCGGTATGCCATGGCTGAATATCGCTTACGCCGAGCTTGGACGCGAATCGGAGTTGAACGCAATGTTTCGCGCGAAGAATTGTTGGCGGCAATTCCTGAATTGGCGTTAGTTTGCGGCGATGTTGACCCTCGTTTAGCGTTGTCAATTAACGAAGCACGAGGGGCTGGGGTTGTGATTCCATCGCCAGCGGTTGGTTTGCGCCGCGCTGGTTTCTTAGCCGAGATTGCTTGGAATCGGCTGCAAGCGGGCGAACGCGACGATTTGACTAGCTTAGAGCCTTCATATTTGGGTGCAGCGGTCAAGGAGCCAGCCAAGTGAAAGCGATTCGGCGGGTTTTGATCTTTGGCTCTATGGGGTCGGGCAAAAGCACACTGACCAAGCGACTTGGGGCAGTTTTGAAGTTGCCAGTCATCCATCTCGATAGCCATTTTTGGCGACCAAATTGGGTCGAGCCAGATCGCGAGACATGGCGAGCGCAACAACGCGAATTGGTGCAAGCGTCAGAATGGATTATGGATGGCAATTATTCAGCAACGCTCGATGAACGTTGGCCTTATGCCGATACTATTATTTTTGTTGATCAGCCACGCTTATTGTGTTTATGGCGGGTGGTCAAACGCCGAATCATGTATCACGGACGTTCACGGCCTGATTTAGCGCCAGATTGCCCCGAAAAGCTCGATCGAGTAGCTTTTGAATTTGTCTGGACGTACCCAAAGGCTCGGCGACCAAAAGTGTTGAAACGCCTAGCTGAGGCTAAAACGACTAAACTGGTTTTTCATCTACGCGGCGATGCGGCGATTGAACAATTCTTGGTTGATCTATCGCAGATTGCTGCTTAGTCAACTCCTGCGCACGGAGGAATATCGATGAGTGCATTATCACGCTTTGAACAATTTATGGAAGGGATGGTTGAGGGCAATGTGGCACGTTTGTTCCGCAGCCCGATTCAGCCAGCCGAAATTGGCAAGCGCCTTGAGCGGGCCATGGAAAGCCAGCAAACCATTAGCATGGATCGGATTTTGGTGCCGAATGCCTATAAAGCGCACTTGCACCCTGATGATTATAAAGCCTTTGAGCCAGTTAAAACCAATTTGCAGCACGAGATGGCCCGCTATTTGGCTGAGCTAGCCCGTGAACGTGGTTTTACCATGATCAACCATCCAAATGTTGAGTTGGTGGCTGATCCGGCGGTTAAGCAACGCTCAATTATGATCGATGGCCAAATCAGCGAAGCGCCAGCGCACTTGGGCGGCAATACCCAAATGATCGGGCCAAATGGTGCGGCGATGACTGGCCAGCCAGCTACCCCAAAAGCCAACTTAATCTTGTATACTGACCAAGGCGAACACCGGATTCCAGTTAAAAAATCGGTGACCAATTTGGGTCGTGGCCTGAATAACGACTTGATTTTAGAAGATAGTCGGGTTTCGCGCGAGCATGCCCAACTGCGCTATCGGGCGCGACGTTTTTGGGTCAGCGATGTGCGTTCGACCAACGGAACCTTTGTCAATGGTGATCCGGTGCAAGAACGGGAACTGCGCAACGGCGATATTGTGTCGCTCGGCGGCTTGGAATTGCGTTTTGAGGAGGCCTAAATGGGTCAGAGCATCACCAGTGCTACGCTCGATTTTGTAATCTTGCTCTTACGAATTAGCGTGATCTTTTTCTTGTACTTCTTTTTGTACCAGGTAGTACGGGTTATTCGGCGCGAATTGCAGGTAGTTGGCACAGGAACTGGTGGTGCGGGCGTGCTGGCGGGAGCGGCGCAAAATTTATA
This sequence comes from Herpetosiphon aurantiacus DSM 785, assembly GCA_000018565.1. Taxonomy (GTDB): domain Bacteria; phylum Chloroflexota; class Chloroflexia; order Chloroflexales; family Herpetosiphonaceae; genus Herpetosiphon; species Herpetosiphon aurantiacus. Next base: position 6,316,239 of record CP000875.1, read on the forward strand.
TGGCAAACTGATTGTCATGTCGAGTGGCGATACTGGTTTGCAGCGTGGCTATGCCTTTGAGCTTGGCGCGGTCAATATGATTGGGCGGCGGCCTGATAGCGATGTGGCCCTGAACGACTCATTTTTATCCTCGGAGCATGCCCTGTTGGAGTGGCGTGGTGATAGCTGGTGGCTTGAAGATCAGCGCTCAACCAACGGCACCTTTATTAATGATATTGAAGTAGCTGATCCAACGCCAATTGTCTATGGCGACATCATTCGGATTGGGCGGATCGAGCTCAAACTTTCACGTTAACTCTGATCAGCAGCATTGACAATAGCTTGATGCTGCTGCCCCTTTTTTAGCCCCTAAAACCCGCAGTTACAGCGTTTGCAACCAACCCAGATGAGAACTTGACATAATTTTCGATTTTCGAAATAGCTGATTATAAAGGGCTAAAAACCACCTCTTGAGGGTTAAAAGTTATTTGTCAGTTTAATCTGCCTGTGATATACTTCGCAATGGCTGCACGGTGTTAGTGCAATTATGTACAGCGAGTACTGGGGCTTACCCGTCTCGCTCTTTGTGTGTTTGTAACAGGCATCACTAGGAGACCGACCTATGCTTACAAACTATGCGTTTATCGGGATCTTCGCGCTTGCCGCGATCACCTTTCCGCTCTTGCCGCTGGTGCTGTCGGCCTTTTTACGGCCCAACCGACCCACACCAGTCAAGCTTTCGACCTACGAGTGTGGTTTGGAGGCGATTGGCGATATCTGGGTCCAATTCAAAGTTCAATACTACTTGTATGCTTTGGCCTTTGTGATTTTCGATATCGAAACGGTCTTTTTGTATCCATGGGCAGTGGCCTATGGGCAACTGGGCTTGTTTGCCCTCTTTGAAATGGTGGTCTTTTTAGCAATTCTGACCATCGGTTTGGTGTATGCCTGGAAAAAAGGCGCACTTGAGTGGATCTAAACGACGAATAGGGGAGTGACGGCGCGGAGGCGGCGCGGCTGCGCTGGGCCTTGGCCTAATTCAATTCACCATTTTGCCCGGAGGGCGTATGTCTGATCTACAAACGCAAATGGATCTTGAGCAGCAGGGGGTGCTGTTTACGACCATCAATAAGCTGTACAACTGGGGTCGCCGCTCTTCGGTGTGGCCGATGCAGTTCGGGTTAGCTTGCTGCGCGATTGAGATGATTGCCGCAGCTGCTTCGCGTTATGATATTTCGCGCTTTGGCTCGGAACTCTTTCGCGCCTCGCCCCGCCAAGCTGACGTGATGATCGTTGCTGGGACTGTGACCAAGAAAATGGTTCCACAGGTTGTTCGTTTGTTTAACCAAATGCCTGAGCCACGCTATGTGATTTCGATGGGAGCTTGTGCAACCTCTGGTGGCCCCTTCCGCGATGGTTACAATGTGGTGCGCGGCGTTGATTTATATGTTCCGGTTGATGTGTATATTCCGGGTTGCCCACCTCGCCCTGAAGCTTTGTTGCACGCCTTGATGACCTTGCAAGCGCAAATCGATGTGCAATCATTACAACAAGTGCGTTGGTATGGCGATGATGAAGGCGTGGTCAACGAGTTTCCAGTGCCAATTTTTGGTGCTGAAGGCTTGGAAGTGCCTGGAATCCCTGGGACTGCCGACCCCGTGGGTGGCACGCCCAAAATGCCGCCATTTGTTAGCCCAGCCTTGGGTGGCAAAGGCGAACGCGATGCATCAATTAAAGCCTTGGAAGGCAATCAGCCCAAGCCAATGTTGCGGGCTGGCACGGTAACGATCGAGGAGGTAGCCCATGGCATTGCTGGCTAGAGGCGAACTGCGCTCGATCCTGCAAACCGAAATGCCCAACGCCCTAGATACCCGTTGGGATACCCAAGCAACCGACCAACCCGAAGCTCATGGCGAAGGCCAAACCATATTGCTCGATTTCGATGCAGTGGTTAAGGCTGAGGCACTTGTCGAAGTTGCCCACTTCATCCGTGATAAATTTGGCTACACTTTGCTTTCTAACATCACAGCGGTCGATTACCTCAAACAAGGGTTAATCGAAGTTGTCTATCAATTTTATAACGCTGCTGAGGGTGGCCCCGACCTACGGGTGCGGGTGCGGATTGGTCGTAGCCCAGAAGAGTGTATTGTTCCATCGCTAACTCCCACCTGGCCTGGTGCCGATTTGCAAGAACGCGAAGCCTACGATATGTATGGTGTGGTGTTCCCTGGCCATCCAAATCTGGCACGGATCTATATGTGGGATGAGTTTAAGGGCTTTCCAATGCGGAAAGACTTCCCCAAGACGGGCGATAAATATACCCACGTCACGGGAGAATAGTCAATGCTAAAGACTGAAGAACTGCAAATTAATATTGGTCCTCAGCACCCTTCGACTCACGGTGTGTTTCGGATGTTGGTGACTGTCGATGGCGAAACCTTGGTTGACCTTAAACCAGTGTTTGGCTATTTGCATCGTAATCACGAGCAGCTTGGTGAAGTCAATACCTATTTGCAAAATATGCCCTTCACCGACCGTCTCGATTACTTTAATTCGATGGTCAACAATCATGCCTATGCCCGGGCTGTCGAGACGCTTGCCGGCGTTGAAGTGCCTGAACGTGCCCAATACATTCGCGTCATTATGGATGAGCTTTCGCGAATTTTGAACCACGCTACCGCAATGGGCTTTATGCTCGGCGACATGGGTGCGTGGCAAACGGCATTGCTCTGGGGTATGCGCGAACGGGAAAAAATTCTCGACATGTTTGAGTATGTGTCGGGCGCTCGCATGATGTGTAACTACTGCCGCTTTGGCGGGGTGGTGCGCGATATCGACGATTGGTTCATCACCGAATTGAAGAAGTTGATGCAGGGTTTACCGCACTACTTCGACGATTTTGAAGGCTTGTTGCTCAACAGTGAAATTCTTTTGGCGCGTGCCCGTAATATTGGCGTGTTGCCCAAAGAGTTGGCGCTGGCCTATAGCGTGACTGGTCCAGTCTTGCGTGGTTCAGGCGTTGCCTATGATATTCGCAAAGCCGAACCCTATGCCGTTTACGATCGCTTCAAATTTAAAGTACCAGTTGGCACAGTTGGCGATGTGTACGACCGCTTCTTGGTACGGATCGCCGAAATGCGCGAATCGTACAAAATTTTGGAGCAAGCGATCGAACAATTGCCCGATGCAACTGGTGGCTTTATCAACCCCAAAGTCAAGCAACAAAGCCTCAAAGCTCCTGCTGGCGAAGCCTATGCGCGGGTTGAATCGCCCAAAGGCGAACTTGGTTTCTACCTTGTGAGCGATGGCTCAGGTAGCGCGTATCGCTATAAAGTGCGTGCTCCATCGTTCATCAACCTTTCATCGCTGGCTGATATGTGCAAAGGCTACTCGATTGCCGACGTTGTGGTTATCTTGGGTAGTATCGATATCGTGATGGGCGAGGTAGACCGATGACGTTGAGCCACTTAGCAACTGAAGACGTGTTCGTTGTTGAACGCAATGACGCGGATTTTCGGGCTGGTCAGGGGATGACCAAGGGCTTGGGAATTGTGTTTCGCAAATTCCGCAAGGCTTTGTTTGGCAAACCCAACAGCGACCGCGCCGATACCGAAGGCCAATTCAATGTGCAATATCCCGAAGAGCGGCTGGTGCTGCCTGAGGCTTATCGCAATATGCCAATTTTGCTCTACGATGATGCAACTGGCCATGAATTGTGTACTTCATGTTTCCAATGTGAGCGGATCTGCCCGCCGCAGGTGATTCACATTACCCAAGCGAAAGATCCCGCAACTGGTAAGCCAGTTCCAGCCGCTGCCAACTTTGTGTTGGAATACGACACCTGTATGTCGTGTGGCTACTGTGCCGAAGTTTGTCCATTTGATGCAATCAAAATGGACCATGATTTTGAATTATCAACGGGCAACCACCCAGAGCTTGATGTGAACTACGACCGTTTGTTGCGCCCAATCTCGTATTACGAAGCGATTGCGCCAACCATGTGGTCGGATGTCAAAGAACAAGCCATGAAGAAGTTGCAAAACAATATCAAACGCCGCCCAGGCGCGATTGGTCGCGACCATGGCCAAAAGGTCAAGGGTGGTGCTGCGGTTGCCGTCGCTGCAACTCCAGTAGCTGGCGCTGCGCCAGCCGCTGCTGCTAAGCCACGCGGCCCTGTGGCAGCAATTGGCAAAAACATGCCAGAAGAAAAAGTTGCCAAGCTGATTTCAATTCGTGCTGCCAACGCTGCTAAGCGTGGTGGTGGCGATGCTGGTGCTGCACCAGTCGCTGAAGCTGCGCCAATTGTGGAAACAGTTGTCGATACGCCAGCAGCCAGCGCCGCACCAAGTGGCCCAGTTGCGGCAATTGGTCAGAACATGTCGGAAGACAAACGTGCCAAGCTTGAGGCAATTCGCGCTGCGAAACGTGCCCAACGAGGAGAATAATCGATGGCTGATGCACTAACACAACTAGGCTTTGCATCATGGCTGAGTGTTCTGATTGCCAGCATCATTAAAGTAACCCTCATTCTCGTGGGCGGTTCGGTTGGCATGATGTTCCTGACGTGGTATGAACGCCGCGCTATTTCGTATATGCAAGACCGCCGCGGCCCCAACCGCGTTGGTCCTCAAGGGTTGTTGCAACCAATTTCCGAAGCGATCAAAACGATGACCAAGGAAGATGCAACGCCCCGTGAAGCAGATAGAATTGTGCACTTTTTGGCTCCAGTGGTGATGCTGGGGGCAACCGTGCTTTCGTTTGCGGTCATTCCGTGGGGGCGCATGTTCCCCGTCGATTTGAACGCCGCCGTGTTGTTTGTGATCGCGACTGGCGGTTTGCACAGCATTGGCATGATGATGGCTGGTTGGGGTTCCAACAATAAATTTGCCTTGCTGGGGGGGATGCGCGGGGTTGCGCAATTGATCAGCTATGAAATTCCCCAAGTTATGGCGATTATTCCCGTGGTGTTGATGACAGGCTCGATGTCGCTGCAAAAGATTGTCGAAGCACAAAATGACTTTGGCGGCTTGGGCTGGTTTGTCTTCTCACCAGTGGGCTTGTTGGGCTTTGCCTTGTTCTTCACAGCCAGTTTGGCCGAAGGCGAGCGCACACCCTTTGATATTCCCGAAGCCGACTCAGAAATTATCGCAGGCTATATGACCGAATATAGCGGCATGAAGTTTGCGGTTTTCTATCTCTCAAACTACATGAGCAACCTAGCCGTCTGTTTTATCACCGCGACCCTCTACCTTGGTGGTGGCAACGGGCCTGGGGTTGATGCGCTGGGTGGCTTTGCTGGTGGTTTGCTTTCACTGATTTACTTCCTGCTCAAGTCCTTCGCGCTGTTCTTTATCATGGTCTTGATCCGTGCAACAGTACCACGTTTGCGGGTTGACCAACTGATGGGCTTTGCTTGGAAGTTCTTGCTGCCCTTGGTATTGGTCAACATTCTCAGCGCCTCGTTCTGGGTAGCGCTGCTGCGCTGGGATCAACAATGGCCGCAATTGACCGAGTGGTTTGGTGCACCAAGCACTGCTGATGCCACCAATTGGGGGCGTTTGGCAATTGCCGTAGTGCTGACCCTCTTGATCAATGCAGGGGCTGTCGCGCTGATTATGCGCCTGACCAACCGCAACGTCCAGAAACACTTATACACAACCGACGAAGAACTTGCTCTTGGATTATCGTAAAAGCGCAAGCGTGAAGGATGGGGCGATTGCTCCATCCTTCATACGGAAGGACTAGCTTGATGAACCCGATTGCGATAGGTGTTTTTATTGTCATCGCGCTGCTGACGCTCGGTTCGGGCATTATGGTCGTGACAGTCAGAAACATCATCCACTCAGCATTATGGCTGATTGCCTCGTTTATCGGGGTGGCAGCGCTCTATTTGCTGATGGAAGCTGAATTTTTAGCAGTTGTCCAGATTTTGGTCTATGCGGGGGCTGTTTCAATCCTCGTTTTGTTTGCTATCATGCTCACACGCCAAGTTACTGGTGAAGGTGTGCGCGTGGTATTTGAGCGCTGGTGGGTAGCCCTGTTGATTGCCTTGGGGCTATTCGGAGTGATTGTGCCAACACTCTGGCAGCATGGCTCAACTTGGGAAGAAGCTTCGAAACTGGCTCAAGTTGGCCCAGCTCCGGTTGAAGGAACTGCCGCCGCTGGCTTGCAAGTTGCAACCGCTACCGAGATTGGGCGCTCGTTTATGGGCGAATACCTCTTGCCTTTTGAAGTTATTTCAATTTTGTTGTTGATGGCTTTGATTGGGGCGATTGTAATTGCCTATGAAGAACGAACCCGCCGTCGCCGTGTGCTGACCTTGGCTGAAGAGCTTGCGTTGAAAAAACGTGGGATTGTCGAGCCTCGTGATGCTGAAGGCGCAGTTGTTGCGCTAGATTCCGAACAGGCATAAGGAGAAAACGATGGTTGGTTCTGTCCCATTAGTGTGGGTGCTTACCCTCGCTGCCGGATTGTTCTGCATCGGCCTGTTTGGGGCGCTCTCACGGCGCAACATCGTGGGGATGCTGATGGGGATTGAGTTGATGTTGAATTCAGTCAACATTAACTTAGTCGCTTTCTGGCGCTACCTACAACCAACGGGCACAGCGGGCTTGGTCTTTGCAATTTTTACCATCGCAGTTGCCGCTGCTGAAGTGGCGGTTGGTTTGGCAATGGTGATTGCAATCTATCGTGCTCGCTTGACGATTAACGCTGACGAAATAGATACACTTAAAGGATAGTGACGTTTTGCCAAGGCCGGCGAGAGTGCCCAGCACTTTGACCACCCTTTGTAATTCGTCTCGAAGTAGGGGACTGATCAATGCCGTTTTTTGATCTTGCGTGGTTGATTCCGCTGCTGCCATTGGCAGCATTTGTGTTGATCACCCTCGTGCCACCGATTGGGCGCTCGCGCAAAGCGTCGTATACCACGGCGTTAGTCTTGCTTGGCCTGGCTACGGTGATTGCCTGGGGTGTTTTAGCACAATCGATCAGCGAAGGATTCCCTAATGCACCATTGGTTGCCGCAGCTAGCCAAGAATCGGCCAGCGAGGCTACCGCTGAAGGTGGCCATGCGGAAACCGCAATTCCAACATTTGGGAATTTCTATGCTAAATCGTTTGCATGGGCACCAGATGGTTCAGGGTTTTTTAAATTTGGCTATCGCTTAGATGGTGCTACGGTGCTGATGTTGGCGATGGTCACGCTGGCTGCATGGTGTATTCACCTCTTCTCAGTGGGCTATATGGCTCACGATGAATTCCCCACAGGCCACCAACGCCAATCGCGCTTCTTCTCCTATATTGCGTTATTTACCGCTTCGATGTTGGGAATGACGCTGGCAGATAATTTATTGCTGTTCTTTATCTGCTGGGAGTTGATGGGTCTGTGTTCGTTCTTGTTGATTGGTTTTTGGTTCTTCAAGCCCTCGGCTCGCGAAGCTGCCAAAAAAGCCTTTATCACCACCCGGATTGGTGATGTGGGCATGATGTTGGGGATGATGTACATCTACAACAAGGCTGGCTCGTTGACCTTCGGCCATGAACCAGGCCAAATTTACAACGGCGAATTTTTGGAAAGCATCAAAACTGCTACGAGCTTGATTCCTGGAATTAGCGCTGCTTCTTTGATGGCAGGCTTAGTATTTCTTGGCACGGTTGGCAAATCGGCGCAGTTTCCGCTGCACGTTTGGTTGCCCGATGCGATGGAAGGCCCAACGCCTGTTTCAGCGTTGATTCACGCTGCGACCATGGTTGCGGCTGGGGTGTTCTTGGTCATTCGCACTTTCCCAATCTTTGCGGTCAGCGAAGTTTTGCCAGTAGTCGCCTTTATTGGCGCATTCACGGCCTTGTTCGCAGCCCTGATTGCGGTGGCGCAATATGACATCAAGCGCATTCTGGCCTTCTCGACCTTATCGCAGCTTGGTTTCATGGTGGCAGCACTAGGGATTGGCGCTTGGGTTGCAGCGCTGTTCCACTTGCTGACCCACGCGTTCTTTAAAGCACTCTTGTTCCTTGGTTCTGGCTCGGTGATCCACGGGATGGAAGCAACCGTTGGCCATGATCCTGATAAAGCCCAAGATATCCGCAACATGGGTACCTTGCGCAAATTCATGCCAATCACCTTCTTGACCTATATGGCTGGTTTCTTCGCCTTGATTGGGATTCCACCGTTTGCTGGGTTCTGGTCGAAGGACGAAATTATCCTTGATGCCTTCCTGCATCACCATTATGTGGTGTATGGTGTGCTGACCGCCGCCGCTTTCTTGACGGCGTTCTATATGACCCGCCAAATTGTGGTGGTGTTCTTTGGCAAGTTCCGTGGCTACGAACCACGGAAGCTGGCTCACGCTGCGGCTCATGGTCACGATGATCACGGTCATGGCGACCACGACGACCATCACCATCATCACGAAGCCCATGATCCCCACGAATCGCCGCGCTCGATGACGATTCCGTTGATCATTTTGAGCTTGTTTGCGGTGTTTGCTGGGTTTGTCAACGCTGGCTTCTTGGGCATTCACTGGTTTGCTGACTATGTGAACCCAGGCGGACTTATTCCTAAACCTGACTTCATGGTGGCGGGGATTGCCACGGCGGTAGCTTTGGTTGGTGCTGGTTTAGGCTATTTGACCTATCGCAACGCCTTCAAAAATGCCAATGATCGTGACCCCTTGGCCGGAGCTTTGGGGCCAATCTGGACGCTGTTGGAAAATCGCTTCTACATCGACCAGATTTACGACAAGACCTTTATTGCCCTGACCTATGGCGCAGGCCAAGTAATGAACTGGATCGACCGCCATGTGGTTGATCGGGTGGTCAACTTGACAGGCTTGCTGACCTTGTTTATTGGCCGCATCAACTTCATCATCGACGACTTCTCGTTGAATACCGTCACCGACGATATTGGCGAAGGCACGATTATGGTGGGCGATGGGGTGCGTCAATCGGCCACGGGCAAGATTCAAGACTACGGTGCCTACATCTTTGGTGGCGTGGTGCTGTTGGCCTTGATTTATATGTATGCCTTCTAGGAGCGTGAGCGAATGCTGAACGAATTTATCAAATTCAGTGATTGGAGCATCACCACGCTAATTGCCCTTTCGCCATTGGTGGGGATGTTGCTGGCCTTGGTATTCCCCAAGCCAGCCGAAAACAGCCGCACGATTGCTTGGGGGGTGTTTGCGTGGAGCTTGGTGCCACTCGGACTCACGCTCTTCTTGTGGCTTAGCGGTGGGTTTAATCCAGCCCTCGCTTCTGTCGCTGGCGATCAAGCCATGATCCAGCAAGTGGATCGGGTGCGCTGGGTTCCATTTTTCAACGCTGACTATTTTGTTGGCCTTGATGGCCTGAACTTCCCGCTGGTGTTTTTGACCACAGCGTTAACGCCAGTCTGTATCTTGGCAGCCTTCCGCATCAAACATCGCCAAAACGTCTATTTGGCCTTGATGTTGTTGTTGGAATCGGCGATGTTGGGCTATTTCGTATCGCTCAACTTCTTGCTGTTGTTCCTGTTCTGGGAATTCAGCTTGGTGCCAATGTTCTTTATTATCAACAACTGGGGTGGTGAAAACCGCCGCTACGCTGCCTTCAAGTTCTTCGTGTATACGATGGCTGGCTCGGTGGCGATGTTGTTGATTTTCGAATTTATCTATTTGGCGACTGGTACCTTCGATTTGGTGGTGCTCTCACGCTTGGGTCAGGGCTTGCCCGTTGATCCAGCCTTGCTTGCGCCAAAATTGGGTGCAGGCTACACCAGCGGCGCAACCTTGCAATCAATGTTGTTCAGCGCCGTCGAAGATATTGGCTTGACCAGCATTTTGGGTACAAGCAATGGCACCCCAGCAGCAATTGTCTTCTGGAGTATCTTTGTGGCCTTTGCGGTGAAATTGGCAGTTTGGCCGTTGCACACCTGGCAGCCCGACACTTACGAAAATGCCCCAACCAGTGGCTCGATGATTGTCTCAGCCGTGATGTCGAAGATGGGTGCGTATGGCATGATCCGCATTATGATTATGCTCTTCCCCCAACAAACCAAATTCTTCGCACCAGCGTTAGCAATCTTGGCCTTGGCAAGCATTTTGTTTGGTGCCTACGCTGGTTTGGCCCAAATCAACCTTAAGCGTTTGATCGCCTATGCTTCGATTAACCACATGGGCTATGTTTTGCTTGGCTTGGCGGCAGTAGCTTCGGCAGCGCCCGAAAGCCTTGGCGACTTAGCCGTGAATATCCGCGCCTCAGCAATGAATGGGGTGCAAGCACAGATGGTTGCCCACGGTTTCAGCACCGCCGCATTGTTCTTCCTCGCGGGTGAACTCTACGAACGGACTGGCACGTACCAGCTTGATCAATTTGGCGGCTTGCGTAAAGTTATGCCAATTTTTGCTGGGATTATGGGCGTGGCGATGTTTGCCAACCTTGGGTTACCTGGTTTGGCTGGCTTCGTCGGCGAATTCTTTATTTTCCGTGGCGCGTGGGGCACGCAGCCAGTGATCACCACAATTGCTGTGTTGGGCTTGATTGTGACTGCCTTGGTGCTGATCCGAATGTATCAAAAGATCTTCTACGGGCCAGTTAACCACAAGCTGACCAACCTGCCAGACATCAAAGTTGGTGATTGGGCCTTCAACGTAACCCTACCGTTGATTATTGTACTGTTGGTGTTTGGGATTTTCCCCAAGCCACTGATGGATTTATCAAACTACGCAGCCACGGTGATGGCTCAGGTGTTTACAAACCTGTAACGTGGACGGAGTTAAACGATGCATTTGATCGAAAGTTTGCCAGCGGGCATTCCGTACCTGAGCCTTATCTGGTTGATTCCCTTACTTGGGGCTTTGGTGATTATGTTTTTGCCCAAAGAGCAAAAACAAGCCATGCGGATTATCTCGGCAGTGGTTGCGACAATCTCGTTTGGCATCGCCTTGCTGGTCTTTTTTGCCTATGATCCCAACGCAACGGGCTATATGGGCACCAAGATGCAGTTTGTCGAAAAGCTAGATTGGGTTCCGCAGCTCGGCATGTCGTATTTGGTCGGCGCTGATGGGATCAGCTTGCCCTTGATTGTTTTGAATGGTTTGGTGATTTTCACTGGCACATTCATCTCATGGAATATCGAAGATCGGGTCAAGGAATATTTCGTCCTGCTGCTCTTGTTGGTGGTCGGCGTGTACGGCGTGTTTATGGCGCTCGACTTGTTCCTGATGTTCGTGTTCTATGAATTGGCTGTGTTGCCAATGTACCTGCTGATCGGGATTTGGGGTTCGACGCGCAAAGAATATGGCGCGATGAAACTTACCATTTACTTGATGGTTGGTTCGGCAGCCTTGATGATTGGGATGGTGGCGATTTACGTTGTGGGCGGTACCTTTAATATGGTCGAGCTTTCACAACGGGTATTCAGCCTCGAATTCCAAAAAATCTTCTTCTTGCCAGTGTTTGTTGGGTTTGCCGTGTTGGCGGGGATGTTCCCCTTCCATACTTGGTCGCCAACTGGTCACGTGGCTGCTCCGACAGCGGTTTCGATGCTCCACGCTGGGGTGTTGATGAAGCTGGGAGCTTATGGTGCATTACGGGCAGCGTTGTGGTTGATGCCAAACGGCGCACAATTCTGGTTGCCAGGCATTGCCGTCATGACCTTGATGAACGTCGTGTACGGGGCATCGATTGCGATGGTTCAGAAAGACTTCAAGTATGTGATCGGCTACTCATCAGTGAGCCACATGGGCTTGGTGATGTTGGCGCTGGCCTCGATGAACGAAACCGCGCTCAACGGCGCAGTGATGCAAATGTTTGCCCACGGCGTAATGACCGCCTTGTTCTTTGCGGTGGTTGGTCGGATGGTCTATGAACGGACGCACACCCGCCAATTGCCTGAACTCGGTGGCTTGATGAAAGTTATGCCATTTGCCTTTGTCGTCTTCATCATCGCGAGTCTCTCGTCGATGGGGATGCCAGGCACGGCAGGCTTTATGGCCGAGTTCACGATCTTCACTGGCGTGATGAACCAATATCCCTTGGTGGCGGCAGTCGCAGCTTTGTCGATTCCAATTACTGCGGCCTATGTTTTGCGGGTTGGCTATATGGCGTTTATGGGCGAGGTCAAAGACCCGCACTACCATGATTTGCCACCGCTGACTTGGCAAGAAAAATTCTCAGGCACAGTCTTGGCGATTGTGGTGATTGGGGTTGGTTTATTCCCCAGCATCATCATGGACTACATTGCGACCGGTGTCCAGCCCATTGCCCAGCGCATGATTGATCTAGCAGGACGTTAGGGAGGAATGACGTGAATTTTCAAATAGCTGATTTTACGCGGCTCATCCCTGAGTTTTTGCTACTGGCGATTGCGGCCATGGTGCTGCTTGGCGATGTCCTGACGCGTTGGTCGAAGGGCAAGGAAGCATTAAACGATCGTACCGAAGAAGCCATCAGCATGACCTTGATGGGCTTGGGTTTGGCATTTGTGATGGTGTTGATCCAAGGTGGTTTCTTCAGCTGGATGCAGTTTGGCGATTGGAAGTTCTACGACTTCAGTATTTTCCAAAATCTGCGCAGCAGCGGCCTTGATGGCAGTATTCTGGGCGGGGCATTTGTGGTTGATCCACTGACCCACATTGGGCGCTTGGTGTTTATCGGCGCAGCCTTTGTGACGGTGATTTTGACTAGCAAAGCCAAGCCTTCGAATAATCCAGCCGAATTCTATGCCCTGATCTTATTTGCTACCCTTGGCATGATTTTCATGACCGCTGGCGGCGAATTGATTATGATTTACTTGGGCATTGAATTGACCAGTATTCCGCTGTATGTGTTGGCTGGCTACTTCCGCCGCAACCCGGTCAGCACCGAAGCTGGGGCCAAATACTACATTTTCGGGGCACTTTCATCGGCAATCTTGCTGTTTGGTATGAGCTTGCTCTTGGGCTTGACTTTGATGAATGGTCAGACCATGACCACAACTCCAACCAGCTTGCGCTCAGTGGCAACGGCGGTTGAGTTGGCTTTTGCTAACCCCGAAGGCCCAAGCCAAGGTGTTGCAATCTTAGCGCTGTTGTTCATCCTCGCGGGGATGGCCTACAAAGTTGCGATTGTGCCGTTCCACGCTTGGTCGCCAGACGTGTACCAAGGTGCGCCAACCTCGATGACGGCCTTTATCTCGACCGCCTCAAAAACCGCTGGCTTCTTCTTGCTGTATCGGGTGTTGGTGACCGGCTTCGGCGCACCCAGCATTCTTGGTACGGCAGCAATTGGCACCAGCACCAGTTTTGGTGGCTGGACAAGCCTGATCGCGATTTTGGCAGCCTTGACCATGCTGGTTGGCAACTTGGCGGCTTTGCCCCAAACCAATGCCAAGCGCATGTTGGCCTATTCATCAATCGCCCAAGCAGGCTTCTTGATGTTAGGCTTGGTTGGCACCCAACGCGATAGCGGCATCTCGCTCTTGATGTATTTGATTGCCTATACCGTCACCAACTTGAGCGCCTTCGGTATCTTGGCTTTGGTCGAAGATGCAGTGGGTGGGACCGACTTTAGCAACTTGAATGGCTTGGGCCGTCGTGCGCCTGGCTTGGCGTTGCTCTTAACGGTTGCAATCTTGTCGTTGGCGGGGATTCCACCACTCTCAGGCTTCTTTGTGAAGTTCTATGTCTTTATTGCTGCTTGGCAAGAAGGCGCAAAGTGGCTGGTGATCTTCGCAGTCAGCAATACCGTAATCAGCTTGTATTACTACCTGCGCTTCCTCAAGGCTGTCTATTTTGCGCCTGCGGAAACCGACGAACCAATCAAGGTTGGCTTTGGGCCTGGCATCGTAATGACCGCCATCACCCTGTTGATCTTTGGTTTGGGGATTGTACCAACCTGGTTGTACGGGGTGCTTGAACAAGCTACCATTCGGATTGCGGCTCAATAACAGGAGCGATCCAATGGGTCAAATGCCTGCTCGCTGAGTGCGTAGCGGGCATTTGCTTTTTAACGGAAACACAACCGTGCATCCAAACGTCAATTATGAAGGAACGTTTAAGCAACATTCATCGTTTGTACATACAATCTTGCTATGGTGTGCTAAGATGGATCGGCGTGGTGCATGCAACAAGAGGCGATCATGACAGATTTAACCAACACAACCTTAGGCAAATATACGCTGGGCCAACCCTTGGGGGCTGGTGGTATGGGCGCTGTGTATCGCTCGATCCATCCACAACTTGGGCGTTCTGTGGCAATTAAAATCATTTTAGGCAATGCTACTAAAGATGCTCGCCAGCGCTTTTTGCGCGAGGCCCAGGTGGCAGTGCAGCTATCGCACTCCAATATTGTGCGGGTATTTGATGTTGATGAAGATAAAGGCATGCCCTTTATTGTGATGGAAATGATCGAAGGTCCAAGCCTCAGCGATGAGTTGCGCCAAGGCCGCATGCCTTTGGAAAAAGTGCTGAAAATTACGGCCGAATTGGCCGATGCCTTGGAATATGCCCATAGTCAAGGGATTTTGCACCGCGATATCAAACCAGCCAATGTCTTGATTCGCCCCAATGGCAGTGCTGTATTGGTCGATTTGGGTTTGGCGCGTTTGGCCGATAGCGAATCGAAAGAACATCAATTAACCCAAAGCGGCATGATTATTGGCACGCTTTCGTATATGGCTCCTGAGCAAATTCAAGCGCAACCGCTTGATGCCCGCACCGATATTTACGCTTTAGGCGTGCTGCTGTTTCAAATGATAACTGGACGCTTGCCATTTGAGGGCGATACGGCCCAAATTATGTTTGGCCATGTTTATACGCAGCCGCCAGCCCCCAGCACCACTGGAGCCTTGTTGCCGCCAGCGCTTGATGGCTTAATTATGGCGATGATGGCTAAAGCGCCGCAAAATCGCCCGCAAAGCATGGGCGAGATTGCCCGTGTACTGCGCTCGATTATGAATAATGCGGCAACTCCAGTTGGCTATGAAAATTATTCAGGGCCAACGGTTGTGCGTCCACAGCAGCCTATGCCTGCTAATTATGCTGCTTTCCCAAGCCAGCAAAGTTATGGTGCAGCCCAGCCGAGCCAGCCGCAATATGGCGGCCATCCTAGCCAGCCCCAATATGGCGGAATGCCAAACACTGGCAATTTAGGGCCAACCCAACCGCAGTATGGCTCAATGCCCCAACCGAATCCAGTGCTGATTGGTCAGCCACCACGGCGCGGCATTTCGCCATGGTTTTGGTTAGCCCTACTCTCGATCGTGATCATTGGTGGCTTGGGCGTTTATACAATCAATGCTGCTTTTGATGAAAAACTACCGCCCAAAGATCCCGATATTTTTGTGCAAATTCCTGATCTGGCAACTCAACGCCCACGCCCAACAATCGGTAGCGCTGCCACCGCAGTTGCTAATAGAAAAACTCCAACACCAGAGGTTGTGGCGGCTGAACCACCTGCGAAAACTCCGCAGGCCGCCGATCCGAATGCTGAAGCTGAATTTACGCTTTCAAATATTGGTTCACGCAAGGCTGGCACAACCTTATTGATGTATGGCATGGTGACCAATAACACCGATACGCCCAAAAGTGCGATCAAAATTGAAGCAACATTTTTGGTGGATGGGAAAGAAGTTGATTTTGAGACTGGCTATGGGGTAATCGCAGTGGTCAATCCAGGCGAGCGTGCCCCATGGATTTTGGTGCTCAGCGAAGCACCCGAATATCAAACGATTGAATATGAAGTATTTGGTTTAAATAATGCTTTGGGCAGTGCTTTTGAATACCCTGATTTGAAAATTGATGAATTAGAGATTAGCCCTGATGGGATTTTCTACGAGGTGACTGGCAAGATTACCAACACAGGCGGAAAACGCACGCGAACAATTCTTATCTATCTAGTAACCTACAACGAAAAAGATGAAATTATTGGGGTCGATACAATCACGCCGGGCAATAGTACGCTTTCGCCCGATGCTACCGCCCGCTTTGAAGGCAGCGTATTGTTTAGCCCCAGCCAATATAAAATTGCCCGGTATGAGACGTTTGTTCGAGGAACGACTGAATGAAACGATTATGGCTTGGATTGCTGTTGTTGGTTTTAGCAAGCTGTGGTGGAGCAACCCCAACCAGCGTACCAGCTACCGCCACAACTGCGCCAACTGCAACCAGTGCAGCCAACCCTGAAGTGCTGCTGACCTTCGCCCAAACTGGTGGAATTGCTGGAATTAACGAGACCCTGACGATTTGGAGTGATGGCAAACTAGAATTAGCCAGTGTGAGCGCTGCAAGTACCTTGCGGGTTGGCGCTGCCACACCCGAACAATTGACCGCACTCCAAACAATTTTGAATGATCCAGCCTTTGCGAGCCTTGCCCCAAGCTACGGCGATTTGGGTAGTTGCTGCGATATGTTTAGCTATACCCTGACTACGGGCAACAAATCGATCGCGACGATTGATGGTGCAGCGTATCCCGAAATTTTAGCGAAATTGTTTGAGCAATTGCAAACCCTCAAACAATCAATTCCTCAATAATCAATAAGCTTAAAAACCGCCTTGATCATCAGCCGATTAAGGCGGTTTTTCGTGCTACCAATTGACCATAATCGAACCAGTGGCCTTGTTTAGCCGCAGTTCAAGGTAGCGACTTTGGCCGATTGTGCGTTCATGGCCGAATGATGGTAACCCATTGATCGTTAAATTAACGTGTTGTGGAGCATCGTTGGGTAGCAATAATTGCAATGTGACTTGTTCAGCGCTGCCGGTAAAATCAAGCTGAAAACCACGAGCTTGGCGTTGCCAGCGATAGCTCATATAGCCTTGCGAAGCAGCATAGCGGGTGGTGACCTGGGCTTGTTGCACATCTGGCTCAACAATCCAACGTGGGCTGAGCACTGCATGCTGATACAACGCACTTTGATCGGTCACCCCGGCTGCGCCTTCGATTAGCGCTGCCAGCATTGCCGTGCTGCCCCAGCCGTCGGTGGCGAGGGTGTCGGGGCCAGAGATACCAGGGTTGCCGACCGGGTAATACCACAAATAGCTGCCGCCTTGGGCTTCAATCATTTGGGCATAGCGGCGCAGAATATCAAAGCCATAGGCTGGCTGGCCCCAACGAAATGCGCCACGAGCTAATTCGCCGCCAACTAGCGGCATCCGCCCACCATTAACATATTCGCCAGGCACGTTGCCCCAGCCTGGCAATGTGCCAAAACTCTCGGCAGGAAATGGCGGGTCGATGCTGAACCATTCTGAGGAAAGACTGCTAGAATCAGCCACCCGCCGCTGATAATATTCGTCGATGATTGCCAAGGCCTTGCTGGCTTCCATGCCATAGCGATTGAGCGCATACGAGTTGGAGAGCGACAGTTGGCGAGCCTCATCGAGTTCAGGAATATCGAAAGGCTGCTCTAAAACATTGTGGGTGTAGAATTTGCCGTTCCACGCAACCTGATTCAGCTGCTTGGTTAGTTGTTGCGAACGAACCAGCCATTGAGTAGCTTGCTCAAAATTTGCTTGAGTTAGTTCAAGTTTGCTCAGCAAATACAAGCCATGAGCCATGCCCGTATTATCGCCGTGCATAATTCCAAAGCGGGTTTTTTCGTCGATCCAATGGCGTGGCGAGGTTTTGCCATCAGGGGCAATCGTCGGCCCACCATATTCAAAATCCCATGTGTCAATCGTATAGGGGCGGCGAATTAGACGCAGGGTGGGATTCCAGCGCTGTGGATCGCTCAGGCTATAGTTGATGCCGCGTAGCATGGCAGGTTTTTGCTCAAGCATCCAACTAGTATCGCCAGTGGCTTGCCAGGCTTGATGCACGCCCTGCACAAATAAATATTCTAAATCAGCCTCGACAGCGGTACGGCCTTGGACTGGTGCGCCGCCAAGCATTGCAAAATAGTCGTCGAAGGCTCCATTGGGCTTTTGCTCACGCCGAAAATAATCTAGCGTGCTGGTCATATCTTGCTCAAAATAGCGATAGCCCAAGCCTTGATGAACATGATCACGCAGCCAAATCAGGTAGCTATCGGGCGAACGATAGCCGCGAATCGTGTAGCCTTGATATTGATAGATCGATAGGTCGTTGCGCAAAAAGCTACGCACTTTGTTGGGCAGCGTATCGTAGGCCGCAACTCCAGTTTGAAGGCTGGTGGTCGCCTCAAGTTGATAGATGCTGCTGTTGATCGCCGCCACCTTGCCATCGATCAATAAGACGGCGTAATGCTGGCCTAACGCGCCTTGGGCTTGGAATGCGAGGGTTTGGCTTTGGCCTGTGAGGTTTAGGGTTTGGCTGGTTTCAAGTTGGCCAGCACTATCAAAGATGCGTAGGTTGGCTGCGCCGTTATAGTTGCCAGCATCAATTTGAATTTCAAATTGGTCGAGTGGCTTGAGTGGTTGGCTTGGGCCAGTTAAATTGGCACGAATTGGGCTGGCTTGGCGTGTGCCATTCAGCAGCCAATCGGCCTGCCACCGTCCAAGTGGGCTGAGCATAATTTGTTGGTTGGTGCTGATCAGCAATTGCTGCTCAAAATATTGCATAATTTGTTGCTGACCAGTTAATGGATTAGTCTCGCTGACCGTTTCAGTGATGGGGTTGCCCAAACGACTGGCCTCGCCATTGGCTTGCCAGTAGCGACGAAACGGCTCGCAGATTGAGCGTTCGGTTGTTTCAACCCGCAAACACTGGCTAGTTGGCAGATGTTGGCGTTGGTTTTGCCAGGTTCGGCGGCTGGCCTGAAATAGCTCTAGCCCAAGCTTGGCGGGCACAACTTGATTGTTGACCAAGTGCAAGCGTTGGTTTTCGAAATATTGTACCAACTGACTATCGAACCACAGCGCTTCGCTTATTGGTTGACCAAAGATTGCTGCGCCGCCGTTCGCCTGCCAAAATTGTTGAAACTCGGCTTGCACTTGATACGTGGCCGCAACCGTGCTGGTATGGCTCGGCACGAAGCTTAATCCAATTAATAAACATCCTAACCAACAAAAAACTCGTCTCATCCATACCTTCCATGAATTTGCTGGCTACTGGCAACAACTACCAGTAGCCTGTACATTATGTGTACTGGCTTATTGAGTTAATACCTAGTTCCAACATGCCCTCATCCTTTAGCCTTATAAGGGTAGGTTTTAACCATCATTGCGGATTACCACCCTTCCGTCCCGCCTCAAGGCGGGAGACGCAGGGGGCTTTAATCCCTCTGCACCCCCTCAAGGACAATCAGAGGCAATTATGCATTCATTGATGAACCAACATTGCCGTGGTTCACAGCGAAAACCTATCCTTGAAAGTAACCCCTAGCCCCATTCCCGCCGATTAAACAAGGGGGAACCACCGTAGCATGAAGGGTGTAACTCCCCTCGCCCGCCGCAGTGGGAGAGGGGCTGGGGTGAGGGCATGCGAAAACCTTCCTTTATGTCCTAGGGTTGTAATTGTAACATCTCCACCTCGCCAGCGCTGACTGCGGCGCGGCCATAGGTCATAGGAATGTATTCGACTTTTTGCCAGCGTTCGAGCAGATCATCGTAGTGCGGCGATAGAAAATGGCCTGCTTGGCCAGGTGCATTGATCATGCGGCTATTGGCAAAATCGCCTAAATCAACAATATGCCGATAAATTGGCCCACGATCTTGATCAAATGGCTCGCCATCGGCAACATGGCCAACATTAACCGTGCTACCATCGCCAGCACTTTCAATTGCTTTGCTGAAAAAGCCCCGCAACGGCCCAATCGCATCAAGCGGGTTATGCGGGAACAAGGCAAGGTGAATTGTGCCCCAACGCCATTGCTCCATCGGTTTATCTTGCATGCGGAAGCTTAAATCTTTGAGTGCCACATCAAGCGCTTGGGTCACAATTGCATTGCAGTTTTCAGTGCTGCTAGTCGTGGTAACGTCGTCACACCAAGAGTTGTTGGGGTCTTGCAACATCGCTGGAATCGCCAAATCGATCAGTTGGCGGCGCTGACCATAGGTTTCAAGCAAACGTTCGCCCAATTCGTCGCCAACCATCGGCACGGTCAAATAATAGGTCCAAGCTTCGAAAATGCTGGCGGCTGGTTGATCGCCTGCGGTGCTGTAGTTCCAATTTTGCAGCATGGCGATGGCTTGGCGCTGTTGATCGCTGGTTGGTTGCACCAAATTTAGCAGAACTGGCAATAATTCCTCGGCATAGGTCGAATGCACATCGGCCTGAATCGCGGCCATATCGTCCATAGTTAACGTTGGTTTGGCCTCAATCAACTTGGTAATGCGTTGGGCGCGAAATGGTGTGGCCCACTCGTGGCTGAGAAAATACGGGTAACTATCGGCCACAACTTTATTATTCGCCGTCGCAATATAGCCTTGAGGCGGGTTATAGCTTTGGGGCAATTGCTCAAATGGAATAAAGCCCGTCCATTCGTAGTCGCCCGAAGCCCCATCAGCCGGCATTGTGCCATCACCATTGGCACGAATTGGAATATGGCCAGGTGCCATATAGCCAATATTGCCATCAACATCAGCAAAGACAAAATTCTGAACTGGCGCAACATAACTTTCTAAACCAGCCTGAAATTCTTGCCAATTTTGGGCTTTGTTAATCGCCAAATAGGCATTGATGGTGTTATCAGTTTGGTCGAGC
Source organism: Herpetosiphon aurantiacus DSM 785 (assembly GCA_000018565.1). Taxonomy (GTDB): domain Bacteria; phylum Chloroflexota; class Chloroflexia; order Chloroflexales; family Herpetosiphonaceae; genus Herpetosiphon; species Herpetosiphon aurantiacus. Next base: position 6,336,798 of record CP000875.1, read on the forward strand.
GCTGTCCAGCGAAAGGCCAAGGCTTCACGTTGCGGCGCATCGGGGTCGTCGGCGTTATTGGCATTCAGCGCATCAGAAATCAATGGCCCATGGCGACTAACCCGAATCGTCAGCGGCAGATTGCCTTTATCTTTGACCCGAATCGTATCGCTAATAATCGTCAGTGGTTCGTAACTGCCCTTGAACATGGCTTGAGTGCCAGTTGGGTCGAGGGTTTCGCGATACAAATCTTGAACGTCAGGGCCAGTATTGGTCACGCCCCACGCAATCCGTTGGTTGTGGCCAACAATCACCCCAGGCAACCCGGGAATCGTCGCACCAACCGAGTGCAGATCGCCACCTTCGACCTCGGCCATATACCAAATTGAGGGCGTGCGAAAGCTCAAGTGCGGGTCGTCGGCCAATAAGGGTTTGCCTGTGGCTGATTTGCTCGGGCCGATCACCCAATTGTTCGAGCCAACACCAGCAATATTGCCACCACCGATGCCTAGGCCTTGCTCAACTCGCCGACTTAATGCCAACAATTGCTCAGCTTGGCTACCACCGCTGGGATTTGGCACAATCAGCGGGCCATCGCTCGGATAGTGGGGCACAAGATCTTTGGTTTTTTCGCTGCCCAATTTGGCAACCAATTCCATGGTCAGCAATTCGGTCGAATAATTACCGCCCAAATCCCACGACATCATTTTGGCCCAGCCCAGCACATCAGCGCCGACCCATGGCTCCGGCTCGACCCCAACTAAAGTGAACTCAGGCGAAAGTTCGCCGCCGCTGTGCTCAGCCAGAAAAGCGTTGATACCACTAACATAGGCATCAACAATCGTTTTAGCAGCCGGATCGAGCGCTACGTAAGCACTTTCAGCAGCGCGATAAACCCCAAGCGTGCGCAAAAAGCGGTCGGTTTCGACCGTGGTTTCGCCCAAAGCTTCGGAGAGCGTACCACGGGCGATGCGGCGTTGAAACTCCATTTGCCACAGCCGATCTTGAGCATGAACATAGCCCAAGGCCATCAGGGCATCGGTTTCGCTTTGGGCGTAGATATGCGGCACGCCATATTGATCGCGCAACACATCGACGGGAGCCGCGAGGCCAGCGAGGGTCAGGGTTCCTGCAGTGGTTGGCAACGAGCGGCGCAAATAGAGATAGCCGCCGCCGCTGGCCAACAGCAGCAAGAGCACAACAATTAACAAGAAGCGCAAAAACAGAATAAACCAACGCTGAAGGGGTGGACGATCACGCAATGAGCGTTTGGCAGGTGTTGCCACAGGCTGACTCCTTTGTCTAGGCATCTGAAACTTTTGCTAGGGTCATTACGTCTTACAGCCACGTCATTCGCCATAAGCGCGGCAATAGTATAAAATTAAAACGTTCTCGTGTGTTAGGAGCTACAAATGTCGTATCAATCACGTCAACTTGTTCGACCAAATGAAGGCCGGGTTCTTGCTGGCGTTTGTGCTGGGATCGCCCGCTATTTCGGGATTGATCCGCTGATTGTGCGGATTGCTCTGGTGTTTTTTGGCTTATTTGTCGGCTCAGGGATTTTAGCCTATTTGATTGGCTGGGCCTTGATTCCTGATTCTACGGGCAAGCGAGCAGGCACGCCGATTATTATCGCCTTGGTGATTTTTGGCGTACCATTTATCTGCTACTTGATCACGCTGCCATTCCAATTGCTCTTTGGCAATTAGCCTATAATCCGTTGATCAATGGCGCGGTGTTAATCCACTGCGCTATTTTAATTTAACAAGGCTTGAGCCAATTCGATCCTTAATTGTATTTCGGTTAAAATAGCATAACGCCAACGATCTGTTGACAGCAATTAAGGATGAATTATGCCAGTCGTGACTTTGACTGATCGAATAGAATGGGCAATTGTTGCTCGTGAAAGCTTGTTTGACGAACGCCATCAGGCAGGCTTGCGCTTGTTCAATGGGTTTCTTGAGGGCGAGCCGCAACTTGTGATCGACCTGTATGCGACCACAGCGGTGGTGCATAACTATGCCGACCCGCCCCAAGCAGGCGAGGCCTTGGTTGAGCAAGTGCTGGCCTGGTTGCCAACTCGCTTGCCATGGCTCGAAGCAATTTTAGTCAAAACCCGCCATAGCGATGATGAAACAGCTCAAAATGGGGTTTTGCGCTATGGCACAAGTTTGGCGACGCGCATCCGTGAGCATGGAGTTTGGTACGCGCTTGATCTGACTATGAACCGCGATGCCAGCTTGTATTTGGATACCCGCAACTTGCGCCAGTGGATTTTGGCTAATTTGGCCGATAAAACGGTGCTCAACACCTTTGCCTATACGGGAAGCTTAGGCGTGGCGGCGGTGGCGGCGGGAGCCAAACGGGTAGTACAAACCGACCGTAATCGGCGCTTTTTGAATGTGGCCAAAACCTCGCACACCCTGAATGGCTTTCCAATTCATAAACCCGATTTTCAAACTGACGATTTTTGGCTGCACATGAATAAATTCAAACGCAAAGACGAGTTGTTCGATTGTGTGATTGTTGACCCGCCGATGTTTGCTGCCACCGACCATGGGGTGGTCGATTTGACCCAAAACTACACTAAGGTGCTCAATCGAGTGCGGCCTTTGATGGAGCACAACGGCACAATTATCGCAATCAACAATGCCCTATTCTTGAGCGGCGAAGAATATCTCGCCTTGCTTGAAAAAATTTGTGCCGATGGCTACGTTGAGGTTGAACAATATATTGATATCGCTGAAGATTTTACGGGCTACCCAACAACGCGGCTTAGCAAACCAATCACCAATCCCTCACCGTTTAATCATTCGACCAAAATTGCCGTGCTCAAAACCCGCCGCCGTGGATTTTAAGTAAAGTCAAAAGGCCGAAATCAAAAGGCAAAAGTAGCGCTAACAAATAATCAAGGGAAATTTAACGCAAAGGCGCAGAGTGGGGTTTGGCTATAGGCTATATGTAATGGTTCATTCCCTCACCCCCGACCCCTCTCCCACGGCGGCGGGCGAGGGGCGTTTGTTTTGATGGTTCCCCCTCTCCTCGCTCTGCGGGAGAGGGGGGCTAAGGGGGTGAGGGAATGTCAATCGGCGGTACTCCCACCCAAATCATGGTTAACAACCTACCATGACAGCTATAGGCTATGAGATCGTTTGAAATTCCAAAAAATGTTCCTATAGCCCATAGTCATCATTACACCTCTGCGTTAAATTCCAACCGCCAAACCCCTAGCCCCTGAATCCTCGCTCTCATTTTAATAAAATTTTCCCTAGCAATTGATATAGCCTTAGAATATAATCGCTATGCACTTCCGTAGTACCCTAGTCATTTGTTACTGCTACTCTTCGTACTAACCTGCGGCATATATTAGTCATGGCAAACAAACTACGCTGAAGTTGCGCTGATCTGCTCCACCTTCATTTGGCCTCAAGAGTAATGACGCTCAGTGCAGGGTTGCTCTTTGAGAGTCTAGCAAGAGGTTTGTATGCTCCAATCCCCTGATCAAGGGCGAGCCTTGCGCATGCAGGTTCGTCGTCGTGCATTGGTGCTTAATTTGGCACTATTGTTGGCATTATTTGTTGTTCCGCTTCAACCAACAGCCGCACGCATTGCAGCACCACAGCTTCCTGAAGCCAGTTCTGCGAGTGCTCCAAGCGCTGCTTGTACGGTTACCAACACCAACGATGCTGTTTCGCCGCCAGTTGACTCGTTGCGGGCAGCCTTGGCGAATGCAGCATGTTCGCCAATCCTATTCGACCCAAGTTTGGCGGGCCAAACAATCACGTTAACTGCTGGCGAATTGACCGTTGGACGCTTGGTGGTGATCGATGGAGCCGCCGCGCCTGGCCTGAAAATCGATGGCAACAACGCCTCACGGATTTTCAATGTTAATGTCACGTCAGCCAATCTCTTAATTTACAACTTGACGTTGCAACGTGGTAAAGCGCCCAACTCGGGCATTACCAACGGCGGTGCGGTGCTTAACCAAGGTGGCACGGTTGTTATCAGCAACACTGCTGTACTTTCGAGCACTGCTGGCACCAGTGGTAACGGCGGGGGCTTGCGCAACCAACGTACCAGCGGGATCGCCGGTGTGCTCAGGGTCTACAATAGTGTGATTCGCGGCAATACTGCGCCAAATAATGGCGGTGGATTTAGCACCAGCGGCAGTATCACCACTATCGTCAATAGCGCTGTGTTGAGCAATACCGTCACCAGCACTTCGGGTGGGGTGACAGGTAGTGGTGCATTGGGATTGGGCGCAGGCATTCACCACGTTAATATTCAAAATCCTGCGGCTAACCTAACCACGGCGATCACCAATACCACGATTGCTTATAACCGTGGCAAGGCTGGGGCAGCAATCTACAACGATAATAATGGTATGATCGATGTTTACTACAGCACGATCGCCTACAACGCTGCCTCGAATAGCAGTGGTTCGGCGGTTGGTGGAGTAATCAATGGGGTTACTACCGCCGGCCAGCCGGCTTTACGCCTCAGTTTGTATAACACGATTGTTGCCAATAATACTCAACGCGCTGCCAATACCACCCTTACCAGCGCTGATCTTGGGGTTGGCACTGGTCAAACAATTACTTCAAATGGCTACAATTTGATCGAAACAGTGCCAAGTGGCGCGGTCTTTGGCGGCACAACTGCCACCAACATCACTGGCCAAGATCCAGTGTTAGGCGATGTGCTGAATAATGGTGGTGGTACGCCAACAGCAGCATTGCTGCAAAATAGCCCTGCCTACAACACTGGCGATCCTGCGCCTATTGCAGCCCCAACGACCGATCAGCGTGGGCCTGGCTTTGTGCGAGTGCGCGAAGGCCGTTTGGATATTGGCGCATTTGAAGCAACCAACAGCATCCAAACATCGCCAATTTTGGTTAGCACCAATTTGGATACTAATGATGGAGCTTGTACAACGTTCGATTGTTCGCTGCGTGAAGCGATCACTTTAGCCAATTCAACCCCGCAAACCGATACAATTCGCTTTAATTTGCTTGGCAGCGGTGTGCGCACCATCTCGCCAACGACGGCCTTGCCAGCGATTAGTGCTCCGGTGATTCTCGATGGTTTGAGCCAAGCGGGCGCTGCCTGTAATGCCCCATTGATCGAATTAAATGGTTCGTTGGCAGGAGCAAGTGCCAATGGCTTGGACGTAACAGGCGGCAGTAGCCTGATTCGTGGGTTGGTGATCAATCGTTTTGCTGGCAACGGCGTGCGTTTGGCAACCCTCGGCGGCAATACGCTCGAATGTAATTTCATCGGCAGCGATGCTTCAGGTACGGTCGATGCTGGCAATAGCTTATCGGGAGTGCGAGTCGAATCTGCCAACAACTTAATTGGCGGCAGCGGCGGTTCGAATGTGCGCAACTTGATTTCGGGCAACGATGGCGATGGCATCACGCTGGTGGCTGGCGCGAATGCAAACACCATCCAAAATAACTATATTGGTACGATGCTGAGTAGCAACGCAGCGCTTGGCAATAGCAAAAGCGGCGTGCGCATCGCCAGCGATAATAATCAAATTGGTGGCACATTTGGCACATTGGGCAACGTCATTTCGGGTAACTTCGAACATGGTGTGTTGGTCAATGTGACAGCTGCACCGTTGGGTAACCGCATTCAAGGTAACTTTATTGGTACGAACATTGGGGCAACCCTCGATGTGGGCAATACCCAGCGCGGGGTCTTTATCGACCGCACCGCCAATACCTTGGTTGGTGGCACGACGGCTGAGCGCAACGTCATTTCGGGCAACAACAGCGATGGCGTGGCAATTATCGAAGCTGGCGCTACCAACAACAAAATTTCGGGCAACTACATCGGTACCAACAACGGTGGTGGCTCAGCCTTGGGCAATAGCTCGGCTGGGGTCTATATTTTCAATGTTGGTGGTAACACGATCGGCGGTACGACCACTGCCGAACGCAACTTGATTTCAGCCAATAGCAACGGGATTGTGATTGGCGGCGGCTCGGCGATTGGTAATATCATCAAGGGCAATTACATTGGCACAACCCTGAATGGCAACGGAGCCTTAGGCAATGTCAGCGATGGCATCAAGCTCGACGGTGCACGTAACACGCAAATTGGTGGTACAACCATCGGCGAGCGCAACGTGATTTCAGGCAATGGCAATAATGGGATTAATATTTTCACCTCAAGCTCGTCGGGCAATGTGATTCAAGGCAATTACATCGGCACGAACGCCTTTATTCCGCCAGCTAGCCCAACTGGGGTCGCCAACCAATTCAATGGCGTGCGGGTCGCGGCTGGCACGAACACAACCATCGGCGGCTCGGCTCAAGGTGCTGGCAACGTGATTGCCTTCAATGCCAAAAATGGGGTGCTGATTACCCAAGGCGCAGCGGTTGCCACGACCCAACGGATTCAGCGCAATAGCATTTTCAGCAACAATCGCTTGGGCATCGATCTTGGCCCCGACAATAATGCTAACGGCGATGGCGTAACTGCCAATGATGCCAACGATAGCGATACTGGGCCAAACAATCTGCTCAACTATCCAATTGTTGAATCGACCAGCTCGGGTGGGGGCTTAACCCAAATTATTGGCTCGTATATTGGCGCAACCAATACGGCCTTGACCCTCGATTTCTATAGCCAAGGCGCGTGCGATCCAAGCAACTTTGGCGAAGGTCAAAGCTACATTGGCTCGTTTGCAATCAACACAGGCCCAACCGGAGCAATTTCTTACACCGCCAATTTGACCACGACTGTGGCACTGGGCCAACGGGTAACCGCAACCGCCGTCGATGGCAGCGGTAACACCTCGGAATTCTCACGCTGTTCATCGGTAGGCAACTTGCCCAGCGTGAGCGTCAACGATGTAACATTAACCGAAGGCAACAGCGGCATTACCCAATTCAACTTTACCCTGAGCTTATCGGCAGTTAGTCCTAATCCAGTTGTCGTCGATTATGTAACGGCTGACGATACAGCGATTGCGCCCAATGATTACACTGCAGCAAGCACAACCGCCACCATTCCAGCCAATACCTTGAGTATTCCGGTGACGATTGACGTTCACGGCGATACGCAATTTGAACTCAACGAACGCTTCTTTATCAATTTGTTGAGTGCCACCAACGCGGCAATCGGCGATGGCCAAGGCATTGGCACAATTACCAACGACGACACTGCTCCAAGCATCAGCGTGAATGAAGCAAGTGCGAATGAAGGCAGCGGCGCACCAGGCCAAGTCAATGTGCCAGTCACGCTCTCGAATGCCAGCTATTTGCCAATTAGTGTTGAATTTATCACAACTGATGGCACTGCCAACGAATCCAGCGATTACACTACGATCACTGGCACACTCAATTTTGCTCCAGGCGAAACCAGCAAAACAATTGCAATTGCCGTGGTTGGCGATTTGATCGACGAGCCAGACGAAACGATCAACGTGGCCTTGAGCAATGCCGTCAACACCACAATTAGCAATGATGAAGCAGTTGCCACGATTCTCGACGACGATGCAACGCCTGTGCTCAATGTGGCCAATGGCGAAGTAACCGAAGGCAATAGCGGCAGCGTAACCGTCACGCTCAATATCAGTTTGAGTAACCCTAGCAGTAGCGCAATCACGGTTGATTATCTGACTGTGGGAGGCTCGGCGAGTGCTGGCAGCGATTTTGCGATCAGCAGTGGTCCATTAAGCTTTGCCGCTGGTGAAACTAGTAAAACCGTCGATGTGTTTATCCAAGGCGATATGGTTGATGAAAGCGATGAGTCGTTCACGCTTGAATTGAGCAACCCAGTCAATGCAACGGTTGGGAGTGCTGGTACGGTGGTTATTCTCGACGATGATGCTGCTCCAATAATCAACTTTGTTGCGCCGCCTATGCAAGAAGGCAATAGTGGCACGCGACCATTGACGGTTAGCTTGATGCTCTCGGCAATCAGCGGCCAAGCAATTAGTGTCCAGTATGCGACCCACGACAATACAGCGCTTGGCGGCAGCGATTACACCACGATCAGCGGCACCTTGACGATTCCGGCAGGCCAGCTAACCCAAAGATTTATTGTCAATGTCAATGGTGATCTGATCGATGAAAGCAACGAAACCTTCACCGTGACGCTGAGCAATCCGCAAAATGCTAGCTTGTTGGCTCCTGATGCAGTTGCAACAATCATCGACGACGATGGTGCGCCAACGATCAATGCTGATGCCATTAACGTTACCGAAGGCGATGCCAACAGCGTTAACGCCGTATTCAACGTCAGCCTATCCAACCCTAGCGCTACCGCTGTAACCGTGAACTATTCAACTTTAGCTGGAACGGCAGCCAGTGGCACAGACTTTACACCCGCCGCTGGTACATTAAGTTTTGCGCCTGGTGAACTTAGCAAAACCGTGACCGTGGTTGTGCTTGGCGATCTCGTGGATGAGGCTGATGAGACCTTTACCCTCGTTCTGAGTAGCGCGACAGGTGGCGCAACGCTTGGCTCAAACGGCACAGCCACCATTGTTGATAACGACCCAACCCCAAGCGCTAGCTTGAGTGGTCTCAACAGCGTGGTTGAAGGCTCTGGCATCACCACAACCTTACAATTTACCGTGACGCTTTCGGCGGCGAGTGGGCGGGCTAGCAGCCTACAATTTGCCACGACAGCGGGCACGGCCAGCGCTGGTAGTGATTTTGTCGGCCAAAATTTGATGCTCAATTTTGCTGCTGGCGAAACCCAAAAGGTCGTCAGTGTGGCAATTGTCGGCGATCGGGTGAAGGAGCCAAACGAAAGCTTTAGCGTTGCCATCAGCAATCCCAGCAATCTCACGCTTGGCACAGCTACCATCAGCGTCACAATTGTTGATGATGATGAATGGCTGGTGTATATGCCGTATGTAGTGAAATAGGCACAAGCTGCCTTCACCCCAACCCCTCTCCTGCGTTCGGTGGGAGAGGGGCTTTTTATTGTTGAATGCCTTAGAGGTACAAGCGATAGCGGAACGAGATGCCAGCAGCTAGGAATTAGCAACCAGCGACCGCGAAGGCGACGAAGATCGCAAAGGTCGGGGTAAGGAAACGTAATAACATTCCAGCAGATACATATATGGGGTGCAGGGGATGAAAACCCCTGCGTTTCCCGCCTTGAGGCGGGACGGAAGGGTGGTGATTTCCAATAGATTTCGATTAACAACGAAGCGTCATGGTCGCCAAACATATTCTAGAATCTATTCTTATACGAAAGGGCTAAGAAATCCACAAATGTTCTTGATTTGTCATCTTCATGGGTCGCCTTCGGCAGCGTGGCTGGCTATAGTAAAAGCAGCAACGCCACATGCCGAAGGAGGCATTTAATGAAGCTGTTCAAACCGAAAATGATTAATACCGCGCAATATGAAGATGTAAGCGATTTCGCTAGCGAGGCCTTGATCTGCAAAAAATGTAATCATGAAATGCAAATTTCTGGCCCATTGCCGCACAATGCCAAGTGTCATGTTTGTGGCTCAACCAACCTTATGCGGCGCAATAATTCCAAGCGCAGCAAAAATGACCAACGTGCTGCTTAAATCAATCCGATCAATGGAGACTGCAAGGTCTCCATTTTTGTGGAGTTTTCCACAGCATTCCACTAGCTATCAACATCCTATCCCAAGCGTTAAATCCATACGTTTAGCGGATTCTAATCAGCAAAATAAGGTATTTGGCAATTGCCCGATGCTAGTTTTCCACATATCCACACCTTGGCTTATACACATCGGGTTCGCAACGCTGTGCTGAGTTTGCCAAGAAACACTACTATCCGCTATCATGCAAGCTACATTTTGCCTACATCG